>NZ_JARGDQ010000003.1 GCF_029210385.1 Desulfurivibrio dismutans | reverse complement strand
ACAACTCCAGCGATGGTGATCATTGATCCGGCTATGATCCCCAGCACGGAGCTGGCCCCCTCTGCTCCGCCGGTGAATGTCCAGCCCCACGAACGCAACAACCAGTTCGTCACCGGCCTATCCAAAGAGACGCTTATGAAGGCCAAAAACACCGCGGCTAGGGCCATCACCGTGGGAATGAACCATAAGCTGGAACGAATGCGATCCCAATACCTGAAAGTCAGTGTTTTCACTATGACGCCTCATTTATATGAGCGGGACTTTCTCCTCGCCCTGATCAGTGACCCGGGCGCGGTATCCGGGAGGAGCTTGGCAAGCTCCTGGAGCGCGCCCTGCGCCTGTGCGACCGAGCGCATCTCGATCCAGTGGCCCAGCAGCATGATGGTCACCAACGTGGCCAACTCCCACCAGATGGCATCCGCCTGAACGAAACCGAGCTGGACCTCCCACGAAAAAATGAAGGCTACGGCGATGGCGAGGGAGATCAGGGTCATCATCCCTGGCAGTCGCGCTGTCAGCTAGCGCCATGGCGATGATCGTGGTGCCTGTTATGGTTATACATAACTTGTTTATTTATGGCCTGAATTTTTTGAGAGATATTTCTTTTACAACTTTGTAGTGTTTATCGTTTCCTGTTAATAAGGGCATTCCGTAGGATGCTGCGGTGGCCCCAATTAAGGCGTCGGCAATTTGCATGGAGTGACTCAGGTAGTGCTGTTCAACATAGAACATGGCCTTGCTTGAGATTTCTTCACTTAAGTAGATAATGTTGCAGTTCCAGCTTTTTAAAGCCTTGCGGAGTGCTGTTAGCTCTTTATTGTTCCTCATTCCTTGGACTAGTTCCATGTAGGTGACGACGGATAGAGAGAAGTTTCTATGCTTTTCTAATTCATCTAACGCCTTTGTGTTACCTCGCATGTACCAGATGAACACATCGGTATCAATTAGCATTGAAACGCCCTTTTCTAACTGTTCTAATGTAGTTTTCTACATTTTCTGCTTGTGCGTTGTCGTTCCATATGCCAAATAATTCGTTGGTTTCAGGAGATGTCTTTTTTTCTTCTTCTATGGGGACGAGCTTGGCGCAAGGCTTCCCTCTGTATGTGATAACTACTTCTTCGCCCCTTTTAACGGTGTTCAATAATTCTTTGGAGTGGAATCGAAGGTCTTTAGCTGTGGCTTGCACTGTGTTACCTCTTAAACCTGGTTGAAGTTTATACTTAAAACCATAAACTCCACAACAGACTGAGGCAAGTTTTTTTTGAATTGTAACGTTACAACTGTGCGGCGCGCGGTAGCGCGTACGCACCAGCCGATGGTTGGCCGCTTCCATATTTCAAATCCACGATGACGGTTGTCACCCGCCTCGCCAGTTTGCTGTCCTTTAATCCAAGACACTTGTAGGCAAGACGAGCGGCCCCCTGCCATTCTTCACGAGAAGCCGGTTGAGGAACATCCGGCGCGTTTGCAAAGTCAATGAAAACGAGGTAGGCATCCTTCTTGTTAATCCCGGCTAGGTAGTAGAGGTGGGCGAGACGGTTAGCCATTTGGTAGAGTGGCGCATGCCAGCAGGCATCATTGCTTGCACGGAATGCGGTCTTGGCTTCTTCCAAACGCTGCTTGATTCTGCGGAGCGCATCGCCCGAAGCCTTGCTTCGATAATCGACGGCCTCGTCAATGTGGGCCTTGGCTTCAATGAGGATCAGTCTGTCGTCTGAGGTGCGGGCCAGCCCGTCCCAGCGTGGGCCGCTCTTGGGCCAGAATTCATCAAGAGGCATTGTCAGGTCGTTAACAAGCAGACGGTCGAGAAACGCCTGATCGTAGTATTCCGCGTAGTCGTCATCCTGAATCGGCGAGCGCCAGTCTATCGTCGTCGCTTGCCAACCGAAGGCTTCGGCGATAGCTGTATCCAACAGGCCAGAATACTCGCGCACCATCAAGCGTAGCCAATGTTCGCTTCGTTTTGTTTCCGGCGGTCTTGGTCTTCTCGGCATATCTTTCGCCTTGTTTCTCTATTTCGTGGCCTGGCAGAGGCTCAGCGACCGCAGAAGACCCCGCGTCAGGGCTCAGACCGCATCGCTTTGTTGGTGTCCTTGAGGCGCAGTGCCTCGACGCCTTCCAGGCTCACCTTCTGCCGAGCGTTCCAAAGATCATGCTGGTCCTGCATCGCAAGCCAGCTCTCCGGCGATCGCCCCAAGGTCTTGGACAAACGCAAGGCCATCTCCGGACTGACCGCACTCCGTCCCTGAAGGACCCGGGCGACCGTCGAAGGCGACACATTGAGCTTCGACGCGAGATAGCGCGCACTGAAACCAAAGGGCGCAAGGTAGACGTCACGGATGAACTCGCCAGGATGGGGGGGATTGTGCATAGCCATTAGTGATAGTCCTCGTAATCCAGAATATATGCGTTGCCATCATGGAACTCGAAGGTCAATCGCCAGTTGCCGTTGACCCAAATCGACCACCTGCCGCGCCCACGTCCCTTCAGCGGATGCAACCGAAACCCCGGAATATCCATATCCTCGATGGTGACCGCGGTTTCAAAAGCCGCCAACTGCATCCTGAGCCGGGAAGCGTGCTGTGGCTGAATGCCGGCAACGCTCCCTGCTTCATAGAAACGCCGGAGTCCCTTGTGTCGAAACGACTTGATCATACTAGAAAGATATCATATTGCGCATCACGCAACAACCGGTGGGATATCGCAGTGCTGTTTTAGGGGTGGATTTTTTTCTTTGACATGCCGGACGGCAGCTGTCACCGGCAATGTAAAAGTGTACCCAAAAAAGTGGGGTGCGGACGAAATCTTGGACTATATCGGGGCGTGGCATCTCGCTTAATCCTCGATGAAGAAGTCCGTATCTACCTTTTTGACTTCGTACACCGCCGCAGAACTGACACCAACACTGTGATCAATCATGAGCTGAACAAGATCTGAGCCATCTATCAACACCACCTTGGGTTCAATTTGACCAACGTAGTCTAGTGCTTCTTTTGAAAAACGACTGGTGGTAATAAATACACCCTTCTTGGCTCGCTGCCCATGAAGGGCACCGACAAACTTTTGGATCTCTGGCCGACCAACAACAGCCTCCCACCGCTTGGCCTGCAGGTAGATAGCATCCAGGCCGAGACGATCTTCTTTGATAACGCCATCAATGCCTTCATCCGCTGTTTTTCGAGTGGCCTTTCCGGCCTCTTTGACGGAACCGCCATACCCCATTGAAACAATAAGATAAACGACCAACTTCTCGAAAAAATCCGGCGTATTGCTTTTGATGAGATGAAGCAGCTCATTTGCCACTTCGTCCCGTAACTGCTGATAAGCTTGCTCTAATGTTTCCTCGGGAGTCGTAGACGATGTTTCGTCGTCGCCTGTGTGGGTTACTTTTTCGGTTCGGTTCTTGTTGCTTGCCTGCCGGAACTGCTGAAACTCTTCAAACCGCTCCAAATACTTGATGTCTATTCGCTCCGGGCCCTCTGCAAGAATTTTACGGCCACGGTCAGAAATATAGAATTTCCCACGTTTTGGCGATTCCAAGACTCCAGCCTGGGTCAGGTAAACTTTCGCCCAGGCTACCCGGTTTGCGAATGTAGCTTGCCGACCGCTTGGCAGCCTTTTCTCAAGGTCTTCTTGGGACAGGCCCATAATTTCAGCCAGTCCATCACGAGCTTCCTGCATCGTGTGTTCTTCACCGTCAGCGGAAAACTTGAGCAACGGCAACATCAATGATTGAAAGTCAGGTACGGCCAAGTGCTTCCCCCATTCTTTTTACTCATAACGCTAAGCTCACTTGCCGCAAGGGAACTCAGCGGTTGCCACAATCACCGGAAACACAAAAGGGGCAACAGGCTATAAGCCCGCGCCCCTTGCGGTCAATGTGCAGCGCCTGGTTCGGCCTCGCCGTTATTATGATTTTTTCCTGTGTATTTCGTCATGGCAAACCGTACAAACGGTAATCAGGTTGCTTTCCGTGTTGTCGCCGCCCTTGGCATGGTGTTTTTTGTGGTGTAACTCCAAGTGGCGCGGGTCTGATCTATTCCATTCTTCGTGGGACCAATTACATAGGGTGCATTTGTAATTATCCCTCCGAAGCACCTCTCTTTTTACCGGGTCGGGTATATGCCTGTCATGTTCAGGGCTTTGGCGATCAGCCTCAAGTAGATACATTCCTACTTCAATATCCGGTCGGCCGGTATTTTGGGTTACAACAGGCCAACCAAATTCTGTGCGTAATTCTCTGACTCTTCTTGCCCACTCCGACCTATCTTTTGCTAAATATTTCAATTCCTCGCCGGTCACTTTTTGACCGACGTTCGCCCTCAAATATTTCAATATTTTGTCGCGGACGGAAATGTTTTCTCTTCTAATTTCATTGGCAAGGTTCCAACGGTGGGCCGCATCCCTGTCTTGCTGTGGAGAAAGCAATATATAATCGGAAGGCCCCATTGATGTTGCGTCAATATTCGGTAGAGGAAATTCGTTTTCTTCCGCCATTTGCTTGGCTGTCAGACCGCTGACAATCGACCACCCGAACTGTACCTTTAACTCTCGAACCCTACGGGCGTATTCTTGGATGCCGGAAACGACAAGCAGCTCATCACCACTTATTATTACTGCCGGATATTTTTGAAAATAATGGAGGATACGGTCTCTGGCGCTTCTTGCAATAGTGGAGGGAATAAGAGATTTCCCGAGGTCACGCAAATGGCTAAAACAAGGGACAAGAGAGAGAACTTTGTTTCGTAAACTGTCGGATTTTAATTCCTGTTCAAAATTGGTTAATAATTCCTGCAGTTCATTTCTGATTTTTTCAGATTTCATATCCGATACTCTCTTATCACCTTCCGAGAAATGAAAGGAGCTTGGTCTTCAGTTTATTCGTGTCCTTCACTTCACAGGCCCAAACAGTTAGTACATCCCAACCTAATTTCTTTAGAGCAGTAACAGTTTCTTTGTCTCGTTCGATGTTCTTATCCAATTTCTCACGCCAAAATTCTTCATTGGTTGAGGGACGCTTAGAGCGTGGACAATCTTCATGTCCATGCCAAAAGCAGCCATGAACAAAGATAACTTTTTTATACTTCGGCAATGTTATATCAGGCTTTCCCGGCAAGTCTTTTCGGTGGAGCCTGAATCTATATCCCAAACTGTGTAGTAGAGAGCGGACGGCTATTTCCGGCTTGGTGTTTTTGCCACCTACCCGCGACATAATTTGACTTCGTTTTGCTCTTGAGAAGACGTCCATTTCCCATATTTTTGATCAAGTAGTAATCTAACGACATCTGCCACTCGTGCCGCAAGTAAAGGCGGCACGGCATTGCCGATTTGTTTGGCTACCTCTATCTTGGAACCCAAGAATTTAAAACTATCAGGAAAACTTTGAAATCGTGCCGCTTCCCGATGGGTGATCGGCCTGTGCTGTTTAGGGTGCAAATAGCGACCCTTTTCAGGTTTGAAAAATTCGGTGCGTATCGTTACAGACGGTTTGTCCCACCAAAGTCTGCCAAACAGGTCCGTTCCTCCTGATTTCTTTCTAATCCAGCATTTTGGGGTTAACTCCGGAGCAATTCTCTGGAGATCAAATCGGTTCATCCCTTCTCGCGGAATTGCTCGATATCTTTTGCGGCTTAATTCAGTTGGGGTTCTCCCAAAATGCAAATCTAAGGGGGGGGGGACATTTCTTATTTCCGTCCCCTCGGGCGCCGGTAAATCGGCAATAGCGTCTCTTACTGTTTTCCACTTCGGAGGAGTTGACAGGTATTCCACCTTATTAAAAGGAAGAGTTAACGGTTTGCCGTTCCCATTAGGATTAAAATGGGTTTTCCGAGGTGGAAATAACACTGCCGGATCGGCGAATTTACAACCTATGATGAATGCTCTGGTTCGAGTTTGAGGAACCCCATAATCTGCAGCAATTAATTTTTCCTGCCAGACTCGGAAGCCGAGAGACCTTGCCGCTCCGACGATTTCACCATGCTCGAAGGTGCCAAGCAATTGGGGGACATTCTCCATAATAAAAATTGATGCCCCGGATCGTTCAACAACTTCTAAGTATGGCCGCCACAATTCCTTGCGAGGGTCATTTTCGCGATTTTTATTTAAGAGACTGAAACCTTGGCAGGGAGGGCCACCAATTACAACATCAGCTTTTGGTATCTCGATTTTCCCTTGGTCCAGTATTTCGACAATGTCTCCGACAACACAATGAGGGCCGAAATTTTCATTATAAGTGTCGCCGCAAAATTGATTATAGTCATTTGCCCAGACAGATTGGAACGGTTGGCCGAAAACCTCTGAAAACCCTAACGACATGCCTCCGGCTCCACAGAAAAGATCTATCAGACGATAGCGTTCCCGGCTGTGCAGTAGCTCTCCGGAACAGCGAGAATGGTAAGTCGCTTCGTCTTCTTTTAAAATAAAAGATTTGTCAATATCTATCGTATTTTCAATTTGATACATAACGAGCACGCCTCAGATGTAGAATCTTTTTAGAGTTTTCCGGATTCTACCATTTTGGGTGAAAAATTCATCTTCGTAATTATTGGGTTGGTGGCCGAACGCATTAATAACCTGCCGCGCCAAGGAGCCTGCATCAATATAGCAGCGGTGCTCGCGGTCAGGTTTATTTTATTGTTGGAAAAATGTCATTTGTTTCTGCCAGGATGTCCGAAAACAATTGCGGTTATCATACCAACTAAACGACCCAGAGCCCTACCAGGTGGACTGAGAGAGACAAAAAAACCAACCGGGATTATCCAAAAGAGATGTAGCTTACTCCAATCAAACATTGTAAATACAATTAAACAAATGATAGCAAAGAACCATTGACATAAGTACATTAATGTTATACGGCTACTGCCTTCCTTGGCTGATTTATAAATCCATATCAAGCCACTGAAAACGAAATAAACTACGGAAAAGTAAACCAATAACCCAAATACACGAATAATATTTTCCATTAATATTACCAATACAATGATTTGTAATAAGACTACCGCATGACTTCTATCAATGAATAGGCCCCATGAATTAGAATAATAATTGTCAAAACCATGTTTATTTGCGTGAGCTTGTCAGATATTGCCTCTGTTGCTTGCTCATGAGAATAGCCATTTTCCAGAGCGAATTTATATTGGTTACCCATTGACCTTTTAGAAATCTCTTGCAAGACTCCTGAGATTATTACCGTAACCAATGCCCACCATATTCCGTTTGAATAGAATACGTATCCAGAAAACATAGCGATAATTGTTGTCATGGATAGTCTCCTGTTTGGGCAATCTTTTTGTCGCTGGCCAATTCCATTCGTTACGTCGAGGAGTCGATTAATTTGACCCAGTATTTAATGAACGACACATTTCTAGATATTCCTCAATTTCTTTTTGACTAGTCCCATTTATACCTCTCTCGGCGAAACCTACACACTGCTGTACCGATAAGTGCATATTCTTGAAGTTAGAAAAACATGCATCAACCCCAGCAACAATTTGATTTATATCATAAATATCAATATTATTTTTGCTGAATTGAATTGAATAGTCAGGTGGAAACTTCTGAAATACATCATAATTTCCACCTGGCGTTTCTATATGGAATTTCTTTTTTTCATTAGCACATTCTTTTGACATTTGATAATGCATCATACTAGCACCATTTTTCATTCCATCATAATATCCTGATATATAAAGAAATTTTGAGCCTGCAGACCAAGTTGTCCAGTTTTTACCAGCGTAATATGCATTACTTTTCAATGGGCTAACTATAATTAATAATAATGAAAGAATAACAACGCTTATGAAAAACTCATAATATCTTGTCACCATTGTCCTCCAATTTTCTTAGGCAAACATTACAATAAGAATGTTAGGGGTAGAAATTATCTTTTCCACAATTTTTACATGAAATTTTAACTGTATTTTGATCTTTCATGCTGGCGTTAAAATTGCCCTCAACATAATCAACAGCGCGCCGATCTTTACTCATGTGTATATAGTCGTTTTCGGATATCCCAATTACACATTTTTCTCCACAGCTGGAACATATAATATCTATATTGTAGCGATCTCGGGATGCCATGCAATATCTCCATTACCTTTGTAGAATATTTGACCAATGGCACATCAACTTTACTTTGCATGTAAATACGACTTGTACCATAACGCTGCCATCAGCCGCGCGAGGAACGAGCGTCGGCTGGGTGGCCTTGTTGGGCGTTACTCTTCGTCTGTTTCACCAATCTTTTGCTCAAGATTCAAACCTGATAAAGCAAGTTGTAGATTGTCCGCATCAAAAACCCACTGAGTTCCGTCTGCGAGACGGACACGAGCGACATAGGTCACAGTAGTAAGCATTCTCGTGATGTCGTTGTCAAAAGCGCGCCATTCGCCGGTTATATTGGCAGTTCCCGGACTGAAATCCTTAGGCTCTGTGTTTGCAAGATTTTTCATGTGCTGCCCAAACACGTCATAGAGTATAGTTCTGACTTGAATGGCCACTATCGGTTGCTTTGCATCCAGTTCCGTACTTCCAGAAAACCTAAAACCGCGGTCTTTGTAAATAATCTGTGTAGAGTGAGATTTAAGCTCAACAGGGGCACTTGGATCGTTAAAAAGAATGCTCTCGCGTGTCAGGCTAGAGCCTTCATTAATTTTTATGCCAGATATTGAAAACGAAAACGGTCCGTCCGACGCACGTTTGATCTCGTAACCTTGAGCGGCAGCGCTGGTCGCGAAGATGAGCAAAATTGCAATCAGAAATATTCGACTTTTCATGTGGTCTCTCCTTTTTGGTTTTATGACGCCTAACGCTGCCAACACGCGCAGCTTTGTAGTGGAGGCGAAGCCGTAACGAAAAAGCTGTCGCTGTGCTTGGCCTTGTTCAATTTTACAGCTCAGAGACTCGAGTTGGTATATCGCCGTACCCAAGCTTTATCAATGTGCTTTTGACGAGCTCATTATACCACTCCGGAGCAAAAGGCGAAATATGAACAATCTTTATAAGCTTACTTAGATCTACATTGATTTTGATTACTTTTGTTCTACCATAGAGATGTTTGCTAGGTAGAGCTTTTTCTTCATGTGTTTTGTACTTGAGCAGCTGATCTTCTATCTGCCTAGGATGAGATATTATTAGTCTAAACTCGCATTCTGATTTGTATTCAGCTCTTTTGACGGTGTAAATGGACAGCAAATTTTGCTTCCAGTCCAAAATGTCTTTTTCGAAATTAATGTAACTTATCTGCGTCGGATAGATGTTTTCGTTGTCATTTATCGACAGCTTCAGGTCTTCATAAGAAGTCTCGATAGCTACGCCATACTCCTTCGAGTATATTTTCCACATATGAACCATTTCAGTGTCTTCCTGACACCAACAGCTCAAAAAAGCATGAGTTTTATCTTGGGTTAATGTCCGCGACAAATTTTTGTATCCTGGGTTCAACTCTCCTCTCGCGATCTGAATGTTTGCCCACTCGTCAAGCAGTTGACCGTTCAACTTAGGAAAGGTCCCTTCGAATTTGTCCTCCATAAGATCAGCTCTAGAAAAGCATAGTTTAGAGTCCACTAACAAAGAGAAAAAGGCAGGCAAATCCAAGTACCGCCATAATTTAATATTTTTCGTCGGTACATTCAGTACCGGATGAGACTCATCTATTGGCATTTTATTGTCCGATTTCTTCGGATCCATTCAATTGAACAGTGGTTTAGACAGAATTGGTAAAATATATAACTAGGCAGAAAGCGACCTATTGATTTTGAGTCAATTCTGTGTATTATTTGGTTCGGGCCGCTGTTAATCCCCCTCTGATAACTGTTTATTATCGGGAGGCTACCTGATGCCGCAAACTAAGTCAACGCCAAACAAAAAGGTCGAAGTTTTTTGGGATCGTTATCTTGATTTGATCAATAAGCGCGGAGTTAGACCGAAGGTGGCACGCTGGTATGTCAGGCGGGCCGAGGCTTTTGTGAAATCGCTGGAGGGTCGCAAGCTGCGGGAGCTTGATGCCACGGAGGTTAACCGTTACCTGGAAGAGTTGGGGCGTAAAGACAGAATTGAGGACTGGCAGTTTCGCCAGGCAGTGGATGCTATACGGAATTTGCTGCAGCTTGCCGGGGCTGCCTGCGAGAAGGAAGTGAATTGGGAGTACTGGCTTAATTCCGCCCAGGAATTGGCGGTGGATCACCCCAGCATTGCCCGGGAACAGGGGGTGTTGCCCAGCACCACGCCGAAGGGGCAGGCGCCCTTGCTGGATGCCGTGCGCGGTCGGCATGAAAAACTGCTGGATGCACTGGTGCTTGCCATCCGGCGGCGGCGTTACGCCATTCGCACCGAGCAGGCTTATCTTGCCTGGGCCTGCCGGTATTTACGCTTTTTGGAGGAGCGGGAGCCGGCGGTGGCCGGCGAGGTGGAAATCGCCTCGTTTTTGCAAAAGCTGGCGGTGGAGGGCCGGGTGGCGGCCAGTACCCAAAGCCAGGCCCTCAACGCCCTGGTCTTTTTTTACCGGGAGGCGGTGGGGCGCGAGGTGGGGGAGTTGGCCGATTTTGTGCGGGCCAAGCGGCCCAGGCGGTTGCCGGTGGTGCTCAGTCGGGCGGAAACGGCGCGGTTGCTGGAGGCCCTGCGGGAGATCAGCGCCCTGCATCATCTGATGGCCTCGCTGCTTTACGGCACCGGCCTGCGGCTGATGGAATGTGTCCGCCTGCGGGTGCAGGATGTCGATTTCGACCTGGGGCAGATTATGGTCCGTGACGGCAAGGGCCAAAAGGACCGGGTGGTACCGCTGCCCCAGGGGGTGCAGGCGCCTTTGCGGGATCATCTGGCCGAGGTGCGGCGGCTGCACGAGGAAGACCTGGCCCAGGGCTTAGGCGAGGTGTATCTGCCCGAGGCCCTGGCGCGTAAATATCCCAACGCTCCTCGGGAGTGGGGTTGGCAGTTTGTCTTTCCCAGCGGCCGCCTTTCCACCGATCCGCGCAGCGGCGTGGTGCGGCGGCACCATATCCATGAAAACGGTTTACAGAAGAGTATCAAGAAGGCCACCCTGGCGGCGGGCCTGACCAAGCGGGTCAACTGCCATGCCCTGCGCCACAGTTTCGCCACCCACCTGCTGGCCGCCGGTTACGATATCCGCACCGTCCAGGAGCTGCTGGGCCATGCCGACGTTTCCACCACCATGATTTACACCCACGTTCTCAACCGCGGCGGCCAAGGCGTGGTCAGCCCCCTGGATGTTCTTTGAATGTTGACGTAGCCGCTTTATCAGGCAGGGCAATATGCAGCAAGAGCGAAAACAGGATGAACTAAAGGGCATCGTCGAGCGGGTTACCTACCACAACCCGGCCAACGGCTGGTCGGTGTTGCGGGTGCAGCCCTTTGACCGGCGGTCGGACGCGGTGTATGTGCTGGTGCATCAGATGCGGGTTTTTGCCGGGGCCACCATGCGGTTTATGGGGCAGTGGAGCGAGCATCCGCGCTTCGGCCGTCAGTTTAAGGCCGACACCGCCCTGGAGGTGAAGCCAGCTTCGGCTGCGGCGCTGGAAAAATATCTCGGTTCTGGCTTGATCAAGGGGGTGGGGCCCAAGACCGCCCGCAAGATCGTCCGCCATTTCGGCGATAAAACCCTGGATGTCTTTGAGCAGGAGATCGACCGGCTCACCGAGGTGCCGGGCATTGCCGAGGCCAAGCTGAAAAGCATCAGCGCCGCCTGGCAGGAACACCGGGCCATCCGCGAGGTGATGCTCTTTTTGCAGGGCCATGGCATCAGCACCCTGTTTGCGGTGCGGATCTACAAGGAATACGGTGATCAGGCCATCGCGGTGGTCAATGCCGACCCCTACCGCCTGGCCGAGGATATTTTCGGCATCGGTTTTTTCTCCGCCGACCGGGTGGCCCTGAGCCTGGGTTTTGCCAAGGATGGCGAGCCGCGCCTGATGGCGGCCATCCGCCACGTGCTGGCCGCCGGTCGGGAGCAGGGGCACTGTTACCTGACCCTGGCACAGGTGATTGGCGGGGTCAGGGAACTGCTGGAGCTGGATATCGCCCCCCGGGCCGAGGGCTTGCTGGCGCAGATGGCGGCGGCGGGCAAGCTGATGGTCCGCACCCTGGCCGACCGCCAGGGCCAGCCCCACACCTGTTATTATTCCAAGACCCTTTATTACGACGAGGAAACGGTGGCGGGCCGGATCAAGGCCCTGCTGGCCCCGGTGGAGGTGGACCGGCGCCGGGTGGACGACTGGCTGGCCCGTTACTGCCGCACCCAGAGTCTGGAGCTTTCCGCCGAGCAGCAACAGGCGGTGGCCGGTATTGTGGGGCGTCGTTTTGCCATCCTCACCGGCGGGCCGGGCTGCGGCAAGACCACTGCCACCCGGGTGCTGGTGCGCCTGCTGGAGGCCATGGGCCGCAGGGTGGTGCTGGCCGCCCCCACCGGCCGGGCCGCCCAGCGGTTGGGCGAGGTGGTGGGGCGCGAGGCCCGTACCATTCACCGGCTGCTGGAATGGCAGGGCAGCGGTTTCAAGCGCCAGGCCGACCATCCCCTGGAGGGTGATTTTTTCATCGTCGATGAAAGCTCCATGCTGGATGTCAGCCTTAGCGCCGCCCTGTTGCGGGCCGTGCCGCCGGACGGCCAGGTGCTGTTCATTGGCGATCCCGACCAGTTGCCGCCGGTGGGGGCCGGTAACGTGCTGCGGGATCTGCTGAATGTCGCCGCCGTGCCCGCTTTCCGGCTGACCAAGGTGTTTCGCCAGGCGGCGGCCTCGGCCATTGTCCGCTACGCCCACCAGATCAACCGGGGCGAGGTGCCCCGCATCGACTCCCCCTTTAAGCACCCGGAGCGCTGGCAGGAGGATTGTGATTGTCTCTTCCTTGATGCCGACGAGGCCACCGTCGAGCAGCTTCATTTTTTAGGCCGGGTGCGCCGCCATTTCGCGCCGGATTACGGCCAATTCCGGGAGCAGACCGACCCTTTCAGCTTTCGCCTGGAAGAGGCGGTGCGGCCCTATGAAAGCGAATTTGAACTGCCGGAAAAGTTTCGCCATGTTGATCTGGACCAACTGTTGCGGGCCGAGACCCGCTCCGAGGAACTCAAGTCCTTACTGAAAAAGGTTCACCCCTGGTCGGCCCTGCATTACGGGCTGTCGGCAGTGGAGGTGGTAAAAAAACTCTATCGGGAATGGATTCCCAAGTACCGGGGGCAGGGGAGTGAGGGGCAGGAAAGCGATGGCCAGGAAAGCAAGGGACGGGGGAGCAAAGGGCAGGGAAGCGAGGGGCCGGGGATTGAAATCCAGGTGCTCTCGCCCATGACTCGGGGCAGCCTGGGCACCCGCAACCTCAACGAGGTGCTGCAGGAGGAGGTCAACCCCGCCGGTCCCGACCGGCCGGAGGTGCGGTTGGGCGAACGGATTTTCCGCCGGGGCGACCGGGTGATCCACACCCGCAACAACTACGACCTGGAGGTCTTCAACGGCGATATCGGCACCATCAGCGCCGTCGATAACGAAGAGCAGACCTGCGAGGTTACCTTTCCCGATGGCCGCCGGGTAAGTTACCGCCGCGACCAGTTGCCGGAGCTGGATCTGGCCTACGCCATCACCATTCACAAATCCCAGGGCAGCGAGTTCGCGGCGGTGATCATGCCGGTGCTGAGCCAGCACTACCGGATGCTGTTCAACAACCTGGTCTACACCGGCCTCACCCGGGCCCGACAACTGGCGGTGCTGGTGGGCAGCCGCCGCGCCCTGGCCCTGGCGGTCCACAACCGCGACACGGCGGTGCGCCAGACCGCCCTGGTGGAGCTGTTGGCTGCTTCGGGGGAGCATCCTTAACGGCCCGCAAAAAAGCCGCCCCAGCCGCTCTGATGGTCATCGCACTTGGGCAGGAGGAGGTGGGTGAGGTTGCCAAGGCGATGACCATCAGAACGGCCGGGGCGGCAGGGTCGGCCCCCCCCGGCTTAAAACAGAAACTGCAGCATGGCGGTTACGGTTTTGAAATCAGTGGTGTTCTGGTTTTCAACCTCGAAATCGGTGTCTGACCATTCCAGGGTCAACCGCAGATCCTGGCCCCGGAGAAAATAGTTGACCCCCAGGTTGAGGCGGTCGAGTTCCTGGTCCACCACCCCGTACAGGTTGGCGAAATTCCAGCTTTCGTAGCGGCCGAAAAACTGCAGTTGGCCGGGACCGACGTTGTTGGGCAGCAGGTAGCCGGCCTGGGCGTAGTAGCCGTTTTTCTCGCCGTCGATTCCCATGCTGACCGGGTCGGGGTCACCTCCTAAATAGTTGTCGTCGAAGGAAACGTCCAGGTAGGCCGCTTCCACGTTGAAAGTGCCGGCGCGGGTGGGCAACTCCCCGAACAGATCCACGGTCCAGGCCTGGAAGTCGTTGGGGTTGGTTGCAAGGTTCTGGTTGCCGTAGACCGCTTCCCGTTCATGCTGGTAGCCGCCGCCGATGGTCAGCACCCGGCGGTTGCCGAAATAGGTGCCGAAGTAGACCGGCGCGGGTTCCGCGTCCAGCAGGCTGTAATGGGCCCGGATGGTGTAACGCAGGTCGTTGCCCGGGGCATTGTCTTTCAGGCCGGTGGTGGCGGCGATTTTGTACTGCAGCTTCTGGTCCAGCATGTTGCCCCAGACCATGGCCCCGTAGTCTCTGGAGCGGCGGGGCAGAGCGGTGTAGATGAAATCCGAGCGGTCCAGGGTGAGGGCGAAAAAACAGCCCACGTTATGGGCCCGCACCAGGGGGTCTTTGATCAGGCCGGCCCGGATCTGGGCGTTGTCGTGGACATTGGCCAGGAAATAGGCATCCAGCACGTGGAAGTCCGAAGAAGATTCATCCCTTACGGCCAGGGGCTGGGTGCGCCGGTCGCCCTGGTTTTCGATGGCGTAGTAGAAGCCGTATTTGCCGTCATCCAACCGGCCCATCAGGGAGATCCGGTTGCGGCGGAAATAAATTTCGGCGGTGTCGTCGGTGCCGTCGCCGCCGGAGCCGGTGTCCCGCCACTGACCATAGAGCTGCATTTCGTAGTTGAGCTGTAGCCATCCCTGGTCGTTGGGGAGGTAGATCACCGGGCCGGCCGTCGCGGTTTGCGCGCCCGCCCACAACAGGCAGCTGGTGGCAGCCCCGATTCCGATAAGTTTCTTTAATTTCATATATGCACCTTTCTGTTGCTGTTTCATTTGATTTCCTTAGCGATAACCAGGAGCCGTGGGCGCGATGCCGTCGGGAATCGGCTCGAAAGCGCCGGGGTCGGTTTCCACGCAGCAGGGAGCGCCGCTGATGGCGGCATCTTCCTGGTTGATCCGGTTGGCAAAGGGGGCGTAGGAATTGGCGCCCAGGTAGGCCGTGTTATTGGTTTTGTTGTAGGTGATTTCTTCGGAGTAAGCGGCTTTGTCGGTCCGCCAGGGGGAAACCGGATTCAGGGAGCCGTCGTAGAGCGGCTCGTTTCTGGCCATCTGGCCCCATTCGATCCAGGCGCCGTCGTAAATCTTGGCCGGCCAGTTGAGGGCGGCGTCCAGGGCCAGGAAGGTGACGCCGGCCCGCCAGGAGGTCCGGCAGTAGCTGTAGTTGGTGGTGGTGTCGCTGGACCCCAGGTCGTTCATGGCCGCTGTCAGTTCGGCTACCGGCAGCAAGCGGCCGGTCTCATCCAGCAGGGTGACCCAGTCCTGGTGCTCGGCGCCCTTGATGTGTCCCTCGAAGGCCACATAAGTTCTGGCAAGGTTGTTGGCAACCCAGGTGGTGCCGGGATCGCCGTTGTATTCGGCGGCGGATCGGGCGTCGATGATGACGTAATTGGCGGGAACGGCGCCCATGGGAGTGGCCGAGCCGTCGGTTACCGCCATCATTTCTTCCAGGCTGGCCCGGAAACGTTCTTTGGCGGTGTCCTGGGGCAGTTCGCAAACGTTGTACTCGGAAGCGGCCTCGGCGGGGGCTTCGGTGGACAGGGTTATACCGGTTGCTTCGGCGTAATGGCCGGCGTTGCCGTCCAGCACCCGCAGTCGCTCACGGGGGAAGCCCCAGTAACGGAAGTTGAAGTAGGCCCGCCCCAGGTGCATCATGTTGGCCGCGCCCGAGCCGGTGGTCAGGACGATAATGGTGTCCGCCCCGATCCCGGTGCGCTGGAGCAGATCGTTCATCTGCGCGCTGGTTGGAACCTGGGAGATGGTGGGGGCGATGCCGTCATTGCGGGTGGCCGACAGATCCGCGGCGGTGTTCAGGAGAAAAGCGCCGGGAATATGGCCTTCCTCGTAGGCGGCGGTAGAGCCCACATGCAGGACGACGAAATTGTCGTAGTCATAAGGGTCGGCGGGGGCCGTGGGGGCGCCGTCCTGTTGCCAGGCTTCAAGATCGGCCAGGGAGAGCATTACCTCCACCGCGCGATCATCGGGGGCCGGGGGGTTGTTGTCGCATACATTCTGGTCCGTTACATTGATCAGGTCGGCCCGGGGGGCGAAAGAATCGGCGCTTGCCAGCGGTTCAACGATGCGGTTTTCATAGTTGATCGCCTCGCTGCGGGATTCGTTATCGGTGCGCCAGGGGGAGTCAGGCGCCAGGGCGCCCCCGTAGTTAAGATCATTTCTGGCCATCATGCCCCACTGTACCCAGGCGCCGTCGTAAATCTTGGCCGGCCAGCGCAGCACCGCGTCCAGGGCCAGGAAATTCACTGCCGCCCGCCAGCTGGTCTGGCAGTAAGTGTAAGAGATGGTATCGGGGCCGGCCCCGGCTTCTTCCATCATGGTCCGTAATTCGTTCTTGTTAAGCATTGCGGTAGGGTTGTCCGGGTCCAGCAGGGTGCTCCACTCCTGCAACTTGGCTCCCCTTACCCGGCCGCCGAAGGCCACCCCGCCGCGGAGACTTTCGCCTTCGTATTCGCCTTCCGAGCGGGCATCAAGAACGATGGTGCTTTCGGCGCCGTTTTCGGCCACGGCGATCATCTCTTCCAGCGAGGCCCGTAAATTAACGTTGGCCTGCAGGTCGGTAACGCTGTAGTTGGATGAACGGGGGGGCGGCGGGGTTTCCGACAGCGGGTAGCCGGCTTCGTTGTGGTAGGTGGCGGTTTTGGTGCCGTTGAGCACCCTTAGCCGTTCCCGGGGGAAGCCCCAGTAGCGAAAGTTAAAATAGGCCCGGCCGACGCTCATCATGTTGCCGTCGCCCACCAGTACGACAACCGTGCGTTCGTCGGTTCCGGTCCGCTGCATCAGGTTGTCCATCTGGGCGGCGGTGGGCACCTGGCTGGCGGTGTAGGAAACACCGTTGGATCGCTCCGCTCGCAGGTCATCAACGGTGTCCAGGTGAAAGGCGCCGGGGATATGGCCGGATTCATAGCCGGCGGCGCTGTCCACATCCAGGATTACCATGCGGTCGTAGCCTTTGGCGTCGGTGCCGTAACCGCCTTCCACCCAGTTGTTCAGAGTTTTGGCGTCGATCATGACATCCGGATTATTGTTGGCCGCCGCATCGGCGTCGTAGTCGTTACCGCCGCAGCCGGTCAGCAGCAGCATGGCACCGGCCAGCAGCCCCAACAGGGCGTACAGGCGGGCTGATTTTTGGGGAGTTAAACGCTTGGTTGCCATACATCCTCCTTTTTGTTGCACGTGTTGCCTCCAGAATGGTTACCCGCTTTGTCAGGAATTGGCCCTTGTGGCGTGGTTCCCGGTGCCGGCTGGCCGGCGGCGGGCAACCCCTTATAGAGCAAGGGTTGTGCCAGGGTAAAAGCACGTATTTACAGGTAAAAGAAGGAGGTGGTGTTGTTTCATAATGAAATGTTGTTGCAAGATGAAAGAAACGTCGACGAAGAGCGGCCGGCAAATAACGGTAGATAACCCGATTGGCGAGGGCAAGAAAAAGTCAGGAATGGGGAGCGGGGCGGTGGAAAGGTTTGGTAAGCGGGGGTTAAGCGGTAATTTCGTACTTTTTGATTTTTCGCCACAGTGAGACGGGGCTGATTCCCAGCAGTTTGGCGGTCATCCCCCGGTGGCCGTTGGCCCGTTGCAGAGCCTTGATGATCATCTTTTTTTCCATGTCGGCCATGGCCAGTGATTCCGTTGCGGTAGTGGTGCCGTGCGGCTCTTCGTCTTCCGGGGTGTTTTCCAAGGGGGGGAGGTGTTCAAGGCGCAGTTCTTGGTCCGGGCAGAAGATCAAGGCCCGTTCCACGGTGTTTTCCAGCTCACGAACATTGCCCGGCCAGGAGTGCGCCAGCAACCGGGCCATTACCGGGGCGGGAATGGTTTGCACCTGCTTGTCGTATTTGGCGTTGTATTTGGCCAGGAAATGGTGGGCCAGCAGGGGGATGTCCTGGTGACGCTGCCTTAACGGCGGCAGCTCAAGGCTGACCACGTTGAGGCGGTAGAACAGATCGCGGCGGAAACGGCCGGCTGCCACTTCCTCGCTCAGGGGTCGGCTGCTGGCGGCAACCACCCGGACATCGGCCCGGCAAGGCTGGCGGCCGCCAACTTTCAGGAAGGTGCCTTCCTGGAGCACGCGCAGCAGTTTAACCTGAAAGGCCAAAGTCATGGCGTCGATTTCATCAAGAAACAGCGTGCCCTGGTCCACGGTTTCAAACAGACCGGGCTTGTCCTGGTCGGCGCCGGTATAAGCCCCTTTGACGTGCCCAAACAGCTCCGACTCCAGCAGGGTTTCGGGCAGGGCGCCGCAGTTGATGGGCAAAAAAGGCTGCTGATGGCGGCTGCTCCACTTATGGATAAGCTTGGCCACCAGTTCCTTGCCGGTACCGGTTTCGCCGTTGATCAAGGTGGTGGTGGAAAAGGGGGCTACCTGAGCGATCAGTTCCTTGAGCTTTTTGATGGCCGGACTTTCTCCCACCAGTTCTTCGCCCCGGCAGCCGGCCACCTGTTGCCGCAGGCGGCGGTTTTCCAGCCGCAGTCGGGCGTGGTCGGCGGCCCGCTGGACGGTAAGCAGCAGTTCGTCGGGCTCAAAGGGTTTTTGAATGTAGTCGTAGGCGCCTTTTTTGATGGCCTCCACTGCGGATTCAACGGTGGCATGGCCGGTGACCAGCACCACCATGCAGTCGGGGTTGGCGGCGAGCGCCTGTTCGAGAATTTCAATCCCATCGAAATAAGGCATTTTAAGGTCGGTGAGAATCACCTCAAAACGATGGCTTTGCAGCCGTTCGGCGGCCTCCCGGCCGTCGGCGCAGAGTTCCGGGGTAAAGCCGCCGCTGATCAGGGTGTCGCGCAGCAGTTGCCGCATGCGCAGGTCGTCGTCGATTACCAGAATGGGATTGGCTTGCCGGTTCATGTTCATGTTGCGTGCTCCGCTTGCAATGCTTCCGTTGGTTCAGCCGGCAGGGTAACCTGCAGGGCGGCGCCGCCCTCGCGCGCGTCGGCGGCCTCGATGGTGCCGCCCAGCTCGCCGATGATCCCGGCGCAGATGGAAAGCCCCAGGCCGGTGCCTTCACCCACGGGTTTGGTGGAATAAAAAGGGTCGAAGAGTCGGGGACGGCTTTCCGTCGGAATGCCCGGACCGTTATCCGCCACCACCAGCAGCACCTTTTGTTCCCGGGCGTTGGTGCTGATCCTGATCCGGCCATCCTGGCCAATGGCCTGCATGCCGTTGATCACCAGATTGATGATCACCTGTTCCAGCTCGCCCGGGTCGGCGATTACCGGCGCCAGGGGCTGCAGGTCCTGCACCAGCTCGATCCGTCGTTTTTCCAGGTCGGTGGTCAACAGGGGGATGGCGCGCTGAATGATGACATTCAGGTCGCAGGCTTCCCGGGTGCGGCCGGTGTGGTGAGATTTGCGGGCAAAGCTCAGCAGGGCCTTGATGATGGTACTGCTTCGCTGGGTCTGTTCGGCAATGATTTCCAGCCGCTCCTGCTGGGCAGCCGTCAGGTTGTCGTCTTTGAGCAGCAGCCGGGCAAAACCCAGGATGCTGGCCAGGGGAGTATTGAGTTCATGGGCCACGCCGGCCGAGAGCTGACCGATGGCCGCCAGCTTTTCGGCCCGAAAAAAAAGCTGGGACTTCTTCTTCTCCACCGTGATGTCGCGGAAGGTGATGACCCGGCCGACAAAGTCGCCATCAGGGCTCAGCATCCGGTTAAAGTCGGCGGAGAACAGCCGCTCTTCCCCCGCTGGATGGTGATAGGGGAATTCCGCCCCGGCCGGTTCCCGGCCGTCGGCCAGCAGTTCGGCCAGGCCAGGGAAAAGCCGGGCCAGGGGCTGTTGCCGGATTGTTGCTTCGGAACAACCGGTAATTTCGACTGCGGCCCGGTTGCAAGTGGTTACCTGCCCCTCGGGGTTGATGACCAGCAGGCCTTCCGAAAGGCTTTCAATCACCGTGGCCAGCTTGTTTTTTTCCTGCAGATAAGACTGCCGCTGCTGCTCCTCGGCCGGTTCCGCCTGCTTTTTGTCGGTAATATCCAGCGCCACTTCAATGACCTGGCTGACGGTGCCGTCTTCATTCTTGGCAAACGGGGTGGTGATCACGTTGAAATATTTATTCTTCTTTTTCACGTCGCGGACCAAGGCTGGTCGGCCGGTGGCAAAAGTCTCCATGGCCGGGCAACCCAGGCCTGGAGATTCCCGGGCACAGTAAATCTCGAAGCAGTTGTGGCCGATGATCTCCTGCCGGTTGGGATCGACCAGCAACTGGCGCTGTTTTTCGTTGCAGCGTTGTACGTTGAAGTCCCGGTCGATGATGGAAATTCCGACCCCGGTGGCGTCAAAGATCGCCTCCAGTTCATCCTTGGCCCGCTGCAGCTCATTGACGTTCTGGTTCAGAAAATCAAGTATCTGGGTAAAAGAGTCGGCAATAATGCCGATGGGGTCAAGATCGAGCAGGGTCTTGTCGTCCAGCTCGTCGTATTGCAGCGGCTGGGTGCCCATGATCTGCAGCAGATGGTTGGTTTTGGCCCGGATGTAGCCGATAAGCCGCTGGTTGTCGGCCTCCAGGGCGGCCAGACGCTCCTGGTCCCGGGAGTTTTTTGGGTACTCTGTGGCTGCTTTGTTCATAGCTGCCGGTCCACCACGATCTGGTAATAGGTTTTGACCTTTGCCACGTCCACTCGGTAGCCCATCTTGCGCACCGATTCCGGCACGGTGACGGTGGCGTTGCGATGATCCGTTCTGATCAGCAACCGGGTTTGGCCGCTGTTGATTTCCCGGCGCCGCTGGTTGATTTCCTTTAGCACCACCAGCAGACAGGCGGGGCAGACCTGGCCCAGGATATCAAGTTCTATAGTTTGGGGGGACAGGGAAGAAGACATTATGGTTCACCTCAGAATGATTCTCGGCAGCAGCAGTGCGCCCAGCCAGGCCCCGGCCACCAGACCGGCGGCAAAAAGCATGGCCTGAAAGGAGAGCAGCGGCAGCCCGCCCAGGATGAATTTAAGATTGCAGCCCCCGGCCAGGCGCGCCCCCAGCAAGACCAGGGCGCCACCGGCAAAGGCGGCCATACCCTGTCGCCGCGGCGGCCATGGGCCGAGGTGAAATTCTTTTAAAGCCAGGGCGCTGGCCAGGGCGCCAAGCATAATGCCAAGCAGCAGGGGGATTTCAGAAATAAAGATCAAATCGATCCGGGGGCCGGGGCCGCCGGTTAAGCGGCCGCCGGTGGTTTCAATAACCCGGGAGTCCTGTTGAAAATAAGCCAGTTGGGCCACATGGCCGGGGGCAACCAGCAACTCAAGAAAAGCCGCGATTTTGGTATAGGCGGTGGAAATGGAAAAGGGCCAGCCGGCCAGCAGATAAATCAGTAAGTTAAGTGCAACCAAAATCAAGGCCACCCGCCAGGGCTGGATAAAGCCTGCCGCAGGGCTGTTGATCGTGATTCTCCCCTGACGCCACCAGAGCACCAGGGGGATTGCGGCCAGAGCAACCAGTCCCCAGCCGG
This sequence comes from Desulfurivibrio dismutans, assembly GCF_029210385.1. Taxonomy (GTDB): domain Bacteria; phylum Desulfobacterota; class Desulfobulbia; order Desulfobulbales; family Desulfurivibrionaceae; genus Desulfurivibrio; species Desulfurivibrio dismutans. The sequence continues at coordinate 313,312 of NZ_JARGDQ010000003.1, read as the reverse complement.
CCAGAAGGCCGCCTTCCGGCCAAGCCTGGACCAGGGTTGGCCGGTCGGTCAGAACCGTGGCCTGCCGGAGCTCGGCCACCGCCGGGTAAATTTCGGCATAGATCATACTGCCTACCAGCATGCCAAGAAAAGCCAGCAGGCTGGTGAGATTGCCGCTACCCAGTTTGTAAAGAGTTCCCACCACGCATCCCCCGGCCAGCACCATACCTATTCCGAACAGCAGGCCGCCGCCCAGGGCCAGCAGGGAAACTTCACTGCCGTAGGTCGGCGGCGGGTCGAAAGGTAGAATGCCCGCCATCCGGGCCAGTTGAAAGAGAAGCATGCCGGCTGCCACCACCAGCAGCAGGGGAGGAAGCTGAGTGTAGTCCCGAAACATAAACACATCGCGCAAAATTCCCGAGATGCAGAAATCACTGCGGTGCAGCAGCCAGCCCATCAGCAGGCCGGCCAGGAGAAATGCCGGGAAAAGAAGGTTTGGATTGGCTAACAGCATATAAAAAATCGCTTCAAGGGTCGGCAGAGGTTGGAGGCTAAGCCACGTCCAACCGGTTATGAAACAATCGCGGACACCCCTTGGCTGTGCCACATAGTGCAATGTAATCATTGCCGGGGCGAAAAGCAAAGCTGATTGTCAGATCGGGCAAAGGGGTGCCTTTTCAGCATAAAAAAAGCCCGCCGAAGCGGGCTTTTTGGCCACCCAATCAGGCGCCCGCCGGGCGAGCGCCTGATTGGTGTCTGGACAGCAATTAGCGAATAGTGAATGAACCGTCGTTGGCGATGTTGATGTTGTTGTTCAGAAACTGTACCCCTTTGGGGTTGGCGTAGTTTCCACGGGTGGCCAGGGCGTGATAAACGCCTTCGGCCCGGATGCCGGTGAGGCAGTGGATGACCACCCGTTTGTCGGTGGGCACCTTCTTGACCAGTTCTTCATAGTTAGCGTGGAACTGGTCGTCGGGCAGATTGATGGCCCCGGGGATGTGGCCGGCGTTGTACTCGTCGGCGCTGCGGACATCCAGGACCACCACTTCACCGGCGGTCACCAGTTTTTTGAACTCCTCTCCGTCGATTGTACGCGGCAATTCGCCGGGAGCTACTTTGGGCAGATCCTTGGGCTCCATGGCCACTACGCCGCTGGGCTCGTTGCCCCACAGCGGCAGACCTGCGTCTTTCCAGGCCGGTTCGCCGGCAAGATATACGAAGAGATTGCGGTAACCCAATTTGGCCGCCCGCCGGGCGGCTCTGTCGCTGTGGGGTCAGCCATAACCCCCGCAGTAGAAGATCAGTCGGGTTTCAAGATCCCGCGGCAGCAGGCTCTGCTTAAGATCCCACTGGTTGATCGGAATGGAAAGAGAACCGGGGATGAAGGATTTGCGGTGCACGTCGGTGGGGCGAGTATCGATGAGAGTGAAGTTGGCCTCATCAGCCTTGGCCGTTACCATGTGATAAACGTAGGGGGTCTTGGAGATCAGGTAATTGCCGGCGGCCAGCCAGGCGGGATCACCCTCGTAATAAACCTTGACGTTGGTCAGCCCGTGCTCCATGGCGATTCTGGCCGCCTGGGTGCTCAGGGGGCAGTGCAGGCCGCCGCAGTAGAAGATGATCTTGCGGTCGCGGGGCAGCTTGTCGATGTTGGCGGCCACTTCACCGGGGGGCATGTGGATGGCGCCGGGGATGTGACCTTCCTGGTAACGGCCCAGGGGGCGGGCGTCCACCATCAGGAAACGGTTGTTGGCATCCGTCCGGGCTTTGATCAGCGGCTGACCATCAAAAACCTCATCAAAAAGTGCCATTACCTCGGCGGTGGTAATCCGCAGTTGCGGATCCTGGGCGACATGCTGCGGACCGGCGGCTTCGGGGGTGGCCGTTTTGCCGGCCGTGCCACAGGCGGTAAGCAGGAAAGCCGCCAGGAGTAATACTCCCAGCTGGGCGACTTGATTCCTCAATCTTTGCATCTTTTTACCTCCTCCTCTTTATGCTTGGTGATTTAGGGAGCAGAGAACCGTAGTTAAGCGGACTGCTCCCATCTTTACCCGCGGCGCTGTGCCATGGGGTGACACCTTTTTTAAAAAAGAACGTTCTTTTCAGTGGTTGACGACAAACAGCTAAAAAAAACGGTAAAGGAACTGTTAAGGTTCTTTTACCAATGGTCCCGAAAATAGAAAGAAACGAGCGGGTTGTCAATTAAAAAAATCCAAACCTCTTTAGTTCTCGACCTTACCACACATTGTGGTTGTGGGTGCCAGGCGAACGGCGCCGTAAAGGGTTGAAATGACCGCTGGATCAAGGGGCGGCCGGGGAGGGGAGGTTGGTGGTCACCGGTGGTCGGCATCAGATTGCGCCGCCCAGCAGGCGGTCAAATTCTGCTTCGGTCAGGATCGTTATGCCCATTTCCCTGGCTTTGGTCAACTTGGAACCGGGCTTGTCGCCGCAGACCAGGTGGGTGACCTTGCGGTTGAGCCCGGTGGCCACCTGGCCGCCCAGTTCTTTTACCCGGGCCTTGGCCTCGTTGCGGGATATTTCGCTTAGCGCCCCGGTAAAGAGAAAAACCCGGCCCTGCAATGGCAACTGCCGGGCCGGCTCTTCCTCGGGGCTGACGGTAAAGCCCAGTTCCTTGAGCTGTTCCAGCATGGCGGCGGTGGCCGGGTCATTGAAGAAGGTGACCAGGGAGGCGGCTACCTGGGGGCCGATGCCTTCCACCTCCAGGAAATCTTCTTCCTTGGCCTGCTGCAGGGCTTCCAGGGAGGGGAAATGGCGGGCCAGTACCTGGGCGTTGACCTCGCCCACGTGGCGGATGCCAAGGGCCGCCAGCAGGCGGGCCAGCTTGGGGTTTTTGGCGGCGGCAACGGCCTCGCAGACCTTGGCGGCGGACTTTTCGCCCCAGCCGGGCAGCTCGGCCAGTTGCTCCGACCGCAGCCGGTAGATGTCCGGGATATCGCCGACCAGGCCGTTCTGCACCAGCAGCTCCACCGCCTTTTTGCCCATCCCGTCAATATCCAGCCCGGCCTTGCTGCCGAAGTGGATCAGGGCCCGCAGGCGCTGGGCCGGGCACTGGGGGTTGGGGCAGCGGCGCGCCGCCTCGCCTTCCTTGCGGACCAGTTCCCGGCCGCATTCCGGGCAGTGGCTGGGCAGCGCAATGGCCTCTTCATCGCCCCGGCGCTGGGCCGTCACCGGCTTGACCACTTCCGGGATCACCTCGCCGGCCCGCTGGACCAGCACCGTATCGCCCAGGCGCAGGTCCTTGCGTTTGATTTCATCTTCGTTGTGCAAGGTGGCCCGGCTTACCAGGGCGCCGCCCACCTTGATCGGCTCCAGGATGGCCACCGGGGTCACGGCGCCGGTGCGGCCCACCTGGAATTCCACCCCGATAAGTCTGGTGGCGGCCTGGACGGCGGCAAACTTGGCCGCCACCGCCCAGCGTGGGCTGCGGGCCTTGGCCCCCAGCCGTTTTTGCAGGGCCAGGTCGTTGACCTTGATCACCATGCCGTCGATTTCATAGGGCATCTGCTGGCGCTGTTCGGCCAGGAAACGAAAGTGGGCCAGGGCCGTGGCCAGGTCCGGGCAGACCCGGCCGTGGGGGATCAGTTGCAGGCCAAAGGTGTGCAGTTGTTGCAGCAGTTGGGCCTGGGTGGTTACCTTCAGTTCCGAGGAATCCGCCGCCCCGTAGGCGAAAAATTCCAGCGGCCGGGTTTTGGTAATGGCCGGATCAAGCTGGCGCAGCGAACCGGCGGCGGCGTTGCGGGGGTTGGCAAAAAGAGTCTCGCCGGCTTCGGCCCGCCGCCGGTTAAGCTCTTTGAAGCCGGCAATACTTAGACAGACCTCGCCTCGGATTTCCAGGCGGCCGGGCGGCTTATCCGCGCCGGTTTGCAGCCGCCGGGGAATGGTGGCGATGGTGGCCAGGTTGGCGGTGATGTTTTCGCCGGTGACGCCGTCGCCGCGGGTGGAGCCCAGGGTGAACAAACCATCTTCGTAAACCAGTTCCACCGCCAGGCCGTCCAGCTTGGGTTCGGCGTGCAATTCCGGCACTTGGTCGGTATTGAGGAAGCGGCCCAGGCGCAGCAGGAAATCGCTGATTTCTCCTTCGTTGAAGGCGTTTTCCAGGCTGAGCATGGGCAACCGGTGGGGCACCGGGGCGAACTGGGACAGTGGTTCGGCGCCCACCTGCCGGCTGGGGGAGTCGGCGGTGACCAGGTCGGGATATTGCCCTTCCAGTTCCTGCAGTTCCCGGAACAGGGCGTCGTACTCGGCATCCGGGATTTCCGGGTCATCCAGTACGTAGTAGCGGTGGTTGTGGTACCGGATCAGTTCCCGCAACTCGGCCAGCCGTCGCCGGGCCTTCTCCCGGTCCGCCGCCTGCAGCAGGGGAGGCATCATTTGGCGGGCGGCTGCAGCAGTTGGCCGGCGGAGGCGATGTTCTCGTGGGGCAGTTCATCGATGAAGATCAGCACCGAGCTGGCCGGCTTATTGGCCACCCGGCTGATCACCTCGGTCACCCCGGCGCTGATCTCCGCCTTCTGGTCTTTGCTCAAAGTTCCGGCCACCCGGATGTTGACGTAGGGCATGGTTTTTTCTCCTTGGCAAACGTCCAGCAGCACCGCATCTTGGGGCGATCGGCCCGGCTTGCGTAGCGATGTAAGCGGCGCCGGTCCGCTTGCCCCAACCTGCGGCACTGCTGAACGTTTACCCTCTTTTTGTGGTATACCGACCAATTGGTTGGGGTGTGGTGAAAGGTTACCCTCACCTATATAGGCTTGCAATTCAACGTTTGGGTTTTATTATAGCCAAATTGGCGGAAACCTCAACGAGAAGGAACCAGGATGCCATTGATTATGATCAGCAACGACGACGGGGTCAACGCCCCCGGTCTGCGGGCCCTGGCCGATGCCATGGGGGCCTTGGGGCGGGTGGTGGTGGTGGCTCCGGAGGTGGACAATTCGGCGGTCAGCCATTCGCTGACCATGCGGCGGCCGCTGCACATCAGGCAACTGGCCGCCGGTTATTTTGCCGTCGACGGCACCCCCGCCGACTGCGTGATGATCGGGGTCAACAAGCTGCTGGAGGAACGCCCGGACCTGGTGGTCTCCGGCATCAACCCCGGCGCCAACCTGGGCGATGACATCAACTACTCGGGCACCGTCTCCGCCGCCCGCGAGGGAACCATGATGGGCATTCCCTCTCTGGCGGTGTCGCTGGCGGCGGCCGACGGCGAAGGCTGCCTCTTTGCAGTGGCGGCGGCCTGGGCCCGGGAGGTGGCGGCGGAGATTTTAGACCAGGGGCTGCCGCCGGATACTCTGTTCAACCTCAACGTGCCCAACCGGCCGGCGGCCGAAATCAAGGGTCGGCGCTACACCCGCCAGGGCCGGCGGCATTATGAAAACGCCATCCAGGAAACCTTCGACCCCTGGGGACGCCGTCACTACTGGATCGGCGGCGGCACCCCCCGCTGGAGCAAGGCGCCGGAAACCGACGTGCAGGCGGTGGCCTCGGGCTACGTTTCCATCACCCCCATCCACCTGGACATGACCAACCACCGGGCCTTGGAAGTCCTGCAAGGCACCAATGAGCCATAATAATCGCGCCGCCGCACCGCAGATTACGGCGATCAGCCCGGCTGGCGTACCGATGTGCGCGGCGCCGGTCTGCTTGCCGCAATCTGCGGCACGGCGGCGCGATTACGGTTTTGTGACACCTTTGTCGTGATGATGTCGCCGGCAACAACCCCGGCAACAACCATGGAGCGGTCGATGAATGATGTGCTTGAAGAGCCCGTTTGGCGGGAGTTGGCGGTGGGCAGGGAACTGTCCGGGCGGCCGCTGACTTTTCTGGCTGTGACTGACTCCACCAACCGGGTGGCTCTGGAGATGGCCGAGCAGGGTGGTGGGTCGGCGGTGGTGGTGGCCGACCGCCAGACCGGCGGCCGGGGGCGCTTGCAGAGAAGTTGGCATTCGCCGCCGGGAGTGGGGATTTACGCCTCGTTCCTCTATCGGCCCCGCCTGGCACCCCACGACCTGGCTAAGCTGACCCTGGCCGCCGGTCTGGCAGTGGCCCTGGCCCTGGAAAAGAGCACCGGCCTGCAACCGGGCCTGAAATGGCCCAACGATATCCTGCTGGCAGGTCGGAAATGCGGTGGCATCCTCTGTGAATGCCGCTTGGCGGCGGGTCCGGGCAAGATCGGCGAGGATGCGGCGGGGTCGGGCCAATCTGACAGGGATACGGGGGCTCCGGGTAGGGCGGCTTCCGCTCAGGTGGGGGCGGTTATGGAAGGAGCAACCATGGAGACGGCCGCAGCCGGCAACCCGGCGGTGGTGATCGGCCTTGGCCTCAACGTTAATACCACCAGCGATCAGATGGCGCCCGAGTTACTGGCGCGGGCCACTTCCCTGCGTATGACCGGGGGTCGCAGTTGGGACCGGGGGGCGTTGCTGAAAGCCATCGGTAAGGAACTGGATGAAGTGGTAGCCGCCCTGGAGCAGGGCCGGTTTCCGGCAATCCTCGCCGCCTGGCGCCAACGCGATGCCCTGCTGGGCCGGGAACTGGACTGGCTGACCCCGGCCGGCGAAGTAGTCCGCGGCCGCGCCCTGGGCCCGGACCATGAGGGCATTCTGCAAATCCGCGACCGCCAAGGCCGCATCCATGCCGTAATGTCCGGCGATCTAACTCTGCAAGCCGGCAATTAACGCCGGCCCAATCACACCAACAAAAAAGGCGCCGGCAGGTTTCCCCGCAGGCGCCAAAATAAACCGCAAAGCAATCACGCCACGCAAACCTGCCGCCGTGCCGCAGATTTGGGTAAGCGGCCCGGTGCCGCGTACCCCGGGTACGCAAGCTGGGCCGATCGTCCAAAAATGCGGTGCGGCGGCAGGTTTACGGGTTAGTAACGGTAATGGTCGGGCTTGTACGGCCCGTCCACCGGCACGCCGATGTACTTGGCCTGGTCCGTCCTGAGCTCGGTGAGCTTGGCGCCGATCCGCTCCAGGTGCAGCTTGGCCACCTTTTCGTCCAGGTGCTTGGGCAGCATGTAGACCTTCCTTTCGTACTGGTCGTGGCGCTCCCACAGCTCGATCTGGGCCAGCACCTGGTTGGTGAAGGAGTTGCTCATCACGAAGCTGGGATGGCCGGTGGCGCAACCCAGGTTCACCAGCCGACCTTCGGCCAGGATGATGATGCGGTGGCCGTCGGGGAAGATCACGTGATCCACCTGGGGCTTGATGTTCTCCCAGGTCAGATCCTTGATCCCGGCGATATCGATCTCGTTGTCGAAATGACCGATGTTGCAGACGATGGCCTGGTCGCGCATCTGTTCCATGTGGGCCCGGGTGATGACGTTGATGTTGCCGGTGGCGGTGACGAAGATGTCGGCTTTGGCGGCGGCATCATCCATGGTCACTACCCGGAAGCCTTCCATGGAGGCCTGCAGGGCGCAAATGGGGTCGCACTCGGTGACCCAGACGGTGGCGCCCATGCCTCGGAAGGCCTGGGCGCAGCCCTTGCCCACGTCGCCGTAGCCGGCCACCAGGCAGATCTTGCCGGCGATCATCACGTCGGTGGCCCGCTTGATGCCGTCGATCAGTGACTCCCGGCAGCCATAGAGGTTGTCGAACTTGGATTTGGTCACCGAGTCGTTGACGTTGATGGCCGGGGCCAGCAGGCTGCCTTCCTTGGTCATCTCATAGAGGCGATGCACCCCGGTGGTGGTCTCCTCGCTGATGCCCTTGACGTCCTTCATCAACTCGGGGTATTTCTCGTGCATGATCTGGGTCAGGTCACCGCCGTCGTCCAGGATCATGTTGGGCCGCCAGCCGTCGGGGCCTTTGATGGTCTGTTCGATGCACCACCAGAACTCTTCCTCGTTCTCGCCCTTCCAGGCGAAGGTGGGAATACCGGCGGCCACCATGGCGGCGGCGGCCTGGTCCTGGGTGGAGAAGATGTTGCAGGAGGACCAGCGGACCTCCGCCCCCAGAGCGGTCAGGGTCTCCATCAGTACCGCGGTCTGGATGGTCATGTGCAGACAGCCGGCGATACGCGCGCCCTTGAGCGGCTTGCTGGCCCCGTATTCCTCGCGCAGGGCCATCAGCCCGGGCATCTCGGTCTCGGCGATCATCACCTCTTTTTTGCCCCAATCGGCCAGGCTCATGTCCGCCACTTTGTAATCGTTGCTCTCCAATACTTTGTTACTCACAATAAAACTCCTTCATTAAGGGTTAAAAATTCGGGTTCGTTTTCCTATTTGAGGCCGGCGGCGGCGCGCAGCGCCTCGGCCTTGTCGGTGCGCTCCCAGGTGAACTCGGCGCGCTCGCGGCCGAAGTGGCCGTAAGCCGCAGTTTTGCGGTAGATGGGCCGCAGCAGGTCGAGTTGCTGGACAATGGCCTTGGGCCGCAGGTCGAAATGCTCGACGATCAGCTTGCGAATCTCTTCATCGCTGATCTTGCCGGTGCCGAAGGTGACCACGTTGACGGAAACCGGCTGGGAAATGCCGATGGCGTAAGCCACCTGCACCTCGCACTGGGAGGCCAGGCCGGCGGCCACCACGTTCTTGGCCACGTAACGGCCCATGTAGGAAGAGGAACGGTCTACCTTGGAGGGGTCCTTGCCGGAGAAGGCGCCGCCGCCGTGGGAGCCCACGCCGCCGTAGGTATCAACGATGATCTTGCGGCCGGTAACGCCGCAGTCGCCCACGGGGCCGCCAATAACGAAACGGCCGGTGGGGTTGATGAAGTACTTGGTCTTGTCATCCACCATGTTCGCGGGCAGGATGGGCTTGATGATCTCTTCCATCACCGCTTCCTTAAGGTCTTCGTAATCCACCTCGGGTGAGTGTTGGGTGGAGAGTACCACCGCCTCAACCCGTTTGGGTTTGTCGTTCTCATATTCGATGGTCACCTGGCTTTTGGCGTCCGGGCGCAGCCAGGGCAGGCGGCCCGATTTGCGTACCTCCGACTGGCGCTTGACCAGGCGGTGGGAATAGGTGATGGGCATGGGCATCAGTACCTTGGTTTCGTCGCAGGCGTAGCCGAACATCAGGCCCTGGTCGCCGGCGCCCTGGTCCAGGTCGACGCCCTTGCCTTCATCGACGCCCTGGGCGATATCCGGCGACTGCTTGTCGATGCTGGTGAGGATGGCGCAAGACTGCCAGTCGAAACCCATGTCGGAAGAGTTGTAGCCGATCTCCTTGATGGTCTCGCGGACGATGGTGGGGTAATCCACCACCGCGTTGGTGGTGATCTCGCCGGCGATCAGGGCCATGCCGGTGGTCACCAGGGTCTCGCAGGCCACCCGTGAGGTCTTATCCTGGCTGAGGATGGCGTCCAGGACGGCATCGGAAACCTGGTCGGCCACTTTGTCGGGATGGCCTTCGGAAACGGATTCGGAGGTGAAGAGATAGTTTGCCATGGTTGCTCCTTGTCTATAATTTGGCTTGGTTAGTATTGATATTGGTTAAGGGAAAAATTGTACAACTTTTTAGAAAGATATGAAACATTTTAGGTCGGCGCAGCCGGGGCCCGTTTACGCAATAAGTCCGCCAGCCGGCCGCTGCCCTGCCAGCCGGCCTCCCGTACCTCACGGGTCAGTCGGGCGGTGACGTCCCACTTGTTGAGCGGGCTGATCAGGTACAGACCGTCGATGATGGGGCAGATCTCGGCGATCAACTCCCGGGTGAACTCGTCGGCCACCTTGCGCTGGTCTTCCACCGCCTCGTAGCGCCCCAGCTTGCGTCGCAGGTCTTCGGGGATGTTGATTCCCGGCACCTCGTGGTGCAGAAATTCAGCGTTACGGGCCGAGATCAACGGGAAGATGCCGGGGAAGATCAGCATCTCCAGGTGCCGAGTGCGCTCCAGCATGTCCTCGACGGCGCCGGCGCTGAAGAAGGGCTGGGTCATGGCGTACACCGCGCCCAGGGCGGCTTTTCGTTCCAGGCGGCGGATCTGCAGGTCCGGGTTGTTGGGCCGGTAGCTGAAGGCGGCGCCGATGGAAAAATCGCACTGCCCCTTCATGGCCTTGCCCGCCGGGTTGCGGCCCTGGTTGAACTGGTTGAGCATCCGGATCAGGCCGAAGGACTGCACATCGAAAACTCCGGTGGCCGCCGGCTGGTCACCGGTGGTGGCCGGATCGCCGGTGACCGCCAGGATGCTGTCGATGCCCAGCAAATGCGCTCCCATGATCTGGGATTGCAGCCCCAGGGCATTGCGGTCCCGGCAGGTGACGTGGGCCACGGTGGCAATGCCCACTTCGCTGCGGATCTTGTGGGCCAGCGAGATGTTGTCGGCCCGCAGCACCGCCAGGGGGTTTTCCCCCAGGGTGATGGCATCGGCCCCGGCGGCGGCCAGTTCTTTGGCGCCGCTGAGCACACCGCTGATATCCAGATGGGTGGGCGGGTCCACCTCCACCAGCACCGGCAGCTTGTCGGTGGGCAGGCGATTAAGCAGGCTGCCGGCCTTGCCCGCCGCCGGCCCCGGTACTTCCGGCCCGGCGGCGGGCTTGTCGCCGGCCACCTGGGTCAGGGGGCGGCGCTTGAGGCGCAGGTGCTTGCCGAACTCCTGGATATGGGCGGGGGTGGTGCCGCAGCAGCCGCCCACCACCCGGGCCCCGAGCTTGACCATCTCGCGGACCAGCTGCGCCATGTAGGGCGGTTCGGCGGGGTAGATCAGGCGGTGGTTGACGATTTCCGGGAAACCGGCGTTGGGGAAGGCGGCCAGGGGCACCTCCTCGCCCAAATTGCTCAGCCGTTCCATGGCCGTCAGCATGGCCCGGGCGCCGCGGCCGCAGTTGGAGCCCACCACGTCGGCCCCGGCGGCCAGGGCCGCCCGGCCGCATTCCATGGCGTCCATCCCGGCGGCGGTGCAGCCCTGCTTGGGGTAGACCATATTGGCGATGATCGGCTTGTTGCCGGCCAGTTGGCGGGCAACCTTCAGGGCCAGCAGCAGTTCGTCCAGGTGGCTGAAGGTTTCCAGGATCAGCAGGTCGACGCCGCCTTCCAGCAGGGCCTCGATCTGTTCCCGGAAGGCCCCTTGCACCGCCTCGCTTTCCGGCCCGTCTTCGTCGTCCAAGGGGAAGTCGGCGCCGCTGGGACCCACCGAGCCGGCCACGTAAACCTCGCCGCTGCCGGCCCGCACCGCCAGTTCGGCCCCGGCCAGGTTGATCTGCCGGGCCTTGCCCTCGAGCCCGGCGTTTTCCAGTTTGAGCCGGTTGGCGCCGAAGGTGTTGGTTTCAATGAGCCGGCTGCCGGCCCGGATATATTCTTCGTGGACCGAGTAAACCAGGTCCGGGTCCGCCAGGTTGAGCCGTTCGATGTTCTTGCCCAGCTCAATGCCCTTGGCGTACAGATAGCTGCCCAGGGCGCCGTCGGCCAGCAGCACCCGTTCCCGGATATATTCCAGAAAGTCGGGTTTCATTGGGTGGCTCCCTCGGGGGCGTTGGTTTTCCCGGGTGCAACCGGGGTGTCCTGGTAGCGTTTGTTGTCCAGGGCACCCTGGGTGCTGGCCCGCTCCTCGGCAAAGTTGAAACCTTCCCAAATGCCGATGGAGCTGAGGATGGAATCCTGGGGGTGGTAGCGGCGGAAGATCTTGAAATAAAGGGCGGCTTCCTTGCTGTTGATGGCAGCTCGGGGGTTGGCGGCCTTGATTTCCGCCATCTCCTCGTCGCTCATCTCCCGCTCGGCCAGTTTTTCGCCCAGGCTCTCGCAGCCGGCGCCCTGGGTGTACTGCACCTTGTAGCGCCAGATGATATCTTCCGGCAGCAGACCGGTGTCGGCAAAGGCCTGACGCAGGATCCATTTTTCAATGCGGGCGTCGTCGACGTCACGGATCTTCAACTCCGCCGGGATCTGCATGGCCAGGTCGATCATGGCGGTGTCCAGGAAGGGAACCCGCAGCTCCAGGTTGAAGAGCATACCGATGCGGTCGGCCCGCTGCAGGTTGATGTTGTGCAGGGTGGAGATCAGCTGCCGGCAGTCCTGGTTGAGCCGGCTCATGTCCTGGTGTTTCATATAATGGTAGCCGGCAAACAGCTCGTCGGCTCCCTCGCCGGTCAGCACCACGGTGACGTACTGGGCCGCCAGCTTGCAGGTGAAGTAGCAGGGCACGGCGCAGCGGACCAGGGAAGGGTCGTAGCTTTCCAGCTTGCCGATCACCGCCGGCAGGGCCTGGTAGTACTCTTCCTCGGTAAAGACCAGTTCATGGTGGGTGGAGTCGATATGCTTGGCTACCAGCCGGGCGGCGGTGAGGTCATCGCTGTCGTGGCCGTTTTCATCCCGCATGCCCACCGCGAAGGTGTGCAGGTTGGGGATCTCCTCGGCGGCGATGGCGGCGATCAGGCTGGAATCCAGCCCGCCGCTGCAAAAGGCCCCCACCGGGATCTCCGGGTCGGCCAGCAGCCGTTTTTTGACCGACGCCCTGAAGGTTTCGCGGATCCTGCTCGCTGCCTCATCGGCATCGGTAAGCAGGTGGTCCCTGACCTCCGGCACCTGGTAATAGCGGACAAAGCCTTCCTTGGGGGTGTAATAGTGGCCGGCGGGAAACTCGTGCACCTCGTCCACCCCGGCCAGGCTCATGGCGCCCAGCTCGGAGCTGAAATAGAGGCTGCCGTCGCGGTGGGCGTAGTACAACGGCTTGATCCCCACCGGGTCGCGGGCCAGCAGGTAGTCGCCGTCTTCGGTGAAGACGCAGAAGGCGAACATGCCGTCCAATTCCTTGACACAGGCGGGGCCTTTTTTACGATACAGGTGCAGGGCTACCTCGGTGTCGGAATGGGTCCGGAACTCGAAGTCCTGGGCCAGTTGTTCCCGCAACCGGCGAAAATTGTAGATCTCGCCGTTGCCGATAATGCCGCAGCTGTTGTCGGTGCTGATGATCGGCTGATGTCCCCCGGCGACGTCGACAATGGAGAGCCGGGTATGGCCGAAAGCCATGTTGCCGCTGACGTGCACGCCCCGGTCGTTGGGGCCGCGATGCACCAGGGCATCCAGCATCCGGTTGACGGTGTCCACATCGGCGCTGCCGATACATCCTGCAATTCCACACATTTTTTCTATCCTCTCGTTTTCCGGTGTTAGAAGTCTTGGCTTCCCCGGGGCCGGAAATCCCCGGGACAGATCAAAAATCTGTCCCCTCCTGCTAACAATGATGTAATTACTTAACTACCTGAAAAACACCCACTAAAGAATGTCCCACCCCGGTGCCCGGCTGCAGGTCCATTTCCATCTTGCGCAGGGAGTAACCCAGGTGGGGCTCGATGATGTTGGCCCGTGGGTCGCCCCAGTCCAGCCAGCCCGAACCTTCGATGACCGCCCGCATGGTATGGATGGCGTCCTTGAGGGGTTCCGGGTAATAGGGCGGCACCTCCGGCGGCCGTTCACAGAGCTCGCCCTTGCGGCAGTTGTAGTTGCGCAGCAGGGCGATGGTGTGCTCGATTAAGGTGTTGCAGCACATGAAGAAGTGCTCGTAAAAATTGTTCAGATGATCAAAGCCCGGCCGTGGCACGTAGTCCACCATCAGGGTGGAAAGATCGGTGCGGGTGTAGCCCTCGAACAGCGAGTTGGTCTGATGCCGCAGCCAGCGCGGAGCGTGTTGATTGTAGTCACCGGTGCTCAGGTGGCGGCCAACAAAAATGGAGCGGTCGAAGAAGTGCAGGGGCTTGATGGTCACCCCGGTCTCCTTTTCCACCCGCTTGATGATATTGATGCACTCTTCCCGGGTCATCAGCCGCAGGTCGAAGGAGGCGATGTCGGCCTGATCCCGTTCCTCTTCCGGGTAGATGTAAGAGATCCGGTAGTTCATGAAGTACTCTTCATCGGGCGGATGGTGCCACAGGTCCTGCCACTCGTAGGAGTAGCGGCCCAGCCAGTCGCCGATGATCATGGCGCCGTCCTCGGCGTGCCGACAGATATCGCTGAAGATCTTCACCAACTGCTCGTTGGTGAAGTGGCTCATGGTGCCGTAGGAAGACATGTAGAGGTCGAAGGGCGCTTCGTTTGCCAGCATCTTGAGGCCGTCGGAGAAGTCGGCTCGCTCAAAGCGGACCTTGCCGTTGCCGCTTAAGTGCTCCCGGGCCTGTTCCAGCAGGTTTTCGTTGAGGTCGTAGCCCACGTACTCCTGCAGGGTTTCCGGGGTCACGGCGGCGGTGATGAAGTCGTAGATGCCGGGTTCCTCGCGATTGACTCCGGTGATCAGGTCGTAGCCGTCGGCGCCGCCGCAGCCCAGGTCGGCGATGCGCATCCGCTTCAACTGCTTGTGCTTGCGGTCGGTCAGCTCGTTGAGATAGGGCCGGAGCATGATTCCGGTGAGCTGGTCCTCCCAGAACCGGCGCACGTTATCATACTTGCCCAGCAGCCCGGTGGCCTTCTCGTACTTGCCGGTGCCGGCGGCTTGGGAATATGCCTTGGTTTCAGCCATTGATCAACCTCCGTCGGCGATAAACGAACAGCCGCACCCCATCTTCGGGCGATCAGCCAAGCTTACGTACACGGGGTACGCGGCGCTTGGCTGCTTACCCGAACCTGGGGCGCTGCTGAACGTTTACAGTCCGTTAAATCAACACTTTGTGGTTCCTGGTGAACGGTTACCGTCGGCGTTTACGCGGCCTGCTGCGCTTTCAGCCAGTCGATGGCGGCAAAGGCGTCGGCGCAATGGACGTCGGCGCCGATCTCGCTGGCGAACTCCGGCGAGGTGGGGGCGCCGCCGATGCAGACCTTGGTGTTCTCCAGGCCCTCTTCCTTGAGCTTGTCGATGACCTCCTTCATGTTGCGCATGGTGGTGGTCAGCAGGGCCGAAAGACCCAGGTAGGGGGCGTTGTGTTCCTTGACCGCCTCAACGATCTTGTCGGAGGGCACGTCAACCCCCAGATCGATGACGTCGTAGCCGGCGCCCTTGATCATGATGCTGACGATGTTCTTGCCGATATCATGCAAATCACCAATGACGGTGGCGATCACGAAGCGGCCCTTGCTCTCCACCCCGTCCTTGAGCAGGTGCGGGGTGAGGATGTCCATGCCGGCGCCCACCGCCTCGGCGGCGGCCAGCATGTCCGGGATCAGGTACTCGCCCTTTTCGAACTTTTCTCCCACCACGGTCATGGAATCGGTGAGCCCGTCCACCAGGATCTCGGAAGGGGAGATGCCCTGTTCCAGCGCCTGGTTGACCAGTTCGGTCACCGCCGGCTGATCTTCCAGGCCCTCGTCAAAACCTTCGTCCTCGGCTTCGATCCGGCCCTGCACCACGTTAAAGGCAATTTTTTCCAGCAGTTCTTGTTTTTCCATGTCGTCTCTTTCTCCTTGTTTTGGCGTTGCTAAACTTTGGTTAACTTTCCCGGCAGAAGCTTGTTGCTCTGCCATTATTTTTTGATCGTAATCGTTCAGCAGTGCCGCCTCTTCGGGCAAGCAGCCAAGCGCCGCGTACCCCTGTACGCAAGCTTGGCTGATCGCTCGAAGAGGCGGTGCTGCTGGACGATTACGTGAAAAGTCTATCCACTATGCCCGGCACCTCGGCGCGGATTCTGGCCTGAACCTCGGCGGGCAGATGCTTGCCCGGTCGGGCCTCGACCTTGGCCAGTTCCGCCACCGCTCGGGGGATCACCCCGTCTTGGTGCTCTTTGGCCCCGAATTTGTAAGGCTCGGAGATCTCGCCGGCGTGGGTGGCCTTGCGGGTGTGGCGGGTAAAGAGCCGATGGCTGGACTTCATCACCTTGGTGATCATCTTCAGCACCTCGTCGATGTTCTCCTGGTCCACCTTGGGCGGCCGCAGGCAGTGCTTGACCAGGCCCACCTGCTCGTTGTCCAGCACCGCCTGCAGGGGGCAGAAGGTGTTGGTGCGGTCCAGCAGGCCGAAGGAATAATGGATGTACTGGGCGCCGGTAAGCCCCATGTAAAGGTGGGTGAAGACCTTTTCAAAGGAGGCCTGCATGCCGGGGGTCGAGGCGTTGCCCACCCCGGAGGAGGAATAGCAGGGGATCTTGTAGTGGCGGGCCATCTGGGCGGTGTCGTTGTTGTACTGGTTGAACTCCGGGCAGCCGTAAAGGTCGTGCAGGTCGTCCAGCCGGGCCCTTACCGCCACGCTGCCGTAAAGCACTGGGGCGCCGGGCTTGATCAACTGGGTGAGCATGACCCCGGCCAGGATCTCGGCGTTGATCTGGGCCACCATGCCGGCCTCCTGGATGGGGGCCGAGGAACCGCCCTGGGGCGAGGAGGAAATCACCAGCGGCATGCCGGCCTCCACCATGTCGAAGACCTTGGCGGTGGTGTCTTCCACCATCTGCAGGGGGCTTTTGAAGACACAGGCGATGAAGGAGACCACCGGGTTTTGCCGCAACTCCTCGTGGCCGCCGGCGATGATCTCGGCCATCTTGAGCACCTTGTCCAGGCTCTTTTGGGTGGTCAGCCCGGCCTGGACATGTTTGGTGATATTGTTAAGACAGGCGAAGAACTTGTTGACGTCGTGGTCATCTTCGCTGATGTCGCTGTCCTGGACGTTGACCGGCCGGATGAAGAAATCCAGGTGGTCCAACTGCTCTCCCAGCCGGGCGGCCCGGGCCAGCAGTTGGGCATCGCCGCGCTTTTCGGTATAGCGCGGCGCGGTGAGCTTGCGGGCGGGATCGGTGGTGGATTGAAACTCCTCCAGTTCGGTCTCCAGCCAGACATTGGTCTCCGAGCCGGAGCCGAAGTAAACCCGCGGCACCTCGGCGTCCAGCACCAGCCGGTTTTTGGGGTCACGGGCGCCTAAGACCACCTTGCTGGGGGCCATGGCGATATACTTACGCACCATCGCCGGCGGGAAGTAAACCCGCTTGCAGGGCGCTCCGGCGCCGGGTTCGTCTTCCACCCGGGCGCCGTTGGCGGCAAACAGCTCGGCGGCCCGCATGTTGTAGCACCAGATCCCGGTCTCTTCCAGGATCTTCATGGAGGCGGCGTCCAGCAGGTCAATCTGCTCGGCATTAAGCCGCTCATAGGGCTTAACCACGGTTCCTTGACGAAATGTATCAGGTTCAGTCATTGGTCTTTACCTTTTGTTTTGTTCAATGTTTCAGCGGCTCAAAATTGTCGGCGCCGTAAGTTTCGGTTGTGGCCCGGGGGTGGGGTCTGCGAAAACCGGTAGCGGCTCATTCTTGGCGGGCATCCCTGCCCGCCTCCGAGGCGGCGGCGGCCTCCTGCGCGTCCATGCGCCCGGCCGCCACCGAACCCGCCGCTACCGGTTTTCGCGGATCCCGTCCAGGCTGTAAGCGGCTTGCGTCTTGTACTGGGCACCCTGTTTCTCTTCTTACCGGAAGAAACGGGCGTATTTGCGGCACCGCTTATCCTTGCCTACCAGTACTTCGGCGGCGCGGATGGCGCCCATCAACTCCTGATCCAGGACGTTGAGGATGCCGCCGTCCAGGCCGTAGGCCACCGCCATCTGCAAAAAGGCGCTGTTGAGCCGTTTGCGCTGGGGCAGGCCGAATGAGATGTTGGAAACCGCCATCACCGTCTTGGCCTTGGGCAGCTCCTTCTTGATGGCGGCGATGGTGTCAAGGGTGACCCGGCCCTGGGTGATATCGGTGCTCACCGGCACCACCAGGGGATCGAAAAAGAGGTCTTCTTCCGGCACCCCCCGCTGGGCGCAGTAATCGGCGATATACTTGCAGGCGGCCAGCCGGGCCTCGGCGGAAGTGGGAATGCCCTTGTCGTCCATGGCCAGGCCCACCAGGGGCAGCTTGAAACGGGCCGCTAAAGGCACCACGGTGGCCATGTTTTCCTCGGTGGCCTTGGTGGAGTTGATCAGGGCCGGCTTGCCTTGGCGGGCGGTGAGTCCCGCCTCCAGCACTGCCGCGTCGGCGCTGTCGATGCACAGCGGGGTGTCGATCTTCTCCTGGATGGTGGTCACCGCCCAGGTCATGGCCTCCACCTCGTCGGCGCCGCTGCCGTGCCCGGTGCCGACGTTGATGTCAATGTAGTCGGCCCCGGCGGCGGCCTGTTTCTCGGCCAGCTCCAGCAGGGCCGCCGCGTCCCGTTCCTCGATGATCCGGCGGGTGGAGGGGATGGTGGCGTTGATCTTTTCGGCTATGGTGATCATTTTCCGTCCTTGGTAGTTCTTTTTAAGGGTTGCGAATTTTGTGATTTCAGCCTGGTTCGGTTTCCGTAATCGTTCAGCAGTGCTGCAGGTTGTGGCAAGCGGCCCGGCGCTGCGTACCCCGGGTACGTAAGCCGGGCCGATCGCCGCAAGATGTGGTGCTGCTGGACGATTACGCTAGTCCTCCATCAAAAAGGGCTGCAGCCCCGGGATTTCGGTTTTGATCCGCTGGCGGACATCCTCGGGCAGTATCGACTTGAGTGGCGCGTCGAGGATCTCTCTGCTGCGGGCGGTGGCCCGCTGCCGGGTGTCTTGGGCGCCGGCCTGTTGCCACGGCCCCCGGTTGTCCCGGTCGCTCAGTTCCGGGCTGTAGTGCTCGGTCCGCATTAAGCGGCGGGTATGGCGGGCGGTGACGAACTGGCCGCCGGGGCCGGCCTTTTTCAGCTCGGCCATGGCGATGGTCTCGTCATCTACCCGGATGCCTTCCACCGCCCGCATGGTCATGCCCAGGATCTCGTTGTCCACCACCAGCTTGTCGTAGGAGGCGGTGAGGCAGAACTCGATGAAGCCGGCGGCGTCATGGATGAAGTTGGCGCCGGCCAGGGCCACCATCACGCTGGTCATGGCGGATTCGTAACCGGCCTGGGCGTCCACCACCTTGGAGTCGGTCATGCCGGCGGTGGCGTAGAAGGGCAGCTTGTAGTACTGGGCCATCTGGGCCGCCCCGGCGTTCATCAGGCCCATTTCCACCGCCCCGGCCAGGTATTTGAGGTCGCGAAGATCGGTGATGGACGAGATGCAGCCGAACAGGCAGGGGGCGCCGGGGTTGGTGAGCTGGGCCAGCATTACCCCGGCCAGGGAATCCACCGTCTGGACCACCAGGTTGGCGGCTAAAGTCACCGGCGCGGTGGCGCCGCACAGCGGTTCGGTGGGCACCACCACCGGGATCCGGTTGCGGGCCGCTTCCATGGTCAGCTCGCCGTAAGATTCATCCAGTTTGAAGGGACTGATGGGGCAGGTGACCATGGAGATAAAGGGCCGCTCCCTCAAGGCCTCGGGGCTTCCGGCGATCATCTCCGCCATCTTGATGACGTTGCGCACTCCCTCCACGGTGTAAACCCCGCCCATGATGTGCTTTTGGGTGCGGTTTAGGGCGGCGCCGAAACGGTTGACGTCCACGTCTTCCACCGTCACGTCACCGGGGTAGACGTTGAGCATGTAGAAATGGATATTATCCAACTGCTCCACCATGCGGGCCATGTTCATGATGTCTTTGGTCTGGGAGCGGCGAATCTCGTCGCTGCCCGGCTCCTGGACATTGAGGGCGGTGCCGCCGGTGCCCATGTAAACCTTGGTGCCGCCGATCTCGCAGTCGTGTTCGCCTTCCGGGTCGCGGCCGCAGAGGTTGATCACCGACGGGGCCTGGCCGATGATCTTTTCCACCAGACTGCCGGGCATCTTGACGATATTGGTTTCCCGGTCCACCTGGGCGCCGGCTTCGGCAAAAAGCTCAAGGGCGGCGGGGAAGTTGACCTGCACCCCGATCTCTTCAAAAACCTGCATGGCGGCCTGGTGGATGCGCTTGATGTCTTCCTGGGTCAGCGGCTGGTAGCGGCCGCCTTCAATGCCTTTTCTTACTTTCATACGGTTGCTCTCTCCTTAAAGTTTTCTGTTGCCTGTTTTTTTATAATTTTCCAGCCGGTAACCGCCCGGCGGCCAACGGGCCTTAGCGCCGGGCGATGCAGTCGCGTTTCGGGCAGCGCCGACAGGGAATCAGGTCGCGGTCGGCCGGGGCGGCGGCGGTTTCGTACAGTCCGAACAGGGCGGAGATGGACTTGCGCGGCTGCATCAGGCAGGAGGCATCCAATTCCACTCCGATCTGCCGGTGGTCCAGCAGTGAAAAAAGCCCGGGCTGGTCATTAAGCGGCCAGTCGCAGTAGCCGGGGCTGAAGCGGGGGCCGGCCACCAGGCCGTCGTGCTCTTTTACGATATGGGTCAAAAATCGGTCGGCCAGCCATTCCACGGCGCCGGAGCCCAAGGCGTCCAGTATTGCCGCGTCGGCCAGCCGGCCCTCACCTTGCAACTCTGCCACCCGCCGGTCCAACTCCGGCCCCACGGTGGCGATTAAGCAGACCGCTTTAGCGGCCTTTTGCAGGGCGCCGATCATCTTGGGGTTGGTCAGTTCCAGGCCGGCTCCCGCGCTTCTTGAACTTGAATGGTTCAGGGTGATGCTGCCCCGGGGAGTGACGGTCGGGGGCAGGGTGGTGTAAATCACCTGCGGGTCCAGCAGTTCCGGCAACTCCGGTTCCAGGGCCGCCAGCCGCCGGGCGGTGGGACCGCTTAAGCCGCGCCGCCGGCGGCGGCCCAACAGGCGTTCGACAAAGTCGCGGTCAAAACCAGGTCGGTCACGCCAGAGTTGGCCGACCGGTGGTGGCGCGGTTATGCCGTGGTCCTTGCCGCCGGCGGCGGCGGAGGAAGACGGGATGGTATGTTCGATGCCCGGGGCGATTAGCATGTGGTTTTATTTCACTGGTTTAAGTATGCAACTTCGTCTTAACGTTTGGTTGTGGTGAACCGGGCCGTTTAGTTTTGTCGTGCCGCTGGGGCACGCTGAATGTCATTCGGTGATGGGCGGCATCAGGCCGTGATCCAGTTTGCCGGCGGGAATGGCCTGGACCAGTTTGTCCAGGCTCTGGTTCAGCAGTACCAGGTCTTCGGCGGCCATCTGGTCCAAGGCCTCGGTCAGCGGGCCGTGATGCAGGGTGCCGGCCTGATCCAGCAGGTCCAGGCCGGTGGAGGTCAAGGTTACCAGTACTACCCGCTGATCTTCCTGGCGGCTGCCGCGTTGACGGCGTACCAGGCCCCGGCGCTCCAGCTTGTCCAACAGGTTGCTGGCGGTGGACTGGTGGATGGAGAGAATGCGGGCCACCTCGGAGATCTTGAGTTCGCCGGCGGCTGCGATTTCCCGCAGCACCCAGAGCATGGTGGCGCTGACCTGGCACTGGCGCTCCACCATTTTGGAGTAGGACTGAATAGCCCGGAAGACCACTCGCAAATCGCTGAGCACTTTGCGGACGCGGGCCTCGCGTTGAAAGTTGTCGTCGCTCTCGGTGGCGGCCGGGCCGCCGAAACTGCCGCCGGCTTCGGCGGCTATGGCAAAACTTTGCGTCATCGTCATGATGATCTCGCTTTGTTAAATAGTTTAGTAGCTGTCCAGCAGCACCCCATTTTGTGGCGATCAGGTCGGCTTGAGTACCTGACGTACGCTACGCTGACCTGGCTTACCGCAACCTGGGGCACTGTTAAACAGCTACGTGCCAGAAAGAGATGGATAGTTACATGATTTATTTGGTCCGGATACTGACCAAGCCGTCGCTGGGACGGCGGTTGAAACGCTGCCGTTTTCAACTTGCGATATATACTATTGTAAAAAATGTTTTTGTGCAATAACTTTTTGTTGTTCATATATATTGCGGAATATATCTGCCCGTAAAAAGGAATTGTGTGGGGAGGAGAGGAGGATTTTTCTACTGGCTGGGATGACGCTGTTTTACCGTTATGGTCAGCTCTTCGTTGGCCGGTGCGGTCATTCCCAGGATGTTGGCCCGGCGAACGATTTCGCCGTTGATGGCCATGATCTCGGTGGGGCGGTGGTGGCGAATATCCTGGAGCATGGAAGAGATATTGGTGGCGGTACGGCGACAGACCTCTTCAACCATGGCCAGCGGTTCGATGTTCAGGGAAATGCCGCTGGCCTCGGCCACGGCGGCGGCCTCACTTACGGCTTGGGCCATTAGCCGGCGGGCGGCGGGAATTTCCAACAGGCGGCCGTTGGGGCAGTCGTGGAGCACAGTCAGAGCGTTGATGCCGACATTGACCAGCAGTTTGTACCAGAGTTCCCGGTCAATATCGTTGCTCAACCGGGTGTCGAAACCTGCCTGGCGGAAGGCCTGAGCGATTGGGAGCAGGGGGGCGGCCCCGTTTGGGCCGGCTGGGCCGGCTGGGGTGGCTGGGTTAACGGCATAACCCAGGGTCAGACTGCCTTGGCCGCCGACGCGCACCCGGCCGGGGGCCAGCAGGGTGGCACCGGCGGTGCAAATACCCAGGACCGGAAGGCAGCAATCGCTGAGTCGGCGCATCTCTTCCAGGTGGCCAATGCCGTTGGCAAAAGCAATAAAGATGGTCTTGGGGGTGGCAAAAGGTTTGGCGGAGGCCAGGGCTTGGGGCAGGGTGAAGGATTTAACGCAGAACACAGCGGTGTCGGCATGAATGATGCCGCCGGGATCGGTGGTGACGGGAATCGGCAGAGGTGGGGAGGGGGCCGCCCCCGGCTCCTCAAGGATGATTCCTTGACGGTTCAGGGCGGCGGCCCGCTGGGGGCGGTGGTCGAGCAGTTGTACATGGCAGGTGCCCGCCAAGTGCAGGCGGGCCGCCAGCAGGCAACCCAGGGCGCCGGGCCCGACCACCACCAGTTTCATTTATTCAATAACGGTGGAGTCTTCCAAAATCACCTGATAGGTGTAGCCGGCGCCGAAGTCTTTGTTGGACGACAGTACGCCTTCGACGGTGACAACTGCACCAACCTCCACGGTTTCCTGGGAGGTGGCCACCAGGTTGTGAGTGCGGTTGGCTTCCGAGCCGGTTCCGTCCTGGAGGTGGATAAAGTTCCGATCCATGATGGCCGGAGAGAATTTTACCACTTGTGCCTTAACCCGCACGGTCTGGCCGTTCAGGCTCTCGCTCTGGGCGAAGAGTTCGGCGACGGTGTAGGCGTTATCGCCGCTGGCCTTGGCCACATTCAAATCAGCAAAAGGGGTCACGGCCTTCTCGCTGCCCATGGGCATTTCGTCCATCAGGCCGGCATGAGCATCTTCCATGGCCTGGGTGAAGCTGCGGTCTTCCGCGGCGGGCTCAGGAGCTTGCGGTTGCTGGCTGTCGCCGCAGGCGGCCAAAAGGAGGGTGAGGCTGCAGGCGGTGGCTAACAAGGTATTGCGGGTGGAGAGTAGCTTCATGGTAATTTCCTGTTCTTTGAGGATTATAATAAGCTGAATGACCCGCCAAAGGTTGGGTCATGGCCCAAAACGGCAGCCCAGTCGCCGGAGATGACCGGTGCCACCAGCGGGTTACCTTACCGAAAAAACTGCTTTTGTCAACGGGCAAGAGCAGCCTGGGAGCCGGGGAGGGACCACTCAAGCCTCCGGGGAGTAGTCGAAGGCTGGTTTTTTGCCCTTAATGGTTACTTTGACCTCGCCGCCCTTGCGCAACTGACCGAACAGGATTTCTTCGGTGAGGGTATCGCCGATTTCCTTCAGGATCAGCCGGCGCAGGGGCCGGGCCCCGTACTCGGGGTCATAGCCTCGCTGGGCCAGCCAGGTGCGGGCCGCCGGGGTGAGGCTGATGGTCACCTTTTTCTCGGCCAGCCGTTCCTGCAATTCCAGGACCATTTTTTCGACGATTTGTTCCATCAAAGAGGTGTCCAGCGGGTTGAAAGTGATGATACTGTCCAGCCGGTTGCGGAATTCCGGGGCAAAAAGATTTTTCAGGGCCTTGCCGTCCCGGCCCTGGCTGTCGCCGGTGAAGCCGATGGGCCGTTCGGCCAGTTCCCGTGCTCCGGCGTTGGTGGTCATGATCAGGATTACGTTGCGGAAATCGGCTTTGCGCCCGGAGTTGTCGGTGAGCGAGGCATGATCCATGACCTGCAGCAGAATGCTGAAGATGTCGGGATGGGCCTTTTCCAGTTCGTCGAAGAGCAGAACGCTGTGGGGATGTTTGCGGATCGCCTCGGTGAGCAGGCCGCCCTGGTCGAAACCGACATAACCGGGAGGTGAGCCGATGAGCCGGGAAACCGCGTGTTTTTCCATGTACTCGCTCATGTCGAAACGTTCGAAATGGATGGAAAGGTTGGCCGCCAGTTGGCGGGCCAGCTCGGTCTTGCCCACGCCGGTGGGGCCGGCAAAGAGGAAGGCGCCGGTGGGGCCTTCGGGCCGCTTGATGCCGGCCCGGGAGCGCTTGACGGCGCTGGTTAAAGCGCTGATGGCCTGATCCTGGCCGAATATCTGGCTTTTCAGCATGGTCTCCAGCAGGCGCAGGTGCTCGATATCGGCCCCGGAGGCGCTTTTGGCCGGCACCCGGGCCAGCCGGGAAACCACCTCTTCCACGTCGCGCACCGTTACACTGCGGCGTTTCTTGCACCCCCGGCGCAGGCGGAAGGCGGCCCCGACTTCGTCCAGCACGTCGATGGCCTTATCGGGCAGAAAGCGCTCGTTGATGTAGCGATCAGCCAGTTCGGCGGCGGCCTTCAGAGCGGTGGCGGAATATTTGATCTGGTGATGTTTCTCGTAATGGGGCCGCAGCCCCTGGAGAATGGCTACGGTGTCTGGCACCGAAGGTTCGGCTACGTCGATTTTTTGGAAACGGCGTGATAAGGCTCGGTCTTTTTCCAGGTGGTTTTTGTATTCTTCGTAAGTGGTAGCACCGATACAACGCAGGCTGCCGGATTGCAGGGCGGGTTTGAGCAGGTTGGAGGCGTCCATGCTGCCGCCGCTGGTGGCCCCGGCCCCGACGATGGTGTGGATTTCGTCGATGAAGAGGATGATGTCGGGGTTCTGTTCCACGGCGTTGATCACCGCTTTCAGGCGCTGCTCAAAATCCCCCCGGTATTTGGTGCCGGAGAGCAGGCCCCCCATGTCCAGCAGGCGGATTTCCACCCCTTTAAGCAGATCCGGCACCAACCCGCAGGTCGCCTGATCCTGCTGCCGGTTTTGCCGACTCTGGTAGATTCGCAGGGCCAACCCTTCGGCCAGGGCAGTCTTGCCAACTCCTGGTTCGCCCACCAGCAGTGGGTTGTTCTTACGCCGCCGGCATAGGGTCTGCATGATTCTTTTCAACTCGCTGTCGCGGCCGATCAGGGGGTCGATCAGGCCCTTTGCGGCCCGCTGGCTGAAGTTGACGGTGTATTGCTCCAGGGCTTCGGCGTTTTTGTCCGCCGGTTTGGCCTGGGTTTGGTCCGCCTGTTCATCGGCGCCCGGGCCGCGGGGGGCCATGGCCGGTCCTGGTAGGCCGTCCGGGTGACCATGGGAGATGTATTCCACCACGTCCAGCTTTTTGATGCCTTCCAGGTTGAGAAAATAAACGGCGTAGGATTCCGGTTCCGAGAAAATGGCGGCCAGTACATCGCCGCCGTCCACCTCTTTTTTGCCGCAACTCTGGACATGGGCGATGGCCCGCTGCAGAACCCGGTTGAAGCCGATGGTCTGAATCGGGTCGTGGCCGATGCCTCCGGGCACGCTGGGTAGGCTGGAGGTGAAAAAATCCTCCAGCTTTTCCTTCATCAGGGTGATGTCGCCGCCGCAGGCGGTCAGAATGTCCGCCGCCAGGTCGTCATGGAGCAGGCCGTAAAGGATATGCTCCACGGTGACATGTTCATGCTTGCGGACCTTGGCTTCCCGGATGGCCCGGACCAGGGCCATTTCCAATTTATCGTTAATCATGGCTCAATCTCTTGATTTTATGGTTACGGATAACCCCGCAACTTGGTTGACCTAAGCGGATGGTAAACGCTCAGCTGTGCCGTAGGCTGCGGCAAGCGGCCCGGAGCTGTGTACCCCAAGTTACACAAATCGGGCCGATCATCGCAAGGTGCGGTGCTGCTGAGCGTTTGCCGGGTTACTCCTTTTCAAGGGAGCACTTGAGGGGGTATTCGTGCTTGCGGGCCAGGTTGTGGACCATGGCGGTCTTGGTCTCGGCCACGTCCCGGGTGTAAACCCCGGCCACGCCAACTCCCTCTTTATGGATGTTCATCATAATGCGATGGGCGGTATCGGTGTCGTGTTTGAACACCGTTTCCAGTATGGTCACCACGAAGTCCATGGTGGTATAATCGTCGTTGTGCAGCAGCACCCGGTAGCGGGGTGGCTGGCGTAACTCCTGGTCTTCCCTGGTGACAGCATCGAAATCGGTTTGACCCTGGGACATGTTACTCATCTGCGTTTGCCGTTCCTTTAGTAGCGCGGGGGATATATTGGTTAAATTTTGGCGGCATAAAAATCCTCGCCTTCGGCAAGAATGTTCACCATCGAATTTTATGTTAATCATTTACCGCGAAAATGCAACCGCTGTCGGCAGGACCAGCGGGTTTAGCGGGCGGCGGTCGGTTGGCGGGAAGCAAAAAGCAGGGCGCTTAATACGGCATTTTCCGGCAGGCCGGATCCCTTCAGTCGGTGCTCGGCCTCCAGCAGGGCCCTAAGCAGGGCCCGGAGCTGCCGGGCGGAAAGTTTGCCGGCCTGCAGAAAAAGCTGGTAGAGGGCGTATGGGTGCCCGGGAAAGGCAGGCGGCCAGGCAAAGGCCTCGGGAGTTGGGTGCTGTTCGGCCTGGCTTTCCCAGGCGGCCTTGACCTGGGGCAGGTAACTTTTTTGAAAGGCTGGATAAGCCAGGCCCGGGTTGCAGGGGCGGCCGGCCTGGTCCTGGACGGCTCTGGCCAGCAGCAGCTTGCGGACATGGTTGCGCAGGCCGCCGAGGATGGCCAGAGCGTGCATGCCGCCCTGCTGCAGACGGCCCAATACGATGACACTTTGGGCCAGATCGCCATTGGTGAAGGCCTCGCTCAACTCAAAAATCGCCTCCTCCCGGGTGCGGCCCACCATCTCTTCCACTTCACGGCGACTGATCGTATTCCGGTCGTCGGCATAAAGGGCCAGTTTTTCCGTTTCCATGACCACCGCCACCGGGTGAAAGCCCACCCTTTCCAGCAGCAGCTCCAGGGCGTCGGGTCGCATCTTTTTATCGAAGGGTGCCAGCGTTTCCAAGACCAGATTTTTGAGCAGGGTGGCCTGTTCCTTGCGGGCGGCGGCGTTGCCGCCGGTGTCGACCCCAAGGTCGATGATGACGGCGTGTTTTTCCAGGTATTTGTACAGTTTTTTGCGTTTATCGGCGGTTTCGGCCAGCAGCAGCAGAATCTTGTTCGGCGGCAGGCCGCCTTCCAGGGCCGCCTGCAGTTCCTCACCGGCCTCGCCTTTGCCCGGCGCGGGGGCCAGATCGTCGTTGGCATCCAGATAATCGCCGGCCCAGGCGATCTCCGCCGGCTTGGCAAAGCCAAACAGTTTCTGCCACTGGCTGGCGCTGAGGTCGGTCAGTTGGTCGCGGTGCCAGGCCGCCGGCGGCAGCCCCGCCAGGGAGAGCATGGCCTTGAGCCGGCGAGATGTTTCTTTGGCGTCTTGCCCCGCTCGGGCGGCCTCGGCCTTTTCCCACAGGGTTTTGGCCATTGTTTTGGAGTAGAACAGGCGGGTGTCCACCACCTTGGTTAACTGGCGGCCGCCGAACAGGCTGTAGGTGCGAAGTCGGGCCAGGGTTTTGCCCGGCTCTTCTCGTTCCCCGTCGATGACCGTGAGCTGGTTGGGCCGTTGTTGTTCATCGGGCAGCAGGGCATGTTCAAGGGCCGCCGCCGCTTCCCGGCAGAGAAAACGCTCGCCCACCAGTAGATAAACCGGGGCGATTTCGCCGGCGGCGATTTTTTCGAGCAGTTGGGGCAGGTCCTGGCGCTTGATGGTCGGCATGAGGTTTTTTTAACACAGCTCCAGGTTTTGGGCGAGGGTAAAGGTGGGTCTGCGGCTCTGACCTTGCCCTGCCGGGGCAGGCGTTGGCGTTGACATCCGGGCAGTCATCGACTTATGATGATGAACGCTCGGTCAGTCGTGTGAAGGAGAGCATGGTTGTCGTTGTGGGCGAGGCAGTCAAAATTACTGGTGCTGGGGGTGAGCATGGGACGGGGGGAATTTACCTGCCTGGGCAGCGTGATCAAAACCGGCCTGCTGGTGGGCGGTTCCGGCCTGATCGGCGGCGGCATTCTGCACTATTTTAAAAAGCAGGCCGACTGCGAATTCGAATTGCTGGCCCCCAACAGCAAACAGCTTTCCCTGCGCGACCCCGAGGATATCCGTGCCTGGGTCCGGCGCTTTCGGCCCGAATTTATCATCAACTGCGCCATTACCGCCCTTGATTCCAGCCCGCTGCTGGCTTACGAGACCAACTACCTGGGCACCCTGTATCTGGCCCGGGCGGCCCTGGAGCTGGGGGTCCCATACATTCATTTCAGTTCGGCGGCGGTGCTGCCGCCCGGCGAAAATCTGACCGAAGATGATCGCCTGGAGCTGACCGCGGATTTGCCCAACTACCCCAAGTCCAAACTGCTGGCCGAACTGGCCCTGGCCGAGTTGCACCAAAAGTACGGTCTGGATTATACCAATATCCGCCTGGCGGTGGTTTACGGCGCCCATGATCACAAGGTCCAGGGGTTCCACCGGCTGCTTTTTTCCATCGCCGACCAGACCATGCCCCTGCTCTTTACCAACCGGCAGGCGACCCACTCCTACTCCAACGCCAAAAAAGTGCCTCCCTTTGTTCATCACCTGCTGCGCCACCGGGAAGAGTTCGGCGGCAAGACCTGGCACTTTGTTGATCCCCTGCCGGTATCTTTGAGCGAGTTGATCATCACCATCAAGTCTTACCTGGAACTTAAAAGACCGCGGGAGATTTACCTCCCATACCCCCTGGCCCGCTTCGGCGCCGGCATGATGCGCGGCATCACCCGGCTGCTGGGGCGCATCGGCATCGAGGCCCGGATGCCGGCGGAACTGTTGTTCATGGAAAGCTTTTATCAGACCCAGACCCTCTCATCCCGGCGGCTGCGGGCCTCCAGCTTTGTCGACCCCAAACCGCAAGCCACGGTGTTCACCGAACTGCCCCACCTGTTGGAGTACTATCTCTCCCGCTGGGAGGCCCTCAACCTGATTACTCCCTACAACCAGGATTTTTTCGCCTGCCGTCAGCGAGGGGAAAAGTTCGCTCAGGAGCCACAGCGCCTGTTGAACGAGTTGGATGAGGAGGTGGGTGAACCGATGTTGGGGGATTCAGAAGCGCCCCGGAAAGAAAGCTAAACTGATTCGTCAGTCAAAAAAATATTGACAACCGTTGGCGCCGGGTGTAATTCGTTACTTAGCAAACCGTTACTGACTGATTGCTCAGGTTGTTTAGGGCGGTCGGCGACATTGGTCGCGGCCGGTTTGCCGGTTGACGGCTTACTGTTCGGTGGTGGTCGTGAAATTGTGGTGGTTGCATGGCGTGTAAGGTGACGTTCAGCGTATAGGGTAAAGATGGTAAGGACGCGCAATACCAGAAAAAGCGGGCCCACTCGCAAGGAGGCCATTTTAGAAATGGCCACCGTTTTTTTTGCCGAGAAGGGTTTCCGGGAAACCGCCATTGGCGACATCGCCAGGATGATCGGGGTGGCCGACGGTACGGTTTTTTATCACTATAAGACCAAGGAAGATCTTTTTGTCGCGGTGCTGGAGAAGTTCAAAGAGCAACTGATCCAGGAAAGCCGTGAGTTTCTGGCCGGGCAGGAGTTTGTCGACGGGCTGGCCATGGTGAAAGGACTGGTGGAGTTTTATTTGCATCTGGCGGCGCGGATGGAAGAGCGTTTTTTGTTGTTGCACCGGCATTATCCCTACAAGCTGGCCGAGGAAAACCCCAATTGCCGGCGGCACCTTGAAGATATTTACGATTTTTTCGCCGGCACCTTCGAGCAGGCCATCCGCCGTGGCCAGGAAGACGGTTCTGTTCGTGAGCTGCCGGCCCACAAGACGGCAATGATCATCTTTACCATGGTCGACGGGCTAGTGCGGATCGGCACTTACCGCCTCTACCAGCCGGGGTCGCTGTACGACGAGTTGTTGGACTCGGTCCATCGCATGCTGAGCCGGTAAACGAACAGCCGCACCGCATCTTCAGACGATCAGCCAGGCTTACGTACAAGGGGGTACGCCGCGCCGGGCTGCTTGCCCGAACCTGCGGCACGGCTGTTCGTTTACTGCAGGTTATGTCAGTAGTTATTGGTCCTGGTCAACGCTTTCGTTAGCTAACTGAATCAGGCCGGCGGGTTAATATTTTGCTTGGGTGAAAAGAATATGCGCGATGATGCCAAAGAGCAAAAGGCGGCCGGAGTCGGACTGGCGGTGTTCAGTGGCGATTATTGCCGGGGCGCCGAGGTGGTGGCGGCCCTGCAGCAGGACACCGGTTACCGGGTCGTCGACGGCCAGGCGCTGGTGGCGGAAGCCGCCCGGTTATCGGGGATGTCGCCTGGCGCCATCGAGCGGGCGTTTTCACCCAGGGATTCGGTCTTTGAGAAATTCACCCATGAAAAGGGAGGGGCTTTGGCCTGGCTACGGCGGGCCCTGGCCGAGCAATTGGCGCAACCCCAGCTGCTGCTGGCCGGCAATGTGGTGCACCTGCTGCCTCGGGAGATCAGTCACTATTTAAGGGTCTGCCTGATCGCCGAGTTGCCTTTTCGCCTCCAGCAAGCCATGGCGGTCGAAAACCTGGCGGAAACCGAGGCCCGGCGGCGAATCACCGCCGCCGATACCGCCAAAGCCCATTGGGTCCAAGCCCTGCGGGGCTATGAAGACCCCTGGGCGGCGGAGTTATACGATATGCTGCTACCCATGGCGGAAACCGGGGCAGAGGAGGCGGCGGCGCTTATCAGCCGACAGCTGCAGCGGTCGGCGGTGCAGCCCACCGACGAATCCCGGCAGGCCCTGGCGGATTTCCAGCTGGCCGCTCAAGCCGGGGTAGCCTTGGTGGAAGCCGGCCATGACGGCGAGGTGGCGGCCAGGCAGGGACGGCTCACCGTGCGGATCACCAGAAAGGTGCTGATGTTCAATCGCCTGCAGGATGAGGTTCAGGCGGTGCTGGGCGAGTTGCCGGGGGTGGAGGAGGTGGTCGTGGCGGTGGACCCCCGGGTTCCCGAAGATCGCCAGGCGGAAATTTACCGCAAGCACCATCGTGGCACTCCTTCCAAAGTACTGCTGGTGGATGACGAGCGGGAGTTTGTCCAGACCCTGTCGGAGCGGTTGCTGTTCCGCGATGTGGGGGCGGCAGTCGCCCACGACGGCCAGTCGGCGCTGGAGATGCTCATTGATGATGAGCCCGAAGTGCTGGTGCTGGATCTGAAAATGCCGGGAATCGACGGGATTGAGGTTCTGCGCCGGGTGAAAAAGATTCGCCCCGAAGTGGAGGTCATCATCCTCACCGGCCACGGCTCCGAGGACGACCGGCGGATCTGCCTGGAGCTGGGGGCTTTGGCCTACTTGCGCAAACCGGTGGATATCGACGAGCTGGAGGCCCGGCTGCAGGAGGCTCACCAAAAGGTCCAGGCGCGCCGGGATGCCGGTAAGGCCTGATTTGTAATGAACAGGTGGCCGTTAAAAAAACCGCTGTTTTGGGACCAGGGCGCCAGCGGCGCTGACAACGACCGGCCCCACTTCGACTTTCGCCGGATCTGGAAACGGGCGGTGGTGCTGATGCTCTGCGTGGCCCTGCTGCCTCTGCTGGCCCTGGCCTGGTTTGACTACCGGGTGACCGGCCAGTACAGCGAAAACGAGATAGTGCTGCGCACCGATCGGCTGGTCTCCAACACCAAGCGAACAGTGGCCTTCTTCCTGGAAGAGCGGCAGGCGGCCCTGCAGTTCGTGGTCCGGGAGTACGGCTTTGCCGACCTTAACGATGATCGGCGGCTGGCCGGTATTCTGGCCAACCTGAGCGGTTCCATCGGCGGTTTTACCGATCTGGGATTGTTTAATGCCGCCGGGCGGCAGATTCGCTATATCGGACCTTACGCCCTTAAAGACCGGGATTACCGTGACGAGCCCTGGTTCCGCGAAGTGGTGGCCGCCGGCAGTCATGTTAGTGACGTCTACCTTGGTTTCAGGGAAGAGCCGCACATGGTGATCGCGGTGAAACGGGAAAAGGAGGATGGCTCCTTTTTCGTGCTCCGGGCCACTTTGAATACCGTCTGGTTCAACGAGCAGTTGGCCCACATCCGGGAGAGTAGTTTTGGGGATTCATTTTTGGTGAATCTGGAAGGGGTTATTCAGACCCCGACCCTGAACCATGGCGAGGTGCTGGACCGCTTTCCCCTGGCGATTCCGCCCTATGCCGAAGATACCCGGGTGGTTACGGTCCAGGACCGGCAGGGGCGTGAGCTGGTCATGGGGTATGCCTATATCCCCGGCTCCCCGTTTATTCTGCTGGCTATCGGTGAGAAGGCCGAACTGTTGCGACCTTGGATTTCGACCAGGGTGATGGTGGTTCTTTTTCTGGCCGGCGCGGTGTTGCTGATTGTGCTGGTGACCCTGGGGGTGGCCACCAACCTGGTGGGGGATATCTACCGGGCCGATCGGGAACGGGCCACCGCCTTGCGTGAGGCGGCCCGGGCCAACAAGCTGGCTTCCCTGGGGCGGCTGGCCGCCGGGGTGGCCCATGAGATCAACAACCCCCTGGCCATCATCAATGAAAAGGCCGGCCTGCTGGCCGACCTGTTGACCCGGGCCGGGAAAGAACCGCCGCCCAAGGAGAAACTGCTGAGCCAACTGGAATCGATTCATCGGGCGGTGGCCCGCTGCTCCGGTATTACACGGCGCCTGCTGGGTTTTGCCCGGCCCGGCGAGATTAAACTGGAACAGGTCGAGCTGGCTGAGGTGGTGCGGGAGGTCCTGGAGTTTCACGGTAAAGAGGCGGCCCACCGCAATATCATCGTCGGGGTGGAAATTGACTCGGAACTGCCCGCCCTGAGCAGCGACCGCAACAAGCTGCAGCAGGTTTTTCTCAACCTGGTGGGCAATGCCTTTGCCGCCATGGAGGATGGGGGACATCTCTATATCACCGGCAGCCGCCCGGATCCCGAGCATCTGCTGATCACCGTCACCGATGACGGTTGCGGAATCGCCGAAGCGGATTTGAAGAAGGTTTTTGAACCATTTTTCTCCACCAAGAGCAAGGAGGAAGGCACCGGCCTGGGGCTGTTCGTCACATACGGCCTGGTGCGCGAGCTGCAGGGCCGGATCCGGGTGGAAAGCATGGCCGGCGCCGGCACCAGATTTTTCATCACCCTGCCTTTGCGGAGCAAAGAAAATGCCGAAACCGGCGAGGAACACCATGCGGATTTTACTGGTTGACGACGAGGAGGAACTGGTCTCGGCTCTGGCCGAAAGGTTGCAGCTGCGCGGGATAACCGCCGACTGGGCGACCTCCGGCCGGCAGGCCCTGGAACTGGCCCACCGGCAAACCTATGATGTGGCGGTGATCGACCTCAAAATGCCGGGCATCAGCGGTGTCGAATTGAAAAAGCAATTGGTGGCGGGCTTTCCCGGTTTGCGATTCATTTTCATGAGTGGACATGGTTCACTCAGCACTTTCGAAAGCGGTATCGGGGAAGCTGGACACGCGGACTATTTTCTGCTTAAACCGGTGGATATCAATCAATTGCTTGGCCGGATCAGTGAGTTGCTGGCAACCTCTCACCAGGGTCACTAATCTGCTGGTTTAACGAGCTGCAACGGTTACAGTTGTTGAACTGATTGCCGGAGAGCGGCTGGTGGCGCAACGGAGGAGAAAGATGGCGGCTGAACAGGCGGGCAGGAGCATGGCTGGTGTGCGTTTTTGCGGCGAGGTAAGCGCGGCCGTCAGCCATGAAATTAAAAACGTGCTGGCCATTATCAAGGAAACCGCCGGTCTGTTAGGCGACCACGCCGCCCGGGCGCTGGCCGAGGAGCAACAGTTGCCGCCCGAGCAGGTCCGGGAGGCGACCGGGGCCATCGACCGGCAGGTGCGGCGGGCCGATGGGATTGTTCGCCGTCTTAACCGCTTTGCCCATAGTGTGGACCGGGAGTCGGAGGGTGTGGAGTTGGGCGAGTCATGCCGACTGCTGGCTGAACTGGCCACTCGGCTGCTGGCCGGCCGGTCCGCCACCTTACAGGTTGTTGTGCCGGAGCAGGAGGTGACGGTGCAGGCCAGCCGTTTTCGCTTGCTGCATTTTTTATGGCGGGGGCTGGAATCGGTACTGGCGGCGACTGGCCCCGGCGCCCGTCTGCAACTGGTGGTGTCGGCTCGGTGCGAGACCGCTGGAACCGCCGATGCCCCCGGAACCCCCGGGATTCACGGAGCCGCTAAAACCGTCCCCGGCGGTCACCTGGAGTTGAGTTGGCAGGCGGGCGAGGTGGTCGGTTCGGGTGCCCCGGAATTTCCCGGCCCGGCGGAACTTGAGCTGCTGGCGCAACTTGCGGCGGAGTTTGAGTTGAACCCGGAAGAACAGCGTTTCGTGCTGCTGCTGCCGTGATTGCGCGGTGGCCGCAGCGGTGTATACCCAATCATGCCATAAGGATAACGAGCCCTTACTAAGGAGGACAGGTCATGGCAGAAAAAATTTTATTAATTGATGATGAGGCGGAGTTTGTGGAAACCCTGGCAGCCCGGATGCGCTCCCGGCAGATGGAGGTGAGTACCGCCACTTCCGCCGCTGAGGCCCTGCAGCGCGAGGATGTGGATTCTTACGACGCCATTGTCCTGGACCTGCAGATGCCGGGCATGGACGGGCTGGCGGCGTTGGAGGAAATTAAGAAGCGCAACCCCCAGCTCCAGGTGATTTTGCTCACCGGCAAGGCCACGGTGGAGAAGGGGGTGCAGGCGATGAAGATGGGGGCCATGGATCTGCTGGAAAAACCGGCGGATATCGAAGAGTTGACCAGGAAAATCAAGGAAGCCGGCGACCGGAAGATGGTGTTGGTCACGGCGGCCAGTGAAAAGCAGGTTAAGGAAATTATCGGCAGTAAAGCCTGGTAAAAGGGATTAGCACTAAAATTGGCACAGTACAGGTGCGGTTGGCGCTTTTTTTTAGCGACCAGAAAAAACTGACTGACCAATCAGTTTGATTTTTGCTGGTTGCTCCCGGCGCCAAGCCCGCAAGTTAAACGCAGTAACCATAATTCAAGGAGGGTTGTTAACCATGAGTGCATTCAAACAAGTCGGTCAGTTCATGATGGCCGGCGCCAGGGCCCATGCCCAGTGGGAAAAGTCAATGTCCGACCGGATTCTGGGTGATCGCCGGCGGCTGTTGCTTCTGGGTTTGCTGCTGCTGCCCATCATTCTGGGTGGTGTGGCCTGGGCCGATGAACTGATGGCCTCGTTGCCGGATATTCTCGGCGGCAAAATGGCCTATTCTCCGGCCTTTTACACCCCCACCATCTTCTTCGCCTCCATCGGCGTCGGCCTGGGGGCGGGGCTGATCACCGGCTGCATCGGCGCCGGTGGCGGTTTCATCATCGCTCCGGCCCTGATGAGCGCCGGGGTCAAGGGAATCATGGCGGTGGGCACCGACCTGTTCCACATCTTCGCCAAGGCGATCATGGGCAGTGTGCTCCATCGCAAGCTGGGCAACATCTCGGTGGCCCTGGCGGTGACCTTCCTCATCGGCGCCATCGGCGGCGCCACCGTGGGTGGGCTGATCAACCGGACCCTGTATGAACTTAATCCGGTACTCAGTGATGCCTTCATCACCACGGTGTACGTCTTCATGCTGGGCTTTTTGGGCCTCTACGCGCTGACCGACTTTCTGCAGTCGCGCAAGGCTGCCACCCTGGCCACCGCCGAGGGGCAGGCGCAAAAGGATACCGAAAGCATGACCGCCCTGAGCGAAAAAATTCAGCGGGTCAATATTCCGCCCATGATCACCTTCGATCAAGGGGTGGTACCCGGGGGGCGTAAGATTTCGGCCCTGTTTCTGGTCATCAGCGGCGTCGTGGTGGGTCTGGCCGCCGCCATCATGGGGGTGGGGGGCGGTTTTCTCACCTTCCCGATCTTTGTTTACATCCTGGGGGTGTCCTCTTCCACCACCGTGGGTACCGACATCTTCCAGATCATCTTCACCGCCGGTTACGCCGGCCTGGGGCAGTACGCCATTTACGGCTTCATCTTCTACACCCTGGCCATGGGCATGCTGCTGGGTTCCCTGATCGGCATCCAGATCGGCTCGGTAGTCACCAAGGTGGTGCCGGGTACCACTATTCGTGGCTTTTACGCGGTGGCAGTGCTCTCCGGTTTTGTTAACCGGGCCTTTGCCCTGCCCAGCAAGCTGGCAGCCTTGGGGTATCTCGATATCACCGCCCGGACCGGCTATATCCTGGAGCAGATCGGGATATATCTGTTTTTTGTCGTGATTACCATCTTTTCGGTTTGGGTTATCGGCACCTTTGTGGTCAACATCAAGGCCCTGAAAACCGGACCCTTGACCAACCATTCCAATCAGCAGGTTTAAGGAGGGAAGTAAAATGATTGCCAACAAAAAGGAATTCAGCCTGGGACTGGTGCTGTTTATCGGTTTCTGGGGTGTTTTCGTCGTTCTCATGTCGCCGGTCTTTGCCGGCACCAACCTGCTGGATTACATGGATAACCTGTACAATTCGATTTCCAAGAATTCAGCTTACTACATCCCCGGCGCCCAGGAGCGGGCGGGTGCCTACCAAGGCCGGGAGATCACCTTCGCCGTGGCCGCCAAGGATCAGAATCAGGCGTTGCGGACGGCCAAAAACTTTGAAATGCTCGGTGCCCGGGTGGAGCAGGAAGGCACCACCCTGCAGGTCACCGGCGATATGGGCCGGCTGCTGGTAGGCATCCTGGAGGATGCCGACCGGATGTACCACAACGACGGGGCCGCCATTGTCGCCAAATACGGCATCCATGAGCGCCTGGTGGTGTATGATTGGTGGAATGCCCTGAAGACCGGCCAGGATGACCTTAACCGGCAACACAAGTTCGCCGAGGCCAAGGTCTTTTACGATGCCATGACCCGCGGCGTGGAACCGGCCTATAACTAC
Organism: Desulfurivibrio dismutans; assembly: GCF_029210385.1. Classification (GTDB taxonomy): domain Bacteria; phylum Desulfobacterota; class Desulfobulbia; order Desulfobulbales; family Desulfurivibrionaceae; genus Desulfurivibrio; species Desulfurivibrio dismutans. The sequence goes on along the minus strand of NZ_JARGDQ010000003.1, from coordinate 276,585 downwards.
TACCAGATCGAGGCCGAACCCATCCGTAATAAGGCGGGGACGGTGGTGCTCTCCCTGGCCGGGTATGTCTTTTATACCCTGTGGTTCGGGTTTGCCATCCTCTTCATGTTCGAGGGATGGGGCATCAAACTCGAGCACTAACCTGGAAAACGCGCCGCAGCACCGCATCTTGGGGCGATCGGACCGGCTTGCGTACCTGGGGTACGCGGCGCCGGTCCGCTTGCCGCAACCTGCGGCACTGCGACGCGTTTTCCGCTTGTTGTGGGGGGTTTTTGTTTGCTGGTATTTTGTTGTAGAATTTAGATAAGAGATTTTTGTGGTCGGCCGGCCGAGAATGAGCGTCAACCCGACCATGTCGTTACCCTTACTACGGTTTATTTGCGATTGAAGGAAACCCATGAGCCTTTTTTGGCGCCTTAAGGAATGGCTGGGGTTGGAAGAGAGGCGACCGGTGCTGTCCGGGGAGGAGCTGAAGGTGGCTTTCCGTCGTCAGTATCGGAACTTTCGTTCTTTGCTGACGGCCAACAATAATGCCCTGGAGCTGATGGCTGAAATCGACCAGGCTCTGGCCGGCGGCCGGCCCTTCAGTATGGCCTTTGTCCGCGGGCACTGCACCGCCCTGGGGGCCAATGTGCTCAAGATGATCCATCTGCTGGAGTCCCTGGGGGGTGAGCACTACGGGCGGCTGCGGCCGCCGTTTCAGGGGATTACCGGCGAACTGGAAGAGATCATGACCCGAGAGCCCGAACTGGCCGGGCGTGATTTTATCCTGCCGCTGGCCCAACTGGACCGGCATCGGGCCGATGAGGCCGGGGAGAAAATGGCCAACCTGGGCGAGATCCGTAACCGCATCGGCCTGCCCACCCCCGAAGGCTTTGTTATTACCGCCGCTGCCACCCGCCACTTCTTTGCCGCCAGCAACCTGCAGGTGGAAATCAACCGCCGTCTAACCTCCCTTAATTCCGATCGCCTGGCTGATGTTTACGCGGCCAGCGCCGCCATCGAACGCCTGATTGTCGCGGCCCCTTTGCCCGCCGATCTGGAAGAGCAGATTCTGGAACACCATGCTCGCCTGGCCGGTGAGGAAAAACAAGAAATCCTGGTGGCCATGCGCTCTAGCGCCTTGGGTGAGGACAGCAGCCGCAGTTCCTTTGCCGGCATGTATCGCACCCGTTTGCAGGTTGATGCTGCTTCCCTGCTTACCGCCTACAAGGAGATCGTGGCCGGCAAGTATCGGCCCCAGGCCATGATTTACCGCCTGCAGCGCGGCTTCAGGCACCAGGATGTGATCATGTGTGTCGGCTGCCTGGCCATGGTGGACGGAGTGGTCAGCGGGGTGATGTATAGCCGGCCGCCGGCGGATTTGCGCGGCGACTGGGTGGAGATCACCGCCGCGCCGGGGCTGGCCGACCAGGTGGTCAGCGGTCGGGCGGCCTCCCGGCATTTCCGGGTGGCGCGGGGGGCGTCCCTGGAGGCGGCCCCGACGGACGCCGACAATGAACCCACCATCAAGGTGTTGCCCACCGCCGACAACGGATCGCTCGAAACCGACGGGAAGTTCAATTCACCCGATATAGGGGAAGCGCCGGTGGGCGAGTTGCTGACCTCGGCGCAACTGAGTGAAATGGCCGCCATTGCCCTCCGGCTGGAGGCGCACTTTGGCGCCCCCCAGGATATCGAATGGTCGCTGGGGCATGATGGCCGGGTTTACCTGCTGCAGTCTCGCCCTTTGGGGGGCGCGGGTTTGAGTGGCACCGGCGGCGAAACGGCGCCGGCGAACAGCCGGGGTGCGAAAGCCGGGGATGAATCCCGGCCGCCGGATCAGGCGGTAAATGAGGCCGCTGAGACCAACGATTGGCGGGCCGGGAGCACTACGCCGCCGACGTCCGATTTACTGCTGCGGGGTGGGAGCTGTGTAGTTTCCGGGGTGGCGGCAGGATCGGTGTTTGCGGTGCGGCGGGATGAGGATCTGTTGCAATTTCCCCGGCAAGCGGTGTTGCTGGTGGCTCATCCCCTGCCGGAATGGGCTGTGGTGCTGCCGCGAGCGGCGGCGATTATCAGTGAAACCGGAGAGAGCGCGGCCCACCTGGCCACCGTGGCGCGGGAGTTCGGGGTGCCGGCCATTTTCGGCCTGGCCGGAGCCATGGCCGAACTGGCCCCCGGCCAGGAGGTGACGGTGGATGCCACCGGATTGCGGGTCCATGCCGGCCGGCGGGAGGATTTGCTGTCCCGGGCGGTGCCGCCGCCCAAGTTGATGGTCGGCAGTCCGGTGCATCAGGTGCTGAGCCAGGTCGCCGCCCTGGTTACGCCGCTGAACCTGATTGATCCCGCCTCGCCCTTCTTTCGGCCCGAAAATTGCCGCACCCTCCATGATATCACCCGCTACTGCCACGAAAAGGCGGTGGCGGAGATGTTTGCCTTCGGCGATCGCCAGGGCTTTGCCACCGGAGCGGCCAAGCAACTGGTGGATCAGTCCCCCTTTACCTGGTGGGTGATTGACCTGGAGGACGGTTTTGCCCCGGCGCACGACCCTCAGGAATCCTTCATCCGCCTGGAGCATATCGTTTCCGCCCCCATGCTGGCCCTGTGGCGGGGCATGACCGCTTTCCCCTGGCAGGGACCGCCGCCGGTGAACCTGCGCGGCTTTGGTGCCATCCTCTTCCGTTCCACCATGAACCCGGATTTGGAACCGGCGGTGCGCTCCAACCTCAGTGCCCGGAGCTATTTTTTGATTTCCCGCAATTTCTGCAACATGAGTATCCGCCTGGGTTATCACTTCGCCCTGGTGGAAAGCCACATCTCCGATTTGCTCACCGAAAACTACGTCAGCTTCCAGTTCAAAGGCGGGGCCGCCGACGACCGTCGGCGCCTGCTGCGGCTGGAGCTGATCGGGGAGGTGCTGGGCCGTTACGATTTCCGGGTCTCCCGCAAGGAAGACGCCCTGACCGCCCGGCTGGAAAAGATGGAGGCGCCTTTTCTGCTGGAGCGCCTTAAGGTACTGGGTTATCTGCTGATCCACACCCGGCAGATCGACATGGTTATGGAGGATCCGGCCATGGTGGCCCATTACCGGCAAAAAATAAACCGTGACCTGGAGTCGCTGCTTACTCCGACGAAGGTGAAAAATGTTTGAACCGTTGCAATTGCTGGTCGTCGATGATGAACTGGATTTCCGCGAAACTTTAGCCCAGCGCCTGCGCTTCCGCGGTTTCGGCGTGCGCGCCGCCGCCGATTGCCATGAAGCGCTGGCGGCCATGGCCCGGCAGCCGGCCCAGGTGGTGATCCTGGATGTGATGCTGCCCGATGTTGACGGGCTTGACTGCTTGGCCCGAATAAAAAAACAGTGGCCGACCACCGGGGTGATCATGCTCAGCGGCCATGCCTCGATCACCGCCGGCATGCAGGGAATTGCCGCCGGGGCCAGTGAATATTGCCTGAAGCCGGTGGAACTTAGCGGACTGGTGGAAAAAATCCATATTGCCCATGCCGAAGCCGGGGTGCGAAGCTGAGTGGGCGCCCCCCATGAGTAAGTTTTCGGTTACGATTTTTTTAACAAAATTTTTAGTCACCTTTTAACCCTTCCCAAGGGTACCCTTTGTTGCAGGGCAACCACATGTTTTCTCATTCTTTAGCGGCGTCGCGCCGCTACCCTTAGGCCTCTCCTGCCGGCGTTAAAAAAACTGATCCCAGGAAAGATTATCGGAAAAAACCTCTTGACAGCCGTTTGCGGGGAGCATTAAGAACAGCCCCATACCGCCCGTCAGCTTCACCCGGTGAGCCATCGTCGTCGATGCTTATGGGTTGGTAGATTGCACTGGATGTTGTGTGTCATTTTTTTGGCGACCATCCTGAGTGTTGCCTGGAGGGGGCAACGCAGTCCATCGCAACATCACGCATCAGGCGCCTCATCACACCTTTCCGATGACGGCGTTTTTTATTGCTTATTATTCTACATTTTCATTTTCAACTGCTAAGGGGGGCTGTCATGGCCGCGGAGTCAGAGGGTAAGGAACAATTTCTGGTGAAAGGCTTGGCTATTCCGATGAAGCGCTTTCCCCATGTCCAGGAAGATCGAAGCCTGAGCCAGGCAGTGAAGGTGCTCAAGGAATTCACCTGCGGTGATTACGAGCGGATGCGCTATTCCGAGCTGCTGGTGATCAGCGCCGAGCACAAGCTGGTGGGTCGGGTCAGCATCCAGAGCATCCTGCGAGGGCTGGACTCCAACCTGGCCCAGGCGGTTCAAGTCTATCAGGGCACCCCCGGCGAATTTCCCAATTTGGCCATTCTTTGGGGAGATTCCTTTTTCAACGGTTGCAATGTTCGTTTCGGGCATAACATCAAGGAATTCATGAGCCCGCTGCCGCCGGCGGTGAAGGAAAACGAGTCGGCCTTGAAGGCGCTGTCCATCATGCTGACCCAGAATGAAACAGTGTTGCCGGTGATTTCCGAGGATGGGGTAACGGTAACCGGGGTGATTCGCCTGGAGGAAATTTTCAATGCCGTGGCCAAGCGCTGCGATATCGACGCGTAAACGCTCAGCAATACAGCATCTTGCGGCGATCGGCCCGGCTTGCGTACTAGTGTACGCGGCGCCGGTCCGCTTGCCGCAACCTGCGGCACTGCTGAACGTTTACGGCTTGATAACGCAGGTTTATAGGTTTGTTTAGTCTGATTTAAACGTTTGAGTTTTTTATATTATTAAGTTTTGGCTTGCCGGGGTGACCGTCGGCAAGGGAGAGGGTGTGAGTATCATGTCTGACACAGCGCAAAACACGCAAAACAGTGGTGCCGACGAAAAGGTTGGCCTGGCGGAGCAGCCCAGTCGCTTCAACCTGTTTCAGTTGTTCTTTATGTTCCTGGGGATCGGAATATTCCTCTTGGTTTATTTTTCTCCTCCCTGGCCCGCCGCCGTTGATCCCATGGGCAAGGAATTCGTGTTGTCGCCGCAAGGCAAAGCGGCCTTGGGACTCTTTCTGCTGGCCGGCATCTGGTGGGTTTTCGAGGTGCTGCCCATCGGGGTGACCGGGATCACCATCGGGGTGGTGCAGGCGCTGTTTTTCATTCGCCCGGCCAGTGACGCCTTCAAGGATTTCATGGATCCCTCGGTGCTCTTCATCTTCGGCTCCCTCATCATCGGCGCGGTTTTTACCAAGGTGGGGATCACCAAACGGATGGCCTACAAGATGCTGGATATTGTCGGTGAGCGCACCAGCATGATCTACCTGGGCTGTTTCGTGGTCACCGCGCTGCTTACCCATCTCATGGCCCACACCGCGGTGGCGGCCACCATGTACCCGCTGCTGCTCTCCATCTACGCCCTTTATGGTGAGGGTGATCGGCCCACCAAGTTCGGCAAGGGGCTGTTTATCGGCATGGCCTTTGTGGCCGGGGCCGGCAGTATCATCACCCTGCTGGGCGCGGCCCGGGGTATCGTGGCTTTGGGTTTTTTCTCCGAGATTGTAGGGCGCGAGATCAGCTTCTTTGAATTGACCCTTTATATGGCACCGGTGGGCTGGCTGATGGTCTTCCTGCTCTGGGGCTTTTTCATGATCTTCTTCAAGCCGGAGAAGGCGGTGATTCCGGGGCTGCGAGAAAAGGCCCGGGAGCTCAACGCCGCCATGGGGCCCCTGAGCCGGGATGAAAAACTGGCGGGGATCATTGTTCTGGGGGTTATCGCCTTCCTCTCGCTGCAATCATTTGTGCCTGCCTTGGAGCCTTTCAACAAGGCGGCGATCCTGCTGGTTTCCACCATCCTTTTCTTCGTTTTAAAGATTCTTGACCTCAACGATCTGGAAGCGGTGCCCTGGAACATCATTCTGCTCTTTGCCGGCGCCATGAGCATGGGCTTTTGTCTGTGGCAGACCGGAGCGGCGGAATGGCTGGCCATCAACTGGCTGAGCTTTTTCCAGAATGCCCCTTCCATTGTCTTTATTCTGGGTATCGCCTTCTTTGTCATGGTGATCAGCAACTTCATCATGAACGTGGCCGCCATCGCCATTTCGGTGCCGGTGGCCCTGGTGGTGGCGCCTTACCTTGGGGTGGCCCCCGAGGTCATTGTTTTTGCCGCCCTGGTAACCGCCGGCATGCCTTTCATGCTACTGGTGGGCGCGGCCCCCAACGCCATCGCCTACAACTCCAAACAGTTCACCAGCGGTGAGTTCTTTGCCTACGGCATCCCCGCTTCCATCCTGCTGATGGCGGTGGTGGGGCTGGCGGTGATTCTGATCTGGCCGCTGATGGGCATGCCCATTACCATCGCCCCGGAGGCGGTGGCTCCCTGATTTGCAGGTATCAGGCGGCAAGACGGTGGTTTCATCTTAGGATGAGTAGTAACGAATGACAAACGTAGGGGACGTTCATAATCGTATGAACGTCCCCCTAAAAAACCAAAGAGGTGCGCCATGAAACAGCAAGAGGAAATCGCCGCCCTGTTCGACGAGTGGAACCGGGCCCTTCAAAGCGGTGATCCCGACAAGGTCACCGAGCTTTATGCCCTCGACGGTATTCTGTTGCCCACCGTGTCGAATAAGGTGCGTCACAACCATGCCGAGATCCGGGATTATTTCGTCCACTTCCTGGCCAAGAACCCCAAGGGCGAGATCAACGAAAGCAATATCCGCATCTACAATGATATCGCCTTCAACTCCGGGATCTATACCTTCAACTTCACCCCTGCCGGGGAAGAGCCTTTTGCCGCCACCGCCCGCTTCACCTTCGCCTATCGCCGGCAGGGGGATCGCTGGCAGATCATTGAACATCATTCATCCCTGATGCCGGAGAAGTAGGCCGCATTATGTCTGCCATCATTACCTTCTGCGTGATGTTTGCTTTCTGGATTGTGATGTCCGGAAAGTTCGACCTTTTTCACCTGACCATGGGCTTGCTCTCCAGTGGCCTGGTCACCTGGTTGTCCCATGACCTGCTCTTTTCCGGGCATACCAAGAAGTTTGGCGGCCTGATGGTGGAAATCGGCCGTTTTCTGCGTTACGTGGTCTGGCTTTCCTGGCAGATCGTGATCGCCAATATCCATATTGCCGGGCTGGCCCTTTCGCCCCAGGCCCGGGAGATCATGGACCCGCACGTAGTCAGCTTCAAGACCGTGCTGAAAACCGACTTTGCCCGCTTTGTGCTGGCCAACTCCATCACCCTGACTCCGGGGACGGTGACCATCCGCATCCAGGATGACACTTTCTACGTCCACGCCATTACCGCCCAGTCGGCCGGTGACTTGGCCGGGGCCGGGGATGGACCCGGCGAGATGGAGCGTTGGGTGGCCTGGGTATTTGAGGGAGGCTCGCGCTGAGATGGAACAGTTTCTGATCAGCATCGGGGTGGCGCTGCTGCTGTTGATGCTCATGAGCCTCTTCCGGGTGGTGGCCGGTCCCACGGTGATCGACCGGATTCTGGGGGTCAATGTCATCGGCATCAAGACCGTGGTGCTGATCATCATTGTCGGCATCCTGGACGGCCGGGTGGAGATGTTCATCGATATTGCCCTGGCTTACGCCCTGCTTAACTTTATCACCACCATCGCCGCGGCCCGTTTTTACCAGCGCCAGAGCCAGCCCGCCGCAGCCGATGCCGAGGAGGCCAAGACCGCGCCTTCGGCCCCGCCCACGGCGGAAAATCCGCCGGCCGGCAAGGAGGGTTCCCATGCTTAATGCCGTGGTGATTTTTTTGATGGTCAGCGGTTTCATGCTCTTTTTTGCCACCACGGTCGGCCTGCTGCGATTTCCGGACTTTTACACCAGGGTCCACGCTGCGGGTAAGGGAGACACCCTTTCTACCGCCCTGCTGCTGGCCGGCCTGATTATTTATTACCTGCAGGACTTCAGTGGCGAGGCGCTGCTGACCGCAGTCAAGCTGTCGTTGATCGTATTTTTTGTTTTTTTGGCCAGCCCCACCGCCACCCACGCCATCATCGACGCGGGTTACGAGGCCAAGGTCCCTTACTGGACCAAGCGTAAGCCGTCGGCCGACGGCGAACCCTACCCCGGGCCGGAGCGGCGCCGGGAAGACCGGCAGATTTAAGTTTAAGTAAGGCGGCGCCCGGGGTTAAACCCGTGTGAGCGCCGCACTGGTAGAGGAACCTGTAATGACCTGGGATGCAAGCCTGCTCTGGCAGTTTGATCTGCTGATTTTGCTGATGATGGTGATTTGTGCCATCGCCGCCCTGTCGCTGAAGGATCTGGTCAGCTGCGCGGTGGTCACCGGCGCTTACAGCTTCTTGATCTGCCTGATGTGGACCGAGATGCTGGCGGTGGACGTGGCCTTTACCGAGGCGGCGGTGGGAGCGGGTATCAGTACGGTGCTCATCCTGGCCACCGCCCAGTATATCAAGCGGAGGAGCAAGGATTGAAGCGTCTTACCCTGGTCATCCTGGCGATCTGCGCCCTGATCATGCTGGCTGCTGCGGTGGATCTGCCCAACTGGGCCGATCCGTCCTCGCCGGCCAGCACCCATCTGTCGCCGGACTTTCTCGAACAGGGCTACGGCGAGACCGCCACCCCCAACATCGTCACCGTGGTGCTGGCCGACTACCGGAGTTACGACACCATGTTCGAGGCGGTGGTGGTCTTTGCCGCCGCCCTCATCGTGCTGGTGGTGCTGCGCCGTACCCCGCGCCAGCGGAGTAAGATGGTGCAGCATCGACCGGTCCGCGAGGGGCGGGACACGGTGCTCAGGGGGGCGGCCCAGTTGATCATCCCGGTGATGCAGATCTTCGCCCTCTACGTGGTGGGCCACGGGCACTACAGCCCCGGCGGCGGCTTCCAGGGCGGGGTTATTTTCGGGGCCAGCTTTATTCTGCTGGCGCTTTGCTACAACCTGCAATTCACCATCGACCGCTTTAAGGAGCAGGCGGTACTGTTCTGCGTGGCCGGTGGGGTTTTGCTCTACGCCGGGGTGGGGGCCATCTGCCTGGCCATGGGCTGGAATTTCCTGGGCTATGCCGGACTGGCCGGCATTCTCGGGGTCAGCGAGGTCATGGCCCGTTCCCACGGCATCCTGTTGGTGGAAGTGGGGGTTGGCATAACCGTCTTTTCGGTAATGATGTCCCTCTATTACGATCTGGCATCAGGCGGCGATCTTGATGAAGGCTTATAGGTAAATGGACGAAATATTTCATTTCATAATCGGCAAGTACAACTACTGGGCTTCCCTGGTGCTGCTCTTTATCGGCTTGTACGGGATGATTGCCAAGAACAACCTGATGAAGAAGATCATCGGCATGGTTATCTTTCAGACCGCCATCCTGCTCTTTTTTGTTTCCATCGGAGCCAAGCGGGGGGCTACGGTGCCCATCATCGAGTTCGGGCCGGACAAGCTGCCCCTGCTGGATGCCACTGCCTACGCCAACCCGTTGCCCCATGTCCTGATTCTCACCGCCATCGTGGTGGGGGTGGCGACCCTGGGTGTGGCCTTGGCCATTCTGCAGAAGATCCAGCGGGTACACGGTACCATTGAAGAGGATGAAATCCTGGAGGATCAGCGCCGATGATGATCGACCAGGCTCCGGCCCTTATCATTATAGTCCCTCTCTTTGTCTCTCTGGTGCTGACCCTGGCCGGTTCACTGGGGCCGCGGGTGGCCTATGGCCTGTTGCTCTGCGGCATGGCCGGCTCCCTGCTCTTTTCCCTGCTGGCTTTGGGGCAAGTGGTGACGGACAACCAGGCGATCCATTACCGCATGGGTGACTGGCCGCCGCCCATGGGCATCGAGCTGGTGATTGACCACCTAAGCGGGCTGGTGCTGGTGCTGGTCTCCGCCTGCGCCCTGCTCACCGCCATTTACTCGCTGCGTACCGCCGCCGAGGACAATCCCGACCGGCTGAATCATTACTATGCTCTGTTTGCCCTGCTGGTCACCGGCCTGCTGGGTATGACCGCCAGCGGCGACGTGTTCAACCTTTACGTCCTGCTGGAAATCTCCGCCCTTTCCAGCTACGGCCTGCTGGCCCGGGGGCGGGGACCGGCCTATTACGCAACTTTCAAGTATTTGATTGTCGGCACCATCGGGGCCTGTTTCTATCTCCTGGGGATCGGCTATCTCTACATCATGACCGGGTCGCTCAACATGCTGGACCTGGCCGAGATTATTAGCCGGCCGGAGTTGCAGGACTCGGTGAGCATCAAGATTGGCTTTTCCCTGATGATCCTGGGGGTCTGGATCAAGATGGCCCTGTTCCCCCTGCATGCCTGGCTGCCCAACGCTTACAGTAAGGCCGGCATTACCACCGCCTGCCTGATCGCCCCGCTGATGACCAAGGTCAGCGTCTATATCATGCTGCGGATTATGTTCACCGTTTTTTCTGTCGACTATATCTTCGACTCCATCGCCTGGAGCCAGGTGGTTATTTATCTTGCTTCGGCGGCGGCGGTAATCGGCATGATCACCGCCCTGGCCCAGCGTGATCTGCGGATGATGCTGACCTATATCGTGGTGGCCGAGATCGGCTACATGACCGGCGGGGCCTGGGTGGCCAACGCCGCCGGCTACACCGGCGCGGTTTACCATATCCTGGCCGACGGCCTGATGACCCTGTGCCTCTTTATGGCGGTGGGGGCGGTGATTTACCGCACCGGTCAAACTTCCCTGGCGGCCATGCAGGGGATATTCAAGCGGATGCCCATTACCGCCGTGGTGCTGGTGATCGGGGCGGCGTCGATTATCGGTATTCCGCCCACCTGCGGCTTTTTCTCCAAGTTCTACCTGATCCAGGGGGCGGCCCAGGCCGGCGCCTGGGTCTTTGTGGCGGCCCTGCTGATCGCCAGCCTGGTGGCGGCGGTGATGTTTTTCAAGATGCTGGAGATCGCCTTTTTCGGCGACCTGAAAGCTCTGGAGCAGGAACCCGGCGGCGGCCACGGCCACGGCAGCCATGACGGCCATGACGGCCATGGAGCCCTCCCGGCGGTGGCCCGCCAGGAGGCACCCTTGAGCATGTTGATTCCCATGGTCATTACCGCCGCCAGCCTGATCATTCTGGGGCTTTACACCAAGGAAGTGGTCAACTATTTCATCGGCTGGTCAATCCCGGCCGGTTTTTAACGGCGGTTTGCTGAACTGCGAGGTAACCACAGCTTAAGATGTTTTCACCCTCATTTTATCAAATAGCCCCGGTGATCGCCCTCTGCGCCTCGCTGGCCGCCGTGCCCCTGATCGCCATCAGCGGTAGCCGGCCCAACCTGCGTGAGTTCTGGACCTTCCTGGCCGCCGGCATTAAGTTTGCCATGGTCTTTGCCCTGGCCGGCTGGGTGCTGGCCGGCAATGTGGTGGAGGTGGAGCTGATCCGGGTGCTGCCCGAGCTTTCCATCGCCCTGCGGGTGGACAGCTTCGGCATGGTGTTTGCCTTGGTTTCCTCCTTTCTCTGGATTATTGCCGCCACCTACACCATCGGTTACATGCGGGGGCTCAACGAGCATGCCCAGACCCGCTTCATGGTCTGCTTCGCCCTGTCGCTGTGTGCCGCCATCGGGGTGGCCTTTTCCGCCAACCTGCTCACCATGTACATCTTCTACGAGATGCTTTCGCTCTCCACCTACCCGCTGGTGGCCCATCACCAGGACCGGGATGCCCTGGGCGGGGCCCGCAAGTACCTGGCCTTTCTGCTGGGCGGTTCGGTTGGCCTGGTGCTGCCGGCGATGATCGTTATTTTCGCCATTGCCGGCACCCTGGATTTTGCCGACGGCATCCATGCCGGGATCATCCCCGACGGCACCGGCACCACCCTGGTGGTGATTCTGTTCTTTGCCTGCCTCTTCGGCTTTGCCAAAAACGGGATCATGCCCATGCACGCCTGGTTGCCCGGCGCCATGGTGGCCCCCACCCCGGTTTCGGCCCTGCTGCACGCGGTGGCGGTGGTCAAGGTCGGGGTTTTCTGCACCACCCGGGTGATGCTCTATGTCTTCGGCATCGACCTGATGGACGAGTTGAGCCTGGGGGTAATCACTGCCTACATCGTCTCCTTTACCATCGTCACCGCCTCCATCATCGCCCTGACCAAGGACAACCTCAAGGCCCGGCTGGCTTACTCCACGGTGAGCCAGCTCAGCTACATCGTGCTGGGGGTGGCGCTGCTCTCGCCGATGGCGATACAGGGCGGGCTGATTCACATCGTCAACCACGCCTTTGCCAAGATCACCCTATTTTTCTGCGCCGGGGCCATCTACGTGGCCACCCACAAGAAAAATATCTCCGAGCTGGGCGGCCTGGGGCGGGTGATGCCCTTTACCTTCGGGGCCTTTGCCGTGGCTTCGCTCTCCATGATCGGGGCGCCGCCGGTGGGGGGCTTTGTCAGCAAATGGTACCTGCTGGTGGGGGCTCTCGATGCCGGCCAGATCGCCATTATCATGGTGCTGCTGGCCTCCACCATGCTCAATGTGGCCTATTTTGCGCCGGTGGTCTATCAAGCCTTTTTCGGTAAACCGCCGGCCGGTGAAGTGCTGCCGACGGGAGTCAGGGAGGCGCCGCTGATTATGGTGGCCCCCATTGTACTCGCCGCCGCTATTTCGCTCTTTATCGGGATATATCCCGAGTTGATGATGCAGTTTGTGAGAATGGTGATGCCATGATGCTGGTCCGAATGATCGATTATCTGCGGGAGCGGCCCCTGCTGGTGCGCCGTTTCTGCCTCCTGGTGGTGGCCGGGGTGCTGCTCTGGGACGCCCTGCTGCTGGATAAGAGCTACGCCCATATCGCCCTTGAGCATCTGCCCGGCTTCTGGTCGCTCTTTGGCCTGATCGGCTGTGTGCTACTGATTGTCGTGGCCAAGGGTCTGGGCGCCCTGGGGCTGCTGACCCGTGAAGATTACTACGACCGGTAAGACCTCCCGCATGAGCTGGATAGTTACTCTTAGATAATCTTTTTAGTTGAGGAGCCTGTTGTGACGGAATTTTGGTTTCATCCAGCGCTGGTGCTGATTATCGGGGCCCTGGTGCTGCCCATGGTGAAGGGGGTGGCGCGCAAGCCCTTTTTGCTGCTGGTGCCGGTACTGGCCTTTGCCGCCGTGCTGCAGATGGAGCAGGGGGTCTTCGGGGTCTTTCCCTTCCTCAACTGGGAGTTGACCTTCGGCCGGGTGGACCAGCTCAGCCTGGTCTTTGCCTACATCATGACCCTGATGTGCATCATCGGCACCCTTTACGGCCTGCATGTCGAAAACGATTACGAGCATATGTCGGCCTGGTTGTACGTGGCCGGTTCGCTGGGGGTTATTTTTGCCGGTGACCTGCTGGTGCTCTTCCTCTTCTGGGAGGTGATGGCCTTTTCCTCCACCTTCCTGGTCTGGTTCCGGGGCACCCCCGGCGCTCTGGCCGCCGGTTACCGCTACCTGCTGGTCCATACCGCCGGCGGTCTGGCCCTGCTGGCCGGTATCGTGCTGCATTACCAGGCCACCGGGGACCTGAGCTTTAATCAGTTCGACGTGGTCAACCCCACCCTGCCGGTCTGGCTGATCATGATCGGGGTGATCCTCAACGCCGCCGTGCCGCCGCTGCACGCCTGGCTGCCCGATGCCTACAGCCGGGCTACGGTCAGCGGCGCGGTGTTCATGTGCGCCTTTACCACCAAGACGGCGGTTTACGCCCTGTGCCGGGGGTTTGCCGGCATGGAGATTCTGATTGTGCTGGGGGTTATCATGACCCTCTATGGGGTTATCTACGCCCTGCTCAGCAATGACGTGCGGCGGCTGCTTTCCTACCATATCATCAGCCAGGTGGGCTTCATGGTGGCCGGGGTGGGGGTCGGTACGGCTTTGGCGCTCAACGGTGCCATCGCCCATGCCTTTGCCCATATCCTTTATAAGGCCCTGTTGTTCATGGGGGTCGGTTCGGTACTGTACATGACCGGCAAGAGCAAGGCCACCGAGCTGGGCGGGCTGTACAAAAAGATGCCCATGGCCCTGTTTTTTACGGTGATCGGCGGGCTGTCGATTTCCGGTTTTCCGCTGCTCAGTGGTTATGTCAGCAAAAGTATGGTGGTGGCCGGCTCCTTCGACGCCTCCCATTACTGGGCGGCCTACCTGATGCTGCTGGCCTCGGTGGGCACCTTTCTCTCGGTGGGCATCAAGATCCCTTACGTGGTCTGGTTCGGCGAGAACAAGTGTTCCGAGGAAACCTGGAACAAGGCTGCCGACCCGCCCCTGCACATGCAGCTGGCCATGGGCGTTGCCGCCTTCCTCTGTCTGCTGATTGGGGTTTATACCCCTTATCTGTACAACATGCTGCCCTATGAGGCGCCCTTCAACCCCTATACCGCTTACCATTTGGCGGAGGTGATCCAGATCCTGCTCTTCACCGGGGTCGGCTTCTACCTCTTTGTCAGTAAGATGGCCCCCAAGGCCAAGCTCAGCCTGGATATGGACTGGTTCTACCGGCTGGGCGGCCGGCTCTTTCTGCTGGCCATGCAGAAGGGGATGACCAAGATCAATAATTGGGGCCAGGCCACCCTGGCCGAAGAAGTGCCCCGCCGCCTCAACCGTTTCTTCATCGACGGCCCGGCCCGCCTCTGCTTGCTGGTGGTCAAACCCCTGTGGCAGTTGACCGGGGCCAAAATCGACGGCCCCGACGGCGCTGAACAGCGCTTCCTGGAAACCTTCAGCCGCTCCCTGTTTACCATCGCCTCCACCGCCATCTTCACTGTGGCGGTGCTGATGGCGCTCCTCTTTTGGGTCACCTGAAAACGGTGCATGGCAGCACCCCGCCGGCCCGGTAACTCTTTTAATTTTGGTTCGCGCCGGGTAGTATAGCCGGTCCACGGTTATCATGAGGATGCGGATGCGGCGGATCAATCGACGACAATTTACCCGGCTGGGCCTGGGGGCCATGGTGGTCGGCGGCCTGGGCCTGAGCTCGGGGCTGCTATTGACGGGCTGCGGTGAGCGGTCGGCCCGGGAGGCTGCCGGCCGGGTGCCCCTGAAGCTGGGCTACCTGCCCATCACCGACCACCTGCTGCTGATTGCCCACGCCCATTACGATTTTGTCCACCTGGCCATCGAGCCGGTGAAGTTCGGCTCCTGGCCGGAGGCCGCCGAGGCCTTGCGAGCCGGGGCCATCGATGCCGCCTTCCTGCTCACCCCCCTGGGCCTGACCCTGCGCGGCCAGGGCAGCCCGGTGCAAGCGGTGCTGCTTGGCCACCGCAACGGCAGCGTGCTCACCGTGGCCGCCGGCGACCGGGTGGCCGAGGTTGGTGACCTGGCCGGTAAGACCATCGCCATCCCCAGCCGTCTTTCCACCCACTACCTGTTGCTGCGTCGGCTGCTGGCCGAGCGCGGGCTGCCGCCAGAGAGCGTGCGTTATCTCGATATGGCGCCGCCGGAGATGGTCCAGGCCCTGGCCGGCGGCCGCATCGACGGCTTTATCGTGGCCGAACCCTTCGGCGGCCAGGCGGAGCTCCAGCAGGTGGGACGGGTGTTGATTTTGTCCAAGGATATCTGGCCGGATCACATCTGCTGCGTGCTCAATATGCGACAGGAGTTTATCGATAAAAACCCCGAAGCGGTGGCGGAACTGGCCGCCGGGCTCACCGCCACCGGCCGTTTCATCGAGGCCAACCGCCGCCGGGCGGCGGAGTTGTCGGTCCCTTACCTGGGCCAGCGGCCGGAGGTTATTGAACACGTGCTGACCCGTCCGCCGGACCGGGTTACCTACCATGATCTCATGCCCCGCCAGGCTGATTTTGCCGCCACCCAGGAGTTGATGCTGCGCTCCGGCCTGAGCCGGCGGGAAGTTGATATTGCTACCTACCTGGAACCGGCCTTTGCTCGAGCGGCGGTGGAGGCCAATCCTTGATGTCTGCCAAACCCCAAGCGCCGCCGGAAAAGCCGGCGCCGGCATCTGCCGCCGAGCGCACACCGGCCCGGTGCCTGAGCAAACCCAGCTCCCGGCGGCGCCGGGTCACCTGGGTTCCCTGCCTGCCCGGCGAGCGGCTGTTTTTTCCCCTGCTGGCCCTGGGCGCTTTTCTGCTGCTGTGGCAGGCGGCGGCGGCCTGGTACGGCAGCGACTACCTGCTGCCGGGGCCGGCGGCGGTGCTGCTGGCCCTGCTGGAGGTGGCCCGCAGCGGCATGCTGCTGGAGCATGTGGCGGTCAGTCTTTATCGCTTCGGCGTCGGTTACCTGCTGGCGGCCCTGGTGGCCCTGCCGCTGGGCCTGGTTTTCGGCTGGTATTCCCGCCTGCACCAGGCCTTCGACCCGCTGATCCAGGTGCTGCGGCCGATTTCGCCGGTGGCCTGGTTTCCCCTGGCCGTGCTGTGGTTCAAGATCGGTGATCTGCCGGCCATCTTCATTATCTTTATCGCCAGTTTTTTCCCCATGCTGCTGGCCACCATCGCCGCCGTGCGCGGCGTTGACCGGGTCTATATTCGGGTGGCCCGCAACTTCGGCAGCTCCGAGTGGGACCTGCTGCACAAGGTGGTGATCCCCGCCGCCTTTCCCTATATTACCGTGGGGCTGCACATTGCCCTGGGGGTGGGCTGGATTCATTTGGTGGCCGGTGAGATGCTGGGGGCCCAGTCGGGCCTGGGCTATTTTATCATCGACGCCCGCAACTTCCTGCGCACCGACCAGGTGATTGCCGGCATGCTGCTGGTGGGCTTGCTGGGTCTCAGCCTGGACCGGTTGATGAGCTGGACGGAAAGACGAGTAAGGAGCCGCTGGTGAAGGTGAAAATTGAAGCCAGCGGGGTGGGCAAGCGTTTCCGGCGGCGGCTGGGGGCCGAGGAGGTGGAGGCCATGGCCGGGCTGGAGCTCAACGTTTACCAGGGGGAGCTGCTCTGTCTGCTGGGGCCCAACGGCTGCGGCAAAACCACCCTGCTCAACCTGCTGGCCGGTTTCGATACCCCCACCGCCGGGAGTATCAGCCTGGATGGTTGCCCGGTGCGGATGCCCGGCCCCGAGGCGGTGATGATCCAGCAGGAGTACGGGCTCTTTCCCTGGCGCACGGTGCGCGGCAACGTGGAACTCGGCCTGGAACTGGCCCGGGTGCCGGCGGCCCGGCGGCGTCGGCTGGCCCTGGAGCTGATCGCCCTGGTGGGCCTCAACGAGGCGGTGGACCGCTACCCCCGGGAACTCTCCGGCGGTATGCAGCAGCGGGTGGCTCTGGCCCGCGCCCTGGCGGTGGAGCCCCAGGTGCTGTTCATGGACGAACCCTTCGGCGCCCTGGACGCCATGACCCGCCACAAGATGCAGGCGGAGTTGATCCGCCTGTGGCGGGAAAAGGAGATGACCATCATCTTCGTCACCCACGACTTCAACGAGGCCCTGCTGCTGGCCGACCGGGTGGCGGTGATGACCCCCCGCCCGGGCCGCATCAAGGAAATCATCACCATCAACCAGCCCCGCCCCCGCAACCTGCTCAGCCCCGAAGCCGCCCAAGCCCGCGAGGCCATCCACCGCGCTTTGGTAGAAGGCATTATGACATCAAACCCCAAGGAACCAGCATGATCAGCACTGCCAATATTACCCTTGCTTACGGCAAGCGGGTTATCTTTAAAGACGTCAATATCAAGTTCACTCCCGGCAACTGTTACGGGCTGATCGGGGCCAACGGGGCGGGCAAATCGACCTTTCTCAAAATTCTGGCCGGGGAGAAGGAGCCGGACAAGGGCGAGGTCATCGTCGGCCCCAGGGAGCGGATTGCGGTCCTACGCCAGGACCATTTCGCCTTCGATGAAGAAACGGTGTTCAACACTGTGGTCATGGGCCATGCCCGGCTCTTCGAGTTGATGAGTCGGCGGGAAACCCTTTACGCCCAGGCCGAAATGTCGGAAGCCGACGGCATCCTGGCCGGTGAGATTGAGGCCGAGTTTGCCGAAATGAACGGCTACGAGGTGGAAGCGGAGGTGGGGGTGCTGCTCAAGGGGCTGGGAATCCCCGAAGCGTTCCGGGACCGCAAGATGAAGGAACTGGAAGACGGCGACAAGGTCCGGGTCCTGCTGGCCCAGGCCCTGTTCGGCAACCCCGATGTCCTGCTGCTGGACGAGCCCACCAACCACCTGGACCTCAAGTCCGTCACCTGGCTCGAGGATTTCCTCTTCCGCTTCCAGAACACGGTGATCATCGTTTCCCATGACCGCCATTTTCTCAACCAGGTCTGTACCCACATCGCCGATATCGATTTCGGCGAAATCCGGACTTACGTGGGCAACTACGACTTCTGGTATCAGGCCAGCCAGCTCTTTCTCAAGCAGAAACAGGACGAAAACCGCAAGACCACCGCCAAGGCCAAGGAGCTGACCGAATTCATCCAGCGTTTTTCCTCCAACGCCTCCAAGGCCAAGCAGGCCACCTCCCGCAAAAAGCTGCTGGACAAGCTGACCATCGAGGACATGCCGACCTCCTCGCGCAAATACCCCTTCGTGCTCTTCAAGCCGGAGCGGCCCTGCGGCGATATCATTTTGGAGATCAAGGGGCTGGGCAAGGAGCTGGAAGGGGTGACGGTACTCAACGATTTCAGCCTGACCGTCCACAAGGGCGACAAGATCGCCTTCATCGGGGCCAACACCCTGACCAAGACCACCCTCTTTCAGATCCTGACCGGGGAATTAAGTCCGGATCGGGGCGAATTCCGCTGGGGGGTGACCATGTCCACCTCCTACTTCCCCAAGGACAACAACGCCTATTTCGCCAAGGACCTGACCCTGGTGGAGTGGCTGAGCCAGTACACCCCGCCTAATGAGGGGGAAAGTTTCGCCCGGGGTTTTCTGGGCAAGCTGCTGTTTTCCGGCGAGGAGGCCCTGAAAAAAACCAGCGTCCTCTCCGGCGGCGAGAAGGTCCGCTGCATGCTGGCCCGGATGATGCTCAGCGGGGCCAATGCCCTGATCCTGGACGAACCCACCAACCACCTGGATCTGGAATCCATCACCGCCCTCAACAACGGGCTGATCGCCTTCCCGGAAATAATCCTCTTCGCCTCCCACGACCATCATCTGGTGGCCACCACCGCCAACCGGATCATCGAAATCACCCCCAACGGCATCATCGATAAAAGAATGAACTTCGACGATTACCTGGCCGACGAAGCGATAAACGTTTTGCGGGCGGAACTGTGGCAGGGTGAGCCGGTACTGCGCCTGTAGCCGGGTCCGGGAACTTGTTGAGCGGGGTTGCTTGCAAAAAAAAGGCCCCTTGCACAGGATGGCTGGGCAAGGGGCCGCGTTTGGTTCGGTTTTTTAATACGCTATTTTACCAGGCGGGTTAAAATCTCGTAGTTGCGGTTGACCATGGTCCGGGGTTCGCTGAGCAGGCCGGCCTGGATCATGGCGTTATCGAAGATCTGCTCGGTGATTTGTTTGGCCAGGGGCTCGTCGCTTTGCCGCAGGCGGTTTAAGCCGCCAATTAAGCCGTGGCCGGGGTTGATCTCCAGGTTTTTACCGCCGAAGTCGGGCAGGTTCTGGCCCGAGGCCCGCATCACCCGCTCCATGCTGCTGGTCAGAAAGCCGTCGGGGTTGACCACCATGGCCGGGCTGTCGGTGAGCCGCTTGGACTCCTTGACCTCTTTTACCTTGTCGCCCAGCACCTCCTTGATCCAGGCCGTCAGTTCCTTGGCCTCTTCCGGGGCCAGGGTTTCCTTGCCTTCCTCCGCTTTTTCTTCCTCCTGCTGGCCGGCTTCCCCCAGGTCCAGGTCGTCGCGGTCGGCGGAGACCAGCTTGCGCTCCTCGAATTCGCCGATGTGATTCAAAGCGAAATCATCCATCGGGTCCATGGTGTAGAGCACCTCGATATCCCGGCGCTTGAAGGCCTCGAGATAGGGGCCGGTTTCCACCGCCTCGCGGCTGGGGCCGCTGATGTAATAAATATCCTTCTGCTCGGCGGCCATGCGGGAAACATAATCCGCCAGCGAGGTCAGCTTGCCCGGCTCGGTCCTGGACGACTCAAAGCGCAGCAGCCCGGCCAGTTCCTTACGGTAATTGAAATCGGAGATGGCCCCTTCTTTCAGAAACATGCCAAAGGAGTGCCAGAATTTTTCATAGGTCTCCGGCTCGTTTTTGGCCAGTTCGGCCAGGTGTTTGAGCACCCGCTTGGTGATCACCCGGTTGATCTTGGCCACCAAGGCGCTGTCCTGCAGGGCCTGGCGGGAGATATTGAGCGGCAGGTCCTCGCTGTCGATGACCCCTTTGACAAAGCGCAGCCACTCCGGCAGAATGTTCTTGCTGTGTTGCTCAATGAGCACCCGCTGGCAGTAGAGGTTGACCCCGGGGTCCAGCCGGCCGAAGCCCATCCGCTCGATATTTTCCCGGGGGAAAAAGAGCAGGGCCTTGACCGCCAGCGGCGCATCGGCGCTGAAGTGCAGCCGGGTCAGGGGTTCGTCGAAGGCGTTGGCGATATATTTGTAAAACTCCTGGTACTCCTCCTCCTTGATCTCGCTTTTGCCGCGGGTCCAGATGGCCTGGACGGTGTTCACCGCCTCCTCGGCCACCTTAATGGGGAAGGGGACGAAGCTGGAGTAACGGCGGATGATCTGCTTGATTCGCTCTTCATCGGCAAACTCCTTGGCGTCCTCCTTGAGGTCCAGGATGATCCGGGTGCCGCGCCGGATGCCGGGGCAGGGGCCGATGGTGTAGGTGCCAGTGCCGTCGGAGACCCATTCGTGGCCGGCGTCGTCGGGCCGAAAACTGCGGGACTGCACTCGGACCTTGTCGGCCACCATGAAGGCGGCGTAGAAGCCCACCCCGAACTGGCCGATGAGCTGGGTGTCCTGGCGCTGGTTTTCCGCCAGGTTGGCCAGGAAGGTGCGGGAACCGGAATGGGCGATGGTGCCCAGGTTGTGCTCCAGCTCGCCGCGGTCCATGCCGATGCCGGTATCGGTGATGGTCAGGGTATTATGGTCTTTGTCCACCTTGAGCTTGATCTCGAGCGGCAGGTGGTCGTCGAAGATCTTCTCGCCCTGGCTGGCCAGCTTCTGGTGGCGAAACTTTTCCAGGGCGTCGGCGGCGTTGCTGATCAGCTCGCGAAGAAAAATCTCCCGCTCGGTGTAGAGCGAGTGGATGACGATATCCAGCATCTTCTTGACTTCGGCCTGAAATTCCCGGGTTTCCCGGGGGGCGGAGCCGGGACTTGGGGTGGCGGGGTCGGTGCTCTCGGTACTCATGGTTTATCTCCTTGGCAATTTTGTTGCTTGGCTGCTTGGGGCGCCGTTGTTATACGAGCTTGCCCGGTGGTCGCGCGGGCTGTATGATCGGGGTGTTACGCTAATCATCATCCTCCGGTTGTCAAGATGTGACTCGGTATGGTCGGTGGTGGGGCCAGCTAAAAAACACGGGGAGAAAAGAAATGGGCAAAAAAGTGGAGTTGGATCAGGAGGAGTGTATCGGTTGTGAAAGCTGCGTGGAACTGTGCCCTGAGGTTTTCGGCTTTGACCGGGAGGCCGTCAAGGCCTACGTTTTGGAAGGTGCCGGTGGGGAAGTGGCCTGCGTTGAAGAAGCCGTGACGGCCTGTCCGGTAGCCTGCATCAGCGTTGACTAGTGGTGCGGTGCCCCGCGACCGCTTACTTCAGGTTGAACAGAGAGGTGCGGCGGCAGGGGGTGGCGGCGCCGGGGGCCGGTTCCACCACAGTGGCCCGTTTTTTTAGCGGCTTGGTGATAAAGGCGCCGGTCTGGAGAAAGGCTGCCGCCAGAGCGGCTACTTCTCGGTTGAAGAGCATCGGCAGATGGGCGGTATGCACCGTGAAGCGGGCGGTTGCCCCTTTGATGACGGTTTCTTCCAAGGCCACGGTGCCGTCGTGGGGTTTGGGCATGCCCTGGAAAAACAGGCCGATTCCCAGGCCTTGATCGCCGGCTATAACCCCCAGCGGCCGCTGGTGCTGCCAGCGGGGGACGGCGGTCAGCAGGAGGGGGGCTGCGGCGCCCAGCAGCACTTTACTCCAGGGTTGCCGGGCCAGGCGGCGGGCGATATGGCTGCCGGCAAAGGGGGTGCCCAGGGTCAGTACCCGACCTGGAGCCGGCAGGAGATGGCGGCCAAGGGTGAGCTCGATGATCCGGCCGCCCAGGCTGTGGCCCAGCAGATGTACCACAGGGTGGTGCGGGGCCAGTTGGCCGACGAAATCCGCCAGGGTGTCGGCATTGTATCCTGGCGGTCGGCGGAGGGAAGAGTAGGGGAAACGGTAGCAGACAAAGCCGCCGGCCCGCAGACGCCGGGCCAGCAGGCCCATCTCCAGGCCGGTCATCCAGATCCCGTGGACCAGTACCACGGCCGGCTGCAGGTCCTTGTCCGCATCAAGGCGCATGGTGGTTTTACCTCCCGGGAGATGCGCAAAAAAAAGACGGCGGAACCGCCTCCCTTTAAAGGAGGCGTTCCGCCGTCAGCAAACCATAACTGGCGGGGGAAATCAAGAGCGGGGACCGGCTCCCCGACCGCCGCGGCCGCCAATGCCCAGGGCTGGGCCGCCACAGGTGCCGAACCGGCCGCTACGGGCAATACCGGCCTCCCGGGCCTGGTCGTGCATCTGGCTGCGCAGGTCGAAGACTTCTTCGCTGAGGGCCTGGGCGCGGGACTCATCCCCGGCGTTGATGGCCGCCTGCAGTTGGGCCTGCTTGGTCTGCATGGTCCGGCGCAACTCCCGGGTTGCTTCGTAAAAAGCCTCCCGGGCCTGCAGGGTCTCTTCGTCAAGAGTGCCTTGGGCCGCCACCAGCCCGTAGCCTCCCGGGCCGTAACCAGCGCCCGGACGGGCGTCAGCCAGTTGGTAGCCGGTGAAGCCCAGGGCCACCACCATTGCCATGGCTAAAATGGTCTTTTTCATGATCGTTCTCCTTTTTTGTTGGTTAAGTGTTAGGGGTAAATCTTTATTTGCCGTTGCCCTTCTTTGTTTCAATAAGCGTGCCAAGTGCACAAAAGTATTTTCATCTCGCTGTTAATGCGAAACAGTTTTCTGGCATGGGGTGGCGTTGACAACTGGCGCCGGGATTTACTTTGCTTTTTTGGGTATTTTTTACTCAGAAGCAACCTGGCCAGTGGATATTTATTAACCGGATAAATGGCGCCCAACCAGGATTTTTGATGGCAAAACAACATAAACAATTACAGGCGGCTTTGCTGCTCGCCGTTGTTGCTCTTTTGCTGGCGTTTTGGGGAGGGCGACTGGCTCATGCGGAAAACTCCGGTATTTTTACCGTGGTGATGGAAAACGACGTGCTGCACAACGCCGATCGCCACTTTACCCATGGCAGTCGTTTTTCTTATTATTCCGAAAAAAGCAGAGATGACTGGGTCAGCCGAACCGCCGAGTTGATGCCGTGGTTCTCCCTTGATACCGACCAGGAATTATGGCGTTCCAGTATTGCCATCGGGCAGAATATTTATACTCCGTCTGATATTAGCGTCAGCCATCTGCAGACGGATGAGCGCCCCTATGCCGGTTATCTTTATTTGGGGTTGGGGGCGGTGCGGGTGGTTTCCGGGGAGGAACCGGGTACCGGCATGGTCGGTTCCTTTGAACTCCAGTTGGGGGTGGTCGGACCATGGGCTCGAGCCCGGGACGTGCAGACCTGGTGGCATTCCGAAGTCATCTCCGCTGACCGGCCCGAAGGGTGGGACCATCAGCTGCGCAATGAATTCACCGTTAATCTGTATTGGGACCGGCAATGGCGTTATTCACTGGCGGAGTCTGGTCGGGCGGGTGTGGATCTTGTTCCTCACGCCGGCCTGGCCTTGGGGACTGTGGCCACCCACCTGGCCGGAGGCCTGACCTGGCGCCTGGGTAAAGGTTTGGGTAATGATAACGGGCCGCCCCGAATCCGCCCCAGCCTGCCGGGGGCCGGTTATTTTGTCAAAACCTCAAAGGTGCAGGGATATTTCTTTGCCGGTGGTGAGATACGGCTGGTGGGGCGTAACATATTTCTGGATGGCAATACCTTTCGCAGCAGTCACCGGGTTTCCCGCAAAACGGTGGTCTTTGACCTGCAGTACGGCCTGGTCATCTCTTACCGTAAGGTCAAGTTCGCCCTGACCAATATCGCACGGGGGCGGGAGTTTGAGGGCCAGCCATCGCCCGATTTTTTCACCGCCTTCAGTTTTTCCTACCAGCATTAGCCACCCGGTTAAAACATCTCCTCGACGGCGCCCAGTTCCACCACTTCCTGGGTGTGCATCAGGCGGTCGATATCCAGCAGGATGGTCACCCCTTCCTTGAGCTTGGCCATGCCCAGGATCATGTTCTGATCCACTCCGGTGCCGAAGGAGGGGGCGTCTTCCACCTGGTCGTCTTTGACGTTGACCACCTCGGAGACTGAATCGACAATGATGCCGGTCAGGGTGGAGCCGCGTACCCCGGAGATCTCCACGATGATGATGCAGGTCCGTTCGTTGTAGGCAGCCGATTCCATGCCGAATTTAAGGCGCAGATCCATCACCGGGATCACCCGGTCGCGCAGGTTGATAACTCCCTTGAAAAAGGACGGCATGTGGGGCAATTCGTGAATTTCCATCAGGCCGATGATCTCTTTGACATCCAGGATGCCGATACCGTACCGTTCACTGCCCAGGCTGAAGACCAGGTATTTGCCTTCGCGGCTGGTGAGCTGCTGTTTTTCTTTAAACTCTTCCAGTTTCAGGGCCCCGCTGCGCTGGCCGCCTTCCCGGGCGGCGGAGCGGTCGGCATCACTGCCGCAAGCCTTGGCGGCAAAGCGGGTATCGATGAAGGTATTGAGGTCGATGGTCCGACCGATTTCCATTTTGTTGACCATGTAATCCTGGATGGTCTCCAGATCTTCCTTAACCGGGTAGAGATCGTCGTATACGATGCCGGCGGGGTCGGAGAGCACATTTTTGAGCAGGGCCGGTTCCAGGCCGATGCTTTTTTCCGGGTCGAGAAAGTGGACCGCGATCTGGGCCGACTGGTCGATATCCTGTTTGATGGAGCGGCCGGCCTTGACCACCAGATCGGTGAATTCCTGGACTGCTTCCGGGTATTGGTCGATTATCTCATCCCGGAAGACCACCACGCAGCAGGGGTGCTGCTCCCAGATCTCGCTGGAGAGAAACTGCTTTTCGGCAATGCCGGCGGCAATGGCCCGGCTGCCGATGGGTTCGGCCACCAGGAAGCCGCTGGCTTCGGGGTTGTCCTTCAAAAACTGGGGCATGGCCACCGGCGGGGCCACGTCAAACAGCACGTTCACCGCCTCTTTGCCGGCCACGCCGGGTTTGAGCCCCATCTGGGTGAAGTACATATGGGCCAGCATGTTGTGGATGGACATCTTGTGCGGGATGTAAAAGGTCTTGTGTTTGAAAAACTGCTGGTAAGGCTTGATGTACTTGCCCTGGCGGTTGCGCACACAGATGCTGCCGTTGCGGTGGGCAAAGAGCACCAGCTTGAGCGGCACATCGTAGCTGAACAGATCCATGGCTGCCGGGGCCAGAATAAAGGCGCCGTCCACCTCGGAGCTTTCCAGGGCCCCCTGGACCGGGTTCCAGCTGCCCATGCACTTGGTCTCCAGGGTAAAGTGGACCGGCGTTTCCCGGCCGGTGTCGATCCAGTGCTTGAGCACCCCCAGGGCCAGATGATCGGTGATCTGGATATGGGCCAGCTTGAGATGCACCTTGCCTTCGCTGGATACTTTGGGGCCTTCGTCCACCTTGGGCGCCTCCTCCTGCTCCAGGCCGAAGGCCTTCTCGATGGCGCTCTGTAACTCGGCGGGGGTGAAGGGTTTGGCCACCACCCCGTTGGCACCGCCCTCAATGGCCTTGGCCACGTATTCCTTGTCGCCATGGCCGGTGGCCATCAAAAAGGGAATATCATTGAATTTCTCCTGGCCGCGCAGCCATTGCACCAGTTCCAGGCCGTCCATGTTGGGCATGGACCAGTCGCTGATTACCAGGCCGACCTCTTCCCCGGCTTCCAGCTTGGCCACGGCGTCCTGGCCGTCCACCGCTTCCACAATATTATTGAAGCCGACCTGGCCCAGGATTTTGGCCTCCATTTTGCGCATGGTGCCGGCGTCTTCAACGAGCAGGATCTTAATGCTGGTGTCGATGGCCATGGTTGCTCCTTTCGTCAGGCTGGTGGGTGGTTGGCGTCCGTCAGTTTCGATGGCGTAAACGTTAACCTTGGTGTTTTACAGGTTTCGTGCAGCACTTTAATGATTAATAACCGGGCGCTGCAAGGTTATACTATAGACTAAGCCGCAGCAGCCGGCAAGAGCTTGTAAAGAGCCCGGGAAATAGCCAGGCTGGTCGAGAAGGCCACAATTTTCGGGTGCACAGGCGGCGGTAGTCCTGCTATAGTGCCGACAGCGTTGTCGTGCCCGTCGTTGGGTGGCGGGGGCGCCAGTTTGCATTGCAAAGGGGGGACAGGTTATGCGTCGAGAAATGCCCGAGACGACCATTCCGCAGGTGGTGGCCAGAATGCCCAGGTGGTTGATACTGCCGTTGCGGATTATCATCTTCACCGGTTTTCTGGTGGCCGCGCTTTTTATCTTCACCACGCCTTCCCTTAACCTGATACAGGTGTTGCTGATCGCCGTCCAGGTGGTTTTTTCTCTGGCTGTTCTGGCCGAATGCGGTCGCAGCGCCGATCATTACCGCACCATGGATGCCGCCGCCGAGGCGGCCAGGAAACGGGAGGAAGAGGGCATGTTTTGACAGCGGCTCCTTGCCGTGTTAGTTTTCGTCAGTTTTTGTCCGGCCCGGACACCGGCGGGACTGTTTTTCTGGTCGCCGCCGGTTGGGGCGGTGACCCTCAAACAACTGTAACAGTCCAGCAGCACCCCCGAAAGCGGCGATCAGGTCGACTTGAGTACCCGATGCACGCTACGCCGACTTGGCTCACCGCAACTTGGGGCACGGCCGTTCAGTTACGTGCCAGAATGAGTGGGATAGTTACAAGCAACTTTACAAAAGAGAAGATCGGTAAAAAGGAGAAAAAATGAAGACCCAGCGCTCTCAGGAACTGTTCGCCAAGGCTTGTCAGCATATTCCCGGCGGGGTTAACAGCCCGGTGCGGGCCTGTAAATCGGTGGGCTGTGAGCCGATTTTCATTGAGCGGGCCGCCGGTGCCAAGGTTTACGACGCCGACGGCAACGAATATGTGGATTTTGTCTGTTCCTGGGGGCCGATGATCCTGGGGCACAACCACCCGGTGGTGGTGGCGGCCATTAAGGAAACTTTGGACAGCGGCACCAGCTTCGGGGCGCCCACCTCAAAGGAGATCGAACTGGCCGAACTGGTCGCCTCGGCCCTGCCGGCGGTGGAGAAAGTGCGCTTTGTCAGTTCCGGCACCGAAGCCACCATGAGTGCCGTGCGCCTGGCCCGTGGTTACACCGGGCGCAGCAAGGTGATAAAGTTTGACGGCTGCTACCATGGCCATGCCGACAGTTTTCTGATCAAGGCCGGCAGCGGTGTGGTTACCCTGGGGATTCCCGGCAGCCCGGGAGTGCCCGAGGATATTGTCAAAAACACCATCTCCATTCCATATAACGATCCTGAGATTATGGAAAAAACCCTGCGGGATGATAAGCTGGATATCGCCTGCGTCATCGTCGAGCCGGTGGCCGGCAACATGGGTGTAGTGCCGCCGACCCCCGGTTTTCTCGAAACCCTGCGTAAGCTTACCACCGAACTGGGGATTGTCTTGATTTTCGACGAGGTAATCACCGGGTTCCGGCTTTCCCTGGGCGGAGCCCAGGAGTTTTACGGGGTCAGGCCCGACCTGACCTGCCTGGGCAAGATCATCGGTGGCGGTTTGCCGGTGGGAGCCTATGGCGGCAAAAAAGATATCATGGACCACATTGCCCCGGACGGCCCGGTATATCAGGCTGGCACCCTGTCGGGCAATCCCCTGGCCATGGCCGCCGGCGCCGCCACCCTGCGGGAGCTCGGTCGTCCCGGCTTTTATCAGCAGTTGGAGACCAAGGCCGCCGGTTTTGCCGCCGGCCTGTCCGACCTGGCCGACAAATACCTGCCGGGCCAGACCACCCTCAACCGGGTGGGTTCCATGATGACCACCTTCTTCACCCCGGGTCCGGTGACCGACCATGCTTCCGCCATCCGGGCCGACACCGAACGTTATGCCGCCCATTATCGCAACATGCGCGGTCAGGGCATCTGGCTGGCCCCGGCTCAGTTTGAGGCGGCCTTCATTTCGGCCGCCCAGAGTGAAGCCGACCTGGCCCTGGCGCTGGAAAAAACCGAGTGGTCATTCAAGCAACTGGCCGGGGCCTGATACCTTGCGGGGGGCGGCTCGGGAAAGGGCGGCGCCCCAGCTTTTTGCCTCGTTGCTAAAAAAGCCGTTGACTTTAGCTGGCGGCCTTGCTAGATACGAAGCACTTTACGTTTTTATGAGGGGTGATTCATTATCGTCCATGGTGCGTCACTAAGGTTGGGTAAATGGCTGGCGAACGACAGGAAGTATGGAAGTTGCTGACCATTTTCGGGACCATCGGGCTGACCATGGTCTTTTCGATCTTCATCGGTCTGGGGATCGGCTATTTTCTCGACCACAAGGTTTTTGAAGGGCGTACAGCCCCCTGGCTGACCCTGATCTTTCTGGCCTTCGGTATTGCGGCCGCCTTCAAAAATCTTTATGTGCTAAGCCAGAGAAAGGATTTATGACCACGGCGACGCAGGCGGAACTGATGACAGGCGGAACGGAAGGCGCCGATATTCCCATCCGGCGGGTTGAGCTGCTGAGCTACCTGGTGTTGCTGGGCATGGCTCTGACCGGATGGCTGCTGGTTTCGCCGCTGGCCGGGATTTCTGTGTTGATCGGCGGCTTTGTGGTGATTTTGAGTTTTCAATGGCTCAAAAGAGACGCCGTCCGGCTGTCCTTGAACCCTACCAAACAGGCCAAGATTCGGTTCATGCTCAAATGTTTGGGGCGGCTCGTTGTGCTGGGGCTGCTCTTTTACTATCTGGTTCGCTATCAACAGCTTCATATCCCGGGCTTTCTGGTGGGGTTGGCCACGGTCCAGGTCGGTATCGTACTGGCAACCATCAGTAAGGTGAAAAGACTTTTGAAGGAGGCGTAGCAGGCAGCCATGGAACATCCAATTCTGTTTCTCAACCTGATTCTGGAAAATATTCTGGGGCTGCCGGTGCCCCACGACATGCCCGAGCCCGGCAATTTCTGGGACATGACCCAGTTGCTGGCGCCCCATGTTACTTACACTGTGCTGGTCATGCTGTTCCTCATTGTTCTGCCTCGCCTCACCATGGGCGGCAAGCTGGAGATGATTCCCGGCCATGGTCAGAACTTCTGGGAAGTGGTGGTCGGCGGGATCGAAGATTTCATGGCCGAGCACATGGGCCGCGAAGGCGCCCGGATGATGTTCCCCATGCTGGCCACCTTCGGGCTGTTTATCCTGATCAGCAACCTCATCGGCCTGATCCCCGGCATGTTCTCGCCCACTGCCAACCTCAATATTACCCTGGCCATGACCCTGATCGTTTTTGTCACCACCCATATTCTGGGGGTTAAGTATCACGGGGCGGCCTACGTCAAACACTTTTTCGGGCCCATGCCGGCGCTGATTCCCCTGATGCTGCCCATCGAGTTGATCAGCCACTTTGCCCGTATTCTTTCACTTTCCATTCGTCTGTTCGGTAATATCATGGCCAAAGAAACCCTGCTGGCCATCCTCTTTATCCTGGCCGGCGCCTACTTCGCGCCGCTGCCAATCATGGTGTTGGGCGTGCTGGTTTCTTTTGTGCAGGCGGCGGTTTTCGTGCTGCTCAGTGTGCTGTACTTCGCCATGGCCATGGAAGAGGCCCACTAAACGCAAATGTCGATCAGCACCGCATCTTGCGGCGATCGCCCACCCGGGTGTTTACGTACCGGTGTGCGCGGCACCGGGCTGCTTGTCACAATCTGCGCCGCTGCCGAATGTTTGCGGATAACAAGCCTGAGGTTTGCATCTGATTTTGATAAGGGTATTGGATCCCGAAAACGGTTTTTTTGAAGAAGGCCAATCTTCACTACACAACATCATTTTTAAGGAGGAAAAGGTATGAAAAAGTTTGCAGTAGGTGCATTTACCGGCCTGATGGTCATGGGGATGGCTTCTGTAGCCATGGCCGCCGGCCACGAAGGTGGCGGTGTTAATCAGATGGCCATTGCCGTAGTCTGTGTGGCGGCCGCCCTTTCCGTTGGTCTGGCGGCGCTGGGTTGTGGTATTGGTATCGGTGTGGTCAGCGGTAACGCCTGTGCCGGCATTGCCCGGAACCCTGAAATTTCCGGTAAGATTACCGTGACCATGATCCTCGGTATTGCGTTCGCCGAGTCGCTGACCATTTTCGGTCTGGTTATCTCCCTGATTCTGCTTTACGCTCATCCCTACGGCGCTCTGCTGGGCATGTAAGGACGAGTTGCGGTTTCGTTCGTCTTCCTTTCCGAGAAGACGGACAACCTTGAAAGACGGCAGGACCTTCCCTTCGGGAGTGGTTCTGCCGTCTTTTTTTGTGCAAGCGTGGTTAACTGAAGCGTGTTAATTTAGGCACTTTAAACTTACCATTGATGAACACCTGAAGATGCTGGCCATGATGATGAGCGTAAAGCCGCAGTCCGGTGGAGTGGTGATTGAACCCTGCCGGGGTCCGGGGGAGCCGGAACTTGCCGGCTCCGGACTGCTGCTGATCAATCCCGCCGAGGTTCGGTTGGCCGACGCAACGGTCAGGAAAGCCGGCTGGCAGCGACATGTTTTTTTCCCTGGCACCCTTTATACGGCCCCGGCCGGGCCGGGGTGGCTGGCCGGACCAGCCGTCGGCGCCCCGGTGGCGGTGATGGCCCTGGAGAAGCTGGTCGCTCTGGGAGCCTCCACGGTTATTACTTTGGGCTGGTGCGGTGCCCTGGCTCCCGGTGTCGAAGTGGGTGATATTGTCTTGCCCACTACTGCCTTGAGCGAGGAAGGTACCTCGGCCCATTATCCTTTGACTGGTGGGCCGGCGGCAGCCGACGACGATTTGAATCGCAAGCTGGTCGGCCACTTAACCGAGGCCGACTTTACCGTGCACGCCGGGCCGGTTTGGACCACCGATGCTCCATATCGAGAAACCTGGGGAAAGGTTACTGATTATCGGGGCCGGGGAATACTGGCCGTGGAGATGGAGTTTGCCGCTCTGGCCACGGTGGCGGCCTTTCGGGGGGTGCCGCTGGCTTCGGTTCTGCTGGTTTCGGACCTGGTACGGGAAGAGCAGGCCTGGGCGCCGGCCTTCCGCCACCGCGATTTTCGCCGTCAGGCCCGGCGGCTGTTGGCTTTACTGCAGGATTTTATAACCCTTACATGAGTTCTTTAGCAATGAAAACCATTCATTTGACCAGCCTGGGATGTCCTAAAAACCTGGTGGATTCCGAGCTGATGCTGGGCCAGCTGGTGGCCGCCGGGCTACAGCCGGTAACTGAACCCGGCGAGGCTGATGTGCTGCTGGTAAACACCTGCGGCTTTATTCAATCGGCGGTGGAAGAGGGGATTGATACTATCCTGGGGCTGATTGAGCAGAAAAAATCCCCTGCCGTGCGGGTGGTGGTCTGCGGCTGCATGGTGCAGCGCTATGGCAGCAGCCTGGTGGGCGAGCTGCCCGAGGTGGACCTGTTTCTGGGGACCGAAGAGGTGGCCACCATTGCCCCCCGTCTGCAGGCCCTGGAGCATCAGCCCAGCGGCACCGGGGCGGCGGATTGGGTGCGCTACCTTCCGCAAGCTGGAACGCAGCGTTTTCTGCCCGACGCCAAACTGCCTCGCCAGTTGACCACCCCGCCCCACCGCGTTTACCTGAAAGTCACCGAAGGTTGCGGCAACCATTGTTCTTACTGCATGATCCCCGCCATTCGCGGCCCCCTGCGCAGCCGCCGGCCGGCGGATATTCTGCACGAGGCCCGGGCCCTGGCCGCTGCCGGGGTCAAGGAGCTGACCCTGGTGGCCCAGGATCTCACTGCCTACGGCCTGGATCTCGGTCCCGGCGGCCCCCGGCTGCCTTTGCTGCTCAAAGAATTGCACCGGGAGGTCCCCCAGGTGCCATGGATCCGCTTGCTTTATCTCTATCCTACCCGGGTCAGCGACGAGCTGCTGGAACTGGTGGCGGCGCACCCCCGCATTCTGCCTTATTTCGACATGCCTTTTCAGCATGTCTCCGATCCGGTGCTCAAAGCCATGAACCGCCCCTATGGCGAGCAACTGGTCCGCGAACTGGTGGCCAGGGTGCGCCGGCTGGTGCCGCGGGCGGTGATCCGCAGTACTTTCATGGTCGGTTTTCCCGGTGAACGGGAAGAGGATGTGGACCGCCTGGCGTCCTTTCTCAACGATTGCCGGCTGGAGCAGGTGGGGATGTTTATCTACTGCAACGAAGAGGGCAGTGCGGCCGCCACCCTGCCGGGGCAGGTGTCGGAGGAACTCAAAGAGCAGCGGTTTCAGCGCCTGATGGCGCTGCAATCGGATATTTCCCTGGCGGTCAATCAGGCCCGGGTGGGACAGGTGGAAGAGGTGCTGGTGGAAGGGGTGAGCGGTGAAACCGAGTTACTGCTTGAGGGCCGGGGGTGGTTTCAGGCTCCGGAAATCGATGGCTGCGTGTACATTAACGAGGGTAACTGCCGGGCCGGGGACTTGGTTCGGGTGCTGATCAGTGAGGCCCATCCATACGATCTGGTAGGCGGTATTGTCAGCGAGTAACTATCCAGCTCATTCTGGCACGTAACTGAACGGACGTGCCCCAGGTTGCGGTAAGCCAAGTCGGCGTAGCGTGCATCCGGTACTCAAGCCGACCTGATCACCGCAAGATGGAGTGCTGCCGGACAGTTACGTCAGCGATTGAGTTTTTCCCTCAACTCCTTGCCAACCTTGAAAAAGGGCATTTTTTTGGGGGGAACACTGATTTTTTCTCCGGTTTTGGGGTTGCGGCCGTGATATGAGTCGTAATCCTTGACCACAAAGCTGCCAAAACCGCGGATTTCAATGTTTTCACCGCGGGCCATGGCCGCCGTCATTGCTTCCAGGATGGTCCCGGTCACGGCACCGGCTTCGCGGACCGGAAGCTCGGTATTCTGCGCCAAAGCTGCGATCAGTTCCGACTTGTTCATGGTTTCCTTCCTCCGTAACCTTTCACCAGGCCCCAAGACCTGCTCTTTCAGCGAGCCGTAAGCGCTCAGCAGTACGGCACCTTTGGTCTTGTGGCCAGGACCCCCGACAACGGCCGCTCAACCTTCGAGGCCAAGAGATAATATCAAGTTATGTAATACATCTATCTTTTTCGATGTGCTAATGCAAAAGATATTTGTTGGCGGTCCGATTTTTTGCGATTCTCCGGCAACGGCGGTCCATTTATTTGGCCGCCGGCCGGAAGAGCATTTTGAGGTCTTCGGGGCCCAGCCGACGATACTGGCCGCTGGCCAAAGAGCCCAGCCGCAGGCCACCGTAAGCCACTCTTTTGAGGTGCAGGACCGGATGACTGATGGCGGCAAACATCTTGCGAACCTGCCGTTTACGCCCTTCGTGGATGATGACCTCCAGGGTGGTGGTCTCCTGGTTGCGGCGCAGTTCCCGAATCCTGGCCGGCCAGGTGCGATGTCCTTCCAGCACGATCCCCCGGCGCAGTTGCTGCAAAGCGTCCCGGTCGGGGTGGCCTTTGACGGTGGCGAGGTAAGTGCGGTTGATCTGGCGGCTGGGGTGGAGGATGTTGTGGGCCAGTTCGCCGTCGTTGGTCAGCAGCAGGGCCCCTTCGGTGTCCAGGTCAAGGCGCCCCACCGGAAAGAGGCGCAACCCGGGTTCATTGAGCAGCGAGGTGACGATGGGCCGGCCTTGGGGGTCGGCCATGGTGGTAACGTAACCGGCCGGTTTATTGAGCAGGACGGTGAGTTTTTGGTTTGGCGGGGTCACCGACCGGCCGTCGAAGGTTACCCGCTGGCGCTCGGGGTCGATGGTTTGCCCCATCTTTTCCACCGGTTGGCCGTCCACCTTCACCCGGCCCTGGGCGATATACTCTTCCGCCTTGCGCCGGGAGGCCACCCCCGCCCGGGCTAGAAATTTCTGTAGCCGCTCAGTCATTTAGTTTAATGATAGTCTCCTCGGCGGTACTTGGCGGTTTCCAGGAAGGAAACGGTGGCCACTTCTTCCAGAATCTTAGCCAGAGGCTCCTGTTCCGGCAGTTCGCTTTTCAGGTCCAGCATGGCGGCTACTTTGGTTTCCAGGACACTGACGTAGGGTTCCAACTCATCGGCCCGCAAGGCTGGGTTGTCCAGGGCGCGGCTGAAGGCATCCAGGGTGGCGATGGCGTTTTCGGAAAGCTCCAGGCTCTCCAGGCGCAACCGGGACGGTACCGGCCCGGTTGCTGTGGCGGTTTGGTTGATGTCGCCGGTGGGGGTTGTGCTGTCGGCCCCCCGCAGGTGGCTTTGCAGGACGGCGGCAAAGTCGGTGCCGCCGGCCGGGCCGGAAGTTTGTTGCCGACCGGGGATTGACTGCTGTTGCAGGATATCGCTGATTTTCATCGGGTTTGCCTCGGAATGCTGATTCAAACGTCAACGCGGTTAGTTGTCACTATACCTCATCGGTTGCTGGTGCGTCAAACATGAGCAAAACCTGCTTAATATCCCGGCAGGATTTTGGGCATTTTGCCGTCCACCAGCGCTTTGGTGGCCGGATCCACTTCCAGTATCGGCGGGTACCAGGGTTTCATCCGGCAGTCGAAGACCACCGGCGGGGTGAGGCCCTGGTGGAAACGGCGCACGGTTTCGCACCCGGCGGCGTGGATGTCGGCGGCCGGCTCAAAGCGGGTGAAAAAGGTCCAGATGAATTCCTGCAGGTTGACCGTGGCGGACGCCAGGTCATCGACCAGCACCACCACCGGCCAGTCCGCCACCCCGGCATGGGCGGCCAGGCGGCCGGGCAGCTCCCGGTCCTGCTCGTAACCATGCCCTTGGACTACCAGGGTGCCGGGCAGCATCGCCTTGGCCCGGTCGCAACCTTGGGGGAGGGAGCCCTGGAACTCTTCGGGTAGCACCCGTCGGGCTTCTTTGCCCAGCCCCAGCAACATGGCCTTGGAGCCGAAGTTGACCGAGGGACCGGTGTAGTCCAGGGTGTCCTGGGAGACATTGGCAAAGACGAAAAGATCGGTGCGCCAGTCCACCCGTTCCAGGATGTGGCGCCACAGGGCGGGGAAATCGGCCACGTCCAGATCACCGTCGGTGACGATGAGGAATTTGGTCAGCGACAGCTGCCCCTCGCCCAGGATCCGCAAGCCGGAGGCAAAGGCCTCGCGGGGGTAACGGTCGGTGACCCGGGCTGCGGCCAGGCAGTGAAAACCAGCCTCGCCGAAGGTTTTGAGCTGGCGCACGCCGCTCATCACCAGGGGAAAGAGCGGCGAGAGCAGATCCTGGAGAAAATCGCCGATGAAAAAATCCTCCTGCTTGGGCCGACCCACCACGGTGGCGGGGTAGATGGCATCCCGGCGATGATAGAGCCGCTGGGCTTGGAAAATCGGGTAGTCGTGGGTCAGGGAGTTGTAGCCGTAATGGTCGCCAAAAGGGCCTTCAGGGCGCCGCACATGGGGCGGCACCACGCCCTTGACGGCAAACTCGGCATTGGCCACCAGGGGGTGGCCGCCCTCGGGGTCGGCGGTGATGGGCAGTTTTTTGCCCAGCAGCAGGGAGGCCAACAGCAGTTCGGGAATATTTTCCGGCAGCGGGGCGATGGCTGCCAGCATCAGGGCCGGCGGGCCGCCGATATAAAGGGTCATGGGCAGCGCCTCATGGCGCTTTTCCGCCTCGTGGTAGTGGTAGCCGCCGCCTTTATGGATCTGCCAGTGAATGCCGGTGGTGGTGTCGTCGAAACGCTGAATCCGGTACATCCCCAGGTTGTGGCCTCGGCCCAGGGGATCTTCAGTGTAAACCAGGGGCAGGGTAACGAAGGCGCCGCCGTCGCTGTGCCAGGAGGTCAGCAGGGGCAGATCGTTGAGCCTGGGCGGGGTCTGCCGGTTGGCTAAAATCGGGGCGCGGCTGGTTCTTTTCAGGCCGATACCGGCGGCCTGGTGCAACAGGCCGCGTTTCTGCCACAGCTTGCCCAGGGTCGGAGGGAGCATGGTTTCCACGGTATGCACCAGGTCCTGGACAAACTTTACCGGCCGGCGGCCAAAGGCCAGTTCCATGCGCCGGGCAGTGCCAAAGAGGTTGGTAACCACCGGGAAGCCGCTGCCTTTGACGTTGGTGAAAAACAGCGCCGGGCCGCCGGCGACGATCACCCGACGGTGGATTTCGGCGATTTCCAGGTAGGGGTCAACCTCTTCCTCGATGGTGATAATTTCCTTCTCCCGGCGGAGTATTTCGATAAACTGTCGCAGGTCATGGATAACAGGTTCACGCATGGTCTTTTTTCTCCTGGTCTGGTCGGTCGCCGGGGTGGGAGTTGCATCTTGCGTCGGCCGGCAAAAGTGGGTAGTGTGGTAACCTTGGTTGCCGCCGCACTGGCTTATCCGGGTTGGGCTTAATCCGCTTGTGGCTGGTCGTCTTGGGTGAACAACCGGTGATACTCGGCATCGTTAAGATGTTTTTGCATCATCGCGGTTAAAAAATCAAGGACGGCGGCGATTTCCTCATCGCTGAGTCGGGGGATCAGGACGGCCAGCAGTTCGGGTCGGGAAAAGCGCTGGATCATAGCGGCCAATGAGGCCTCGTCGGTTGGTCGGTCCATCCCGAAGCAGATTTGTTCAAGGGGGAGGGTGAGGCGAGGGCTGTTCATCGGGGTATCTCCTAAAGCCTTCCGGGGCTCGGTACAGGCAAAGAAAATTTTAAATTTATGATGGCCAAAGCAAACACATCTGCGGAGGACAAGGCGTTGCTCAGCGGTTGGGTCGATTTCGGGGACGGGGTTCATGCTACCCGATCTCCGCAAATTATCCAACAGGCACTCGACGCCATCATCCGTCAGCATATCTTTTGTATTGTGGTGGCCAAGGGCTACGAATCCGGCAAGGTGGTACTGCTGGAGCATGACGACCATCGTATCGTGCTGGATCGCCCCACCGACTGGCCGGCGGAGATGTCCCCCCAGCCGCTACGGGTCATTTTCAAGGACCGCGGTCAGCTGTGGAACAAGTTTGTTGTCGATCTGCTTGAGGTGACCGAAGACAGCCTGATCACCTCCATGCCCACCAAGTATGTGCGGCTGCAACGCCGTGATAATTACCGGGTGGAGGTCCCGCGGGGCAGCACGGTGCTGTTTCGGCATCGTGGCGACCTGAAGGAATTCGGCATTGAAAATATCAGCGCCAACGGCGGGCTGTTTGTCAGCCCCAGCCGTAGAATTAACCTCCCGGTGGGAGATATGCTCACCGATATCGTCATGCATT
Organism: Desulfurivibrio dismutans; assembly: GCF_029210385.1. Taxonomy (GTDB): domain Bacteria; phylum Desulfobacterota; class Desulfobulbia; order Desulfobulbales; family Desulfurivibrionaceae; genus Desulfurivibrio; species Desulfurivibrio dismutans. The sequence goes on along the minus strand of NZ_JARGDQ010000003.1, from coordinate 239,346 downwards.
TCCCCGCGGACGACAAGCAGGGGGTGGAGGTTCGAATCGGGGAAGGCCGGGTGGTGCGGAGTTGTGACAATGACCGGCGAGAACTCTGTTTCGGGGTGCAGTTTCTGATCAAAAACCGGGAAGAGAAGGACCTGATGCAGTACGTCCGCCAGCGGGAGCGAGAGATGCTGCGCAAAGGGATGGCGGATTAGGTGGCGAGGATTGGCGAGGGTTAATTGATGGGTTTTTTTCCGGTTTGTTTGCAGCTTGAGCAGCGGCCCTGTATCGTGGTGGGCGGTGGAGAGGTGGCTCGGCGTAAAGTGGAGGGGCTGTTGGCCTGTGGCGCGGCGGTAAAGGTGGTCAGCCCGCAATTGCAGGGCGACCTGGCCCGACGTCAGGCGGCCGGCGAGATTGACTGGCTGGCCCGGGAATACCGGGAAGGTGACCTGGCCGGCGCTTTTCTGGTGATTGCCGCCACTGACGACCAGGATGTGCAGGCCCGGGTGCACGCTGAGGCCGAGCGGGACAACCTGCTGCTGAACGTGGCCGATGTGCCCAAGTGGTGCAACTTGATCCTGCCGGCGGTGGTCAGACGAGGCGAGATGACCATTGCCATCTCCACCGGCGGGGCCAGTCCGGCACTGGCGGGTAAGCTGCGGCGGGAGCTGGAGGAATGTTTTGGTTTTGAATACGAGGCGCTGCTGTGCCTGCTGGCCGCCTTGCGGCCTTTGGTGCTGGCCCGGGGCGGTGACCACCGGGAAAACAAAAAACTGTTCAAGGCTCTGGTGGCGCCGGACCTGGCAGCCTGGATCCGGGAGGGGCGCTGGGAGCAATTAGGGGAACATGTGCGGGTTACGCTGGGCGGTGATGACTTGCTGGCCTGCGTGGAGGAGTTGCAGCGCCGTTATGCCGGATCGGATTAACTTACTTTTATGAGGGTATAAAATATGGATATCCTTTTTCAGGCGGTTTTTGCCCTGTACCTGGGGGCCACCATCACCGCCTTGGTCTGTTTTTTCAACCTTAATCAGCGCCTGCGTCTTATGGCCCGGGGCCTGCTGGGGACGGCGGCGGTGCTGCACACCGCTTATCTGCTGATCCGCTACTTTGCCGCCGGGCATACCCCGGTGGCCAGCAGCCATGAGGCGGTCTCCTTTTTTGCCTGGTCTCTGACCATGGCCTACCTGGCCTTTCGCTGGCGTTACCGGGTGAAGAATTTTGCTGCCTTTGTCTTGCCTCTGATTGCCCTGCTGATGCTGGTTGCCCTCTTTTCTCCCGCCCGTCTGGTGGACCTGCCGCCGGCCATGCAGAGTTGGTGGCTGCCGGTGCATGGCATGATCGCCCTGATGGCTAACGCCTTCCTGGCCCTGGCTTTTTGCGGCGGCATTATGTACCTGCTGCAGGAGCGGGAGATCAAGCGTAAACGGATGGGGTTTTTCTCCGAACGCCTGCCCTCGCTGGAAGCTCTGGATAACCTCAACCAGCACTGCCTGAGCATTGGCTTCCCATTGCTGACCCTGGGGATCATCACCGGTTCGCTGTGGGCTCGCCAGGCTTGGGGCACCTACTGGCAATGGGACCCCAAAGAGGTCTGGTCTTTGATTACCTGGCTGATCTACGCTGCCATGATCCACCAGCGCTTCACCGTCGGCTGGCGGCGGCGGCGGGCGGCGATCATGGCCATTGTCGGCTTTGCCGCAGTGTTGTTCACCCTGTGGGGGGTTAATTTGTTTTTGGGAGGGGTTCATACCTATGCTGGCTGAGAAAATTTCCTGCCTGGGGGTGAATCATCAGACCGCGCCGGTGGAGATCCGTGAAAAGATGGCCTTTTCCGGCGACTGCCTCAACCCCTTGGTGCAGATTAAAGAGATTCCCGGCTGTGACGAATGCTGCTTTCTGTCCACCTGCAACCGGGTGGAGGTACTGCTGGTGGCCGAACCGGAAGCGGCCACCATTGCCTCCGTACGGGAGTTTCTCTTTGCCGGCAGTGGGCTGAGCGCTGCCGAGGCGGAGAAATACTCATACCTGCGAACCGGCGAGGCGGCAATCAATCACGTCTTTCGGGTGGCTTCCAGCCTGGATTCCATGGTCTTAGGGGAACCCCAGATCCTGGGGCAACTCAAGGATGCCTATCGGCTGGCCATGGAGCACCAGGCCACCGGGCCGATTCTTCATCGCCTGCTGAGTAAGTCCTTTTCAGTGGCCAAACGTATTCGTACCGAAACCAGCATCGGCAGCAGCGCGGTTTCCATCAGTTACGCGGCGGTGCAACTGGCCCGCAAGATTCTGGGTGATCTCACCGGTAAGACGGTGCTGCTGGCTGGGGCCGGCGAGATGGCTGAATTGGCCGCCGAACATCTGCTGGCCCAGGGGATAGGCAAAGTAGTGGTGGCCAACCGCACCCTGGAGCGGGCGGTGTCGCTGGCCCGGCGGTTCAACGGCGAGGCTGCGGCTTTAACCGAGCTGGTGCCCCGGCTGGCCGAGGCCGACATCCTGATCAGTTCCACCGGCTCGCCGGATATGATCCTGCGCCGGGATGACATGGCGCCACTGATGCGGCAGCGCTATAACCGGCCCGTTTTCCTGATCGATATCGCCGTGCCCCGCGACCTGGACCCGGGGCTGAACGATCTGGATAATATTTATCTTTACGATATTGACGATCTGCAGCAGGTGGTGGAGGTTAACAAGGGCGAGCGGCGGCGTGAGGCTGATCGGGCCGAACGGATCGTCGCGGAGGAGACCATTAAGTTTCTTCAGTGGCTGGAGAATATGGAGTTGGCTCCCACCATCACCGAACTGCGTTGCCGGGCCGATGAGTTGCGCCAGGCGGAGTTGGGTCGCACCCTGGCGGCCATGCCGGGGCTTACCCCGGAGCAGCATAAGGCGGTGGTGAAAATGAGTAGTGCTTTGGTCAAAAAGCTGTTGCACCATCCCATGCTGTTTCTGAAAAGCGCTGAAAAGCCGGAAGATAAAAGACGTAACCTGCTGGTTTTGAGAAAGGTATTCGGCTTGGATAACGGTGATAACGGCCCGACCGGGCGTTGAGCGGCGGGGCAAGACTTTTTCCGGCGTTGACAAACCGCTGCCGGTCGGATAAGTTCTCCCGTTTATCGCATTTTTGAGATCATGTCCGCGCTGGTTTTCCGCTCGGGGGCTGTAACCTCCCGACCGGAACCGGCATTTTTAATGATTGCCTGAAGGAAGATTAGTCATGAGCAAGAGAACTTACCAACCCAGCAACACCAAGCGGCACCGGACCCATGGCTTTCGGGTACGGATGAGCACCAAAAACGGCCGGGCGGTGATCAACCGTCGGCGGGCCAAGGGTCGCAAACGGCTGGCGGTATAAGGCCGGCGGCGGCCGATGTCGGTTATGGCATCCTGCACTCTGCCCAAGTCCGCCCTGATCAGAAAACCCGGCGAGTACCGGCGGATTTACGCCCAGGGCCGGCGGGTACGCGGAGACAGTTTCGCCCTGGTATACCGGATGGCGACCAGCACCGTCGGCGCCCGGCTGGGGATCAGTGTCTCCGGGGTCAAATCGGCGGTGCGGCGCAACCGGATTAAGCGGATCATCCGGGAGTTGTTCCGGTTGAACCGACCGGAGCTGCATCCTTCCCTGGAGTTGGTGTTCACTGTGCGCCGGGATTTTAAGCCGGGTTCACCTGCGGCGGTGGCGGCAGCTTTGCGACGGCCGATAACGGGGCGGCAGGAGCTGGCCGGTTTGAGTCGGGCGCCGGGGGTCGGATGATGAAGGTCCATCTTCCCCTTGATACCCCTCCCGACCGCCCCCCGGCGTTAAAGTCCCGCTCCGGGTACCGTTGGTACGCCTTTCAGTCCCTGCCGCGCCGTGGCTGCCTGTTGCTGGTGCGTTTTTACCAGTTGGCCATCTCTCCGCTTTTTCCCCCCAGTTGCCGCTTCGTACCAAGCTGTTCCCAGTACGCCCTGGAGGCTATCACTCTGTACGGGGTGTGGCGCGGCGGCTTCATGGCGGTGAAAAGAATCCTGCGCTGCCATCCCTTCAGCACCGGTGGTTTTGATCCGGTCAAGTAATAAGGAACTCCTCGGTTATGGATAATTATCGTGCTCTGATCGCCATTGTGTTGTCCATGGCGGTGCTGTTGATTTACCAGTTTCTCTTCATGCCTGCTCCCGCGCCGGTGCCTGAACAGCCGACGGAAACCGAGCGGCTGGCTGCTGAGCCGTCCACGGGTGCCGCCCCCGTTTCACCGGCTGAGCTTGTTGCTCCGGGAGCGATGGAGCCGGGGCAGCAACCGGTGGATGTGGCCACTTTGCTTGGTCCCGGCGATCGGGCCCGGGAAATTCGAGTGGAAACCGACCTCTACACGGCGGTGATTTCCGAAGCCGGCGGGACATTGCGGAGTTTCCTGGTCAATGAATTTCGGGAAAGCGTTGCTCCCGGCTCACCGCCCAAGGACTTGGTGCGGGTGGAGCCCGAAGATGGGCTGCCGCTGCTGTTTTCATGGGGAGTGGAGCCCGGCCGGGCGGAAATGTTGCACTTTACCGCCGACCAGGATCGCCTGGTGGTGGGCCAGGGGCAGGAACGCACTCTGACCATGCGGGCCCAGTCGCCGCTGGGGTTGGAGTTCATTCGCACCTACACCTTCCGGGATGGCGATTACCTGATCGACGTGGCGGTGGAGGTGATTAACCGGGGCGAGGTGCCGCTGCAGGGGGCGCCATATTTGACCCTGGCAAATCGGCCTTTCGTGGAAAAGGGCGATCCTCTGGAGCATTTTCTCTTTACCGGTCCGGCGGCCCTGGTGGACAACGAGGTGCAGCAGGTCAAGGTTAAGGACCTGGCCGATGAACGGGCCGGGCGCAGTTTCACCGGCCGGGTGCGTTGGGCCGGCTATCATGATTCCTATTTTCTCACCAGCATTATTCCCCTGGAGGTCGCGCAGGCCACGGCCCACTTTTCTTCCCGCCGGGATGACCTGGTTACCACGGTGCTGGCCTCGGCGGCGGATATCATCCCCGCCGGCGGAGCGCACCGTTATAATTACCAGGTCTACTTCGGGCCCAAGAAGCTCACCCTGCTCAATGAATTGGGGCATGAGCTGGCCCGTTCGGTCAACTTCGGCTGGTTCGATTTCCTGGCTCGGCCGACCTTTTATCTGCTCAATTTTCTATACGGCCTGGTGGGCAACTACGGGGTGGCTATTATTCTGGTGACCATCATCATCAAGGCTGCTTTCTGGCCCCTGACCCATAAGGGGCTGAAGTCCATGAAGGTGATGCAGAAGATTCAGCCCAAAATGACCAAACTGCGGGAGAAGTACAAGGACGACAAGCAGCGTCAGCAGCAGGAGATGCTCAAGCTGTACCAGACCTACAAGGTCAACCCCCTGGGTGGTTGCCTGCCCATGCTGCTGCAGATTCCGGTCTTTTTTGCCCTGTACAAGGTGCTGCTGCAGTCCATCGAACTGCGCCATGCGCCTTTCATGCTCTGGATCAACGACCTTTCCGCCCCAGACCGGCTCTATATTGGCTTTGACATACCTTGGTTGGGCGGCATTCCGGTACTGACCCTGTTTATGGCCCTGAGCATGTTCGTGCAGCAGAAGATGACTCCCATTTCCGATCCCATGCAGGCGAGGATTATGCTTTTTCTGCCGGTGGTCTTCTTTTTCCTGTTTCTCAACTTTGCCTCGGGGCTGGTCCTTTACTGGTTCATCAACAACGTGTTGACCATCGCCCAGCAATACATGATTTATCGCCAGAAAGATTAGGGGGTAGCTCGTGATGAGTACTTTGATGGAATATAAAGGGGCCGATGTTGAGCAGGCCGTTGCCGGAGCTTGCAGCGCCCTGGGAGTGCCCCGGGAAGCCCTGGAGATTCAGGTGATCAACACCGGATCGGCGGGTATTTTCGGCATCGGGCGCCGCCAGGCGGTGATTCGGGTCGGCTTGCGGCAGGAGCCCGGAGCGGTTGAGGAAGAGAACGGGGCCGCCCCGGCTGCTGGCCGGGAAGAAGCCGCGTCCGAAGCTGCCGATGAATTGCGGCAAGAAAATGCCGGGACGGCCTCTGGCCGGCCAGGAAAAGGCAAACCGGCTGCGGCGAAAGGGCCGGCCAGTGCCAAAGCAGAGCAGAAATCGAAAAGGGCGGGGCGAGCTGCCGTCGACCAGCCGTGGGCCGCCAGGGACCCGATGGAACCCTTGAGTACCGGGGAGTTGGAGGCGGTGCAGAACACCATCTCCCGGCTTTTGGAGCTGAGTGTTGGTCCCGCCCGGGTTCGGCTGCAGCAGGATCAAAACAGCGGTAAACTGCTGGCTGATCTGGAGGTTGAAGACGGCGTCGGCCGCGATCGGCTGGTCGGTCCCCAAGGCCAGACCCTGGAAGCCCTGCAGTACCTGTTGCGCAAGATGGTGAGCAAGCAACTGGGCAAAAGGGTGGCGCTGGAACTGGATGCCGCCGGCTTCCGGGCTGAGCGCCGGGCGCTGCTGGAAGACCGGGCCCGCGAGTTGGCTGCAGAAGCGAAGAGCAGCGGCAAAACCAGGACCATGGCGGCCATGGGGCCGGCCGAAAGGCGCATTGTGCATCTGGCCCTGCAGGGCGACAGTGAAGTGCGCAGCCGCAGTGTGGGGGAAGGGATTTTCAAAAAAATTATAATACATCCTCCCGGCAAAGCTCGCCGCCGACGAAAACGTTAAGCTGTATATTTTATTGCCGGGGATGCCCGGCTTTTTTTATGGATTCATTTGCCGAATTTGATCAGGCTACCATTGCCGCCATTGCCACACCACCCGGGGCGGGGGGGATCGGGATTATCCGGATTAGCGGTTCCCGGGCTCTGGAGGTGCTGTCGCAGTTGTTTCGGCCCGCCCGGGGGGAGGCCGGGGTCTTTCGCAGCCATCAACTGCGTTACGGCTGGATTGTCGAGCCGGGGGCGGAACGGCCGCTGGATGAGGTGATGGCGGTTTATATGGTCGCGCCGGCCACCTATACCCGTGAGGACGTGGTGGAAATCCATGGTCATGGCGGCTATGTGGTGTTGCGTGAGGTGCTTGCTCTGGTCCTGGTCCAGGAGGGAGTGCGGGCCGCCGAGCCGGGTGAGTTTACCAAGCGAGCCTTCCTCAACGGCCGCATCGACCTGACCCGGGCCGAAGCGGTGCTGGATGTGCTCAACGCCGGCAGCCGTGAGGGGCTGAACCTGGCCGTCAGCCAGTTGCGGGGTGGATTGCAACAGCAGCTTGAGCCGGTGCGCCGGGCCCTGTTGGAGGTGCTGGCGGTGGCGGAGGTGGCCATTGATTTTCCCGACGAAGATGCCGAGATTATCGACCCTGCCGCTTTGCAGCGCCGGCTGGAATTTGAAGTGCGCAAGCCTTTGCACGAACTGGTGGAACGGGCCGGCCGGGGCCGGATTTACCGGGAGGGGGCGGCGGTGGCTATCCTGGGACGCCCCAACGTGGGCAAGTCCAGTCTGCTCAACGCCCTGCTGCAGGATGAACGGGCCATTGTAACGGACATTCCCGGCACCACTCGGGATACCATTGAAGAAGGTCTCAATATCCACGGCATGCCGCTGCGTCTCATCGACACCGCCGGGATCCGGGAGACCACGGAAGAGGTTGAGGGTATCGGTATTGAGCGCTCCCGCCGCCGGGTGGCAGAGGCCGATCTGGTACTGCTGCTGGTGGAGGCCGGTCGTGAGCCGACCGCCGAAGATCTGGCCCTGTACGACAGTGTGCGGGAGAAAAAGGTACTGGTGGTGGTCAACAAGCTGGATCTGCTGACCGCAAAGGTTACTACCGGAACGGAGCCTGCGGCAGCGGCACTGGCTCCTTGGCGCGATCGCTTTCTCGGCCGGGAGTTGGTGGGGGTTTCGGCCCGCACCAGGGCCGGCCTGGTCCAGCTGGAGGATCAGATCTTTCGTTTGATCAGTGGTGGGGAACCCCGGGATCCGGGCTACGCCTGCGTGCCCAATACCCGCCACGAGGCCGCCCTGGCCCGGGCCCTGCCGGCGGTGGTGCGCTTGCAGCAAGGGTTGGCCGCCGGCCTGGCGCCGGAACTGCTGGCGGTGGAACTCCAGAGTTGCCTCGGTCACCTCGGTGAAATCATCGGTGAGGTCAGCAGCGAAGAGCTGCTGGACACCATCTTTTCACGTTTCTGTATCGGCAAATAAGCGATTCAGTCGGCTGGAGAAAACTGGCTCTTGTCGGCCCCGCAGATCGGGCAGCTCCAGCTTTCCGGCAGATCAGCAAAGGCGGTGCCCGGCTCAATGCCATTTTCACGATCACCGACTTCCGGGTCGTAAATATAACCACAAACGTTGCATTCATACTTTTGCATGACTTCACCCCCGTATATTATAGGCTTTGTCCATGATGCGTCAGGGTGAGGGGTAGCGTCAAGGAAAATCGCCGATTGGCGGTAATGGTAAAACAGTGGAGAGTGGGACCATGGTTTTGGCGGCACCGGGAGAAACGTTGTTCAGCGCAGAACAGATTGCCCTGCGGGTTGCGGAGTTGGGGCGGCAAATCTCAGCCGATTACCATGGCCGGGAATTGTTGGTGGTGGGGGTCTTAAACGGGGCCTTTATCTTTACCGCCGATCTGGTGCGGGCTCTGGCGATACCGGTGACGGTGGATTTCATCCGGGCCGCCAGCTACGGTCAGGCCTCATCTTCCTGTGGCACGGTGCGCCTGAGCAAAGATGTTGAGTTGCCATTGGCCGGCCTCCATGTGTTACTGGTGGAAGATATTGTTGACAGCGGCCACACCCTGACCAGGTTAAAAAAACATTTTACGGCCGGCGGGGTTGCTTCCCTGCGGGTCTGTGCCCTGATCGACAAAAAAGAGCGCCGGGAGGCCGAGGTGGTGGTGGATTATCCAGGTTTTACGGTGGAGTACGGCTTTCTGGTCGGCTATGGTCTCGATTACGCCGAACAGTACCGTCAGTACCCGGCCATTCACCGGCTTGCCGAGGAGCATGTGAAGTCATGAATGACGATGCGTTGATGGCGCAGGACCGGGAGTATATCTGGCATCCTTTTACCCAGATGCATGATTACGCCCAACGGGATCTGCTGCTGGTTGACCGGGCGCAGGGGATCAAGCTGTATGACCGGCAGGGGCGGGAGTATTTTGATACCATCTCTTCCTGGTGGTGCATCGTCCATGGCCATAGCCATCCCACCATGCAGCGTTACGTCCGGGAGCAGCTTGAAAAGCTGGACCAGGTGCTGCTGGCGGGGATCAGTCACGAACCGGCGATCCGGCTGGCGGCGAAGCTGGTGGAGTTGACGCCGCCAGGGCTTGATAAGGTTTTTTATTCCGACAACGGTTCCACCGCCTGCGAGGTGGCGGTGAAGATGTCGCTGCAGTACTGGCAACAGAGCGGGCATCCGGAAAGGCAGGGGCTACTGGCCCTGGAGCGGGGTTATCATGGCGATACCATCGGCACCATGAGCCTGGGCGGGGTACCGGAATTTCACCAGGCCTTTGCCCACCTGATGTTCCCTTCCCATCGGCTGACGCCGCCCACCTGTTACCGCTGTCCGGCCGGGATGCCGGCACCGTTGCCCCCGGCTGTCGACGGCCGGGAACAGTTGCGCTGCGACTGTGAATGCCTGCAGCCGCTGGCCGAACTACTGGCCCGGGAAGGCGAACGGTTGGCGGCGTTCATTCTGGAGCCCCGGCTGATGGCGGCCGGTGGCATGATCATCTACCCGGCCCAGTGGTTGCGCCGAGCCGCCGAGCTGACCAGAAGCTACGGCGTGCACCTGATCTTTGATGAAGTGGCCACCGGCTTTGGCCGCACCGGCACCATGTTCGCCCTGGAATCCGCCGGAGTGACCCCGGATTTTCTCTGTCTATCCAAGGGGCTGACCGGCGGCATGTTGCCCATGGCGGTGACCATGACCAGCGATGAGATTTACCGCGCCTTTTATGGTGAATACCACGAAAACCGGACCTTTTTCCACGGCCACACCTTCTCCGGCAATCCGCTGGCGGCGGCGGCGGCCCTGGGTTCCCTGGCGGTCTTCGAGGAGGAGCAGACCATCGCCGGCCTGTCCCCCAAGATGGCCCACCTGGATCGCTGCCTGGCGCGCTTTAAAGAGTTGCCCTGGGTTGGCGACCTGCGCCGCCTGGGGATGATCGCCGCCCTGGAGCTGGTGGCGGACCGGGCCGGCAAGCAGCCCTTCCCAGCGGTCCAAAGGGTGGGTTGGCCCATCTACCTGGCCGGCCTGGAGCAGGGTCTGCTGCTTCGTCCGCTGGGCAACATTGTCTATCTCTGGCTGCCGCTGAGCACCACCGAGGAGGAAATCACCACCATCACCGAAAAAATGTGGCAAGTATTAAGCAACCCGGCCAATATAGCGCAATGAAAACAGGCCGGGTCTGGCTTTTAAGTAAGTTCCAGAGGCGCCCGTAGCTCAGCTGGATAGAGCACCGGCCTTCGAAGCCGGGTGTCGCAGGTTCGAATCCTGCCGGGCGCACCAAGTTGGGATGCTTTTTCTTAAAACCGGGAGGCGGGGATGAGCGGCGATAATGTGGTTTTCCTGGAGGTTATTGAATGGTTCGACCATGATGGGGTTGAGCTGGCCCATCGCATTCCCGAGCGGGGTTCGGGTGAGATCAAGTTCGGGGCCCAGCTTATTGTCCGGGAGACCCAGGCGGCAACCTTTTTTTACAAGGGCAAGGCCTGCGATACCTTCGGGCCCGGCCGTCACACTCTGACCACCGCCAACATCCCCATCCTGACCAAGATTCTGGCCGCCCCCTGGGCCATGACCAGCCCCCTGCGCACCGAGATTTACTTTACCAACCTCAAAATCTTTCCCAACCTGAAATGGGGGACCCGCGATCCGGTGGCTTTCCGGGACAGTGAATTGGGTCTGGTCCGGCTACGGGCCCATGGGGTTTTCAATCTCCAGATCGTCCAGCCCGCGCTTTTTGTCAACACCCTGGTCGGCACCATGCAGCGCTACAGCAGCGCCGAGATCGAAGAGTATCTCAAACGGGTGATCGTCTCCCGCTTCAACGACCACCTGGGCAGCGAACTGGATACCCTGTTCAACCTGCCCGGCCGATATGAAGAACTATCCACCGGCCTGCAGGAGCGGTTGCGGGAGGATTTTTCCCACCTGGGCCTGGCCTTGAACCGGCTTTACATTACCTCGATCACCCCGCCGCCGGAGGTCCAGAAGACCATCGACGACAAGAGCCGGTTGGGAGTGATCACCGACCTTGACCGGCTGGTGAAGCTTAAAGCGGCCCAGGCCATGGAGAAAGCCGCCGAATCACAGGGGGCCGCCGGCAACGGCCTGGGCATGGGCATGGGCCTGATGCTGCCCTCCATGTTTGCCTCGGCTCTTCATCCCCAGCCGGAGGGGTCCCCGGCTGGGGCAGCAGCCGCCGGTCAGGGGCGGGCTACCTGTGCGGAATGCCGGGGAGAGATCCCCGTTGAGGCCCGGTTCTGTCCCCATTGCGGGCATCAGCAGGTGGTGCTGCAGCAGTGCCAGCACTGCGGCAAAAATCTGACCCCCAACGCCCGGTTCTGCCCCAAATGTGGCCAGCCCAGCGACACCGTGCCGCCGACCCCGGTTTGTGGTCGCTGCCAGGCGGAAAATCTGCCCGGCTCAATGTTTTGTAATCAGTGCGGTGAGCGCCTGTAAACGGAGGCGCCCGGCCGTCCAACCGGTGGGGCTTTAGTCCATGAAGCTGGTCCTGGAATGCCGCCAGTGCGGCGGCCCCATTGAGCTGGCGGAAACCGATCACCTGGTTACCTGCGCCTATTGCAACGTCAGCACCTTTCTGGTCGGCAGCGACTACTTCCGCCTCACTCTGCCGGTTCGACCGCAATTCAGCGAGGTGCTCCAGGTCCCCTATCTGCATTTCCGGGGCTGTTTTTATTCCTGCACCCCAGGCGGGGTGAGCGCCCGGATCGGCAACCACTCCCTGCCGGGGGTGGAGCTGCCTTTTTTGCCGCCCAATCTCAGTGTGCGCACCCAGGTGATGCCGATGCGCTTTGCCGTGCCTGCCGACGCCAATTTTCTGACCAATCATCTGACCACCGCCGGGATTATTGAACGGATAGGCCGCAAAATTGCCCCGGTCGGTGGTAATGTATACCATCAGGCTCTGATCGGGGAAAGCGTCCAACTGGTTTACCTGCCCATTGCCCGGCGGGGCCAGCAATTTTTCGATGCCGTGGCCGGTACGCCGCTTTTGGGGCCGGCCGTCGAAGAGGACACTCTGGGAGCGCTGCAGGAAACAGAGCCGGCCTGGCAGCTACACCAGCTGGCCACCATCTGCCCCGGCTGCGGCTGGAACCTGGAGGGGCCGCGGGACAGCAATGTCCTTTATTGCCGTAATTGCCTCAGCGCCTGGTGGTTCCGGGATGGGCGCCTGGTACCGCTGCCCTTCGGGATGGTCCGCTCGCGGAGTCAAAACGTGCTCTATCTGCCGTTCTGGCAGCTTGAAGTGGGGGGCAGTCCACTGCCTCTGGCCAGTTTTGCTGACCTGATCCGGCTGACCAACCAGCCGCGGGTGATCCAGACGGACTGGGAGCATTGGCCCTTGCGTTTCTGGGTCCCGGCTTTTAAGATCAGGCCCGATTTGTACCTTAAACTGGCGGCCCGCCTTACCCTGGCGCAGCCGGCCTTCGACCAGCGTGAAGAACTGCCGGTCGGGGAGCTGCCGGCGGTTACCCTCCCCCAGGGTGAGGCGATCCAAAGCCTGGTGCCCATTTTAGCCTACCTTACCATCAACCGTCGCGAAGTTTTCCCCCGCCTGCCGGAACTGGCTTTTGCCATCCGTGATATCCGCCTTTTCCTGCTGCCGTTTTTGACCACCGGTTACGAACTGCAACAGGAGCAGACCGGGGTTCTGGTCAATCGGCAGGCTCTGGGATTTGGTCGGGCGCTGTGAAGGCCCTGTAAAGAGGTGATTGGGCGGGCCGGCGTGGTTGGGGGTGTTGCTGTAGCACCGTATGGTGCTGGCTAGACCTGTTTTGTCAACTTTATTTTACAGTTGACAAAAAGTAGTTCAGGTTCTATAGGGGGAAATGGGTGTTTTTCGTTCGCCCGTAATGTGAATATTTATTAATAAATTTTATTTTTGTCAGATGTGGGGCTTTTAACTCATTGGGTTACCGTTGTCCGCGGAGAACAGGTGGGGAATGAAACATCAGACCATAGTTTTCCGGATCGGCCTCAGTTTTGCCTTGATCGCCCTGATCCTGGTTTCAATCCTGTCGCTGAAATCATACCATAACGCCCGGGATCTGCTTAGTGAGCAGGAGGTGATCATTACCCGGATCAGCATCGACCCCATCTATCGCAGAACCACCGTAATTTACCAGTTGATGGAGGCGACCATTGGTCAGATTTTGCTAAACCGGGAACTGATTGCCGCCTTTGCCGCCGCCGACCGGGAGGCGCTGGCGGCATTGGTGGAGCCGGCCATGCCGATGCTGACGGAGTTGGGGATCAATGTCTATCATTTTCATCTTTCCGACCACACCACCCTTTACCGTGGCCACCGGCCGGAGGTGCATGGCGACAGCCTGGAGGCCCAACGGACCATGCCGGGTCTGGTGCACCAGCGGCAGCAGCGACTGACCGGCTTGGAGCAAGGAGTGCATTACCTTGCTTACCGCCATCTTGAGCCGGTGTTTTTCAACGGTGAATACATCGGTGCCATTGAGCTTGGGGTTAACCTGGATGAAAAGATCCTTGGCATCTGGCAACGCGCTGCCGGCGGGGAATGGTATCTGTTGCGCCTCGATGAAGCCACGCTGTCGGTCCTTAACGGTACCGGTGCCAATGAGCCGGATTATCTGAATATTGGCCCGGAAACCACCGCCGCTCTTTGCCACGGCGAACCGGTGCGGTTGAACCACGGCAACTATCTGGTACAGATGGTGCCGTTGGCGGATTTTGCCGGCGACTACGCCTGGGTGTTGAAGCGGGTTTACGACAACTCCGAGTTGCTGGCCAAGCATAAAAAGCAGTTCAACAACACGGTTCTGTTCGGGTTACTGATCGTGCTGCTGGGCACCGTGCTGACCTTCCTGGTGCTGCGCTGGCTGCTGCGACCGTTGGAGCATCTGGTGGCGGTGGCGCGCACCTGGGCCCGAAAGGATCTCTCTCAACCGGTGGCGATCAACAGTAACGACGAAATCGGCGTCCTGGGCCGGGCCATGGAGTCGATGCGGCGGAAACTCCAACGGCACCAGCAGGAGATGGCCACCAGTCGGGAGCTTTTTAAGATTCTGGCGGATTTTGCCACCGACTGGATTTTCTGGATGGACGCCCAAGGTGGTTATGTCTATGTTTCGCCGGCCTGTGAAAAAATATCCGGCTATAAACCGGAGGAATTTCGCCAGCATCCGTGGCTGCTGTGGTACATCATTCATCCCGACGATCGGGATGTCTGGCAGGAGCACCTCAATCGTCTGCAGGCGCAAGGCCATGACCTTGAGGCCGACCAGGCCCTGTCGGTTACCATCCGGATCATTACTAAACAGGGCGAAGTCCGCTGGCTGAAAAACATCAGCCGGGCGGTTTATAATGAAAAGCGGGAATTTTCCGGCATTCGCGGAAGCAACACGGATATCACCGCCAATAAACAGGCCGGCGATAAACTGGTCTATTTGAGTTTCCATGACCAGTTGACCGGGGTTTACAACCGGGTTTATTTTGAGCAGGAACTGCTGCGGCTCAATCACAGTCGGGAGCCGGTGGCCGTTATTGTGGCCGATATCGACGGTCTGAAGATCATCAATGACACCTTGGGTCACAAACAGGGCGACCTGCAGATCATAAAGGCCTCGGAGTTATTGCAGGCCTCCTTGCGGAAGGTGGATATTTTAGCCCGGATCGGCGGGGATGAGTTCGTCGCCCTGCTGCCCAATACCACGGAGAAGACGGGGCGGGCCATTGTGGATAGAATCCAGGCGGCGGTTAAGGTGCACAACCAGGAAAATCCCGCTCTACCGGTGAGCATTTCCTGCGGCGTGGCCGGCACCGATGCATCGGCCGGCGACCTGGAGGAGTTGCTGAAAAAAGCGGATATGCTGATGTACCAGAGCAAGGCGGCGCAGGGTTCGGAAACCCGGAAAATGGTACTGGATAACCTGTTGCGGCTGAGTGCGGAAAAGGATCGGCACCATACCGGGCACGTGGAGAATCTGCAAAAACTGGCCCTCCGCCTGGGCCGGGAAGCGGGATTGAACCGGCAGCAGTTGCATAACCTGGAGTTGCTGGCGCAGGTCCATGATCTGGGGAAAGCGGCGATCCCCGATGAACTGCTTACCAAAAAGGGCCCGCTCACCAAGGAGGAAGTGGAACTGCTGCAGCGCCACCCCGAAATCGGCAGTCGGATCGCCGGGTTTTGTGGTGAATACACCGCAGTGGCCGAGCTTATTTTAAAGCACCATGAGAAGTGGGATGGCACGGGCTACCCTCTGGGGTTGGCCGGAGAAGAGATCCCGCCGGAATGCCGGGTGTTTGCCATTGTGGATGCCTATGATGAAATGCTCCGGGCCGGCCCGCTGGCCGGCCAGGCCGGGATGGAGCCGCCTCTTCCCACCATGCCCCTGGAACCGGAGCAGGCCAGGCTGGTGATTGAAAAAAAAGCGGGCAGTGCTTTTGATCCCCGTCTGGTGAAACTGTTCCTGAACATGACCGGGGCCGAACGGCCCTGATGCCCTGAAGCCTTGATGTCTTGATTCCGGGAGGCACGGGATGCGGGGCAACCCCGATGACCTGGTTAACGGGGTTCATCCCCCAGGAGCTGCTGGATTATCTGGTTCAGATCTTCCAGCAGGATCGGTTTGTGCAGCCGGGCGGCAAAGCCGTGCGCCTGGTAGTCGGCCAGCACCGGGTCATCGGCATAGCCGCTGGCCACCACCACCAGGGCGGTGGGGTCCAACTCGCGCAGTTTTTGTACCGCCTCCTTGCCGCCCATGCCGCCGGGGATGGTCAAGTCCATGATTATCAGGTCGAAGGGGACGCCTTTCTGCCGGGCGGTTTGGTAAGCTTCCAGGGCCTGCTGGCCGTCGGCCACGGTAATGACCTGATGCCCCAGGTGTTCCAGAATCTGCCGGAGTACCTGGCGCACCATCTCTTCATCATCCATCACTATAATCTTGGCTTGCCGCTGCTTGACCGGTGGGGAGGCGGGCGGCTCGGGTTGCAGATTTTCCTGGCTGGCCGGCAGCAGAAGGGTAAAGGTGGTACCGGCCCCGGGGGACGAGGCCACCTCGATATAGCCGTCATGTTTGCTGACGATGGAATGACAAATGGCCAACCCCAGGCCGCTGCCCCCCTCCCTGGTGGTGTAGTAGGGGTCGAACACCAGTTCCTGTGATTCTTCCGGAATGCCTGGGCCGCTGTCGCTGATGATAATGGCGACAAACGGCCCCGGCCGGCCGGCTTCGAGCTCTTTTTCGGCCCGGTTATGACAGCTGATGGTGAGCCGGCCGCTCTCGCCCATCGCCTGGCGGGCGTTGAGGACGATGTTCTGGATCACCTGGCTGATCTGGCCCTGGTCGATCTCCACCAGCCACAGATCGTCGGGAATCCGGTAGTCGCAACTTACCCCGCTGCCCCGCAGCACGAAGGCGGCGGAATCCTTGATAACCGCCACCAGC
Organism: Desulfurivibrio dismutans; assembly: GCF_029210385.1. Classification (GTDB taxonomy): domain Bacteria; phylum Desulfobacterota; class Desulfobulbia; order Desulfobulbales; family Desulfurivibrionaceae; genus Desulfurivibrio; species Desulfurivibrio dismutans. The sequence goes on along the minus strand of NZ_JARGDQ010000003.1, from coordinate 222,740 downwards.
GAGGCGAGCTTGCGGATCGGGTCGCCGCCGCGGGCGAAGGTCAGCAGTTGCTGGGTCAGCCCCTGGGCGCGCTGGCCGGCTTTTTTTGACTCATCCAGCAGGTTGGCCAGTTGTTCGGCCTCGCATTTCCCGTTTTTCAGTAAAAAGCGGGCCAGGTCGACATTGCCCAGGATGGCGGTAAGCAGGTTGTTGAAATCATGGGCAATGCCTGCCGCCAGTACCCCCACCGACTCCAGCTTCTTGACCTTTAACAGCTCTTTTTCCAGGCGTTGCTGTTCGGTCATGTCCCGGAACACCAGCACCACGCCGATAATCTCTCCCTCCTGGTCGCGGATCGGGGCGCCGCTGTCGGCGATGGGCCGTCGGCTGCCGTCCTTGGCGATCAGCACGGTATGGTTTTCCAGGGCAATAATCTGCCCGGTGGCCAGCACCCTCTCCACCGGGTTGGGGCAGCTCTCCCCGGTTCGTTCGTTGATGATCCGGAAGACCTCCGGCAGCGGCCGGCCGGCGGCCTCAGTGCTGGTCCAGCCGGTGAGTCGGCTGGCCAGAACGTTAAGCAGCATGATACGCCCTTCCCGGTCGGTGGTGATTACCCCGTCGCCGATGCTCTGCAGGGTGATGGCCAGGCGTTCTTTTTCGTTGGCCAGAGCCTGTTCGGCCATTTTGCGGGCGTGAATGTCCCGGGCTACGGCAATGACCAACTCCTGGCCCTGCGCGCTGGTCAGGCGCAGTGACACCTCAACCCAGAACAGTTCGCCGTTTTTCCGGCGAGCGTGCCATTCATAACGTTGCGGGCCCTGGCTGATGGCGGCGGCGATTTTGCGGCTGGCTTCCGTCATGGTATAAGGCGGCGCATTGGCGCTGATGTCGGCCACATCTAATTTGAGCGCCTCATCGTAGCGGTAGCCGTACATCTCCAGCATCGCCCGGTTGACGTCGATGATCTTGCCACTGGGGGATTCATGGATGAAAATGGCGTCACTGGGGGCGTTAAAGATGGTGCGGTAGCGCTCTTCGCTGGCCCGCAGGCTGGCCAGTTGCCGGCTGTTGACCTCCGACAGCCGGTGCAGCTTATGGTTGCGCACTTCCAGCTCGGTGATCTGGCGGGCAACGCTGGCCTGCAGGTGATTGAAGGCGGCGGCCAGCAGACCGATCTCGTCGCGGTCCTGCACCGGCAAGGTGGTGCTGTAATCACCGCCGATAATCCGTCGGGTGGCGGCCAGCAGGCCGTTGAGGCGGCGGGTGGCCAGATAGCCGCCCCAGGCCAGTAGCAGCAGGGCCGGGGTCAGAGCCAGGGCGGCGATCAGCAGGCTCTGGTAGAAGACTTTGGCCCGCAAACCGGCCAGCCCGGAGAGCGACAAACCGAAGCGTACGGTGCCGACCAGGGTATCCCGGGCCAGGGTCAGGTCCATCCGGGCATGATAGGTCTGATCATCAAGGGCCGTCAGAATCGAGGTGTCCGGCGGGGGAAGGGATTTGTTAGCGCCGGCGGCGGATAAAATCTCGCCGCGCCGGTCTGCTACCACGATATAGTTGATTTCAGTGTAAGGCGATATTACCAGTTGCTGAACAATGGCGTTGATTTCGCTGTGATCACGCTGGAACACCCGGCCGGCCAGGGAGGCGTTCAGCAGGGGGATTAAAGCGTCGAGTTGTGCTTGGGTTTGGGCCTCTAAGGCGTTAGTGGTCAGGCGGTAACTGTTGGCCAGCACCACCCCCAGGGTGCCGGCGATGGCCAGCATTACCAGTAGCACCACCTTGAAGCGCAGCGAGCGCCACCAGGAGAGGCCGGTGAAGGGGGCGGGGGTTGCTGCGGGCATGGATCGGACCTTCATTAAGGTTAAGGGCTCAGGGTGCGTCCGGCACAAGGACATGGATAAAAGGGTCGCTTAAGGCCATGGCCTCTTCGTCAGGCGGCAGGAAAGAATGGAACCGGCTGTGGCGGAAAAATTCTGCCCCGACCGGGGTGTTTCCGAAAGTGAGCAGGGACTGGCGCAGGCGCTGGACCTCGGCTGAAGTCATGGTGGGGGGGGCCATGATCAGAAAAGAGTGGGGGTTGGGGGGTGGGGCCCGGAAAAGTTCGCGGAGTTGCAAGCGCTGTTCTTCATTAACATAAGCCCACTGATCCCAGAGCAGGGTGGGGGTAGCGCCGACTTCAACCGCGCCATGCAGCAGGGCGGTAACCACGTTGGAAAAGGTGGCGGTTTCCACCACCGCCACGTCAACTCCCAGCGTCAGCCCTTGTGCGGCCAGGGCCTGCGTGGCCAGCAGATAGGTGACGGAACGCCAATTGCCCACCGCCATTTTTCGGCCGCGCAGATCCTCAAGTTGATCGATCCGCGAATCACGGCGTACCAGAATCACGGTGGCTGTCTGCTGTCCGGACATCACCACCAGTTGCCAGCCGTCGCGCTGTTGGGCCAGGCGGCCCATGTGGGGGGCGGTGATGACCAGATCATAGTCGCCCCGGGTGGTTCGTTCGACAAAATTCATAAAATCCGGGGCGGAAACCATTTCCACCTCGCGGTCCATGGCCTCCGCCAGGCGTTGTTGTAGTGGGCTCAGTTGCTCCACCATCTGGCTTGGCGAAATGTAGGGGAAAACTCCCAAGCGCAGCGGTTCCGCCAGGGCCGCCGGAACGGTGGCTGGGAACAACAGTAATCCAATAAGGATAATTTTTAGCGCCTGCTGCAAGATCGACCTCGTGATCCGTTGCCGGTTGATGACGGTTGATAGTTTTGAGGTTACAGGGGAACGGTAGTCCCCGCGAGAGCTTACAAAGCCGGTTGCCAAAGTGCAACTGTAAAACTTGAACGTCGCGGCTCTTCCACTTAAGGCAGCGGCGCTGTCGGTCTGCGGTCGGACTGAGCCGAGGGGTTGGTGGTGATTACGTCTTCACCGGAGAGCTCCCGCCGGCTCTCCATTATCCGTTCGATCTGCCGCTGGTCCCGGGCCCGCAAGGTGCTGGCCATGTTGACGGTGGCGCCCAGCGGTTGCGGGGCTGATTATCAACCTGAAAAAACCGCCGTTGCACTGCCCTGTAAGTATTATTTACTTGCCAACCTCGGGCGGACCCGGTAGTGTTAGCGGCTTGTACGCGTAGTGCAGTAAGTTACGGATTCTCTCCTGCATACACCTGCCCTGGTATTTCCCCTCTGTTACCAATGCAATTGTTCTGCATCTGCTTCTGTTGACCAACTGCACCGGATCCTGCCTGTTGCCACAGGCGGTCCGTCGGTTGGCGAATCATCTTGGACCCGCGAATTCTTGCCGGCTTGGCCGGCGTCTTTCGTTCAAGGGCGACCGGGGTGGCGCCTTTTTATTTTCTCTTGGGAGATTTTTTTATGGATTTTTCATCATTTTCACTAGCTCCGGCGATTACTGCCGGGATCACCGCCTGTGGTTTTCAGGCCCCCACCCCTATCCAGCAGCAGACCTTGCCGGCGGCACTGGCCGGTCAGGATGTCATGGGGCTGGCCCAAACCGGCACCGGCAAGACTGCGGCCTTTGTGCTGCCCATCCTGCAGCGCCTGTTGAGTGGCCCCAAAGGAAGGGTCCGGGCCCTGGTACTGGCCCCGACCCGGGAACTGGCCGAGCAGATTGCGGTTGCTGCCCGGGAATTGGGCAGTAAAACCGGCCTGCGGACGGTGGCGGTTTACGGTGGTGTCAGTAAAAACAGCCAGCTGGCCCAGCTGCGGCGGGGAGTGGAAATTATCGTCGCCTGTCCCGGCCGGCTGCTCGACCACCTGCGGGAAGGGGCCATCAAGTTGGACGGGGTAGAGGTGCTGGTCATGGACGAAGGAGATCAGATGTTCGACATGGGTTTTCTGCCGGATATTCGACGCATTATGCGCTACCTGCCGGCAAAGCGGCAAAACATGCTGTTTTCCGCCACCATGCCCGCAGATATCCGCCGGCTGGCGGGGGAACTTCTGGTTGATCCCCAGGAGGTCAGGATTGCCTGCGACCAGCCGGCGGCCACCATCAGCCAGGCTCTTTATCCGGTGGAGGCCAAGCAGAAGACCGCCATGCTGTTGACCCTGCTGGCGGAAAACGCGGAAAACCCGGTGCGGTCGGCCCTGGTGTTCACCCGCACCAAGCACGGGGCCAAGAAGCTGGCCCGTCGGCTTAATGCCGCCGGGCATCGGGCTTCCGATCTGCAAGGCAACATGTCGCAGAACAAGCGCCAGGCTGCTCTGGATGGCTTTCGCGATGGCACTTTCACCATTCTGGTCGCCACCGATATCGCCGCCCGCGGACTGGATGTGGCCAAGGTTTCGCATGTGATCAACTACGATATGCCCAACACCGCCGAGGCCTATACCCACCGGATCGGCCGTACCGGCCGGGCCCAGCGCCAGGGCGCCGCTTTCAGCCTGGTGCTGCAGGAAGACCAGACTCTGATTCGGGCCATTGAACGAGGGCTGGGTAAGAGCATAGAGCGGCGGCAATTGGAAGCGCTGGTTCCCTGTGAGCCGGACCAGGCGGCGCCGCCGCCCCGAGGTCGACGGCCCGGCTCCCGGCCTGATTCCCGGCCGGCCTCCCGCCGTCCCGGTACCTCGGCTCGGCCCCGCCGCCAGGGTCGTAGTCAATCGGCGTCGGGCCCCCGCGCCGTTTAAGTGAAGTCCTTCCGGCCGGCTATTTACTGGTCGGCCGGGGGGCTTTCGCGATGCTTTTGATTGCCCGAGTTGTTGTTGTCAGCCTTGCGGACTGCGGTGGTAATTTGGTATGCTCTTTTTATTTCAGCTTTACTGATTAAAGACGAGGAGAGAGAGTGAACAAGGAAGGAGAACTTAACCTCAAGCCGCCGAGTCGGGGCAGTCTGGCCTTTCTGCAGGGTTTCTTGCGTTATCCCGAACAGGTGGCTTCGATTATTCCAAGTTCCCGTTTTTTGGAGCGGCGGCTGGTTGACTGCGCCTGTATCCGTAATGCCTCCCTGGTGGTTGAACTGGGCCCCGGCACCGGCGGTACCACCCAGGCCATACTCAGTGCCATGCGGCCCGACGCCAGGTTGCTGAGCATTGAAATCACCCCGGAGTTTGTGGAACTGCTGCGCCGACACCCCGATCCGCGCCTTAACGTGCAGTTGGGCAGTGCTGAGCAGATTCGGGAAATTCTCAATCAACAGCAGCTGGGGCCGCCCGATGTGGTGGTTTCCGGCATTCCTTTTTCCACCATGCCCTTAACCATGGGCCGCCGGATCGTCGGGGCGGTCTGGGACTCCCTGCCCCCCGGTGGGCTCTTTGTCGCCTATCAGGTCCGGGACCGGGTGGCTCTGCTGAGTCGTAAGCTGTTGGGGCAGCCGGAAGTGGAGTTGGAATTGTTTAATGTCCCGCCCATGCGATTTTTCCGTTGGCGCAAGCCGGAGGCCTGAAGCCGGCAGGAGAGGTAAAGAACTGACATGCTTGCCATGTTGCGGCTCTGGCACCGGCGTTATTTCAGCGATCCTCAGGCGGTGATTCTGACCTTCCTGCTGCTGATCGGCGCTTTTGTGCTGCTCTTTTTTGGCCGGATGCTGGCCCCCCTGCTCACCGCCATCATCATCGCTTATCTGCTGGAAGGACCCATTGCCTGGATGGAAGGCAAGGGGGTGCGGCGGATTTTCGGGGTCAGTTTTGTTCTGGTGCTGTTCATCCTGCTGGTTTTAGTCGGCTCTTTTGCCTTTTTCCCCCTGCTCTGGACCCAGATTTCCGATCTGTTCAAAGAACTTCCCCATTACATCGCCAGAGGGCAGCAGGCACTGCTGAACCTGCCGGAGCGTTATCCGGTGATCACCGAAGAACAGGTCCGCGAGATCGCCAACACCGTCCGCAACCAGGTGGGTACCCTGGGACAGCGGATCCTGGCCATCTCTCTGGCCTCGGTGGCCAACCTGGTCACCCTGCTGGTCTATCTGATCCTGGTCCCTTTTCTGGTCTTTTTTTTCCTCAAAGACAAAAAAATCATCCTGGAATGGGTCAACCTGCGGCTGCCTCGGGAACGCAGCGCCGCCCAGTATCTGTGGCGCGATCTGGATGTGCAGATGGGCAATTACGTGCGGGGCAAGTTCTGGGAGATCATGATTGTCGGGGTGGTGACTTACCTTTGCTTTACCCTGCTGGGGGTTGAGTATGCTCTGCTGCTGGCCACCCTGACCGGGTTGTCGGTGCTGGTGCCCTACGTAGGGGCGGTGGTGGTCACCATTCCGGTGGCCCTGATTGGTTACTTTCAGTGGGGGATCGACGGGGAACTGTTCTGGCTGCTGGCGATCTACGGGATCATCCAGGGACTGGACGGCAACGTGCTCAACCCGCTGCTTTTCTCCAAGGCGGTCAATCTCCACCCGGTGGCGATCATCGCCGCCATCTTGGTCTTCGGCGGCCTCTGGGGCTTCTGGGGCATTTTCTTCGCCATCCCTCTGGCCACCCTAATCAACGCGGTCATCCTCTGCTGGCCCCGTACCCCGGATCAGGAACCCGTGGAACATCCCCAAACAGGTTGAAGCAACCCAATCGCGGCCAAATAATCCCCGCCCGGCGCTCTCTTGCGCACATCTCCCCCCAAAAGAGCCCCCCAAAAAGTCACTAATTAACCGCTGAACAGAACGAGATAAACGGGGATAAAACAAAGAAAAAAACAAAGGGAGCCAGGCAGGTAAACTTGTCGCAGCACCGCAGATTCGGGCGATCAGCCCGAATCTGCGGTGCTGCGACAAGTTTACCCAAACATAAGACCGATTTCGGGCCAGTGCCCCGGCGGCACTTCCAGGGCCAGCTTCAAGGCCCCTTTGGCCCCGATCCGTTCCGGGTCATCGACGCAGGTGATCCGCACGTCGCCGTAGTCCTGCAGGGCGTTGGTGAGCATCCGGTCCAGGCCGCGGATGCGGGAGCCGCAACCGGCCAGGTAGATATTCTTTAAGGTTTCTTCCTGGTCTTCCGGGTCGAAGGAGGCGATCAGGGTCTCCACCTGTTCGACAATGTTGGGCACCATGCTCTCACACACCGTGCGGAGCTCCTCGGTGACATCAAAACGCACCGGTTTACCGTCCACCCGCAGGGTTACCTCCACCGGCCGTTCCGGCTCGCCGACAAAGGCGTGTTCCTCCTTGATCCGGCAGGCCAGGGAGCGGGTGATCTGGACCCCGGGATGACGCCGCAGAATGGCGGCCTCCAGCCTTTCGTCCAGGTAATCGCCGCCCTTGAAGGTGGTGACCTGGTCCTCGGGGGCGGGCACCGATCCTTTCATGCAGCAGACATCCACTGTGCCGGCGCCGATATCGACGATGATGCAGCGGTTGAGTTTGCCCAGGGCGTAGGCGACCATGAAGGGCTCGGAGACCACCAGGGTGGTATCCATCACCTCCCGGGCCACCTGGAGCAGCACTTCCTTGTTCATCAGCGAGGCCCGGGCGGGAACCCCGATAATGCCGCTGACGGGCCCGCCGCCGCTGTTTTCCTTGATGCCGGCCACCACATGATGGATCAGTTCCCGGGCCGCCTGGTAGTCGCGTTCGCTGGCATCGCGGATTACCCCTTCCGCCAGGGGATAGCACAGTTCAAGAAAATTGCGTTTTTCCAGGGCCTCGTGGCCGAACAGCGGCCCGTCGCCGACGGCTTGGCGGCTGATGATGTCTTTGGGGTAGCCGACCACCGAACGGATTTCCAGTTCCTGGCCGTCGGCACCGATCACCACCGTGCGGCAGGTTCCCAGATCGATGCCCACCAGGGTCTGATTCCCGGCCGTTGGCGCGGGCGCCGGCCGGCCGTGGGTGGCGGTCTCCTGTTCCATGGCTTCCTGTGCGCTGTCTTCCTGATCCTGTCTGATGTTTTCTTCCTGTTCCAGTATCGTCATCGTCCGAGTCCTCAGGGTTGTTTGGCGCCGGTCAGGTTGCGGACGACCCTTCCCGGCAGATAATGGCTGCCTTCCACATATATGATACACTCGTCAAGGGAGCGTTTTTCCTCGGCCAGGGTCTCTGCCAATTCGCTTTTGGCGGTGTTGAGGGCGGCAATCTCGCGCTGCCGCTGCTCCAGTTCGGCTTCCTTTGCCGCCAGGGTTTCTTCCAGGGTGGGAATACGGGCCAGGTCCATGGCGCTGTCATGCATTTTTTGCTCGACGGCTCGGATCTGTTCGCTGATTTCACGGTACTGGCGGTGGGCGTTCTGCAGTTCTTCGGCCAGGGAGGCGATCTGCCGGCTGGCGGCGCTCAACTGTTCCAGCCGCAGATCAATATCTTTCTTGCCGGCAAATACCTCTTCTTCCAGTTGACGGTTTTTTTCCATCATCTCCTTGAGGGAGCGGCGGGCTCCCTCTTCCGCCTCCTGGGCCTGTTCTTCCATCCGGCGCAGACGATGCTGCCAGTACAGCCAGGAAAAGCCGGTTCCCGCCACGCCGCCAAGGATCAAGAGCGAAATCGTCAAGTATGGTTCCATGCTGGTGCCCTGCTCCGGTTAGAGTGAATTTCAGATCCCGGTTTCCGGGAGCCGGCTGGCCAGGCCGAACTCCCGCCAGTCGGCCGGCGGCAGTTCGGTTGCCAGTTGCAGGGCCCCCAAGGCCCCGGCGTACTCAGGTTCTTCAACGCAACTGACACTTACCGACCCGTATTCGCTCAAGGCCTCGCCGATTTTCGATGCCAGTCCCCGGATGCGGGAGCCGCCGCCGGTCAGGTAGATGTGCTCCAGGACCGTTTCCTGATCTTCGGGGTCGAAGCTTTGCAGCAGGGCGGCCAGTTGTTCGGTAATCTCCGGTATTATCGAGGCACAGACCGTGCCCAGTTCATCGGTAAGGTCGTACAGCCCGGGTTTGCCTTTGGCCCGTAGGGTTACCTGCACCGGCTCGGGGGGCTCGCCGACGAAGGCGTACTGCTCTTTGATTTGTCTTGCCTGGGGCAGCGAGATACGGACCCCTTGGTGGTGCTGGTTGACCATGGCCAATAACTGCTGGTCGAGATAATCACCGGCTCGGGGTAGCACCGCCTGATCCTGGGGCAGGGGCGCGGCGCCTTTAACAGCGCAGACGGTAACATGGCCGGCGCCGATATCGACGATCAGGCCGTTGGCCAGGCAGTTGAGGTGGTGGGCTATCAGGTAGGGTTCAGGCAGGATCAGGGCGCTGCGGCAGAACTGTTCGACCAGATGCTGCAGGGCTGCCCTGGCGGTATGGGAAGTCCGGGCTGGCACTCCGATAACGGCGCTGAGATCACCTGCCTCATCCTGGCGGGCCTCGCTGATGACCTGTTGCAGCAGTTCGAAGGCGGCGTTGTAGTCATGTTTGCCGCCGCCATCCTGGGCCAGGCCGTCGCGCAGGGGGTGATAAAGTGCCAGGGCGGATTTGTGGGCCAGGGCCTCGTCGCCGAACACCTGGGTCTTGCCTAGCATCCTGACGGCGATGATGTCTCGGGGGTAGCCCACCACCGAGGGAGTCAGACGTCGATAGCCACGGCTGGAAACTACCGCCGTGCAAGCCGTTCCCAGCTTTATTCCCAGCAGGAGCGGGGAGTTATCGTGGCTCGGTTCGCTCATCACCAAATCAGCTGCTCCTGGTTGACGTTAAAAGGCTGGAAGGAGTGATCCTAGTTACAAGTTGTTTTGATGTCAATATCAAAAAGAAATGCGCCGCCGCCGGTGGGGCGTTATAATCAGCGGCTTTAGCGGCCAAACTTTAACTCCGGGGTGAGAATGCGCGACGATTCCTTTCTTTATCAGCAAAACGGCGGTTACTTTGCCCAGGTGGCGGCAAACCTGGAAGAGGAGGCCGCCGCCGAACTGGCCGCCTGGGGGGCGGAAGGGCTCAATCCCATTCCGCGGGGAGTCTACTTCAATGCCGAACCGGTGGTGCTCTATCGAATTTTGCTGCAGACCCGGCTCTGCACCAGAATTCTTGCTCCGCTGCGGCATTTTCCCTGTCACAGCACCAAGTATCTTTATAAGACCGCCATGGCCCTGCCCTGGGAAAAGCTGCTGGGTCTTGAGCAGAGTTTCAAGATCAACGCCCGGGTCAGCGACAGCCGGGTGGGCCACTCCCGTTACGCGGCCCTCTGCCTGAAGGACGCCATCGTCGACCGCTTCCAGCAACAACTTGGCGGGCGCCCCAATGTTGACCGGCGGCAGCCGGACCTGGTGTTTGATCTGCATATCCGCAGCAACCGGGCGGTGATCAGCCTGGATCTGGCCGGCGAGTCGTTGCACCGCCGCGGCTACCGCCAAGACAGCGGTGAGGCGCCGATCCAGGAAACCCTGGCGGCGGCGTTGGTCGATTTTTCCGGTTGGGACGGCGTCCGGCCGCTGGTCGATCCCTTCTGCGGTTCCGGTACGATCCTGGCCGAAGCCCTGCTGCGACGGGCCAACATCCCCCCCGGCCAACTGCGCCGGCGCTTTGGGCTGCATAACCTGCCGGATTTTTCCCCGCCGCTCTGGCGGCAGGTGCGGGAAGAGGCCGATGCCGCCCGGCAGACCCTACCGGCCGGCTTGCTGGCCGGCAGCGACCAGTCGAAAAAGGCGGTCCACATGGCCCGCCGCAATCTGGCCCGGCTGCCCCAGGGGGACCAGGTGGCGTTGCAGGTCTGCCCCCTTCAGGCCTTGCCGCCGATTAACAACGCGGTAATCGTGACCAACCCGCCATACGGGATCCGGCTGGGGGACCAGGCGGCGGCTGTGGCCCTGGTCCGGGAACTGGGCTCTTTTCTCAAACATCACTGTACCGGTTCCACTGCCTGTCTCTACTTTGGCGACCCCCGGCTGCTTAAGGAAATCGGGCTCAAACCCAGCCGCAAGAAGAAACTTAACAACGGCGGCCTGGAAGGCGTGGCGGCCTGTTACGAGATGTACTGAACGGTTTTCCGCCCCGCGGGCAAATGCGACCGCCGGGCGGCAGCCTGCGGGTACCGTCTCCCTTTTTGCCGGGCCGCTGAAAGTGTGCTATAAGAGGACGATGTTTATTTACCTGGAACCCCAGAGACGCAAGATCCCCTGCGGATCAGAGCTTACTTTGCTGGCGGCTCTGCAGCGTCAGCCCAACTTTGCCCCGCCGTCCCTTTGCGGTGGTGAAGGCAGCTGCGGCAAATGCAAGATCCAAATCCTGGCCGGCCAGGTGAGTGAGCTCACCGAGCCGGAGCGGCAACTGCTTACCGCCGACGAGCTGGCCACCGGCACCCGTCTGGCCTGTCAGACCTTTCCTCTGGAATCACTGACCATCCGCCTGGTGGATGGCAATTCGGTGAGTGCTGAATATAAAACCAGTCTGGCCATGGAACTGGACCAGGTCGCCGTGGAGCCGGTCAGCCAGAAAAAATATCTGCGGCTTTCCCCGCCCGCCATCAACGATCAAACCGCCGACCTGGAACGGATTTACCAGGCGCTCAAGGAACACCAGCTGGCGGCGGAAGATATCGCCCCGCGGCTGCTGCCCGATCTGCCCCGGCTGGTCCGGAAGGCCGATTGGCAACTGACCGCCACTCTGCGCCGACGCTGCCTGGTTGACCTGGAGGCGGGGGATACCGCCGGGGAGCATTATGGTGTGGCCTTCGACCTGGGCACCACCACCGTGGCCGCCTACTTGGTTGACCTGGCCACCGGCCGCCTGCTGGGCCAGGATGCCCGGACCAACCCCCAGGTCACCTTCGGCGAGGACCTGATGAGTCGCATCGACCGGGCCCACCAGGGGGAACTGGTCGAGCTGCAGCAGGCGGCGGTGGCCTGCCTCAATGAACTGCTGGCCCGGCTGCTGGCCGACCACGGCATCCCGGCCCGCTATGTGCAGGAGGCAACGGCGGTGGGCAACACCTGCATGCAGAGCCTGCTGCTGGGTATTGATCCCTATTATGCCGGAGTGGCCCCTTTTACCCCGGCCCTGCAGGTGGTGCCGGAACTGCCCGCCGCCTGGCTGGGGCTGCAGATCGCCCCCGAGGGCCGTATGCACCTGCCGCCGGTGATCGCTGGCTTTGTCGGCTCCGATGCGGTGGCGGATCTGCTGGCCCTGGATTTTGACCGGCCCCAGCCACCCCACCTGCTGCTCGACCTGGGCACCAACGCCGAGATGGCCCTGAGTGTGGAGGGCCGAATGCTGGCCTGTTCGGCCGCCGCCGGGCCAGCCTTCGAGGGGGCCCGAATCAGCTGCGGCATGCGGGCCGCGCCGGGGGCCATCGACCGGGCCGTCTTTGCGCAGAACAGCCTGCAGTGTCACACCATCGACGAGCAGCCGGCCCGGGGCATTGCCGGCACCGGCCTGATTTCGGTGGCCGCTGCTTTAAAGCGGGCGGGACTGCTCAACCGGCGGGGTGGCTTGCGGCGCGGGGAGTTGCCGACGGGGCTGTTGGCGCCCGACGACCGAGGTATCGTACTGGTGCCGGCGGAACGGACCGCCGGCGGCGAGCCACTGGTGCTGACCTGGAAGGATCTGGGGGAAGAGTTGGTGATCGCCCGGGCGGCGATCCGCAGCGGGATTGAAATTCTGCTGGCCGAGGCGGGGCTGTCGGTTGACGAACTGGCCCGGATCAGTATCGCCGGGGCTTTCGGCAGCTTTCTCGACATCGATGACGCCCTGGCCATCGGTTTGCTGCCCCCCATTCCGGCCGAGCGGATCAGCGGGGTGGGCAATGCCGCCGGCCTGGGGGCGATCAAAATCCTGCTGGCCGCCGGTCAGCGGGAGCGGGCCCGAAGGTTGGCGGAACAGACCAGTCATGTGGAGCTTTCCGGTTACCCCCGTTTCAACCGGATATTTGCCCGCCACATGACCTTTTGACTCCGTAAACGGTTGGCAGCATCGCATCTTGCGGTGATCGGCGCGACTTGCGTACCCGGTGTATGCGCCGCCGCGCCGCTTGCCACAACCTGCGACACTGCCGACCGTTTACGGCACCGGGTGTTGCGGCCCCCGTCCGATGCCGGAACCGATGACTTTGGCGGATGCCTGGCACCTTTTATTGGACCCTTGCGTTGCAGATGCTGGGCAACCGAACAGGAGGATTGATGCAGGAAAATGCCCTGAAAGCAGCTCGGGAAACCAGCTATTGCCAGTTGGATGCCGCCGGGATTGTCGCCGTGCATGAAACATCGCTGGAGATTTTGCAAACCGTCGGCATCAAGGTGGAGTCGTCGGCCGCCCTGGAGGTTTTCCGCCGGGCGGGAGCCCAGCGTGACGGTAATATCATCTTCCTTTCCGCCTCGCTGCTCAATCGAACCCTGACCACCGCCCCGGCGGTGGTGACCCTGGCCGGGCATGATGGATATCCCGACCTGGAGGTCGGTGGTACTCGCTCTTTTGCCGGCACCGGCGGGGCGGCCCTGCAGGTGCTGGATTTGGATGACGGTACCCCACGGCCCGCCACCCTGCAGGACATTTACCGGATCGCCCGGCTGGCGGATCAACTGGAAAATATCGATTTTTTTGTCCGGCCGGTGATGCCCCGGGATATCCCCGACCAGCTGCAGGATATCAACCAGTACTACGCCGCCCTGGCCGGCACCGGCAAGCACGTGATGGCGGCGGTTTCCCGGGTCGAGTCGGTCCAGGAAACCATTCGGCTGGCGGCTTTGCTCTGCGGCGGCATTGAGCCGTTGCGGCAAAAACCGGTGATCTCCTTTATCACCTCCTGCTGTGTCAGTCCCCTGAGCCTGGATCGTCGGTCCACCGAGATCATGGCGGAACTGGTGCGCCAGGAGATGCCGGTGGTGATCGGTTCGGCTCCCATGGCCGGTTCCACCTCGCCGGTTACCCTGGCCGGCACTCTGGCCCAGATGAACGCCGAACTGCTGGCCGGGATCGCTCTGAGCCAGTTGATCAATCCTGGAGCGCCGGTGATCTACGGGGCGGTACCGGCCATTGCCGACATGCACAGCGGCGGTTTTTCCGGCGGCGCGGTGGAGTTTGGCATGCTCAACAGCGCGGCGGCGCAGATGGCCCAGTTTTACGACCTGCCGGTCTACACCTCCGCCGGAGTCACCGATAGCCGTACCCCGGATATCCAGGCGGGCTACGAGAAGGCCTTTTCCCTGCTGCAGTTGGTCCACTCCGGTGCCAACTTGATCCACCATGCCGCCGGCATGCTGGATTCTCTGAAAAGCGTGGCCTATGAACAGTACGTCATCGACAATGACATCATCGGTATGGCCCGCCGGGCCGACCGCGGCATCAATGTCGAGCCGGAACGGCTGGCGCTGGAGGTGATCCGCAACATCGACCACCGCGGCTCCTTTCTGACCCACAAGCACACCCGGCGCTATCTCCGCAAGGAACGGGCCGCGTTGCGTTTGGGTGACCGCGATCAGCCCCGGGGGGAAGCGGGCGAGTTTTTAGATGCCCGGGAGCGGGCCCGGCGGCTGGCCCGGGAACTGCTGGCCACCGAACCGGCTTCCCATATCCCCCCGGACATTGACCGGGAAATCCGGCGGCAGTTCAAGATTCTTCTCTAACTCAAGGAAGTAAGCCATGCAGGTAACGATTTGCCAGACCAACCCCCGGCTTTTTGCGGTGGAACAGAACCTGGAGCAGGTTATCGAGCGGATTGCACATCACCGGGCGCGGGGGGCGGAGCTGATCATCTTCCCGGAACTTGCCCTGACCGGCTACTTTGTCGGGGCCCGCTATCATGAGATGGCCCTGCGACTGGATTCCCCGCAGATCAAGCGCCTGGCCGCCGCCACCAAAGGGACGGCGGCGGTGGTGGGGTTCATCGAGGAGTCGCGCTCGATGAACTTTTACAATGCCGCCCTGGTGGCGGTGGATGGTGAAATTCTGTTCTGTTACCGCAAGATCAATCTTCCCAACTACGGCGTCTTTGAAGAGAAAAAATTCTTTTCCGGCGGCAAACGGGTGCCGGTGTTCCGGTTGGGAGAGTTCAACGTCGCCGTCTTTATCTGCAACGATCTTTGGCATCCCTCGCTGCCCTATCTGGGGATCGCCCAGAAGGCCGATATTTTTGTCACCATCTTCAACTCCTCCCAGGGCTCCATGGGCAGCGAGTTTTGCAATATCGAGTCCTGGCAGATTATCAATAAATTTTATGCCAGAATCTTCGGGATTTATAACCTGTGTGCCAACCGGGTCGGTGAGGAGGGGCCGGAAAATCGCCGGGAGATTGATTACAGCGAAGAAGCGGTGGCGGATGCGCCGGGCAGTTTCAATTTCTGGGGCGGCAGTGAGATTATCAACCCCTTCGGCCAGGAGGTGGTTCGGGCCCGGCTGCACGAGATGGATGAGGTCGGGGCGGTCATCGACCGGGAGATGCTGCGGCAGAAGCGCATAATCCTGCCTTATCTGCGCAACGATGATCCCCACTTCACCCAGCGGGAACTGGAAAGGATTCTGCAGGGCGACAAGCAGTACGTCACCCGCCGCGAGTTGCGCAAGGTAGTGCGCGGCGAGAAGTACTAGCAGGACAAACCCGGCGGTTGGTTACGTTTTTTCGGCTGCCGGCCGGCACTGTTGCGGCAGCTTCGTTGCTTCGCCGTTGCCGGCCTGTTCCTGCAGCTGAATTTTTTCCGGGTTCAACCCCAGGGCCATCAGGTCTTGGCGCAGGCGCGCCACCTGTCGGCGCAGCCGGCGGCCGCTGCCTTGGTGCCGCTCCTCACTTTCCGGATCCAGCACCACCAAGACGCCGTCGGCGCCAGCTTCCAGGGTGCGCAGCAACTGGCGGTCGTCGAGCTGGCCGGGGCTGGTCAGGCAGACGCGGGCGCAGTTGGCCGGTTCGTCGGCCAATTCCCGGCAGGAAGCGATGTCGGTGGGGCGGGCACAGATATAGGCCACGATTTTGGGGCCATCTCCTTTCAGTTGCGCCACCAGGTCCGGGATGGCGGCGGCCAGTTGTTCCGGGGTGCCGCTGGCCAGGTGGATGGCGCCGGTGGGGCAGGCGCCGTAGCAGATGCCGCAGGCCAGGCAGCGCTCCCGGCTGATGACCGCCACCTGATTGATCCGGGGCGCCTGGTAGGGGCATAAGCGGACACAGTTGAGGCATTTGACGCAGCGGTCGGCGGTTACCCTGGCGCCGTTACCGCACTCCAGGCAGCGCTGGGCCTCGATTACCGCCTGCTCTTCGCTCAGGGTTGCCACATAGGGGGCAAAATCCTCTTTACGCAGTGCTGCTTCCCGGGTGGTCATCTCGACCCGGGGTAGCGGGTAAACCTGTTTGGCCGTGGCCGTCTCCAGCCGCTCGATGGCCGGCGGCGGTTCAATGGGCGGAGTGATGGCCATCCCGCGCAGATACTGGTCCACCGTTTCGGCGGTACGTCGGCCATGGGCGCAGGCCTCTACCACTGAGCCCGGCGGGGAAATCGCCTCGCCAGCGGCAAAGATCCATGCCACCTCGGTCTGTCGGGTCACCGGGTCGCAGGGCAGCCGCCCCCGCTGGTCCATTTTCAGGCCGCTGCCTTTAATAAAATCGGGCTCCACAGCCTGGCCGATGGCAAAGATCACCGTGTCGCAGGTGGTGGTCTGCTGCTCCCGGTCGTCAAATTCAGGCGCGAACCGGCCCTGGTCGTCAAACACTCGGCTGACCCGGCGATGCCGCAGGCCGGTAATGCGGTCCCCGGTGGTTTCAACGGCCAGGGGGCCGCGGCGGGTGATCAACTCGATCCCTTCCTCGCGGGCTTCCTTGATCTCCTCCGGCAGGGCCGGCATTTCATCTTCACTCTCCAGGCAGAGCATCTTAACCCGTCGGTCCGGCCCCAGTCGCAAGGCGGTGCGGGCCGTATCGCAGGCCACATTGCCGCCGCCGATGACCAGGATCTCCCGGCCGGTTACCAGCCGTTTTCCAGCCGCTGCCGCCCGTAAGAAAGCGAGGGCGCCATGGACGTCGGGGTTGTCGGCGCCGGGCAGAGGCAGCAGCCGGCTGGTGCTCAGGCCCACGGCAATGATCACCGCCGCAAAGCCCTGCCGGTGCAATTCCTTGATGGTGACGTCGGGGCCGACCTGCACCCCACTCTGCAGCTCGATGCCGTGCCGCAGGATCCAGTCAACATCCCGTTGCAGGGCCTCTTTGGGCAGCCGGTAGTCGGGGATGGCCACCGCCGGAATGCCGCCGGCCCGAGGTTCTTTCTCAAACACCGTGGGCCGGTAGCCCCGGCGGGCCAGTTCCAGGGCGACGGTCAGCCCGGCCGGGCCGCTGCCGATCACCGCCACCCGCTGCCGGTCTCCGGCGCCGGGCTGCACCGACACGTCGGCATGAGCCGGGTGTTCGGCGACGAAACGCTTAACCTCCCGGATGGCCACCGCCCCGTCCACTTCCCGCCGTCGGCAGTTGGCCTCGCAGGGATGATGACAGATCCGCCCGCAGACGGCCGCGTAAGGCAGGCGCCGGCGAATCACCGCCAGCGCTTCGGCGTAGCGGCCCTGCCCGGTGAGGTTGACATAGGTGCGGACATCGGCGTGCACCGGACAGGCCCGCCGGCACGGCGGCCAGGGTTCCGGCCCGGCGGGTAAATTCTGTTGATGGTAAGTCATGGGCAAAAGTCCGGAAATGCAAACTGGCCAGAGACATGTCTGGTGGTTGTCGTTGTCGCCGTCACGATGGCGTCGCCGGGCAGGCGCGCACTTAAGTTCGTTGTTGTAGCGTTACCGGCGAGACCTTTGGCGAGTTTTTGTGCGCTTGTCAAAATTGTCTGTCAACGGGTAAAGGGGAAACCATAGCACAATTACGCCCTGACTTCCAGGGGCGGTCCGGTGAAAAACCGGCTTTGCCCCTTTTGGGGTCAAGGTTATTCATTGGTTGAAAAAAATCCATATAGTGGAAAGTTGCCGATCATGAAGAGATAAGGAGGGAACGGCAAGGTGGGGAAAAAACAAAAAAAGGACCTCCGAGCAATTGTCTCGGAGGTCCTTGGTTTTTTCCTGGTGCACCCGGGAGGATTCGAACCTCCGACCTACGGATTCGTAGTCCGGCACTCTATCCAGCTGAGCTACGGGTGCGTACACTGAAAGGAGCCTTATAACTTATTTGCCCCGTCCGGGCAAGGGGAAAACTTCTTTGGTGTAATCCGGTCGGCGGCTCTGCTTTAGAGCTTAACCTGCTGTTCGTTGGCCGAAGCAGCCGGTGGGCTGCCGCCAAAACCGGCTTGGCGCAGGTCAAAGCCCGAGGGATACTGGAAAACCCGGAGGCCAAAATGGGGTAGGGCCGCCATCAGATGATCAAATATGTCGGCCTGTACTCCTTCGTAAACGGCCCAGGCCTGTTCCCGGCTGAAGACGTAAATTTCCAGGGGCAGTCCTTCGGGGGTGGGCTGGAGATGACGGACCAGGAAGGTCATCTCTTGGTGAATCTTGGGGTGCTGCCGCAGGTAATTGGTTACATAAGCGCGAAAGACGCCGATGTTGGTCTGATGGCGGCCGTTGACCCAGTTCTTCGGTTTTTTTACATGGTTGGCATTGTACTCGTTGATCTCCCGCTCCTTGCCGGCGATATAATCCTGCAGCAGTTCGATATCCGTGAATTGGGTCAGCATCTCCGGGGTGCAGAAGCCGATGGAATTCATATCGATATAGAGCGAGCGCTTGATCCGCCGGCCGCCGGATTCGGTCATCCCCCGCCAGTTGGTGAAGGCGTCGGACACCAGGGCGTAAGTGGGGATGGTGGCGTAGGTGCGGTCCCAGTTCTGTACCTTGACGGTGTGGATATTGACATCAACCACATCGCCGTCGGCCCCGTATTTGGGCATGGAAATCCAGTCGCCGACCCTTACCATGTCGTGGGCGGAAAGCTGGACACTGGCGATAAAGCCCAGGATGGTGTCCTTAAATATCAGCAGGATCACAGCGGTCAGGCCGCCCATCAGGGTCAGCAGGCCCCAGGGGGATTTGTTAGTGATGATGGCGATGATAAAGATTCCGGCCAGAATGTAAATAATAATTGTCATGGCCTGGGTGTAGCCTTTGATGGGCCTGCCCTCGGCCAGGGGGCGTCGGGAAAGGAGCAGATTGAGCGCCTGCAGCAATGCATCCAGGCTGCGTAGCCCCAACAAAACAAAGGCAATCAGCAGCAGCCGGCGGAAAACGTCACCGGAAGCGGTATCGGGAAAAAAAACATCGACGGTGAAGTAGAGAATCGATACCGGCAGCAGGTGGGAGAGCCGGTGAAAAAAGTTTTTCTCCGCCAGGATCCGGCCCCAGTCGGAGGAGGATTTGACGGTATAAACCTTTAGCAGGGGAGAGAGCCAGTGGCGGGCCACCCAGAATGAAAAGATGGCCATCAGCAGAAAAAAAGTCAGGGCGGCCAGATAGGCGGTGGCGGCCACCAGGGATTCCGGCAGGCCGAGTTCATGGAGCCACGATTCGAGAAGTTGGGGCATCTTGTAATAAGTCCAGGGTTCAGTGCTCTAAAACGAATTCATAGTGCAGGCCGGTTTTGACCAGGTGCTGCAACAGGTTTTTCAGGCCCTGGAGGTTTTCCAGGGTGAAATGGATCTGCCAGGCCGAGGTTCTGGCGTTGGTATGCCGGCTCAGCAGTTCGATGTCGGTGATCTGCATCTCTTCTGGCGCCACACTGAGCATCATCAAAACCCGGTTGCGGGAGGGGGCGGCCAGGATCAGCAGGGTCTGGGCCTTGTACAGTTTGGTGGCCTTGAGGCTCCAGCGCACCTCCACCACGTCTTCCCGCTTGACCTTAAGCTTGGCCATGGTCTGGCATTCTTTTCGGTGGATGGAAAGCCCCCGTTCACTGAGCAGGGCGTAAAGTCCTTTGTCGGTGGGCACCGGGTTGCAGCAGCGGGAAAATTTGATACAGGCCGGGTCCAGGGTATTTAAAAAAATCCGGTTAAGGCTGCCGGTGGGCGGCTGCAGGGTGGGCCGACCGGCATAAAGCCCTTCGATCAGTTCAAAGACCAGTTCCTGCAGGCGCAGACGCCCTTCGCCCACCGCCTGCAACAACTCATCCCGGTTCTCCTCCCGGAAATAGGCAAGAATATCTTCCATGCCGGGGCTTTCCAGGATATCCAGTGGCACCCCGTAGCGTTTCAACTCCTGGTGGACAATGGAACGTCCTACATCCAAAGCCAGCTTAAGGCGGCGTTCCCGAAACATTTTTGCCAGTTCGGCCCGGGCCTTGGGGGTCTGGCACAACTGCTGAATGCCGGGTTCAAAACGCACCGGTTCTTTGCGGGTGACAATGCTGACCTGATCACCGTCATGGAGTACTTTTTCCGGGCCTGCTTTTTTACCGCCGATCATGGCGCTGACACAGCGCTTGCCGATGTCGGTATGTACCTTGAAGGCAAAATCCAGCACGATGCTCTGCTTGGGCAGTACCATCAGGGCGCCTTTAGGGGTGTAGGTGTAGATTTCTTTGCTGCTGCTTACGGCGATCATGTCTCGATAAGAACTGCCGTCGTCGCTGCCCATCAGGTCGAACATTTCCCGGACCTCGCGGGTCAGGGTGGCGGCTTCTCCTTTGCCCCGGCTGGTCCAGCCGCGCAGCAAGCCGGCCCGGGAGGAATTCTGCATCTCCGGGGTGCGGATCTTGAACAGGACATGCCAGCCTTTGACGTTACAGCGCACATGGATGCTCTGATAACCGGTGGACTTGGGGTTGGCGATAAAATCGCGGATGGTGCGGGGGATTGGCGGGTAGGTCTGGTCGATCAGGCCTAAAGTGCGGTAGCAGTTCTGGATATCATCGGCGATGATCTCCACCTCCATGGGGTGAGGGATGCTTTTGTGCAGCACTTTGTGGCCGGGATCGAAGTAGGCCCACAAACCTTTGGGGCGAATCCGAACATCGGCGGTGACCCACGACTGGCGGCACAACTCTTCCAGGGTGCGTTTGACGTCCTGCATAACCTCGCTGGCCGCCAGTCGCTTGATTTTGGCGTTGACCTTCTGGCTCTGGCGAGGGAACTTGTAGGTCAGGGCCTGGTTGTAAAGCTCGCGCTTGATGGAGTACAGCCCCATGACCTTGGCCAGCGGGGCATAGATGTCCAGGGTTTCTTCGGCGATTTTCTGCCGTTTGTGCCGGGGCATGGAGTCCAAGGTGCGTAGATTGTGCAGCCGGTCGACGATTTTGATCAGCATCACCTCCAGCCGGGCGGCCGCTCCGGAGAAAAGCTTGCGGTGGACCAGCTTGTAAAAATTCTGCCGGTCACCGGCAAAGCTGGCAATCTTGGTGCAGGCCTCCACCGTTTCCTCGACGTCGCTGCCGAACATCTCGCCGATGGTAACGGTGGTGATTTCCGGCACGTCCTCAATGGTATCGTGCAGGACGGCGGCGGCTAGAATTTTAGGGTCGCGGACATCCAGTTCTTCCGCCAGAATCTGGGCCACCTGCAGGGGGTGGCTGATATAGGCCTCGCCGGATTTGCGCCGCTGGTCCTGGTGGGCGGCGACAGCGAAGGACAGCGCCTGCCAGAAAAGCCGGGCCGGCCCTTCCTGGTCGCCAAGCAGTTCTTCCATGCGGCGGCAGTGGGCGGCGATATCAAACGAGCCCGTGCCCTTAATGCCGATGGGGCATAGGGTACCGCGCCGGCCGGGAGAATCTGGGCCGTGCTCGCTTTTGTCGGGTCTGTCGGTTTTGGCGATGGCTGGCTTTGTCATTAGCAAAATCGCTCAAATTAGGTTACAATGGCGGCTTGTTGGGGTGGGATGCCGCTTGTTTGTGGATAGTGTAATCATTGTCGAACCCACCCGGCAACACCGACAAGTTTGATAAGCTTGCAAAAACCCACCAAACGTGTTGGCCGGTAACGCGAAAACAAGCAGTCACAAAGCGTGCCCAGTCGGCGGCGCGGCTTTTTTGCGACCCCGACAAGTTTCACAGTTATCCATGATAAATGATTTTACCATAGTTGACAGACTTTTTTGCCTCACCGGGGCAACATGAATACCGTAGCCGAGGAGTAAATTTTGAGCAGAAGGAAACCGCAGGGCGGCAAGCATGCCGCTAAAATGCCGCAGAAACGTCAAAATCGTCGCAGTCGCCAGGTCGTTGCTGGCCGATCCGGTTCGATTTTCGGACTTGGCGGGCCTGGTCCTGCTGATTTGCATGATGAGCAGGTGGCGCCGGCCGCTTTTCGCAAGTCCGGCGGCAAAGCCGGCCGGGTCGAGAAAAGCCGGCCCCGGGCCGGGAAACCGTCGCCGACCGACAAAATCTTTGAGGCGGAGGTCAGCATACATCAGCGGGGATTCGGCTTTGCCGTGTTGACCGATCCCGCCGCGGCGGCCAAGTTCAAAAAGGATATTTTTCTGCCGCCGGGGGCGGCGCTGGGCGGCGCCATTCATGGCGACAAGGTGCTGGTACAGGTGGTCAAGCAGAGCCGGGACCGGGCCGAAGGCAAAGTGGTGGAGATTGTCTCCCGGGGTATCACTCGGATGGTGGGCTTCTATGTCGCCGGCAAGAGCACCGGCCTGGTGGAGCCGGAAGACGAACGGCTGCCTTACCGGATCGTGGTGAAACGGGCCCGTAGCCTTGGTGCTCGCAATGGCGATGCGGTCTATGCCGAGATCGAAAAATTCCGCGATCAGGGCAACCCCGAGGGGCGGGTGCTGGAGGTGCTGGGTAATCCCGCCGACGCCCGGGTTCAGACCGAGATGGCCATTCGATCCTTTGAGTTGTCCCACAAGTTCGATGATGAGCTGCTGGCCGAGGCCGAGGATCTGAAGGCCGGAGTGCGGCTGACCAAAGACCGGGAGGATCTGCGCGGCATTCCCCACGTCACCATCGACGGCGAAGACGCCCGCGACTTTGATGACGCGGTGGCGGTGGAACCCCTTGATAACGGCGGTTTTCGCCTCTACGTCTCCATCGCCGATGTCAGTCACTATGTGCGGCCCGGCAGCCGGTTGGACAGCGAGGCTTATGCCCGGGGTACCAGCGTTTATTTCCCTGGCCGGGTTTTGCCCATGCTGCCGGAACGGCTGTCCAACAACCTTTGCAGCCTGATGCCGGGGGTGGATCGCTGCACTTTTACCGCCGTCATTGACTTTGACCGCCAGGGCCGCCGCCGAAAAGCCAAATTTCACCGCAGCCTGATCAAGAGCCGCCACCGGCTGACCTACAATCAGGTCCGGGCCATCCTGGAAGATCGCGAGCCGGAGTTGTGTCGCCGT
Organism: Desulfurivibrio dismutans; assembly: GCF_029210385.1. Lineage (GTDB taxonomy): Bacteria > Desulfobacterota > Desulfobulbia > Desulfobulbales > Desulfurivibrionaceae > Desulfurivibrio > Desulfurivibrio dismutans. The sequence continues at coordinate 199,739 of NZ_JARGDQ010000003.1, read as the reverse complement.
TATGAGGACGTGCTGACCGGGCTGGAGCAACTGCAGGAGTTGGCCGCCTGTTTGAACCGGGTACGGATGGCCCGGGGCAGCATCGGTTTTGAGATCCCCGAAGCCGATATCCATGTGGATGATGACGGCCAGGTGGATGTGATCCGCCGCTCGGAACGCAATGTGGCCCACAAGCTGGTGGAAGAGTGCATGCTGGCGGCCAACGAGGCGGTGGCGGAGTTTCTTGAACGCAAGGGGGCCGAGGTCCTTTACCGCATCCATGAAGATCCGGACCCGGTCAAGGTGGGGGAATTTGCTGAATTCGCCCGGGCCATGGGCCTGGATGTCCCCGATAACCCCGATGGCCCGGGCTGGTTCGGCAAGGCACTGAAACTGGCGGCGGGCACCCCCCGGGAGTACATCGTCAGCAGCCTGCTGTTGCGCTCCATGCAGCAGGCCCGTTATGCCCCGGAGAACGTCGGCCATTTCGGGCTGGCGGCCACCCATTATACCCACTTTACCTCGCCCATCCGTCGCTATCCCGACCTGATGGTCCACCGGGCCCTGGCCAAGCTGCTGGGAGTGGCCTCCAAACCGCGGGGCAAAAAGACGGATTTGGGCCCCAGCGGCGGCCTGGCCCCGGGTCATTCGGTGGATGAGGCCGGGATCTGGCTTTCCCGGCGGGAACGGCTGGCGGTGGACGCGGAACGCAATGTCAACGACCGCCTGGCCGCCCTGTACATGACCGACCGAGTGGGCGAGGAATTCGAGGCGGTGGTTTCCGGGGTGGGTTCTTTCGGGGTTTTTATCGAGCTTATTGAGATAATGCTCAGTGGCGCGGTTGCGTTGAGCGAGATGAAGGACGATTATTATGAGGTGGAAGAGAAAAGCCACCGCCTGATCGGCCGCCGGCACGGCAAAATCTACCAGATCGGCGATCCGGTGCGGGTCCGCCTGGTCGAAGTGGATCAGCGTCGCCGGCGGCTTAACTTTACCTTGGCGCCGGCTGGGTGAAGTTAATGAACATTGCCAAGAGTAAACCGGCAGCCGCGGCGATGCTGGCCAATGCCGCCATTGTTCTGAAAAAACCCAAGTTCGAGGAAAACATTGGCTCTGCCGCCCGCATCGCCATGAACATGGGGATCTCCAGCCTGGTCGTGGTGGGCGACCGCGATTACCAGCGGGAGAAGATGCTCAAAACCGCTACCCACAAGGCAGCAGAACTGATCGACCGGCTGGAGCGCCACGACACCGTGGCCGCGGCTTTAGCCCCCTTTGGCCGGGTTATTGCCACCTCGGCCCGCCAGGGGCGCGGACGGGGTATGTGCCCGCCGCCCCGAGCCGCCATGCGGGAAGCGGTGCCCTACCTGGCCGATAACCGAGTGGCCCTGCTGTTCGGGCCGGAAGACCGGGGGCTGACCAACGAGGATCTTTATCTCTGTCATCAGCTCACCACCATTCCCACCGCCGATTTTTCTTCCCTTAATCTGGCCCAGGCGGTGGCGGTACTCAGCTACGAACTGCACACCGCGGTCCATGAAGCCCTGGCCGCTGCCGGCCCTGTCTGTCGCCCCGCCCTGGCCACGGTGCATGAGCTGGATGCGATGTACGGACATGTCGAGCAGGTGTTGCAGAAAGTGGGGTTTCTGCGGCCCGAGGATTCCTCTTACTGGATGAAAAATATCCGTTCCCTGTTGGGCCGGGTGGGGTTGCGGGCCAAGGAGGCCCGGGTTATCCGCGGGTTTTGCCGCCAGTTCCTGTGGTATGATGCCCAGAGACTGCCGGCCGAGGATTTGCCGCCGCCTATAGAGCCGGGCTGCTCCGGAGAGGTGTCTCCCTCGGCGACCGGAAAACAGTCAGCAGTTGTTGGCGCGCCGGACAAAAACATCGGCGCCTCGGGGCGGGAAAGCGCCAGCCGCGGGGAGCAGTCGCTATGCGGGAGTTGATTTTAGGCGGCGTCCGGTCCGGTAAGAGTTCCCTGGCCGAGCGCCTGGCGGCGGAGAGCGGGCTGGCGGTGACCTATCTCGCCACCGCCCGGGCCGACGATGTCGAGATGCAGGAGCGGATCCGGCATCATCAGGCTTCGCGGCCGACCGATTGGGGACTGGTGGAGGTAAAGCATGACCTGGCGGCGGTGTTGGCCGCTCGCATGGCGCCGGAGCGCTGTCTGCTGGTGGATTGCCTGACCCTGTGGCTAACCGGGCTGCTGCTGGCCGAAGACGAAAATCTGCTGGCGGCTGAAACCGCCGCCCTGCTGGCACTGCTGCCCGATATTCAGGGCCGGTTGATTATGGTCGGCAATGAAACCGGCCTGGGGGTGGTCCCCATGGGGGCCCTGACCCGCCGTTTCTGCGATGAAGCCGGGCGGCTGCACCAGCGCCTGGCCGCCCGTTGCGACCGAGTGATCATGACGGTGGCGGGGCTGCCCCAGGTGCTGAAAGGAGAGCCAACCGGCCTGGCCGGTTAAGGAGTAAATCGATGTCGAAAGTTCCCGCCCGCTTCAGTCACCTGCTGCTGGCCTTTTTTACCTCGCTGCTGATGTCCCTGCTGATGTCCGGGGTTATAACCCTGCTCAATCTCGGCCTGGTGGACGATTTCCTCCGCCGCTGGCTGACCGCTTTTATCACCGCCTTCGTGGTGGCCTTTCCTGCTATTCTCCTGGTGCTGCCGGTGGCCCGGCGGATTGTGGCCAGGATCACCGACTGAACCGTTGCTGTCGGGCTTCGCGCCTCGTCACACCAAAGATAATGACTTTGACGGGGTCCTGACTGCGACAATTTGCCGCATTGTGGTTGCTCTTTTTCCTCCTTATACTCCGACGTTGTGCATGTTGCGCGTAGTCCTTCAGCCGCGCCGCACCTTTGGGCGATCAGCCAGGTTTACCTGATGAGAGTACGTTGCGCCTGTCTGCTTGCCCGAATCTGTGGTACGGCTGAATGATTACGGGCCGTTTGTCAGCCGGTAATTGGCCTTGGTTAACGATTACCGTTTTCGGCTGTCGGGGCGACGGTTGGTGCTCCCTGGTGGTCCAATCAGAGAGGAGGAAGCAAATGGAACAGATCAAGGCGGATGCAAACCTGAACGAAGAGCTGCCGACCGGGCTGGACCGCCGTCAAGCCATCAAAGTCATGGGTTTGACGGCCCTGGCCGGGGCGGCGCTGTTGCGGCCGTCGGCGGCCAGGGCCATGACAACCGACGGTACCCCCATGCAGTTCATGCCCAAAACCAAACCCGATGCCACTCCCCTGGAAAATGAACTGGCCAAGTACCCCAAGTGCCCCTATTGCGGCATGGATCGCACACAGTGGCATCACAGCCGGCATCTGATTCATTATGATGACGACCTGGTGGATGCCACCTGTTCCTTGCGCTGCGCCGCGGTCAGTCTGTCGCTGAATATTGATCGGGGGCCCAGGGCGATCTACGCCGCCGACTTTTCTTCCGCCGGTGAAACCAAACCCTTGGTGGAGGTGGATAAAGCCACCTATCTGATCGGTTCCGAGCTGCCGGGCACCATGAGTCGAACCAGTAAAATGGCCTTTGCTTCCAGGGAAGCGGCCCAGGCGGCGCGCCGGGAACACGGCGGCAAACTGGGCGATTTCGACCAGGCTCTGCGGCAGGCCTACCAGGACCAGGCCGAGGATACGTTGATGATCCGGCAAAGAAGGGCCGAGCGCCGTAAGATGATGGAGAAAAACGGTCACGGCGGCGGCCATGGCCATGGCCGTCATTAGAACTTGGCAATCACTGTCAGGCCCGATAACCTGTTGAACGTTTTTTAAGATTCGGCCAATGGCCGGCAATGAAGTTCCCCTGCCGGCCATTGGCCCCATGGCAGGGTGCGCCCGGTTTCAGGTTGCCGTGGTAATGTCTGCTTCCTGTCTCAGTCCCTTGACGGCGGGCCGTCGGGCGATTAGCGTGGGGCTACGATGAATAATTCGCCCCCGCCGCTTTGCCCGGTTTGCCGTGTCCCGACTCCTCGCCCGCTGCTGCACAGTCGAAGCCGTACTTACTGGCGCTGTGAGGTCTGCCGGGCAAGTTTTCTCGATCCTGCTCAGCTGCCGGCGGCGGTCGAGGAGCACTGGCATTACCGGCAGCACCACAACGACCCCGCTGATCCTCGTTATCGCCGTTTTTTAAACAAGCTGGCTGCGCCGTTGCTGCCGCGCCTGGCCCCCGGCAGCAGGGGGCTTGATTACGGTTGTGGCCCCGGCCCGGCCTTGGCCGCCATGCTGCGGGAGGCTGGGCATCGGGTCGCGTTGTATGACCCCTTTTTTTACCCCGACCCGGCTGTCTTGCAGCAGATCTACGATTTTATCACCTGTACCGAAGTGATCGAGCATTTTCATGATCCGGCCGGCGAGTTTTCCCGTTTAGACGCCATGTTGCGTCCAGGCGGGTGGCTGGCGCTGATGACCTGTTTTCAGACTGACGATGAGCGGTTCGCCGCCTGGCATTATCGCCAGGATCCCACCCATGTAGTCTTTTATCGGGCCGAAACTTTGCGTTTTATTGCCAGGCAGTGGGGGTGGGCCTGCGAGGTTCCGGTAAAGGATGTGGCACTGCTGCACAAACCTCCCTCGGCATGCGCCTTTCCTTGACACCGTACCGGCAGCACGATATTTTGAGTCGTTGTTCATTGTCCCTTGCCTTTTTTGTGTTGCCGACTGCCACCTTTGGCGGATTAATACGAGGCCGTTTGTAAATATAATGACCGCTGGAAAGAAAGTTTACGCCGTGGCGGTGGGCCGCGAGCCGGGGATTTACCATGACTGGCCCACGGCCAGGGCCCAGGTCGAGGGCTTTCCCGGCGCCCGTTATAAGGGCTTTCCCAGGCGGGACGAGGCCCGGGCTTGGCTGGCCGAGGCTGCCGCGTCAGGTCCGTCCCGTCGCCCAAGCCAGGGACGCTTGCCGGGGCTGGCGCGGCGACGGGTCGTATCCGGGGCAGAGCCGGAGGCGCCGGTTGACGGGATGGTGACCATTTACACCGATGGCGGCGCCCAGGGTAATCCCGGCCCCGGCGGTTACGGGGTGGTGGAGCTGTACAACGGTCAACGCCGGGAGTTGGCTGGCGGTTTCCGGCTGACCACCAACAACCGGATGGAACTGATGGCTTGCATTGTCGCCTTGAGCGAACTGGAGCAGCGGGATAAACCGGTGCGGCTGTACTCCGACTCCAGTTATGTGGTCAACGGCATCCGCAAGGGTTGGGCCCAGAGTTGGCGCCGGCGGGGCTGGCGTAAAAGTGACGGCCGGCCGGCACTCAACCCCGACCTCTGGGCGCGGCTGCTGGACCTGCTGGCTGGACTGACGGTGGATTTTCACTGGGTGCGTGGCCATGCGGGCAACCCGCTCAACGAGCGCTGCGATCAGCTGGCGGTGGCTAATGCCCGTCGCCCGGATCTGCCGGCGGATTTGGAGTATGAAAAAACGTGAACGTTTAACGCCAGATTTGGGCCAGTAGCCGGGTGTCGCGTACCCCCTCTGCGTATGCCTGGCTGATCGTCCATAAGATGTGTTGCTGCTGGACGTTTACCGAAGGAGAGATGGATGGCGCGCAAGACGGCGGTATTGCACAGCGAAGTTTTTCTGGCCCATGATCCGGGACCCGGCCACGTCGAGTCGTCCCGCCGCCTGGAAGGGTTGTACCGGGAGCTGGCCGAGGAGCAGCAACGGCAACGGTTTCTGTTCCCCGAATTTTCCCCGGCCGATGAAGATACCCTGGCCCTGAATCACGCCCGCAGTCATATCTCCCGGGTGGCCGGAACCGCTGGCAGCCCCTTTGAATGCCTGGACCCCGATACCTACACTTCGGCCCGCTCTTACGAGGCGGCCTGCCTGGCCGCCGGGGCGGCGGTGGCGGCGGTGGATCTGGTGATTGGCGGCCTGGCGGACAACGCCTTTGCCCTGGTCCGGCCGCCAGGCCACCATGCCGAGTATGATCAAACCCGGGGCTTCTGCCTGTTTAACAACATCGCCGTGGCCGCCCGCCATGCCATGCAGGAGCACGGTCTGGAACGGATCCTCATTGTCGACTGGGATCTGCACCATGGCAATGGCACCCAGCACGCCTTTTACGACACCGACCGGGTGCTCTTTTTTTCAACCCACCAGTATCCCTATTTTCCCGGCAGTGGGGCCTTGGGCGAAACCGGCCAGGGGGCGGGTGAGGGCTACACCATCAATGTGCCTTTGCCGGGCGGCCAGGATGACGCCGCCTTTGCCCGCATCTTTAACGAACTGCTGACGCCTTTGGCCGAACAGTACCGGCCTGAGCTGATCCTGGTTTCCGCCGGCTTCGACACCTATGGCGGCGATCCGCTGGGAACCATGATGGTCAGCGAAGAGGGTTATGCTTACCTGACCGGGGTGCTGGTGGAACTGGCCGAGGGGTTGTGCGGCGGTCGGTTGGCGATGGTGCTGGAAGGGGGCTATGACCTGACCATCATGGAACGCGGGGTGTTGGCCTGCCTGGGAGAGCTGGCCGGCGACCGGCGGTTGCCGGCGGCGAATCGCAAGCGCCTGCAGCAGGCCGCGCCGCCGCTCCGGGCCATGGAACAGGCCCGGGAAATGGCAAAAAAATACTGGACAATTCCGGGGTGATCTGGCTTTTTGAGGCGACCATGCGTGTGCAAAAAAAGACCAAATTATTGATTGCCGATGACGATCCACTGGTGCGGGATGCGGTCCAGAAAATTCTGACCATGTTTGGCTACGAAGTGACGGCGGTGGCCGGGGGTGAAGAGGCGTTGGCCCGGTTAACCCCGGAACTGGACGTGGTGGTGCTGGATATCAACATGCCCGGCATGGACGGCTTTGAGGTTTTACGCCGGATCAACCAGCGGGAATTGGGTGTGCCGGTGATTTTTCTCACCGGCGCCGGCAGCATGGAGTATGCGGTCAAGGCGATAAATTTAGGCGCTTATGATTTTATTACCAAGCCCATTGAAGATCTGGATCTGTTCCGGATCAAGATCGAACGGGCGGTGGAAAAGCGCGGCTATGTGCGGCAGGAATGGGCTTACCGGAAAAACCTGGAACAGGAAGTCCGGGCCAAGACCAGCGAGCTGGAAGAGAAAAACCGCCTGCTCAAGGCCTACGGCGAAAACCTGGAAGTAGCCACCATGGACACCATGCTCAGCCTCCAGACCGCCCTGGAGGAAAAAGATGTCTATACCGCCGGCCATACTGTCCGGGTAACCCAGTATGCCGTCAGTATCGCCGAGGCCATGGGGGTTGACTCCGAGGAACAGGAAGTGCTGCAGCGGGCCTGCCAGGTCCATGATATCGGCAAGCTGATCATCGATGTCAGTTATATCTGCAAGCCCGGCCCGCTGTCGGAAGAAGAGTGGGAGATGATGCGCAAGCATCCCCTGATCGGAGAAAATATCCTCCGCCCGCTCTCGTTCATGAACAAGGAACTGACGGTGGTAAGGCATCATCACGAACGCCTGGACGGCAAAGGTTATCCCGACGGCATCGGGGGCGATGAGATTGATCTGCTGACCAGAATTATCACCGCAGCCGACAGCTATGACGCCATGACCTCGCGGCGCAGCTACCGACGCAACCTCAGCCCCGCCGAAGCGATTGTGGAGATGAACCGTTGCGCCGGCAGTCAGTTTGATCCGGAAGTGGTCAAGGTATTTGTCGAGATGCTCAACGGCAAGGGTAACCCCGCCTCGGCGGCGTTGTAAGTCTAGTTTAAAAAACAAGGAAAAAAGATGCAAATTGGTACTGACAAGGTGGCGGAGATGGCCCGCCTGGCCCGGTTGGAGTTGGAGAACGACGAGATCAAGGCCCTTACCGTTGAACTCAGCGGCATTTTGGAATATGTCGCCAAATTGCAGCAACTGGACACCACCGGGGTGGAGCCCGTGAGCCACGCCCTGGCGGTGGTTAACGCCTTCCGGGAAGACGAGGTGGCGCCTTCCCTGAGCCGGGAAGAGGCCCTGGCCAACGCGCCGGTGGCCACCGGCGAGGCCTTCGTGGTTCCCAAGGTGTTTTGATTATGGATATTCATCAATTTACCATTTCCCAGTTGGCGGAGCAGCTAACCGCCCGCCGGCTTTCGTCCCGGGAGGCCACCGAAGCGGTGCTGGACCGCATTGAGGCCACCGGTGAGCGGGTTAACGCCTACATCACTGTGGACCGAGAAGGGGCCCTGGCCGCCGCCGAGGCGGCCGACCGTCGGCTGGCGACCGGTGGGGCGCCGCCGTTGTGCGGCGTGCCGGTGGCCATTAAAGACCTGCTCTGCACCAAAGGCGTACGGACCACCGGTGGCTCTGAAATCCTGGAAAATTTCGTGCCGCCGTACAGCGCTACGGTGGTGGAGAAACTGCAGCAGGCCGGGGCGGTGCTGGTCGGCAAGACCACCATGGATGAATTTGCCATGGGGTCGTCCAATGAGCACTGCGCCCTGGCGGTACCCCGCAATCCCTGGAATCTGGACTATATCTGCGGCGGCTCCAGCGGCGGCTCGGCGGCGGCGGTGGCCGCCGACCAGTGCATGGCGGCCCTGGGCACCGATACCGGCGGGTCCATCCGCCAGCCCGCCTCCAATTGCGGGGTGGTGGGGGTCAAGCCCACTTACGGGCGGGTTTCCCGTTACGGGGTACTGGCCTTCGCTTCCTCCCTGGACCAGGTGGGGCCGTTGACCAAAGACGTGCGGGATGCGGCCCTGCTGCTCAACGCCATCTGCGGCCATGACCCACGGGATTCCACCTCGGTGCATGAACCGGTGCCGGATTTTACTGCCGAACTGGGCTGTGGCCTGGCCGGGCTGCGTTTCGGCCTGCCCCGGGAGTACTTTGAGGTGGGGCTGGACGAAGATGTGAAAAAAGCGGTGATGGCGGCCATCGGCCAGTTGGAGGAGGCCGGGGCCGAAGTCCGGGAAATCAGCCTGCCCCGCACCGAATATGGGGTGGCAGCCTATTACCTGATCGCTCCCGCCGAGGCCAGTTCCAATCTGTCCCGCTACGACGGGGTCCGCTACGGCTACCGCGACCAAGATGCTCAAGACCTGCTGGAGATGTACCGGCGCAGCCGTTCCCGGGGGTTCGGCCGCGAGGTCAAGCGCCGGATCATCATCGGCACCTACGCGCTCTCATCCGGCTACTACGACGCCTTTTACCGCAAGGCTTCCCAGGTACGGGCCCTGATCATCGAAGATTACCGCCGGGCGCTCCAGGAATGCGACGTCATTATCTCACCGGTAACCCCCACGCCGGCCTGGCCTCTGGGGAGTAAAAGCGATCCTTTAAGCATGTATCTCACCGATATCCTGACCATCCCCACCAACCTGGCGGGACTGCCGGGGATGTCGCTGCCCTGCGGTTTTAGCCATAACGGGCTGCCCATCGGGCTGCAGCTCCAGGCGGGGCACTTCCGTGAGGATTTGCTGCTGCGGGCCGCCGCCACCATCGAGGAACGTCTGGGGTTTGCCGGTCGGCGGCCCCGACTGTGATGGCCTTGCAAAAAAACTAAGCGTTGCGGTTCGGGGCCGGGTGGCGCCGCCGCATTCAGGATATACCAACTATGACCATCAAGGTTGCCCCCCATATCGCCGACCTGGTGCCTTATCCGCCGGGCAAGCCGCTTGAGGAACTGGAGCGGGAATACGGGATTACCGGTTCCATCAAGCTGGCCAGCAACGAAAACGCCCTGGGGCCTTCGCCCCGGGCGGTGGCCGCCATTGCCGCCGCTTTGTCCAACCTGCACCGTTACCCGGACGGCAGTTGTTATTATCTGGGACAGGCCCTGGCCTGCCGGCTGGAGGTGGATCCCCGGCGGCTGGTTTTCGGTAACGGTTCCAACGAAATTATCGGCCTGCTGGCCGCCGCTTTTCTGAGTGCCGGCGATGAGGTGCTTACTTCGCATCCAACCTTCCTGGTCTATCAGAACGTGGTTCAGGCCCAGGGCGGGATCAACCGGGTGGTGCCGCTTACCGGCATGCGCCATGATCTGGCGGCCATGGCGGGCCAGGTCAATGATCGCACTCGGATGATTTTCCTCGACAATCCCAACAACCCCACCGGCACGGTGTTCACCACCGCCGAGTTTGAAGACTTTCTGGCTCGGCTACCGGCCAGGGTGATCGTGGTGCTGGATGAGGCTTACGTGGATTTCGTGGAGCCCGAGTTGCGCCTGGATGCCCGGCGGTATCTGGATGGTGAGGTGCCGGTGGTGGCCCTGCGGACCTTTTCCAAGGCCTATGGCCTGGCCGGCCTGCGGGTGGGCTACGGCCTGATGCATGAAGATCTGGCCTCCTATCTGCACCGGGTCCGGCAGCCCTTTAACGTTAACAGCCCGGCGCAGATCGGTGCCCTGGCAGCCTTGGAAGACGAGGAGCATTACCGGCAGACCCTGGAAACCACCTGGCGAGAGAAAGAGCGGCTGCGGCAGGCGTTGGCAAAGCTGGGTTGCCTGACCTTCGCCAGCCAGGCCAATTTTTTCCTCATCGATGTCGGCGGCGATGGCAAAGTGCTGTACGAACATCTGCTGCGTCAAGGGGTAATCGTGCGGCCCATGCAGGCTTACGGTTATCCCCGGTACATCCGGATTACCCCGGGTCGGCCCGAGGAGAATGACCGTTTCCTGCGCAGTTTGGAACAGAGTCTTAAGGAGCTTGCTTATGGCCGCTGACAAGAAAGCTGTAGTCACCATCGACGGCCCTTCCGGGGCGGGGAAAAGCACCATCAGCCGGATGCTGGCGGCGCGGTTGGGCTACACCTATCTGGATACCGGTGCGATGTATCGGGCGGTGGGGCTGCACGTGCGCCGGCGGGAGATCGATCCTGAAGATGCCGAGGCCCTGGAAGCGGGTCTGGATGAACTGGCCATTGAACTGCTGCCCGTCGGTGACGATGATGTCCGGGTGCTGCTCAACGGGGAAGATGTTTCGGCCATGGTGCGCAGCGCCGAGATGGGGCTGGTGGCCTCACAGATTTCCGCCTACCCTCAGGTGCGGCGTAAGCTAACCGAGCTGCAGCGCAGTGTGGCCGCCACCGGCGCCCTGGTGGCTGAAGGGCGCGATATGGGCACGGTGGTTTTTCCCGATGCTCTGCACAAGTTTTACCTGGACGCCACACCGGAGGAGCGGGCTCGGCGGCGTTGTGAGCAACTGCGGCTGCGGGGCGAAAACCCGGACCCGCAAGAGATCCTTGGCCAGATCATCAAACGTGATCATGCTGATTCCAGCAGAGCCCTGGCGCCGCTGCGGCCGGCCGATAACGCGGTGATTGTCGACTCATCGGTGATGGGGCCGGAGGCGGTAGTGGAGTACATGCTGGCCAACATAAAGGGCTTTGCCATGCTGGGGGAAAAATAAGCGGCATCAGGGCGGTGGCCCGGCTCATCTTGCTTTGGCCCGGGACTGGTGATTCGGGCAATGAGAGATCAGCAGAGAAGGAGGATCGTCATGGCAGCAGGTAAAGAAAGAGCAGCGAAACGGCGCAATATTATTTTTCATTTGCCGGTTTATGACGAGGAAAGCGGCGAGTTGCTCGGTCACCTGGTGGATATCACCAGCAGCGGCCTAAGGCTGGTCAGTTCCTCGCCCATTTCCGTCGAGCGTTTGTTTATCCTGCGGATGGAGTTGCCGGAAGATTATTTTGTGCCAGGGGAAATACAACTCAAGGCCCGCAGTCGCTGGACCAGGCCCGATGTCAACCCGGAGCTTTCCACCACCGGTTTTACCCTGGAAGAGATGACCGAGGAGGCCGAGAAGGTGGTGGCCCGGCTGGTCAGTATGTACGCTTTCAACGATTGATCGGCCGTCGCAGGACGTGAACTTGCCCATAAGATGCTGCTGCCCGTTTACCGGTGGTGCTGGTTTTGGTGTGGCACCAGGGAATGGGGTTTTTCCTGGCCGTGGGCCTGCATCAGTTCCTCGTCGGCCATGATTTGGGCCGGCGGGCCGTCGGCGATTAGGCGGCCGCCGTCCAGCAGCAGCACCCGGTCGCAGACCTCCAGGATCAACTCCAGGTCGTGGGAGGCCAGCAGGAAGGTTTGTCGGCTTTGTTTCAGCAAGGTGATCAGGCGTCGGCGGGAGCGGATATCCAGGCTGGCGCTGGGTTCATCGTAGATAACCAGTTCCGGTTGCATGGCCAGGGCGCCGGCGATGGCGACAATCCTTTTCTCGCCCTCCGATAGATGATGTACCGGCCGCGGCGCTAAAGTTTCGGCCCCCACCGCCTGCAGGGCCTCTTTGACCCGCTGTTCCACCATGTCGTTATTCAGCCCCAGGTTTTGCGGCCCGAAAGCCACGTCCTCCCACACTGAAGGGCAGAACAGTTGGTCATCTGATTTCTGGAAGACCAGGGCGATTCGTGGGGTGAAGTTATTGGCTGGCAGCGGCTTGCCATGCAGAAGAACCTCGCCGGCGGTGGGGCGCAGGATCCCACAGGTCAACAGAAAGAAAGTGGTTTTGCCGGCTCCGTTGGGGCCGATAAGTCCCACCCGTTCACCGGCCCCAACCTGCAGGTCCAACTCCCGGATGGCCCCGGCCCCGTCGGGCAGGGCAGGGTCCGGATAAGTGAAGCTGAGGTGTTTGATGGTCAGCAGCGGTTTCATATCACCACCAGTTCCAGATTAAACAATGCCAGCAGCAGGGCAATGGCCATGGTCAGCCCCAGCAGCAGGAGATCCATGGCGCCGACCTTGAATTCGGATGGCCGGTGGTCGGACTGGCCGTAACCCCGCAAGCGCATGGCCCGGTATATCCAGTCGGCTCGTTCGTGGCTGCGCAGCAGCAGGCTGCCGGTGAGCCAGGCGATGGTTTTCAGGTTACGGGGCTGCAGCCGGTTCCGCCAGCCCCGGCTGCGCATGGCGGTGCGCATCTGTTGCAGGTCACGCTTCAGGACCTGCAGGTAACGCAGGGTCAGCAGCGCCATGTCCACCATCACCCAGGGCAGACCCAGGGCCCGCATGGCTTTGAGGTTGGTGGCCAGCGGGGTGGAGTTGAAAACAATCATGGCGGTTAAAACAATACCCAGAAAGCGGCCGCCAATGAGCAGGGCGGCGGCCAGACCTTCTCGGTAAAGGGTGAGCGGTCCGAAGGTCCGCCAGGGGGTGTCGCCGACGGCGAAAGGCAGCCACAGTAGCAGCAGAACGATCAACAGGGAAGGATAGCACAGCCGCCGCAGGATAAAGCTTAAGGAAAGCCCGGAAAACAGGGCCAGCAGCAGGGGGATCGCCAGCACCAGGGGCAGCAGTGCCGGGTCATTGACCATGGCGATGGCCAGCACTAAGCCCAGCAGGCCCAGCATCTTACAGCGGGGATCCCAGCGTTGCAGCAGGGCTTTGGGGGGCAAGCGTTCACCAGTCGCTCCATCACCGCTTGCGCCAGGTTGACCCCAGTGATCAGTTTTATGGGGGCTGCGGCTGCTCATACCCCCCTCAACAGGGCTGGCTTGACCCGTTGCAGAAAGGCCGCCAGCAAACCGGTGACAACCCCCTCCATGATAACCAGTGGCAGGTGGGCGGCGGTGATGACGGCCATGGCGGTGAGCGTGCTTTCCCGGTTGAACGCTGTTGGCAGTCCCAGGAGCAGGGCGACCATAAAGAGGACCAGGGAGGCGGACAGGGCGCCTGAGCCAGCCAGCAGCCCGCGCCAGCCGGTACGGTAGGGGGTGGCCGTTACATCCCTTTGCCAGTGGAACAGTTGCCAGGCCATCAACGCCGGCAGGCCCAGAATCAGGCTGTTGACCCCCAAAGAAGTGAGCCCGCCGTGGCCGAACATTACCGCCTGTAAAAAAAGGCCGATCAAAATGGCCGGAAAGGCGAACCAGCCCAGCATGATCCCCAGCAAACCGTTAAGCACCAGATGCACCCCGGCCGGTGGCAGGGGAAGGTGGATTAAAGAGGCGACAAAAAAAGTAGCGGTGAGCAGAGCAGCCCGGGGGATACGTTCCCGGGGGTCGCCCTGGTGCTTGATCCGGTGCAGGCTGTACCAGGTCACAGCCCCGGCGCCGGTAAAACCGCCGATCACCACCGGTAGCTGCAAAATTCCATCGGCGATATGCATCAGAAGCTCTGGGCGGTGCTGGTCATGGCCAGGTGCCCGTCCTTGACCCCCCGCAGCGCGATGAGTCGGTCGGCCAGTTGCCGCACCATGCTGGCTCGGCCGCGGACAATCAGGATTTCCAGGCAGTTGTCATGATCCATGTGGACGTGGGTGGTGGAGGTGATCATCTGGTGGTGGTCGTGCTGGATATCGTTAATCCGCTCCAGGATCTGAAACTGGTGATGATCGTAAACCAGGCTGATGACCCCGATCACCTCTTTGTCCTCGCCCCATTCTTCCTGCACGAACTCCCGGCGGATCAGGTCGCGGATGGCCTCGGAGCGGTTGGTGTACTGGCGGCGTTTGATAAAATCGTCAAAATCGGCCAAAAGGCCATCTTCCAGGGAAACGGAAAATCTTCTCAGCATTCTGGTAGCACCTTTTTTGATTATAGTGTTACTGCTCATAAAGCAGAATTGGCCGGCATTGTCAAGGAGAGAAAAAGATTTATGGTCCCACTCTTTGATCTGCTTGGAAACACGTGGGAAGCAATTTTCAAAAGAGAAAACAGGAGTAAAAAAGAGTAATCTAGAGTAATTCAGAGAAAAGACTGTCTTTTAGATTTTCATTAAACACTGGATAAACTCCACCTTCGGCGGCTAGTTGACGGAAACTACAGCCAAATAATAGATCGAAAAAAATCTACATGTTTAAGGCTCGTTAGCGGATTGTCGGAGCTAACTTTACTGGTTAGCGTCCTTTGTAGGCTGTTGAAAACTTCCCATTGGCGCACCGAGAAATAGCGGCAAGGGGCTTTTGACAGTCGGCCGTGGGTTGAATACAACACCGCGAACACGGGCGACGACCTGCCGCGATTTTGTATCGCTGTGCCGGCTTTACTCTTTTAATAACTATCCAGCTCATTCTGGCACGTAACTGTTCAGCAGTGCCCCAGGTTGCGGTAAGCAGGTCGGCGTAGCGTACATCAGGTACTCAAGCCGACCTGATCGCCGTAAGATGGGGTGCTGCTGGACAGTTACCTCTTTTATTACAATACTGATTGCCTGAAGATGCCGTTACCGTCGGCATCGGTGGTTTGTTAACAGCCAGCCGGAAGCTTTTTTCTATAGACCGGGTTCTTTCAGGCGTTCTGTTTGGTGCCACAGTGGGGTAGTCGGTTGGGGCGTTGTGTTTTCGTCCGTAGCTTTTCAGCAAGGAAAGAAGTGAGGGAAAGGGGATGAGCATGATTTGGCCTGAAGTAAGAAAGATTTTGCAGCATCAACTTCCTGAAAGTGTTTTTAACCTCTGGGTCGAACCGTTGCGGTGTCTGGCTGAGGATAATCAGACTCTGGAGTTGGCCGGTCCGGATCGTTTTTTCTGCTCCTGGGTGGCCGATCATTATCTGGCGGCGATGCAGGAGGCTTTGGGGCGCCTTGAAAGGCCCGGGATCAGGATCAGTTTTCGGGTTGATCCGGACCTGGCGGATGACCGGGCCGCCGATGAGGCCGGCGTGGCCGGAGGGGGAAAGGAGCAGTTGCGGCTGCCGCAGATGCCCAAAGGGCGCCCCCGGATCCGCACGCTCCATCCCCGATATACCTTCGACGAGTTCATGGTGGGGGAATCCAACGCCCTGGCCTTTTCCGCCTGCGAGGCCATTGCCGCCGGCGCCGCCGAGGCCGAACCCTGCGTGTTCATCAACGCCGGCACCGGCCTGGGCAAGAGCCATCTGGCCCACGCCGTGGCCCATCATTTATATAACTACTCCCCCAGTACCAGGCTCTGCTGCCTGACCTCGCAGCAGCTCACTGCGGAGCTGGTCCGGCATATTCGCAGCAACACCATGGATCAGTTCAAGGAAAAATTTCAGCGCCAGTGTGATGTACTGCTGGTGGAGGATGTGCAGACCCTTTCCGGTCGGGGCAAAACCCAGGTCGAGCTGGCAGAGGCGGTGGACTGTCTGCTGGAAAACGGTCGCCGGGTGCTCTTTACCGGGGCGGTCGGGCCGCGGGAGATTCCGGACCTTGACGACGGGGTCCGCTCCCGGCTGGCCGCCGGCCTGGTCACCTCCATCAACCCGCCGGATATGCAGACCCGGCGACTGATCACCCGGCGCAAAGCCGATTATCACAAGCTGATCCTCGACGAGGAGATGGTGGAGTATATGGCGGAAAAGGTCCGGGGCGATGTCCGCCGGCTGGAAAGCGCCATCGTGGGGCTCAAGGCCAAGGCCAATCTGCGCAAAGCTCCACCCACCATGGCCATGGTCAAAGAGGTGGTGGCCACGGTGGTGGTGGGTGGCGATGACCCAGGCCTGTCCGCCGAGGCGATTCGCGACTTTGTGGCCGCGCAGTTTCAGGTCAGCGTTGATGAACTGCAGTCCAAGTCCCGGAAAAAGGATGTGGCTTTCCCCCGCCAGGTTTCCATGTACCTGGCCCGCAAGCTCACCGACGAGGCCCTGGCCGGGATCGGCAAGGTCTTCAACCGCGATCACTCCACAGTGGTGCACTCCATCCGGGTGATCACCGAGGCGGTGGCCCGCAACGGCAGCGTGCGCGGCCAGGTCGAGCATCTCACCGATAAGCTCAAACAGCGTCAGAAATAGACCGGGCGGACGGCCGCCTGTTCATCCGCTTGGTGGCCCTGGGTGATGAGGTCGGCGGTTTTTTGGGCGGCCTTGATCATGTCGTTCATGCCGATGCCTTCCCACCCGAAACCGGTCAGTTGCAGGCTCGGATGTTTTTGGGCCAGTTGCTCCCGCCAGGCCAGCAACTTGGGGTGGTCCTGTTCCAGTTGCGGGATGCCGCCGGATCCCCGCAGCACCCGGGAAAACGCCGGCGGGGCCTTGATGGGCAGCAGTTGGCGCAGATCCTGATAGATGTTGGCGATTATGGTGGCATCATCCAGTTCCAGTCTTTCCGGGTGGCGCCGCCCGCCCACCAGGGCTTCCAGCAGTACGTGGCCGGCCGGGGCCCGCTCCGGAAACATGTGCGAGGAAAACAGGGCCCCCAGGGTGAAACGGTTTTCCCGTTCCGGTGCCAGGTAGCCGAAGCCGGCCGGGATTTCGGCCTCTTCCCGGCTGAACCCCAGGGCCACGGTGACAATTCTCGCTTCGGGGACGGCGTTGACCGGCGGTTTGAAATTAGCCAGCAACTCCAGGGCCTGGTTCACCGGCAGGGCCAACACCAGGCGGCGCGCCTGGAATATCCCCTTTTGGGCCGTAATCTCCCAGCCGCCTTCGGTAAGTGGCCGAATTTTTTCCACCTCGCACTGGTAAACAATTTCTTTGTCCTGGCTTAAACGGGTGGCCAGGTATTCCATGCCCAGGGGGAAGCTGGTCATGGCCGGCAGGCCGGCCGCTGGCGGCTGAGGCTGGCGGCCGGACTTATCGTGTTTGGCATCGGCTGAAGGCGTTTTGCGGCGCTGCCGCCGTTCCCGCCATAGCCCGCGCAGCAGGGAGCCATGCTCTTTTTCCAGGCGGCGCACGCCGGGCATGACCGTATCGATATTTAAGCGCTGATAATCGCCGGCAAAGGTGCCGGTGACCGCCGCGTCCACCAAGGGCAGTACTTCCCGGCCGAATCGGTGTTCGGCCCACTGGCCGATGCTGGCCCCGTCGGCCAGGGGTTTTTTGAAGGGCTCGATGGCCAGCCGCAGTTTGCCAAGCAGGGAGAGCAGGGGGGTGGTCAGCAGGGCCTTGGGGCTCTGGGGCAGGGCCACCAGCCGGCCATGGTGACAGACAAAACGGACATTTTGCCCCAGGGGAGCCTTGAGGGCCTCCGCTTCCAGGCCGGTTTCCGCCAGCAACTGCCGGCTGGCCGGATTGTTATCAAGGAAACCATGCGGCCCCCATTCAGCCCGGTAACCTTCTTCGTGGAAAGAACGGATGGCTCCGCCGGGCCGTTGGTCGGCTTCCAGCAGCAGGGCGGTAATGCCGGCTGCAGCCAGGAAATGGGCGGTGACCAGGCCGGAAAGCCCGGCGCCGACGATAATTACCTCGTGCTGTTGGTCCATGATCCCTCGCTGATAATGTTTTTTTGCGGCAGGTTTAGCTTGTTTTTCTCTTTAATCTGGCCTAATTATGATGACCTTGTAAAGAAACTTCAAGCGTCCTGGCCGGCTGTGCCAAGACAACAAAATACCAGAGTTTTACGCAAGCCGCCTGTTGAATCGGTTGGGGGGATGGCGGCGGCCCGGTAACTGTTTTCTGCGGGAGATCACCATGCCCTTTGCCCCGGTCAGGGTGCTTATTGTTTTTTATTCTTACAGCGGTCAGAGCTCGGTGTTGATCCGCCGGCTGGCCGCCGGGCTGCTCGACGAAGGGGTGGAGGTGCGCCAGGAGCGCTTGCAGCCCCAGCAGACTTTGCGTTTTCCGCTGGGATCCATCAGCAAAACTCTGTGGCTGATGTTCATCACCCTGTTCCGCACCCGTTTCGCCATTCAGCCCCTGACCCTGGCCGATGACGAGTCATATGATATGATGGTGCTGGCCGGCCCCACCTGGTCATGGAATCCCAGCGGGCCGGTCTTGGCCCTGCTGGACCAGTATCCCGGCCTGTTCCGGCAGCGTTCGGTGCTGGCGGTGATTTCCTGTCGGGGCTACTGGCGCAGTCATTGGCGCTATCTGCGAAAACGTCTGCTCGGGATGGCGGCCAACCCCTGTGGGCCGCTGGTTTTCAGTCATCCCCAGCGAGAGCCATGGCGCACTTTCGGGGTTTTTCTGAAAGTCGCCGGCATGGCTCCGGAGCGCTCATCTTCGTTGTTCAGCCGTTTTTACCCCCGTTTTGGCCATACCCGCCAGCAGTGTGACGAGGCCTACGCCCTGGGCCGGCAACTGGCCGCCCGCCTGAAGACCGGCTCCACCCAGGAACAGCTTAGAAGTTTTAAAAACCTGCCCTGAACCTTACCACTCTACCCCTTTTTGGGCCTTCACCCCCTTTTTAAAAGGATGCCGGATTTCCTGCATTTCCGTCACCAGGTCGGCGGCGGCCAGCAGTTCCTCGCCCGGGTTGCGACCAGTGACCAGCAGATGCATGGCCGCCGGCCGCTGCCGGAAAACCGGCAGCACTTCCGCCGCTGAGAGCACTTCAAAGTGCAGCAGGTAGGTGAATTCATCCAGGATCAGCAGGTCGCAGGCGCCGGCGTCGAGCTTCTCGCGGGCCAGTTGCCAGCCGGCCAAGGCGCTTTCCCTGAACCGGGTCATCTCCCGATCTTGCCAGCTGAAGCCGGAGCCGACCTGATGGATTTCCACCAGCCCGGTGGTGGCGGCCAGTTTCTCCAGGGAGACCAGTTCCCCGCAGGCCCGATTTTTGACAAACTGGATGAGGCAAACCCGCAGCCCCTGGCCGACGGCCCGCATCGCCTGGCCGAAGGCGGCGCAGGTTTTGCCTTTGCCGGGGCCGGTATAAATCATCAACAGTCCGGTTGTCATGGTCTTTCATCCAAGGGTTGCGGCGGCTCCCGGCGCAGCAACTTCTCAAGTTGCTGCCGGTAGTAGCGGCCGTTGTCGGAGGCGGCCAGGGCGGCTTGGGCGGCGGCCACCGCCTTTTCCCGCTCGCCGTTGCGCCACCAGGCCACCGCCAGGGTGTCGAGGATGTGAGCCTGCGGGGCCAGGACCGCCGCCCGACGGGCCAGTTCCAGCGCTCGGGGGTAGTCGTGGACGGCGGTATCCTCGGCGGTGAGCAGCAGCCAGGCCAGGTTGTTCAAAACGTCCGGATGTCCTGGGGCCAGCGTCAGGGCCTCCTCGTAAGCGGTAATGGCTTTTTCGTATTGCCCCTGAAAATAATGCAGGTCGGCCAGATGTTGTTGCCAGGCCGGCTCTTCCGGCGCCCGGCGAATCTCTTCCTTGATGATGATTTCCGCCAGCCGCATCCGGGCCTGCTCCTCCGCCTGTTCGCTGGGCAACTGCCAGAAAGCCATAAGCAGGCCGATCAGCAGCAGGAAAAACAGGCCCAGGGCCCGGCGTACCTTGCGGTGGTGATGCTTGACCAGCTGTGGATTATCCTCGCAAGCGGCCAAAAAGTTAATCCGCTGGCCGAGGCTGAAGTGATGCCAACTCGGCAGGTCGCGGATGCGGCCGTCGGGGCCGGCGATCTTTTCAAAGACCCGGATCAGCGGGGCGGCGTGTCCCACCGCCGTCAGGGCGTAAAGATCGGCCTGGCGCTCAAAATTGCGCATGAAAAAACCAAAAAGAAAACGAAAATAGACAATGACCACGGTCAGCAGTACAACGGTTCCCAGCAGACTGATGATCGCCGCCGGCGTTTGGCCGCTTAAGGCCATCAGGCCACCCAGCAGTTCGGAATCCAGAAAAACAGCGAGCAGGGGCAGGGAGGCCAGGTGGGTAAGAAAGGCAAAGCCCATGAAGAACAGCAGATACAGGGGCAGATGGCGATGCCGCACATGGCCGATCTCGTGGGCCACCACCGACTCCAGTTCTTCCTGGTTAACGGTATGCAGCAGGCCGGGGGTAATCAGCAGATAGCGGAAGTGGCGGCTCAGCCCCATAACTCCGGCGGTGAGCAGTCGTCCTTCGAACAGGGGCCAGAGCATGATCTCGCGAAATCCGACCCGGTGGTGGCGGCAGAAATCTTCCAGTCGGCGGCGCAAGGGGCCGTCGGGCAAGGGCTGGCAGCCCCAGAGGCGGGTGGCCAGCCAGGGGAAAACCAGCAGCAGAAGCAGAAAGAAGGTTAAAATCAGCAGGGGCTCACCCCATGGTGAGGTCAGCAGCTGTTTAACCGAATCCAGGGGGGTCAGGCGCAGCAGATCGGCGGCCACGGTGATCAGCAGCCAGGGCAGCAGGATCACCAGGTTGAGCTTGAGATTGGAGGCCAGAAAGACCAGGGGGGAATGGCGGGCGCCGAAGATCAGGTTGTAAGCAGGCCGACCGCGGTTCCAGACCAGCAGCAGGTAAGTCAGAAACAGCGCCACTCCGGCATAAGGGACCAGGGTGGGCAGTGCGGTGGAGCCCGGCAGCGAGGCAAAGTAAAACTTGATATCCAGCAGATATACGTCGAGGGCAAAGTTGAGAACCGCCAGGATGGAAAGGCGTTTTTCGATACTGAAGTAAGCGGCTGCCTGGAAGGGACCGGGGCGGCGAAAGTAATAGTGGCAAAAGCCGGCGAACAGGGCGGCCTTGCCGGCCAGCAGCAGAAAAGTGGCCGGCCCCGAGAAAGCCGGTTCCTCTGGAATGCCCTTGGTGGCGAGGATGATGATCACCACCAGGAGATAAATGAGGTTGTTGTAGGGCAAGAATAAACCTTTTAAAAACCGCTGTGGCGGCGGGTGAACTCCCGAACCAGGCGGCTGTTGTGACGGTGGTATGCCGCCAGCAGGCGGGATAGTTTTTCACTGGTAAGGATCTTTTCCGTCACGAAATATTCTCCGAACTTGCGTTGCAGCCGGTTCTGGGCCTGGATCAGCAGGCGCAACTGGGGTTCAGTGAGCAGCCCCATGGCCCGGGCGGTTTCACCAAAGCGCCGGTTGATCTGGCGCTGCTGCAGGATCGTGGCGATTTGCCGGTCGTTGAGCAGGCCGTAACGGCGGCTGATTTCGCCGATCCGTGGCCGCTGGCTGCGTTGCCAGGCTAACGCCTGGACAATGTTGCGCCAGGAGGCCACCCCGGAGTAGTACAAAAAGTGACCCAGCAGTAAACGGCGGTTGGGCAGGGGGCCGCGGTACAGTTGGTCAATGCTCCAGAAAGGATGGATGGTGCCAGAGTTATGGTCTTGGCCCTGGAAGCCTCTGGTTTCGGTCCGGGTCCTGGTCTGGCCGGTGCTGTTTGCCCCGCGGTGGGTGTAGCGGTAGGTTTTGCTCCGGTAAGCTGCGCCCCGTGAGCGTCCCCCGGTCGTGGCGATGGGTTCGCTGCCTGGCAGCTTGAGCCCCTTTTCCCGGGCTTCCAGATATTGCCGCAAAGATTCGTAAGCTTGCTGGACATCATGAAAAAGCAGGCTGTTATTTTGTTCGGGGGGCAGGTTGCCGGTGGCGACAAAACGGTCGGGGTGGGTTTCCAGAGCCCGTTTACGGTAGGCGCACTTAACCCCGGACAGCTGGAGGTACTCCAGAAAATCCCGGGAAATATCAAGCTCCGGACCGAAGATAACTTCACAGGCTCGATAAAGATCTTTTTCCGCCACCATTAAAGTCATGCCTGGCTCCAACCGGTTGAAACCGATATTTTTTACTATCGGTCGCAACCGGTTCTTGACTTAAGTGCTTGCTAAGTGCGAAAACGGCAAGAGCAACCCTTTGTGATTAATTAACTTTCTAGCAAAAAAGGAACCTTGGGGCAAGGAGAAAGGCGCCAGGCGGCGTAAGCAGGCGGGGCCGTTGCCGGCTCGTGTCGCCCATAATGGTTAAAGGAGAAAAGATGGTTGGTGCAGACGAATATTTTGTCGATTTTACGTCCCATAAAGCTTGTGCAAAACTGCAGGCGCTTGCCACCGAGCCCTTCAATCTCAGGGCCTCCGGGGTGATGAGCCCGGAGCGGATCGCCGCCTGTCGGGCGGCCGGCAGCGGCTTTGAGTTGCTCTTTTTTGGCCAGCGGGTGGATGAGTCGGGGCTGGCGGCGCTGCAGGAACTGGCCGACGAGGTCCGGGTGGTGGAGCAGTTTGCCGCCCTGCGCCGGGGCGCGGTATTTAATAAGATCGCCGGCTTTGCCAGCGAGGAGCGCCAGGTGCTGCACTGCAGCTGCCGGGATATTTTCCGCGATCCACCCGCCGAACCGCAGGCCACCGCCCAGGCCAAAGCGGAATTGGATAAACTGCGGCACTTTCTGGCCGATCTCGATGAGGGGCGGCTGACCACCCCCGGTGGTGAGCCTTTTACCGGCATGATCCAGGTGGGCATCGGCGGCTCCGACCTCGGCCCCCGGGCCCTCTACCTGGCCCTGCAGGCCTACGCTCGCCCGGACCGCCGGGTGGAGTTCATCAGCAATGTCGATCCCGATGACGCCGCTCGGGTGCTGCAAGAGATGGATCTGTCGCGCACCCTGGTCAACGTGGTCTCCAAAAGCGGCACCACCCTGGAAACCCTGGCCAACGAGGAATTGGTGCGCCGGGCCTACCGGCAGGCGGGGCTGGACCCCAACGCCTATTTCGTGGCGGTCACCGGCCAGGGCAGCCCCATGGACAACCCCGCCAACTACCTGCGCTCCTTTTACATGTTCGACTACATCGGCGGCCGCTACAGCGCCACTTCCATGGTGGGTCTGGTGATGCTGGGTTTCGCCTTGGGTTACGAGCGGGTGCTGGAGATCCTGCAAGGGGCCCATGCCGCCGATGAGGCGGCCATGGAACCGGATATCCTGAAAAATCCGGCCCTGCTGCTGGCCCTGCTGGGTGTTTGGAACCGCAACTTCCTGGGCCATCAAAGCCTGGCGGTGCTGCCCTACAGCCAGGCCCTGGTGCGTTTTGCCGCCCACCTGCAGCAGTTGGACATGGAGAGCAACGGCAAGTCCATCGACCGGCGCGGCCAGCCGCTTAGCTGGGACAGCGGCCCCATCGTCTGGGGTGAGCCGGGCACCAACGGTCAGCACGCCTTCTACCAGTTGCTGCATCAGGGCACCGGTCAGGCGCCGGCGGAGTTTATCGGTTTCCGCCAAAGCCAGTACGGCCAGGATTTGGAGATCCAGGAAACCACCGCCCAGGAAAAGCTGCTGGCCAACCTGTTGGCCCAGTCCCTGGCCTTGGCGGTGGGTCAGGACGATCCCAACCCCAACCGCCGTTTCCCCGGCAACCGCCCCAGCAGCATCCTGCTGGCCGACCGCCTGACCCCGGAACGGATGGGGGCCCTGCTGGCCCTGTATGAGGCCAAGGTGGTCTTCCAGGGCTTTATGTGGAACATCAACTCATTCGATCAGGAAGGGGTGCAACTGGGTAAACGGCTGGCCAACCGCCTGCTGGAGCAGTTCGCAGCCCGCCGCCGCAGCGAGACCCCGCCCGATGACCCGGTGGGTCGGGCGCTGTTGCAAAACGCCGGGTTGTAGTGGTTACCCGATAGCAGCAAAGCGCTGCCAGAAATCGGGGAAGGATTTGGCCACGCAGCCGGGGTTTTCCACCACCATGCCGGGAATGGCCAGGCCGGCGACGGCAAAACTCATGGCGATGCGGTGGTCGTTGTGGGTGGCGATCTCCGCCCCCTGGTAGTTGTGTTGGCGGCCCCGGCCTTCGATTACCAGGTAGTCCGGGCCTTCCTCGGTTTTGACCCCCAGCTTGGCCAGTTCGGCGGCCATGACCCCCAGCCGGTCGCATTCCTTGATCCGCAGGTGGGCGATGTTGTTGATCCGGGTGCGGCCCCGGGCCAGGGCCGCCACCACCGCCAGGGTGGGCACCACGTCCGGGCAGTCGCCCATGTCCACCTCCACCCCCTGCAACTCCTCGGGGGCCGCCACGCTGATGCCCGAATGGTTGCGTTCCACCCGGCAGCCCATTTTTTCGAAAATATCCACCAGCACCGCATCGCCCTGCAGCGAGGGGAAGGGCACGTTGGTCACCGTCACCTGGCCGCCGGTAACCGCGGCGGCGGCCCAGAAGTAAGAGGCGCTGGAGGCGTCGCCTTCCACCCGGTATTCCCGGGCCCGGTAACCCCCCCGGGGGATTTTGAAATAATTGAGTTCCGGGGCGGCTTCCACCTCGATGCCGAACTCCCGCATCACCGCCAAAGTCATCACCACGTAGGGCTTGGAGAGCACCTCGCCTTCGACCTTGAGTTCGGCGGGTTGGCGGGCGTAGGGCGAGACCAGCAGCAGTGAGGAGAGGTACTGGCTGCTCTTGCCCTCCGGCAGCACGGTGGGGCCGCCGGCCAGGCCATCGGCCTGGATCTCCAGGGGCGGGCAGCCGGTGCCGTGGATGCTGCGGATTTGCACCCCCCAGCCCCGCAGGGCCTGGAGCAGGGGTTCGATGGGGCGCTGCTGCATCCGCTCGTCACCGTTGATCAGGAAGATTCCCTGCCCCAGGGCCGCCACCGAGGTAAGAAAACGGGTGGCGGTGCCGTTGTTGCCCAGGTAGATCTCGGTGGCCGGCGGCGCCACCAGCCCGCCCTGGCCGAAGATCCGCCACTTTTCGCCCCCGGGGTCGATGGTCATGCCCATGGCCTGCAGGGCCTTGGTGGTGTAGTCGGTGTCCTCGCTGGCCAGCGGCCCGTGCAGGAAGCTTTCCCCCTTGGCCAGGGCGGCGGCGATCAGGGCCCGTTGGGTGATGCTTTTAGAGCCGGGTACCGCCACGGTGGCGGTAATGGGACCGGAGGGGGTGATTTCCTGCCAAGCTTTCGGGTCGCTCATGGGTGGTGCCTTTTTTGAATTATCTGGTTGCAGCCGTTGACCAGGGCCAACCGCCGGTAGCGTTTAGGTCTGGTTGTTCAATTTTTGATGACTTCGCAAGAAATCATCAAGGCGCCCATGGGCGGACTTTTTCCGGATTCATCATTTTTGACAGTCTCGCAGAACCCCGCCAAAGGTGTTGAGCGGTAATGCTAAAATAAGCAGTGGCGAAACGTGCCCCGTCGGTGCCGCTTTTTACGGCGCCGACAGTTGCTGGCGCATCACCTCAACCGGCGCTTCCTGCCCGGTCCACATGGTGAACTGGGCCGCGCCCTGGTACAGCAGCATGGCCAGGCCGTCGATGCAGCGGCAGCCCGCCGCCGCCGCTTCCCGCAGCAGCCGGGTGTCAAGCGGCGAATAAACGATATCCATCACCACCGGAAAGTTGGCCAGGGCGGCGGCCGCTACCGGGCTCTGGTCAGCCATGGGTCCCATGCCCACCGAGGTGGCGTTGACCAGGGCGTCGGCCGGTTGCTTGGCGGCCTGCGCCAGGGGCCGCCAGGGACAGCCCAGCTGGCGGGCCAGTTCCTGCCCCTTGGCCGGGGTGCGGCTGGCCAGGGTTACCATTGCCCCGGCTTCCAGCAGGCCAAAGCCGATGGCCCGGGCCGAGCCGCCGGCCCCCAGCAGCAGCACCCGGGCGCCGGCCAGCTCCAGGGCCTCGCCCAGGGCCTGGTTGGCGCCAAGCCAGTCGGTGTTGGCGCCGTGCAGTTGGTCGCCCCGGCGGACAATGGTGTTTACCGCGCCTATCTTGGCCGCCACCGGGTCGACGCTGTCCAGCTCGGGGATCACCGTCTCTTTGTGGGGAATGGTGACGCTGGCTCCGGCAATACCCAGGGCGCGGATGGCGGCCACCGCCGCGGCGCCGTCCAGGGCCGGTAGAGGAACGTAAACCTTGTCCAGCCCGGTGGCGGCAAAAGCGGCGTTGTGCAGCGCCGGGCTGCGGCTGTGGGTGACGGGGTTGCCGATAATACCGTAAACTTCGGTGCGGCCGCTGATGTTCATAGGCGTTTCTACCATGTAATGCGGTTGCGCGCCAGGCAGGGCGGGAGCAGGGCAAAGCGCTTTCACCGCCGGGCGCATGGTATTTTTTTGGGGTAACGGTTTATCATGGCCAATAATTTACCGATTTAACCGGCGGTAAACGTTCAGCGGTGCCGCTGGTTGCGGCAAGTGGACCGGTACCGCGCACATCAATACGCAAGCCAGGCCGGTCGCCGTTTTCGCTGGTGCTGCACGTTTACTGCAGCAGTTGTTCCAGTTGCCGCAGTGTCGATGCCGGCAGTTGGCCCGGGGCCGTGGCCGCCCCGTCGTCCTCGGCGGCGTAGGTCATGAAGCCGCCCAGCAGGCAGGTGGCCAGGCGGCTGATCTTGCCGCTTTCGCCCATGCAGAAGGCGATCAGCGGAAAATCCAGCTCGGCGGCCTGTTCCTGCAGGGCCAGTACCCGCAGGACATCCAGCGGGGAGCGGGCCATGGTGACCATCTTGCCCACGTCGGCGCCGCTTTCATGCTGTTCCCGCAGGATGGCGCGCAGGGTGGCGGCGTCGGGGGTGGCGGCGAAATCGTGCCAGGAGACGATCACCCGGCTGTCGTCGGCGCTCTCGCGGCGGGCGGCGGCGATGACCTGCCGGCGCAAATCCGGGGCGGTGCGCAGTTCGATATCCACCCAGGCCCGGTTATCAGCCAGGGCGGCCAGCAGCGGGGCCAGGCGCTGTTGCTCCGGCTCCCGGGCCTCCCCGCCCTCCCAGGCGGCGCGGTTGGTGAAGAGCAGGGGGGTGGCCACCGCCGCCGGCAGTGAATTGACGGCGGCCATGGCGGTATTGCGGTCGCGCAAGGCGTCCAGGCGAATCTCGATCATGTCCGCCGTGCGGCCCGCCGCAGTGGCGGCCGGCAAGGCTTCGTCCACGGTGCGGCGGGCGATGGAGACACAAAGTCGGCTTAAAGAAGTTACGGTAGTCATGTCATATGGTTGTCGGCGGTGCCTGTATTGGTTTATGATGCGGGTCCGGTGTAACTGTCCAGCAGCACCCCATCTTGCGGCGATCAGGTCGGCTTGAGTACCTGATGTACGCTACGCCGACCTGGCTTACCGCAACCTGGGGCACTGCTGAACAGTTACGTGCCAGAATGGGCTGGATGCTTAGGGCCGGTGTTTTAAAAAGTTTGTCAACGTTTCGCGCGAACTATATCATCAACCGTTGGAGTGTCAATTCATAGTGTATCGTTTATTCACCGCCATTGATCTGCCGCCGGAGCTGGCGGCCCGCCTGGCCGCCATGGGTTTCGGCCTGCCCGGCGCCCGCTGGCTGCCCGAAGACCAGCTGCATCTTACCCTGCGCTTTATCGGCGAGGTGGATGGCGGCCGGTTCTACGAGATCCGGGAGGCCCTGGCCGATGTCCGGGCCGAACCTTTCACCATGCACCTGCAGGGGTTTGGCTGTTTCCCGCCCCGGGGTCCGGCCCGCATTCTCTGGGCCGGGGTGGAGCCCACGGCGCCGGTGGCCGCCCTTTACCGCAAGGTGGAAAATGTGCTGGTCCGCCAGGGCCTGGCGGACCCGGAAAAACGCAAGTTCGCCCCCCATGTAACCGTGGCCCGCCTGCAGCAGCCCCCCAAAAGCCGGCTGGGCAACTTCCTGGCCGGCAACAACCTTTACCGCAGCGAAGAGTTCACCGTCAACCAGTTCCACCTCTACTCCAGCCAGCTCACCAACAAAGGCGCCATCCACTACCTGGAAGCCAGCTACGACCTGCCGTAAATGTTCAGCCGCACCGCCGAGCATTTACGGCGTTAGTAGACGGCTTTTGCTGGTGATACTTGCCCGCAGCTCCCGGGTATGTTCCATTGGTGGTCCGCTCGATGGCCGGCACCTCTAAGCCGGCCAGTCCGGCCAGCTCCATTCCGGCCTCTTCCAGGGCAACAAAAAGATCCGGGTGGAGGTCGCGGATGGAACTGAATTTTGCCAGCCAGTGGCGGCCATCCTTTTTGGTCAATACTTTGGGCCGGGCTCCGCCGGCGGAGCTACCGCAGGCCAGCAGGTGGCGCAGTTCGGCCGCCTCGGTGTCGAGATCGTTTTCATGCCAGGCCGCCTCCTGCATGGCCCGGGTGATTGCGGTAAAATCGATGCTGTTGTCGGTTGTCGCCGCTTTCCGCCGCTGTTCCGTTTCAAGAAATAGCAGGCGGCCCAGGCCGCTGCAACCCAGGGCGGCCAACAGATGGGCCTCGGCGAAGCGTTGCCGGTGAATTCCGGCCCGGTTTTCCCAGGTTGCGCCCCAGGAGTCGTCCCACCGGAACCACCTCGCCCGCTGGCATCACCGCCTGGACGTAAAGGTGAAGTTCGTCGGCTATCGTCTTACTCGCGCCTTTTCCAGCCATGCCTCTTCCTGTTGCTTCCGGTCGTACTCCGCAAAGGGGTCCACCGGTACCTGCAGCAACTGCTCCCACGGGCGGCCGGCCCCGAGCAGTTCGGCCAGATCCAGCCAGGTTTCTATTGCCACCGAGCCGCTTCCCCGCTCAACGGCCCGCACCGTGTCCACCGAAACTCCCAGCCGGGCGGCCACATCACGCTGCCGCAGCTGGTGCTCAATCCGCAACCGGCGATAAAGTTTCCCTAATTGCCGCAAAAAGTTCTCATGCTTCTCGTTCATAAGCATGATTGTAAACTGCTTTAAAAGCAAAAATCAAGGTTAAAGCAGAAAATAATCAATTTTATCTCTGGCTAAAGTGACAACCATTTCTTTCCTGTAGCCACCAGTAAACGCCCAGTAGTGCCGCAGGTTGCGGCAAGCGGCCCGGCGCCGCGTACTCAGGTACGCAAGCCGGGCCGATCGCCGCTTTCGGCGGTGCTACTGGGCGTTTACCAGGGCGACGGCGTGGGCGGCCATCCCTTCTTCGCGGCCGGCAAAGCCCAGGCCCTCGGTGGTGGTGGCTTTAAGGTTGATTTGGCTTTGGGAGACCCCGCAGGCGGCGGCCAGGTTGGTCTGCATGGCCGGCAGATAAGCGGCCAGCTTGGGTTTTTGCGCGATGATGGTGAGGTCGGCGTTGCTCAGCCGGCCACCCCTGGCCCGTACCTGTTCCATGACCCGGGCCAGCAGCTTGAGGCTGCTGATTCCTTTGAACTGCGGGTCGTGGTCGGGAAAATGGCGGCCGATGTCGCCGGCCCCTATCGCGCCCAAGATGGCGTCGCAGAGGGCGTGGGTGAGTACGTCGGCGTCGGAGTGGCCCAGCAGGCCCAAGGGGTGGTCGATTTTGACGCCGCCCAAGATCAGGTCGCGGCCAGTCACCAGCCGATGCACATCGTAGCCGTGACCGATACGCAGGTCCGGGGTGCCGGCGGAAGCATCTTGGGCAGAGCTGGTTTGAGTCGTGGAGGTACTGGATAAGCGAGAGTGGCGGTCGCCGCCGGTTGCCTGGGGGTGGTTGGCCGGGGCGGTGGCAAGGTGGGCCTGTCCGTCAGTAGCAGTTTGTTCGTAGGCCGCCAGCAGGGCTTGTGCCAGGGGCAGGTCTTCCGGGGTGGTAATCTTGAGATTGGTGGCCGAACCGGCCACCAGGGCCACCGGGCAGCCGATTCTTTCCAGCAGCGAGGCCTCGTCGGTGCCGGTGAAGCCGTCGGCGACGGCGGCATGCAAAGCCTGCTGCAGCAAGTTGAAGCGGGCCACCTGCGGGGTTTGCGCCTGCCACAGGCCGTCGCGGTCCACGGTGGTGTCGATCAGGGACGGAGAATCAAGCGCCGGGGCGCCGGTGGTTGTCGAGTTCGGGGGGGTGAGGGGTGTGGTGGTGGTATCGGCCGTTGCTGGTCCGGCGGTATCGTCCGTGGTTGGCGCAGGGGAGACGTCCGCGGAAGTGAATTTTTTGGCGGCGGCAGCCTTTTTAAGGGTGTCCCGCACTGCCACGGCGGCGATGGCCGCCCCCTGTTGCCGGGCCGCCGCCAGGCAATGGCGGATCAGTTCCGGGCTGACCAGTGGCCGGGCCCCGTCGTGGACCGCCACCAGTTCGTAGTGTTCGGGTAAAGCGGCCAGCGCCCGCAGGCCGCAGGCCACCGAATCCTGGCGGCTGGCGCCGCCGGCCACCACCAGCACCTCGGTCAGGCCATGGCGGGCCAGCATTTGCCGGGCGGCTTCCAGAAAATCGTTCCTGGCCACCACCACCACCCGGCCCACTTCAGGCACGGCGACAAAGGCCCGCACACAGTGCACAAAAAGCGGTACCCCGGCCAGTTCGAGAAACTGCTTGGGTACTCCGCCGCCCATCCGGGTACCGCTCCCTCCGGCGGCAATAATCGCGGCACTGTCGGTTTTTTGGGCCATAATAGTTAGTAACTATCCAGCTCATTCTGGCACGTAACGGTTCAGCAGGGGTATAACCCGCTGATATAACGGGCCGTAATCGGTCAGCAGTGCCGCAGGTTCGGGTAAGCGGCCAGGCGCGGCGTACTCTCTTTACGTAAGCCTGGCTGGTCGCCCGAAGATGTGGTGCTGCTGGGCGATTACAGTTTAAAAAAGGATCGGGGCGGGCTATAAGCCGAATTCTGTACCCGTTGCCGGGCCATGGTCATTTCTCTAGGACGCCGGTCGCCCGGCGCCTCGTGCGATCTACCCGGAAACATCGGACGGGCCGCCCTCAAACGTTTCCCTATTTGATCTTGCTCCGGGAGGGGTTTACCCTGCCTTGCCTGTCACCAGGCAAGCGGTGGGCTCTTACCCCACCATTTCACCCTTACCGGTTACCCGGCGGTATAATTTCTGTGGCACTTTCCCTGGGGTTGCCCCCGGTTCGCGTTACGAACCTCCCTGCCCTGCGGAGTTCGGACTTTCCTCCGGGGGTTTGTCGGAAACAAAACCCCGGCGACCATGCGCCCGCCCCGAATTTCGAACAATAAGCCTTTTGCCTGTAAAAGACAAGGAAGGCGATAGTCCCTCGCTACGCCTTTTCCGTTTCCTCGGCGGCCTGGGGAAACATGATGCGGTTGCAGGTGGGGCAGAGCAGCAACTGCTCTTCCTTGAGCAGGTCGTTGTAAAGTTGGGGCGGAATGTTCATGAAGCAGCCCCGGCAGACTCCGGCTTCCACCCCGGCCAGGGCCAGGCCGTTGCGCCGCTCCCGCAGGGTATCATATTTTTTGAGCATGGCCGGCGGCACGTTTTTGACCTTGGTGTTGCGCTTTTTAATAATTTTTTCTTTGCTGCCGGTCAGCTCAATGTGCCGCTTTTCGGCCTTTTTGGTGTCTTCCTTCAGTAGCTTTTCCTCGCCGGAGCGGAGATTGTCGAGCTCTGTAATCTTTTTCTCGATCTCCTCCAGCTCCTCGGCGATCCGCAGCAGTTCATCCTCCCGCTCCTTGTTGGCCTTCTTGGCGTCGTCGGACTCCTTGAGCAGGCTCTGGTACTCGCGGTTGGTCTGAATATTCATCATTTTGGCCTGGCGGTCGCGGATCTTTTCCAGATCCTCCTCCAGGCTGGTTTCCAGTTCCTGCTTGCGCTGCTGCAAGGCGCTTTGTTTTTCCCGGAGCTGTTCACCTTCCTGCTGGTAATCGCTGATGGTCTGCCGCCGTTGGTCCAGTTCGGAATCCACCGCCGCCAGTTGTTCTTCCAGGGCGGAGATTTCCAAGTCGATGGCCTGCAGGGCTTTCAGTTGAGCAATTTCGTCTTTCAAATTGTCGCCTCTCGTGTGGTTCCTGGTTAGTGTGGGGCTTTTTATTTACCTTTAACTATCTAAAATATTTATTTTTTGTGTAGCCTGAAGGGGCTTTGCTGGCGGCGACTGTGCATTACCGGCAGATCGTGGCCGGCGGCGGCCAGTTCACGGGCCAGCCTAACGGTCAGGGCGTCGATTACATGGTTTTCGCTGTGATAATGGCCGGCATCCACCAGGCAGAACTCCTCCATTTCCGCCCAGCGGGCCACGGCGTGTTTTATTTCGCCGGTAACATAGATGTCCGCCCCGGCCTGGCGGGCGGCTGGGGCCAGGTCCGAGCCGCTGCCGCCGCAAACTGCCACCTTGCGCACCATGGCCGGCAGAGGACCGGCCACCGGCACCGCTTCCAGCTCTAGGGCGTCAAGCAGCCGGGCCAGGAAGTCTTTGCCGCTGACCGGTTCCGCCAACTCGCCGAGGCGGCCGAAACCGATTCCGTCGCGGCCGTTGGCGGCCGGGGGGGCAGTGGGCTGCAAAACCTGCAGTTTGGCAAGTTCCAGGCGCCGGGCAAGCTGATCGCTAACCCCTTCGGGGGCCACGTCCAGGTTGGTGTGGCAGGCAATAATATTGATTTCCTGGTGGATAGCGGTGAAGATTAGGCGTCCTGGTGGCATGTCCGGGCGGAGATGGGGCAGGGGCTTGAAGATCAGGGGGTGATGAGTGATGATGGTGTTACATTGGTTGGCCCGGCATTCCGCCAGCAGGTCTTCGGTGGGGTCCAGGGCCAGGAGGATGCCGCGCACCTCCCGCTGCGGATCGCCCACCATCAGCCCCACGTTGTCCCATTCCTCGGCTCGGGCGAAAGGGCTGAAGGAGTCGAGCAGTTTAAGCAGTTTATTGACGGTAAAAGTGTTGCTCATAAAATCAGATCGCGGTGATGGCGGTAGCCCTGCAAGGGCCGCCCGGGCCGACTTTTGGGCGTAAAAAAAGGTGCCGATCCGGAGAGATCGCACCTTTTTTGAGTTCTGCGGCAGCGGCTGCCCGGAATCCGGGAAGCTTTCGCAGAAGATTGGTTGCTCGACTAAAAGAAATAAATTTACAGCGGCCCATTATCATTAGTTGTATTGAAACTGGCAAAAAGTTGGTGGGCCCACCTGGACTCGAACCAGGGACCGACCGGTTATGAGCCGGTGGCTCTAACCAACTGAGCTATAGGCCCAAGTTGTTCCAAAACTACGGAAACCGGTACTTATATCCCCTGGCGCAAGTTTTGTCAACCTTTTTAGCTGCAGACCTGCTGCTTGAAGGTCTCGAAACCCACCCGGTCGATGAACCGCCCCATCCGTTCGCCCTTTTTGCCCTCTTGGGCAAAGTAGTCGATGATGGCGGCGGTGATCCGCCGGGCTTGGGTGTCATCCACGTTTTCGATCAGGGTCTCGGCCAGCCGGGGCCGGGAGGCGGCGTTGCCGCCCACCACGATGGTCCAGCCCTTGGCCTTGCCGACAAAGCCGATATCCTTCACCGAGCTTTCGCCGCACTGGTTGGGGCAGCCGGAAACCCCCAGCTTCAGCTTGCCGGGCAGTTCCTTGCCGTGGTAGTTTTCGTCCAGTTCCTTGGCCAGGCCCATGGAGTCCTGCTGGCCAAGGCGGCACAGGGTGTTGCCGGGGCAGGTCTTGATGCTGCGCACGCACAGGCCCACCGCCGCGCCGGGGGCCATGTCCAGGTCTTTCCAGGCCTGGTCGATCTCCCCTTCCTTGAGCCCGACAATGGCGATCCGGGCCGCACTGGTCACCTTGATCGCCGCGCACTGGTATTTTTCTGCCACGTCGGCAATCCGCCGCAACTGCTCGGGGGTAATCAGCCCCAGGGGCAGGTGGGGGACAATGGCGTAACTTTCCTTGTCGCGCTGCAGTACCGCGCCTTTTTCACCGTCTTTCAACATAATTTGCTCCTTGTGGTGTAATGGTTTAATATTTGTATTCTTGGTTATTTTTGTTTTTTCTGGCCGCTTGCCTGGCGTCTTCTGCGGTCGCCGACAACCGGGTGTTTAATGATTGACTAAAGCAATTTGCTTTTTTTAGCCGCAAAAGTCAAGCAGATGTCACTGGCAGCCTCGCTCACCGGCCCGGATCATGTTAACGTAAACGGCCATGGGGCGTCGCCGAAAGTGGCCACAGGGCCGGCTCACGGCTCGAAGTGCTGAAGTACGGATCGCCGCCGGGGCCTGTCGTAACCCGCGTAGGCCCGTGGCCGCCCGCTGCAGGGGGAGTTCCTGAAATCCTTTGGCCAAGCGTTTACCGGGGCCAAGAAACGGTTGAACGTTTGCTTCTTTGGCGGAGCCCGTAGTCGACTATCAAGGTGGAGCAGCCCATGTCTGTCAGCATTTCCTACTTTATGGCGGCCGTTGTGTCCGCAACCCTGGCCGGGGGGCTGGTCGCCTGGCTGTACTGGCGCCAGCACTGGCGGCGGCTGCGGGAAAGTACCGAGCAGCGGCGCCTGGCCGATCAGGAGCTGTGGGCCGAACGGTTGGCCGGTCGGGATGGTCGCCTGGAGGAGGCCCGCGCCGAGATCGCCCGGCTCAACGACAAAATCACCGACCTGCAGCAGGAAAACGCTACCCTGCAGGCCCGGGCGGCGGAACTGACCACCAGCCTGGCCGGAGAGCGCAAGGTCACTGAAGAAAAACAGGCCCTGCTGATGGAGGCCCGGCGGGAGTTGGCCGACACCTTCAAGGCGTTGTCCGGCGAGATTTTTCAGCAGAACAGCCGGTCTTTCATGGAAATGGCCAAATCCACCTTCGGGCATCTGCAGGAGAAGGCCAGCGGCGAGCTGGAGCAGCGCCGCCGGGCCATTGCCGAGATGGTCAACCCCCTGCGGGAGTCGCTGCAGAAGGTGGACGACCAGTTGCGCCAGGTGGAAAAGGAGCGGTCGGCGGCCTACGCCGGGCTGAGCGAACAGGTGAAATCGCTGGCCACCACCCAGGCTCGGCTGCAGGGCGAGACCGCCAACCTGGTCCGCGCCCTGCGCACCCCCAATACCCGGGGCCGCTGGGGCGAGATCCAGCTGCGAAGGGTGGTGGAGATGGCCGGCATGGTCAACTACTGCGACTTCTATGAGCAGGAATCGGCCGCGGCCGCCGACAGCCGCCTGCGCCCGGACCTGCTGATCCGCCTGCCCAACGACAAAAATATCGTGGTGGACTCCAAGGCGGCCCTGTCGGCCTACCTGGAAGCCTTGGAGGCCCCGGACGAGCAGACCCGGCAGAGCAAGCTGGCCGAACACGCCCGCCAGATCCGCACCCACCTCAATCAGCTTTCGGCCAAGTCCTATTGGGAGCAGTTTCAGCCCAACCCCGAGTTCGTGGTGCTGTTCCTGCCGGGGGAGAACTTCTTCAGCGCCGCCCTGGAGCAGGACCCGGAGCTGATCGAATTCGGGGTCAACCAGCGGGTGATCCTGGCTACCCCCACCACTCTGATCGCCCTGCTGCGGGCGGTATCCTACGGCTGGCGGCAGGAAAAGATCGCCGAGCACGCTCACCGCATCGGTGAGCTAGGCAGGCAGCTTTACCAACGCCTGTGCGTGCTGGCCGGCCATTTCCAGGCGATCCGCCGGGGGCTGTCCGGCGCCGTGGAGTCTTACAACAGGGCGGTGGGTTCGATGGAAAACCGGGTGCTGGTGACGGCCAGAAAACTCAAGGAACTGGACCCGGGCCTGGACCGGGAACTGGAACGCCCCGAGGCGCTGGACCTGCAGCCCCGGCTGATGCAGCCACCGGCAGACATCGACCCCGGAGATCTGGACCCCGGAGATCTTGACGCCGAAGCCCCCGATCCCGGCGACGAGACCCCGGCGGTGGCGACAAACCCCGAGCCGGCAGCAAAACCGGAGGCCGACCAGGAGAGGGTGGTCGACAGGGAGATGGAGGCCGACAGGGAGGTGGAGGTGGATGAGCGAGAAGTTTGAGCCCGCCTACCGGCAACTGCCCGTCGCGGAACTGGCCCGCCGGGCCGCCGTCGGCCATGAACGCCTGCGTGCCTGTGATCTTTGCCCCCGACGCTGCGGGGGCGATCGCCTGGCCGGCCAGCCCGCCAAAATTGGCTTCTGCCGCACCGGGGGCATGGCCCAGGTGGCCAGTTACGGCCCCCATTTCGGCGAAGAAGAACCCCTGGTGGGGCGGGGAGGCTCCGGCACCATCTTTTTCGGCAACTGCAACCTGGGCTGTGTCTTTTGCCAGAACTACGACATCAGTCATCCCCATGCCGGCCAGGACGGCGGCATGGCGGTGGACGCCGCCGCCCTGGCCGGCATGATGCTGGAGCTGCAGGAGCAGGGCTGCGTCAATATCAACCTGGTCACCCCCAGCCACGTGGTGCCCCAGATCCTGGCGGCCCTGGTGGAGGCCCGCCGGCAGGGGCTGCAGCTGCCCCTGGTCTACAACACCGGCTCCTACGACAGCCTGGCCACCCTGCAACTGCTGGCCGGGGTGGTGGATATCTACCTGGCCGATTTCAAGTACTGGCGCCCGTCGGAAGCCAAACGCCTGCTGCGGGCCGAAGATTACCCCCAGCGCGCCCGGGAGGCGATCAAGGAAATGCACCGCCAGGTAGGTGACCTTAAGCTCGACGGCCAGGGCCTGGCCCGCCGGGGCCTGCTGCT
The DNA here is from genome assembly GCF_029210385.1 of Desulfurivibrio dismutans. GTDB lineage: Bacteria > Desulfobacterota > Desulfobulbia > Desulfobulbales > Desulfurivibrionaceae > Desulfurivibrio > Desulfurivibrio dismutans. The sequence goes on along the minus strand of NZ_JARGDQ010000003.1, from coordinate 163,166 downwards.
GCGCCACCTGGTGATGCCCGGCGGCCTGGCCGACAGCGAGGCCATCTTCCGCTTCCTGGCCGAGGATATCTCGCCCCACACCTACACCAACATCATGGAGCAGTACCACCCCGCCGGCCAGGCCCATAAGTTCCCACCCATCGACCGCCCCCTGGACCGAGCCGAATACCAGCAGGCCCTGGAGCTGGCCAGCCAGGCCGGCCTGAAACGCCTGGACGAACGCGGTGCCGAACGGCTGATGCGGCGGCTTTTTCGGCTGTAAGTTTTAACCATGCAGAGTAAGGTTCTAAACACCAAAGAAATACTGGCGGCGGTCGGGGTGGCGCTACTCTTCGTGTTCTCTTCATGGCTGGTACAGAACAATCTGGAGGCCATTGCCAGGATTATCGGCGACGACGGCCGGGGCATGGCGATCTACGTCCTGGTCAGCATGGTCACCATCGTTCTGGCGCCGGTGGCGACCATCCCTCTCATTCCCATAGCCGCAAGTCTCTGGGGCGGTTTTATTACCGGCCTGCTCAATATTTTTTCCTGGCTGGTCGGCTCGATGATCGCTTTTGGTATCGCCAGGGTCGTCGGCGTGAGGTTTGTCCGGAAGGTGGTTTCCCTGGAACGACTGGAGAAAATAGAACGAATGATTCCCGAAAAGGGGATGTTCGGGGCCATCGTTTTCCTGCGGATGGTCATTCCCGTCGATCTGCTGAGCTATGCCCTGGGGCTTTTCAGCCTGGTCAGGGCCGGGCTTTATTTCTGGGCGACCCTGATCGGCATTATCCCCTTTGCCTTCATCCTGGCGTATGCGGGCCGGATTCCCTTCACCTATCAGTTCATCGCCCTCCTGGTGCTGGTCTTGCTGGCCCTGCCGGGGCTTGCCATCTACCACCTGATCAAAAGACTGAGAAGCCGGGACCATAAGGCAACTGAGCCAGAATGAACCCCACCATCGACTACTACAACCGCAGGCGATTTTTAGCGGACTTTTGGATACGGTATTTCATGCGTTTTGCCGTTGACGGTACAATATTCATAGTGCATGATGATATTTCAGCCAAACGGCTGGTTTTGTAATAGTATTCATGTGGGATGGCCATTTTTCATGGATAATCAGACAGGATATCGTTTTTCAGGACGGTGACCGTTTTTCAGGACAAGCGCCTTCCTGAAAAAGCAACGCCGGTCGGCTATGCCGCCCTGATCGATGCCTGCGGCTTGTCCGTGCCCCTGCCACGGACTCTCTATGCCACTGGCGAACGTCACCGGGTGGTGGAGAAAGGCGGGTGGCGCATCCTGACGCCGCGCCATGCGCCGCATCCGACTCTTGAAGGCCATCTCACCTTCGCCCTTAAATATGAGGGGCTTGATCTGGCCGTCCTCAAGCGCCTGTTCCTGACGGTCGGCGCCGCGGCCATCGAGGCGCTGGTGCGCGAAACCCCGACAGGGACCTACGCACCGCCGCCTTCCTGTTGCTCAAAGATTCCAAATCCAGCTACGCGATCGAGGGCGAGCGCGCCCCGCAGGACCGCATTCAGCGCTGGGGACGGGTGATTGGCGAAGCCGGCCGCCAGGCGCTGGACCTCGAAGAATTCCTGCGCCTGCAAAGGATCGTTATCGGCGATGCCCGTTTTACGAAGCTGGGGCTGCGGGATGAGGACGGCTTTGTCGGCGACCATGAACGCGATACGCAAATGCCGCTGCCCGGTCATATCAGTGCCAGGCCGGAAGACCTGACCGCGCTGATTGATGGCGTGATCGCTTTCGATCGCGGGCCGGCCCGCCAACTCGATCCCGTGATCGCGGCCACCATCCTCGCCTTCGGCTTCGTCTATATCCATCCCTTCGAAGACGGGAACGGCCGCATTCACCGCTATCTCATTCATCATGTACTGGCACAGCGCGGCTTTAATCCGCCCGGCGTCGTTTTTCCGATCTCCGCCGCCATTCTGGGACAGATCGATGAATACCGGCGCGTGCTGGAAAACTATTCGTCGCGGTTATTGCCCCTGGTCGAATGGGAGCCGACCGACCGGTTCAATGTCCGGGTGCTCAACGACACCGGTGATTTTTACCGGTTCTTCGACGCGACGCCGCATGCCGAATTTCTTTATGCCTGCGTTCGCAAGACCGTCGAAGAAGACCTGCCTTACGAAACCGATTTTCTGCGCCGCTACGACCGGTTCCGGCAACTGGTTACCGGCTTCATCGATATGCCGGACCGCATGGTCGATCTTCTGTTCCGGTTCTTGAACCAGAATGACGGCCACTTGTCCAACCGGGCGCGCCAACGGGAGTTCGAGGCGCTGAGCGATGAGGAGGCGCAGCGCCTCGAAGGCATCTATCAGGAGGTTTTTGGCCAGAAGGTTTTTGGTGGTGGATTTTGCCCGGATTGAAGAACTGGAAGAGGCCCTCCCCATAACGCCGTTCCCCCTTGCCGGATTTTTTTAAATGAACCCCACCATCGACTACTACAACCGCCACGCCGCCGCCTTCTTCCGAGAGACCGCCGGGGTGGAGATGGCCGCCCTGCAGCGAAGGTTCACCGCCCTGGTCCCCGCCGGCGGGCTGATCCTGGATGCCGGCTGCGGCTCCGGCCGGGATGCCCTGGCCTTCAAAGAGCAGGGCTTTAAGGTGGCGGCCTTCGACGCCTCGCCGGAACTGGCCCGGTTGGCCGGGGAACACCTGGGCCAGCCGGTGGCGGTGCGCACCTTTGCCGAGGTCGGGGAACGGGACGCTTACGACGGCATCTGGGCCTGCGCCAGCCTGCTGCACCTGCCCCGGCGGGAGATCCCCGGCGCCCTGGCCCGGCTCTGGGCGGCCCTGAAGCCCGGCGGGGTGATGTATGTCAGCTTCAAGGAAGGGCAGGGCGAACGGCAAAAGGACGGCCGCCACTTCACCGACCTTGGCGAACACGAACTCCACGCCCTGCTGGACACCCTGCCCGACACTACCCACCGGGAATACTGGACCACCCCGGACAGCCGCCCGGACCGCACAGAAACCTGGCTTAACGCCCTGGTCCGCCGCCGCCCTGCCGCCCCGGACAAGCTGATCACCGGCGGCATGCTGTGAACTTATGGCAAAAAATGGTTGGCAGTCTTTGTGATGAGCGTGTAGGTACCATGTTATGGGTGCCTTAGGTTAAAACTCTTGTTGCCAGGGACAGAAAAAAGTTTGAGATGAGGGCTGCTGTTCAGCTGTTATGAATATATGAGCAACATTGCCACCTACCTTCAACAATTCACCAGCCTCAAGCGTGCTCCCGGCGGCGTTTGGGGTGAGGCTACCAAAAACCGCGCACCGCACAAGCCCATCCTGTTGCTGGCGGTACTTGACCTGGCGGCCAGGGGTGGGATTAGCTCGCCGTTCATTGATGTTTCCGGCGATCTGGTGGAACTCAACGAGTTGTTCAACCATTACTGGCGACGGGTCGTGCCCTTGGGGCAGGTCAGTAGCATCGCCTTTCCCTTTTCCCGCCTGGATCGGGAGCCGTTCTGGTATCTGGTTTCCCGTGAAGATCAGGCCGTTACCACGTCCAGGATTAACAACACCGCTTCGGTTAGTTATCTGCGTCGTTATGCCCTTGGCGCTAAATTGGATGAAGAACTTTTCCAAATCATCCAAACCGAGGATGGGCGGTCCGCCCTGCGAGAAGTTCTGCTGTGTTCCTGCTTTTCCCCCGAAGCCGGGGCGTCCCTGGCGGAACAGGCCGCCATCAATGCCGAAGCTTACCATTACAGCCTGGATTTGCTGGCCAAAGCCCACCATCATCAGCCGCAGGTCGCCGAAGCCATGGATATTGATGCCTATAAGCCGCCGGCTCGGGATCAGGGTTTTCGCCGGGTGGTGGTTAAGGCCTATGAGCATCGTTGCGCTCTGTGCGGAGTTCGGATCATCACCCCGGATGGGTATACGGTGGTTGACGCCGCCCATATCGTCCCCTGGTGTAAAAGCCACAACGATGACATCCGCAACGGCTTGGCCCTGTGCAAGCTCTGCCATTGGGCATTCGATCATGGCATGATGGGGGTTTCCGATGCTTTTGCCATCATTGTGCCGGGGCGGGTGGCTGCCGCCCCCAACGCCCCCGGCTTCCTCACCGCCCTGGCTGGCCGTCCCATTATCCCACCCGCCGACCCGGACCTGCAACCGGCAACGGAAAACTTCGCCGCCCACCGCCACGACTGGCGATTGTAGCCCGGCGCTGGTGGAACAAATCACCACCCACCAAACTTGCTCGCCGCCGCAACCATGCGAACCTTCTCCCGACTGAAAGCAGTTCTGGACCCGCAGGATTTGGCAGCGCCGGAGGCGGAGTAAGAGGCGGGGAAAAAGTAGGTGGATGACGGGGGAAAATCCGTTACCCTGACACTGGCTGACAGGTTGAGTATGGTAGGATGGGCGGGCCAACAATCAGAATACGTTGCCATGGATCGTAAATTGTCACGAAAATCAACGTGATATGCCTCGCACAGAGGCGGGAGTGAAAGAGGTCTGCATGCTGAGCTTGGTTCAATAAATGTCTCTACTGAAGAAATTGACAGTATGGTAAAACAGCTCTCTCAGGCGGTGAAAAATAAGCATGAGCAATAATCGTTGGACCAAAGATCAACTTAAATTGGCTTTTCATCTGTATTGCCAGATCCCGTTCGGTAAGCTGCATAGTCGAAACCATGAAATCGTGGAGCTCGCTCAACTCATTGGTCGCACGCCATCTGCCGTGGCGATGAAACTTGTCAATTTCGCGAGTATTGATCCGGCAATAACTGCAACTGGGCGTGCCGGGTTAGGGAACGCCTCATCGTTGGATCGAGAGATTTGGGCGGAATTTAATGCCGATTGGGAAGGGCTTGTCGTGCAATGCAATCGTTTGAGGGTAACGATTGAGGAGGAGAAAGGGATACGCCGGCCCACGAATTTCTACTTGGATGAAACCGTTGACCGAGAAGACTTCACAGGTGAGACACGCCAGGTGATTACCGAGCAACGGATCAAGCAGCATTTTTTTCGTAGGGCCGTTCTGAGTAGTTATCGAGGGCGTTGCTGTATGTCAGGGTTATCGGAGCCGTGTCTCCTTCTCGCAAGTCATATAGTGCCGTGGAGCAAAGATAAAGCCAATCGCTTGAACCCAAGTAACGGGCTTTGTCTATCGGCGTTGCATGACCGGGCCTTTGACAAGGGCTTGATCACACTGGCCGAAGATTTTACCGTCATTGTCTCAAAGCAATTGCTTAACAACGATAACGATTTGATGAGATTTGCCATAGCGGAACTCCATGGCAGATCGATTGAATTGCCAGATCGTTTTTTCCCGAGCAAGGAATTTATCGCCCGCCATCGCACAGAGGTGTTCAATTCTAGATAAAGACAATGCTTTGTGCAAGATGTTGCAAAGCCTCGCAGATACTGAATGATCCGCAACAAGGAGGCCAACTGCGACATCTTCAACAATGCGGATCTGATTGCCGCGGGCCTTGCTCCCTTTTGTCTGCGCCTTGGTCGGGGGCGAATTGCGCAATATGAACATGCGGCCCTGCGCTGGCTGCCGCCGGATGAACTGCCAACCCTGGACTGCGCGGAAGCTGATTTGTCGAGCATTGCCGATTACTGCCGTGAGCAAAGCCATAGTGAACCTGTATGACTTGCTCCGAGCTCAGCCTCGGCCTTTACGAACTCCTGCTGGATGGAATCTCTGCGCGATCTTCTGGCCCGTTCTCCCGCCGCGATTGGCGCTTGTAAGGACACCCCATGACCCTGACCACCTGGCTCACCGTTGTGACCATTTGTATTCTGGGGGCCATGTCGCCGGGGCCTTCCCTGGCGGTGGTGCTGCGCCAGACCGTTAGCGGCGGGCGGCGCAACGGGGTGGTGGCGGCCCTGGCCCACGGCTTTGGGGTGGGGCTGTATGCCCTGCTGAGCATTGCCGGCCTGGCGGCGGTTATTGCCGCCTCGCCGCCGGCTTTTACCATGCTGCAGGTGGGTGGGGCGGTGTTTCTGGCCTGGTTGGGGATTAAGGGGTTGCTGGCCCGCCGTCGGCCAGATCAGCCGGAGCTGGCCCAGGCGCCCACCACCGCCGGCGCCGCCCGCGACGGCTTTCTGGTGGTTTTCTTCAACCCCAAAATCGCCGTCTTCTTTCTGGCCCTGTTCAGCCAGGTGGTGGGGCTTGATACTACCATGGCGGCCAAGCTTGGTTACGCGGTGACCGCCATGGTGATAGATGCCGGCTGGTACTTGTCAGTTGCCTGGTTGTTGTCGATACCATTTTTTATGGACCGCCTCACAAGCCGGGCGGTCTGGCTGGAGCGTCTGTTCGGTGCCGTCCTGCTCGGCCTGGTCGGGCGGATGGTGCTGGCAATGCTTGATTAATAAAGGCGTTATAAGCAGCGTCCGTGGCCAGGACAAGACGCCGGGGGAATTCCCCACGCAGTTACGGTGGGCGACATGAAATATCAGCCACCCTACACCATCACACCTGAGATCCTGAACCGGGTCGCCGCGATCAGCGAGGCCATCGGGCGGCTGACCGTGCTCGCCGACCAGGCGAGAGCCTTGCGGCTGCGGCGCATCAACCGCATCCGCACCATTCACGGTTCGCTGGCCATCGAGGACAACACTCTGACCGAATCGCAGATCACCGCGATTCTGGAGGGCAAGCGGGTCATCGCCCCGCCCCGCGAGGTGCAGGAGGTGAAAAACGCCCTGGCCGCCTACGGCTGAAATTACCCCGGCACCCTGATCTGTTTTTTCAAGGGCAGCGGCAAGGTGGCAGCGGAGCTGTTCAAGAAATCACCATCCGAGATCGGTCTGCCCACCATTGTTCTGTATGAACTGAAAGTCGGGATTGCCAAATCGCAATAGAATTCCAGCAAATCAACAAACTGCAACTGGAAGACTGGTACTGATGCACCCCCCCCGGCGGTTTTTGTTCTTGCCTCCCGGGGGTGCCTTTCGTATAATTCACGTCTTTGTCAACCCGGCTCGAATTGCGTCATTGTTAAATCAAAAGGAGACTTGCAACCATGAAGTTAGGGATCAACGGCCTTGGCCGGATCGGTAAACTCTCTCTCTGGCACCACGTATCCCGGCAGCATTTTTCCGAGCTGGTGGTCAACGTGGGGCGCGAGGTTGGTAGCTCGCTGGCCGATATCGCCGGGGTGATCGAACGGGACAGCACCTACGGCCGACTGGCCAACTACCTGTACGGTTGCAAGGCCCCGCTGTCGGTGATCACCGACCTGGACGAAAGCACGGGCACCATGAAGGTCAACGGGGTGCCGGTGACCATCCTGCGCCAGTCCCGCGATCCCAAGGGAATTGCCTGGAAGGACAACGGCGTCAGGCTGGTGGTGGATACCACCGGCGCCTTCACCGACCCCACCGCCGATGCCGACGCCCCCCGGGGCTCCCTGCGCGGCCATCTGCAGGGCGGGGCCGAGAAGGTGCTGCTTTCCGCTCCCTTCAAGATCAAGCAGAAGGGCCTGGAGATGCCCGAAGACGCAGTGACCACGGTGATGGGGATCAACGACACCGACTACGACCCCGCCCGCCACGCCCTGATCTCCGCCGCCTCCTGCACCACCACCTGCCTGGCCTTCATGGTCAAGCCGCTGCTGGATTACTTCGGGGCGGACAAGTTCCTCAGCGCCTCCATGGTTACCGTCCATGCTGCCACCGGCAGCCAGCCGGTGCTGGACCGGGTGCCCGCCGCCGGGGCCACCGACCTGCGCAAGAACCGCAGCATCCTGAACAACATCGTGCTGACCTCCACCGGCGCCGCCAAGGCCCTGTTCCTGGTGCTGCCCGAGATGCAGCGGATCGGCTTTATCGCCGAGTCGGTGCGGATTCCCACCTCCACCGGTTCGCTGATCATCCTGGTGGTCAACTTTCAGGATGACCCGGCCAACCCCATCAATCGCGCCCTGCTCAACTCGGTGTACCGCGACTACGGTAAGCAGACCAGCTACCTGATGTACAGCGACGAGCAGCTGGTGTCCGGCGATATCGTCGGTGCCCCGGCCGCCGCGGCGGTGATCGAGGGCCAGGAAACCCATACCCGGACTGCCACCATCAATGTCAACCTGGGCCAGTTCAAATGTGAAGGCGCTCCGGACAAGGTGGAAGTGCCGGTAACCCAGGCGGTGATCTACGGCTGGTACGACAACGAGCTGGGCAGCTACACCAACATGCTGGGTGATCGCACCGTCAGCATCGCCGAAGAAATGGTCTGACCGGTCGGCCCCTGCGGTGAAATTGCAGCGAATCTGCAGTGAATCCGTAGTGAAGCGGGTCGGCGGGCGGTAGGGCCGTCCGGAGCGGCCGGGAAGGTGGGCGGTGAAAATTTTGATCAGAGACCTGGTGGCGGCGGACCTGTCGGCGGTGGCGGCCCTGGAGGCCGGGGAGCCCGGCGGCTGGAGCCTGGGCCAGTGGACCGCCGAGCTGGCCCGTGCCGGCGGCTGGCGCTTGGCAGCCCTTGATGAGGACGGCGGCCGACTGATAGGATATATGGCCGGCATGGTCGTCGGTGAAGAGGCGGAGATCTTCCGCCTGCTGGTGGCCCCGGATTGCCGTCGGCGCCGGGTGGCCACCGGGCTGCTCAAGCACCTGTGGCGGCTGCTGCCCGGCCTGCGGGTAAGTTCCTGCTTCCTGGAGGTCAGATCCGCCAACCTGGCCGCCCTGGAGTTGTACCGGGCCATGGGGTTTGTGCGCTGCGGCCTGCGGCCGGGCTACTACCACGACCCCGAGGATGACGCGGTGGTGCTGGCCCGGCCGGTGGTAAGCGATCACGAGGCACCGTCGAAAGCGGTGATCGGGCCGGCCCGGAAGAGGACACGTAAGGGGGCAGGTTCGAAATCTGTTCCCGATCACGGGGTGGCGGTCGCGGCAAAAGGCCGGCGGCCCGTAACTGGCACCAGTTGAACAGTGTAAAAACGGAGGGAACGCGTGAAAAATATCAGGGACATTGATTTGAAAGGGAAAAAGGTGCTGATCCGGGTGGATTTCAACGTGCCCCTGGATGAGCAGGGCAACATCACCGACGATATCCGTATCCGTTCGGTGTTGCCCACCCTGAACCACGCCCTGGATGAAAACGCCGCCGTCATCATCTGCTCCCACATGGGTCGCCCCAAGGGTCAGCCCAAGCCGGAGTTCAGCCTGGCCCCGGCGGCCAAACGGCTCTCCCGACTGATTGCCAAGGAGGTTAAGCTGGCCCCGGACTGCGTGGGGCCCGAGGTGGAAAAATTGGCCGCCGAGCTCAAGCCCGGCGAGGTGCTGCTGCTGGAAAACCTGCGCTTCCACTCCGAAGAGCAGGCCAACGATGATGATTTCTCCCGCCGCCTGGCCGATCTGGCCGATGTCTACATCAACGACGCCTTTGCCGTGGCGCACCGGGCCCACGCCTCGGTGGTGGGGGTGCCTCGCTTTACCAAGGAGGCGGCGGCGGGTTTTCTGCTGCAAAAGGAAATGGATTACTTCCACCGTTCGGTGGGCGAGCCGGCCCGCCCCCTAGTGGCCATCATCGGCGGGGCCAAGGTTTCCAGCAAGCTGGGGGCCCTGACCAACATGCTGGACCGGGTGGACAAGATGATCATCGGCGGCGCCATGGCCAACACCTTTCTCAAAAGCCAGGGCCTGGAGGTGGGCCGTTCCAGGGTGGAAGAAGACCTGCTGGACACTGCCCGGGAACTGCTGGCCAAGGCCAAAGCCAAGGGGATCAAGCTCTACCTGCCGGTGGACTGCATTGTCGCCCAGGAGATTGATGCCAAGGCCGAAACCAAGCGGGTCACCTGCCAGGAGATCCCCGCTGAATGGATGGCCCTCGATATCGGCCCGGCCACCACCATGCTTTTCACCGAGGCCCTGGACGACGCCAAGACCATCATCTGGAATGGCCCCATGGGGGTCTTTGAAGTGGACGCCTTCGCCCGCGGCACCATGGCCATGGTCCAGGCCCTGGTCCGCTCCCACGCCCTGACCATCGTCGGCGGCGGAGATACCGACGTGGCCATCCACCGGGCCGGCGAGGTGGACAGCATTTCCTACGTCTCCACCGGCGGTGGCGCCTTCCTGATGCTGATGGAAGGCAAAAAATTGCCCGGTGTTCAAGCCTTGGAAGATTGATGACTTCGCAAGAAGTCATCAACGCGCCCATGGATGAAAAGGAGGATTTATGCGTACCCCGTTGATTGCCGGTAACTGGAAGATGCACCTGAGCCTGGATGAGGCTGCGGCGCTGGCGACGGCGGTGGCCGGAGTGGCGGCCGCGTGCGATGACCGCGAGGTGATGATCGCCCCGCCCTTTACCGCCCTGGCGCGGGTGCGGGAGGTGGCCGGGGAGCGGCTGATGCTGGCCGGCCAGAACGTCTGCTGGGAGGACAAGGGGGCCTTTACCGGCGAGATCGCCCCGCCCATGTTGCGGGAGCTGGGTTGCCGGATGGCGATCGTGGGGCACTCCGAGCGCCGCCACGTCTTCGGTGAGGACGACGCCATGGTCAACCGCCGCCTGCGCGGTGCCCAGGCCCATGGCCTGATCCCCATCCTCTGTATCGGCGAGACGCTGGAAGAGCGGGAGGCCGGCCAAACCATGGCGGTGCTGGAGCGGCAGATGCGGGCCGGGCTGGAGCAGGTGGCGGTGGATGATCCGGCCCGCCTGGTGATCGCCTATGAGCCGGTCTGGGCCATCGGTACCGGTAAAACCGCCAGCCCCGCCCAGGCCCAAGAGGCCCATGAATTTGTGCGCCGATTGCTGGCTGAGGTCTATGAGAAAAATATTGCCGCCGGTATTAGAATACTGTATGGTGGCAGCGTCAATGCCGCCAACGTTGATGAGATTATGGCTCAGGCGGATGTTGACGGGGCCCTGGTCGGCGGCGCGTCATTGTCGGCCGAAACTTTCGAGCGCATCATCCGCTTTGTTTAATTTGCCGGATGGGCGCTGTTTTTTATTGTCGGTGATTGAAGTATGTATACAGTTTTGATTGTCTTTCACATCCTGGTCTGCCTTTTTCTGGTGACCATCGTGCTGCTGCAGCACGGTAAAGGTGCCTCCATTGGGGCTTCTTTCGGCGGCTCCAGCCAGACGGTGTTCGGCACCGAAGGGCCGCTGCCGATGATGAACAAGATCACCACCATGGCCGCCGTGGTGTTCATGATCACCTCGATTTCGCTGGCTTACATCTCCAGCCGGGCCGGTGACGGTTCGGTGATGGAAAGGGTGCGCACCACGCCGGCGCCCATCGAGGAAGCGCTGCCGGAAAGCGACGAACCGGTAACCATCCCGCTGCCCGGCGCCTCGGACGGTGAGGTGCCGCGCACCTTCCCCGGCGAAGAGCAGTAAAGTAAAGCTGAACGTTTACAAAGGCCGAAGTGGTGGAACTGGTAGACACGCTATCTTGAGGGGGTAGTGGGGCAACCCGTGCGAGTTCGAGTCTCGCCTTCGGCACCAGATATGTAACCAGGCCGGCAGTTTTGGCCGGTAAAAAAAGCCCGCAACCGATAATTAACGGTTGGCGGGCTTTTTTTTGCGTCTTTGTCCGTTGGCTTTCGGGTTGGCTGAAGTGCTTGCCGCAGCCGGGCCGGTCAGCCGGTCAGCAGTTGCATCCACCGGTGCCCGGCGGTCGGGCCGGGGGTGCCGGCGGGGTAAGTTTGCAGCATCTTGGCGGCGGTTTCCGGGTAGCTTTCACACTCCGCCATGATGGGGGTGAGGAAGGCCCAAGACAACTCCACCCCGTCCTGGCGCCAGAACAGCATGTGGTCGCCGATAATGCAGTCCAGCAGGACCATTTCATAGGCGTCGAAAGTACCGCCGCCCTGGTCCTGCCGGCGCTCATACTTGAAATTCATAGCCGCCTGGTGCAGGCATTCCTTGCTGCCCGGGCTTTTGGCCTGGAAGTTCAAGGTGATCTTTTCCTCGGGGTAAATACCCAGCACCAGCCGGTTTGCCAGCAGGTTGGCCGCCGTTTCATGATTGAACATGGAGTGGGGGACTTCCTTGAACTGGATGATGATGCGGGTTTCCTTGGCCGGCATCCGTTTGCCGGAGACCAGGTAAAAGGGCACTCCCCGCCAGCGCCAGTTGTCGATGCCCAGCTTCATGGCGGCAAAGGTGGGGGTGAGAGAGTCCGGCGCCACTCCCGGTTCCTGGCGATAACCCACTACCTCGTGGCCGTCGATGGTGCCGGGGCCGTACTGGCCAAGCACCAGGTTGTCGCTAAGCCGCCCCGGGGTCAATGGTTTTAAGGCCCGGAAAATTTTGGTCTTTTCATCATGCACCTGGATGTCCCTGAAGCGGCTGGGGGGCTCCATGGCGGTCAGGGCCAGCAGTTGCATCATGTGGTTTTGGAACATGTCCCGTAGTACTCCGGCCTGCTCGTAAAACCCGGCCCGGTGCTCTACTCCCAGCTTTTCGGCACTGATGATCCCTACGTAATCGATGTAGTTGCGGTTCCACAAAGGCTCGAAGATGGCGTTGGCAAAACGCAGCATCAGGATGTTCTGCACCGTTTCTTTGGCCAGGTAGTGGTCGATTCGAAAGATCTGCTTTTCGGAAAAGCCGGCGTGCAGGGTTTTGTCCAGGGCTTCGGCGGAGGCCAGGTCGTGACCGAAGGGTTTTTCCACCACGATCCGCGACCAGTGGCCGGCGCCCTGCTGCGCCAGCCCGGCGGGACCCAGTTGGGTGGCGATCACCGGATAAAGGGCTGGCGGTACCGAGAGGTAGTACATCCGGTTGGGGGCGGTGCCCCGTTCCCGGTCCAGCTGATTCAGCAGTTCCGCCAGTCGCCGGTATGAATCGGGGTTGTCGTAGGTCAGTTCCTGATAGAAGATATTGGCGGCAAAGCTTGCCCAGGCATCACCGCTGTTTACTGTTCGCTGGCTGGAATTAAACTCCGCCAGATGACGGCGAAACTCCTCATGGCTCATGGCGCTGCGGCCGCAGCCCACGATGTTGAAACGCACCGGCAGGCAGCCGTGGTTGAACAGATTGGTCAGGGCGGGGATCAGCTTGCGGGCGGTAAGATCGCCGGAGGCCCCGAAGATCACGATGCTGCAGGAAGGTAACTCGGAGCTATCACGCAGGCTGCAGTCGTCTTGGATGTCGCGTCTTTCCATGCCAGGTTGTTGAGAATTCATTACTCACTCCATTCAGTTGCGGTGTTGCCGAGCTTTTACCAGCGCCCGGGCCGGGGCCAAGCCCGACACCAGAAACAGGATGACCGCCGCTGCCGGCAGCCAGGGGTGCTCGGTTAGCAGGTAAACCGCCAGCAGCAGCAGGGACGTCAGCAATGGCGCCAGGGCGGGCAGCAGGTTGCGGTGCTGATCGCCGTTGTCGCGCAGCAGCAGGTAGTAAATTCCGAAGATGGCCCAACTGAAATGGGCCAGGTGGGCGTGCAGGCTCAGCATCACCTTGGTTTCCTGGCCATGACCCATGATGTAGGCCAGCAGATACCAGACGCCGGTCAGGCCGGTTAGCAGCAGACCAATAAAGGCCGACAGTAGAAAGGGTTCCCGCAGGCGGTGAGCTTGCAGCATGTACCAGGCAATGAGCAGCAGCAGCAGACCGGCGCTGGCCAGTTCCAGGGGCGGCCATACCAGCAGCATGCCGGCAAAAAGGCTTAGCACCCCGCCCACCAGTACCAGGGCCGTCTGCTTTACATGTTTGGGGCTGATTTGCAGGAAATCCACATAGCGGGAGAAGAGCAGCAGCGAAATTGGAAAGGAAAAGGCAAGCATAATGTAGGAAAAACGAGTTTCAAAGCCCCAGAGGTGAGTAAAGTTCAGGGCATACACAAAATAAAGCCAGCTCAGCAGGGAGATGGTCACCGCCCAGGTCAGAAACAGATCCTCGCGGCGATTGGGGGTCGGGGTAAAATAAAAAAACAGGGCGGCAGAGGTCAGCAGAAAAGCGGTGCCGGTAATGGTAAGCAGAAATTTGCTGACCAGCAGGGCGCCGCCGGCCAGCAGCAGGGAGAGCAGCGCCAGCAACCGCCGCAGAGCCGTGGTTTTTCCGCCGTAACGGGAGGAATTGACCAGAAAGTGCAGCAACATGGTATAGCTGAATCCCATCACTCCGATAAAACCGTGGGTGTTGACGTCTGGAGTCAGCAGCGCTCCCCCTTGGCCAGGCCAGGCAGTGAGGGCGGTGAGGGCGAAATGGAGCAGGCAGGCGAATTCTAGCATGATGGCAATTTATCGCCCAAAGCCCGGGCAGTGTCAAGGCTGAAAAGAAACGGGCACGATTTATCATGATCGCCTGGGTCGCGGGGTGGCCTAGTAAGGATGAAGAGGTGGTAACCATCAACAAAAGATTTCTCCTGCAGTTTGAGGTTGGGAGCCGGAGATGATACCATGGCTCATCGGACACAGGACACAGGACACAGGGCTTCGGGAAAGTTTTGATTTCTTTGGCAGCGGCGCTGGCCGTTGGCTCATATATTTTTTGGCGAGTTTTTTCAGGGGACAGGATGCGGGATTTGACGGCATATCTTAGCGTGGGGCAACGGCGCTGGCTGGTGGTGGTCGGGGCGGTGATAATCCAGTTCTGCCTGGGCGCCATTTACGCCTGGAGCGTCTTTACCGGTCCCCTGACCCAGCCGCTAAGCGCAGGGGGCGATTACGGTTTTTCCGCCCGTCAGACCGCCTGGATCTTTTCCGCCGGGCTTGCCACCTTTGCGGTGGTGATGGTGGGAGCCGGCCGGTTGTTGCCCCGTTATGGCCCCCGGCTGCTGGCCGTCGCCGGCGGTTTGGTGTTGGGGGCGGGTTATGTTCTGGGCGGGCTGCTGGGTGCCAGTTTCTGGGGTCAGTTTGTGGGTATCGGCCTGATCGGCGGGGCCGGTATAGGCCTGGCCTACGTGGTTCCCATTGCGGTTGGGGTGAAATGGTTTCCGGACAAGAAGGGACTGGTCTCGGGGCTGGCGGTGGCTGGTTTCGGCTTCGGGGCCACCCTGTGGGTCAAGTTGGCCGGTAGTTGGTTCGGCGGTCTGTTGCAAACGGTGAGCCTGTTCGGATTGCCCGGCGTCCAGTCGGTTTTTTTGCTCTACGGGGCCACCTTCGCTCTGCTGGTGTTGCTGGGTAGCCAAGTGATGCTCAACCCGCCGCCGGGTTATGCTCCGGTGCCCGCTGCTGCTCCCCTGAACGGCCCCGGCTTAAGCAACGCCGGGACCGTAGACATCAAGAACTCGCCGGCGCCGCCGGCCGCGTTGGCCGACGCACCCCGTGAATACAGCAGCAGCGAGATGTTGCGCTCGGGCCATTTCTACCTCCTCTGGCTGATGTTCTGCAGCACCGCTCTGGCCGGGCTGATGGTGATTTACAGCATCAGCCTTTTCGGCACCGATGCCCTGCAGATGAGCCAGGCGGTGGTTGATCCGGCCGAGGCCACCAGGATCGCCGGCACCGCCATGGCCTGGTACGCCATCTTCAACGGTCTGGGTCGGATCGCCTGGGGCGGGGTGTCCGACCGCCTGGGCCGCAAGTGGTCACTGTTTATGATGTGCTGCTTCCAGGCGTTCATTGTTTTCTCTTTTTTCGAACTGGGCGCCGCCGCCAGCAGCCTGATCATTGCCGCTGCTATCATCGGGTTCAACTTCGGTGGTAACTTTGCCCTCTTTCCCGCCGCCACCGCAGACTATTTCGGCTCCGCCAACCTGGGTCGCAACTACGGATGGGTGTTTCTTTCTTACGGAGTGGCCGGCATCATAGGGCCGCAAATCGCCGGATATTTCCGTGACATGGCCTTGGTTGGCGACATCACCACCTGGCAGATTTCCTTCAATATTGCCGGTGGCGCCTGCGTTTTCGCCGCCCTTCTGGCCCTGCTGCTCAAGGAGCAGAGACACTGATTGAGTGTCGGCCCTGATATCGACACCCGATGCTGACTTTGTGGGTCGGCGGTGGGTTGACTTTTAGGCCATTTTTGTTGTAGTGAATAATTTCCATTAAACATCAAGGCGCAGGCAAGGAAAAAATCATGGTGGACGCCGGGCAGTCCCGAAAAAACGTGTTCAGTCGCCGCTCAGCATTGAAGATCCTGGCCGTGGCTGGCGCCGCTGGCGCCCTGGGACTGACCTTTACCGGCCGGGAGCGAGGCTTGCAGGTGGTGCGCCGTAGCCGGGTGCTGATGAGCACGCCGGTTAACCTGACGGTTTACAGCCACGACCGGGAGCAGGCCGAGGCGGCGGCGGTCGCCACCTTGAGCCGGATGAGCGAACTGGAGGCCCGGCTCAGCCGTTTCCGGCCCGATAGCGAGGTGGGGCGACTCAACCGTACCGGAGAATTGGCCGGGGCCGGGGCCGATCTGCTGGCGGTGCTGGCTTTGGCGCAACAGGTCAGCGCCAAAAGTGACGGCGCTTTCGATGTCACCATGTTGCCCCTGCTGACCCGGCATCAGCAGAGTCGGCAGGGTTTGTCGGCCGCCGATGAACAGCTGGCGGCGGCTCGCCGGGCGGTGGATTTTACCCGGCTGCAGATTGATGGTCGGCAACTGCGCCTGACCCAGCCGGGTATGGGGATCACCCTGGACGGGATCGGCAAGGGCTATATCGTCGACCAGGGGGTGGCTACCCTGGCGGCCCACGGCTTTGGCCGGGTTTACGTGGAGGCCGGCGGCGATCTGGCGGCCCGGGGCGGCAAGCCCGGCAATAAGCCCTGGCGCATCGGTATCGCCCCGCCCCGGCCGGGAATGAACCGGGAGCTTACGGTGGTGGCCGGCAACAACCTGGCGGTGGCCACCTCCGGCGACTATCAGCAGAATTTCAGCAACGACTACCGGCATCATCATATCATCAACCCCCGCACCGGCTTTTCCCCGCCGCAACTGGCCAGTTGCACCATCACCGCGCCGGATGCGGCTCTGGCCGACGCCCTGGCCACTGCCTGCCTGGTGCTGGGGTTGCCCGATGCCCTGGACCTGCTGGCCGCCTTTCCCGGTTGTGAGGGCTACTTTGTCGACAAGGAGTTCAAGGTCCAACACACCGGCGGGTTTATCGTCTGACCATGGACTTTACCATTTCCAGTGGGCTTGATATCCCCATCAGCGGTGCGCCGCGGCCGGTGCTTGAAGCCGCTGGCGCGGTGAGCCACGTCGCCCTGCTGGCCGACGATTACCCCGGCCTGCGCCCTTCCATGGAGGTGCGGGTGGGCGATCAGGTGGCTGCCGGCCAGGCGCTGTTCACCGATAAGCAAAACCCCGGGGTCAACTTCACCGCCCCGGCTGCCGGGGTGGTCAGCGCCATTAACCGGGGGGCGCGCCGCCGGCTGCAGTCGGTGGTGATCGCCCTGGAAGGCGACCAGCAGCAAACTTTTCCGGTCAGCGGCGGGGAAGACCGCCTGGCGCCGGCCCAGATCCGGCAGGTGTTGCTGGACTCCGGACTCTGGACGGCTTTGCGTTCCCGGCCTTACGGCAAGGTAGCCTCGCCGGCAGCCACCCCCGCCGCCCTCTTTGTCACCGCCATCGATACCCGGCCCCTGGCCGCCCCGCCGGCGGTGGTGATTGCTGAAACGCCGGAAGATTTCCGGGCCGGGTTGCAGTTGCTCACCGCCCTGGTTCCTAAAACTTACCTTTGCACCCCGCCGCTGGCGGCAGGGGCAGCATCCGGGCAGCCGCCCGCCATCCCGGTCCCGTCCCGCGCGGCTTCGCCGGGTGGACAACCCGACGTCATGGCGGCCCCGTTGCCCGGCGAAGAGCTGCCGGAAATCACCGTGGCCCGCTTTGCCGGCCCCCATCCCGCCGGGCTGCCCTCCACCCATATCCATTTTCTGGAGCCGGTGGGGCCGGGCAAGCAGGTCTGGCAGATCGGTTACCAGGATGTGATGGCCATCGGCCATCTCTTCCGCCAAGGGCGGCTGGCCACTTCCCAGGTGCTGGCCCTGGGCGGGCCGGGGATCAAGGACCCCCGCCTGGTGCGGGTGGTGCGCGGCGCGGCGCTGCTTGAACTGCTCCGTCATGAACTGGTGGCTGGCGCCTTTCCCTCCGTAGCGCCTTTCGCTTCCTTCGAAGACCATGACCCCAACGATGCCCGGGGCACTGAAGCTGACGCCGGCGCCGGCGTATCCCTGGCCGGGGCCGACGTCCCCGGCGCGTCGCCGGCCGCCGGCACCCCCCACCGGTTGATCTCCGGCTCGGTGCTGGACGGCCACCACGCCCACGGCCCCTTCGCCTTCCTGGGCCGCTACCACCAGCAGGTCACCGCCCTGCCCGAGGATGACGGCAGTTGCCTGTTCGGCTGGCTGCGGCCCGGCGGGGATCGTTTTTCCCTGGTGCCGGCCTTCCTCTCCGTCCTGCGCCGCCGGCCTTTTGCCATGAGCACCGCCACCTGGGGCGGTCGCCGGGCCATTTTTCCCTTGGGCACCTACGAAAAGGTGATGCCGCTGGATATCATCGCCACCGCCCTGCTCAAAAGCCTGGCTTCCGGCAACTTGGAGCGCTGCCTGGAACTGGGAGTGCTGGAACTGGTGGAAGAGGACCTGGCTCTGTGCAGCTTTGTCTGCCCCGGCAAGAACGACTTCGGCCCCATGCTGCGGGAAATGCTGAGCAGGATTGAGGAGGAGGGGTAACCGGTGATCAGGGCTCTCGACCGATATATGCGCTCACTGGCGCCGCATTTTCATAAGGGCGGCAAGCTGGAGCGCTGGTACCCGCTGTATGAGGCCGCCGACAGCTTCCTCATGGGCAGCCGGCTCACCAACCCCGGCGCGCCCCACGTGCGGGACGCCATCGATTTTAAGCGCATCATGGTGATGGTGATCGTCGCCCTGATCCCCTGTGTCCTGATGGCCCTGTGGAACACCGGCTACCAGGCCAACCTGGCCCTGACCAGCCTGGGACTGGAGCTGCCCGCCGGCTGGCGCGGGGTGGTGATGAGTCGGGTGGGGGTGGACCCGGTCAGCCTGAATTCCAACCTGGTGCACGGGGCGCTCTATTTCCTGCCCGTTTACCTGGTTTGTCTGGCGGTGGGAAGTGTCTGGGAGGCCATCTTCAATATTATCCGTGGCCATGAGTTTTCTGAGGCTTTCCTGGTCACCAGCCTGCTGCTGCCTCTGACCCTGCCGCCCACCATTCCCTTGTGGCAGGTAGCGGTTGGCACCAGCTTCGGGGTGATTTTCGCCAAGGAGGTGTTTGGCGGGGTGGGGCGCAACTTCATGAACCCGGCGCTGACCGCCCGGGCCTTTCTCTTTTTTGCCTATCCCGCCCAGATGAGCGGGGAAGAGGTGTGGGTGGGGGTTGACGGCCTGAGCAGCGCTACCCCCCTGGTCGCCTTGGCCGCCGGCCCCGTCGAGCAGCCGGTGGCCGCCCTGGACTTTACCTGGGGCGCGGCCTTTGCCGGCACCATTCCCGGTTCCATGGGGGAAACCTCGGCCCTGGCCTGCCTGCTGGGCGCGGCCCTGTTGCTGGCTACCCGCATTGCCTCCTGGCGCATCATGACTGCCATGCTGCTGGGGGCCATGGCGATCATGATACCGTTCTGGCTCATCGGTTCGCCGGACAACCCCATGGTTAACGTGCCACCCCACTGGCACCTGGTGCTGGGCGGCTTTGCCTTGGGTTTGGTCTTCATGGCCACCGACCCGGTGACCGCCCCCCACACCGAGGCGGGCAAGTGGTTATACGGGCTTTTTATCGGCGCGTTGACCATCATCTTGCGGGTGCTCAACCCCGCCTTTCCCGAAGGGGTGATGCTGGCCATTCTGCTGGGCAACATCTTCGCCCCGCTGTTCGATTACCTGGTGGTGCAGGCCAATATCCGGCGGAGGGCACTGCGCCATGGCTAAGGAAAGTACCCCGAAAACGGTGCTCACCGTGTTGCTGCTGGCCCTGGTCTGTTCGACCCTGGTGGCCGGTACCGCAGTGGGCTTGCGGGATCGACAGGAGGCCAACCAGCGCCTGGACGAAATGAAAAACATCCTGGTCGCCGCCGATTTGTACCAGTCCGGCGCTGACATCGAAGCACTTTTTGCGACGGTGGAAACCCGGATTGTTCGCCTGGAAGACGGTTCCTTCGTGCCGCCTGAGGAGCTGGCCCCGGCGGAATTCAACCAGCTCAAAGCCGCTCTCGACCCGGAACTGGGGCGGAAACTGCCGGCAGATCAAGACCTGGCCGGCCTGGGGCGCCGAGAAAACTATTCCCTGGTTTACCTGGTGCGGGAAAACGGTGAACTGGCCAAGGTGGTGCTGCCCATCCGGGGAAGGGGGGTGTGGTCCATGATGTTCGGTTATGTGGCCCTGGACCGTGATTTAAACACCGTAGCGGGCGCCACCTTTTATCGCCACGGCGAAACGCCGGGCCTGGGCGGCGAGATTGAAAATCCCCGCTGGCTGGCCGGTTGGCAGGACAAAAAAATATACGATGAAGAGGGGCAACCGGCCCTGCGGGTGATCAAGGGCGAGGCCCCGGCGGGGGAAGAGGGCCGTCATCGCATCGACGGCATCTCCGCCGCCACCCGGACCCTGGACGGCGTCAGCGACCTGCTGCAATTCTGGTTCGGCGACCACGGTTTCAAGCCGTTTTTGGAACGCCACCGGGACGGTATTATGGAGGAAGGAGGCAGCGATCATGGCCGATGAAACCCGGGGGCAGTTGTTTTTTAAGGCGATTTTTGAGCGCAACCCCATCACCGTTCTGGTGCTGGGGATCTGTTCGGCCCTGGCGGTTACCGGCCACATGGCCACCGCCCTGGTGATGTCGGTCTGCCTGACCATGGTCACCGCCGTGGCCAGTTCCATCATCAGCCTGCTGCGGGAACGTATTCCCAACACGGTGCGCATCGGCATCCAGATCACCATCATCGCCACCCTGGTGATCCTGGTGGACCAGGTGCTAAAGGCCTATTTCTACGAGCTTTCCCGCCAGCTTTCCATCTACGTGGGGCTGATCATCACCAACTGCATCGTCATGGGCCGGGCCGAAGGCTTTGCCATGAGTAACCCACCGGACAAGGCCTTCCTGGACGGCCTGGGCAACGGCCTGGGCTATTCTTTTATCCTGATGAGTGTGGCCTTTTGCCGTGAACTGTTCGGGGCCGGCACCCTGTTCGGGGTCACCGTGCTGCCCCTGGTTTCCCGGGACGGCTGGTACCAGGGCAACGGCCTGATGCTGCTGCCGGCCAGCGCCTTCTTTCTGGTGGCCCTGCTGATCTGGTTGCTGCGGGAGATTTATCCGTCACAGAAGGAAAGGGGATAGGATACCGCCATGATCAGCCACTACTTCGAGATCTTTTTCACCGCGCTCTTTGTCGAGAACCTGGTGCTCACCTTTTTCCTGGGGATGTGCACCTTCCTGGCCATCTCCAAGCAGGTCAAGACCGCCTTCGGGCTGGGGCTGGCGGTGGTGATCATCCAGGCGATCACCGTGCCGCTCAACAACCTGATCTACAACCTGGTGCTGCAGCCCGGCGCTTTAAGCTGGCTGGGGATGCCGGAGATCGACCTGACCTTTCTCGGGCTGCTGGTCTATATCGGGGTGATCGCCGCCACCGTGCAGATCCTGGAGATGTTTCTCGATCGCTACGTGCCGGGCCTGTACAACACCCTGGGCATCTTCCTGCCCCTGCTGACGGTGAACTGCGCCATCCTGGGGGCCAGCCTCTTCATGGTGGAGCGGGATTACGCCCTGGGTGAAAGTGTGGCCTACGGCCTGGGAGCCGGCGGCGGTTTTCTGATCGCCGTGGTGCTGCTGGCCGGGATCCGGGAAAAACTGGAATATGCCGACCCGCCCACCGGCCTGCGCGGCCTGGGGGTTACCTTCATTGCCGCCGGCCTGATGGCCATGGCCTTCATGGGCATTGCCGGGATGTAAGCGATCACGGGGCACCGCATCTTGCGGCGATCGAGCCGGCTCACGTACCGATGTACGCATCGCCGTCTCGCTTGCCGCAACCTGCGGCACCCCGTGACCGCTTACCCCGTCGCCCCCGTGATCAGTTACATTTGGAGAAATTGGTTTGCAGGAAATAGTTATTGCCATAGTTGCCTACCTGGTGATCCAGACCTTCCTGGTGGTGCTGATCATCGCCGCCAAGCGCAAACTGCTGCCCGGCGGCGACCTGAGCATCCTGATCAACGGCGAAAAAAAGCTCACCGTGGAGCCCGGCGGCAAGCTGCTCACCGCCCTGGCCGACCAGGGCATTTTCATCTCCTCGGCCTGCGGCGGCGGCGGCTCCTGCGGCCAGTGCCGGGCCACGGTGAAAAGCGGCGGCGGAGCGATTCTGCCAACTGAACGATCCCACATCAACCGGCGGGAGGCCCGGGATGGGGTGCGGCTGGCCTGCCAGGTGCCGATGAAGCGGGACATGGAGATCGAACTGCCGCCGGAGATGTTGGAAACCAAGAAATGGCGCTGCGTGGTTGAATCCAACCACCATATCGCCACCTTCATCAAGGAGCTGGTGCTCAAGCTGCCCCCCGATGAAGAGGTGAATTTCAAGCCCGGCGGTTATATCCAGATCGAGATTCCGCCCTATGTACTTTCTTTTGCCGATTTCGACGTGGCCGAAAAATTCCAGGGCGACTGGACCCGCTTCAAGCTCTTCCAGTACATGTCCAAGGTCCACCAGCCGGTGACCCGGGCCTACTCCATGGCCAACTACCCCGGCGAAAAGGGCTTGCTCAAGCTTAACGTGCGACTGGCCACTCCGCCCTTGGATGAAGAGGAGATTAACCCTACCCCCCCTGGCAAAGCGTCATCTTATATCTTCAACCTCAAACCTGGCGATGAAGTCACCATTTCCGGTCCTTACGGCGATTTTTTCATCCGTGAAGGCGATTCGGAAATGGTCTATGTCGGAGCCGGGGCCGGCATGGCGCCGTTGCGCAGCCATATCTTTGAGCTGCTCAAGGGGCGACAAAGCAAACGCAAGATTTCCTTCTGGTACGGTGGACGCAGTTTGCGGGAGGTGTTTTACCTGGATGACTTTGTGGATCTGGCCCGGGAATTTCCCAATTTCTCCTTTCATCTGTCGCTGTCCCGCCCCCGGCCGGAGGACAACTGGACCGGGCACGTGGGGTATATTCACAAGGTGCTTTATGAAAACTATCTCAAGGACCATGAGGCGCCCGAGGATGTCCAGTATTACGCCTGCGGGCCGCCGGGTATGACCGCCTCCCTGATCGAGATGTTGCAGGAACTGGGAGTTGAACGGGATCACATTTTCTTTGACGACTTCGGGGGGTGAGCCGTTATGCAAACTTTTTTGCTGACCTTGGCCCTGACCCTGGCGGTGGTGGTTGCCTTCGGGCTGTTGATCAATTATGCTCGTCGTCGTTTGCGCAATACCCCCCATGGCTTGACCGGCATGTGCCATAAAGACGGCGGTCGGCTATGTGCCACCTGTGTTGAGGGGATGCGGCCCCCACCCCCTGGCCACAACCAATGGCATGGAAGCATGCCTGCCGGATCCCGTCAACGTTGGCACACCAATAAGCAATAAAAACGTGCTGTGAAAACTATGGAAAATCTGGCTGTTGCGGTAGAAACCTACAGCCGGGGCGGAGCTGTACTGATGCCCCTGCTGCTGCTTTGCGCCCTGCTGTTGGCGGTTACCGGCCTGGGCAATCTTTTTGGTCGGCGGCCCTTGCTGCCCCGCTGGTCGTTCTGGCTGCTGCTGGCCACCGCCGGCTTAATGTTGCTGGGTTTTCTGGGGATGATCTGGTTTCACTGGCAGATTGCCCAGCATGCGGTGCTGGAACTGCCAGAGCAGCTGGCGGCCATGCTCAACCAGCAACTGGCGGCGATGAACCGGGGTGCCGCTTACGGGATTCCTCTGTACGATCCCCAGTCCCCGCCCCGTTACCTGATCCCGCCCTGGATCGAGTACCAGCGTTATTACTTCTGGTTTTTCTGCTTTGCCTTGATGGCGGTGCTGGCCCATCGCCGCCTGGAAAATCATCGTTTCAGGGGCAGTCTCTACCTGTTGCTGGCGGCCCAACTGGTGGTGCTCTATTTTCTGGCCGATCCCTTCCGCGAGCCCCTGCCGCGCTTTTTTGCCGAGATCACCCCTTGGTTCACCGCCCCGTCGGCCTGGGAACAGCTGGGGATGTTCATGCGGCTTTACCCCCGGCTGGAGTTTTACTACACCGCTTCCTACATGTGGTTTCATCCGCCCCTGCTGTTTATCTCCTATGCCTGTATCACCATCTTTTTTGCGGTGTCGCTGCTGATGCTGATCCGCCGGGAGCTGGAAGTGGAGAAGGTGGGGTATGATTACGCCAAGTTCGGCTATTTTCTGCTCACCCTGGGCATGCTGCTGGGTTACCCCTGGGCACTGAAGGCCTGGGGCCCCAACTGGTGGTGGGACCCCAAGGTCAGCAGTTCCATCATGCTCTGGGCCATTTTCAGTACTTATCTTCACACCCGACTGTATGCCAACAAAAAGGGGATGTGGTATTTTTCCGCCGCCCTGGGGCTGCTCTGTTTCGTGGCGATGATTTTCACCTTTGTCGCGTCATATATCTTCCCCGGCGAACATTCCCTGATGTAGTATAAGGTGAATCATGGAAGACAAAAGTTCGAGTTCATACGATTATAAGCTGATCCTGGCGACCACCGTGGTGCTGGGGGGCATTTCGGTGATCTGCGTGGCGGCCATGTTTTATTTCAAGGCCGCCGCCGTGCATGAAATGGCCGCCACCGCTCAGATGGCCTACCTGAACACCATGAACGGCATCGTGGCGCCCTTTATCATCGCCCTGATTCTGCTACTGGGGATTTGCGTGCCCAAACGGTTGCTGCCGGAGCGCTGGCTCAACCGTTTCACCATCGTCCTGCTGGCCGTGGCCCTGGTTACCTTTTTGGCTCTCGGCGGCCATCCGGCCCTGCTGCTGATCCTCTTTGCCTCCCTGGCCCTGCAACTGGTGGTGCTGGGCATGGCCCTGGCCGGCAGCGCCAGCCTCAACTTCGAGAGCAAGAACTACTGGGTCCGGTTGGGCTCCTCCCTGGTGCATCTGGGGCTGATACTGTTTGTGCTGGACCTCTACTTTCACCGTTACCACACCCTGCACCTGGTGCTTTTCTGGATCACCACCGGCGCGGTGGTGCTGGGAATGCTGTTTTGTTTTTACGCCGAGCAGGTGGCGGGGCTGATCCGCCGCTGGTGGCCGGCCAGAGCTTAACGTGGATTTTTGGGACCGCATAATCCGGGAGGGGCAGCATGCGTGAGTTTTTTTGCTCCTGGCTGGCGGTGGCTCTGCTGTTGCTGCCGGCGGCGACGGTAGCTGCCGGCGACGACCTGGAAGGCGGTGCCGCAGAGCCGCTCCATCTGGTGCTCAACAGCCCTTTCTCCGCTCCCATCACCTCGCCTGCCGGCGACGGTTTCCTCGACCTGCTGTATGCCGAACTGTTTGACCGTCTGGGTACTACCTTCGAGATTCAACTGTTGCCCGGGGAACGGGCCCTGCGCAATGCCGATGCCGGGATCGACGACGGTGATGTCTGCCGAATTGCCGGGCTGGATGAGGTTTACCCCAACCTGCGCCGCACCACCGAGGCGGTGCTGGAATACCGGATGACCGTTTTCAGCCGGAAGCATGACTTTACGGTGCTTGGTTCTGAGAGCCTGCTGCCTTATGAACTGGGATTTTTAAGCGGCTGGAAGATTTTGGAGTACGCTACCGAGGAGCATCCTCGTCGGCGGCTGGTGGACGAAACCGATCAGCTTTTTTTGATGTTGGCCCACGATCGCCTGGAACTGGTGCTGATTGATCGCATCCTGGGGCTGGAGGCGGTGGCCCGGCTGGGGATCCAGGGGGTGAAAATTCTGGAGCCGCCGCTGCTCCAGGGCCATTGGTATCTTTATCTGCATCAGCGGCATCAGCACCTGCTGCCGGCCATCGACCGGGAACTGCGGCGCCTGAAAGAGGACGGCACCTACGAACGCGTAAGGCGGCAAGCTTTCGGCGCCTTTGAGCAATTCGATCCCGAGGAGCACCTGCCCTGATGAGCCCATCCCGGTTTCCCTGGTGGCACAGTATCGGCCGCCGTTTCATCATCTTTATTCTGCTCTTCAGCTCGGTGGTGACCCTGCTGGGCACGGCGGTACAGCTCTATTTCGAGTACCGCCGCGACCTGCAAAGTATCGACGCCAATATCAGCCAGATTGAAACCGGCTATCTGCAGAGCCTCAGCGAGGGGTTATGGTCCTTCAACGAGCGCATGATCAATGTGCAAATGCTTGGTATCCTTGATCTGCCCGATATCCGTTATCTGGCAATCCATCGGCAGGGAGAGCCGTCGCTGTTTGTGGGGGAGCCGGTGGCAGAGCAGCACCTCAGCTATGAATTCCCCTTGACCTACAGCCACCGGGGGCAGCAGGTATCCCTGGGCACCCTTTTGGTGGTGGTGGGGCTGGATGAGGTCTATGCCCGTTTATGGAGCCGGGTGCTGGTGATCTTTGCCACCCAGGCGGTGAAGACCTTTTTTGTTTCCACCTTTATCTTTTTTCTCTTCTATTTCCTGGTGGGCCGGCATCTGGTGGCGCTGGCCGATTACGCCCGCTCGCTCAAACTCAGCCGTCTGGACCGGCCGCTGATGCTGGATCGCGGAGGGTTGGGCGGTTCCGACCAGGATGAGCTGGGGCAGGTGGCGGCGGCCATCAACGAGATGCGCCAGGCCCTGTTGGCCGAAAACCAGCAGCGGGAAAAGATGGCCGCCCAGTTACGCCAGGCCCAGAAGATGGAGGCGGTGGGCACCTTGGCCGGCGGAGTGGCCCATGATTTCAACAATATACTGACCCCTATCATTGGCTACTGTGAGTTGGCCAAGATGCAGCTCACCCCGGCGGAGCAGGAGAAATTCCAGGTCCATGAAATTCTCCAGGCGGCCAAGCGGGCCCGGGATCTGGTGCAGCAGATCCTGACCTTCAGCCGTCGCCAGGACCAGGAACGCAGCTTGCTTGAGTTGCAGCCGATCATCAAGGAGAATATCAAACTGCTGCGCTCCTCCCTGCCGGCCACCATTGAAATTAAGTTTGATCTGGAGGCGGCATGCGGCCCGGTGCTGGCGGACCTTACCCAAATGCAGCAGGTAATTTTAAATCTTTGCACCAATGCCGCCCAGGCCATGGAAGAGCGGGGCGGGACGCTGGAGATCAACCTCCGCCGGGTGGAGATCGGAGACAGTGAACAGTTTGGCAGGGAGCCACTGCTGCCGGGCAGTTACGCATGCCTGACGGTCAGCGACACCGGGGTGGGGATGGATGCCGCCACCCTGGAGCGGATCTTTGAGCCTTATTTTACCACCAAGGAGCAGGGTAAGGGCACAGGTCTGGGGCTGGCCATGGTGCACGGGATCGTCAAAGGGCATGGGGGACGGCTGACGGTATACAGCGAGCCGTGCAAAGGTACGGTGGTGCGGATTTTTCTCCCATTGGCGGTGGCCAACGCCAATGGTGCGACGAAAATGGTCACGGATGGTGGAGAGTCCCTGCCTCGGGGCGGGGAGCGAGTCCTGGTGGTGGATGATGAAAGCAAGATTGTGGAAATGCTTGCCAGCCTGCTTGAGCATCTGGGTTACCGCGCAATGGGGCTGACCGACAGCCGGCAGGCGCTGGAGTTGTTCCGCCAGGATCCCTGGGCCTTTGACCTGGTGATCAGCGACCAGACCATGCCGGGGCTCACCGGCGGCGAGCTGGCCCGGGCCCTGCGGGAGATTCGGCCCGATCTGCCGGTGATTATCTGTACCGGCTTCAGCACCCGTATGACCGCCGAACAGGCCCGGCGGGATGGTATCCAGGGTTACCTGATGAAACCATTCAGCCTGGATGACATCGCCCGTCTGGTGCGCCGGGTTCTCGACCACGCCCCAGCCGGTAACTCCTGCGGACCTGACGGCAGGGCGGTACCTTAAAAACGCAGGCGGCGGCGCAATTCGTCGCGCAGGCGTTCTTCCAGTTCTTCTTCAAGCTGCTGTTGCTGGTCAGGGGCGCTATCGGTTTCCTTGCGGTCAGGCCGGTCCAGCGGCACCCCCAGCAAGTCTTCCAGAGCTCGCCGGCCTTCGCGTTCCAGCCGGTCCTCCAGCCGCCGCAGATTTTGCTCTAACTTGGCCCGGGCGGCGCCGTCCAACGAGGGACGGAAGGTCAGATCGTCGAAGGTGCCGCTGATCCGGATGGGAACCACGATGCCCTGCAGGGCGTCCAGTTCGGCGCCTTCCTGACCTTCGGCGGTGGCCACCACGGCGGCGGTCAGCAGATAGTCAACCTCTTCGCTGACCAGGTGGGCCGTGCCTTCGCCGGTTACCCGCAGCATGGGCGACATCATGCGGAGATCCTGGTTGCTGACCAGGCCATTGCTGATCTGGGCGCTGCCGCTTAGGGTGGTAAAGTCGGTGACCGCCTGCTCATCGGCGGCAAAGGTGCGCCGCTCGATCAGGGCGGTGGTCTGCCGCAGCAGGCGGCCGATATTGATGCCTACCACTTCGCCGTCCCGGAAGCTGAACTCGGCCCTGCCGTTAAGGTTGGATTTCAGGGTTTCAACTTCGTTGCCCCTGGTGTTCAGTTCATAACTGATGTCGGCTTGGCCCCGTATTTTTTCCTCTTCTCCGGTGAGATCACGCAGCAGCGGCCCGGCCTGGACTCCCCGCAGGCGATTGGTGGTTTGCAGGGCCGGTTGCTCGCCCCGGGCGTCGATGGCAATGGTGCTGTCCATCTCACCCTGGTAAAGAGCGGCCTGCAGCGGGGCCACCCGGATCTGGCCGTCGCGGGCCCGGGTTTTCAGGTTTAAGTCGCTGACCCGCAGCCCGGTGAGTTTCAACTCGCCGATTTTTAATTCTCCCTCCAGGCGCAGTTCGCGCAGCAACTCCACCGGCAGCAGGGCGGCGCCGACGGCGGCGGTGTCCGGGG
This sequence comes from Desulfurivibrio dismutans, assembly GCF_029210385.1. Lineage (GTDB taxonomy): Bacteria > Desulfobacterota > Desulfobulbia > Desulfobulbales > Desulfurivibrionaceae > Desulfurivibrio > Desulfurivibrio dismutans. Next base: position 134,351 of record NZ_JARGDQ010000003.1, on the reverse strand, counting down.
TGACCGGCTGGTCTTCGCTTTCCGGCGGCAGATAGCGATCCAGGTCGATGCCGTCGATTTTTATGTTGAAGGCCAGATCCTGCTTTTCCAGGTCATGCACCGTTACTTCGCCCTGGATGTTGGTGTCGTCCAAGAGTAGATTCAGGGGTTTGATGGTGAAGCGCTCCGGGGTGCCGTCGATGTCGGCCTGCAGGCGCAAGCGGGTAAGGGTGCGGGGGTCAGCGGTTTCCGGTAGCTCCACCGCCAGGATGGGCAGCAACTGACGGGCGTTGAAGGGGTCCAGAGAGACGGCCACTTTAAAGTCCGGCTCAGACATAATCCCCCGAGCCGCCAGTTCTACTTGGGCTTCCAGACCCAGGGCGGCGGCCTTGAGGTTGTTGATGGACAGCCGTTCCTGGTCCAAGTCGGCGGTAAAGCCGGTGGTCAGGTTGAAGGAGTTGCGGCGGGCGGCGGCAATGCGGTCCGCCAGGGCCCACAGTTCGGCTCCCGGAGTGGGTTCGTCAATTTCCTCGGGCTTGGAGTCACTGGCGTCGGGACCCCCCTGGAAGGCGCTGGCGACCTTGAGCAGCAGCGGCAGGTCGCGGCCGGCAACCCTGGCCTGGCCGCTGATGGCCGGCATTTCGGCCTCCAGTTTGCTTAGCCGGCCGTCCACCGTAATTTCGGTGGCCAGGGCCCGCAGATGTAGATGGGGGATGACGATCTCGTCTCCTTCGCTGCTGAAGGTTGCCTCCGCCAGCAGTCCTCGTTCGCGCAGGCCGGCCAGGGCCCGGGCGAGGGCCTCCGGGTCGGCGCCGGGCTGCAGCCGGGCGCCGATGGCCAGCAGGGCGGGCAGGTCTGAGCCTTCAGCTCTTATACCCCCCAGCACTTCGGGCTGGTCGGAATGGATTTTATCAGCTTCCAGCCGGCCGCGTATCGTGGTGCCCAGCAGTTGGGCGGTAAGATTGGGAACCATGATCCGGCCCTGGCCGGGTTCGGCGTTAAACTCCGTGGCCAGCCGGACGCTGCGCTCCCGCACCCCGGCCAATTGTTGTCCCAGGGGGGCGTCGAAAACATTCAGCAGTTGTACCAGGTCGGCGATGTCGACGCTGATTTCGCCCCGGCAGCTGGGCAGGTCTGCCTCCAGATCATGCATACTCATCCGGGCTTGAACCAGGGCTCCCAGCCCTTCCAGCCGGAAATCTTCGATTTCCGCCCGGCCCGCTTCACTGTCCAGTTCAAGCAGGGTATGCAAGGTGAGGACAGCCTCGTCGCCGGGCACCGTGGGGCCGCGGAAGGTGGCGGCCGCCTGCAGTGGTTTTATGGCGTAACGGCCGATGTTGAGGTCGTAAAGCAGGGTAGCCTCCGCTTCCGCGGCGACCTCAATTTCCGGCTGGTTGCTGGCGGCGTTGAAGGCCAGCACAAGCTGCATGGGTTCGCCGAAGCTCAAGGCGCCCACGGTCAATCGCAGGTCGCTGACCCGGGCCTGCTGCCCGGTGCCGTGATCATGCCAGTTGACCTGGCCCTGGTCAATGTTGATGCCGCCCAGGGCCAGGGCCGCCAGGGGCAGTCCCTCGCCGGCCGGTTTTTTTCGTGGTTTGGCCGGTTCGGCGGCGGGCTCACTCACCAGATCTTCCCAGTTGCCGACCCCATCCTCGTTGCTTTCAAGATTCAACAGCAGGCCGGAAAGCCGCAGGGTTTCCAGGTGGACTTCGGAGCGGCGCAGGGGCCAGGTGGCCACCGAGAAATGGAAACTCTCCAGGCGGAAAAATGGTTCCCGGGCAAACCCGGGGGCGTTGCTCAGGCTCAGAGGGCCGCCTTTGAGGTAGAGATTGGGCCACAGGCCCCACTCCAGATCGCCATCAATAGAGAGTGTGCGGCCGGTCTGGTCGTAAACCACCTGGGCGATGCGGTCGTGGTGGCGGTTGATGTCAATCAGGTGCGCCGCCGCCACCAGGCCGACAACCAGCAGCAGGACGAGGGATAGAATGGTGATCAGGGTAATCTTGACGAATTTCATGGTTATATCTTCCCGGCAAAGTGAGCGGTTGCTTGAGTGACGGTTGGCCGTCGAATACGACCATGATATCATATTATCCGGCAGTTGATAAATGCGCAAAATTGTTGCGCTCAGGCCGGTAAAAAAATTTAAGTCCCTTGGGAGACTGACCGATGGGTTATGTACCGAGTTCCGCGTGAAGCGTGGAGTCGGGTTTTTAAGGATCCAGAAAACCGGGATCGTCATCATGGTGGCGGTTACGGGTTAAGCGCAAGGGGCAGAGGCTGTAATGAACCTTAATGCCATTCTTTCAGGAATGTCTGCCTGGCCGGTGAAGTCGGCCGGTGGTGGACCACCGGGGGTTAAGCCGCCTTCGGCGGCCGAGGCCCGGGCTCCGTCCGCCGGCCAGGATGTCTTTGAACCGGGGCAATGGTGGAAAAACCGGGCCATGGCCAAGGTTGATGCTGCCGCGGCCGGGGCCTGCAGTTGTGGCAGTTGTTCCTCTTGCGGGGTTCGTGCCTATGCCGCCTTTACCCGGGAGCCGGGGCTGAATAGTGGGGCGGCGGCCGCCAGGGTTGTTGGCGGTGAGTCTGTCCCCGCTGGCGGCAGGGCTGATGCGGGTGGCGGTTTTTATCCTTCGGCTGGTGGAGCAGGTGAGGCTGGGCGCTTTGGTGGCGCTGCCGCAAAACCTTCAGCGCCGCCGACAGCGGACCCGCTTGATGAGCCCGATGATCACGATCAGCCGGCAATCAGGCGAGAAGCGGGTCGAGCCGCAGTGCAGGAACTCAGCCGGGAGGAAAAGCTGGAGGTGGCTCGGCTGCAGCAGCTTGATACCCGAGTCAAGGCCCATGAAATGGCCCACCTGGCGGTGGCCGGCCCCTACGCCCGGGGCGGGGCCAACTTCACCTATGCCACCGGCCCCGATGGCAAGAACTACGCCGTGGGCGGGGAAGTGAGCATTGATACTTCGAAAGAACCCAGCCCCGAGGCCACCATCCGCAAAATGCAGGTCATCCGGGCCGCCGCCATGGCCCCGGCCGATCCTTCGTCCCAGGACCGGAAAGTGGCCTCCCAGGCCGATGCCGCCCTGACCGAAGCCCGCCGGGAACTGGAGATGATCCGGCTGGAGCAGCAGCGGGAGGCCTCCCGCCGCGAACTGGACATGCGCATGCTGGGGAGTGATCTCCCCAGCCCCGAGCAGCACGACTCCGAGGTCGCCACTGCCCCGGACGCTGAAGGCACCGGCTACACCTCTCCCTTTGGACCCGCCTCTCCCATTGCCGCCCGCCGGGCCACCGCCGCCCTGGCGGCCTTTGACCAGACCGCCGCCCAGCTCCACATCCGGGCCTGAGGGCCTGCGCCGCCGTCTTTTCGACGATATTTGTCCTTGCTTTAGCCTCGCTGGTCATTATAGAATGCTGGTTCCATTGTGGCAGTTGTTGCCGCCTTCCCCCGGGCCTGAAAAAGTGATGCGGGTCCGACCGGGCCTTCTTATCTTTGTGCATTTACAGTCCAGGAGCCAGCCCCATGAACGTCCGTCGCATTACTTCCCTTACCGCCCTGATAACCTTTGTTTTCGTGCTGGTGACCAGCGTGGTCCTCTATATTGTCCCGGCCGGCCGGGTGGCCTATTGGGCCGACTGGCAACTGCTGTGGTTGAGCAAATCCCAGTGGGAAGATCTCCATCTCAACCTCGGCATTCTTTTCTTGCTCAGTATTTTTTTGCACACCTATTACAACTGGCAACCCATCAAGGCCTACTTAAAGGATCGGGCCGGCCGCTTGCGGGTGTTCAACGGCAATTTTTGCCTGGCCCTGTTGCTCAGTCTGCTGTGCGGACTGGGAACCTATTTCGAAGTGCCCCCTTTTGTCAATATCACCCAGTTGAGCGATACTCTCAAAGAGCGGGCGGCGGTCAAATATGGGGAGCCGCCCTATGGCCATGCCGAGCTTTCCACGCTGGCGGAATTTGCCTCCCGCCTCCGTTATGAATTGCCCCAGGTTAAAGCGGTGCTGCGGCAGGCCGGCATGGAGTTCAATGATGAGCAGCAGACCATCCTGGCCATTGCCCAGGCCAACCGGGTGCCGCCGCAGCAGATTTACCTGGTGATCAAGGAAAAGGCGGTCAGCGCCCGGGACGACAGTTCCGAACCGCCACGCCGGGGTCGATCGGGCGAGTAATCAGGATGCCGCCGGCCAGAATCGGCAGGATGCCGGTCAACTGCCAACCGCCGGGAATTTCATGCAGCACGAAAAAGGCAAACAGCATGGTAAACAGCGGCGAGAGGGCGGTCATGGCGCTGATCTTGGTAACACTGAGCCGGTGTAGGGCCTCGATCCAGTAGATTTTCGATAATCCCATCAGGAAAACCCCGTTGATGGCCATAAGCCACCAGGTTGCCTGCAGATCGGTCAGGCCGGGCGGGCTGGCGTACAGCCAGGCCAGCAGCAGTACCACCGGCAGGCTGGTGACGGTACGGACAAAGAGCAGGGTGGTGGCATGCACATAACGGCGGGCCCGCTGCTGGTAGCGGTTGCCGATGGGTGCCACCACGGCTGCCAGCAGCACCAGCAGGTCGCCCTTGTTGAGCCCGGCTTCACCGGGGAAAAGCACCAGGAAGGCGCCCACGCTCATCATGGCGGCGCCGGCCAGGTGGACCGGGTTCATCTTCTCGCCCTGCAGCAGGTTGAAGAAGAGGAAGGCGAAAAAGACCTGCATAAAGAGGATCAGGGCGGCATTGCCGGCGGTGGTATAGGAAAGCCCGGTAAAGAGCAGAACAAAGAGCAGCATGATGTAAAACGACGACCAGGCCAGGTCGGCCCAGGCCCGCCGGTACTTAAGTTCCCGCCATCGGCTGCGCCCCTTCTTTCCTCGGCCCATCAGCACCCCGAAAAAAACGGCGGCCACCGCCAGGGTCAACCCCATGGACCACAACGGCGCCAGGTAGGGGTAGCTCAGCAGGGTGACGATGGGAAACCAGCCCCAGAGAAACTCCTCGGCCAGCAGGTAAAATTCCCCTTTGCGCTGTTCACTGATCATGGTGTGGGGTGCTCTCGTCCGTAGGGGGGACGTATAGGGACCGGGGGACGTACATAAAATTATAAGTTTCCCGCAAGGAAACTTATAATTTTATGTACGTCCCCGCTGTTTTCGTTAAGTACGTCCCCCCGTCCCTGTTTCGCTATCGCTGGGGGCGGCCAAGGTAGCCGCGCATTTCCGGGTGCACCCGCACGATATGGCTGGCATCGCGGATGCGACGCGGATCGGTTTCGCCGTTGAGGTTAATCAGGTACAGTCGGCCCGACCCGCCGCCATAGTGGTTGGCCAGGTCGATCACCCCGCCGACCACCACCAGGCGGCCGCCATCAACCCGGTCGCGGTAGCGTTCCAGAGCCCGGGTAACCTGGTAATCGACATTGCTCTCCACCTGCCGTAGCAGCATTTTTTTCCGGTCCTCGCTATCTCGGGGTGTCTCGGCGACCAGGCGGCCCAGCGCCGGGTGAAGCTGATTCAACTCCCGGCGGATATCCGCCCCCAAATGTTCATAACCATCGTTGAACAGGGTAATGGCTTGGCTGTCGGTGTTGCCGGTGATCAGCAGAATGGTGGCATGCAGGCTGCGGACCCCGTAATCGACGGCCGCCGCGCCCGTTTCCATCTGGTTGCCCAGATTGCGCACCGTGTAAATACCGCCGTCCTGGTGGGTCCAGATCAACTCCGGCTTAACCCGGGGGTCCGGGTCCGCCAGCCAGACCAGGTGCGGGGCCTGGTCCAGTTGCCGCCCGGCGGCGGTGGCACTGACTCCGCCCAGGGCCTGGCGGTTGGCCCCCATGATATTACCCAGCACCGCATGGGGAGGGGTGCCGGCCCGAATCTTGGGCAGCGGTTCCAAAGCCGCGGCGGCGGGCGGCAACAGGGCCAGCAGGCAGCCAAACAGAAGCAGGGTGCAAATTTTTTTTCCGATCATGGTTGTTTTCCCCGAGGGTTGTGGTGGTGCCGGTCAAACAGCGGATCATGACAACTTTACGGGCAAAACGGGTAATTGTCAAACCGTCGGCAAGCGCCGTGTCGTAGTGAAAGCCCAAATAAGGCAGCCTGAAACTGTGGTGAATGTGCATGTGATGTTCTGTCGGCCCCGGTCATTTTCCATTTAATGGTTTTCCTTGCCTTGACAAGCTCCGGGGCCGTACTTAACGTTCCCGGTGATCACGGAATTGCCCCGACAATACGAAAAAAACGGGCGGCCCGGAATTTTTGAGGGTTCGGAAGGGGCTCGTTTTTTATGGAGGAACCAGTGAGTATGAGTGAGAAGGAGAAATTTGAAAATCCCACCCCGCGACCGGATCTCGAGGTGGAGGCGGAGCAGCAGGAGCAGTCTGATTTGCAGGCCGCCGAACAGGAGAGCCATGAGGGCAGCAGCGATGACCTGCTGGTGCAGCTCAGTGAGGCTCGTAGCGAGGCCCACGACCTGGAAGACCGGATGCTGCGACTGGCCGCCGAGTTTGAAAACTACAAGAAAAGGATGCAGCGGGAGCGGGAAAATTCCTTCAAGTATGCCGAGGAAGGCCTGATGAAGGAGTTGCTGCCGTCGCTGGACAATCTGGAACGGGCCATCGAGCAGGGCCGCAACAGCGACGATGCTTCCGCCCTGCTGGAAGGAGTGGAGATGACTTACCGGGGTCTGCTGGCCAGCCTGGAAAAGTTCGGCTTAAAACCCATGGACAGCATGGGGCAGACCTTCGACCCCAATCTGCACGAGGCCATGGTCATGGAGGCCAGTGATGAAGCTCCGGTCAACACTATCATCAGCGAATTTCAGCGGGGTTATTTCTTCAAAGACCGGTTGTTGCGGGCCGCCAAAGTGGTAGTGTCCAGCGGCTCCGGCCAAAAAGAGCAATAGCCCCGGTCGGTAACTGTTAAAACCACACGGAAATACCGTGCTTAAATTAAAGCGGCCGCAAGGCCGGGATATTTTAGTCTTTCAGACAAGGAGATTTGATCATGGGTAAGATCATAGGAATTGATTTGGGAACCACAAATTCGTGCGTGGCGATCATGGAAGGCGGTGACCCCAAGGTTATCACTAATGCCGAGGGCACTCGCACCACTCCGTCGGTGGTGGCCTTCAACGATGCCGGCGAGCGGCTGGTGGGCCAGGTGGCCAAGCGCCAGGCGGTTACCAATCCCAACCGCACCCTGTACGCCATCAAACGTTTGATCGGCCGTAAGTTCACCGACGCCGAGGTTAAGAAAAGCGTTGAAATCAGCCCTTACAAGATCGTCGAGGGCAGCGGTGGTGATGCCGCCGTGGAAGTGGACGGCAAGGTCTACGCCCCGGCGGAGATCGCCGCCATGGTGCTGGGCAAGATGAAGCAGACCGCCGAGGAATACCTGGGCGAAAAGGTCACCGACGCGGTGATCACCGTGCCGGCCTACTTCAACGACTCCCAGCGCCAGGCCACCAAGGACGCCGGCCAGATCGCCGGTCTCAATGTCCAGCGGATCATCAACGAGCCCACCGCCGCTTCGCTGGCCTACGGTCTCGACAAGAAGAGCGAAGAGAAGATCGCGGTCTTCGACCTGGGCGGCGGCACCTTCGACGTGTCGATCCTGGAGATCGGCGACGGGGTCTTCGAAGTCAAATCCACCCACGGCGACACCTTCCTGGGCGGCGAGGACTTCGACCTGCGGATTGTCAACTGGCTGGCCGACGAGTTCAAACGCGACCAGGGTATCGACCTGCGACAGGACAAGATGGCCCTGCAGCGCCTCAAGGAAGAGGCGGAAAAGGCCAAGATGGAGCTTTCCTCCACCATGGAAACCGACATCAACCTGCCCTTTATCACCGCCGATGCCTCCGGGCCCAAGCATCTCAACATCAAGCTGAGCCGTTCCAAGATGGAGTCGCTGGTGGCGGATCTCATCGACCGCACCGAGGGCCCCTGCCGCACCGCCCTGAAAGACGCCGGCATTAACGCTTCCGACGTCGACGAGGTGATCCTGGTGGGCGGCATGACCCGTATGCCCAAGGTGCAGGAGAAAGTCAAGGAGATCTTCGGCAAGGATCCCCACCGCGGGGTCAATCCCGACGAGGTGGTGGCCATCGGTGCTGCCGTCCAGGGTGGAGTATTGCAGGGCGATGTCAAGGACGTACTGCTACTGGATGTCACCCCGCTCTCCTTGGGCATTGAAACCTTGGGTGGGGTAATGACTAAGCTGATTGAAAAGAACACCACCATCCCCGCCAAGAAGAGCCAGGTGTTCTCGACGGCGGCGGACAACCAGCCGGCGGTTTCCATCCACGTGCTGCAGGGTGAGCGGGAGATGGCCTCGGGTAACAAGACCATCGGCCGTTTTGACTTGGCCGACATTCCGCCGTCCCCCCGGGGCGTGCCACAGATTGAGGTGACCTTCGATCTGGACGCCAACGGCATCCTCCATGTCTCGGCCAAGGACATGGGCACCGGCAAGGAGCAGTCCATCAAGATCCAGGCCTCCAGCGGTCTTTCCGAGGAAGAGATTGAACGGATGAAAAAGGACGCCGAGGGCCACGCCGAGGAGGACCGCAAGCGCAAGGAGCTGGTGGAGGCCCGTAACCAGGCCGACTCCCTGATCTACGCCACCGAAAAGAGCCTGCGCGATCTGGGCGACAAGGTGGACACCGAGACCAAGGGCAAGGTCGAAGGCGAGATCGCCAACCTCAAGAAGGCCATGGAAGGCGAAGACGTGGAGGCGATCAAGAAGGGTACCGAGGCCTTGACCCAGGCCTCCCACAAGCTGGCCGAAATGATGTACTCCCAGGCCGGCGGCCAGCCAGGCGGTCCCGAAGCCGGCGCCGGCGGCGATGACGCCTCCGGCGGTGCCAAGCCCGACGACGATGTGGTCGATGCCGACTATGAAGAGGTCAAGGACGACAAATAACGATTACGACCGGTTGGCTCGGCAGCTTGTCGGTCTTGCCTGACGATTGAAGTGTGGGAATCGTTAACAAACAGTACCTTATATCGGGGGGGACGCAGAAAGTTATTGCCTGCGTCCCCCCTTTTTTTTATTCTCGTGCCTTGCGTCTGGCAATCACGGCCACAAACCCAACCGTAAACGATCACTGGGCACCGCATCTTGCGGTGATCGGGCCGGCTCACGTACTGGTGTACGCATCGCCGTCCCGCTTGCCGCAATCTGCGGCAGCCCGTGTCCGCTTACCTATGGCCTTTGTGATCACTTGCATTCAACCGCAACCATTAACAGGACCATTGAAAATATGCGCGTTCTTTCCGGTATTCAACCTTCGGGCCAGTTGCACATCGGCAACTATTTCGGCATGATGCAACCGATGATCGCCAATATGGCCGACCACGAACTGTATGCCTTTATTGTCGACCTCCACGCCCTGACTTCGGTACATGACGCCCAGCGGCTGGCCACCGGCACCCTGGAGGCGGCCATCGACTTCATCTCCCTGGGGCTGGAGCCCGAGCGCTGCATCTTCTGGGTACAGTCCGACGTGCCGGAGGTGACCGAGCTGACCTGGATTCTTTCCACTCTCACCCCCATGGGCCTGCTGGAACGTTGTCATTCATACAAAGATAAAACCGCCAGGGGGATCGCCGCCAGCCATGGCCTGTTTTCCTACCCGGTGCTGATGGCCGCCGACATTCTGCTCTACCAGGCCCAGCGGGTGCCTGTAGGCAAGGACCAGAAGCAACACCTGGAGGTGGCCCGGGACATCGCCATCAAATTCAACGCCCAGTTCGGCGATACCTTTGTGCTGCCGGAACCGGCGATCGACGCCGACCTGGCGGTGGTGCCTGGGCTCGATGGCCAGAAGATGTCCAAATCCTACGGCAATACCATTCCCATCTTCGCCGGTGAAAAGGAGCTGAAGAAACAGGTGATGGCCATTGTCACCGATTCCACCCCGGTGGATGACCCCAAAGACCCGGACCAGTGCAACCTCTATAATATCTTTAAACTTTTTGCCCCCGCCGAGCGTTTACAGGAAGTGCGGGATCTTTACCTTAACGGCGGTGCCATGTATGGTAAGATCAAGCTGGAGTTGCTGGAGCTCTTGTGGGAGTATTTCCGCCCGGCCCGTCAGCGCCGGAAGCAACTGCTGGCCGACTCCGGTCAGGTCCGGGAACTTCTGCGCCAGGGCGCTGAACGAGCCCGGGCCAAGGCGACGCCGACCCTGGACGAGGTGCGTCGCCGGGTTGGTTTGCGTTACTGAGTGAATGTGTCGTCGCATCGCCGCAGGCGGCGCGGCTTTTTGCGACGCCGACAACGTTGGGTTAATTTGAGGCCGGAGGAGCAGAGATGAAGACCATTAACCGGGTGAAGTTGAAACTGCTGGTGGCACTGTTGTTGGCCCTGCTGGCCATTGTGGTTATTCTGCAGAATGTCGAACCGTTGACGGTGCAACTGCTTTTTGTCAAAGTTACCATGCCGCGCGCGGCCCTGCTGGCCATCACCCTGCTGGTGGGGGTTTTTATCGGCATTTTGATTTCCCTGGGGATAACCGGCGGCCGGGGCAGCCGGAGCAATCTGCTGGATCTGGACCGTTCGCAATAATAAGTGGTGGTCGCCGGTAATTTTTTCCTACTTCAAGGGGGCCAGGTAAAATCTGTCCCTCTTTTTTCTTTGCCATTTTTTCCCTGCGGCCACTGCCGTTCTTTTGCTGCCCATCGTTTCACGTTGTGTAAACCATTGCTTTGAGGAAGGTTGCCGTCGTTAGTCGCGGTTGGTGATATTTTTCATCTCATCAGTCTGGACTGGCATGAAATTAGCATTAATCCCTGGTCAAAAGTTTAACTGGTACCATGGGGGAGAATGTTATGAATGCTGCCGTCGCTGCTCACCAAGACCTCAAGTGGCCTTTGCCAGGCCCGGAAACCGCGATCAGTGGCAATCAGATAAGCAGTTTGCTGGTGCAACTTGATCACTATCGCCGTCAGACGTTATGGCTGGCCATGGTCAACAATTTACAGACCCGCCTGGCCGGAGCCACCGACCTGCCCGACATGCTGGCATCCTTCTCGGTGTGGCTGATGACCCATGTTGAGCATGAACTGGTGGCCTTCCGGAGTGTCGATGGCAAAAGAGACCATGTGCTGTGCTCTTCACATGGTCCCCTGCGTCGGCGGATGCTGGAACTGGCCGCCAACTTCCTTGATGCCAAAACGCATGACAACAATTCTCCCTGCTGCTGGCAGGATGATTTCTACGGCTGTTGTTGGAAGCTTGAGTTGGCCAGTGACAGCGGGCTGCTGCTGGTAATGCGGCGGGGCGCGGCCATTAGTCAGGAGGGCATAGACTTGCTGGCCGGTATCGTCGATATCCTGGCGGAACCGTTGCAGCGGGGACTGGAATACGGTGATCTTTTTGACCAGGCCCGCCGGGACTTTCTCACCGGGCTGCCCAACCGCCGGGTTTTTGATGAACGTATAAGTCCTATGCTGGAGAGCGCCAGACGTTACCAGCAGCCCCTAACCCTGCTCAGCATGGACCTGGACTCCTTTAAGCAGCTTAATGACAGTTGCGGTCATGCTGAAGGGGATCGCGCCCTCTGTCTGGTGGCCAATACTTTGGCCGGCATGGTCAGAACCTGTGATCTGCTGGTTAGGATGGGAGGCGACGAGTTCCTTCTGGTGCTGCCCGGCAGTGACGCCCAGGCTGCCAAAATTCTGGCGCACCGGATCCGCTCGGCGGTGAGTGCGCTGATCTTTGGTGACGGCCAGCGTAAACTGGGAATCAGCGTCGGCATTGTCCAGTGGGCGTCGGTATTGTCCCTGGAAGAGTGGCTGCAGCGAGCCGACGAGGCCCTTTACCGGGCCAAATCTTCGGGCTGCTGTTCTCTGGCGCCAACCACCAATAAGCAACCCTGGGATGGCCGCCCACCGGGCAAGCAAGCGCGATCCTGAAATCTTCCCAACTCAACCCCCGCCCTTTTTCTCCCTTCCTCGGGCACACCGAATTTCTTGCTGAAATCGGTGTGCCTCCTGCCTTTTTATGGGGCACTCTCCCCCCCCCCAATGCTTGACAGTCCGGGTTGCCGTTCTTAACGTAAGTCTACATGTCACAATGTTGACGCTGCATGGTTTGAAATTCAGCAGAACATTTTCGGCTCACCGTCCCATGGGCCAAGCCTTAATTATCTACTCTTAACCGGGAGAGACCCAAGTATGAAATTCGACAAATTCACCATGAAATCCCAGGAGGCGGTGCAGGCGGCCCAGAGCCTGGCCCTGGAGCGCCAGCACCAGGAGTTGCAGCCGGAGCACCTGTTCAAGGTGCTGTTGGACCAGACCGACGGGGTGATCGCCCCGGCCCTGCAGAAGATGGGGGTCAGTCGGGAAAAGCTGGCCGCCGAGATGGAGGCCCTGGTCAATAAATTGCCGCAGGTAAGCGGCGCCGGTGCCAGCCAAATGTACGCCTCCAGCGCCTTCCAACGCCTGCTGGACCGGGCCTTCAAGGTGGCCGCCGGCATGCAGGACGAGTATGTCAGCCAGGAGCACCTGCTGCTGGCCCTGCTGGAGGATAAAGACAGTGCCGCGGCCCGGGTGCTGACCGGCCATGGCGTCACCAAAGACGCCTTCCTTAAGGCCCTGGAAAGCGTGCGGGGCAGCCAGCGGGTCACCGACCCCAACCCCGAGGACAAGTACCAGGCCCTGGAAAAGTACGCCCGCAACCTCACCGATGTCGCCCGCCAGGGCAAGCTCGACCCGGTGATCGGCCGGGATGACGAGGTGCGCCGAGTGGTGCAGGTACTCTCTCGGCGCACCAAGAACAACCCGGTGCTGATCGGTGAGCCCGGGGTGGGCAAGACCGCCATCGTCGAGGGCCTGGCCCAGCGCATTGTCAACGGTGATGTGCCGGACACCCTGCGCAACAAGCAGGTGATTTCCCTGGACATGGGCTCCCTGGTGGCCGGCGCCAAGTACCGGGGCGAGTTCGAGGATCGGCTGAAGGCGGTGCTCAAAGAGATTCAGCAGCGCCAGGGCGAGGTAATCCTCTTCATCGACGAGATCCACACCCTGGTGGGGGCCGGTGCAGCCGAAGGCTCCATGGACGCCTCCAACATGCTCAAACCGGCCCTGGCCCGGGGTGAGCTGCACTGCGTGGGCGCCACCACCCTCAACGAGTATCGCAAGTATATCGAAAAGGACGCCGCTCTTGAGCGCCGCTTCCAGCAGGTGCTGGTCAAGGAGCCCAGCGTCGAGGATACCATCGCCATCCTGCGGGGGATCAAGGAGAAGTACGAGGTTCACCACGGGGTGAGGATCAAGGACTCGGCCACGGTGGCGGCGGCAACGCTGTCCAATCGCTACATCACCGACCGTTTCCTGCCGGACAAGGCCATCGACTTGGTGGATGAGGCCGCCTCCCGGCTGCGCATCGAGATCGACTCCATGCCCACCGAGATCGACGAGGTCGAACGCAAAAGGATCATGCTGGAGATCGAGCGCGAGGCCTTGAAGAAGGAAAGCGACAAGTCTTCCCGTGAGCGTCTCGGCAAGGTGGAGGCCGAACTGGCCGACTGCAACGAGGACTTGCAGGCCATGAAGGGCCATTGGAATCTGGAAAAAGAGAGCATCCAGGAGATTCGCGATATCAAGGCCAGGATCGACGAGGCCCGCATCGAAGAGCAGCAGGCCGAACGGCAGGGTGATTTGAGCCGGGTGGCGGAGATCCGCTACGGCCGTATCGTCGAGCTGGAAAAGCAAATGGCGGCCAAGAACGAGCACCTGGCGGAAATCCAAAAGGACCGCAAGATGCTCAAGGAAGAGGTGGACGAGGAAGACGTGGCCGCAGTGGTGGCCAAGTGGACCGGGATTCCCACCGACCGGCTGCTGGAAGGGGAAAAGGAAAAGCTGGTGGCGGCCGATGCCAAGTTAAGCGAACGGGTGGTGGGCCAGCAGGAGGCCATCGCCGCAGTGGCCAACGCCGTGCGTCGGGCCCGGGCGGGCCTGCAGGACCCCAACCGGCCCTTGGGCTCCTTCATCTTCCTGGGCCCCACCGGGGTGGGCAAGACCGAGCTGGCCCGCTCCTTGGCCGCCTTTCTCTTTGACACCGAAAAGGCCATGATCCGGCTGGATATGTCCGAGTTCATGGAGAAACATTCGGTGGCCCGGCTGATCGGCGCCCCTCCGGGCTACGTGGGCTACGAGGAAGGGGGCTATCTCACCGAGGCGGTGCGCCGTCGGCCCTATTCGGTGATCCTCTTTGATGAGATCGAGAAGGCCCACCCGGACGTCTTCAACGTCCTGCTGCAGATCCTCGATGACGGCCGGATGACCGACGGCCAGGGGCGGACGGTGGATTTCAAGAACACCATCCTGATCATGACCTCCAACCTGGGCAGCCAGCTGATCATGGACTTGGGCGAGGAGCGCCGGGAGGAGATGAAGGAGCGCATTGATGAAATCCTGCACGCCCAGTTCAAACCGGAGTTTTTGAACCGAGTGGACGAGATTATCATCTTCCACGCCTTGAAGCGTGAGCACTTAAGTCGAATTGTCGATATCCAGCTCCAACTGCTCACCGACCGGCTGCTGGTGCAGCACTATCAAATCGAGTTGACTCCGGCGGCCCGGGAGTTCATCATCGAGGTGGGTTACGACCCCAACTACGGCGCCCGGCCGCTGAAGCGGGCCATCCAGCGCCATGTCCAGGACGCCCTGGCCATGAAGATCCTGGAAGGGGCCTTTGTTGAAGGGGACACCATCCGCATTGACCGGCCGGCGGGCAGTGATCGCTTGACTTTCAGTCAAGTTGCCGGTGGCGAAGAAGTGCGGGAATCTGACTGATAAGATAGACGCTGGCTATTCCCGGCTGTATGGATCGGTGAGGACCCTTTGGCCAATAAAAAAACCGCTTCCGGTTGGGGGCGGTTTTTTTATTGGCCAAAACTGTGACTTTGAAGCTTACGGGGTCTGTTCGGCGGTGGCTGGATCGTCGATCATGTCACCGTTTTCCGGCATGGGCAGTTCATCGGCCATGTCGGCCCGGTATTCATCGGATACCTGGACCACATAGCGCTCCATCATCTCTTCCATGTAGTCGTCGAAGGCCGTGCGCTGCTTTTCCAGCAGCAGCAGCCGCTGGATACTGTTGCGGACACTGGTGAAGGGCTGGGTTTCACCGCTTAAGGGGTTGGTAAACTCGGTGTCCTTGTTTTCCTCGTAGTAATCCTGTATCTCGCGGTCGCTGACGCTGACGTTGCCCTGGATCTTGTCCTCCAGGAACATTTCCACCAGAGCCAGGCGGGCGAGGTATTCCACCCGTTTGCGGTATGCTTCACTCTGATCCAGGCCGGCGCGCACCGCCTCCTGGCGGAACATCTCCCGCTTGATCATCTCATCGAACAGGCGATCCTGGCCGTCCGGGGTCTCGTACATCATCCGCCGGCTCTCCGGCATGCCCTGCAGTTCCTGCTCAACGTCCGAGGGGGTGATGTAGCTGTCGCCCACTTGGACGATGTAGCCTTCGTCGGGAGCCGGGCCGGCCTCGGCGCCGATCATTTCCTGCTTTTCCTGGCCGCAGGCGGCGGCCAGAAAGAGAACCAATAAAACCGTAATAAAGCTTTTCATGATAAAACCGTTCCTTGCTTGCAGCATTCTTTGGTTGATCGTGTTTACAAAACAAAACAGGCAAAGGGCGGGATGATTATTCCCGCCCTTTGCCCTATACAACTACCTGCTGATCACTGCAAGTGCAAAGCAGTGCGCACAGTTTACCGCCGCTCTTCAATGGCCTTGTTCAGCAGGGCGATACCCTCCTGGGACAGGGTCATGGAGCGGGCCAGGGAATCCCGGGCCTGTTGCGGGTTATGGAAGCCGTCGGAGTTCTCGGCGACCCACCATTCCCAATGGGTGTTGGCAGTGGTGTGATAGCCGCGGGCTTCTTCCAGGACGTTTTCCGGTACGCCCAGATCCTTGGCCCGGACAAAGGTGTCGATGAACTCGGAGAGCCAGAACTCGGTCTTAGCGATCCGCCCGCGGACGTAGTTCTTTACGGATTTGATGGTGTACATGGCCTGCTCTTCGCTCCAGTCGGTGTGGCACTGGAGACAGGTACCCTTGAGGTTATAACGGGGGCTGGTCTGGAAGTGCGAGGTGTATTCCTGCCCAGCGGCAGAAACAACCCTGGGCATATGGCAGTCCTGGCACTGAACCCCGGCCTGTTCATGGGTTGATCCCCAGAAGGTTTCCATTTCCGGATGCTGGAACTTGATCTTCTTGGCGCCGGTGGTGGCGTCGCGGTAATCAAAGAAAGCAAAGTCCTCGAACATTGCTTCCTCGATGTCCCAGACGTTGACCCAGGGCATGAGGTTGGTCCGCTGATCGGCCATGGTCACCCGCTCTCCGGTTTTGGCGTCGGTGCCGGGGTTGCAGTTGTAGGTAACGTGGCACTGGGCGCACATCATGTTGGAGTCCGGTTCGCTGAGCAGGCCGATGGCCCGGAAGCCGTCGCGGAACTCGACTTTTTCCACGGTGATCCGCTTGCTTTTTTCTTCGTCATAAGGATAGGTGCCTTCGTCGCGGTCGACAATAGCCTGAATCTGGGCATCACGGGTGATCCGCGGCTCGGTGGAGTGAGGATCATGGCAGGTGAAGCAGTTCAGGGCATGGTTCAGGCTGCGGGCGAAATCAACCACGTTGGAGGTCCGGTCCCACTTGGCCTTGGGATGGGGGTCGCCCATGTAGGCCCAGCTGAGGATGTTGTCCTGGGATTTGCAGAACATGCAGACCGGGTTGGCCGCGTTTGCGGTTTGCTCCTTGAAGGCCTTGTGGTCGTTGGTCTCGGGTTCCTTGTCGTAAAGGACTTCCCAGGCGCCGCGCTGGGCGGCCTTGGCGTCGCCGATCAGCTCCCAACTCTTGAACTGAAACCGGCCACCATAGCCGCGATCAACTACCAGGTGATCGATCAGCATAAAAACGTGGCTGCGGGGTTCGGCATGCTCCCTGGTGAAACCGTGGGGTTTCATCAGGGAATCATAGCGGGGACTGCGACCAGTGGGGGTGGCCTTTTCTTCTTTGGCCGGACGATCCCAGTTGGTTTGCAGCATGGAATCGAACTGCAGGACATGGCATTTGCCGCAAGTCCGCTGGTCTACCGAGGTTACCGGCTTGGTGTTGAAGTTGCGCACGTGGGCGTCGGTTTCGGTGTGGCAATGACCGCAGTTGATGCTGGCATGCTTGCCGCGGACATGAAATGCCTGAATGTCGCTGCCCGGGCCGCTGCTGTCGTGGCAGTTGTAACAGGTGTTGACATCCACCGGTTTAACGGCCGCCTGGGCGTCGCTGGCGCCGAACAGGCTCAGGCCGCCCACCACGGCGAAAGCAATCGCTGCTCCCAAAAGGGACTTCGAATTTTTAATCATTTTCTCCTCCTGCTCCTTCACTTGTGTTCTTGAGAAATCTTTCATCAGGTTTAAAACTGTTGTCGCTTCCTGTGGTCCATCACCTCCTTGCAATCAAACGACGTTAAGATTAATTTTAACCCTCACCCACAAGAATGGTTATTCTATGGTGTCCATTCTTATTTGGTGCTCATTCTAACGTCTTTTGTGTAAAGATGTGGTTAACCTCCAGTAAATTAATTATAGGCAGTGCTTGGTTTTTCTTTGATAACTCAAGGCTTAGAAAGGTCAGGCAATAGTGAGTGGCAGTTCAGAAAAGTGTTCTTGCTGTCGAGCTTATCACCGTAATTAGACCTGTGTCAAGGCAGATAAAATATTACTAAAACTTGACTGATTGCAACATTGTGGCAGATAAGCGGGGAGCTTTGCCTTGTGAATGTGATGAATGTATAAGCTATGCTGAAAAAATATCAACAATTATTGGGTGAGATGCCGGATGCAAAAAAAAGATGACAGGGTGCTGGTATACGGTGGGATTAGGCTTAGCCTGCCATTGCTGTTGGCGCCCATGGCGGGACTTACCCATTCCGCTCTGCGCCGCCTGGTGCAGGAGCAGGGTGGAGTCGGGCTGTTGAGCACGGAAATGCTGGCGGCCAAGCGGTTGCCCCATGAAAATCCGACCCTTTCGCCTTATCTGGTGCGTCACCACAGCGAGCAGCCGCTGTCTTATCAGTTGCTGTTGTTCAGGCTGGAAGAAGCGGCGGCGGCGGTGGCCACAGCGGAAGAATTGGGAGCGGCGGCCATTGATCTTAATCTGGGCTGCCCGGCACCGGATATCCGTCGCCAGGGCGGCGGCAGCCGTCTGATGGAGGAACCGGAGCTGGTTGGTCGCCTGGTGCGGGAAGTGCGGCGGCGGACGGCTTTGCCTTTGAGCGCCAAAATCCGTTTGGGGGAAGAGTTGAATGCCCCGCGTTTACGGGACTTATGCTGCTTGCTGGAAGATTCCGGACTCGATTTACTCACCGTTCACGCTCGCCTGCGCGGTGAGCCATATGGGCGCAAACCCCGTTGGGAGTGGGTGGGCAAGGTCAAGCAGTGGCTGAGTATCCCCGTGGTAGCCAATGGCGGCATCTTCTCATCGGCCGATGCGGCGGCCTGCCTGGCGATCAGTGGGGCCGACGGGCTGATGATCGGCCGGGGCGCCGCCGTCAGGCCCTGGCTTTTCCGCCAACTTGCCGAAGGGTTGGCGAATAATTTTTCCCAAGTCTCCGCCGGCCCTGACCGGGCAGAGAAAGCCGCTATTTTTTTGCGATTCTGTGCCTTGCTTGAGGAAAGTTTTACCCCGGAACGCCGGCTGGGGCGGCTCAAAGAGTTCACCCATTATTATGCCCGCAATTACCAGTTTGGTCATTATCTGGCTGCAGCGGTGCAGAGCAGTCCGGACCTGTTTACCGCCCGGCAGCGGGCCGAGCAGTTTCTGGCGACCGCCTGAAAACCGAAAGCTACCCCATTTTTCTCTTCGGTTACTTGCCGGGGGGCTGGTTGTTCAGCGGGGAATGCTGCTTGATGGGATCCTGGTGGACGGTGATGTCGGCGCCGGGAAAGGATTTTTTTAGTGTTTCGGCGACTTCCCGGCCGATGTTGTGGGCCTCGCTCAGGGATAGATTGGTGGCAAGATCCAGGTGAAACTGGATAAACTTGGTCTGTCCGGCCTGGCGGGTGCGCAGGTCGTGTAAGCCCAGCACCCGCTGATCAGCCAGCACAATGGACCGGATCTGCCCCTTGATTTCCGGGGAGAGTTCCTGGTCCATCAGGTGCCGCAGTGATTCGCGGATAATCTGGCCGGCGGAGTACAGAATATAGAAGGCAATCCCCAGGGCCAGCAGGGGATCGGCCCAGAGCAGCCCCTGGCGGGCCAGAAAGAGGGCCGCCATGGTGACCAGAATGGTCAGTATATCGGTGAGGTAATGCAGCGAATCGGCGCGGATGGCCACCGAGCCGGTGCGTTTGATAACATGGCGCTGAAAGATCACCAGCATGGTGGTCAGCATCAGGGAAAAAAGCATCACCGCCAGTCCGGCGTCGATATTCTCCAGCGGCCGGGGATCCAGCAGCCGATTGCCGGCATAGATCAGCAGAAATACGGCACTGCCGGCGATAAAGGAGGCCTGGGCCAGGCCGGCCAGTGACTCCGCCTTGCCGTGGCCGAAACGGTGCTCGTGGTCGGCGGCTTTCAGGGAGTAGCGGATGGCCATGAAGTTGATGGCCGAGGCCGCCAGGTCCATCAGAGAGTCCACCAGTGAGGCCAGTAGACTGGTGGAGCCGGTGAGGTTCCAGGCCACGAGTTTGACCACGATCAGGGTGGTGGCCACGCATACCGAAGCCAGGGACGCCAGCCGCAGCAGGCGGGCGTTTTGCCTTTGCTGATCGGTCATGGTCGCTTTCCCTTCCGCTGCCGGCCACCGTTAGTGGCTTGCCAACCGGCCGCCGGTTGTTCCGGTTTGGAATGACTGGCGCTCTTGCGCTTCTTTTGCGGCCGGCGGCGTTCTTTGCCGGGTTGCCCGGCGCTGCTGCCGGTGCTGGCCCGGTAAGAATTCGGCGGCGGGTTGAAGTAGCCGAAACCCAGGTGCGGGAAGCGATCGGCCAGGGCCTGGCGCCAGGCCAGGATCCCCATGGCCTCCCCGCTGGGCGTGAAGTCAATCGCCTCCAAATACCAGTCGGGGTCCATATTGAGGTTGCGCAACTGGATAAAATCCGGTCGGCAGTCGCTGATCAACTCGTTCAAGGCGGCAAATTCCGCCGGGTCATCAGCGAAGCCGGGTAGAACAAAGTAATTGAGGGAGACAAAGCGGTCCGCCGCTTTGAACAGCCGGATGGAATTGCGGACCTGGTCCAGGTCGAAATCCACCGGCCGGTAATAAAGCCGGTGGTATTTATCCTGGGCGCTGTTGAGGCTGACCCGGATGGCGTCCAGCCCGGCGTCGACCAGATCGGCCAGGGCCGTCGTGCGGCCGGCGTTGGTGTTGCAGTTGATCCGGCCTTTTTTTGTCCGGTGGCGGATCAGTTTAATGGCCGCGGCGATGGTGTCGGCCTGCATCAGGGGTTCACCTTCGCAGCCCTGGCCGAAGCTGACCACATGGCCGGTCTTTTCCAGGTGTTCGACCGCGATGTCGGCGATTTCCCCGGGACTGGGAACGAACTTGATGCGGTCCTGGGTGGCCGGGCAGCAGCCCGATGGTTGCAGAGAAATGCAACCCAGGCAGCGGGCGTTGCACACCGGCGAGGTGGGCAGGGGGGCCTCAAAGCTGTCCATGAAGTAGTTGACCGCCGCCGGACAGCCGTAGGTCAGGCAGCATTTGCCCAGATGCTGAACCAGGCGGTTGTTGGGCATCGCCGCCAGGCGCTGGTTGGTGTGTTTTTTGATCGCTCCGGCCCGGTGGCGGGCAAAGTCCTGGCGAGGGTCGGGGTCGCTGCGAAAGGCGCAGACCCAGAAGCGGTCACGATACCAGCCGACGGCGGTGTAGGCAAACAGTGGCAGGGTAACGGTGCATTCGGGGGCCTTCTGGTAAGCGGCGCCAAGGATGGCGGTGTGGGCCGGGGCGATGAAGGCGGCCACCGCCTGGGCCGGGGAGCCGGGCTCATCGGGGTCCTCTTCCAGCAGCAGCGGTTCGCCGCTGTCCGGGGTAAAACCCACTGGCTGGCGTTGGGGCAGAACAAAAAGCTCACTACCCGGCGGCAGTGGAACCAGGGCCTGTAGCTGGGGCTGCCGGAACTGATGGCCGCTGCGGCTGGCCATCAGCAGGTCGGGCAGATCCTTGATCTCGCCTTTGGCGTTGGCATAGACCAGGCATGGGGTATGGTCTGGGTGACGGGCCATGGCAAGATTATTCCAGCACGATTACCGAGTCGTCCTGGTAGGGTTCCACCTTGTCGGCCATGATGGTGTAGCCGGCTTCTCCCAGTTCGGCGCTGAAGTTAGCGGTCTGCATGGTTCCCTGCACCCAGACGGTGTCGAACAGGTCAAGCTCGAACAGCTCACCGGGTCGGCTGGCCTTGACGTAGACGATCTGGTTGGCCGGCGGCGGTGGCACGTGGATGCAGGCGCCGAAATAGGGTACCAGGAGAAACTCCGACACCCGGCCAGGTTCGGCATCAAGGGGCACGGCAAAGCCCGGCAGCCGCACCTGGCGGCCATCCAGTTCCGCCACCACCGGCGCGGCAGCCCAGACTTCTTGCAGTTTATCCAGCAGTTCGATGGCCAGGTCGTCATCGTCATCCAACTGGTCGATATCGTAATCCTGAAAAAAGAGGTCTGGCCGCCAGTCCGGGGGGATCATATCTTCCCAGTCCAGGGTCAGTACTGCTTTGCCGTCGGGGTCGTTAAAGTCGGGACGCAGGGGCGGCCTGGGCGCGGCTTCCGGTGGGGCCGGTGCCGCAGGTTCCGGGGGCCTGGCTGTTTCCCGTTCCACTTGTGCCGTCCGCTTTTCTTCGTTGGCAAACTGGTGGGGCGGGTTGATCACCGGCGGCCCGGTCTGATCCGTCGGCGACGTGAACTGTTCGGCGTCCCGCTTCCGGTCTGGCGGATAAAACAGCAGCGCGGCCAGCACGATGGTCAGCAAAAAAGCAAAAAATATACTTAAAGTCCAGCGCATTCTTATAAAAACCCTGTCTTGAAAAAGGTCAATCAAACAAGTTGGCAGCAGTGCCGCAGATCCGGGCAAGCGGTCCGGCGCCGCGCACCGTTTGTACGCAAGCCGGGCCGATCGCCCGGAGATGTGGTGCTGCTGCCAACTTACAGTCTCATGTTGATGCCGTTGACCACTGCCTGGCGATAGGCGCGAACAGCCGGAACCAGGCCGCTGAACAGGCCGGCCAGCAGGACAATGCCCAGGTAGGTCAACTCCGTGGGTCGCAGGCCGCCAATCCCGATAAAAAGACCGAAGCGGGCCTCGATCAGGGGGCCGGCAAAAAACAGCAGGGCGTAAAGCAGGGCCGTCCCCAGCACCGCCCCCAGCAGGGCCAGCATTAGTGCTTCCCCACAGATCAGCAGCAGAATATAACGCGGTCCGGCCCCCACCGCCCGTAAAATCGCCATCTCCCGGCGACGGGCCTCCAGGTTGCTGAGTTGGGCGCTGAGCATCCCCAACAGCCCCACTCCCACCACGAACCATGATACCAGCAGCAGGGCCTGTTCCGCCATCCCCAGCAGGTCCCAGAGCTGGTGTAGGGCAACCCCCGGCAGGATGGCGGTCAGGGCCTCGCGGGGGTAGTCGTTGACGTAGCGCTGGAGCTGGAAGCTGGCGGCCCGGGAGTCCAGCCCCACCAGGAAGGCGGTGATCTGGCGGGGGGTGAGGTCCCGCTGCCGGGCCTCATCCGGGGAGACCTGACGGCCGGGCAGCGGAACGCCGGCCTGCCAGCCCAGGTGAATGGCCTCGAAACCCTCCAGGGAAATATGGATGGTGCGGTCCACCGCAGTGCGGGTGGGAGCCAGGATACCCCTCACCGTAAAGGGCATGTCGTCGTGGCGGACGAAGGCGACATCATCGGCACCATGGGCGATAACAATCTCCCGGCCCAGTTCGTAGCTCAATTCTCGGGCCACTTCGTTGCCCAGCACCGCCTCGAAGACACCACTGAACGGTTCACCCTGGCTCAGTTCCAGCGGCCGGGCGTCGGCGTAGCGGTAATATTTAAAATAATCCTGGTTGGTGGCCAACACCGGGTAGCCCCGGTGGGAATCACCAAGGGAGAGGGGAACGGTCCACTGTACTCGTGGATGATCGGCAATCTGCCGATAGCTGCGCCAGGAGATGTTGTTGGTGGCCTCCCCCATGCGGAAAACCGAGTAAAGCAGGAGTTGCACCGGGCTGCTGCGGGCCCCGACGATCAGGTCGGTACCGCTGATGGTGGCGGTAAAGCCGCTGCGGGCCTCGTAACGCAGCCGTTCCACCCCCAGCAGCAGGGCCACCGCCAGGGCGATGGCCAGCACCGTTAGCCCCACGGTATAACGGCGGTTGAGCAGACTTTTCCAGGCCAGGATCAGGGTTGCCATTATGTCTCTCTCACAATTCCCGGCTCCACCCGGTTGATTTGCCCCAGTTGGATGCTGCGGTCGAAGAGATGTTCAAGGCTGCGATCGTGGCTGACCATGACCAGGGTGGCCTGCTGGCGGCTGCATTCGTTGAACAGCAACTTCACAAAAGCCTCCCGCCGGTCCATGTCCAGTGATGAGGTGGGCTCGTCGGCGATCACCAGTTCGGGCCCGCCGATCAAGGCCCGGGCTGCCGCCACCCGCTGTTGCTGACCGACGCTGAGTTCCGCCACCGGCTGCTGCCGCAGTTTTAGGTCACCCAGATCCAGATGGGCCAGCAGCCGCCGGCCTTCTGCGGCCAGGGCGCCGGGGCTGCCGCCGGCGTTAAGGCGTCGTCGCCGGGAAAAACGACAGGGCAGCAGCACGTTTTCCAGCAGAGAGAGATAGGGTAACAGATTGAAAAGCTGGAAGATGTAGCCCAGGTGGTCGGCCCGGAAACGGTCCCGCCGGCTGCCGCTTAAAGCGGCCAAGTCCTGACCCAGTATCGACACCCGGCCGGTTTCGGCGACCCCGACCCCGGTGAGCAGGCTCAGCAGGGTGGTCTTGCCGCTGCCGCTGGGGCCGGCAATGAAGATCTTCTCCCCCCGCTCGACCCTTAGTTCCGGCAAGTCCAGCACCAGCGGGCCGCGCCGGTACCAGCGAAAACGCAGATCACGGCAGTCGATGGCCGGTTTGTCGAGAGTAGCGTTGGGCATGGGCTGTTTTCTTAGGTTCGCTGGGAGTGAATTTGATGATTACAGGATCGTAACGCCTGCCCGAAAGCGTCACAACCGCTGCGCTTACAGGTCCAGGCGGGCGTTTTGCGGCCGCAATTCTGCCCCAGTCTGGCCGGCCGGGGTAATGGCCTGGATCCGGAGACGCTGGGTGGCGGGAAAATGCTCGAACAGCCGGAA
Source organism: Desulfurivibrio dismutans (assembly GCF_029210385.1). Classification (GTDB taxonomy): domain Bacteria; phylum Desulfobacterota; class Desulfobulbia; order Desulfobulbales; family Desulfurivibrionaceae; genus Desulfurivibrio; species Desulfurivibrio dismutans. The sequence continues at coordinate 110,033 of NZ_JARGDQ010000003.1, read as the reverse complement.
ATCTATGTAAGTCAGGCTTGCCGGCTGTTCACAGTGAAACTCCCACAGACCCGTAAAATCGGCGTGGTCATGATCATGGTGGGCGGGCTCATGATCTTGCTGGTGGCCATGGTCATGCCTATGCTCATGGCTATGCTCGAGGTCAAAATCCGAACTGATCTCGGCCTTTACTTGACGGCAATGGGCCGTGGCGGGCAGGGCAAAGAGCTTTTTCCCGTCGCTCAGCAGTTCTTTGGCCGCTTTGATGGCTGCCCGCTGTTCGTGGTTGCGGGGCTGGTGCTCGAAGCCAACCAGGTTCATGGCTGGACTGAGCAAATCAATCACCAGCATGGTTTCTTCCACAATCAGGTTGATTTCCGCTCGCCCATGGACATGGGCACCATGCCCCGAGTGAAGTTGGTGATCATGATCATGGTGCTCGTGCGCCGGAACGGTAGCCGGCATCATGAGTAGCCAGGTGGCAAGGATAAAAAAGGTTGTGATTGACGGCCTCAATACGCTTCTTGGTCGCATAGAATGTACTGTCTCCTGATTAAAAAGGTACATCATCACCGATGGGCGGTTCGGGCGGCGGCGGTTCATCCATGAACTGGTTGCCGCTTTCCCCGCTGGCGCCCCGGGGCGAGAGCATCTTCATCTCGCGGGCGACGATTTCCGTGGTGTAACGGTCGTTGCCGTCCTTGTCCTGCCACTTGCGGGTCTGGATCCGGCCTTCGATGTACACCCGGGAGCCTTTGGAGAGATATTCTCCGCAGATCTCCGCCAGCCGTTTGAAGGTCACAATCCGGTGCCATTCGGTCAACTCGTCTTTGCTGCCGTCCTGCTTTTTCCAAACCTCGGTGGTGGCGATGCGGAAGGTGGTAACGGCATCACCGTTTTGAGAGTAGCGGACCTCCGGATCGGCCCCAAGATTGCCGATAAGAATAACTTTATTGATCATGAAACACCTCGCTGGCTGGCTGAATGGATGTTGGCGGCTGGTTGGTAAAAAAATCCTGGCTATTCTAGAAATTACCGCTGGAGTTGTCAACTCCTATCAATTTTTTTCGGCGGTCCGGGAGGCGGCGTCCAGCATGGCCGGCAGGCCGCCTTTGTCCTCCGGTGTGTAGCCGAACACATCCTGCCAGACCTGGTCATTTTCCATGCAGAAGTAGGTACAGGTGTGGCTGGCGGCGTGGCGGGCCAGTTCCTCCACCAGCACTTGGTAAATCCGGGTGCGGTGGGGGCGGAAGTAACGGAACTTGCCGTCCAGCCCCGGCACAAACTCCCCGTGGATAAAGTTGGCGTTGGGGAAACGGCTGGTGATCACTTCTTTAAGGGCGGGGAGAAAACGAAAAGCTCCCAGGCTGATCCAGACGATACTGACGGCCGGGACCAGTTGATACAGGCGGCGGATGGTGGCCCGGTAGCCCTCTTCCCAACCAGGGTGATGGATTATTGGGTCGAAATGAAAGGCCAGGGGGTAACCCCAGGCGGCGCAGCGGGCAGCGGCCTGGAGGCGGGTGTCGAGATCTGCGGTATGCAACTCCAGTTTGTGCATTACCTCGGTGCTGTTCAGCGACCAGGCCATGATGGTGCGGCCCCGGTGGCCGGTGGGCGGCAAGTGGTCCAGCACCACCGCCTTCGATTTCAGTTCCAGCACCGCGTTGGGCTTGTCCGCCATGTATTTGATCAGCCGGGCGCTCAAGCCGGTGAGCCGGTCCAAGGCCATGCTGTCGGTGAACTCACCGGTGCCGATGCGGAAAATTTGTCCGGGTTTGGCGGCCAGGGCTTGGTCCAGCTCATGGAACAAATCATCGATATTGACGTAAAAGCTCAGCCAGGGGTTGTTGAGATAGGCTTGGAGAATGCAGTAGGCACAGTCCATGGGGCAGCCCGCCCCGATGTTGAGCACCTGGTAGTCGCAGCAGCGGTAGTTGCGGGTGGCGGGGCAGGGTTTTAAAAAACGGCCCCGGTTGCGACCCAGGTGCAGCAGGCGTTTGCCCTGGGTAAGACTCTGGGGGTATGGGGCAAGGTCGGGTGCCGGTTCGCCGCCGTCGGGGATCACGGTAAGCGGCAGGTCGCCGGCTCGTGCCAGAATTTCCCGGGTCAGGGGCAGGTCAAGGCAGGATTCCTCCACCAACAGTGAGGATAGCCGGCGGCTGGGATCCTGCAGGCGGTCACGGGGGGAGCCGTGACCGCCTATGGCGGCAGCTCGGCGGTGCTCATTATTGCTCACTGGCCGTCGCCTTTGCGGTTTTCCACATGGCGGGCGGCGGCCTGGGCGGCGATGCAGCCGTCGGCGGCGGCGGTGATGATCTGCTTAACGTATTTTTCCCGCAGGTCGCCCACCACGAAAATGCCGGGCAGCCTGGTTTCGCATTTTTCATCGGTGACCACGAAGCCGTCGGCGTTCATCTTGGTGCCGGCGGGCACCAGGGAGTTGTCCGGCATAAAGCCGATAAAGATAAAAACTCCGTCGCAGGCCAGTTCTCTCTGTTCACCGCTGGTCGTATCTTCCAGGGCCACTCCGGTAACTCCCTGCCGGTCGCTTTGAATGGCGGTCACCACGGCATTCAGGTGGAGTTCGATGTTTTTTTCCGCCTTTACCCTTTTTTGCAGGATCATCCCGCCCCGGAATTCCTCGCGACGGTGCACCAGGTAAACCTTGGCGGCGATTTTGGCCAGGTAAAGGGCTTCCTCCAGGGCGCTGTCGCCGCCGCCCACCACCACCACGGTCTTGTTGCGGAAGAAAAAACCGTCGCAGACCGCGCAGTAAGAGACCCCTTTGCCGTAGTTTGCATCCTCGCCGGGCACCCCCAGCTTGCGGGGGCTGCCGCCGGCAGCGATGATCAGGGCATAGGCGGCCAGCTTGCGGTCGTCGGCCAGATGCACCAGATGGTGGCCCAGGCAGGGTTCGATTTGCCGTACCTCCTGCTGCTGGATCTCCAGGCCGTAAGAGCGGACATGGTCGGCCATGGCGGTGGAGAGTTCGGCGCCGCTGATGGATTCAATACCCGGCCAGTTTTCCACCATATCGGTGTTGTTCATCTGCCCACCGGGAAGGCCCTTTTCAAGCAGCAGGGTATCAAGGGCCGCCCGCTGGGCGTAGATGCCGGCGGTCAGCCCACCGGGGCCGCCGCCGATGATGATCAGGTCGTGGATGTGAATATTGCCGGTTTCTTTCTCGGGTAGCGGACAGGGCATGGTAATCACCAGCTTGGGAACAGGGTTTAAGGTTTGGCGGTTTTTGTCTACAGCCAGTTTTTACGTCGGAAATAAAACAGCATGCCCCCGGCCACAACGGCCATCAACGCCAGGGCCAGGGGATAACCCAGCGGCCAGCTCAGCTCCGGCATATTCCAGGGGCTGGCTTCCGGGTCGAAGTTCATGCCGTAAACTCCGGCGACGAAGGTCAGGGGAATGAAGATGGTGGCGAACATGGTCAGCACCTTCATGGTCTCGTTCATCCGGTTGCTCAGGCTGCTGAGGTAGATATCCAGCAGGCCGGCGGTGAGGTCCCGGTATGTTTCCACCGTATCAATCACCTGGATGGTGTGGTCGTACAGATCTTTCAAGTAAATGGCAATGTCGCCGCTGACCAGGCCGGTTTCATCGTGGCGCAGCAGGCTGTTGAGCACCTCCCGCAGGGGCCAGACCGATTTGCGCAGCAGGATCAGCTCCCTTTTGAGCCGGTGAATTTTTTCCACCGTTTCCCGTTGCGGGGCGTTGATCACCTCTTCTTCCAGGTTTTCTATCTCTTCGCCCAAATGCTCCAGGGCCTGGAAATAATCGTCCACCACCGCGTCCAGCAGGGCGTAGGCCAGGTAATCCGGCCCCATGGTACGGATTTTGCCCTTGCCGCCGATGATCCGGCCCCGAACGCCATTGAATATTTCGGAGGGCTTTTCCCGGAAACTCAAGAGAAAATTTTCGCCCAGGATCAGGCTGACCTGGTCGGCTTCCAGGCTGCGGTTGGCCGGATTGTAGGTCTGCATCCTGACCACCAGGAACAGGTAGTCATCGAAAATATCCAGCTTGGGGCGCTGGGTGGTGTTGCAGATATCTTCCACCGTGAGCGGGTGCAGTTTGAAACAGGCGCAGATCTTTTCGATGACATCCACCTGGTGCAAACCGTCGACGTTGATCCAGGTAATGCCGGGGCGATCCCGGTAGATGCCGCATTCCTCGACCGCTTCCACGGCCACCGTGCGGCAGCCTTCGCGGTCGTAATCCAGGAGGCTGATGGTTACCTGCTCGGTCTTGCGTTCGCCGACATGGATGGTGGTACCCGGCGGCAGCCCGGCCTTGAGCGGGGCGTTACCCAAAATCCGGGAGATGATGCCGGCCGTTTGCTTCAGTCCGGGCACTTCGATTTTGCTGAGACGGATCATGGCTAACTGGATACCATCATTTAACTGCTGCAAGCAAGCCCAAACTGTCGTAAAGTAGCCCGCTGCTGAAGGTTTGCAGATCGCCCTGGCCGGATTTGCCGGCCTGGTGGCGTGGTGGGACTTACGGACAAACAAGGGGTGTGAAAATGGTGGCACAGGTGGATTCCGGCTGGCGGGAGCGACTTTACCAGTGGATCGAACAGCGTTCGGTGCAGCAGGCGGTGATCGCGGTGATCATCATCAACGCGGTGATCCTGGGGTTGGAGACGGTTCCCCAGGTCAACGACCCCTACGGTGAACTGCTGTATACCCTGGACCGGCTGTGCCTGGGCATCTTCGTGGTTGAGTTGAGCCTGGCCATGATCGCCATGGGGCCGGGGCGCTTTTTCCGCGAACCCTGGCGGGTTTTCGACTTTATCGTGGTGGGGATCGCCCTGGTGCCGGCCACCGGCGCCTTCTCGGTGTTGCGCAGCCTGCGGGTGCTGCGAATATTAAGGCTGGTTTCGGCTTCGCCCCGGATGCGCAAGGTGGTTTCCGCTTTGCTGCAAGCCATTCCCGGCTTAAGCTCCATCGTTGCCCTGCTGCTACTGATCTTTTACGTGGCGGCGGTGATGAGCACCAAGCTGTTCGGCGAGTTATTCCCGGAATGGTTCGGCTCCATCGGCGCCTCCATGTACACCCTGTTTCAGATCATGACCCTGGAAAGCTGGTCCATGGGGATTGTCCGGCCGGTGCTCACCGAATTTCCTTACGCCTGGCTCTTCTTCGTGCCCTTTATCATGGTGGCCACCTTCACCATCCTCAATCTCTTCATCGCCGTTATCGTTGAGGCCATGCAGAGTCAGGCCCAGGACGCCCGGGCCGAACAGATGCACGAAATCGAAGCCCTGGCCGAGGAAAAGGAGTCGGCCCTGCACCGGGACATCGATAAACTGCGGGATGAAATTCGAGAGCTTAAGGCCATTCTGGCGCAACCGCGCTGACGGCGGCGGGCCGGGCGCTTACATCTGGCCGCGTTTCAGGGCCGCAATGCGCTCCTCCAGGGGCGGATGAGTCATGAACAGGCGCTTGAGGCCCTGGCCGACGCCACCGGAAATACCGAAGGCCGCCATCTGGTCGGGCAGGTGGGGCTGGTCCACGCCGCGTTTGAGTTTCTCCAGCGCTGCCACCATCTTCTCGCGGCCGGCTAGCCTTGCGCCGCCATGATCGGCTCGGAATTCACGCTGGCGGCTGAACCAGAAGACGATGGTGCTGGCCAGGATACCGAACACCACCTGGGCCAGAATCGAGGTGATGTAAAAGGCCGGGCCATGGCCGCTTTCGGTCTTGAATACCACCCGGTCCACCAGGTGGCCCACCACCCGGGAGGCGACAATAACAAAGGTGTTGACCACCCCCTGGATCAGCGCCAGGGTGATCATGTCGCCGTTGGCCACGTGGCTTACCTCGTGGGCCAGCACCGCCTCCGCCTCGTCCCGGTTCATGCTTCTGAGTAAACCGGTGCTCACCGCCACCAGGGCGTTGTCCCGGCGGGCGCCGGTGGCAAAGGCGTTGACGTCCGGGGCATCGTAAATGGCCACTTCCGGCATGCCGATACCGGCCACCCGGGCCTGATTTTTCACCGTTTCCACCAGCCAGGCCTCGGCTTCGTTGCGCGGCGAGGTAATCACCTTAGCCCCGGTCATTCGCTTGGCGGTCCACTTGGAGATGGCTAAAGAGATAAAGGAGCCGCCAAAGCCAAACACGGCGGCGAAGATGATCAGGTTGCGCATATCCAGCCCAACCCCGGACTCATCCAGGATCCGACCCACCCCCAACAGGCTCAGCACAACACTGAGCACCAGAACAATGGCCAGGTTGGTGGCGATAAAGAGTGCGATCCTTTTCATGCTGCTTCCTCCAAATTGATGGCTTCGCAAAAAACCGCCAAACGTGTTGGTCGGTAACGCAAAAATAAAAAATTACTGTTCGATTATACCGTCTTTGATGCTGATGGTCCGGCCGGCCCGGCCGGCCAGCTCCGGGTTGTGGGTGATCATAATCACCGTCAGCCCGTTTTGGTGCAGTTTATGCAAAATATCAAAAATTTTCTCACTGTTGGCCGAATCGAGATTGCCGGTGGGCTCGTCGGCCAGGATCACCTCCGGGTCGTTGACCAGGGCCCGGGCGATGGCGGTGCGCTGCATCTCGCCGCCACTGAGCTGGGCCGGCACATGGTGCAGTCGATCACTAAGGCCCACCTGGCGGGCCAACTCCTCGATCCGCCCCGGTGCCGGCTTGTTTTTGCTGAACAGCAGCGGCAGGGCGATGTTGTCCACCACGCTCAGCCCAGGGATCAGATAGAACTGCTGAAATATAAAACCTATTTTGTTGCGGCGCAAGGTCACCAGTTCCGATTCCCGCATCCGGTCCACCCGCAGCCCATCGAAATGCAACTCACCGCTGCTGGGCAGGTCCAGGCAACCCAGGATATGCAATAGGGTGGTCTTGCCGGCCCCGGAAGGACCGATCACCGAAGCAAATTCCCCGGCCTGGATCTCCAGATCAATCCCGCGCAGGGCCCGCACCTCCTCGGCCCCCCGCCGGTATTTCTTCTCCACATTTTTCAGCTTGATCATTTTTATATTCCTTGCCTAAATTTCCGTGCTCCAACAAACTTGCTGTTAAGCCGTCCGACCGTCCGTAAACGGGCAGCAGTGCCGCAGATTGCGGCAAGCGGACCGGCGCCGCGTACACCGGTACGCAAGTCGGTCCGATCGCCGCAAGGTGCGGTGCTGCTGCCCGTTTACGAGCCTTTGATGGCTTCTATGGGGTTGATTCGGGAGGCCTTCCAGGCCGGATAGAGCCCGGCGCCGACCCCCACCACCAGGGCGAAACCCACACAGGCCAGGGCCAGCAGCGGATCGAAGCTCAGCATGTCGCCGCCGGGCACATAGGGCATGATCCGGCGTACGTAGTTTTCAATCAACCTGGCGCCCACGGTGGCAAGGGCAATGCCCGCCGCCCCGCCGACCATGGTGAGGATGGTGGTCTCTTTCAGGATGATCTGGAAAATGTTCCAGCGCGAAGCTCCGATGGCCCGCATCATGCCGATTTCCTGGGAGCGTTCAAAAACTGCCATGAGAATCGAGTTCATCACCCCCACCGCGCCGATCACCAGCGCCACCAGGGCGATGGCCAGGCTCAGGGACTTGGCCGAGGCGGCCACGTTGGCCACCGAGTTCATTACCTGGCTCATGGTGACGGTCTGGATGCCGGGCACCGCCTCTTCCAGTTCGCTGATGATGGAACCCATCCGTTCGGGGCTGGCCACCTTGACCCCGATGGCGGTGGCTCCGTCGGGGTTGTCCATCAGCCGCTGGGCGGTGGCGATATCGAGATAGACAAAGGCGTCGTCCTGGCTGTTGGTGCGGCCGATGATGCCGGTGACGACGAAGGTTTCATCGACGGCTGGGTAACGAAACTCGTCACCCAGCGTCAACCCGGCGTGTTCGGCCACGTCGTAGCCCATCAGCATTTCATGGGGGGCGGTGGGAATCTCGCCGGTGATCTGCCAGTCGGGCTTGATCTCCCGCAATACTTCCATCTCCACGCCATAAATCAGGTCGATACGGTGCCGGTCCGGGTTGGGCAACTGGGCCACCAGAATGGGGGTGGCAAACTCCACCCCGTCGGTGCTGCGGACATCATCGATGACCGTGGCATCAAGATATTTGGGCACCACCGTGCCGTGCAGGACCAGAGCCGCCACCTCGTGGGCGCAGCCCACCGGCACCACCATAAAGTGCAGCCCGGTGGCCTGCAGCTCCCGGGCCAGCCCCTGGTCAAAGCCGCGGTTGAAGGAAAAGACCGAGAAAAGCACACCCACTGCGGCGGCAATCCCCAGCATGGTCAAAAAACTGCGGGTCCGGTGGCGCAGCAGGTTCTGGACGGATAGTTTCAACATGCCGCTCATATGGTCTCCACCCCTTGCGCAATCAACAGCAGGTTGTTCTGGAAGGTGGTGACGGTGCCGGTGGCCTGCACCCGGCGGCCGGGCATGGGCGGCAACTCGAAGTTGTTGGTGGAAAGATCGATATAAATCTGGGCGGTGTCATCCTGGAGGACGAACCAGCAGCCGTTTGATTCACACTGGGTATAGACCGTGCCCTGCACCGTAACTTTCTGGTTCAGCAGTTGCGGTTGCAGGAAAATATCCTGCACCGCCACCCGAGGGGCGTTGGGGTCAATCCCCTCACCATAGGTGTCCTTGCCGCAGCCGCTTAGCAGCAGGACGAAAAACAGTAGGCTTAACAGCTTTAATGGGACAAGCAGTTTGATCGTCCTGTTTGATGTTTGTGTTAGCATGCGCAGGTTCTCCGGATTTTGCAGTTGTTGAGTTATACGCCTGATGACAGAGGGCTGTCGGGGCTGCCAAGATGGAGACATAATGTAAACATAATTGTTCCCGGAAAGATCGTACAATGTGGCAGAAGGCAACGATTGGTCATTACTCGAGATCTTCGAAATCTCGCCGTATTTCTTCCAGCTTGCGGCGATAATTCTCGGCGTCGCCATATTCCAGAAATTTGTGGTAGCGGTTGTGGGTGGCCGTCGCAACGAGTTGCAAACTAAGTGATGGCCGCGCAAGTTGCAAGTTTTTCGGCGGACTGGTCCCCTTGACAAAGGAAGAGTAAGCCTTTACCCTGCCCGACTTTTACCGCCGTTCTGGCGACGGGATTATTTGATTAAAAGTAACTGTCAAGCAGCACCCCATCTTGCGGCGATCAGGTCGGCTTGAGTACCTGATGTACGCTACGCCGACCTGGTCGCCGCAACCTGGGGCACTGCTGAACAGTTACGTGCCAGAATGAGCTGGATAGTTACTATTAAAACAAGAACAGAACAAGGAGATGAGTCGTGTTGCAGGAGGGCGTGGAGTTACGGCGCGAGGTTTATCGGCAGGACGTGGAAAAAATGGCCGAGTGGATGGCCGACGAAGATATCACGGAGTATCTTAATGAAGATCAGAATATCGACCATGAACTAAAAAACCTGCTGTCCCGCACGCAGTTACCAATTTATTCCCCTCATTTCAATCGTAACGGCAGCTTTTTTCTGGTCACCCTGCCCTCGGAAGGACCCATCGGCTTTGTCCGGCTGGTGCCCAAAAGGGAACAGGCGGAGATCGTGGTGGTGATCGGTGAGCGCCGCCACTGGAGCCAGGGTTACGGGCGGCAGGCGATCCGCCAGGCGGCTCGGCATGCCTTTTTTGAGTGGCGCAAGGAACAGGTTGTGGCGACCATTCACCGGGAAAATCGGCGTTCCAAAAAGGTGTTTGAAAAAGCCGGTTTTGCTGCGGCGGAAAAACTGGCCACGGAAACCCGCTACACCATGCCGTTGGAACATTATCTGCGGCATTAAGTAATGTTGATGTCGCTGATCGTGCGGCTTTTTTCCTTGACTTTACCGGTGGTCAAGCTGATACTGCAGAGGTATAGTACCTTACTGGCCGGGACGGCAGAGGGCCATATAGGGTCATTTTTAAAACCATGCCAGCGAGAGAAACGTGTCCAATCCCAATCTGATTACCTGTATCGTGCAGCGTGGAGATGCTGACAATGTCGTGGACGCGGCGATTGCGGCCGGGGCTGAAGGGGCCACCATTTATTTCGGCCGTGGCACCGGGATCCGTCAGCAGCTTGGTTTAGCCGGTCGTTTCATTCGGCCGGAAAAGGAAATTGTCCTCATTGTGACCCGGATTGAAGAAACCGATGCGGTGTTCAATGCTGTGGTTAAAGCCGCTCGGCTGGAGGAAAAAGGCCGGGGATTTGCTTTCTTGCATAAACTAGATCGCGCCGTGGGCTTTTTGTAAATACAAAAGTCCTGCCGCATCGCCGGCGGAGTTGAAGCGCGGATGCTGAAAATACTGACCTTTCTCACACTGCTCTGGGTCGCCGCCCGGTTTGTTTACGGGATAGACTTTTTTCCGTTTGTCGATCTGCTGGGGCGGTATGTCTCCGACCAGGCCTATCCGGTGCTGGGTATCGGTACCGTGGTGGCCCTCGCTCTGCCCGGTATTACCCGGGCCTTTGAGGGGTTCGGTTGGTACTCCCTGATGTATTCGCTGGCGAAGCTCTTTTTTTCCCTGAGTACCTTTTTGATTTGTCTGGTGTCGCTGGCGGCGGTGCTGTTCTGGTTTGATCTGGGGGTTGATGTCTGGTCCCTGTTGGGGCTCCCGGCGCTGCTGCCGTTCATTATTGCCAGCAGCGCCGCTTTCAGCCTTCATATTGCCGACTTCAACTATCCGGTGAAAGAGGCCCTGGTGCCTCTTTTCATGCTGGCCGGTCTTTCCTTATTTATTGTTATCCTGGCCGTTTTTTACGGCGTTTGAAGCCGGTCTCCCCGGTCTCCTCTTTTTTGAAGCCCTGTCGGCGGATCTTTAGTGATGGGCCTGCACCCGGCGCTTGAGGAAAGCCTTTTCCACCTCCACCAGCACGAACAGCAGCAGTCCGAAGGCCAGGATGCGGCCCCAGTCGCTAAGCCCGATGGGGGCGGTGCCGAACAGGAACTGGAGCGGCGGGGCGTAGGTGAAAAGCCCCTGCAGGACGATCAGCACGCCGATGGCGATGAGCACCGCCCGGCTGCCCAGCAGCCCGGCGCGGTTGAACACCGGCTCCAGGATGTAGCGGCTGTTGAAGAGATAGAAGAGCTGGCCCATCACCAGGGTATTGATGGCCACGGTGCGGGCGAACTCCACCGACACCTGCTGCTGCTCCAGCCACAGAAAATGCCCGAAGGTGCCGGCCACCAGCAGCACCGAAACAAAGGCCACCCGCCAGATCAGAAAACCCGATAGTATGGGGGTTTCCGGTGGGCGCGGGGGGCGCTCCATGGCGCCGGGTTCGGTGGGCTCGAAGGCCAGGGCCAAAGCCAGGGTGACGGCGGTGACCATGTTCACCCACAGCACCTGCACCGGGGTCAGTGGCAGGGTCAGGCCCAGCAGGATGGCGGCGACGATGGTGAAGGCCTGGCCGCCGTTGGTGGGCAGTAAAAACAGGATGGCCTTGCGCAAATTGTCGTAGACCGTTCGGCCTTCCTCTACGGCGTGGGCGATGGAGGCGAAGTTGTCGTCGGCCAGCACCATCTCGGCCACCTCCTTGGTGGCCTCGGTGCCCTTGATGCCCATGGCGACCCCCACGTCGGCGCGCTTTAAGGCCGGGGCGTCGTTGACCCCGTCGCCGGTCATGGCCACCACCTGCCGGTTGGCCTGGATGGCGCGCACCAGGCGCAGCTTGTGCTCAGGGGTGGCGCGGGCGAAGACATCCACCTCGCGCACCGCCTGCTCCATCTCCGCGTCGGACATCTGCTCCAGCTGCTGGCCGGTGATTACCCCGCCGGCGGTGGCAATGCCCAATGCGTCGGCGATGGCCCGGGCGGTAACCCCGTGATCGCCGGTGATCATCTTCACCCTTATGCCGGCTCCCTGGCACAGGCGTACCGCCTCGATGGCCTCGTCCCGAGGTGGGTCGATGATGCCGCACAGCGCCAGCATGGTGAGCCCGCCGTCCTCGATGTCCGGAAATTCCAGGGTGTTCTTGTCCGCCGCCACCTCCTTGACCGCCACCGCCAGCAGCCGCTGGCCGCGGGCGGCGATTTCATCCATCTGTTGCTGCCAGCGGTCGGTGTCTATTTCCCGGTCACCGTCTACGGTGCGCTCCTTGTCGCAGACGGCCAGCACCCGCTCCGGCGCCCCCTTGAGGAAGATAAAACGGTGGTTGTTCTCGTGGTGGTGGTGCAGGGTGGCCATGAATTTGTAGGATGATTCGAAGGGGATCACGTCATCCCGGCTGTAGGTTGCATTGGTCTTCCGCTGGTCCAGCCCCGCCTTGCGGGCGGCGGTGACCAGGGAGCCCTCGGTGGGGTCGCCCTCCAGCACCCATTGTCCCTCCCGCTGGTGCAGTTCGGCGTCGTTACAGAGCAGGATGCCGCGCAGGGCCTCGGCCAGCACCGGCTGCTCGTCCGGGTCGACATCCTGGCCATCCAGGGAAAAACCGCCGTGGGGTTCGTAGCCGACGCCGCCGATCTCGAAGGTGTGCTCGGCGGTTACCATGGATTTGACGGTCATTTCGTTGCGGGTCAGGGTGCCGGTCTTGTCCGAGCAGATGGTGGTCACCGAGCCCAGGGTTTCCACCGCCGGCAGGCGGCGGATGATGGCGTTGCGGGCCGCCATGCGCTGCACCCCGATGGCCAGGGTGATGGTCATGATGGCCGGCAGACCCTCGGGGATGGCGGCGACGGCCAGGCTGACCGTCGCCAGGAAGGTCTCCATGATGTCGTAATCGCGCACCCAGTAGCCGAAGGCGAAGGTGACGGCGGCCAGCCCCACGATGGCCGCCGACAGCCAGCGGCCGAACACCGCGATATCACGCAGCAGCGGCGTGGTGAGGGTTTCCACCTCGCCCAGCATGGTCGAAATCCGACCGATCTGGGTATCAGCGCCGGTGCCCACCACCACCCCGCGACCCTGGCCGAAGGCCACCAGGGTGCCGGAAAAGGCCATGCCCATCCGGTCGCCCAGGTCGGCCTCTTTGGCCACCGCTTCCGTCCCCTTGTCCGCCGCCACCGATTCACCGGTGAGTACCGCCTCGTCGATGCGCAGGTTGTGGGCGCGCAGCAGGCGCAGGTCGGCGGGCACCCGGTCGCCGGCCTGGAGGAAGACGATGTCGCCGGGCACCAGATCTTCGGCCGGTACCGTGCGGCGCTGGCCATCGCGCAGGGCCAGCGCCTTGGGCGAGAGCATGTTGCGGATGGCATCCAGGGCCTCTTCCGCCTTGCCTTCCTGGATAAAACCGATGATGGCGTTGATCAGCACCACCCCGAGGATCACTCCGGTATCCACCCAGTGCTGCAAAAAGGCGGTGCCGGCGGCGGCGACGATGAGGACATAGATCAGCACGTTGTGGAACTGCAGCAGGAAACGCTTAAGCGGCCCGGTTCTTTCCGGCTGCGGCAGCTGGTTGGGGCCGAAGCGTTCCAGGCGGCGCTTGATTTCCTCAGTCGGCAGGCCCTTTTCCTGGTCGGCGGTCAATTGCCCGATAACCTGTTCCGGGGCCAAGGCGTGCCATGGCTGGTCGGTGACTTTGCTTTGTTCCGGCATAGAACCTCCTGCTCTGGTTAATCCTGCTGAGGCCAGGTCTCTTCGGCGTGGTCTTCAGCGAAGTAGCAGAAGCGGTCCCAGTTGAACAGGCGTCCTGAGACCGGGCAGCGCAAAGTTATTTTATGTTCGGTGATTTCCATGACCTCCCAGTCGCCCCGGCGAGGGCCGGCGGTGATCCGGATTTTCTGCCCCTGGGAGAATGGGTAGGGGGTGAAAAAAGTAACCTGCAGGCTCGTCATAATAGGCTTTAGCTCCAAGGACAAAAGTTGAAAGTTGTCGGCGTCGCCAAAAGCGGCGGCGCCGACTGGGCACGCATTGTAACTGCTTGTTTCCGCATAGCCGACCAATATATTTGGTAGTTTTTTGCGAGAGTGTCAAAGTTGTCGGCGTCGCAAAAAGCGGCGGCGCCGACTTGGGACGCTTTTTAACTATTTGTTTTACATTGATAAATAATATGGTCGACGGCTTTTGCAAGGCCATCAACATTGGCTGTCAAGGCAGATAGACAATTAATGCGCCACCCCGCTTGTGACGTTTTTTCTCCCAGTGGAAGGAGGCCACTTTTTTGTCTTCCTTTAGTGTTTCCAGGGTGGCTTCCGCCACCGGTGGCAGCACCGGCGGGCCCTGGGAGTGCAGTCCTTTGCCGGTGATGATCCGTAGGGTGGTCAGACGCAGTTCCCGGCAGCCGGAGACAAAACGTTTGATGGCTTTTTCCGCTTCCGGGGTGGTAAGGCCGTGGAGGTCCAATTCCTCTTGGGGAGGGAGGGGCTTTTGCCGACGCTGATCAAGGGGCGGGATGGGTAGGCGGCTTTTGGTTCTTACCTCCATCTCCAGACCGTCAAGATAACGGTCAACCAAGGCGGCAAAGCCGGCTACCGGCCCCGCCTGCTTTGGTGGGTTGACTTGGCTTTCGAGGGTGTTTTTGGGGGTAGTCATAAGGTCGGTAAAAAAAACTGGTGGCCGTTGCAATAGTGTTATGTTTTTTTGTTATAATTGTGGCTCCATAAAAAAAAGGCCGAACAAATAAGGACAAGGTGGAAGAGGCGTCATTTTTTTATGGTTCGGGTCGTTGGTTCCTGCTATTATGACGTCGCCGAACTGTTTCAGTCAATAGAAGAATTTTTAAATCTGCGTGGGGGCTAGCATGGGAAGGAAACTGCATTTCATGGTTACCAGTGAATATGGCAGGACCCGTTCCTTTTCCGTTCGAAAACGGCGCATCATGGCTTTGGGATCGGTGCTGGTGGCCTTGCTGGTAATCAGTGGGGTGGGTTGGCAGGCGGCGGTTGAAAACGTCACCCTGCGGGCCAAAAGTGCGGCGGTTAAATACGAACTGGCGGCGGTCAAGGACAAGCATCGGCAGATGCTGGCCCAGGCGGTCGAAAAGGAAGAAAAGCAACGTTTGATGCTTGACACGGCCATGGAAGAACTGCGCAAACGCAGCGAGGCCATTGAGTCCATTTTGAGCGCCGTGGACATTGATATCGAGGTCGGAGAAAGCGAGAGCAATATCGGTGGTCCTTATATCGGTCTGGATGATGGCACCTACGGAGACCTGACTTTCAAGGTTGATCACTACCTTAATTTTCTCGAATCCATGCCTTTGGGTACGCCGGTTCCGGGTACTTTGACTTCCCCATTCGGCCGTCGCAGCGATCCCTTTACCGGCCAGCCGGCCATGCATGACGGCCTGGATATTCATAACCGGGTAGGGACCAAAATCAAGGCGCCTGCCGCCGGCGTGGTTACCACCAGTAAGTACACCCGATTCAATGGCAATTATATGGTTATTGACCATGGCAACGGTTTTGAAACCCGTTATCTCCACTTGCAGCGCAGTCTGGTCCAGAAGGGAGATCGGGTGGAACGTGGCCAGGAAATCGCCCAGTTGGGCAATACCGGCCGAAGCACCGGGCCACATCTGCATTACACCATTCTTTACAACGGTGAGGCCATTGATCCTTACCGTTTTGTCCGGGTGGCCTCGGTGCTGGATGGTTCTGTATCAGCCAGCGGCGGTACGGTCCGCGGTCAGGAAGTACGCTAAGGGGGAGTCATGGTTTTCTGGAGAAAGAAGAAAGGCGAGGTTGAGGCCGGAGCGGTAACGAGTATTCTCGGGCAGGAACTGCAACTGGAGGGCGATGTCTCCTTCAAGGGCAAGCTCCGACTGGATGGCAGGGTGAAAGGTAATGTTCGCGGGGATTACCTGATCCTGGGGGAAAACGGGGTAGTTATCGGTGATGTACTGGTTAATACTTTCGTCTGTTCCGGCCGGGTGGATGGTAACGTCAACGCCAAGAAGTTTCAGATTTCCAACCGGGGCGTGATCAACGGCAAGGTTGAGGCCTCCGACCTGGCGGTGGAATCCGGGGCGGCGCTGAACGGCGAAGTCAAATCCCGCAGTAAGGAGTTGCGGTTGGTGCCAGGGACTTCCATTCCCAAAGAGGAATGGGATGCCCAAGTTAAAGGCGCTGCCACCGGAGCCGCCGCCGCAAAGAAGGCCGCTACCGGGGATGGTGCCGACGACAAGCCGGTGAAACAGGAAGCCGTTGCTGCGGCCGCCTCCGCTGGCGGCTGATTGTACCAGCTGGAAAACAGCCTTTTTTAAAAAAATCGGCCTTCTTTTGCCAGGAGGCCGATTTTTTGTTTGCAGCAGCGGCCTCCCGGGCAGGTCAGCAGTTGCAGCGTAACCGTTGCCGCCGCATCTTTGCTGAACAGTTGCGCTTATTGCAGGGCCAGAGCCCGGGAGTTGGCCGAGTACTGTAAAACCCCCACCGGATCAACATAATCATATACCTTGGGCTTTTTCCCGGCGGCCGGCCGCAGAATACGGCCCACTACCTGCAGCAGGCGCCCGGTAAACTTGATGGGGGTGGTCAGAAAGAGTGAGCGTAGCCCTGGGCAGTCAAAGCCTTCGCCGATCAGTTGCACCGTGGAGATCAGCACCCGGACCCGACCGGCCTGGATGGCCGCCACAAGTTCAGCCCGCTGCTCCGCCGGGGTGGCTCCGGTCAACACCCGGCAATCAATGTCGCGCCGCTCCAGCAGTTCGGCCAGTTCCCGGCAGTGCTGAACACGGTCGCTGACCACCAGGATGGTGCCCGAATCCAGGGCGCCGTCGCCCTCGGTCAGGACTTGCACTTCCCGGGCAATGTCGTCGGCGATCAGTTGATTGCGTTTTTTGTCGGCGGTCAGGGCTTTCATTAGGGCCTGGTAATTGCCGCGATAGACATAGCGAAATTGGGTGGGTCGCTGAATGAGCTGCGCTTTAAGTATCGCTCCGCTGCGTTGTAAAGCGCCGGTATCGATGCGGTGAACCCGGTCGCCCAAGTAAAAGTTGATCAGTTGGGTCAGGCCGTCGCGGCGGTAAGCGGTGGCCGACAGCCCCAACATGTAGCGGCAGTCAAAGGCAGTGACCACCTCGGTGAACAGCGAGGATGGTACCCGGTGGCATTCGTCGACGCAAAGCTGGCCGAAAAGCGCCGGCAATTCCTGCACCCGGCGTCGGGCCGAATTGACAATGGCCACGGTGATGGACTTAAGCTGCCGGTGCCCGTCTCCCAGCAGCCCGGCTTCAACGCCCAAAAATTCGTCGATGCGTTCGGCCCACTGATAGAGCAGCTCTTTGGTGTGGACCAAAATAATGGTGGGTTGCCGGCGGGCGGCTATTACCGCGCAGGCGACTACGGTTTTACCGGAACCGGTACCGGCTTCCAGCACCCCGAAATCCCGGCCTGAAAAGGCCTCCAGGGCCTGTTGCTGGTAAGGTCGCAACTGCCCTCGGAAGGTAAAGACGTGCGGTTCAACTTCCCGGCGCTGGTCGATGATTTGCGGGTCTCTTCCCAGTTCCTGTCGGCACAACAGTACCGCTTGTTTGGCCCAGCCACGGGGGAAGGCGAGGGAATCGGCGTTCTCCTGGTAAAAATGCAGCCTGGGTGGCAGGTTCTTGCCGATCCAGCGACCGTATTTGCGCGCATCTCGATACTTGGGGTTTTCCAGGGTCAACTGCCCTTTGAGCAGTTCACGTAATCTGGCGTTACCGCCGCTGAGCCGCGCCTGGTGGTCCACCGTCAGGGTCGGGGGATTGGTTGATTGGGGTGATGCCGAGGTTGGGCTTGTCATCTTGTCGCTAACCATGCAGCATATTGTGTTTTATTTCAAGGAATTAGTGCTGGGCTTGCCACTGCCGCCCGGGCCGTCTTGGTCGTCGGTTGCAAAAAAAGGTTGATTGAGGTTAAACTGCGCGGTTCATGGTGTAGCCGCTGCTTAACGTTTATTGAGAAAGGAAGGGAATATGAGCAATAACGAGCCGGACAAAATCATCTATTCGATGATCAAGGTAAGCAAATTCTACGACAAGCAACCGATCCTCAAGGATATCAGTCTTTCTTATTTTTATGGCGCCAAAATCGGGGTCATCGGCATGAATGGCTCCGGCAAGTCCTCGCTGCTGCGGATTCTGGCCGGCGAGGACACCGAGTTCAACGGCGAGACCCACATCTCACCAGGCTACACGGTGGGCTACCTGTCCCAGGAGCCGCAACTGGACGACAGTCTGACGGTGCGTCAGGTGGTGGAGCAGGGAGTGCAATCCACGGTGGACCTGGTCAACGAGTTCAACGAGATCAATATGAAGTTCGCCGAGCCCATGGACGATGAGGCCATGGACAAGCTGATCGCTCGCCAGGCCGAAGTGCAGGAAAAGCTCGACGCTCTGAACGCCTGGGACCTGGATTCCCGGCTGGAGATGGCCATGGATGCCCTGCGCTGCCCGCCGGCGGATGCTGAGATCAAGGTGCTCTCCGGTGGTGAAAAACGACGAGTGGCCCTGTGCCGACTGCTGTTGCAGCAACCGGACATTCTGCTGCTGGACGAGCCCACCAACCATCTCGACGCCGAAACCGTGGCCTGGCTGGAACACCACCTGCAGCGCTACGCCGGCACCATCATCGCGGTGACCCATGACCGCTACTTCCTGGACAACGTCGCCGGCTGGATCCTGGAGCTGGACCGGGGCCACGGTATTCCCTGGAAGGGCAACTACTCCTCCTGGTTGGAGCAGAAGCAAAAGCGCCTGGCCCGAGAAGAAAAACAGGAAAGCGACCGGCAGAAGACCCTGGCTCGGGAGTTGGAATGGATTCGCATGACCCCCAAGGGGCGGCACGCCAAGGCCAAGGCCCGGATCAATGCTTATGAGGAGTTGCTGGGTCAGGAAGGGGAAAAGCGCGGGCGGGAGCTGGAAATTTACATCCCCCCCGGCCCGCGCCTGGGCAAAACCGTTATCGAGGCCGAGGGGCTGAGTAAATCCTTCGGCGACCAGTTGCTCTTCGACAACCTTTCGTTTTCCCTGCCCCCCGGCGGCATTGTCGGGGTGATCGGCCCCAACGGGGCCGGCAAGACCACCCTGTTTAAGTTGATCAACGGCCAGGAGCAGCCCGATGCCGGCACCATCAAAGTGGGGGAATCGGTGCAGTTGGCCAGTGTTGACCAGCATCGGGACGCCTTGAACCCGGAAGAAACCATCTGGCAGGCCATTTCCGAGGGCCAGGAGACCATAACTTTGGGTAACCGCGAGGTCAACTCCCGGGCCTACGTGGCCCGTTTCAACTTCTCCGGCACCGAGCAGCAGCGCAAGGTGGGGATGATGTCCGGCGGTCAGCGCAACCGGGTGCACCTGGCCCGGATGCTCAAAAGCGGTGCCAACGTCATCCTGCTGGACGAGCCCACCAACGATCTGGACGTCAACACCCTGCGGGCCCTGGAAGAGGCATTGGAAAACTTTGCCGGCTGCGCGGTGGTGATCAGCCATGACCGCTGGTTTCTAGACCGCATTGCCACCCACATGCTGGCCTTCGAGGGTGATTCCCGGGTGGTCTGGTTTGACGGCAACTACTCGGAGTACGAGGAAGACCGCCGTCGGCGGCTGGGGGCCGATGCCGACCAGCCCCATCGCATCAAGTACCGTCATTTGACCCGGGCCTGAGCGCATGGCCTTGGCCACCAAGATCAAAAGACGCCTGCTGGCATTGCTGGGCCGTGGTCCCGATGTTTCTTCCGATGCCGAGGAACGCCTGCGGGACAGCGAAGGACGATTGTCGGCGATTTTGCAAAGCATTGGGGCTGGAGTCATCGCCACCGATCAACAGGGGCGGGTGGCTTTCCTCAACCCGGTGGCCGAACGGCTCACCGGTTGGGACTTGGTGGACGCTTTAAACCGCCCGGTAATGGAGGTGTTGAACCTGGTGGATGAAGGAAGTGGGCGGCCCCTGTCGGCCCCCATGCAGCGGGTGCAGGAAGATGGTGAAATCATCGATTGCAGTGGCGAACTGGTGCTGCGTTCCCGCCAGGGTAAAAATTATCCGGTCGCCTGCACGGTGGCCCCCATTGCCAGCTTCTCCGGGATTATTGGTAGCGTTTTTGTTTTTCGTGATACCATTCGCGAACGGGAAAGCCAGCGCAATTTGCTCAGCGCCAAGGAGGAAGCCGAGCGGGCCTCCCAGGCCAAAAGCGAATTTCTCGCCAGCATGAGCCATGAAATTCGGACCCCTCTTACCACCATCCTGGGCATGGCCGACCTGTTGGAAAAAAGTCCTCTGGATACCAAGCAGCGCCAGTATGTGTGGGCTTCCCGGGCCGCCGGCGAGAACCTGCTGGACCTGATTAACGGTATTCTCGATCTGTCCAAGATCGAGGCCGGTAAGCTGGAGATTGAGGTGGTGGAGTTTGATCTCAATCACCTTCTGCGCCAGACCTGTGAAATTATGGCTCTGCGGGCCCACCAGAAGGGATTGAAGTTTACCAGCCGTCTTTCCTGGCAGGGTCCATGCCTGGTGCTTGGCGATGCCACCCGGATCAGGCAGATCCTGGTCAACCTGATCGGGAATGCCATTAAATTTACCGAACGGGGCAAAGTGACGTTGGAGGCGGTACGCTGGTCGGCTAAAGAAACGGGGGAAAACACCCGGTTCAGCTTTGTGGTCAGCGACACCGGGATCGGGATTCCACCGGATAAACAGGAGATGGTTTTTGAAGACTTTGTCCAGGTGGACTCTTCCACCAGCCGCCGTTATGGTGGTACCGGCCTGGGGTTGGCCATTTCCCGCAAACTGGTGCAGATGATGGGCGGCGCTATCCGGCTGGCCAGCCGGGAAGGGGAGGGCAGTATTTTTACGGTGGAAATTCCTTTGCCTTGGCTTGGTAAGAGTTTAGCTGAGTCCAGCAGTTGCGGAGGGAGGGAATGTGTCGCGCCGACCGCCGGGATGGCGACTGATTCGGCGGCCCGGCGGCTGCTGTTGGCCGAAGACGCGCCGGAAAACCGCCTGCTGTTCAAGGCTTATCTAAATGACACGCCATACCAGCTGGAGACAGCGGTTAACGGCGAGGAGGCGGTGGAGAAATTCCAGCAGAGCCGATATGATTTGGTCCTGCTGGACATCCAGATGCCCGGCATGGATGGCTATACCGCTGCCCGGACTATGCGGGTATGGGAGGCCGAACGGGGGCGGGAGCCCACCCCGATTGTGGCTTTAACGGCCCATGCCTTTCGGGAGGATATCCGCAAAAGCCGGGAAGCCGGCTGTGACGGTCACATGGTCAAACCCATCAAGATGGAGGATTTTCTCCGGATCATCGGCCGCTATCTTGGTGCAGCCGGACCGGCCGTTCCGATAGCGGGAGCGGAAAACCAGCCCGAGCAGCCTGATGATCTGCTGGCCGACCTGGTTCCCGGCTATCTGGCCCGGGTAAGCAATGACCTGGGCGAGATGAAGGCGGCGCTGGCCGCCCAAGACTATCAAAAATTGCGCCGTTTGGCCCATACTCTGAAGGGTACCGGCGGTGGCTACGGTTTTAACCGGCTCAGTGAACTGGGAGCGGTGCTGGAAGAGGTGGCCGATCGGGCCGACGACGAAAAGATAGGATTTTATCTTGAAGAATTACACCTTTATCTTGACAAGATAAGGGTGCGTCATGGTATATAGGTAATAGTTCCTAATAATATCACGTTCTGTTGATAAATATAATTGGTAAATATTACGAGGGCGGGCCGGGTTTTGCCATGGGCAGCAATTCTATCCTGATTGTTGATGATGCACTGGAGAGTCGTTTGATCTTGCGCCGGATGTTGAGCGGCAACGGCTACGACAATCTCCATGAAGCCGACGGCGCCGAGGCCACCTTTGCCTTTTTCGGCCTTGGTGCCCAGGGAGCAGGCATCCCCCGCTATAATCTCGATCTTGATCTGATTCTGCTGGATATCGTCATGCCGGACATCGACGGTATCGAGCTATGTCGCCGGCTGAAGGCCAATGAGCAGTTGCGGGATATTCCTGTGATCATGGTGACGGCGGACGACTCCGATGACAACCTGCGTACCGTTTTCGAGCTGGGGGTGGCGGATTACATTCAAAAACCTGTGAAACAGGTGGAGTTGTGCGCCCGGGTTAAATCGGCCCTGCGTCTCAAGCGGGAGATGGATCGCCGCCGGGATTTGACGGAAGCCCTGGAAGAGGCCAACCGCCGTTTGCAGAGGATGGCTCTGGTGGACGGCTTGACCGGCATCGCCAACCGCCGTAACTTCGATGATTTTCTGGACCGGGAGTGGCGCCGTTGCCAGCGGGATGGCCAACCAATTGCCCTTTGTCTGTTCGATATCGATTATTTCAAGCTTTACAATGACTTTTACGGTCACCTGTCGGGTGATGAGGTTCTCAAGCAGGTGGCTACCGCCCTGCAGCAGGTGGCCAGCCGTCCCGGAGACCTGGTGGCCCGTTTTGGCGGCGAGGAGTTTATCTACGTGCTTTCCGGGGCCGATCAGGAAGGGGCGCAACTGGTGGTGCAGCGGGCCATTACGAAGATTAAGGAACTGGCCATTCTCCACCCCCAGTCGCCGGTTAGCGAGTATATCACCGTTTCCTGCGGTATTTCCGCAGTGCGTCCCCACCCCGGACTTTACCCCAACCTGCTGCTGGATTGTGCCGACAAAGCCTTGTACGAGGCCAAGGAGATTCGCAACAATCAGGTGGTAACCCTGCTGCCGCCAGCCGCAGGGGATCTGCCCCTCCAACCCAAGTGAATTGATGCAAAAGCAGGCCAAGGCAGTTATACTGCCGGCCATGAAGCCGCCCATGCCCGCCGCCGACATTGCCGCCGTCTACACCTTTGCCCCGGACTCCCACCAGCAGGAGCTGCGCCGGCCGCTGTTCGTTTGCTCGGTGTCCGCCGGTTTTCCCTCGCCGGCCGATGATTACATCGAAGGCGAGCTGGACCTCAACCGCCTGCTGGTGGACAACCCGCCGGCCACCTTCTTCGTGCGGGTGGCCGGGGATTCCATGACCGGCGCCGGGATTCACCACCACGATATCCTGGTGGTGGACCGCTCGCTTGCGCCAACGCCCGGCAAGGTGGTGATCGCCGTGGTGGATGGTGAACTCACCGTCAAACGCTTCTGTAAAGACGGCGACCGGCTCCGTCTGGCCGCCGCCAACCCCGACTACCCCGACCTGGTGCCCGCCGAGGAAAGCTCCGTGACCATCTGGGGTGTGGTGGTCCACGTCATCCATTCTCTCTAGCCTTAGCCATGCCGACGAGCCTGCCCGCCGCCACTGCCGCCAGATCGGGGCTGTTCGCCCTGCTGGACTGCAACAATTTCTACGTCTCCTGTGAGCGGGTTTTCGATCCTTCTCTTGAAGGGATGCCGGTGGTGGTGCTCTCCAACAACGACGGCTGTGTCATCGCCCGCTCCAACGAGGCCAAGGCCTTGGGCATCGGCATGGGGGTGCCTTACTTTCAGGTGCGCGATTTGCTGGAGTTTCACCGGGTGCGGGTTTTTTCTTCCAACTACGCCCTCTATGGCGACATGTCCCGGCGGGTGATGAGCCTGCTGATGGCCCTGGAGCCGGAGGTGGAGGTCTATTCCATCGACGAGGCCTTTATCCGCCTGCCGGTGGCCGGGCGGCAGCAGCTTGTAAAGATTGCCGCCGATATTCGCCGGGCCATGTGGCGGCAGCTCGGTCTTCCCGTTTCCATCGGCCTGGGGGCCACCAAGACCCTGGCCAAGATTGCCAACCGTGAGGCCAAGCGGGATCCGGCCGGCGGCGGGATTTGCTGTCTGCTGCCGGGGGAGGATCACCGGGAGTTGCTGAGTAAAACGTTGGCGACCGAGGTTTGGGGGATTGGCGCCCGCAGCGCCCGCCGCCTGGCCGCAGGCGGGATTCGCACCGCCCTGGACCTGGCCCTGGCCGATGAGGATTGGGTGCGCCGCCGGCTCAGCATCACCGCCGCCCGCACCCGGTTGGAGTTGCAGGGGATCTCCTGCCTGGCCATGGAAGAGACCCCGCCGGCCAAGCAATCCATCGCCTGTTCCCGTTCCTTCGGCTTGCCCATCACCGAGGCGGCGGAGCTCAAGGCGGCGGTCTTCACCTTCCTGGCCCGGGCGGCGGAAAAACTGCGTAAGCAGCAACTGCTGGCCGGTTGTCTGCAGGTGTATGTCGGCCATCGCGGGGCGCCGGGCGAACGCCGCCTGCGGCTGACCGCCCGTACCGTGGAACTGGCCCCGGCCGGTGCCGACACCGCCGCCCTGAACCGGGCGGCCGGCGCCATTTTAAAAGAACTTTTTCAGCCCGGACAGCAGTACCGCAAGGCCGGGGTGGTGCTGGCGGGGCTGACCCCGGCCGCCGCCCGCCAGGGGCACCTCTTTGCCCCCCAGCCCCGCGCCGCCGAGCCGCTGATGGGGGCCCTGGACCGTATCAACCGCCGCTGGGGGCGAGAT
The DNA here is from genome assembly GCF_029210385.1 of Desulfurivibrio dismutans. Taxonomy (GTDB): domain Bacteria; phylum Desulfobacterota; class Desulfobulbia; order Desulfobulbales; family Desulfurivibrionaceae; genus Desulfurivibrio; species Desulfurivibrio dismutans. The sequence goes on along the minus strand of NZ_JARGDQ010000003.1, from coordinate 85,753 downwards.
ACCATCCAGTACGCCGCCGGTTTGGCTCGCTCCTGGCTGCCCCGCCAGGCCCGGCGTTCCCCGGCCTACACCACCGACTGGCACCAACTGCCGGTGGTGCGGTAACTATTCAGTAGCACCCCATCTTGCGGCGATCAGGTCGGCTTGCGTACCGGTGTACGCGGCACCGACCTGCTTGCCGCAACCTGGGGCACTTCTGAATAGTTACCAGCCGGCTTAACAGTCCGTTGAAAACTGGCTGTTAGCGGAAACCGCGTTTTTGCTTTCTGGGGAGCATAAAGTCCATGGACGGACTTTTTGCGACATCATCAATCATCGGTTGGGCGGCTGCCCCCGTGTTGTTACGGTCTGGCCGGTTTCAGGCGCAGGGCCAGGAGCAGGCCGAGGATGGTGCAGAGGCCGGCCATCAGGAAGCTGCCGGTTTTTTCGGCCATCACCTCGGCGATGGCCGGGCCGGCGATCTGGCCGATGGCGAAGATGAAGGTGACCAGGCCGAACAGGCAGACCGAAAGCAGCAGCAGGATGACGGGCAGGCTGCTGCTGAAGCCGATCAGGACCATGGTGAGCCCGCTTAAGCTCAGGGCCAGGGAGATCAGCAGCCGGTAGCCCAGCCGCTCGGCCAGGGCGCCGCAGAAGAGCACGGCGGCCAGGTAGCCCGCGAAGTTCATGGTGCCGATCAGCCCCATCTGGCTGTAGCTCAGCCCCAGGCCCTGGCCCATGCCGGGCAGAATCATCCCCAGGGCAAAGCGGGCCAGCCCCAGGCAGGCAAACACACAGAAGGTGCCGGCCAGAACGATATACCAGCCGTAGTGGGTCAATTACTTCTACTTTTGCTGGGCCGTTACCAATGCGGCGGCAAAGCCGGGGGCGGCACGGCTGATAACATCATCTTCGACACAGAAGGCCAGGCGGAAATACCCCGGCATGCCGAAACCCCGGCCCGGTACGGCCAGGATCTTCTGCTCGGCCAGCAGGCCGACAAACTCGGCGTCATCGGCCAGCGGTGATTTGGGGAAAAGGTAAAAGGCGCCCTTGGGCGGGATAAACTGGTAGCCGGCTTCCTGCAGTACTTTACAGAAAAGCTCCCGCCGCCGGGTATAGGTTTCGGTGTCCACCGTCACCCCCTGCAGTTCGGCCACCACCCGCTGCATCAGGGCCGGGGCGTTGACAAAGCCCAGGATGCGGTTGGCCAGGGTCATGGCTCCCAGCAGTTGCCCCTTGTCGGCAATTTCCGGGTGCACGGCGATATAGCCGATGCGCTCGCCGGGCAGGGAAAGGTCTTTGGAGTAGGAAGAGACCACCAGACTGTGGCGATAGGCCTTGAAGATGCTGGGCACCTCATGGTTATCAAAGACGATCTTGCGGTAGGGCTCGTCGGCGATCAGGTAGATGGGCTGTGCCGCAGATTCCAGTACCGCCGCCAGTTGGGCCAGTTCATCGGCGCTGTAGATCTGGCCGGTGGGGTTGTTGGGGCTGTTAATGATGATGGCCTTGGTCTTGGGGCCGATGGCCGCCTGGATGGCCGCGATATCCAGGCTGAAGTCCTCCCGGGTGTTGACCACTTTGGCGGTGCCGCCGTGGTTGTCGACGTAGAAGTTGTACTCCACGAAGAAGGGAGCCAGGATGATCACCTCGTCGCCCGGGTCCAGCAGGGCCTTTAGAATGACGTTGAGGCCGCCGGCGGCACCCACGGTCATCAGGATCTCCTCTTCGCCCAGGGTCATCTCCTGCTCCTTGCCGATCTGGGCGGCCACCGCCGCCCGCACGAAGGGATAACCGCCGTTGGGCATGTAGCTGTGGCGGCCGGGACCGGCCTGGGCCGCCAACTTCTGCAGCGCCGTGGCGAATTGTGCGGGGGGAGGCAAATCGGGGTTGCCCAGGCTGAAGTCGAAAACGTTGTCGGCGCCATGCACGGCCTTGAGCTTGGCCCCCTCCTCGAACATCTTGCGGATCCAGGAGGAGCGCTCGGCAAAGGCGATCATTTTTTGCGAAATAGCCATGGGGTAGTCCTCTATTTGAGTTCTCGGTTAATTATCCATCTGCATACCAACCGGTAAACGAACAGCCGCGCCGCAGGTTCGGGCAAGCAGCCGGGTGCCGAAATAATTCCCGTTTGGGGGGTGGACACCTGCCGGGTGGCGCTCATTCTCGGCTGGCATCCTGCCCGCCTCCGAAGCGTCCGGGGAGAAGTTGATCGCTGTAACGGGCCAGGAGAGCACTGGTTGAGGCGGGGAGCAGGTTGTTGTTGAGTACTGGTCGGCCCCTGTGTTATGGTCGGTGGCGTTGGGGGCCGGGGCGTCGAAATGGTAGAAGGCGAACAAAAAGGGGCTACGGAATTAACCGCAACCCCTTGCTTTTACTGGTGGGCCGTCGGGGGCTCGAACCCCAAACCTACTGATTAAGAGTCAGTTGCTCTACCAGTTGAGCTAACGGCCCTTTTTTGGCTGATCAAGCCGTGAAAGAGGCTTATTTAGCACACCGCGGGCGGGGCGTCAAGGGTGATTGTCGCCTGATGGTGTGGTTGTTGGTAATAATAAGCGCCGGAGTTTGAAAAAGCGCAACAATGCAGGAGGTTTTCAGTTATGTCGAAGGTTTTGATTATCGGAGCAGGGGGCGTGGGCAGCGTGGCGGCCCATAAATGTGCCCAGGTGCCGGAGGTGTTCAGTGAGATTGTGCTGGCCAGTCGCAGTCTGGACAAGTGTGAGGCCATCCGCGATTCGGTCAGGCAGCGTACGGGCCGCGAGATCGAAGTGGCCCGGGTGGATGCCGACAACAAGGCGGAACTCATTGAGCTGATCCGCCGAACCAGTCCAGTCTTGGTGCTGCACCTGGCCCTGCCGTACCAGGACCTGACCATCATGGATGCCTGCCTGGAATGCGGCGTCGATTACCTGGACACCGCCAACTACGAGTCCCCGGATAACCCCATTTTTAATTATTCCAAGCAGTGGCCCTACCACGATTCCTACCGCGACAAGGGGATCATGGGCCTGCTGGGCAGCGGTTTCGACCCCGGGGTGACCAACGTCTTCTGCGCCTATGCCGCCAAGCATTATTTCGATGAGATTCACTACATCGACATCCTGGACGCCAACGGCGGCGACCACGGCTACCCCTTTGCCACCAACTTCAACCCGGAGATCAACATCCGCGAGGTCACTGCTCGCGGGCGTTACTGGGAAAACGGCCAGTGGGTGGACACCGAACCCATGGAAAAAAAATGGGTTTTTGATTTCCCCGGCGTCGGCCCTAAAGACGCCTACCTGCTGTACCACGAAGAGCTGGAATCACTGGTAAAAAACATCAAGGGGCTCAAGCGCATCCGTTTCTGGATGACCTTTTCCGAGCAGTATCTCAAGCACCTGGAGGTGCTGGGCAATGTCGGCATGACCTCCATCGAACCGGTGATGTTTGAAGGCAAAGAGATCGTGCCGCTGCAGTTTCTCAAGGCCCTGCTGCCGGACCCCGCCTCGCTGGGGCCACGCACCAGGGGCAAGACCTGCATCGGCAACATCATGGAAGGGGTCAAGGACGGCAAGCCTCGCAAGATCTACATCTACAACAACTGCGACCATGAAGAATGCTACCGGGAGGTGGGCAGCCAGGCGGTTTCTTACACCACCGGGGTGCCGGCCATGATCGGGGCGATGCTGATGGTCAACGGCACCTGGAGAAAGCCCGGCATCTACAACATGGAGCAGTTGGACCCCGACCCCTTCATGGAACAGCTCAACCGGCACGGACTGCCCTGGCAGGTTAAAGAGCTGTAAGCGTGGCGCCGATTTCCCAATTTCCTTTTGTCGAGCGGGTGCCCACGCCCTGCTACGTGTGCGACACCGGCAGGCTGGCGGCCAACCTGGCGGTGCTGGACCAGGTGCAACGGCGCACCGGGGCCAGGATCATCCTGGCCTTTAAGGGCTTTGCCATGTGGAGCCTGTTTCCGCAGATTCGGGCGGTGTTGCCGGGAGCCAGCGCCAGCTCCTTGGATGAGGCCCGGCTGGCCGCCGAGGAGTTCGGCGGCCAGGTCCATGTCTACTGCCCGGCCTACCGGGAGGAGGACTTTGCCGAGATGCTGGGGTATGCCGACCATCTGGTGTTCAACTCCTTCAACCAGTGGCAGCACTACAAAGATCAGGTGGCGGCCCATAATCGGGCAATTATAACGGCTGACGGGGGCCAGGGGGTAAGCGGTCACGGGGTGCCGCAGGCTCGATCGTCGCAACCTGCGGTGCCCCGTGATCGCTTACGGGCGATTTCCTGCGGTGTTCGGGTGAACCCGGAATATTCCGAGGTGGAGGTCGATCTTTACAACCCCTGCGGCCGCTATTCCCGCCTGGGGGTCACCCGTGCGCAATTCCGCCCGGAACTGCTGGATGGTATCGAGGGGTTGCATTTCCACGCCCTGTGCGAGCAGAACGCCGACGCCCTGGCCGGTACCCTGGCTTCTTTTAACAAGAAGTTCGGCGATTTTGCCCACGGCATGAAGTGGCTCAACTTCGGCGGCGGCCATCATATCACCCGGGATGACTACGACCGCGAACTGCTCTGCCGCCTGATCGACGAAACCCAGCAGCGCTACGGGCTGCAGGTATATCTCGAGCCCGGTGAGGCCATTGCCCTTAATACCGGGGTGCTGGTGGCCCGGGTGCTGGATATAGTGGAAAACGAAATCAGTATCGCCATTCTCGACACCTCCGCCGCCTGTCATATGCCCGATGTGCTGGAAATGCCCTACCGGCCGGAGATCTTCGGGGCCGGGGAGCCGGGCCGCTACCCCCACACCTACCGGCTGGGCGGCTTAAGCTGCCTGGCCGGCGACATCATCGGCGACTACTCCTTCCCGGAGCCGCTTGTCCCCGGCCAACGCCTGGTCTTCGGCGACATGGCCCACTACACCATGGTCAAGAACACCACCTTCAACGGCGTGCGCCTGCCCAATATCGCCACCTACGACCCCTCCACCGACCACCTGGCGGTTATCCGCCGCTTCGGCTACCAGGATTACCGCAGCCGTTTATCCTGAGAAAGAAATACTCAATAGCTAGAGCTCATCATTGAACTCTGCATAGCCCTCGGCGGCCAGTTGCTCTTTGGGGATAAAGCGCAGGGCGGCGGAGTTGACGCAGTAGCGCAGCCCGGTGGGGGCGGGGCCGTCGGGGAAGACGTGGCCCAGGTGGGAGTCACCCTGGCGGCTGCGCACTTCGGTGCGGACCTGGAAAAGCCGGCGGTCCCGGCGCTCGACAATGTTTTCCGGCACCAGCGGGCGGCTGAAACTGGGCCAGCCGGTACCGGAATCATACTTGTCCCTTGAGCTGAACAGCGGTTCACCGGAGACGAGGTCAACATAGATCCCCTGCCGCTTGTTATCCCAGTATTCATTGTTGAAAGCCGGTTCGGTGCCGTCCTCCCGGGTGACATGGTACTGTAACGGGGTGAGCTGGTCCCGCAAGACCTCCTTTCCTGCGTCCTTCCCTTTGCTTTCCTTTTCCCGGCCCCAGATGCGGGCCAGAAAACCCTCCCGGCCGGAGCCGATGCGGTATTTCTGGTAGTGGCGGGGGTTTTTGCGATAATAAGCCTGATGATACTCCTCGGCCGGGTAAAAGGGGCCGGCGGGGAGAATGGCCGTCACCAGGGGCTGGCTAAAGATGCCCTGCCGGGCCAGCTCCTGCTTGGACTCTTCCGCCTGGCGGCGTTGTTCTTCGTTATGATAAAAAATGGCCGTGGAGTAGCCCCGGCCCCGGTCGGCAAACTGGCCGTCGGGATCGGTGGGGTCGATCTGGCGCCAGAAAATATCCAGCAGTTGCCGGTAAGAGATCACCTGGGGGTCGAAGGTTATTTCCACCGCCTCCAGATGGCCGCCGGCGGCATAATCCTCGTAGGTCGGGTCGGGACTCTCGCCGCCGGTATAGCCGGCAGTAACGGCCAGCACTCCGTCCCGCCGGGCAAAGGGGTTTTCCAGGCACCAGAAACAGCCCCCGGCTAAAGTCGCCCGGCTCGGGGGCGCCGTTGCCCGCCCGCCGGCCAGGGCCAGCGTGCTTCCGAATACCAAGGAAACAAGTATGAAAATTAACAGTAGCTGCATAATCGGCCTCCCGAGGCAGATGTTTTATCTTTTATGAGATTGTTTAATTGAAGGTAATCATTAATTGTGCTGCCACAAGGTGGGCCGGCAAATGATACCAGGCGACCTGGTTGATGGAGGTTGCAGCAAAGGTCGGGGCAAAACCGAAGATTATGCCCTTGACTTCTACGGTCTATCTGCCTAGCCTGTTGTAGGTCTTTGCTGTGACCAGTTCTGATGGACAGGCTTTACCCTGCAATTGACGTAGAGCTAATCCAACCAGATCAACTTGAAGGAGAATAAACCATGAAAAAAATGTCTATGGCGGCTATTACCCTTTTCATGCTGGGTGGGGGATCGGCATTGGCCGGTTCTCACGGTGATTTAACCTATAACGACCACATCAAACCGGTAATGGAGCAGCAGTGCTATGCCTGCCACGGTGCAAGTTCTCCCGGCATTGAGGAGTTTGATGCCGATAAGAAAAAGTACACCTCCATGATGGTGGGGCCAAGGATTACCACCTACAAAGAGCTGGTCGTCTTCATCAATGGTGACGATGCCGGGGCGATCATGCGTCGCTTGGATGATGGTGAAAATACCCCCACTGGCAAGCCCGGCAATATGAATATTTATCTGGGTGACAGTGCGGAAGAGCGGGCCAAGAACCTGGATCTGTTTAAACGCTGGATTGGTAACTGGACCCTGAAGCGGCAGGCGGAGTTGACCGCCGAGGACCAGAAACTTTTCAAGATTATGGAGAAGCGCTAGGCTCAACATGACTGATCAATCCAACCCCAAAGTCAAGCCCAATCCACAGAAGGTGGCCTTTTTGCGGGAGCTGCCCCAGGAGATCAAGGAGCAGATCACCGGTGAGGAGGCCCAGGCCTTTATTTATGATCAGGAAGTGCCGGATTCCATGCTGGATAAACTGAAAGATTATCTGGTGGACGACGAATCACAGCCATGAGCGGCTGCTTAATCAGGAGGAGGCATGATGACTGAAAAACAGATCCTGTTTGCCTTTCGCGGCGATTCCCTCTGTTTTATCCACGTACTATTAAACGCCCTGGACCTGGATGAACACGGGTATGGGGGACAGATTGTCATTGAAGGAGAGGCGGTCAAGCTGGTGGGGGAGATGAGCCGGCCGGAGCATTCCCTCAACGCCCTTTACCGGCAAGTACGGGAAAAGGGGTTGATCGTGGCGGTCTGCAAGGCCTGTTCGGCCAAAATGGAAGCCACCGCCGCCGTGGAGGCCGAAGGGTTGCCGCTGGTGGGGCATATATCCGGGCACCCCTCCATGGCCCATTATCTGGCGGAAGGATACCGGGTGATCACTTTTTAAAGATAATCCGGGTAACCGCCTGGTCGGCCATCTCGGCTATGTCCATCAGTTTTTCCAGGTTGTCGAGCATCTTTAGCCGCTGTTCTTCCGGGGCGGCGGCAAACTCCTGTTCCAACCGGCCCGAGGCGATATACTGCTCCAGGGCCTGCAGATACTCTTCGTCCTGCATGAAATTTTTCGCTCCTGTTGATAATAGGTAACCGTTCGGTAGTTACAGGGTAACTGATCACGGGGTCTACGGGGTAAGCGGTCACAGGGTGCCGCAGGTTGTGGTGAGCGGGACGGCGAAGCGTACCTCAGTACGTGAGCTGGCCCGATCGCCGCAAGATGCGGTGCCCTGTGATCGCTTACGTTACAGGTTCTCTTCCATTTCCCAGATGCCGCAGGGGCAGGTGCCGGCGCAGAAGCCGCAGCCGATGCAGCGGGCTGGGTCCACCACGTACTCGAATTCGCCCGCTCCCAGATCCCGGCGGGAGATGGCGCCGTAGTGGCAGGTGTTTTCGCAGATGTGGCAGTCCCGGCAGAGGCCGCAGGAGACGCAGCGGCCGGCCTCGCTCTCCGGGGTGTCGGCGGGCTTGGCGGCGGGGATGATCGGCCCGATAACCGGCCCGATAACCGGGGTGGTGCCGGCGCCGGTGCCGCCAGTGCCTGTAGTACCGCCGCCGTCGGCGGTGCTGCACTCGCCCCGCTGGAAGGCGAAATATTCCAGCTTGAGGCCGGCATAGGGGATGGTGGGTCGGCTTTCCGGGTGATACTGGCTGTCGGTGAGCAGGGCGTGCAGGGCCAGGGCGGCCCGGCGGCCGCTGCCGATGAGGTGGGTGGGCAGGCCGCGGCTGACCACGTCGCCGGCGGCAAAGACCTGCAATTCATTGGTCTGGCCCTGGTGATTGGTTTTGATTTTGCCCTGCTGCTGGTGGATTTCCGGCCCCAGGAAGCTCAGCCCTTTGCCTTCCTTGTCCTGGGCGCCGCAGGCGATGATGATACCGTCCTGTTCCCGGCGCAGGCTCTGGAAGCGGTCGGCCTCCACGGTGGTGTCGAGTTTGAGCTCTATCCCGCTGGCGCTGATCCGGGCCAGATCCTCCTCCAGGATGTCGGCGGCCACCTTGCCCTGTTCCACGCTCTGCCAAAGCCGGCCGCCCAAGCGGGAGCCGGCTTCGTATAATGTCACCTTATGGCCCTTGAGCCACAGCTGCCAGGCGGCCGACAGCCCGGCGGGGCCGCCGCCGATCACCGCCACCTGCTTGCCGCCGGTTGCTTCCGGTTGGGTCAGGGTCAGGTCGCGGCTGGCCCGGCCCAGGCCCTTGATGTCCAAGGGGCGGTCCACCACCTTGCGGCTGCAGGCCTTCATGCAGATATTGGGACAAAGTTCGCCGCAGACCGTGGCCGCCAGGGGGCTGTATTGCAACACCAGGTCCAGGGCCTCCTGCCGCTTGCCCTGGCGCAGCAACTGAAAGCGGTGGTGCGAGGGAATATCGGAAGGGCAGACCGCCACACAGGGCGGCAGCTGTTTTTCGTTGTTCCACACCGGCTTAAAGCGTCGCTCCCGGCCGGTGGTGATGAAGGGCAGCAGGGTGAAGGGCTTTTCGATCATGTCGCCGAAAATGCCGCCTTTGCCCACTGCCGGCTCCCACTGGCTGCGGCGAAACTCCCAGGTGGACAGACGATGCCCGCTGCGTTCCTTCTTCTCCGCCGGGGTGTAGGCGATGAGCTTGCGCCAGTCGGCGGCGGACCTGGTCAGTTCCGGCAGATGGTCCAGCCGGTCGATGGCCTCGAGATAGGGCTTGATGTTTTCGCACAGCCACTGCCAGTCCTGGTCGCTCAGTTCCAGCAGTTGCACGTCCTTTTCGCTGTAGCCTTCGGTCTTGCCCCGGAAATAGACGGTGCCGCCCACCATGCCGACGCAGGGGCGATAGCCCAGCACATTTTCCGAGTGCCGGGGGTTAACCCCGCAGACCACGGCAATACCGCCGGCCTTGAACTCGGCAAAGGAGTCGCCCACATCGCGGAAGTACCAGGACTGCAAGGGCTCAAAACGGGGGTTGTGCTTGGTCATGGTGTCGCAGCGGGCGCCGCCGCCGCCCTGGACGTAAAGCACTCCCTGGGCCCCGGCGTTGTGGGCGCCGTTGGTGACATCGCCCAGCACGGTGATTTTCGCCCCGCAGTTGAGCCAGCCCACGTCGTCGGAGGAGCCGCCTTCGGCCACCACCTCGGTGCCCATCATGCCCATGGCCCCCAGTCGCTGGCCGATGGGGCCTTGCACCCGGATTTTCACCGGCGCATGCTTGGGCCAGATCCGCCCGCCGATGCCGTGCTGGCCCCGGGCCTCGATCTCCAGTTCATGGGCGCCGCCGTTAACCGCCGCCTGAATCGTCTCTTCCAGCTCCCGGGAAGAAACCCGCTTGCCGTCAATGGTGCCAACAATTTTCATAACTCGTCTCGTTATGCTGGTTGTCATATTTGTAATTCTACTTCATGCCAAGAAAACGTTCAGCAGTGCCGCGTACCCCGGTTACGTAAGCTGGCCCGATCGCCGCAAGATTCGGTGCTGCTGGACGTTTTCCTAGCAGACGTAGCTGATTGATAAGCGATCGGCGATGGCCTGGTCGCCGACGCCCAGGCCGTCGGACATGCCGATGGGCAACTGGGTGCTGCGGCCCATGGGGGCGAAGATCTTTTTCAGCTCCACCTCCGCCGTCTTGAACACATCCACCACCCTTTCGGCCACCCGGTCGGCGTCCAACCGGCGATAGAGCCGGGGATCCTGGGTGGTGATGCCCCGCGGGCAGCGGCCCAGGTTGCAGAGGTTGCAGCGGTTGCGCTCATCACCGTAACACTCCGCCGCCGCCTGCATGATGTACTTGCCGATATCCACCCCCGAGGCGCCCAGCAGGATCAGGGCGGCGGCGTTGGCCGCCAGATTGGCCTCCTTGCCCACCCCGCCGGCGGCAAACAGCGGCAATTCGTTCTGCTGGCCGGATCTGACCAGCTCCAGGTAACAGTCCCGCAGGTTGCTGGCGATGGGGTGGCCCATCTTGTCCATGGAGACGTTGTAGGCCGCCCCGGTGGCGCCGTCTTCGCCGTCGATGGTAAGTGCTGCCGCGTAGGGGTTGCGGGCCAGGTTGTTGAGCACCGCCAACGCCGTCTTGGTACCGGATATTTTAGGATAAACCGGCACCCGGAAGCCCCAGGCCATGCTCACCGACTGGATCATCTTGGCCACCGCCTCCTCAATGGAGTACTTGGTCTGATGGGTCGGCGGCGAGGCCAGGTCCACGTACATGGGCACCCCGCGGATCTTGGCAATCAGCTTGAGCACCTTGTAGGCCATCAGCAGGCCGCCATCTCCCGGCTTGGCCCCCTGGCCGTACTTGATCTCGATGGCCGCCGGTTCCTCGATCATGTCCGGCAGGGCGTGGATAATTTCATCCCAGCCGAAATAACCCGAGGCGATCTGGGGAATAAAATATTTCAGGTAGCGCGATTTGAGCAGCCGTGGCGGTAGCCCCCCCTCGCCGGAGCACATCACCACCGGAATATTTTCCACCTCATTGAGATAGGCCACCCCCATGGCCAGCCCTTCCCACATGGGCGGTGAGAGCGCCCCGATGGACATGCCGCCGATGCGGATGGGGAAAATCTCCCGTACCGGCGGGATAAAGCCGTCGGGTTTGAGCTGCAGCAGCTCGCCGGCGCGCTCGATGGGCAGGGCCTCGGCGGGCAAGCTGCGGCCCAGCAGGGTGCGAATATGAAACTCGTGGCGGCCGGCATCCAGCGAGGGGTCGGTGAGCATGGAGATGCGGGTGAATTTCAGCTTGTCCAGGGTCGAGGTGCCGGGGGCGTTGCGCCGGCCGCCCCGGGCGTAGGGAATGCCGCCCCGGTTCTTGTGAAAGAGGAACTTGTGGCTGGGGTTGTACTCCGGCATGATGGCCATGTTGGGGCAGACCAGGCTGCAGGTGCCGCAACCCACGCAATGGCGGTCGATGTCGTTGACCTGGCGGATCACCTGGCTGACCCGCCGGATGGTGTCGGGCAGCGGCGTGTCGCCCTGGGAGTTGACCAGGCGCTGGGCCATCACCGAGGCCTCGATGGCCTTGCTGGGGCAGACCGCCGTGCAGCGGCCGCAGCGGCTGCAGCGGTCCTCGCGCCAGCGGATGATGAAGGGAAACTCCAGCAGGGTCAGTTCGGAGTTGTGATCGAGCCGTTGAGCTGATTCCATACCTTAACCTCCTGCGCTCCGGGGGGGATGATCACCATATCGGCGCGCATGGGAATTATATCGTTTTCACGCCGGCGCTGGGGCAAAACCTGCTCCAGGCCGCACTCTTCACTCATCAGCCCGTATTTGCCGGGTACTCCACCGACAATGCCGGGCCGCAGTTTCTTGGCATCCTGGGTCAAAAATATGGTGCCGTCGGGGAGAAAACCGATGATGCAGTTGGGGCCGTCGATGCATAACTGGCGCAGGGAACGCTTGAGCAGCCCCAGTACCTGGCCGTCGGCTCGCCCCGAGAGTTCGCTGTCCTTCAAGGGAGTGACCACATCCTTGTAGTAGGGCAGGGGATATTTAAGCTGGTGATGCACGTAATGCAGGGTATGGCAAAAAACCTCGGAGTCGGAGCTGTAGCCGGTGTAGCCGTCCACTCCGCGACCGGTGAGGTAATCCCGGTTGGGGATAAAGGCGGTGTTCTCGCCGTTGGTCATGGTGCAGTAACCCTGCAAGAAAAAGGGGTGGCAGGCGTAAAGCTGGATGGCGTAGTTGGTGTTCTGCCGCCCCTGGGCCAAAATTACCTTGGCGGTGAGCGGGTGGGTGTCGAAACCGAAAAACAGCCCCACCTCCAGCGGGTCGCCCACCTCCTTTAAAGTGATGACATCGGGCCAGAAGGAAAAGACATACAAGGAATCATCGTCGCTTCCCTGGCGGCGCAGTTCCAGGCGGGTGCGGGTGAGCAGTTCCTCTTTCTCCGCCTGGGGGCGATCCAGGTAATGGTCCGGGTACTGGTAGGCGGTGGCCAGGTAATGGCCCCGCTTTTTAACGTTGATCCCCGGACCTTCCTTGATCCGCGGCTCCCACATGAACTTGACCTTGAACCCCTGGGATTCCATGTAGTCGTCGATCTTGCGGCGACCGGCGTCGGTGCAGATGCCCGACAAAATGGGATATTCCTTGAGGTGTTCAAACTCGCCGCCCAGGTTCTGCAGGGTGACGCCGAGGCCGGAGCCGTCGTGGCCCTCCTTCATGGTGTCCAGGGCCAGGATGTTCTCCATCACGGAAAAATACTCGCCGGCGGCGATGGCGCTTAAGCGGCACATAGGTTACTCCTTGCCGGAGAAGATAAATGGAAAGCTCTGTCAGGGAACATTGTTGAAATCCTCTTTGCCTGCTGCGGGTACGCGGTAGAGCTGGTAGTTCTGCTGCACGATATCGGCGGCCAGCACCAGTTCATCCGGGGAAAAATCCACCACCGTGATGATCTCGGCCAGGGTGCGGTACTCCGCCTCGGGCACCAGGTCCAGAAAACGGTTGCGGAAACCGGCCAGCCGCTGGCGGTTAAGTTCGCTGCCCTGCTTGCCGGGGTAGAAGGCCAGGTACATGATGTCGAACTCCACCAGGTCGTTGAAGAAATGGGTACCCAGTGAGACATCGGGGATCAGGCCCTCGTGCATGGCCACCACCTCAATAACACAGGCGGCCTGGCAGATTTCGGAAAAGGTAACCGGAATGCCCAGGGAGACGGTGGTGGTGCCCCAGCGCCCGGGGCCAATGAGCACCGCCGGCAGCTCTTTCGGGGTAACCTTCATGATCTTGCCGATGGCCCGAGCCACCAGGTGTTTCTGGCCCACCGCCAGGGCGCCGTAATGGTCCGGCGAGACCAGCACCAGGCGGCGGGGGCTCAAGGCCCGGCTGCGGCCGATCACCGTGCCTTGCCGGGCGGACAGCAGCACCTGCTTGTCCGCCGCGTCGGCAAAATCGACGCTGGTCTCCTCGTTCTTGCGGACCTCGAAGGGGCGGCACTGGACCAGGTTGATGCGGTAGTTGGCCGCCGGGTCGCAGGCCGCCACCTCTTCGCCGCGGCTCTCCTGGGAGGCGGCCAGGCTGCGACAGCCCTCTTCACCGGTGAAGTTCAGGGTGAATTCTATGTCCACCGGGTACTGGTAGGCGGCATCCAGGGTGCTGAGCACCCGGCGCATGTGGGCCACGAAAGGAGTATCTTTGAACAGGCCGTTGAAGCTGACGTACGGCGCCCCGGTTTCCGGGTCTTGTGAGGCGGCCAGCCGCAGCTCCTGGGGCGGGCTGTGCTTGGCAATTTCATCGAAATCCACCGGCAGCAGGCGGTTGGCGGTGAGATCAATGGCGTCCACCCGTTTCTGGGAAAATTTGCGTAGTTCGTCAATTCCCGATTCGGGCCGTTTGTCCGGGGCGCTCAGGGCGGCGATGCGGGTGTAGTCGTCGTCGGAGCGATCCACCGCCCGGGTGCCCATGCCGTAAACAATACGGATCACCCCGGATTCCGGCTTGATGTCCGGGTGCCAGGCATAGGGGTTGTAGGAATACCCCACGCCGCCCACGGCGGGGAAAAAATAATTGCCATGCAGATCGCCGCTGACCCGCTGGATCAGCAGTGACATCTGCTCGTCCTTGTCCAAGATGTTCATCTGCTCCCGGTAATGCAGGGCCTTCTCGCTCAGGGTGGAGGCGTAGACCAGCTTGATGGCGGTAATCAGGTTCTCCAGCCGCCGTTCGCTGGACCCCTGATTGGGGCAGAAGACCGACTCGTACTTGCCGGAAAAGGCGTTGCCGTAGTTGTCTTCGAGCAAACTGGAGGAACGGACGATGATCGGCGACTGGCCGAAATAATCCAGCATGTCGGAGAGCTTTTTGACGATATCGTCGGGAAAATGGCCGGTCAGGATCACCCGCCGGGCGTATTCGGCCACCCCCAGCAGGGTTTCGGTATCCTTCTGCTGGCGGCGGATCCACCAGCAACCGTTGATCACCATGTAGGTGTAAAAGACATCGGAGCCGACGTAAAAGGAGTCATGCACCTCCACCACGTCGCGCAACTCCGGCGCGTCTTTCTGCAAAATGGCCCGGGCCAGCAGCATGCCGGTGGCCTTGCCGCCGATCAGCCCGGTGCCGATCATCCGCTTGCCGATCTCCAGCAGGTCTTCAATCTCCAGGTAACGGGCGGCCAGCTCCTGCATCCGCTCACTGCGGGTTACCACCATCTCCAACAGGCGCCGCAGGTGTAAGCGCTCACGGGGCACCGCATCTTGGTCTATTTCATTTTTGTTGCTTTGTTGTACCGCCAGGGCCGCCTCCTGGAAGTAGCGGTTCCAGCGGTCCCGCTCCTCAAAGGCGTGGTCGGTGCTGTGAAAAGGGGTAAAGGCCAGGATTTCGGAGTTCAGGGCGCTGTTGGTCACCGGCACGAAGTCGTTGTCCCGCAGGGCGTGCAGCATGTACATGGTGGAAGAATAGCGCTGCTGGGCCTTGAGGGGATGGACGTAAATGTTGTCCCGGCTCTTGTAGATGTCGAAAATCACCTGGGCCGTTTCATGCACCGGGCTCAGGGCGTTGTAGGAATGCTGGTCCCGCAGCAGGGCGAAAAAGGCCAGGGCCTCCATGTCCAGCAGGTAAGGGCAGGTGAGCATGAAGAAGTTGCCCAGCATGCGGTCGCTGTACCAGGCATCGGCCAGATCGCTTAACGAGTCGAAAACATAGTAGCCGCCCCGGCCGTGGCTTTTGATGGTCTCGTGAATCTGGGTGATGAAGGGCTCAAAACCCTCTTCGGGGTCGGGGGTGTAAATTTCGGCGGCGGGGAACTCTTCGGGGTCAAGCAGGGGAGGGTGGGAGGCGAAGCGGAAGTAAACCAGGCGCTGGTTCTTGAGATCGGCGAATTTGGCGTACCGTTGCACGAAGTAGCGGTAGTCGTCGATCTCCCTGACCTGCCAGACGATATTATCCCCCGGCATCACCCCTTTGATGACGCGGTCCAGACCCCGGATGCCGGTGGATAGATGACTGTAATTGTATGACATTTAAAACATGTCCAAGCGGACGGGCGGCAGGTTGCCCGGCGGCAAATCCACCGGACAGCAATTGTCACCATTTTGTAGGGTTCAGCAATGACTCGCAAACGTTAAATAACGGGCATGCAGGGACCCGTCATTGGGTAACTGATCACGGGGGCGACTAGGTAGCGGTCACGGGGTGCCGCAGGTTGCGGCAAGCGAGACGGCGATGCGTACATCGGTACGTGCGCCGGCTCGATCGCCGCAAGATGCGGTGCCCCGTGATCGCTTACGTCATTGGTTGTGGCGCCGGGGTGGGGGCCGTGAAGCCCGGTAGCGGCTCATTCTCGGCCGGCATCCTGCCGGCCTCAAACGGGCGCGGTTGGATCCCCGTCTAAATCACACCCTGCTCAATCATCGCATCGGCCACCTTGACAAAACCGGCGATGTTGGCGCCCTTGACGTAATTGACATAGTCGCCTTCCTTGCCGAACTTGTAGCATGATTCATGGATTCCTTCCATGATCTGCTTGAGCCGGCCTTCCACCTCGTCCCGGGTCCAGGAAAGCTTGAGGCTGTTCTGGCTCATCTCCAGGCCGCTGGTGGCCACGCCGCCGGCGTTGGCCGCCTTGCCGGGGCCGTACATGATCCGGGCCTTCTGGAAAACCCGCACCGCATCGCTGGTGGAAGGCATGTTGGCCCCTTCCGAAACGCAGACGCAGCCGTTCTTGACCAGGGTCTCGGCGTCGTTGGCGTCGATCTCGTTCTGGGTGGCGCTGGGGAAGGCGGCGTCGCAGGGAATCCCCCAGGGCCGCTCATCGGGGTAGTACTTGCAGTCGTACTTTTCGGCGTACTCGGAAATGCGACCCCGCTTGACGTTTTTCAACTCCATTACGTAAGCCAGTTTGTCGGCGTCAATCCCGGCCGGATCGTGGACAAAACCGCCGGAGTCGGAGAGGGTCACGCACTTGCCGCCCAACTCGTTGACCTTTTCAATGGTGTATTGGGCCACGTTGCCGGAGCCGGAAACCACGCAGGTCTTGCCTTCCAGGGAAGTGCCCCGCACCTTGAACATCTCTTCGGCAAAGTAAACCGCGCCATAGCCGGTGGCCTCGGGCCGGATCAGGCTGCCGCCCCAGTTGCGGCTCTTGCCGGTGAGCACGCCGGTGAATTGGTTGGTGATCCGCCGGTACTGGCCGAACATGAAGCCTATCTCCCGGGCGCCGACGCCGATATCGCCGGCGGGCACGTCGGTCTCAGCACCGATGTGCTTGCTCAATTCGGTCATGAAGCTCTGGCAGAAGCGCATTACCTCGTTGTCGCTCTTGCCCTTGGGGTCGAAGTCCGAGCCGCCTTTGCCGCCGCCCATGGGCAGGGTGGTAAGGCTGTTTTTGAAGACCTGTTCAAAGGCCAGGAATTTCAAGATGCTCAAATTGACGCTGGGGTGGAAGCGCAGGCCGCCCTTATAGGGGCCGATGGCGCTGTTCATCTGGATGCGGTAACCGCGGTTAACCTGGACCTCGCCCCGGTCATCAACCCAAGGCACCCGGAAGATGATCACCCGCTCGGGCTCCACCATGCGCTCCAGGATCTTGGCTTCTTTGTATTTGGGGTGCTTGTCGATGAAGGGCATCAGGGTTTCCACCACTTCCAGCACCGCCTGGTGAAATTCGCTTTCCCCGGGGTTCTTCTCGATAACCTTGTTCATGAACTCGGTGACCTGTTCCATCTCTGCGCTTCCCTCCAGATAATTGAGTTTTGAAGACCACCGGCTCGAACTCCAGCGACTGGTTGCTCGGCGGCTGTTTAACACCGACGCTCGCTGGTGGACTACCCCGGCCCGATGCCGATATGCAGCTTGTTAAATTATACGAGCCTGAAAAATTAGCGGGGGATGAATTTACCAGTTTTATGCTCCTGGTGCAAATCATTATCGCTAAAAAATGACTTTGGTCGCAGCAGGCCGGGAATTTGTCGGTGGTTGGTTTCGCCAAAATGCTGGGCCACGATGGGGGTAATGGCCATCAGGATACCGGCGGCAAAGAAAAAGACCGGCAACCAGATGCTGCCGCCAATTGTCACCGCTGCCAGATCCGCCGGGCTGGTGTGTCGGTTAGCCGGGTCAGCATAAAGGATTTTGGGTCCAGCACAAGAGGTTATTGGGGGGGTTGCAAAAACGTAATAATCATGGCGCTGCTGTCCGGGCAAGACACAAAATTGTAAAAACGAAACAGCTCGTGATCGGCTGACAAACGGAAGTTTGTTGTGGTTATTTCGTTAAATCAGTGTGTTAAGAAAATCCGATGGCCGGTGGTGCGGCCTGGCACGCTTCTTGATATCTCCTCCAACTGAACAGACCACGAAACGCTTTCTCTCCGGGTCGGAACCGGAGGGGGAAATTAACGCAGGTCATAAAACAAGCATCAGAACAGGAGGAACAGCAATGAAAAAGGTGGAAGCGATTATCAAGCCTTTCAAGCTGGACGCGGTCAAGGAGGCGGTTACGGCCTTGGGCGTGCACGGCATGACGGTTACCGAGGTCAAGGGCTTTGGCCGCCAGAAGGGCCATACCGAGGTCTATCGCGGCGCCGAGTACGTGGTGGACTTCGTGCCCAAAGTGAAATTGGAAATTGTGGTGGAAAGCGAGCTGGCCAGCCAGGTGGTGGAGACCATCGTGCAGGCGGCCCGCAACGGCAAGATCGGCGATGGCAAGATATTTGTCCTGCCGGTGGAGTCGGTTTGCCGCATTCGTACCGGTGAGCAGGATGGCGAGGCAATCTGAGTCCCGCAGGTAATAACAAAAACAAGTAGTAAAAACCATATTTGCAAGGAGCATGTCATGAACGCCAAAAAAATCTTCGGGGCCGCCGCCTGCGGCCTGCTAATCACCGGCCTACCGCTTACTGTCTGGGCCGGCGACCAGGGCGTGAGCGGGTCCGATGCCATCTTCACCGCCAACAACACCTGGATGCTGGTGGCCACCTTCCTGGTCTTTTTGATGCACCTGGGCTTTGCCTCGCTGGAGGCGGGGATGACCCGAGCCAAAAACACCGTCAACATCCTTTACAAGAACACCGCCATCATCGCCATCGGCCTTCTCACCTACGCCGTGGTGGGCTTCAACCTGATGTACCCGGAAAGCTTTTCGCTGGGTTCCTGGTTCGGCTTTGCCGGCTTCGGGGTGGGAACCTCGCCGGAGGACTTAAAGATTTTGGAAGACGGGGTGGGGGTTTACACCTACTGGACCGACTTCATCTTCCAGGCGATGTTTGCCGCCACCGCCGCCACCATTGTCTCCGGCGCCGTGGCCGAACGGATCAAGCTGCCCAGTTTTTTAATCTTCACTGCCCTGTATGTGGCCTTCATTTATCCCTGGCTGGGCAGTTGGCAGTGGGGCGGCGGTTGGCTTGATGAAATGGGCTTTTACGATTTCGCCGGTTCCACCCTGGTTCACTCGGTGGGCGGTTGGGCGGCCCTGGCCGGGGTGATTGTGCTGGGGCCGCGGCTGGGCAAGTACATAGGCGGCAAAATCAGGCCAATTCCCGGCCACAACATGCCGCTGGCCACCATCGGGGTCTTTCTGCTGTGGCTGGGCTGGTTCGGCTTCAACGGCGGCTCGGTGCTCTCCGCCGACCCGGCCATGGTTTCCTTTGTCTTCGTAACCACGGCCCTGGCCGCCGCCGCCGGGGTGATCAGCGCCATGTTCACTTCCTGGACGGTGACCAAAAAGCCCGACCTGACCATGGCCTTGAACGGTGCCCTGGCCGGTCTGGTGGGCATCACCGCTGGGGCCGACGCGGTGAGTGTGGGCGCGGCGGTAATTATCGGCCTGATCGCCGGCATCCTGGTGGTCTTTTCCATCCTGATCCTTGATCGGCTCAAGCTCGACGACCCGGTGGGCGCCATCTCGGTGCATCTGACCTGCGGCATCTGGGGCACCCTGGCGGTGGGCATTTTCGCCGCCGAGTACTCGGTGATGATCCAGTTGCTGGGAGTAGTGTCCTACGGGGTAGTGGCCTTTGTCGCCGCCCTGGCGATCTTCTACGCCATCAAGAGCACCATCGGCCTGCGGGTGGACGAGGAAGAGGAGCGGCTGGGGCTGGATATCACCGAACACGGCATGGAGGCCTATGCCGGGTTTGAGATGAACACCAAGTAGTCCTGCCGATTCAACCGTGAAACCATGGACGGATAGCTCGTAAAAAGGTTCCGGGTGCCGCTGCCGTAAGGTGGCGCCCGGAACCTTTTTTGTGGCCGTCGTAATGTCAGCGATAAGGTCCGGCTTGTGGCGGCAGCTTTGCTGTTACGGGCTGGGCGTCAGCAAGAGGGAACAGACAATGAACTTTCTGATTTTACAGCACGCCCCCTGGGAAGGCCCAGGGCAGATTCTGCTGGCGGCGGCCCGTAAATTGAAAATACGGCTGCAGGTTGCCCGGGTCTGGCAGGAGGCCATTCCCGATCCGTTGGGCTTTGACGCCCTGCTGATTTTGGGTGGAGGCGCCAACGTCGACCAGGAAGAGCAGTTTCCCTACCTGCGGGAAGAAAAGGCGGTGATTCGCCGGGCGGTGGCCGCCGACCGGCCCTGCCTGGGGATTTGCCTGGGTCATCAGTTGCTGGCCGAGGCCCTGGGCGCTCGAGTGGGGCCCAATTTCCGCAGCAGTGTCGGTTTTGCCGAAGGCCACCTGACCGGCCACGGCCGGGCGCATCCGGCCTTTGCCGGCCTGCAAAGCCCGCTGCCGCTGTTCAAGTGGCACGGCTATACGGTGCTGGAGCCTTTGCCCGCCCATGTGCAGGTGCTGATGACCTCGGGTCATTGCCAGGTGGAGGCCCTGTCGGTGGCGGGCCGCCCCCACCTGCTGGGGTTGCAGTCCGACAACCACGCCGCCGACCCCCGCGATGTCGGCCTCTGGCTGGAGCAAGACCGCCAGTGGCTGGCCTCGCTCCGCGACCAGAAGGTGGACCCTGCCGAGGTTCTTGCCAGGAGCCGGCAGCATCGCGCTGCCATTGCCGGTGATTTTCAACGTCTGCTTAAAAATTATCTGTGTCTGTTGACCTGAGAGAAAAAGCGCTTAATCCAGGTGCCGACTGCCGGTCAGCCCCAAAGGTCAGGCTGGCGATTTGTTCTTTGCGATCAGTCGATCACTCTTGCTCCGAAAGATTGCGGAATATGTGACTTTCTGCTTAACTTATACTGTTGGTTAATTGGCCCCACGGGTACCCTGCCGCATAAGTTGTCCGGCGGACGATCTCAACCTGGCATTTTTTCAAGGTTTTCCCCATGCCCGTCGCTTCACCGGCTATGCCTTTTTCTTACAACCGAGCGATCGTTGCTCTGCTGTTATTGTTGCTGATGACCCTGGCGGTGATCAATTTCTGGGTTATGCAGCAGCAGCGGCGCAGTATCATGGCGGAACTGGAGAGCCGCACCGCGGTTGAACTGGAGCAGGCGGCCACCTTTATGACCGAACCCCTGTTGCGCTACCGTTTTGCCGACGTGGAGTTGTTCATTCAGCATTGGTCGGCCAACAACCCGGAAGTCATCCGTTTTGCCGCCTTTACCCCGCAAGGTTATCTCCTCACCGTTTTTGAACGGCCCGCCGTTTCACCACATCACCTGGTCCGGGAAAAGCGGATTGAGCTGGCTGGCCGGCACCTGCTGACCCTTGAACTGGTCAGAGATTATGGGGAACTGGAACAAATCCTGACGCAACTGCGCAACCGGCTGCTACTGGCCTCTCTATTGATAGCCGGGGCGCTGGGGGTTGGCCTTTGGTGGATTTTTCGCTGGCTGGCCATTCATCCCTTGGAGCAGGAGGTGCTGCGGCGTCGCCGGGCCGAGGAAAAACTGGCTGCGGCCAACCATTTGCTGGAGCAGCGGGTGGAGGAGCGAACCCGTGAAATCGCTGGGCTGCTGGAGCAGGAAAAACAATTGCGTCGGGACAATCTGGCCAGTTACGAGGAGGTTGTCTTCACTTTTGTCGGGATGATCGAACAGCGGGATACCTATACCGCCGGCCATACCGAGCGGGTGGCCTATTATAGCCGCCGGATCGCCCGGGAAATGGGGCTTGATACGGGAGAGGTCTACCGCCTTTACCGGGCTGCCTCGTTGCATGATATCGGTAAGATCGCCACTCCGGACGCGGTCCTGCTCAAGCCCGGCAAGCTCGATGACCTGGAGCGCGACCTGATCAAGCTGCATGTGGTGGCCGGCTATGAAATGCTGGTCAATGTCGAGATGTACCGGGATCTGGCCGAGATTATTCTCCGTCATCATGAACATTATGACGGTGGGGGCTATCCCGACGGCCTGCGGGGAGAGGAGATTCCTCTGTTGGCCCGTATTTTAAGCGTGGCCGATAGCTTCGATGCCATGACCACCAATCGCATTTACAAGCCACGGATGGGCGTGGAAGGGGCTCTGTCCCTGCTTCAGAAGCACAGCGGCGGGCAGTTTGATCCTGCGGTGGTAGTGGCGGCGGTGCGGGTGCTGGATCGGGTGGCGGTCCCGGAAGTGCTGGCCGAAGACAATGAAGACAACCGGTTCTGCGCCGGTCATCGGGGGTTGTGCCGTATCAGCCAAACCCCGGTCAAGGATTTGGAGGAGAAAAGGCTGTCATATTTCTTCAGTGATCACCTAACTGGTCTGTTTAACGAGGATTACCTGAAGATGATGCTGTACAATAACCAGGGGGAGTTCACTTATCAGTGCCTCCATCATCTCCACCTGCAGGGTCTGGCGGCTTACAACCGGCATGGAGGCTGGGAGAAAGGCAACCGGCTGCTCAAAGAATTTGCCGCCGAGTTGCGGAGTAATTTTGCCGATAACCTGCTGTTCAGGGTTTACGGCAATGACTTTATCGTCGTCTGCCGCCGAGACCGGGCCGTGCTCAGTGAGGATTTTAAGGCCTTTGCCAGTCTGCAAGGCACCGGGGTCGAGGTGGTTTGCCACCGGTTGGAACTGGCCCCGGGGCAGCAGTACACCATAGACAAGCTGGAGCGGATCATTCTTCGTCGCGAATCGACTTCATGACAGGAACAGGCTTAAGGGGCACGGCCTGCTGGGTGCTTTAAGGCCTCGGCTGCACTGGACGGTTTTGTTCGAGAAGACGTGCACTCTGGATCAGCAAAAAATGACTTTTCCGAGCTCCAATCCCGTTACCAGGGCAGTTTTGTTGTTTGGGCCGCCAGGAAGGCGTTAAGTTCGGCGTGGACTTTTTTGAATTGGCTGATGACTTCCGCTCCGGCCCCGGTGAGACGGGCACCACCGCCGCCCTTGCCGCCCCGGCAGGAAATTACCAGGGGTTCGGCGGCGTGGCGGTTCATGGCGTTAACCAGATCCCAGGCGTGCTTGTAGGACATGCCCATGGCGGCGGCGGCCTGATTGATGGAGCCCAGTTCCCGGATCTTCTCCAGCAGCACCATCCGGCCGAAACCGATAAAGGTCTCGCCGTTGTGCTCGATCCAGACCCTCCCCCGGCAGTGGTAACCGGGGCGGATTTCCTTGGGCTTGTTTTCAGCGTGGCGTCTTTTCATAATCAGGGCAGACTCTCTGGAGCCGGGGGGTAAGCAAGCAGATTGCCCGTTCCTGGGCGCAAGCGCTCAGTCGGTCGCCCCGGCGACCGGTTTAAAGCCGTGGCGGGCCAGGATTGCTTCGCCCCGCTCCGAGACGCTCAGCTCAACAAAGCGGCGGGCTAATTCCGGTTGCCGGCCCCCTGCCAGGGGGGCGATGAGATAAGCCGGTTCTTCGTCTGACGGCATGATCTCCACCACTTGCACCGCCTCTCCGCCCTTGACCGCATCGGTGGCGTAAACAAAGCCGGCATCCACCTCGCCCCGGCGCAGGTAATCCAGAACCTGGCGCACGTTTTCCCCGAAAATCATCTTGCCGGTCAACTCATGCCAGATGCCGGCCGCCTCCAGAGCATCCCTGGCATAACGCCCGGCCGGCACCGTCTCCGGGGTACCGATACCCACCCTGGTCACGGCCGGAGACTTGAGGTCGCCCAAGTCGGAGATGGTCACCCGCCCGGCGGCTGGTACCGCCAGAACCAAATCGTTGGTAACAAATTGATGTGATTCTTCCCGTTGTACCAATCCCCGCCCGATGGCCTCCGCCATCCAGCGGGGATTGGCCGAGGCAAACACATCCGCCGGCGCTCCTTGAGCAAGCTGGCGATAAAGTGCCCCCGAGGAGGCGAAGTTGCCGATCACCTTTACCCCTGGGTTCTCCTGTTCAAAGAGGGTTGCAAGCTCCGTGAAGGCGTCGTTCAGGGAGGCCGCTGCCGAAACCAGCAGTTCGGCGGCCCGTGCCGGTGAAGCGCTAAGGACGGCGCCGCCCAGCAACATTGCCAGCATCAGCTTGGTCAGGGATCCTTTAACCTTTTGTAATGCAGTTACTTTCATTGTCTTTGTTCCGTGTTGGTGTTTGTCTTTGCTGTCCGGTGGCCCCGGGCCTGTTTGCCCGCAAGCGCTGGCTGGGTTAACCTTAATGGGGATGCCATCGGGTTTTGAGCATCTTGCCGGATGTCCAGAGAATCACCACGCAGACCATCGACAGCAGCAACACCAGGCTGTGGGCCAGGGTGTCATCGCCCCGTTGCACGGCGCTGTAAATGGCCAGGGGCATGGTCTGGGTTCTGCCGGGCAGGTTGCCGGCCACCATCAGGGTGGCGCCGAATTCCCCCATGGCCCGGGCACAGGCCAGCATGGTCCCGGCCAGGATGCCGCGCCCGGCCAGGGGCAGGGTAATCCGCCAAAAGACCTGCCAGGGGTTGCAGCCCAAAGAGCGGGCCGCGTTTTCGTAGTTGTGGCTTACGTTTTCAAAGGCGCTGCGGGCCGCCTTGAAGACCAGGGGGAAAGCTACCACTGTGGCCGCCACCACCGCCCCCTGCCAGGTGAAGATCAGGGTGATGCCGAAGGTCTCCTCCAGCCAGCGCCCCAGCCAGCTGTTGCGGCCCAGGGCCACCAGCAGGTAATAACCCAGCACCGTGGGCGGCAGGACCAGGGGCAGGGAGAAAAGGGCATCCAGCAATTCCCGGCCGGGGAAGCGATAACGATACAGCACCCAGGCGGCGGCCACCCCGAAAATCAGGGCCAGCAGGGTGGCCAACCCCGCCACCCGCAGGGTGAGCTGTAATGGAACAAGAAAGGATGACTCCAGCATGATAACTCACCGGGAATTTTTTAGTAAACCGTTCCGCAGGCAGCCGGCCCTGGTTAACGGTGATGTAAACTCGATCCCAATGTCGTTATGTATAGTTGAATATAACGATAGGCGCAATAAAAGATCACCGTCAATCTGCTCCCCGCAAACTTCACCGGATGGGCAATCCGATTATTCAGGCGTAATTTAGAAAAACCTGTTGCAACTCGTCACAGGTCAGGGGCCGGCGCAAGTCGCGGGCCGCCTGGCGCACCCGGATCATCAGGGCAACGGGGATGGTGCTGTTTTTCGGACCCTCGGCAGTGGTGGCTGGCGCACTCTGCTCTGCGGGACAGTGGGCGCGCCGGCAGCGCTCCCATTGCCGGGCGATGGCCCGGCGGCCGGCCTTGATCCCGTAGAGCAGGGTGCGCCGCCGCCCCACCAGTTCCGGCGCGAAAGGTTCGTAGCTGGCCGGGTCGACCTGCATGGCTGCCAGGTGCAGCCCGGTTTCACAGCTGAACACATCCCGGCCCACCACCGGCCGCCAGGGCGGAATCTCCCGGCCGCAGAAGCCGGCCAGTTGTCGGGCCATTTCCGGCAGCCGCTCCAGGCGGTAGGGATGATCCCGGCGCAGGGCCAGGTAGGCGGCCACCTCTTCCAGGCGGGCCAGGCCGGCCCGTTCGCCCAGGCCAAGCAGAGAAACATCGGCCCAGTCGGCTCCGGCTTCCAGGGCGGCGATGGCATTGGCCGACGCCAGGCCGAAATCGTTGTGAGTATGCACTCCGATGCTTATCGGTTTTCCCGTCGCGCATCCCGCCGGCCTGCCTCTTGCCGCCCTTCCTGCAGCGACATAGCCGCGCACCCGTTCCACCAGTTCGGCAATTTCACCCGGGGCGGCAATCCCCACCGTATCGGCCAGGCGCAGGCGATCCACTCCATGGCTGACCGCCAGCTCCACCATTTGCCGCAGAAAATCCGGTTCCGCCCGGGTGGCGTCTTCCAGGCCCAGGGCCAGGCAGGGCACCAGCCCCCGTGCCCGGGTCAGAGCGGCCTCAACCAGGTTTAAGACCGCTGTCGCCGGCTGGCCCAGCTTGCTTGCCATCTGCAGGGGCGAAACCGGAATGGAGAGGGACAGCACGTCGGGCGCCAGGGCCAGGGAACGCTCAATATCCGCCGGCACACAGCGACACCAGACGGCCAGTCGCCGGACTTCGGCCTCCCGGCGGAGCCGGGGGATCAGGAGCGCCAGCGGGTCAACAGGCTCTCCGCCTGCGGCTTGCGTCAGGCCCACCGGCCCCACTTCCAACTCTTCGATGCCCAGCTTCACCAGTCCGGTGGCCACGACCAACTGTTGTGCAGGGCTCAACTCAACCCTCACCCCCTGGAGCCCTTCCCGCAAAGTGCTGTCGATTAATCCCGGCATGGTTGCTTCCTCTGGTGTATTGGTTGACAACATTCAACAAAACTCAGCCACACCCCACTCCCGTGCCGCTACAGCCGCCCGAGGAGCAGGATTTTACCTGCCGGGTTTTGAGAACAGCCGGGTTGCCGCCTTTGTAAATCGCCTTCAGGCCTTCGTTGATGAAGCCGTTCATCTCCACCACCCGCAGGCCGGATTCTCGCAGGATCTCGGCCGGGGTCTGGCCTACGGCGCTGACCAGCAGTGCCCGACAGTCGTTGAGGGTCCGGCCCACGGAAATCCAGCGGCGGACGCCGCCCCCCTGGGGTGGCGCCGGGCGTTCGGCAACCAGGCGGTATTCCTCGCCTTGGCGCTCGAAAACTTGAAAAGTCTCGGCTTCCCCCAGGTGCTGGTTGACCAGAATGCCTTCCATGGTGGCCACCGCCACATAGGGTCGGTCGGCCGGAGCCGGTGGTGGCAGGGTGGCGCAGGCGGCCAGACAGCCCTGCATTTCGGTGCTGCGGTCCTCCCCCAGCAGGCCCACGGCATCGGCCCGACAACGGGTACAGTGGCGCATCTGGGGCAGAAACTCCTCGGCCCTGGCCCGCATGGCCGCCAGTTCCTGTTTGCCGGGCTCGAGGATGTCGGCAAAGGGGGTGCCGGCGTTGGGAAACAGGGCCATACAGTTGAAGAGATCGGCCCCCAAATCCCGCATCGCTTCCGCCACGGCCGGGATATGGTGGTCGTTAATACCGGGGATCATGATACAGTTGATCTTGACCGTGATCCCGGCCGCCTTCAGCCGCCGCACCGCCTCCAACTGGCGGCTGAGCAGCAGTTCGGCGGCCTGGCGTCCCCGGTAAAGGATTTTGCCGTCCCGCACCCAGCCGTAAATCTTTTCCCCCACCGCCGGGTCCACCGCGTTGACGGTGATGGTAACATGGGAAACATTAAGGGCTGCCAGTTCGAGGATATGGGGGCCGATGTTCATGCCGTTGCTGGAAAGGCAGAGCAGCATTTGCGGGTGTTTTTCACTGATCAGCCGCACGGTTTCCATGGTGGCCTCGGCATTGGCGAAGGGATCGCCGGGGCCGGCAATACCGGCCACGCTGATCCGCGGTTCCTTTTCCAGCACCCGGTCCAGGTAAACCAGGGCCTGATCGGGAGCAAGCACGGTGGAGGTCACTCCGGGCCGCGATTCGTTGACGCAGTCGTACTTGCGGTCGCAGTAGTTGCACTTGATGTTGCAGTGGGGGGCCACCGGCAGGTGAACCCGCCCGAATTGGCCCTTGACCGCCGGATTGAAGCATGGATGCTGTAAGCGATCACGGGGCACCACATCTTGCGGCGATCGGGCCGGCTCACGTGCTGGAGCACGCATCGCCGTCCCGCTTGCCGCAACCTGCGGCACCCGGTGACCGCTTACCTGCGGATGACTCCCGTGATCAGTTATGGGGCCCTGGGCACTGTCCGTTTTTATATTCATTACCTTGCTCCTTTGCTGTTGAGTTAACCGGTTGTAAGCGTTTTGTGTTTGCCAGGTTCCAGGCGGTAATGCCGCCGGGTCAGCTTCTTTACATGTAGCTGTAGCCCACCGGTGAATCGTCTTGTTTACGGGCAATCACCGTATTGACGATGGTGTCGAAAAGTTGCTGGGCTCCCTGGTAGCCGAGATGGAGAATCCGCTGGCCGCCCAGGCGGTCGTGAATGGGGAAACCCACCCGGATCAGGGGAATCCCCAGCTCTCGAGCCAGGGAGTAGCCCTTGCTGTGGCCGATGAGCAGGTCCGGCTTGAGTTGCCGAGCGCGGGCGGCGATATCAAAAAAATCGCAATCTTCCTCAACTTCGGGAAGTTCCGGCAGGAGATCGGCGGCCACTTCCTTAACGGCGGCGGCCAGTTTGCCGCTTTTGCCGCCGGAGGCGCAAAGCACCGTCCGCACCCCGCATTCAGCCAACAGGGAAACCAGCCCCACCACCAGATCCTCTTCGCCGTAAACCACCGCCTGTTTGCCGGCCAGGTACTTGTGGCCGTCCACCATGGCATCCAGTAACCGGCCTCGGGCGGCGGCCTGAAAAGGAGGCAGGGACGAGCGTGAGTCACGCAATTGTGAGTCACGGAGACGGGCGCCGGCGGCAAGCGGCCCGGTGTTGGTCAAATCAGCCAACAGGGCCAGAAAACGATCGGTTTCCCGCAGGCCCAGGGGTAGGCCCAGGCGATGGCATTCCACCCCGTGCTTGCTTGCCAGCCAACCGGCGGCGGATAACGGTTCAGGCAGGGTCCGGCCGAATTCAATACTGGCCTCAGCCCGCCCCATTCGGCGGATAGCGCAGATTTCGGTGCCGCCTTGGGGGATCAGGGGGTAGTCGTCCAGGGCCGGGCCATCCAGGGTCTCGGAAATGTCGGGCAGGATGGTGGCCGACAGTTGAAATTCAGCCATAATCTCTTTAAGCAGCCGCAAATCAGCCGGGGAAACCAGACCGGGAAGCAGGTTGATTACCGGCCCGGCTTGCTCCTTGTCCGTCGCCAACCCGGCTTCTGCCGCATCAGCATCGACTAACTGCTCCACCAGGGCTCGCACCGCCCCGTGGAAGCCTTCCATGTGGCTGCCGGCGTAGCTGGGGGTGGAAACACGGACCAAGAGGGGATCGGATTGATCGCCGGCCAGGAACTCCCGGCGGTACTCACCCAACAGTTGATGGAGGTCGTCACCGATGGTTTCAGTGAGACAGGTGGTGGCGATGCCGATCAGCTCCGGCCGGTACTTGGCGGTAACGTTTTTCAGGCCCATCTTGAGATTGGCGCCGCCGCCGTAGATCGCATTCTTCTCCCCCAAAGAGGAGGAGGCGATATCGATAGGTTCATTGAAATGACTGATGATGTAGCGCCGCATGTAGGTGGCGCAACCCTGGGAGCCATGCAGATAAGGCACGGCCCCGGCCACCCCACGAAAGGCCAGCACCGCCCCCAGGGGCCGGCACAGCTTGCAGGCGTTGGTAGTGGAAACAAAATCCGGTGTTTTCTTGCTCATGACATTCTCCCGCTTTTGACCGAGATTGATCAACTTGCAACGGGACTAGAGCAATGGGCATGCCAAGGTGGGCCCGCACCGATGAAAAGCAGCGAATAAAAACCAGCAATAGTTTTAATAAAATATGTATTTACAAAGAAATAGAAAGAGAGTCCCGGCCGATAATGAGTCCGGAGCCGGCTTCTAACCGGCAGCGAAGATGGGCCGCCGTAGGTCTGGCTTGCGACAAAATGGAAGCACTACCGACATTCAGGTGGCCCGGCCACCCGGACCGCATGGATCTCCGGACAGGTTGACCGGCAGGGGGTGGAGCAGGCGGATTGCGGTGGGGCCGACCTCGGCCCGGTAGGCCAGAACCAGGACGCCTTTGGCTGCGGCGTTGGCC
The DNA here is from genome assembly GCF_029210385.1 of Desulfurivibrio dismutans. Classification (GTDB taxonomy): domain Bacteria; phylum Desulfobacterota; class Desulfobulbia; order Desulfobulbales; family Desulfurivibrionaceae; genus Desulfurivibrio; species Desulfurivibrio dismutans. The sequence goes on along the minus strand of NZ_JARGDQ010000003.1, from coordinate 56,376 downwards.
AGGGCGGCGGCATAGGTCGGATCGATCCGGGCGGCCGGCGCGAAGCGGCGAACATCACGGCGCTGGACGCAGAAAAGCACCGCCGCGCCATTACCCTCCTCTCGCAGGCGGATCAGTTCGGTCAGGTGTTTGGCGCCCCGGCTGGTGACGGCATCGGGGAACATGGCGATGCCGTTTTCGGCCAGGGTGCAGTTCTTGACCTCCAGGTAGGTGGTCCGGCCATTATCATGGTCGATCAGGAAATCGAGCCGGCTGCGGGCGGAAACCTTGACTTCGGCCCGGATCGCGGCCACCGGCTGCAGTTCGTCGATCACCCCGTTTTCCAGGGCCTCCCGTACCAGGGCATTGGTCCGGGAGGTGTTGATCCCGATCCAAACCCCGTCCACCCGGACCAATTCCAGGGTGTGGCGGTACTTGCGGGCGGGGTTGGCGGCCGTCGAAAGCAGCACCGGTCCGTCCGTCTCCACGCACCCCATCATGCTGCCGGAATTGGGGCAGTGGACGGTTAGTTCGCTTCCGTCGGACAGCCGAACATCGGCCAGAAAACGTTTGTAACGCCGGATCATCCTGGCCGGGATTAAGTTTTCGCTAAAATCCATGGTGATCAGGTTTTTCGCGGTTCGCTGCCGCCGAGCGGGTTGTTGTTGTGGTGGTCCTTGTGGTGGACCGTCAGTTCCCGCAGCTTCTTGCCGGCAAACTCCCGGCCGCATTTGGCGCATACCCGGGGCAGGATCTTCAGGGTTTGATTGCGGTAGTCCGGTATCATGGTTTTTGCGGGTTATGGTGACAGGTGACGGTGAGGTGATAGGAATTTCCTTTGCTTCATGTCGATAACGACTGCCGACTGGCATGTCAACGAAAAACCCCCTCAAAACGACCTGGTTGCGGAGCGTGAGCAGGAACAGCCTGATCGTTGCCACCCAGGGACCTGCGCCGGGCGGCATAGGCGGAGCACAAGACCTATGCCGCCCGGCGAGGCAGCAGGCGCCAGATCGGGCTCATTACCGAGGCGTGAACCTCGCGGGCGAAGTTGAGCATCCCGGCAAAGCCGGCCAGGATCTCCTTGCGTTCGTGGTTGTGGTCGCAGAAGGCCACCCCCAGCTTGTAGGCGATGGGCCGTTCCTTGACCCCGCCGACGAAGAGGTCCACCTTCTTGTCGCGCAGGAAGGAGGCCAGTTCCAACGGGTTGGAGTCGTCGACGATGATGGTGCCGGGATCGGTGATATCCGCCAGTTCCTGGTAGTCTTCGGCGGTGCCGGTCTGGGAGCCCACCATCACCACCTCCATGCCGATGGTGCGGAAGGCTTTGACCAAAGAAAAGGCCTTGAAGGCCCCGCCCACGTAGATGGCCGCCTTTTTACCCTGTAAGTCCCGGCGGTACTGCTCCAACTCCGGCAGCAGAGTGGCCAGCTCTTCTCGCACCAACTCCTTGGTCCGGGCCATGATGGCCGGCTCCTGTTTGAAAAAATCCGCCACCGCATACAGGGCTGCGGCCATGTCCTCGATGCCGAAATAGGAAACCTTGATGACCGGGATGCCGAAATCTTCCTTCATCATGGTGGCCAGATCCATGGTGGCCCCGGAACACTGGACGACGTTGAGGGCCGCCCCATGGGCCCGCTGGATATCCGCTACCCGGCCATCTCCGGTGATGTTGGCCACCACCTCCACCCCCATGCGGGCAAAGTAGTCGCGAATCAGCCACAACTCGCCGGCCAGGTTGAAATCTCCCAGGATGTTGATGCTGTAAGGTGAAATTCCAGCCGTATCGCCGGTCCCCACCAGACGGCGCATGGCCAGGCAAGCGGCCTGGTAGCCGGCCCGTTTGTTGCCCTTGAACCCTTCCGACTGCACCGGCAGCACCGGAATCCCTTTCTCGGCGCTAACCTGGCGGCAGACCGCCTCCAGATCATCACCGATGATTCCGACAATGCAGGTGGAGTAAACAAAGGCCGCCGCCGGGGCATGACGGTCGATCAACTCCACCAAGGCCCGGTAGAGCTTCTTTTCCCCCCCGAAAATCACATCCCGCTCCTGCATGTCGGTGGAAAAGCTGAGCCGGTGCAACTCCGGCCCCGAAGAGAGGGCCCCGCGGATATCCCAGGTATAAACGGCGCAGCCGATGGGGCCATGCACCAGGTGCAGGGCATCGGCAATGGGGTAGAGCACCACCCGGGAGCCGCAGAACACGCAGGCCCGCTGGCTCACCGCCCCGGCCAGGCTGTCCTTGTCGCAATCCATCACCATGGGGTTGTCGTCCTTGCACCATATCTGCTTTTGTCTGGCTTCTAATGCTGTTGCTTCCATGGTTTTTCCCTCGCTGTAGTGTCCTGTGGCTTTGCATCTTTGCCCCGCACGGCATATTCCAGTTGCGGAGAAAAGACCGGTTCCCGGCCCAACCGGGAACCGTGGTGCCTCATTATGTTTGGAACAAGAGAGCAAGGCCTGTGCCAACCCGCCAATTGTTCACCATGTGGCCGTTCCTGGCCGGTTTTGGGTTTTACTGGAGGCAACTGTAAGGTGCCGAAGATGACGAATAGGTAAGGTAAGCGACAAATTTGTTGGTGTCGAACCTGCTAAACGACTGGTCAGCGTAGCGGCTTGTCGGTTAAATCTCCCTGCCCGGCAGGGTTGGCGGATTATGGCGCTGCTGGCATGGAATTTGTAACCGGTCCGGTGGCATGAAGATCGGTATTCTGTGCACCGGCCGGGCGCCGGCCAGTTTGCGATCGCTCCATGGCGATTATGGCTCCATGTTTCGCCGGCTGCTGGCGGGTAATGGCCTTGAGCTGCAGGAATGGGACGTGGAAAACCGGCACTTTCCGACCACTGTCCATGCCGCCGATGGCTGGCTGATCACCGGCTCCCGTCACGGTGTTTACGAAGATCACCCCTTCATCCCGCCACTGGAAGATTTTATTCTGGCCGCCCGCCAGGCTGACGTGGTGATGGTGGGAGTTTGCTTCGGCCACCAGGTGATGGCCCAGGCCCTGGGCGGCCGGGTGGATAAGTTTGCCGGCGGCTGGGCGGTTGGGCCGCAGCAGTACTCGTTTGCCGGAGAACGATTGACCCTCAACGCCTGGCACCAGGACCAGGTAACCGAGCCGCCGCCAGGGGCGCAATGTGTCGCCGGTAATGACTTTTGCCGCTACGCGGCCTTGGTCTATGGCCATTGGGGGTTCTCGGTCCAGCCGCATCCCGAGTTCTCCCGCTCGTTCATGCGGGAAATGCTGACCCGGCGTGGGCCGGAGCTGGTGCCCGGAGCCCGGCTGCGCACCGCCATCGCCCGACTGGACGCGCCGCTGGATCAACAACGGCTCGCTGGCTTGATGATAAGATTTTTCCGCCGCCGGCATCTCTGCCTGGGTGGCATCCTTCAGGCAGTGCCGACACCCGAGGTAAGCAGGCGGTGACGGATGGTTTCCGGGCTGAGAATGATCAGCAGTTGCTTGCTGTGTTGATTAACGATCAATAACAGAGTTCATGACGCGTGCCTGGATCTCCAAGGCCAGGGTGAGCATACCGCCTATCTGCTCCATGGTCGGGGGGCTGATGGAGTAACTCTCCAGGTCGCAGATATCCTGAAATCCATCCAGCCCCTTGAGCTCTTCGCCAAGCCCCGCCAGTTCGCCGGGCAGAAACTCGTCAATGGCCGCCACCAGATCGTGCATGGTGTGGTTGTACGGCAGCTTGCCGCTTTTCATGAGCAAGGCCATGATCAGTTTTTCAATGGCCATGGCCACCAGGTTATAGAGAATCGCGGTGGTGAAGGCCTCTTTCCGCTGCGCGTAGGCATTGTTGGCCGTGGCCAGAAACTGATTGCCCTCCCGCAGAAAATCCTCCCACCCTTTGATGGGTTCGCTTCCCGGAGCGGGAAACCCGGCCAAGCTGGCAATCACCCCCTTGCGTGATTCCGACATAATGCTCCCTCCTTGCGTAGCAGCCGGTTGCGAAATCGCTCCAGCGGCACAGGGATGCGCCGCCTGATTTCTAAGGTTCAGTCACTGAATTCGATGCGGAGGGAATCCTCCCCCTCCGGAACCAGGGTGTAACGCCCCCCTCGGGTAAGTTGCATCGCGTGGTCGAGCGCGCTCTCCTGCAGGCGAGCTATATCGCCTTGCACCACGGCCTCGTCCGCCTCCCTGTTCACGTGGACCGTAATTTCCCTCTCGTTGTCGGTGAACTGGAGTAAAAAGGAGTTGTGCTCCAGGAAGATCAGATCATCATAGACATAGGAGATACCCATCCCCGCCGCCTCGACGATGGTTTTGACTACCCCCAAGGGTTTGAGAGCCATTATGAATTCCCCCCATGTTTGTCCAAAATCTTCTCCTCGGATTATAAATCCTCAGACTTGCTCAGTGTATAAGTGTCCCGCCATCTGGCGCCGCAGGTCGCGCAGAACATGGCAACCTGCATCTGACCGGGGCCTGTCTTTTCCGCTGGCGCACTCGCCTTAATCGCCGTGGAACCGCATTTAGGGCACTGAGTTCCCCCTGACTCGAGATAGGATCGAAAGGTCATCTGCTTGCCACCCTATGCCGTGATCAGGTACTTGGCCGGGGGCTCGCCATCCTCAAGCCCGTCCAGAATCGCGTCGATCGCCTCTTCGCTGTCCACCCCCTTGAACCACCAGTTCTCCGGTTGGATCACCATGATCGGCCCCGATTCGCATTGCTTGAGGCAGGTGGTGGCACTGATCAGGCAGTCAAGCCCCCGGTCGAGCACCTCTTCTTCGATGTATTGCAGAAACCCTTCGGTCTGCTTGTGGCAAATGCCCTTCTTGTCGCCGGCAACCCGGAAACTCTGGCAAACGATGATCTGACGCGTTGGTATGGCCATTTCCTTTGTCTCCTGCGTTATGTTTTGAATACACTATTTCCTGCACTTACCTTTCTTGCCGCCGCCGTACAGCAGATCCACCGTGCCTTCGGCATTGTTCTTCAGCCTCCTTTTTTATACCCACCAGATCATCCGTTTGGCGGGATTGCCGATCAGATCGAAAGAATCGCCGGCCTCCCGCAGGACTTCGTTGAATTCATCGATGGTGAAATCGTAGCCTTCGCCGTTGGCGGCGGCCACGAAGTCTTCCATGTTTTTGATGGCATCGTAGCGGGCCCGCATTTTGAGGTCTTCGCCGCCGGCAATGAGAAAATCTTCCGCGTTTTTCTTGGCCATGATCTTGCTCCTGGCATTAGTGGTGGACAGATTGGCAATCTGTCCCTGTTTATTGTTGCTTGTTAATTCTTGCCTTAACCTTGATGCTTCTCCTCTCTTTGGCTGTAGGTGCCAATGGAGCGGATGCCGGCCCAGTCATAATAGGCGTTCAAAACCTGCATGTCGTCGCCATCCTGGGTGATGCGAACGAACTCCTCACCGAGAAAGATCACGGCCTTTTCATAGACCTTGCCTTCGTTGATCTGCAGGGAAACCCCCTTGCGCAACTTGCGTGACATGGTGCCATGCAGCGGCATCGAGGCGTACTCGAAAATTTTTTCCCAGTTTTTTTTCATGGTCTCACTCCTTGTTTTTGTTGATGGCTAAAAGCTGCCTGAAATTACCGTTAGCCCTTAGAGGACCAATTCAAACTGGCTTTCCGAATCATCGCGGTCCTTGCGGTCCATCAGCTCCCCGAGGATCTTTTCCAGCAGGCGCAAGCCCCCCTTGTAACCCACGGTGGGGAAGTACTGATGGCCCTGGCGATCCAGGATGGGGAAGCCCCAGCGGACAAAGGGCAGATCCTCGTCGCGGGCGATATATTTGCCGTAGGTGTTGCCGATCAGCAGGTCCACCGGCTCCTGCTTGATCCACTGGTGGAGCAGGAACATGTCGCCCCTGGCCTTGACGTTGACCGGACGGCCCATCTCATTGGTGATCTCCTTGATCCGTTTTTCAAACTTCTTGCCCGGCGTGCCGGTGACAATGTGGATCGGCTCCATATCCAAAGAGACCAGAAAGTCGGTCATGGCGATGAGCTGGTCCGGGTCGCCGAAGATGGCCACCTTTTTCTTATAAAGGTACTGGTGCATGTCGGTGATCAGATCCACCAACTGGCCCCGTTCCAAGGCGACCTCATCGGAGACTGTGACCCCGGCCACGGTGCGCAGGGCGTCGATGAAGCGGTCGGTGGCCTTGAGCCCGAAGGGCATATCGAGAACCTGGCAGGGCACCTTGTGCGCCTTGTCCAGGTAGCGGGCGGCCTCACCGGAACACCAATCGCCCAGGGCCAAGGTGGCATTGGCATCGCCGGTGGCCTTCAATTCGGCCACCGTGGTGCCACCGTCAGGGAACATCTTGTACTCGCCGGAAAGCGGGCCGTTGAGTACCCCGGAGGTGTCGGGAAAAACGATGCTCTTGACCCCCACCAGGCCGGCCAGCCGCTTGATCTCTTCCATGTCCGCCGGCTCCACCCAACCGGGGATGATGTTGACCTTGCCGTTCTTTTTGCCGGTGGACTCGGCCATCCCGGCCATGGAAGTCACCATGCTGCTGAACCCGGTGACGTGGGAACCGGCATAGCTGGGGGTGGAGGCGCTGATGACGTACTTGCCGTCGGGAACCTTGCCCTCCAACTGGGCCTTCTTCTTGATCTGGGGCAGATCATCACCGATGGTCTCGGAGAGACAGGTGGTGTGGACGGCGATGACCTCCGGGTTGTAAACGGTGAAGATGTTGTTAATGGCCTGGAGCATATTGGCCGAACCACCGAACACCGAGGCCCCTTCGGTAAAGGAACTGGTGGAGGCGGATACCGGCTCCTTGTAATGCCGGGTCAGGGTACTGCGATGATAGGCGCAGCACCCCTGGGAGCCATGGCTGTGGGGCAGGCAGCCGTGAATCCCCAAGGCCGCGTACATCGCCCCGATGGGCTGGCAAGTCTTGGCCGGGTTAATGGTCAGGGCCTTGCGCTCCGTGATCTCTACAGGGGTATGTCGTAGTAGCATTGCTTTATCCTCAAAAATACGTGGTTGGCGGCTGGTGGAGAGAGATTTAACATCAGTCCCCTTGGGTTAAGCTCGCGGTAATCGTCCAGCAGTGCCGCAGATTTGGTCTTGCAGCCCGGTGCCGCGTACTCCAGTACGCAAGCTGGGCTGATCGCCCGAAGGTGTGGTGCTGCTGGACGATTACTAATAGTTGTAAGAAGCGGAGAGCTGGGGGTTCCGCTGCCAGGGGGCCTGCAAATAGCCCCAGACTTTGGAATTCACCAGCCGGTCGATCTCGTGGTAGAAGTTGACCGCGCCTTTGAAGCCGGCGTAAGGACCGCCGGAATCGTAGCTGTGGAGCTGCTTCATGGGCACCCCCAGCTTCTGAATGGAGAATTTCTCCTTGATCCCGGCGCAGAAGATATCCGGCTTCAGCAACTCCACCAGCTTTTCGGCCTCGTACTGGTTGAGGTCGTCGATGATCATCGTCCCCTTATCCATATCCGGCATCAGCCCGTCGTAATGCTTGAAGCTGTAGCCCGCCTTTTCGAGAGCCGCGATCTCCTTGGCGCTCTTGCGAGGCTGGTAGCGGGTGGGGTCGGCTTCCACCTCGATCTCCTCGATGTTACGGCTGTCGGCATCCACCTTGATCTCGGGGATCACCCGGCGGCCCTCGTAATCGTCCCGGTGTCCGAACTCGTAACCGGCCGAGATGGTCTGCATCCCCATCTCGTTGAACAACTCCTTGTAGTGGTGAGCCCGCGAGCCGCCGACAAACATCATGGCGGTCTTGCCATCGGTGCGGGGGAGAACCTCGGCGGCGGCGGCCTCCACCGCCGGCATCTCCTCGGCGATCACCTCCTCCACCCGGGCGATCAGCTCCTTATCGCCGAAGTACTCGGCGATCTTACGCAGCGACTTGGCGGTGGCCTCGGCGCCGATAAAGTTGACCTTGATCCAGGGAATACCGAACCTGGTCTCCAGCATGTCGGCCACGTAGTTGATGGAACGGTGGCACATTACCGCGTTAAGATCGGCGGTATGGGCCGAGGCGAACTGATCGTAGGTCGAGTTGCCGGAGAAGGTGGAGATACAGGTGATCCCGCACTTGTCGAAAATCCGGTCGATCTCGAAACCATCGCCGCCGATGTTGTATTCCCCCAGCAAATTGATCTTGAATTTGCCGGGCTTGACCTCATCGTTTTCCCCCACGATATGGCGGAAAACCTGGTTGTTGGCGATATGGTGGCCGGCGGACTGGCTGACCCCCTTGTAGCCTTCACAGGAGAAAGCGTAGACGTTGCAATCGCCGAGCTTCTTCTTCATGTTGGCAGCCACGGTGTGAATATCATCACCGATCAGACCCACCGGGCAGGTGGCGAAGATCGCAATCGACTTGGGATGAAACAGATCGTAGGCCTCCTGAATAGCCGCCGCCAGCTTCTTCTCGCCGCCGAAAATGATGTCCTGCTCCTGCATGTCGGTGGAGAAGCAGTAGGTCATGTAGTTTTCGCCGTCCGGGCCGGCGTCGGTCTGGTTGCGCCGGGTCAGCCAGGCGTAAAAGCTGCACCCGATGGGGCCATGGACCAGGTTGACGATATCCCGGGTCGGCCCCATGATCACCCCCTTGCAGCCGGCATAGGTACAGCCGCGCATGGTGATAATGCCGGGGATGGTCCGGACGTTGGCGGTGATTTCCGGAGTTTCGTTCTCCAGGGCCTCATTAATCATTATCTGCTTGGCGCGCTTGCGGGCGACCTTGGGCGGATATTGCTTCAACAACTCCGCTTTAACCTCGGCCGGATCCCAGGAAGCCGCTTTACTGCTGGTTGCTGTTGCCATTTTGCTAACTCCCGTTATTCCTGATGGTTAAAAGATTGTTTGCTTATGTCCCGCGCGTGTTCGGCGCGTGTTCGGGGACAGATTTAAAATCTGTCCCCTGGAGTGGCAGCCTGATCGCCGCACGGCGGGGTGCTGCCGGGCCGTCACGATATGGCCTTCTGCCCGGTTTCTCCGGTGCGTACCCGGATGGCATCACTGATGGGCAGGACGAAAATCTTGCCATCACCGGGCTTGCCGGTCTTGTTGACGTTGATGATGGTGTCCACCGCACATTTCACCATGCCGTCGTCCACCACGGCGGTGAGCACCCGTTTGGGATAGAGCTTGCCCTTTTCGCCCAGAATGGCGGCGGCCTCCTCGTAACCCTGCTCCACCCCTTCAAGGATCATGGGGTTGACAAAACCCTTGCCCCGGCCCTGGGCCTCGTGGGCGAAGAAGGCGTCCAGGCCGCAGTCGGTTAGGGCTTGCTTGGTCTGGTTCATCATGTTGATCCGGACAATGGCGATGATCTCTTTCATGCCTCCACCTCCTCCGCCGCCGGCTCCTTAATGCCCGAGCTGATGGTATAAGCTTCTTCCACCGGGGTGACGAAGATCTTGCCGTCGCCGAAGGCCCCCTTGCCCTTGCTGCGGGCGGTATCCATGATGGCCTGGATCACGAAATCCTTGTCCGTGTCTTTGACCACGCTCATCAGCATCACCTTGGGCAATTCATCGTAGGTGACATCACCGATCTTGATCCCCCGCTGCTTACCTCGTCCGGCCACGGCATACTTGGTCACGGCGGGAAAACCGGCGTCCATCAGGGCCGCCAGCACCGCATCCGATTTTTCCGGCCGCACAATCGCACGAATCATATACATCATTGTTATCTCTCCCAAAGGTTCCCGGCCCGGCGCCAATGCCCGACCGATTTATTTCATTAATTTGCTGCTTTCCTTAGGCTTCCATCAGGCCGTAGTCCATGAGCAGTTTTTCCAGCTCCTCGATTTCAAGCGGGGTGGGAATGACCATATTCTTGTTCTCGTCGATGGCTTTGGCCAGGCCCCGGTAGGCGTCGGCCTGCTCGACTTCCGGTTTCCATTCGATTACGGTCTTGCGGTTGATCTCCGCCCTTTGCACATCGTTGTGCCGGGGGACGAAGTAGATCATCTTGGTGCCCAGTTTCCTGGCAAGCTCCTCGATCATATCGGCCTCGTTGTCCACCGCCCGGGAGTTGCAGATCAGGCCGCCCAGGCGCACGCCACCGGACTGGGCGAACTTGGTGATCCCCTTGCAGATGTTGTTGGCGGCGTACATGGCCATCATCTCGCCGGAAACCACGATGTAGATTTCTTCGGCCTTGCCGTCGCGGATGGGCATGGCGAAACCGCCGCAGACCACGTCTCCGAGAACATCATAGAAGGCATAATCCAAGCCCTCGCTCTCCTCGTAGGCCCCCAAAGACTCCAGCATATTGATGGAGGTGATGATCCCCCGGCCAGCGCAACCCACCCCCGGCTCGGGGCCGCCGGACTCCACGCACCAGGAATCGCCGTAACCCTTCTTGCGGATATCATCGAGCTCGACATCCTCGCCCTCCTCCCGCAGGGTGTCCAGTACCGATTTCTGGGACAGACCGCCCAGCAGCAGCCGGGTGGAGTCCGCCTTGGGATCGCAGCCCACCACCATTACTTTGCGGCCGAACTCCGCCAAACCGGCCACCGTGTTCTGGGTGGTGGTGGATTTGCCGATTCCGCCCTTGCCGTAAATTGCTATCTTGCGCATCTTCTGGCCTCCTGCTTCTGTTTGGGTTGTTTTTTGTCAACATGGAACGGCCGCCATGACCGCCAGTTGCTTTGCTTCAGTTGCATTGCTGTAAAGGCAAGGGTTGTGCCAAAGCTTCACATTGACGGAACAAAAGTTTTATCTTGTTGATGTGGGGAGGATGTTATGGAGGAATGATTTCTTGCGCCGGGGCTGAGAGTTTGATCCTTAGGGGTTGGGCCCACCATTTTGTCTGGTGCTCAACAAAATGGTGGCTGTATCGACATTTCCTAAAATGTAAGTCCGGGTGTGCTGTTTTTCGCTGTCATGACAATTTTGTGTAAAAGTGAGGCAAGGTTACATGGTCCGCCTGCCCGCGTGGGTTCGGCGTCGATTTTTATCATGGTTTAACTTTTTGTTTAAACGATGTTTGTGGTGGTGCGGGAGGTTTTTGGGGCAAATTGGTACGTTTCTTGAAGTTACGAGAGAACGATCGGAAAATTACCGGCGCGGTAGTTCAGGAGATCGTCGGGGTTGGTAAGTGGTTACCACCCCCGGCGGTTTAAACGACGTTTGCATGGTCGTAATGGTTGTTTTGTTAACCCGGAAGGTGAAACGTGTCGTCCACTAATATCGAGCATTTGGAACTGCAGGCCCTCTACCAGATCAGCCAGTTGGTGGGCTCGGCCATGGATATCGCCAAAACCCTGGGGGAAACCCTGCGGGTGCTGCATGAAACCCTGCGCATGGAGCGGGCCACCCTGGTGCTGCAGGACCACGACAGCGGCCGGTTGTCCATCGTCGCTTCCTACGGCCTGAACGAGCAGGAAATCCGGCGCGGCGTTTACCGGCCGGAAGAAGGGGTGATCGGTCGAATTTTCCAGAGTGGCCATCCCTTCGTGGTGCCGGATATCGACGCCGAGCCGTTGTTTCTCAACCGTACCGGCGCTCGGGCCAAGCTGCCCAAGGGCGGTATCTCTTTTATCGGGGTGCCGGTGGTGGCGGAGGAACAACCGGTGGGGGTGCTGTCGGTGGATCGTTTGTTCGGGGCGGAGATATCGTTTGAGGAAGATATCCGTTTTCTTACCGTGGTGGCCACCCTGGTCGGCCAGTTTCTCAAGCTGCACCGGGCGCTGAGCGTCAGCCAGCAGAGTCTGCGGGAGGAAAACTGGCAGTTGAAAGAGGAGTTGCGGGGCCGTTTTAACCGCTACAATATCATCGGCCAGTGCAAGCGTATCCAGGAAGTTTATCATTATATCGGCAAGGTGGCCCCCAGCCGGGCCACCGCCCTTTTGCTGGGGGAATCCGGCACCGGCAAAGAACTGGTGGCCCGGGCCATCCACGAAGCCGGACCTCGCCGCGATTGTCCCTTTATCAAACTCAACTGTGCCGCCCTGCCGGAAAACCTGCTTGAAAGCGAGTTGCTGGGCCATGAAAAAGGGGCCTTCACCGGGGCTGTTGAACGTAAGAAAGGGCGTTTTGAGCTGGCCGACGGCGGTACTCTTTTTTTGGACGAAGTGGGGGAGTTGCCGCTGGCCCTGCAGGCCAAGTTGTTGCGGGTCCTGCAGGAGCAGACGTTCGAGCGGCTGGGCGGGATCCAAACCATCCGAGTCGATGTCCGAATCATTGCCGCCACCAACCGCAGCCTGGACCAGTGCGTGGCCCGGGGCACCTTCCGGGACGATCTTTACTACCGCCTGAATGTGGTGCCGGTGGTGTTGCCCCCGCTGCGGGAACGTCGGGAGGATATCCCGCTGCTGCTGGACTTTTTTCTGGCCCGGAGCAACAAGGAAAATCAGCGCCGGGCGAGCCTGAGCGGCCCGGTGGTGCGCCGGCTCGTCGAATATTCCTGGCCCGGCAACGTGCGGGAATTACAGAACCTGGTTGAACGGCTGGTGATCATGAACGACGACGACAGTATCAAGCTGGATGATCTGCCAGCCTACATCGATGACGAAGCAGGGGAGGGAATGGCGGAGCCGGCTCCGGTCGGAGAAAGCCGGGCGGCAGCCGGGTTCAATTCGTCCCCGGCCGCCGATGGCGGTTTAACGGCCTCATCGCCCGCCCCTTCATCGCTACAGGAAATGGAAAAACAGCAACTGCTGGTCGCCCTCCAGCGCCACGGCTGGGTCCAGGCCAGGGCGGCTCGCCAACTGGGCCTGACCCCCCGCCAGATCGGCTACCGGATCAAAAAACTGGGTATTGTCGTCCCCGATCTCTACTGAGTCCTGCGTCCCGCCTTCCGATCGTTCCGCCCTTCCTGTTGTCGCCTACGGGCTGGGGATACTCTTTTTCGCCGAGCAGCCCCACCCTGCTTTGAGGCCGCCATCTCATGGCTTGCCAAGATCGGCCTGTGGCTACTACAATGGCCTTTATGATTACTCGATTTTTGCCATGGAAATTTCTGGTCAAGTGGGCCGCCCGGCGCTACGGTTTCATCGACCCCCTGAACATCATCGCCCGGGCGCGCAGTTTCGCCCAGCCCTCCGAGGTGCAGGAGCCCATCGAGCTGCTCCGGGCCGGCATTATCTTTCATGCCCGGGGGCTGATCAACGCTCGGGCGATCCAGTACAACCTGGACTGGGTATGGCCGTACTGGGCGGAAAGGCAGTTCAACCCCGATGATCTGTCCTTTATTCCCCGGGCGTTTTCCTTCTCCCACGTCAATTTAACCCACCGCAACTGGACCGCCGTGGGGCTGCCGGATGTTCCGGCCTATCCCATTGTCGATCCCCAGGGGATGTTTACCCCTTTATACGACGGCTGGTCCATCGACTGCTGGATCATCGACGAGCACGGCAACGGCTTTTTCCCCTCCCGCCAGGCCGATGCCGAGCAGTTTCTGGCCGATGACCCGCGGCTTACTGTCCGGACCCGCCTTGCCGAAGGCGGCTTCCGGCTCGATTCGGCGGCCTCCATGCGGTGCGAGGACGGCAAGTACTATGCCTGCCTGGAGGTCGAGGCGGAAGCGGCCACCAACGCCTGGCTGGTGGTGGCCGTGCGGCCGTATAATCCGGAAGGGGTGCAGTTCATTGAAAATATCAAGTTTGTGAAAAGCCCGTCGCCGGGCTGGCAGGTTAACCGGCGGAACCGAATCCATCTTGACCGGGAGCCGGAAAAGGTCCTCTTTTCAAAGTACCATGAAGGCGACGTGATCGATAAATGGGACCAGCCGGAAGATGACCTGCAAGTCCACTGCGGCGTCGGCCTGGCCACCTCCGCTGCGTTTTTCCCTATCTCCGGGGGCAGCGGTAAAATACGTATTTTAACCGATCTGGAGCGGGATATACCTGCCGGTTGTCCCGCCCCCCAATCGGGTGATGGTTCGTGGGAGCATCACCTGCAAGGCGCCGCCCGGCTGCGGGGAGTGGACAGTCGTACCCAGAAGCTCTACGACACCGCCCTGCAGACCCTTATACTGCTGTCGGCCGGGGAAGTGGTTCCCGGACCCTATACTTACTTCCGCTTCTGGTTCCGGGATGCCTGCCTGATGATCAACAGCCTGCTGGCGGTCAACCTGGTCGACCGGGCCCACCAGCGCCTGGACGTCTTTCCCGGACGCCAGAAATTCAGCGGCTATTTCCAGAGCCAGCAGGGTGAATGGGACTCCAACGGCCAGGTGCTCTGGATCATGGAGCGCTATCTCGACCTCAGCGGCCACAGCCCTTCACCGGGGTGGCTGAAGGCCATTGACAAAGGGGCCAAGTGGATCGAGAACAAACGGGTGCGCCGGAAGCAAGGACTGCCCCACGAAGGGCTGCTGCCGGCGGGATTCTCAGCCGAGCATCTGGGGCCCAACGACTATTATTACTGGGATGACTTCTGGGGCCTGGCCGGTTTGCAGGCCGCGTCCAGGATTATGGGCCGTTACGGCTCGGCGGCCCCGGCCGATCGGTTCAGCCAATATGCCAGGGACTTCGAGCAGGTGATTTTCGCCACCATCGACAACATTCCGCCCTCCCGGAGCCGGGGCTGTATCCCCGCGTCTCCATATCGCCGGATGGATGCCGGTGCGGTGGGATCACTGGTAGCGGATTACCCGCTGCAACTGCTGCCGCCCGATGATGAACGGATCACCAGCACCGTTGAGTACATGATGAACCATTGCTTCCACCGGGGGGCGTTTTTCCAGGATATGATCCATTCCGGCATCAACGCCTACCTCACCCTGGATATCGCCCAGAGCCTGTTGCGCCGTGGCGACCCGCGCTACCGCCAGCTGCTGGAAACGGTCATGGAACTGGCCTCGCCCACGGGCCAGTGGCCCGAGGCGATCCATCCCTTCACCGGTGGTGGCTGCATGGGCGATGGTCAGCATGGCTGGGCCGCCTCGGAGTTTCTGATGTTGATCCGCAACCTCTTTGTCCGAGAGGAAGCGGGGAAACTGATCATCGGCTCCGGAATCTTTCCCGAGTGGCTGGAAAACCCTGAGGGGATCTTCTTCGGGCCTACGCCCACGGTGTTCGGCCCGCTATCGGTGACCATCAAAAAAACCGTCGCCGGGATTGCCGTTATTATTGATAATACCTGGCGAACCGTCCCTCCGCGGATAGAGGTCCGGATTCCCGGTCGCGACCCCGGTGTTTTTGCCGATACTTCCCCGGCCCGGCTGGAAATGGAGATTTGACTGCCATGAATATCTGCATGTTTACCAATACCTATCTGCCCCATGTGGGCGGGGTGGCCAGGTCGGTTTCCTGCTTTGCACAGGACCTGCGGCGGCTGGGCCATCAGGTGCTGGTCATCGCCCCGACTTTTCCCGACCAACCCGAGGATGAAGACCCGGCTCTGGTCCTCCGGGTGCCGGCCATCCAGAATTTTAACGGCAGCGATTTTTCCGCCTCGATTCCGGCCCCTTGGCTGATCAATAAGAGGGTCGATGAATTCGCCCCCGATGTCATTCACAGCCATCACCCCTATCTGCTGGGTGACGCCGCCATGCGGGCGGGCCGGCACCGTGATCTGCCCGTCATTTTCACCCATCATACGCGCTATGAGGAGTACGCCCATTATGTGCTGTCGTCTGAAACCATGCAAAATTTCGTCATCAATCTGGCCACTGCTTATGCCAATGGCTGTAGCCGGGTCATCGCCCCCAGCGACAGTATTGCCGAACTGATCAAGGAACGGGGGGTGAAGGTGCCGGTGGAGGTAATACCCACCGGCGTCGACGTTCAGCGGTATCAACAGGGTGATGGCGGTCGTTTTCGGCAAAAAGCGGGTATTGCCGGCGACGTTGAGCTCATCGGCCACGTGGGGCGGCTGGCGCCGGAAAAAAATCTGGATTTTCTGGCCTCGGCGGTCAAGATTCATCTTCAGCAAAACCCCGGGGCAAAATTTCTGGTGGTGGGCGACGGCCCCGGCGCCACGGAACTCAAGGAATCGTTTGCCCGGGATGACCTGAGCGACCAGCTGATCATGGCCGGCAAAAAAACCGGCGATGACCTGGTCGATGCCTACTGCGCCATGGACATCTTTGTCTTTTCGTCGCACTCGGAAACCCAGGGGCTGGTGGTGGCCGAGGCCATGGCCGCTGGCTGCCCGGTGATCGCGCTTGATGCCTCCGGCGTTAGAGAGGTGGTGGAAGACAACCGCAACGGCCGGCTGCTGCCGGCTGCCGCCAGCACCGAGGATTTTGCCAAAGCCCTGTCGGACTATTTCGCCGCCGGCGAACTCGCTACCCGGTGGCGCCAGAGCGCCCAAGCCACGGCCGGGGAGTTTGATCGGTTGAAAGCGGCGCAAAAATTGTTAGATCTTTATCAACGCGCCCAGCAGCAACAGCTTGAAAACGCCCAGGAACATCACAGCTTCTTCAAGGGCTGGGAACATCTTCTGGAGGGGGTCAAGACCGAATGGGACATGCTTTCCAGCAAGGTCGGCGCCATCGCGGATACTTTCGGCCCCGATGACAACGATCACCGGCAATAAGATATGACTGAGAGATTCTACTGGCGCCTGTTTCTTGGCTTTGCCGCCGGCGCTGTTATGTTGCTGCTTGTACTGCTGGTATATTTTGGTGAGCCGGCGGAATGGGTGGATTTTTTCGTGGACCGCCAGGTTCGGCCGTGGCTGTTTGTCGTTCTGATGTTGTTGTTGCCGCTGATGGGATTTCCCCTAACGGTATTTTTGCTGGCGGCGGGCATCAAGTTTGGATTTCTGGAAGGGTTCGCCATAACCGCCGTGATCATCGGGGTGCATCTGGTTATCACTTATCTGCTGACCAATTCGCTGCTGCGTCCTTATATCTGGAAACTGCTGGCCCGCACCCGTTATGATTTGCCGGAGATCAGCGCTCGGCACCGGCTGGTTTTTTCCCTGGTCTTCATGGCGGTGCCGGCGTTGCCTTACACCGTGAAGAACTTTTCCCTGGCCCTGCTCAATGTCCCGTTGCGCATTTATCTGCCCGTGGCCTGGGGGGCCAACCTGCTGCTTGCCATCCCGTTTATCGGCATCGGCTACTCGGTTATAGCCAATCCCGCCCTGTTGTGGATATTCGTTGTCCTGCTGGGCGGCGGCTACTTTCTCGTCGCCAAACTGTGGCAAAAATACGGGGCGAAAAAGGATCCTCCGACGGCGGGCGGCGATGACGGATGCAGCCACCGTTAAGACTGTGAAACCAGCGGGTCGGGGGTGTCCACGCACAGGGAGATCTTGTCCAGGATGGTCGAGATCTGCTCCAGTTCCTCTTCGATCTTGGCCATGTTGCCGTCGCCGTCCTGCCAGCACTGGGAGATGATCCGGGCACCGGCGCTGATGCGCAGGGCGGCGGTTTTTTTGCCCGGTATTTCGGTGGGCTGGCCGATATGGCAGCATTTGGCGGCCAGTTCCTTTTCCGCCGCCGGAATCCCCGGTTCGTCCCCGATGTCGCAGTTGAGCTTTTCATACAGGGTGCGGGCCTCTTCCGGGGTCAGGTAGCTGCCGTCGTGGTGGCGCACCAGGAAGGGAAAGATGGTGCGCCGAATGGAGAGTTCGTCGCCCAACATGTCGGTTCTGGCAAAGCAGGGGTGCGATGGCTCGACCAGGAGTTCCAGCAGCGGATGGGCGGTAATGCGGCCCATGACCTCTTCGCAGAAGCGCCCCAGGCCCTGCAGCCGCTGTTCTTTGGGAACCAGGTAGTAGCGCCGGGCCTCTTCCAGGGCCGCCTGCCAGCGCAGGTACATGCCGGTGTTGGGTGGGTGCTGGGCTTCGGGCAGGCACTCCTGCCAGCTTCCCAGGTCGGCATGGGGAATGTAGTCCGCCAGGCCACGGGGCAATGAGTGGCGGGGGCAGTCCAGGCGCTGGGTGAAGCTTTGGGGAAAGACGGCCACCCCGCTGAAGGTCGGGCCGGTGAAAAACTTAGAGCCGGTCAGCAGCAGGATATCGCCCTTTTCGAGATGATCACGCAGGTCTTCGGCGTCCAGCCGCAACTGGCAGGCATCGACAATGACCTGGACCGCCTCGCCGAAATGACGGCGGATACGGTTCAGCATGGGGGGCGAGGGCGCCCAACTACCCATCCGGGACTGGTCCATGGCATGCAGGATCACCCGCCGGCCCGCCTCCACTGTTTCGCTGACCGCCTGCCAGATCATGGCGTCGACATGATCCAGGGTATGCAGCTCACCATCTTCACCCCGGAAGGGAACACCGAGAAAGGCCACCTCCGGCATGCCCTCCAGCCGCCCGCCCTTTTCCGCCTCCACTCCCAGACAGGTGGTCTCGTCGAAATGCCGACCGGTGACCGCCAGTTCGGTGCCGCTGCCGGTTTCATCTGAACCGCAGACGATACTGGTCCACTGTTCATCCGGCTTGGTGGCCACAATGGCGGCCACTGCCTGCATCTGGGAGTCGGTTCCTGACGGCGAGAGGTGCAGGTCCGCCTCCAGGTCGTGGAAGCCGAAGGTGGTGGCGATGGTATCGGCCAGTTCCTGGCTGTAGCGGCGCAGGGGGGCCAGGGAGCCGGCCAGAGCGCAGTCGTGCAGCAGGCGCTGGCGGCACTGTTCCGCTTCGGCATAAGCCTGGGAGGAAACCGAGGTGGCGGTGGAAGCGGAAAAGGTGATCGCTTCGTCCCGGGGGTAGGGCAGGGAGCCGTAACGGTTAAAGCCGGTTTCCTGGTCCAGTTCCAGGCGGGTGTCGCCGCCCTCGGCCAGGTACCAGCGGGTGGTTTTCATCAGCGGCTTGAGGGTGGTGTCGAACAGCCGGCCCAGTTTCAGCACGGCGTCCAGCAGGTCGTTTAACTGCTTGGCTTCGGTGCGGTGGTTGACGATGGCCACCCGGATCGCCGCTCGGCCGTTGAGGGTAGTGCTGGAGGGGGCGGCCAGCCCACGCAGGTGCAGTTGGGTGACGATTGCCCGGTTGAGAGCATCGCCGATGCTGGGGTCATCGGCCCGGTAACGGAAGCATACGATATTCAGGCTGACCGGGGCCAGCCGCTCCAGTTGCGGTTCGGCGTCGATCCGCTGGGCCAGTTCGTCAGCCAGGCGGCAGTGTTTGCGGACCACCGCGGCCAGCCGCTCGGTGCCCAGCCCCTGGAAGGTAAACCAAACCTTGAGGGCCAGAAAACTCCGGGACAGCTCGGGGCCGAATTCGCAGAACCAGGGGGCGCCGCCGGCCAACCCCAGGGTTGCCGGGGCCAGGTATTCCTTGCGCTCGGAAAAGGTGGCCTGGTGCAGATCGCCGTCTCTGACCAGCAGGCCGCCCACCGAATAGGGCACCTGGAACCATTTGTGAAAATCAAAGGCCACCGAGTCGGCTCGGCTGATGCCGGCCAGGGCCTCCTGGTATTCCTCCAGCAGAATTGCGGTGCCACCGAAGGCGGCATCAATGTGCAGCCACAGTTGTTCCCGGGTGCAGATCTCCTGGATGGCGACCAGGTCGTCGATGGCGCCGGTGTTGACCGTGCCCGCCGTGGCAATCGCACAAAAAGGAGTCAGACCGTTTTGGCGGTCGGTGCGGATCTGCTCAGCCAGCGCCTCGGTATCCATGGTGAAATCATCGTTCACCGGCACCGCACGCAGGTGTTCACCGCCCAGGCCCAGCAACTGAAAGGCCTTCAGCACCGAGTTGTGGCTTTGCTCCGAGGCGTAGCCGACCAGCGGCGCAGTCATGCTCGTTAGCCCTTTGGCTTTCACCTCATCACCTGCCGCCCGCTGCCGGGCCACCGCCAGGGCCAGCAGGGTGGCCATGGCGGTGCCGGTGGTCAGAATCCCCGAGGAAGAAGCCGGAAAATTGAAGAGCTGGCGGCACCACTGCAGCACCTGCCGTTCAACATAAACCGCTACGTGGTCGCGGCCGCCCAGGTTGCTGTTCATCAGGGCGGCGCACATCTCGCCCAAAGCCCCATACAGGTTGCCGCCGCCATGCACCCAGCCGAAGAAGCCGGGGTGGGTGTTGCCGTTGCTGTAGGGCAGCATCCGGTCGCGAAACAGCCCGACCAGTTCGGCTACGGGCCGGCCGGTGCGCGGCACCGGGGTGCGGAAAGAGTCTTTCACCTCTTCGGGGCAGGGGCGCCATACAGGCCCCTGGTCCAGGGTTTGGTAATGCTCAAAGCCGGCCTGCATGGCCTGCTGCCAGGCGGCTTCCAGTTCCGCCCAACTGTCGGGATCAAGATTGTCGGTCATGGTCTAAGTCCCCGGCTTGCGGCGGCCGGATCGCAAATCGAGCCGGCGCCCAAACGGTTGGCTGCCATTTTTAAGATGTTGCGGCTCAAGGTGGGGTTGCCGGTTTGTTGCCTGAGCCTGGTGAAGGGCAGGCGGAAAAGCCTGTCCGTCGGAAATCATACTCAGTGTTGCCCGGCTTGTAAACAGGGAGGGTGGAACTTTTGCGGCTGAAAGGCGGTGCTGACACCGGAGGCGGGGTCAGATTTCTTCGATACGGTTGCGGAACCAGCGGATCAGGGAGTCTTTCTTTTCGCCGATGTCGATTTCGTAGATGTCGCGGGGGAAGAGCAGGTCGGCCACCCCGGAATCGAAGATGCGCTTGACCTCGTATTCGTCGTGGGAAACGCCCCTCTGGTAGATGTAGTTGAGGAAAGAGCGATTGGTGTGTACGATGAACTCCACCCGCATGCCGCCCATACGGGCGAAAAACTTGTACATGGCGGTCCCGCCGGAACTGCCCGGGGTGCTGCTGCGGTATTCGCCGCCGGCTAAAGTGTCGCTGAGGTCTTCCAGGGTCATCAGCGATCCGGCCCGGCCGGCGCTGGCGGTGAGGTGCTGCTGGAAGATCTTGACCTCAGCGGGGGAGTCCGCCACCGCCATCAGCCCCAGCTCATCGTCCACCGCCACCGCCGGATTTTCTTCCCCTTTGCGTAGCAGTTTCAGTACTTTGGCCTCGGGCGGTTTTTTACGGATACTGACGTACACCGGAACTTCCCGGCCCCGCCAGGGAAAGCAGCGGCGCTTGATCATGGTGATTTTTTCACCCGGCCCCGGCTGCTCCGGCAGCTCGTGGCGGCGCTTGACCGTTACTTCCTCGCAGGCAAAGCTTTCAGGATGGTGGCGGCTGTGCAGGTAAACGATTTCCAGTTCGCCGATCTTGGTTTTGCGGCTCCACACCTGATCGTTGAGAAAATCCAAAAAGCGCAGGAATTTCTGTTCCACTTCGGTTTCCCGTTCCCGCTGGTCGATGGCCCCGGCCAGGCTCATCAGGATCAGCTTGCGCTTGGCCTCGAAACGGGCCTTGCGGTGATAGCGGTCGTCGAAGAGGATCAGCAGCAGATCGACGGGGCTGCGGGTGGAGTCGATCTCGTTGGTCATTTCGATATATGAGGCGTAATTGGCCAGCACTCGGCCCCGCAGGTAGTTGATCACCCCGTCGGCGATCCGGGAGTAGGAGTGGATGCTGGCGGTTATCTCCCGCTCACTGCCGTTCAGCCCGAACATGTTGCCCAGCAGCTGGTAGGCCCGTTTTTCCACCGCCCGGCGGCGGGGGGGATCGGTGAGCAGATCGGGGATTTCAGCAAAAGAGCGGATCTGCAGCAGCTCGAAAAGCTGGTTGCGGGTCACCCGGTACTTGCTGAGCAGGCCGCGCCGCTGCAATTCGGTAAAACGGCGCCGGGAGGAGCCGGCCAGCAGGCGCTCCTCCCGGACGCTTTCTTCCACCCGAAACGGTCCCTCCTGATCAAGCAGGGCAAAGATGTTTCTGCTTCGGTCCATTTAAAGGTCTCATTTAAAAAGTCATGCTAAGGGACAGGCCGCCGTAAACAAAGTTGGCCTTATCGTGCTCGATGGCCTCGTCGTTGGCGGCTTCCAACTCGTCCTTGGCGTCGCTGCTCAAGGCGAAGGAGTAGGCGACCACCGGGGCAACGGTGAAGTACTCGCCGACCAGGTAGGGCAGGGCGACGGAAATTACCCCGTCATGCAGGGCGTCATAGTCGCTGGTGTAAACATAGCCGGCCTGGGCGCCTAAATCCAGCGAAAGGTTGTCGGCCAACGGGATGCTGTGACCGATGGCCAGGCTGACGTACCAGCCGGGAGCGCCGTCGATGTCCCGGTAAACGGTCAGGCTGGGGGCCAGCAGGGTATCATAGCCAGCGGCCAGATACACTTCCTGGGTGTCGTCCTCGCCGCCCAGGCCGTAGTAAATATAGCCGGCGCTGAGGTCCACGGGGCCGATGGTGTGGTCGTAGGCCAGGGTCAGGTCAGTTTCGTTCCAGACACTGGTGTCGACACCGTAAAGGTCGGTGTCCAGGTTGCCCCAGAGATTAACCGAAAAACCTTGCCAGCCGACGGTCATGGAGGGCTGGATGATCAGGCTGTCCCGGCTGAAGGCGTAACCCCGCCAGATGTACTGGCTGTATGTGTCCACCGCCAACTCGGCCCAGGGCTCTTCTTCCTGGGCCATGGCGCCGGTGGCGGTGACGGCCAGCAGGCCGCATCCCAATAGTCCGCCGGTGATTCCCTGCAGATAACGTTTTGCTTTCATTTTGCTGCTCCTGTGTTGAAGGTTAAATGCCATGACCTCGCCAGTGAGGTCCTTTCCTGGGGGGAGTGCTTTACAGGAACCGTGCCAATGGTTTTAAGGGCTGAAAAACGATTTTGTTTTAATGTGTTAGTTGGGAGGAGTGAGGCCTGTGCCCGGGGCGGTTAGTTACATTTTTGTTATTAAGCGATTGCCACCTGTAGCTGGTTGCACATAATTGTTGTTTTTTCTTGCCGACGCCAGTCGGCCGTTGGCCGCTCCCCTCCCTCTGCGGATTTTTGCCGGGGAAGCTTGCGTCGATTTGTTGCATGGGGTAGGAAGGTTTGAGGGTCGTTGCCCAAGGGCGATGGCGCAATCCTGCCAAAGGAGAGGATAGTGATGATAAAAAGATCTCGGGGCATGTTTTTGCTGGCTGGAGTGGCGGCAGTCGGGCTGCTGCTGCCCGGTAACGGGGTGGTGGCCGAGCCGTTGCCGGTCGCGGCTCAGGTTTTGGCGGCGGAGGCTGAGCAGGCCGACGCCGTCGAAGGGCTCTTGGAGCAGCCGCTCTTGGCAGAATGGCGGCTGGCTTTGGACGAGCCCGCCCCGGCGGCGACCGCGACCGGCAGAGCAGGCGGCATGAGCCGAGGATTTAAGATCGGCGCGATGGTTACCGGTGGGGTGGTGGTTACCAGTGCGGCGGTGGTTGCTTTGGCGGGCAGTGGTGACAGCGGCGACAGTAAAAATGGTAACGGTGATCCGCCCGCTAATGGCGATATCCCGGATGATTCGGATGATAATGAGCAACCTTTGCTTCCCTGGTACCAACAGCAGGCGATAAAGCAGCCGGACGCTGGGCTGGCGGCGGAGATCAGGGCGAGCGACGATTATCTTTTCATTAACAAATGGTGGAGGGATAACTATGGGGGGGGGATGCCCCGGATCAACCCTTACGATCTCATGGGCCTGTCTTACGCCCACGCCGCCGGTTACCGCGGCGAGGGGATCATTATCGGCCTGTTGGATGATACCTTTCAGCTTGATCATCCGATGCTGAAAGATCAGGTGGCCGGAGTGGTCGGTAACTTACCGGAGGTCACTGCCAGTTCCGATCACGGTACCCATGTAGCCGGCCTGGCGGGGGGCCACAGTGACACCATGATCGGGGTGGCGCCGGAGGCTCAGCTTTACTTGGCCTCATTTAGAAACTCCACCCCGACTGGCTGGGGAGAAAAATTTCAAGCTGCCCAGGCCGCCGGGGCCCGGGTTCACAGCAACAGCTGGGGCTGGGACAATAAGGCCCTGCTTGACACCAGGCTGGTGCGGGAACTGATCGACGACCCGGAAGCGGCCCTGGCAAGCTGGGAGGACACGGTTTTTGAGGAGTGGCGGCAAGGAGTCGTCAAATATGCCGAGGATGAAAACTTCGAGGTAACCGATTATGCCAATAATCCAGGCCTGGCGTTGGAGGCGTACTTCAGGATTCTTTATAACAGCAACAGCCCCGAGTCGGGTTGGGACGCCTTTGCCGAGGCCATGCATAATTTTCAGACCCAGGGTAACGGGGTAATTTTGTGGGCTCTGGAAAACTACCGTGTGCAAGCGCCCGACGGAGCGTTTATTGCCGACGCCTCTGCCGCCTTCCCTGAAATTTACCAGCAACTGCAGGGGGCCTGGTTGACGGTCGCCAATGTTAATGTGGGTCCTTGGGGTGACAGTGATGAAGATTTGGCAATTCTGTTCTCTTCCGGCTGCCATCAGACGGCCAGTTATTGCCTCTCCCATAACGGCAGCTATGTAAATTCGGCCGTCCCTTTTGGTGACTATGAAGAAAAAACCGGCACCTCCATGGCCACCCCCCAGGTGGCCGGCGCGGTGGCCATTCTGGCCGAGGCCTTTCCCGGCCACAGCGGCGAACAGTTGGTCAACCGGCTGCTGGCCACCGCCAGCAACTTCGATGACTGGCAAGCGGTGGAACGGCGGGGCAATCGTTGGTACGGCACCCTGACCCTGCCCGACGGCAACACTCAGGAGGTGGAGTTTATGGTCTGGCCGGTTGAGGCCGCCCAGGCGTCTCCCCTGGACCCCGGAGAAATCGGGGTGGTGGACTTCGGCAACGGCATTACCCATGCCTATTCGGAGCTGCTGGGCCACGGCTTTGTCAACCTGCGGGCGGCCCTGCAGCCGGTGGGCGAGGTGGCGGTGCCGATGGGCCAGCAACTGGCCACCGTCCGGCGGCTGGAACTGCCGGCCAGCCGGGTTTTGCTGGGGCCGGCCTTTGGCGACGGCCTGGCCGCCGGGCTGGCCGGCCGCAGCGTGGCGGTGCTGGACGGCCTGGACGGCGCCTTCCCGGTACCCCTGGAGTATTTTGTGCAGCCCGCCGAGCCAGGTAGCGACCTTGGCGCCCTGCTGGCCGACTTCGGCCGACCGCCGACCATGAGCCAAATGCAGTGGGGGCGTAACGGCCGGCTGGGAGCCGCCCTGCGGCCGGCGGATGAAAAGCGGTTGCCGACGCCGTCGGGCTGGGCGGATCTGGCCGGCCAGGAAGATCGGCACCAGGTGTTGGCGGAACTGAGCTTCCGCCAGCAGATCGGTCACCGCTCGGCGCTGCGTTTCGACTACAACCGCAACCCCGCCCTGGCTTTTGGCTTGCCGGCCGGCGGTACCCTCCAGCCGGAGTGGATGATCAGTCGGCAGGCCTTTGTCAACCCGCTGCTGAGCATGGCTGAACGGAGTGAAAGCCTGGGGGCTGATTTGGCGTTGCGCCGCTGGGCAACCTTGCGCCTGGGGGCCTTCCAGGGTGACCGGCAACAGCAATGGCAGCCGGATGAGTTGAGCCCCCGGGAAGATTATCAGCGGGCCCGGCTCCGGGGCGCGGCCGCCGAACTGGCCCTGGGCTTTGGTTCGGCGGCCCTGCCCGCCGCCGGTTTGGCTATGCAGGCTGCCCTGCTGCAAGAGGAGAACACTCTGCTGGGCAGCCACAGCGGCGGCGCCTTCGAGCTTGCCGACGGTGCTTCGAGTTACACCGTGGGACTGGCCGGTGAGCTGGCCCTGGGGCAATGGCCGACCGGTGCCGACTGGCGGCTGGTGGCCAGCGCCCATGCCGCCTTTTCGCGGCCGGAAACGGCATCCTCGTCGCTCTTTACCGGGGTGTCAACCATTGCCAGCCGGGCTTTCAGTGTGGGGCTGCTGGCCCGCCATCTGGCCATCCCGGCCGATCACTGGGGGCTGGTGCTGCATCAACCCCTGCGGGTGGTTGACGGCCAGGCCGAACTGAACCTGCCGGTGGGGCACGATGGCACGGCGCTGAGGCACGATACGGTCAGGGTTGACCTCCGGCCCACCGGTCGGGAAACCCGGCTGGAAATGTTCTACGGCCTGCCCCTGGCGCCGGGGGCCAATCTGCGCGGCAGTCTGATGCTGCGTCGGCAGCCCGGCCATGTTCGCGAGGCGCCGGCGGAAGGGGTCGCCCTGCTGCGGATCACCGTCAGTTTTTAGCCGATGGTCTGTTTGATTGCCAGGTTTTCGGGGTTGACAGACGGAGTTGCGATTGATACAAAGTGGTAAAATAATGCAGGCTGGGTATAGGCGGGGTGTCATGCGATGTGTCATGGCGCCCCGTTTTTTACCAGTGTCGACAAACGCGTAACAACGCCTATGTACCGACTGGAGGACGAACATGAAGAAGAAGGAAACGATGAAATGGATGGGGGGTTTGGTCTTTGCCGTCTTGGCGCTGGGTCTGGCCGGCTGCAGCAGCGGTAGCAGCGGTAGCAGCGGCGGCGGTAACGGCGATAACGACGAAACGGTGGCGGGCGATGAGCCCAATGGAACTCCCAGTGAAATCTATACGTTGAGTGAAGAAGAGCAGGCTTTTGCCGCCGCCTTGGCCGGGCCAGGCGTTATGGATATGGCCAGTGATTTTGCCGCCGCCGCCGCCGCGCCGCCGGAAAATCCTTCCGCCCAGAACGGCGATGACGCCGCCGATACCCTGAGCATAACCACCCGCGTCACCTCGGATGGCAACGTGCCGGTGCTGTTTGAGTGCCCCCACCCTGATTCCGAGGGCTTCATCGGCGATGGCGATATCCGCTTTGATGAGGGTAATCTGATTGTCATCAGCGAAATGCCTTTCCCGGCCATTTTCAGCAACGCCAATTCATTGCCGGCCGGCCAGCATGACAATGCTGCCGCGGCGGATTACGCCCATGATATCCTGCTGCGGGCCGACTGTGAGGTCAGTGCCGAAGAGTACGATCTGGGCCTGCTTTTAACCGGCGGCATGGATGCGGCCCAGCTTGATAACATCAACGGCACGGCCGGCCGGGCGGTGGCGGCAATAATTGGTGACTTCACCGGGACCGGGGTGGCCGACACTCCGGACCCCAGTGAAGATATGGAGTACTCCATCTCCTATGACTTGGGTGGAGAAGCCCAGACTCTGACTTCTTTGTATCGTGGCGAACTGTACGCCTGTACCGGCTGTGTCGGCGGGAATCTCGCTGACTTCACCGGTAATCCGGCCCTCGACGGTACCTCCCAGAGCTTCCTGGAAATGAGCCTCCAGTTGCCCGGAGGCGTCGAGTTTGAATTCCAGGTCGGCGAAGACCTGGATAATCCCTTTACCATGCAGGCCGCCGCCACCGGGACTTCCGGGCAGGCGACAGTAACCATGGATGGCCGCCTGGCTTACCTGGAACCGCCGACCGGCTGCGGCTTCGACGTGACCTACGAGACGGTGCAGCCGCTGCTGATCGACGGCTACGACCAGGACAACGCCGAAACCGTCGGCGGTGAATTGAACGTAACCATTAACGAAACCGGCAACATCTACACGGTGGTGTTCCTCAACGGCCAGAGCACGGTCTACGACCCCGCCGGCAACGAAGTAACCCCGGATCCCGACGCGGCAGCTCAGGAATGCGACTTTCTGGCGGAGGAGATTTAAGAAGCGGCACACCGGTACAGTTCTCAGCTTTGAACCTGATCCGGCCTGGCTGGCTTTGAGCCAGGCCGGATAAATCTTCCGCCAGGACATTCAGATTACCGTCTTCCGAAGTGAGAATGGAGACGTGGCGGTTTTTTTTAACGTGGTGCCCATCAGCAATAGCTATACCAAGGCGCCTTCTGAATCAATATTACCTATTAGACATTCCCCTCTCATCGCGGCATGCTTACCGCATTATTCCTGAACATCAAGATGAGGTAAGCGAAAATGTCAGAGCTCAACTGTCGGGGGTTGGCCTGCCCGGCCCCGGTGACGCAGGTTCGCGACCTGCTGGCGCAGGGGAAACCACCGACCATTGCGGTGATGGTGGACAACGAGGCGGCCAAAGAAAACGTCAGCCGTTTTCTGGTCTACCAGGGCTATCAGGTGACGGTGGAGAAGGCCGGCGACGGTTTCCGGGTGATCGGCACCGGTGGCGATGAAACCTGCGAGATCATGGACGAAGGGGAACTGGCGGCGGCCGCCGGCGACGGTCGCAAGATCCTGGTGATGATCGCCACTGATCGCATGGGGCACGGCGACGACAATCTGGGTGATGGGCTGATGTTCAACTTTTTAAAAACCCTTAAGGAGATGGGCCCGGAACTATGGCGCCTGGTCTTTATCAACGCCGGAGTCAAGCTGACCGTGGCCGGGGCAGAGACCTTGGTCCCCCTGCGGGAGTTGGCCGGCGGCGGGGTCTCCATCCTGGTCTGCGGCACCTGCCTTAATCATTTCAACTTGCTCGACCAAAAACAGGTGGGCGAGACCACCAATATGCTGGATATCGTCACCTCCCTGCAGTTGGCCGATAAGGTCATCAATATCTGAGCGGTATAAGTCATTCCAGCCTGGGGGCGGATTCAGCGCCAGTTGCCCTGGGGTTCTGGCGCGGCCTTGATCCGGGCCAACTGCTCGGCAAGATCACGCAATTCCCGTTGCCAGTAGTCGCGGGTGCCGAAATCCGGGGCCACCCGGCTCAACCCCTCCTCGGCCACCTGATAGGCGCACCAGGCCATGTAATGGATGTAACGCATGGCCCGCAGCGGTTCAATCAGGCGGAGAGTGCGCCGATCGAAATCCCGGAAGGTCTCGTAGCCCTCCAGGAAAAGTTCGATTTCGGGCCTGCTGTCTTCCCGGTAACCGGGCAGCAGCATCCAGAAATCCTGCACCGGCGGCCCCAGAGCCATATCGTCAAAATCAATGAGATAGAAGGATACGCCGGGTCGGTAGATGAGGTTCGAGAAGTGGCAGTCGCCGTGGATGCGGATCATCTCGATGCCGGCGAAAAGGGGGCTGATGGCGGCAATCAGCTCGGCGGTCAGTTCGGCGAATTGGGGGGCCAGGTCGTCCGGCATGAACTTGCCGGCCAGGAGATAATCCGTTTGCTGGCGGGTGGAGTGGTCCGGGGCCATGACAATGCGGCCGGCAGGAATCCGGCCGGCTCCCACCGCGTGGATGCGGCCGAGCAGGCGACCTATTTCCAGCCACTGCTCATTGCTGAACTCATCCCAACTGCGGCCTCCGCACTTGGGAAAGACCGCGAAAAAGGTCCCTTGATGCTCACCCAAGCTGCTCCCTTCCGCCAGCCGCAGGGGGGCAATGACCGGAATTTCCCGGTCGGCCAGCTCCAGTAGAAAATCATGTTCGTCGACCAGCGCATCGCGGCTCCAGCGACCGGGCCGATAGAATTTGACCACCAGCCCGTCTCCGTCCTCGGCCTCCAGTTCATAAACCCGGTTGATGTAGCTGGCCAGGGGCCGGCAGAGATTGGTGCAGCGAATACCCATGGCCTTTTCCACCAGATCAAGCACCACATCCGGGGTCAGGCAGTGAAAGGCGGAGTGCGCCTGCGAAACGACCATGCGGTTCATTGTCCCCCGATACCAGGTGTGCTTCCACGGCGGAAAACCCGCCGGGCGCAGCCGATAACGGACGTCAACGCCGCTTGCAACTCTTGAGACGATATCTGTTTTGGCATTATTCGAGGATTATGGCACGATTCACCAAAACGAGCTACTCAAAACTTTTATCTGGCGCAATTCAACCCCTGAACTGTCGTGATAGTTTTTAACTTTTATCGCCTTCATGTTTCGCCCTTTCGGTCCCCGAGGCAGGATCATCACCGATAAACAGATTAATGCCCTGTGCGACCGGGAAGGGGTCTGGTGCGCGCCCCGGGCGCTTGCCTGTGCAAAGCGACATAAACCGTTCGACGATGGCTGGCCGTAGTACAAAGAGCCGTTGGTCACGGTGTAGTGGGGATAGCGAAAGGGACATCTGCACCAAGTTCTTAACCCCGGCCATCGCAGGGGCCGGGTGGGATTTGCTGCCCTGACAACCGATGGTGTTCGAACCGGGGCCGGGGGGCGGGCGAACCGCCAGGCCGAAGCCCCCCTCCCCCAGTCACCGCCTCCGGTCGCAGTGGAAGTGCTGGACGTATCCCCAACTATATGACGATTTCGACAGGGCGAGAGATGCTGAATCAGGGCCAGGTAGGCGCATAAGCAAGATCATTATGTGCTTTTATTTCTTCTCAACCTGGCCCCGGCCAGGCTGATCATGCCGGTTGCGAACAGCAGCATGGTGGCGGGTGCGGGAACGGGCGCGGGGCCGTCACCGCCGATATCGATGCCGGCGATGGTCGCTCCGTCAAAGGCCATCCCGGTATCGTACGCCGTGTCGCCCCAGTTGACGACGCCGATCTGCAGGGCGTACATGCCGGGATCAGTGATGGTGTATGAGGCCTTGATCCAGTCGGTATATCCGCAGCCACCGGAAAAGCATGAGCCGGAAGAACCGCCGAGCGGGCTCCAGGAGGGGCCGCCGCCAATGATGGGGGTACTCGCGGGTTCCAGGGTGGCATTCAAGGCGGGCATGCCAAAACCGGGAACCGTGTCGCCGCCGGGGGTGGTGCGAGCGGTAAAGAGCAGGGCGTAGTCGTTTCCGGTGTCGTCAAGCAGTTTGGCCCAACCATAATCGGCGTACCCCGCCCCGTCCGAGGTGACGTAGTTGAAATAAAATTCGAGGAGATCGTTCGTTTCGGCGCTGAACAGCGGCGAACTGATGACCGAGCCGTTGGTTTCGCTACCCAGGCCCAGGCCAACGCCGGAGACTCCTCCATTGGTCGAAACCCAGCCGTACTGAGAATCGCCGGAAGGTGGAGCCGTGACCACGCCATTTGCGCCGAGACTGCCATAACTGCCGACGCCGCCCCAGCCGGTGATGTCGATGGCGTGGGCGGGATTGGCCAGCATGATACCGGCTAGCCATACTGCATGTACAAGCAACCTCTTTTTCATGGTGTGCCTCCTTATATTGAGTGTTGTTTAGTTGGGGCTGCCCGATACTACCTGGGCGCATGCAAAATATGCACCAGTGGTTTGTTCGTTTCAATTATCCAGCTGAAATAAGATGGAAAAAATGTTCAGAGAGTTTTGCTTGTGAAAGAATAAGATAAAAAAATGGGTTCCGGTTCCCGAATGCCGGACTCAAATAGTTCTTGAATCCGGATGAATAGGACGAATGGATTGGAAGGCAAGGGGCTTCCTTCGGCAAGAATTCCGCGATGACCTGAAGAAAATATGGGGAGTTTCCTGGAGTTCCTGGGAAGAAAATATGGAGAATTCCCGGGTTTCCCCTGGGTTTCTATGTTTTCTAGCGCAAAAGCGTCGGCTTTTGAGGGGCAAGTTGCACGGGGGATTCGGGGTATTCGCTGATGCTCCGTTTTTTTGCCAGGGTCGAGAAAAGCAGCCTCCTATCACCTCACCTATCACCATTTGGCACTGTAAAGCTCTTTTTTTGTCTTCATCCGGCGCTTTCGGCCAAGTGGGCAAAATTGCGCTTGACAGGTAATCCCATGCTGTGATGCCATGTCGATGGCTAATTGTTTTTCCATGTAAATTAAAAGCACTGGCAAAAAAATGGCTATTAGCTGGCCTGGGCTGCACCCTGTAAGCTCCATTTTCATGAATGAAATCCAAGATAAAGAGGTGAGTTATGGACGCTATACGCCAATTTTTTGAGCCTGTTGTGAGCACAATTGGAGAATATCTGCCAAGCCTTCTGGCCGCTCTTGTGGTGCTGGTTCTTGGTTGGCTGTTGATCGAGGTGATCTGCCGCAGCGTGGGCAAGCTACTGGGCCTGATCAAGCTGGATCAGCGCCTGCAAGGCGAGAAGGCGGAGCCAGCGGTCAAGATGGAAGGCATCCTGGTGCAAATCCTGCGCTACGTCCTGCTGATCTCCCTTTTCCTGCTGGTGCTGGATATCCTGGGCGTGACGGACGCCCTGGCCCCGGTCCGTGACATGTTCACCGCCTTTCTCAGCGCCATTCCCAATATCCTGGCCGCCATCCTGATTGGTGTTCTGGGTTATATCCTGGCGCAAATTGCCAGCAGCATGGTCACGCTGCTGTTCAAAGGGGTCGACAGGTTTAACACTCAACTGGGACTGGCCGAGGGCTTCAGCCTGTCGCGGTTGCTCGGGCAACTGGTTTTCATCATTATTTTCGTCCCGCTTCTCATCGTGGCTTTCGATGCCCTGCGGCTGGAGGCCATATCGGTTCCCGCCACCGCCATGCTCGAGGCTCTGATGCGGGCCATCCCCAATATCCTCGGGGCGGCGCTGATTCTGGTCGTGGCCTTTTTCATCGGCCGCTTCGTCGTCGGCATTATCGGCGATTTACTTAAAAACCTCGGCGCCGATGAGCTTCCGGCCAAGCTGGGAATCGATCAGGCATTCAGCGAAGAATTCACCTTTTCGAAACTGGTCGCCTATGTCGCCTTCATCTTCATCATGTTGGGCGCCGCCATTTCCGCCGTGGAAATGCTCGAACTGCAGCGGGTGTCTGACCTGCTGGCCCAGCTGACCCAGTTCGCCTTCCAGATAGCCCTGGGTGTGGTGGTCCTGGCCGTGGGCAGTTTCCTGGCCACCATTGCCTACCGAGCACTTCTGTCCGCCGGCACCAATGAGTTTCTGGCAATGCTGGCTCGGGTGGCAATAATCGGCCTGGTCGTTGCCATGGGCCTGCGGCAAATGGGGATCGCCGACGACATCGTGCGCCTGGCCTTTGGGCTGACCATCGGTAGCGTGGCTGTCGCTTTTGCCCTGGCGTTCGGTCTCGGCGGGCGTGAGGCCGCCGGCAAACAACTCGAGATCTGGTTCAAGAAGTTAAACAAGGAAGAGCAAAGCGGGGATTAACTTTCATAGGTCTTTCAACCTCCATACCTCGTAGGCCGGTTTCTCATATGTGTGGGCCCTTTTCAGGGCCCACACGGCCTCGCTGATAAGTTCGTCGGAGCACACCAGTTCCACCTTCAACTCCACCACCCGCGCCAGTTCCTCCACCCTGCCCGTGTGTGGGTTGGCGCCGGCCATGGGGCGAAACTGCTCGGGAACTCATGGCACAATTATTCAGCAAAATAAAAGGCCACTTTGCCTACTACGAGGCCCGGTCACGGTGACTACCGGATATTGCCCGCTCAGCTTTAAAATCAGTATCTTTCCTCCAATCCTCGTGTCACCCCCAGTGAGCGAAAACAGGCCTGGCCGGACCGGTTACGACGCCTCAGGTCCCAGTGCACGATTCCCTCACCGAAAACGATGAGAAAAAGCCCCGTGTACTGGGGGTGTTGCACACGAGCATAAACTCCATCGGTCATGAGCTTGCCGGCGCGGCGGGGGTGCCGAATAGTTGTTCCCACAGGTTGCCGCCCTGGGTCACCGCCCGGGGTTTGTAGTGGCTTGCCAGGGGAGGGTGGTGCCATGAACAATAACACAATTTTTATTGACATTTTATTATATTGACAAGCTGCTAATCCAACCCCCATAGTAAGGTCATTGGCTTTTTCCCTAGGGCCGTACGGAATATCGTTGTCGGGGTATCCTGAGTCAGGATCGAAGATGACGATATAAAGTCCTAACCACCTTAATGGGGGAAGTATTCGATGAAGAAAATTCTCTGCAACGCCCTGCTGTTTTTTCCGGTAACCATGTTGGGAGCGTTGCCGGCTTTGGTCGCCTTCATGCAAACCCTCTCCGATGGTTATCGGCCGCCCGCCAGATGGAAGTCACTGACAAGCGGCTGTGGCGGGTAGTCTTCCACTATGTGAGCAAGGCCATGGAGAAGCTTGACCTGCAAAGCCTCAAGGCCCTTGCCATGGACGAGACCAAGTCCCGGCGCCGGCACAAGTATGTCACCATCTTCATCGACCTGGACCGCTACCTGATTGGGGCGCCCATTCAGGGTTTACTCGTTTCCACATGAAACGTCGAGGAGCCGCAATTATATGGCTTAAGGTCTGGGGCAAAGCAGGGAATGGAAGCGAAAGGGACATCTGCGCCAAGTTCATTACCCCGGCCATCGAGCGGGCCGGGTGGGACTTGCAGCAAAGAGGAACAGAACATCTACAAACAACTCAAGGTTGACAGCCATGATATTTACGAGTAGCCTGCAAATATCATGGACAAAAAACGATTTGTTGCGGATAAAGTTAACAGCTTGCTCGAGATGTTTCCGGTGGTGGCGATCATCGGTCCCCGGCAATGCGGCAAATCAACCCTGGTCAGACGACTGCGGCCGGAGTGGCAGTACTACGATTTGGAAAGCCCGGATGATTACCAGTTGATCAGCAGTGACCCTGGGAGATTCTTGACGCTCCATCCCGGTGAGCTGATTTTTGACGAGGCCCAGCAATATCCGGAACTGTTCAGGACGCTGCGCGGGGCGATAGACGCCGACCGCGGCCGCAAGGGAAGATATCTGCTCACCGGTTCCAGTTCGCCGGAAATCGTCCGGGGCATAAGCGAAAGCCTGGCCGGCCGGATCGCGACCGTGGAGCTGTGGCCCTTCAAGCAAAGCGAATTCCAGGAAACGGGGATTCCCGACTGCTACCAGCGTCTTCTGGCAAAAAACGCTGACCCCCGCGATTTTCTAAACCTGAAGCCGGTACTGCCTTTGCCGGAAAGTCTGGAGATCTGGCGGCGCGGCGGTTTCCCCGAGCCGCTCATCGCCGGAGCCGAGCAGGAGGGCTTCTACCGGCAATGGATGGAAAATTATCTGATCAATTATGTCGGCCGCGACATCCGCCAGCTTTTCCCTCGCCTGAATGTCCATAACTTCCGCCGGTTCCTCACCCTGCTGGCCCAGTTTTCCGGCCATCAGCTCAATATGAGCGATATCGCCAGAACTCTCGAGGTCAGCGTTTCGACCGTCAAGGATTACCTGGATATCATTCACCAGACCTTTCTCTGGCGCAACCTGCCGCCCTACACTGGCAACCGCCTGAAAAAAGTGCAAAAGGCCAAAAAGGGTTTCTTCCGGGACCAGGGCCTGCTGCACTTCTTTCTCCGGATAAACGATCTGGATAGCCTGCTGCTCCATCCGGTTGCCGGTTTTTCTTTTGAAAGTTTCGTCACCGAGGAGATCATCCGGGGCCTGCAGGCGACCATGGCGACCCAACTGGAATTTTCCTATTACCGGACCATCGACCGCTCGGAGGTTGACCTGATCATCGAGGGCGATTTCGGCACGGTGCCGGTGGAAATCAAGCTTGGCTCGGTGGCTAAGAAGGCGGCCCTGCGCGGGTTGGAGAACTTTCTTGCCGATACCGGCAGCCCCTTCGGGATCGTGGTCAACAGCGGCAAAAGACCGGAGTTGCTGACGGAAAAGATCGTGCAGCTTCCGGTTAATTACCTTTAACCGCCATGTTAAAGTGGACCCATAAGTCAAGTTAGCAGCAGCAGACCGGGAATTTTTTGAAAATGGGCGTCCAGGGTGTAGAGGATGTTGCCGTGCTGCGTGGCGGAGGCGGCGATCCAGATGTCGTTGGTCGGAATCGGTTGGCCCTGGCGGCGCAACTGATCCAGGATGGCCGCGTAAAATTCCGCCGTGTCTTGATTGATGGGGTGCCGCGCAGGGCATGGGAATAGAGGAAACCTGTTTCAAGTTCCCCCTCTCGCCTTGCGGCCTGCTTGCCCTTTTTTTATTCAATGCGGGCCTTGGCCGTCTTAAGAGCAAGCTTCTTATCCCTGGTAAAAAGCCACCATCTCATTTTGCTGGAATGAATACCGGCTTTCTTGCCCTGGCCCCGGGCCCGATACCAGTGGCCGAAGCGTTCGACCGTGGCAAATCGGAAATTTTCATCTGCCTTGATCTCCTTCCTGTTTTTAACCGGGTTTGTGCTCGGCGGTCTTTCCCTATACAATGTGGCAAATGGTTCCCGGTTTCGTTGCCGGATCAGCCTGCCCATCCATGCCGTCCGGGGTTCACGCCATGCTCGATTATTCCGACAACCTCAAGTTTGTCATCTCCCTGCTGGCCATTGTCAACCCCATTGGCGCCCTCCCTATCTACATCAGCCTCACCGACGGCTACCGGCCGCAAGAGCGGGCCAGGATAATCCTGCTCACTTCCGTTGCCGTGGTGGCCATTCTGCTGGTGACCCTGCTCAGTGGTGAGTTGATCCTCCGTTTTTTCGGAATCTCCATTGACTCCTTCCAGGTCGGAGGCGGCCTTCTCCTGCTGCTCATGGCCATCTCCATGCTCCAGGCCAGGACCAGCCGCGTCGCCCATACCAGCGATGAGGCCGAGGAAACCGCCGATCGCGAGACCATCGCCGTGGTGCCTCTGGCCATTCCTCTGCTCTCCGGGCCGGGGGCCATCAGCGCGGTTATCGTTTATGCCGACAAGGCCAAGGAGCCGCTGGCCTATCTGATTACCAGCGCGGGCATTTTCATCATCGGCCTGTCCATCTTTCTTTCCCTGCTGGCCGCCCCCTTCATTGCCAGAAAGCTGGGCAGAACCGGGATCAACATCGTCACCCGGATCATGGGGTTGATCCTGGCGGCCATTGCCGTGGAGTTTATCACCACCGGCCTGAAGAACATCTTCCTGCCCCTGGCCTGACCTATAAGGAAGATGCCCCATTCTCTACGTGCCCCACAGCGTCGATAAGGGCGCCGCCCAGTATAATGCTTACGCATTCCGGTGCACGGCTGTCCAGCAAGGAGTTGGGCCGACTGGCCGGGACGTAGAACAAGGGGCGGGAACTGATTGCATTTTGGCCGCTCCTGGTTTTTACTGCCCCGCTGGGGGTAACCATATAGATGATGGACGGCCAGACCAAAAGACAACTCAGCGAAAGGGACATCTGCACCAAGTTCATCACCCCGGCCATTGAGCAGGCCGGTTGGGACTTGCTTCGGCAGGTGCGGGAAGATGTCTCCTTCACCGCCGGGCGGATTATCGTGCGGGGGCGGCTCCATGCCTGGGGGCAAAAGCGGCGGGCCGATTATGTGCTGGGCTTGCAGCCCAACCAGCCCATCGCCGTTATCGAAGCCAAGAAAATATGGGGATTGTCCCGAGTTTTCGACCGTTTTTGGGGTGGATTTTTTAGTTGACATGCTGGTCGGCAGCCGTTATTGACAAAAGTGTCGGCTTTTGAAGAGGTAAGTTGCACGGGGTATTCGCTGATGTCCCGTTTTTTGCCATGGTCGAGAAAAGCAACTTCCTATCACCCCTATCACCTCACCTTGTCAGGACGAGGTTTTATTTTTTCGTAAAATATTTCAACGAACCCATAAACCGAAAGGGGGAGCAATGAAAGAGACATCATCCATCGCCAAACTTATGGTGCTCATTCCACTCATCTTGGCCATCGCTGCCTGCAGTAGCGGCAGCAGCTCCTCGAAAGATCCCGTCACCAACGATTCCTTGGACGATCCCGTCATCATCGGTTCCCTGGTCGATACCATGACCCGGATAATTCCGACTACTGGCAGCAGCGGACCCATTTTCGCCGACTGGGAGAACTGGAATCCCAACACGGAGGGCGAGCAGAACTACCGCCTGCTCGGACGGATGTTCAACGAAGACGAAGGCAGCGCGCAGAGCATCTTCTTCGGGCCAGTGATGGTCGATGAAATCACCTCGGTGTTGAGCACCATCCTGCGAGAATCCGATCTGAAGATGGAGGCCGACGACGCGCCGAGGACCGACGAGATCGAAATCGATGAAGATGGTGAGAATATCACCTTGACGGTGGCCTGGCAAAGGGCTCCGGCATCGGTCTCCCTGCCGGACTGGACCGGACTCCCTGCCGTGACCGACTTCCAGATCGAGATTACGGTCTACGACGCGGATGGTGCGGATGGCAGCGAACAGAATACCACTATCTTCTACTTTCGTGACGCCGACGGCGACAAGCTCTTGGGGTTGTTTCCCTTTATTCCTGAAAATGAAGGTTTCGGACGCGAACTCGTCTATGCCGAACGTAGTTTCGTCGACGCCCAGGAAACCAAGGTGTGGTCGGGATACGCTGCCGAATACAAGGAGGCGAGCGAAGGCGCTGAAGTCACCTCGCTGTCCAACACCTATGTCGAACTGGACGACACCACCTTCCGTTTTGCCCAGAAGTTCAGCCAGGGGGGGAGAAGCTGGCTGGTATTCGGCGGCGGTGTGGGCGAGGAAGACAACAACGGCGATATGATCCCGGAAGAGAGCTACATGGCCGTCCGGATGATCGATGAGATCGACGATATCTTCTTGGATAATACGAGAGATGTGGAGGGAGAGGGATATACCGTGATCCTGTCCTATGCCGACTTTCTTGATGCGACGTATGACGGCGAAACCCTCTACGGTGGGGGTACCTATTCGTATCCGATCGATGATGCCACTCTGGCCTCTGGTACCCACCCCCCCTTCGCCGATCTCGTGAGGATCCCCAGCAGCGGCGAGATGGCCTGCATCTTCGCCACCGAGAATGACCTCGCGGACTTCGAATATCCGACCCTGGAAAACATCTTCCCCTGACGCCCTGCCGCTTCGAGCGGATGGGACGGAAAGGAGTCAACGCCGGGGCCTGCTCATGCAGGCCCCGGCGTTGTGATGGAACAAAACACGCCCGGGAGGGTCGAGCGTCAACTCGACCCTCCCGGGCGTGTTTCATGATAGGAGCGCGATGCGCATGATCCGGTGGCTTGTCGTGGTGGTGTTGGTGGTGGCGGTGGTGGTCGGCGGCACGCTGGCTTGGCGGCTGCTTGGCTTCATCGACCCGGCAACCCGAACCGATACCTGGACCTTCGCCTTCTATCTTGATGGCAACAACAACCTCTCCCGCCAACAACTGCAGAACCTGCGCGAGCTGATCGCGGGCCAGCCAGGATTGGAAGGGGTCAACATCGTCGTGGCCATTGACATCGGCCGGGGGCGAAGCCGCTTGTTGCTGCGGCCCTTTTCCGGCCGACGGGTGTTCGAGATCGACGGGCGCTCGTATCACGAGACGGTGTCCAGCTCCCTCTCCGTTGAACTGCCCGATGTCGGCACCCACGATCCTGAACGGATGCGGGCCTTCTTCGCCTTCGTGCGCGAGCGCTATCCGGCCACCCATCACGCGGTGGTCTTCACCGGCCACGGCTACGGTCCTTTCGGAGCAGACCTGGAGTTGCCCTCCGAGTACGGTCGGCCCTTCACGGCCGAGGCCATGCGGGAGGGACTGCGCGATCACCGGGTGGATCTGCTCGTCCTCGACATGTGCCTGATGGCCGACACCGCCGGCATCGCCACCCTGAAGGATCGCACCGACTTCCTGGTGGTGCAGCAGGGGCGTTATCCTTCCGGAGCCCAGGATTACACCCTGCTCTTACAGAACCTCTCCGAATTGGAGGAGCGCAGCCCGGCGGCGGTGGCCGAGGTCGCCTTCACCTCGGCCGCCACGGCCTTGCGCCGGGGGCATCCGCTGGGGGCCACCGCTTTGCTGCGCACCGGTCCGGAGTTGGATGCCATGCTGGAGCGGGTGGATACACACCTCAGCGATCCCACACACCGTGCGGCTGTGCTGGGGGACGACCTCCACCGGCTCGGCAGCTTCGGAGTGCCTTTCCGCAGCATGGTCGACATCGCCGCCGTGGTCGCCCACATCAACGCCTCCGACGACCGGCCGCCCCTGGAGTTGGATCGCGTCATCCTGCGGCTCGCGAGCAAACGCGAGGCGATGCACGGGTTGTCGGTGTTCCTGCCCGACGAGCGCTGATCAGACGGAGATGAGGCCCGAACGGAAGGCGGCCACCACCGCCGCCGGGTCGGGATTCTCCACCGTCTCGCCTTGGAGGTAGCGGCGGTACCGGACCACCCGGAGGGTGCCTGGCGCCTGACCACCATCGACTTCCGGCCAGGCCAAAAAACAACTCAGCGGAAGGGACATCTGCACCAAGTTCATCACCCCGGCCATCGAAGGGGCCGGGTGGGACTTGCTGCGGCAGGTGCGGGAAGAGGTCTCCTTTACCGCCGGGCGGATCATCGTGCGGGGGCGGCTCCATGCCCGGGGGCGCAAGCGGCGGGCCGATTATGTGTTGGGCTTGCAGCCCAACCAGCCCATCGCCGTTATCGAAGCCAAGAGCTTCAGCGGGAAGTTTATTTTTCGCCGGCCAGCATTAGGGCTTTGGCAAGTAGTTCGTCAGACAGGTAGTAGCGGTGCTTTTCGCCTCCGGGGTGAGGTTCGATACGTGCAACCAACCGGGCACTTCGTAACCGCCCGGTCGCAGCCATTCCTGGTCAACCGCAGGTGGAATTGCCACTGTTTGACAGAGTTTTCCCAGGATCCACAAACACCCCGCTTTTTCGAGCAGTATCAAGGGACTTGTGTCGGCTACCGCCTTCATGCCGATTTTTCCAGCATTGCGATCTCGTTTTCCAGTTCGTCGGGCGACATCCGGATGTAAGGTATTCCTTTCTTGCCGGCATACCGGATAAACTCAAAGCGATCCATCTCCAGGATGTCGGCGGCCTTGCCGGCGGAAATTCTCCCTTCCCGATATAATTCGAGCACGGCGGCTTCTTTAATTACATCGGCATTGTCCTGATAAGTTGCCGCCAGTGCATCCAACACCTCGGACGGAAATGATATTTCCACGGTTCTCAACGGCATCGCATATCTCCCTTGGCAGGTAAAAAGATGGCCTTCCACAAGTGCTTGTCCTTGTAATACTACTTAGTCGGTTCGCGACTGTCCAGCAAGTAGTTGGGAGGGCTGGTCATAATGGGACGAGGGGCTGGAACTGATTGCATTTTGGCCGCTCCTGGTTTTTGCTGCCCCGATGGGGGTAACCAGTAGATGATTGACGGCCAGGCCAAAAGACAACTCAGCGAAAGGGACATCTGCACCAAGTTCATCACCCCGGCCATCGAGCAGGCCGGGTGGGACTTGCTGCGGCAGGTGCGGGAAGAGGTCTCCTTTACCGCCGGGCGGATCATCGTGCGGGGAAGGCTCCATGCCCGGGGGAAAAAGCGGCGGGCCGATTATGTGTTGAGCTTGCAGCCCAACCAGCCCATCGCCGTTATCGAAGCCAAGGACAACAACCACACCTTAGGCGACGGCATGCAGCAGGCCCTGGCCTACGCCGAGGTCCTGGATGTCCCCTTCGTCTTCAGCAGCAACGGCGACGGCTTTCTCTTCCACGACCGCACCGGCCTGAGTGGCCAGACCGAAACCACCCTGGCCCTGAATGAGTTCCCCGCACCCCAAACCCTATGGGAACTCTACTGCCGCCACCACGGCCTGGCCGACCCCGCCAGCCGCCGCATCGTCGAACAACCCTATTACGACGACGGCTCCGGCCGCACCCCCCGCTACTACCAGGTCAACGCCGTCAACCGCACGGTGGAAGCCGTTGTCAAGGGCCAGAACCGCATCCTGCTGGTGATGGCCACCGGCACCGGCAAGACCTACACCGCCTTCCAGATCATCTGGCGGCTCTGGAAGGCCCGGCGCAAAATCTGGACAAGGACCTCCAGGGCTGGCGCCCCACCCAAGGCCAGACCGACAAGCACGGCCAACTGATCGAAGACCGCATCTACAACCAAAAAGATTTCGACCGCCGCCTGGTCCTGGAACAGCGCACCATCACGGTGGCGACCAAGGTCAGCGAGTTGCTCACCCAAACCGACCCCATGCAGAAAACCATCATCTTCTGTGAGGATATCGACCACGCCGAACGGCAGCCTAAGGTGAAGAATTTCATCCTGACAACCGAAGAAGTCCAGAGAGGCAAAGCGAGCAACCTGCAAGAGGCCTTGCATGCACTGGACGGACACGGCGGCGGTTTACCATAACCCGGCCAGCGGCATGGTTATCTACAAATCCAAGCCGACCCCGTCGCGCAGTAAAGGCGGCCGCAGGAACTTCCAGGTCTTCAGCGCCACCGAGTTCATCGCCGCCATCACCCAGCACATCCCGGAGAAGTCGTTCCAACTGGTGCGCTACTACGGCTGGTACTCGAACCGGGGCCGGGGGGTAGGGCAAACCGCCAGGCCGATGCCGCCGCCCAGTCTCCACCCCCAGCGCCGGCCCCCTGGTTCACTGCGGCGAAGCGGTGCCGCTGACCATGGTCGGGGAAGGGATCAGGGTGGACAGGATCACCGCCTTCGATGAGGTGGCGGTGGCCGGCGGCGCCCTGGGCACGGTCCGGGGCGGAGAGCTGATGGCCCTGGTGATCAACGCCCTGGACCGGGCCAAACTGGTGGGCCTGCGCGACCACCCCGCCGACCTGCCCTACTGGCCTGGCCCCTGTGAAGCATTCAAGTTAGAAGGGTAACACTGAGCAGAAGCAAACAGCGGGATGAAAATTAACCGATGAACAACGGTAAACCATATGAAACCGGGGTCATCCACGGCCGTTTCCAGGTGCTGCACAACGACCACCGGCGCTATCTGCTGGCCGGGGCCGAACTGTGCCGTCACCTGGTGGTGGGCATTACCAACCCGGACCCGGGACTGACCAAGGATGACCCCACCGACCCGGAACGCAGCCAACCGGCGGCCAACCCCCTGACCTACTTCGAGCGCTACCAACTGGTACGGGCGGTGCTGGTGGCGGCGGGTCGGCCGGAAAACACCTTCTCGGTGGTGCCCCTGCCCATCAACCGGCCCGAGCTTTACCGCCATTACGTGCCGCTCGACGCCGTCTTCCTGCTCAGCATCTACGACGACTGGGGCC
The DNA here is from genome assembly GCF_029210385.1 of Desulfurivibrio dismutans. GTDB lineage: Bacteria > Desulfobacterota > Desulfobulbia > Desulfobulbales > Desulfurivibrionaceae > Desulfurivibrio > Desulfurivibrio dismutans. The sequence continues at coordinate 14,008 of NZ_JARGDQ010000003.1, read as the reverse complement.
GCAAAAAGCTGGCCACCTTCCGGCAACTGGGCCTTAAAACCCACATCTTATGGGAAGTCAGCCCGGCGGAAAAGGGCCTGAGCGCCGTCGACATCCGTCAGCTGATAATGGAAGGTAAGCCATGGGAACATTTGTTGCCGCCGATCGCCGCCGAGCTGCTCAAGCAATGGCAACTGCCCGCCCGCCTGGCCGCTGTTACTCGGTCTGCGACAAAGGATTGATGTGGACAACTCCGGCAAACCGCTTGAACCGGAAAGTTGATCTCTAATGATAATCGGCCCCGAAAACGCCGGAAATCAATGCAGATGAAGTCGCAAAAAGTCCGTCCATGGACTTCTTGCGAAGTCATCAAGGCAGGGAGATGGCCACATACCCCTTCTGGCCAAAACCCATGGCCGAAAGGAAGGTATTGCCCACCGTGTTGACTCCGGGCATCATCTTGCCCGGCTCCAAGGGCACCCGGCCCATGGCGATGTAGCAGGCCTCCAGGCGGACTCCCGGCCGCTCCTGCAACTCCTGCAGGCGACGCTGCACGTCGGCGGCGCCGGCCCGCTGCTCGGCCGGCACCATGGCCAAATCAGCGGCCAGCAGCCGGACCGCCCCGCCACGGAAGGCCAGGACCATTTCCGGGGTTACCCCCTGGCGCACCATATCCTCATAGGTGGTGACCACCACCCCCAACCGCCCGGCCAGGCGGTAAGCATCGGCGATGGTTATATCCCAGAAAATACGCCCGGTCTCCACCCCCGTCAAAGCCACCCGGTCATCGGGGCGGTCGCTTTGACCCTTGCCGGCTGCGGCCGGCCCGGATCCCGCCGCCGGCCCGGCCGCGACCGCCAGCAACACGGCAACCACCATGACCCCAAACCATCCAAACCGCACCTTAGCTTTTCTATCCACCATTTCCCTCCCGGTTGTGCCGTTGATCAATAACTGCAGTCTACCGCAAAACTATGACGGCGCAAAGCACAGAGGGATATAAAAACAACTTCAGCGGCTGACCCGGGAGAAACGCAGCAGCCGGGAAATGCGGTCGATGATGATGGTTAAAGCAATGATCATCATCAGATAGGTGGCGGCTTTTTCAAAGCGGAACCATTCGAAGTTGAAACTGAACTGGAACCCCAGGCCGCCGGCGCCGACGATGCCCAGGACCACGGCGGTGCGGACATTGGCTTCGAACTGGAAAAAGGAATAGGTCAGCCAGTCGCGCCAGGCCACCGGTACCGCCACCAGGCCGAAACAAGCGGCCCGCGAACCGCTGAAAGACTGCTCGAAGCGGCGATAGGGGATATTGTCGATGCTTTCGCTGAACACCCGCACCAGCACTCCGGTGCTGTGGATGGCGATGGCCATCATTCCAGCCAGCAGCCCCGGCCCGAAAAAAGAGATAAAGAGGAAGGCCCACATTACCTCCGGCACCCCCCGGGAGATCAGGCCGGTGAGCCGGGCGATCACCATCTGCAGACGCCGGAGCAATTTCAGCCACCAGGGCGGGCTTTCGCCCGTGAAATGGCTGGATTCCCACATAAAGGAGAAGGAATGCGGATAACTGAGCAGGCCGGCCGCCGCTACCCCCAGCAAGGTGCCCACCAGGGCCATGGCCAAAGGCACGGCGGCGGACTTGATTACCCGCCAGCCGAACCAGTGGCTCAACTCCTCTTCCCAGGCCCGCCAGGCCGCCGGTCGCCAGGCCGAGAGCGGGCCATATTCGGCAAAAAGATTAACGCTGGTGCCCGCCGCCCGCCGGGCTTCCACCTCGTCGGCATCACCGATCCCCACGGCCGCCAGATCAATTTCCGGTTGCAGCATCCGCTCAAAAAAACTGATATTGCGCCAGGCCTCGCCGGAAACCAGTTCCACCGCCGGCAGCAGAAAGTTGCGGCGCTCCTGACCCGGCGGGGCATTGTTGCCCCAGCCCATGAACCAGAACGACCAGCCGACAATGGCCAGGGCCACCCCCACCGCCACATAGCTGCGAGCCAGCTGTCGAAAAAGCGAACCTGTACGGACCGCCCGGGGGTGGTTAGAATCGCTGCGCAACTGACGGCGAATAAAGTTACTCACCAGGTCGGCACTCAACGTCAGGGCCAGGGTAAAGAGCAGCAGGGTGGTCACCTTGGACCAGGCCCCAAACTGGATCTGATACCAGATATCGGAACCAAGGCCTCCACCCCCAACCGCCCCGATCACCGCCGCGTTGCGGATGGCGCATTCGGCCCGCATCAGGGTAAAACTTTGCACGCTGCGAGCCGCCAGGGGGCCGATTCCGTAAAAAAGGGCCGTCAGCCGCCCGGCGCCGCTGGCCCGCACCTGTTCGTATGATTTCTCATCCACCGAATCCCACAGCTCACTGTATATCTTGGCCAGGATACCGGTGATGTTGAGCGCCAGCGCCAGGGCCCCGGTGAGCGGCCCCAACCCGATGATGGCCACCAGAATCACCGCCCAGACGAAATCTGGCACCGCCCGCAGCACATCCTGGATGATCCGGCACAGGGAGCAAAAGAGCGCCGCCGGCCGTCGCAGGGGGAAATCCCGCCGCCAGCCTTTAAGGTTTTCTTCGCCCACGCTCACCGCCCGGGATGACCCCAACGCCAGCAGAATCGCCGCGATGATGGCGAGAAAGGTGCCGATCACCGCCGCCGACAAGGTCTGCAGGGTCAGGGCCCAACTGTGGCGGAGAAATTCGGGGCTGAAATCGGGGTGACGAAAGGCGGCCATCCATGACCACATACGTCCCAAAGCCAAACGGCGCTGGTCGGGATCGGTGAGGGAGGAAAAATCCCATTCCACGGCGGTGAAGGCGGCCACCAGCAGAACGGCGATGGTGAAGATGGCGGCCCAGACTCCCCAGGGCCGTTTGTCACCTTCCGGTGAAAAAGGGGGGGCTGCCGGCGGCCGATGGGTAGTGGCCACATTACAGGTTATGGGTGGTTGGGTCCGCATGGCAGATCGGCACCGGATTCAGTTTACCGTCTGCTCGACGCCGGCCGCCGCCGGGACTTGATGTGGCCCTGCCACTGCCTCCATCTGATCAGCAGCCCCGACACCGCCGGCCGGTTCGGCGATATTTTCGCCCTTCCGGCCCTCTTCCAGATGCAGGCTCTGATACTCGGTGCCGTACAATTCCCGCAATAAATCATGACTTAAGGCGGCAGGCGGTCCCTGCCAGAAAAGCCGACCATCTTTCAAGGCCAGCAGCCGCTGAAAGTGACCCTGCAACAACTCCAGGGTATGCAGGTTGACCAGCAGCGTATTGCCCAGTGAGGTGGCAATGGAGGCCAACAGCTCGATAATTTCCCGGCCCAGGCGGATGTCAAGCTGGCTTACCGGCTCATCGGCCAGCATGATTTTGGGTTGCTGCACCAGCAGCCGGGCCAGGGCCACCCGCTGCTGCTGCCCGCCGGAGAGTTCCCCCGGCATGGCCCAGAGCCGATCGGCCAGTTCGACCCGCGCTAAAGCCGCCCGGGCCGTCGGCAGATCCTGGGGCCAGAGCAGGGACAGCAGGGCCCGGGGCAGACTCCAGCGACCCAACTTGCCCATCAGCACATTATGGACCACCCGTAACTGGGGAATCAGGTTATCGGACTGGTAGAGCACCCCGATCTCCCGCCGCAGCCGCCGCAAGCGCCGCCCGTGCAAGCCGGTGCAGTCTTGTCCGAAAACCTCGACGGAGCCGCCGTCGGGCTGCAGCACGGCGCACAGCAGCCGAAAGAGGGTGGTCTTACCGGCCCCGGAAGGACCGATAATGGCCACCCGCTCGCCGGCGGCGATGGTGAAGGAGATATCGGCAAGCACCCGCTGGCCGCCAAAATCCTTGTTCACCCCTCGAACCCTGAAGGCCGGGGGGGTGGGGAGTACCGAAGAGGATGAATCAGTTGCCAATGTCCACCCCGGACTTGAGCAGTTCGACATAACCCATCCACTCGCTGATGTCGGCATCGACAAAACCCTCGGACTTGAGGTAACCCAGGGCCTGGCGCCCTTCTTCCGATTCATGCAGGCCCAGCAGGGCGGCATGGATTTGGTCGATGGTTTCCCGGCCAAGGCTTGCGCGGGTGGCAAAGCAGTAGTTGGTGAACTTGGGGGTGGTGTAAATGATGGGGGCTTTGGCCTGGAGTTCAGCGGAAGCCCGATCGTAAGGGGGCTGCCCCAGGCCGCCCAGGTGAAATTCCCCGTTGGCCACCTTCTGCAGCACCACGTCGTGACTGCCGCTGTAGGCCACGGTGCGGAACACCTGCTCCGGGCGCTTGCCGCTTTGGTCGGCAAAAAAGTTGCGAGGCATCAGATGACTGGAGGTGCTGCTCTTGCTGCCGAAGGTGAAGGTCCAGTTTTTGCCGGCGGCCATTTCGGCCAGTTCCTTGAGGTCGCTGACCGGGCCGATGCCGGCCTCGGCGTTGGCAATGAAGTAGCTGATAAATTCCTTGTCGATATCGCGAGCCGCCACCACTTCCAGTTCATCGCCCATCATCAGATAGGCCTGGGCGGTGGTCACGGCGCCGAACCAGGCCAACTGGGCCCGACCGGTGGCCAAGGCGGTAACCGTGGCGGCATAGTTTTCCACGTGGACGTATTCGGTGGGAATACCGGTGGCGGCCTCAATATGGCGGGCGATCAGTCCAAAAAACTCCCGCATGTTCTCGGCGCTGTCGTCGGGGATGGCGACGATGGTGATTTTATCCGGCGCCTGGGCCGCCGAAACCGACAACGGGGTAAAAATCAAGGCCATAACAGCCAGGGCCATAGTCAGGACCAGGGAATCGAAAAATTTTTGTCGCATTACTGTTCTCCTTGTGCTTGCCAGCAGGTTGTAAAATTGACCGTAATCATGCAAACCGTACGCCGCCGGGACTTCGCCACCAGGCGACTCATGCCGCCACTCAAAGGCAGTCTGCAGTACGGTTACGCCCCTCGAAAGTCGTGGACTATAGCAAACAAAAAGAAAACAGGTCCAACAGGTAATTATAATTATTAACCACCTTTATCATCGATAAAAACAATTACATGGATCAATTAAATTTATCAACCTAGCTGCCGGTACTCGCGCCAGACCCTGATTTTATTTTTCCCGTCAAGGGTGCGGTCCGCCATGTCGGCGGGGAGCAACTCCTCTTTGCCCACCGCAAGCTGGCGCTGAAAAGCCTCAATCGCCGCGATGTCCTCGCGATCTTAAGATAAGTCAGAAAGTTGAGGTAGAAGGTAAACCCTGGGAACAGCTGCTCCCGCCGGCCGCCGCCGAGCTGCTCAAGCAGTGGCGACTGCCCGCTCGCCTGGCCGCCCTACGATAACAAAACCGGGGGGCCAATCCGTTTGACAACGGGCCGGCCGCTTGTTCTAATGAGCCGGCAACGTTAAAAAGCACCCGGAGGCGCGCATGGTTTTTTCCCGATACCTTCCCCTGCTGTTTGGCGGGCTGGTGCTGGCCCTGCTGGCACTTTCCCCCCTGCCCGGTCAGAGCCGGGACGGGCGCGAACTGGCGCTGGAGCCGGACCAACTGGTGGAGGTCGAGGTGGCCACGGTGGCCATCGCCGACAACGGCTCGCCGGTGGTGCTGTTGCGTGAACCCCACGCCAACGAGGTGGTGCCCATCTTCATCGGCCCGGAGCAGGCCCTGGCCATCAGCCAGGCCTTGCGGGGAGCGGCCATGCCGCGCCCCATGACCCACGATCTGCTGCTCAACGTTGTCGCTACCCTGGATGCCCAACTGCTGCGGGTTTACATCGACGACCTGCGCGACAACACCTTTTACGGGATGCTGGAACTGGCCGTATCGGGGCGCGACCAACCCCTGCATATCGACTCCCGCCCCAGCGATGCCCTGGCCCTGGCCGTCCGCGCCGGCGCCGGCATCCTCATCGTCCCCAAAGTGCTGCAGATAGCCCGGACCATCCAGTACCGGGGGCTGGAGCACGAGGTGGTTACCGCGCTCGGGATCACCGTCAACCAGGTTACCAAGGAGTTGCAGGCCGCCCTCTCGCTGCCGGACAACCAGGGCGTGCTGGTCAGCAACGTCACCGGCCCGGCCGGCGAGGCCGGGTTGCGCCCCGGCGCCCTGATCACCGAGGTCAACGAACAGACCCCGACCAACCCCATGGAGTTTCTGGAACTGGTCCGCGCCACCCCGGAGGGGAAAAAGGCGGCCATGGCCTACTGGCAGGACGGACAGCAGCACCGGCTGGAACTCTCCACCGAGGTTCCGGCCCCGCGCCCGCCGAGGCAACGGAGCAGCCCCGGCATCACGCTTTATCATCCTGCGCCGCTTTTTCAAGTATGACCGCAAGCTGCTGGGCAAGCTCTGCCGCTCTACCAACCAGAGCCTGCTCAAGTTTTTCCGCACCGCAACCGGCCTGAAGAGCGGAGCCCTGGGGGCGGTCATGGCGATCCAGACCTTCGGCGACTATGCCCGCTGGCACCCTCATGTCCATGTCCTGCTGGCCGACGGCCTGTTCCGGGAGAGCGGCGTTTTTTACGTGATGCCGAAAGTGGACCTCGCGCCATTGGCCGAAATGTTCCGGGCCAAGGTACTGGCGATGCTCAAGAAGGAAGGCCGGATCGATGATGCCCTGATCGCCAAGCTGCTTACCTGGCGGCACAACTCCGGTTTTTCGGTGCATAACGGGGTCCGGCTGGCCCGCTATGACGAGGCCGGCCGGGAGGCCCTGGCCCAGCACATCCCGGAGAAGTCATTCCAACTGGTGCGCTACTACGGCTGGTATTCGAACCGGGGCCGGGGGGTAGGGCAAACCGCCAGGCCGATGCTGCCGCCCAGTCTCCACCCCCGGCCGAGGTGGAAGTGCTGAACGTATCCGACTACCGACCCCGCAAGATTCCGTCCCCGACCTGGCGGGAGTGCATCAAGAAGGTCTGGGAAGTTGACCCGCTCGCCTGCCCCAAGTGCGGCGGGGAGATGAAGATCATCAGCTTCAGTATGAAGAGCCGTTGGTCACGGTGTAGCAGGGGGGTAGGGACTGGGGCCTGTTTTTTGCGAGGGGATTCAGGCGGCTGGTGTGGTGCATGCTCTTTTGCCGGTCGCTGGCGCAAAATGCGGGGATCTTCCGAAATCAGGCTGTTTTGGGGGTGGATTTTTTCGTCGACATGCCGAACGGCAGCCGTTATTGACAAAAGCATCGGCTTTTGAGGGGCAAGTTGCACGGGGTATTCGCTGATGCCCCGTTTTTTTGCCAGGGTCGAGAAAAGCAAGCAACTTCCTATCACCATCACCTATCACCTCACCTATCACCATCACCCTCACCTATCACCTATCACCCTCACCCACCCATCACCCACCTCACCTAACGAGTCATTGCCCGAAACTCTGCATCATGGCAGCCACCTCCGCCGCCCGCCAGATTGACACCTCGCTGCGGCGCTGGTTTTCCTCGCCGCCGTACACCAGGGCCGAGGCTGCGGGAGGGGTGAGAGAGGCTGCGGCGAAGGTTTTAAGGCCCTTGAAATAATCGCCGCTGATGGTCGCCCCGGCTTTGATCTCGACGGGAAACACCTCCGGGCCGCCGGCCAGCAGCAGGTCCACCTCGTTGCCCCGAACATCCCGCCAGAAGTAAAGATTGCTCCTTTTACCACGGTTGTAGCGGTATTTCAGGGCCTCAACCACCACCATATTTTCAAAGAGGTTGCCTTTAAGAGGGTGGCGGTTGATATGCAGTTCGCTCTCCGCGCCCAGCAGGTACGATGCCAGCCCCACATCATAAAAATAGAGCTTGGGAGTTTTTACCTGCCGCTTGGAGATATTGACGTGCCAGGGTTGCAGCAGAAACACCACGTAACTGGCTTCCAGCAGGGTCAGCCAGTTGCGGGCGGTGGTATGGGAAATGCCGGTATCGTTGCCCAGGCTTTGCAGGTTGAGCAGTTGCCCGACGCGACCGGCGCAGAGGCGGACGAATTTTTCAAACAGGGCCAGGTCCTTGATCGCCATCAGTCGGCGAATATCGCGCTCGACATAGGTTTCCATGTAGTCGCCCATGGTCCGGGTCGGATCGAGGCCGGCGTCATAAATGCGGGGATAAAAGCCGGTAAACAGGGCGTTGTCGATTCCGCTTTCGATGCCCGCCAGGGCAAGTTCCTCCATGCTCAACGGCAGCAGCTTCAGCAGAGTGGTCCGCCCCGCCAGGGACTGGGTAATGGTGTTCATCACCTCGAACTGCTGGCTGCCGATAAGGATGTAGCGCCCCGGCTCCCGACTTTCATCGACCAGCGGCTGCAGGTAGGAAGTGAGTTCGGGCACCCGTTGCACCTCATCCAGAATCACCCCGCCGGGATATGAGGCCAGAAACCCCCGAGGGTCGGTGCGGGCGAATTCGCGGACACCGGGCGTCTCCAGGTTGACATAGGCATAATCCGGAAACACCGCCCGGCAGAGGGTGGTTTTGCCGCTTTGCCGAGGCCCGGTCACGGTGACCACCGGATATTGCCCGGCCAGCTTTTTAAGGGTCGGCTGGAGAATTCGAGTAATCATCAACCCTCGATAATTGAAAATAGGGAAATCTGAAACTCAAACTTTCACATTTCCCGAATTGAAGAGCGGAATGAACATCTTTCTTGATGTATTGTAAAGCTCGAGGGTTGACCAATCGCCAGCCTGGTAATCTGGACTGGGCAGGCCGTGCGGTCAGGTCTAGACGGAACAAGCAGCGGGAACTTATTGCATTTTGGCCGCTGCTGGTTTTTATTGCCCCCAGGGGGTAACAAGTAGATGATGGACGGCCGGGCCAAAAGAGAACTCAGCGAAAGAGACATCTGCACCAAGTTCATCACCCCGGCCATCGAAGGGGCCGGGTGGGACTTGCTGCGGCAGGTGCGGAAAGAGGTCTCCTTCACCGGTAAGACCTACACCGCCTTCCAGATCATCTGGCGGCTCTGGAAGGCCCGGCGCAAAAAGCGCATCCTCTTCCTGGCCGACCGCAACATCCTGATCGACCAGACCAAAAGCAACGACTTCAAACCCTTCGGCCAGGCCATGGCCAAGGTCAGCCACCAGTGCATGCTCTTTTGCCGGTCGCTGGCGTAAATGCGTGCAACTTCTGGAAACAGGCCGTTTTGGGGTGGTTTTTTCGTTGACATGCCGGTCGGCAGCCGTTATTGACAAAAACGTCGGCTTTTGGGGGGCAAGTTGCACAAGGTGTTCGGGGTATTCGCTGATGCCCCGTTTTTTGCCAGGGCTGGAAAAAGCAACTTCCTATCACCACCTCACCCACCCATTCAAGGCGAATTGGAGGAAAATATGCGTAAAGATACAGTTGTTTATACATCGCCTTTAGATGCCTTGGTGGCGGTTACCAAGCGGTTGAGCTCTTATGAAAGTCAACGCAATATGGATTCGGAAGAATTTTTCAATCGTTATAACCGCGGAGAGCTTGGCGATGAACTTGATTTCGTGGAATGGGCCAACGATTACCGGCACTACCTGGAATTGCGGCGCCAACTCAGCAACGAACTAAAAAATGCTGCATAAAGAGCTGGCGGAATACCTGTCTTTGGTTGAAAAGACCGTTGTCGACTGTCAGCAGGCCTATGTTGAGCGGTATCTTGAAGAAGTCCTTACGCCATCACGGGTTAATCTGCGAATCAGAGTTCGTTTTGATCAAGGTGCCCTGCTTGAGATCAACGAATCGGTGGTAGTTAAAAACGACCGGCTTTCGTCCCTCGATTACCGCTACCACTGTCAGGATGAGCAGAACCGGCTGGTGTTCCGTTATGACAGCACCCCTCATTTTCCCGCAATATCGAGCTTTCCCCACCATAAGCATTTGCCCGAAGGCGTTATCGCCACTGCGAAACCTGGTATCTGGCAGGTTTTCCAGGAAGTGAAGGAATTCGTTGGCCTTTGTGCTCGGCGCTGAAAATTGGTTTTGCGGTACCGACAATAACCGTAAAACGACTTAGTCGTTTCACGGCTGTCCAGCAAGTAATTGGGCGGGCAGGCCGACAAGGAGTTGGGCCGACGGGCCGAGACGGAACGAAGGGCTGGAACTGATTGCATTTTGGCCGCTCCTGGTTTTTATTGCCCCGAGGGGGTAACAAGTAGATGATGGACGGCCGGGCCAAAAGAGAACTCAGCGAAAGAGGCATCTGCACCAAGTTCATCACCCCGGCCATCGAAGGGGCTGGGTGGGACTTGCTGCGGCAGGTGCGGAAAGAGGTCTCCTTCACCGGCAAGACCTACACCGCCTTCCAGATCATCTGGCGGCTCTGGAAGGCCCGGCGCAAAAAGCGCATCCTCTTCCTGGCCGACCGCAACATCCTGATCGACCAGACCAAAAGCAACGTCTTCAAGCCCTTCGGCCAGGCCATGGCCAAGGTCTTTACACCTACTCCCTGAAACAGGGTATCGAAGACGGCATAGAAAATATGGGGAGTGCCCCGGGATTCAACAGGGGAAGCGGTCACGGGGCTCAAGAAAACCACTGTTGAACGTGCCCCTGCAAGGAACTCAGATCAAAGGACCTGACTTCCACATAAAGGCCGGTAACCTCGAAAAACCAGAGAATCTCCTCGTCGCTGAGTAACGGTTCCACTCCGGCATCAAAGAGCACCGCTTTACTGTAACGCCCCAAGTTGAGGCGGGTATCAACTTCATCCCAGCCCATGGCCTCCATGATGGACGGCCAGGCCCGGAGCCACCCCGGTGTCAGCACGAAGGCCCCTTCGTTCTCCGCCTCAGTCTTCCGCGGTCCCAGCAGGGCATCCAGGCAATTGTCCGCATTCAGGCAGGAGGCACGGTGTTTTTTTAACTTTTCACCATGGCAGGTGTCACGTCGCACGGGACCTCCAGAGAGCTGGCAATGGAGGAAAAACTGGTGAACAGCTCCATGATCATGGCGGTTTCGTTGAGTTCTTCTTCGGTGGCCCCGGCCATCATGGCCATGGTCTTGTGGGCCAGGTGACAGTACTGGCAGTTGGTCATCACGGCGACCACCATGGCGATGAGTTCCTTGGTCTTGCGGTCCAGGGCCCCCTCCTTCAGCATGATCTGTTTAACCCGGACCCAGTTGTTTAAGGCCCAGTCCGGATCAACGGCCGCCTGGGCCTTGAAGAAGTTGGGTACCATACCGAACTTGGACCGAATCTCGTCGTAGAGTTCTGCCGTTTTTCCCGTGGCCTGTTCTTCTTCCAGCATTTTGCATTCCATCTTTGGTTGTCTCCCGGTGTATTTGTTTTAATGTAAGCGATCACGGGGCACCACATCTTGCGGCGATCGAGCCGGCTCACGTACTGATGCACGCATCGCCGACTCGCTTGCCGCAACCTGCGGCACCCCGTGACCGCTTACTCCATGATGAACCCCGTGATCACTTACGTTTTAATGATTGTCGCCGACTGGGCGCGCTTGGTAATTCTTTGCCTGGCGTTGCCGGCCAGGGCGGTCGGCGGGATGTTGCCAGGCCTTATCAGTCATCATATCCTCCTGGCAATTTTCCCATCGTATCCGGTCTTCCGGTCAGACCAGCAAGTTTTCCCGGAGTCTTCCTTTGTAGATCGCGTAGCGGTGTGTTTCTACGGCCATCATGGTTTCCCGGCCCGAAAATTCCGCCAGGCCGTACTGACAGAGAAAAAGATGACCGGCCCGCAGCCTGGTGTTGGTCGTCTCTTCTACACTCCTGATCAGTTCCAGCGGCCATTGCTTACTTCGGGTCCAGGCCATGTCGCCCAGCAGCCGCAGACGTCCGGGGGCCGAGGCGGCGATTTGGGCTATATACGCCGCCAGCTCGGCCGGAGTTTCCCGGCCCCCGTCATGATACAACCGCTGGCGATCCATGAACGCCATGACCTCCAGGCCGTCCCGTTCCAGGGTCCGCCAGAGGACCTCCCGGCTCCGATCCGGGGCGATCACCAGTACGGTCTCCCCCTTCTCCAGTCCCTGCCGAACATAGGAGGCCTGGAGCCCCAGCGCCTCCTCGTCGTCAAAATAGAGGTGGGTCAGATGTGCCCCGTCGGGCACCTCGATGCCGGCAAAACCCAGGGAGACCCGGCCGGATTCATCCGCCGTCCCGCCGGCCCCAGCCCCGTCGACCCCGCCGGCAAGATACTGCTGCAGATCTTGCCGGCGGAAGCGGCGCTCGCGCTTTTTACCCAGACGATAACAGTTGAGCGCGCCGGTGTTGGTCCAACGCCGGATGGTCATTTCCGAAACGTTCAACAATGCCGCCGCCTCTTTAACATTCAACAACTTGTCCATCATCTCAGCTCTGGTCCATGGGAATCAGCAGCATGCAGCCAGTCATCCGGAGTTGTTCATCATCGGAGGCCAGGCAGGTATCTCTGACAAGCCTGAGTACTTTGCCGGCCACACTCTTTTGCCAGAACCAGCGGTTAAACTCGGCCTTCGAATGACCCGGTAATCTCCCGCCATTCCCTCGAAGGGACGATCACTGCGCCGATGGAGCCCGGCCATGGAGATAATCGCCACCCGGCGGCGCGCCAAAGAAGGGCTGGTAACCCGGGGGTGGTCGTTAAATGTGGGGCAGGGAAGTGAAACCAAATGTGAACGCATGGATTCCGGTAGTTCTGCAAGTCTGACCATGATGGCTCCTCCCCATTAAATGTTAACTTGTTTTATACATTCCTATACAATGCTATACACGGACCGTCGTGTCAATCCCAAAAAATGAGGAGCTTTCCGCCCAAAGTAAGACGGTGGGCCGAGACGGAACAAGAGGCGGGAACTGATTGCATTTTGGCCGCTACTGGTTTTTACTGCCCAGATGGGGGTAACCAGTAGATGATGGGCAGCGCAACCAAAAAACAACTCAGCGAACGGGACATCTGCAGCAAGTTCATCACCCCGGCCATCGAGCAGGCCGGGTGGGACTTGCTGCGGCAGGTGCGGGAAGAGGTCTCCTTTTCCCACCCCTGAAACCCTCTGGGAACTCTACTGCCGCCACCACGGCCTGGCCGACCCCGCCAGCCGCCGCATCGTCGAACAACCGTACTACGACGACGGCTCCGGCCGCACCCCCCGCTACTACCAGGTCAACGCCGTCAACCGCACGGTGGAAGCCGTGGCCCGCGGCCAGAACCGCATCCTGCTGGTGATGGCCACCGGCACCGGCAAAACCTACACCGCCTTCCAGATCATCTGGCGGCTCTGGAAGGCCCGGCGCAAAAAGCGCATCCTCTTCCTGGCCGACCGCAACATTCTGATCGACCAGACCAAAAGCAACGACTTCAAGCCCTTCGGCCAGGCCATGACCAAGGTCAGCCACCGCACGGTGGACAAGTCCTACGAGATCTACCTCTCGCTCTACCAGGCGGTCACCGGCAGCGAAGAGGAACAGAACATCTACAAACAGTTCTCGCCGGACTTCTTCGACCTGGTGATCATCGACGAATGCCACCGGGGCAGCGCGGCGGCGGATTCCGCCTGGCGGGCGATCCTGGAATATTTTTCCTCGGCCACCCACATCGGCCTCACCGCCACCCCCAAGGAGACCAAAGAAGTCTCCAACATCGACTACTTCGGCGAACCGGTTTACACCTACTCCCTGAAACAGGGGATCGAAGACGGCTTCCTGGCCCCCTACAAGGTGATCCGGGTCGATCTGGACAAGGACCTCCAGGGCTGGCGCCCCACCCAAGGCCAGACCGACAAGCACGGCCAACTCATCGAAGACCGCATCTACAACCAAAAAGACTTCGACCGCCGCCTGGTCCTGGAACAGCGCACCATCACGGTGGCGGCCAAGGTCAGCGAGTTGCTCACCCAGACCGACCCCATGCAGAAAACCATCATCTTCTGCGAAGATATCGACCACGCCGAACGGATGCGCCAGGCCCTGGTCAACCTCAACCCGGAGCGGGTGCGGGAAAACCGCAAGTACGTGATGCGGATCACCGGCGACGAACTGGAAGGCGAGAAGGAACAGTACGATATTTCAAGGCAGCCTAAGGTGAAGAATTTCATCCTGACAACCGAAGAAGTCCAGAGAGGCAAAGCGAGCAACCTGCAAGAGGCCTTGCATGCACTGGACGGACACGGCGGCGGTTTACC
>NZ_JARGDQ010000029.1 GCF_029210385.1 Desulfurivibrio dismutans | reverse complement strand
CGGTTGTAGGTGAGTTCGTCGGTTTCCTGCTCGCCCTCCTCGTTGGTAAAGCTCATGGAGCTTTTCTTGCCGAAGGGTGGATTGGCCAGGACGTAGTCGAAGGTGCGGGGCGGCGGGGCCACCAGGGCGTCGTTGGGGGAGATGGGGCTTTTGCCGTCGATTTCGCCGATGTTGTGCAGGAACATGTTCATCAGGCAGAGGCGGCGGGCGCTGGCGACAATCTCGTTGCCGTAAAAGGCCTGGTTTTTGAGGAAGGCCTTTTGGGCCTTGTCCAGCTTGTGGTTGGCCGAGCTGCTGATGAAGTCGTAGGCGGCCAGGAAGAAGCCGCCGGTGCCGCAGGCCGGGTCGGCGATGGTTTTCAGCGGCTCCGGCTGCACGCATTCCACCATGACCCGGATCAGGGGGCGGGGGGTGAAGTACTGGCCGGCCCCGGACTTGGTATCCTCGGCGTTGCGTTCCAGCAGTCCTTCGTAGATGTCGCCCTTCACGTCGGCGCCCATGGTGGCCCAGCGGGTGCTGTCCACCATGTCGATCAGGCGGTAGAGCTTGGCCGGGTCCTGGATTTTGTTTTGGGCCTTGGTGAAGATCTGGCCCAGCATCCCCTTGCGGGTGCCCAGTTTACGCAGCAGTTCCACATAATGGACTTCCAGCTCGGCCCCCCGCTTGGCCTTCAGGGTCGGCCAGCAATATTCGGGGGGAATCCCGACATCGCGGTTGTA
>NZ_JARGDQ010000028.1 GCF_029210385.1 Desulfurivibrio dismutans | reverse complement strand
AGGTGATCTTGCTTACGGCAAACGGGTTGCGGATGATGTACTGGGCCAGGGCCTCCCGGCCGGCCTCGTCGTCGCGGGCCAGCCGGACCCCGTTATGCACCGAAAAACCGGAGTTATGCCGCCAGGTAAGCAGCTTGGCGATCAGGGCATCATCGATCCGGCCTTCCTTCTTGAGCATCGCCAGTACCTTGGCCCGGAACATTTCGGCCAATGGCGCGAGGTCCACTTTCGGCATTACGTAAAAAACGCCGCTCTCCCGGAACAGGCCGTCGGCCAGCAGGACATGGACGTGAGGATGCCAGCGGGCATAGTCGCCGAAGGTCTGGATCGCCATGACCGCCCCCAGGGCTCCGCTCTTCAGACCGGTTGCGGTGCGGAAAAACTTGAGCAGGCTCTGGTTGATAGAGCGGCAGAGCTTGCCCAGCAGCTTGCGGTCATACTTGAAAAAGCGGCGCAGGATGATGGGGATGCTGAAAACGTACTGGCGGTGCGGCACCGGGTAGAGCACGTTATCCCGCAGGTGCTGGCCGAACAGGATCACCTTCTTGGCGTGACAACTGGGACAGAACCAGCGCCCCCGGCAACTGAAGGCCAGCAGGTACTCGTGGTGGCAGTCCGGGCAGCGAACTCGGGCGAAGCCTTCGGATAGATCGCCGCATTGGCGGAAGGCTGCCACTACATCGGGAATAACCGACCGCAGGAAGCCGTACTCCCGCAGAAAGCGGTCGTCGTATTCCGCCAGAAACGCCGGGAAATGTTCGTCCAGCAGTCGCCACAACGGGGAGGATTTCGGCTCCCGCGGGT
>NZ_JARGDQ010000027.1 GCF_029210385.1 Desulfurivibrio dismutans | reverse complement strand
AACCTGTTTTAACCTGAACTTCTTCCGCAAACCAGCAAAAAGCGGGGAAGCAGCCCATGTGGCCACTTCCCCGCTCTAGTTTCTAAATTGGAGTCTGACCCCAATTTACCCTGCAGATCCTTTTTCCGCCGGAAATACTCGACCCGCTACTGCAACGCTATTTGAAGGCAGCCGGCAACAAACGCCGCGTGCGCATTGTCGCCGCCAATCTCACCGATCGCTACGACTTGGTCCCCGAACTGCAATGGGAAAAATAACCTACCCTGAACAGTACATCCGGCAGGATCGTGTACTGGCTGTCGTCGCCGGCGTGGAGACAGGATTCTACCTCACCGGCGGCACAAAAGTGCCCGCTGGACCCGGAAGAGCTTAATTTCCGCCTGCGCTCCTTCCCTCTGGAACTGCTGGACACCCTGCCGGTAACCAGCCAGGACTTTTTAACCGCTATCAAAGACCGTTACCACGAGTTGGCGAAAACCTTGCTTGGATAAAAGGTCAGCCACCCCTGACTTCGTCCCTCCCTGAACGCCGCCGATTTCCTATCGCCTCCCCGCCCCAGGGGTGCTAAACCGCCGCCCGGTCATGGTAGCTGGATCACATGCTGGGGCAACCGGGAAAACAAAGGCGGGGCATGAGGCGTCTACTTGAGTGCTAAGTGCTGAGTGCTGAGTGCTGAGTGCTGAGTGCTGAGTGCTGGCAGCATGATAACCACTGCTAGCAGAAGATCAATGACTCTGACCCCATTGATCCACTGAGTGCTGGCAGCATGATAACCACTGCTAGCAGAAGATCAATGACTCTGACCCCATTGATCCT
>NZ_JARGDQ010000026.1 GCF_029210385.1 Desulfurivibrio dismutans | reverse complement strand
CCCGGCTATCGGCCGCTTTATCTCCCAGGACCCCATCGGTTTTGCGGGAGGTGATGTTAATCTGTATGGGTATGTCCTAAATGATCCGGTTAATTGGATTGATCCGTGGGGGCTGTCACCAAGGACATTTAGTGACATTCCGCATGATGTTAAGGTTGCTTTAATAGAAGGGTTCAAGGGAGCTAACACTGCCATTAGTAGAGCTAGTAATGAATTCGGGATTACGCGCGGACGAGTACAAGCTACCATCTATACTGCCTCAGGTGCGACATTAATAGTAATCGGCGCAATTACATCGCCGGAAGGAGCACCTTTGATTGCAGTAGGCGTGCCACTGCTTACAGAAGGAGTTACTAGGGCCAGCGTAGAAGCACTCGGTGGCGACACGAGTTCCATACCGTCATGGTGGGCAATTTTGGGAGATATTGGAGAGGGAATCTATGAAGCTCATCGGGGGTGCAACAAGTGATTGATTCTATAATTGGAATTGCTCAATCTTTTTTTGTGTTAGGTGGCGCGTGGTGGGGGTGGTCATATTATTCCGGTCGTTTGAAATTTTCCGGAGAAGCTGAGCAAAGAAGAATTGATCGTGTGGAAAAATATGGGACGATTCTGATGTTGGCCGTAATTGTAGGCTTTATATCGGGATCAGCCTTGCTTGTGACCAAGGCATATGATTTTGCGAAAATAATCATGAGCCCCTGAAGATTGGAGCAACCGACACCGAGAACATCCATGATAAGTAAAGTCTATGGCAGCAGTTCCCGCTTTGAAATAACTCATCGGAAAACCGCGGAAAACCGGGACAGATCTATTTTTTCTCGTTGTCTATGACGACCGGGACAACCCGGTCCGAATCACCGACCCCCTGGGCCAGGCTGCCACCGCCGCTTACGATTCCGCCGGCAACCTCCTCTCCCATACCGACCCCAACGGCCATACCACCAGCTACCAGTACGACGCCCTGGGGAGGATGATT
>NZ_JARGDQ010000025.1 GCF_029210385.1 Desulfurivibrio dismutans | reverse complement strand
TGTATTTAGTAGATCTCTGAGGGCAGAGGGGCCGGTGAGCTTCGTGTGCTCATCCACCTTCGAAACTGCCGGAATGTAAATGATTTCCCCGAACTTTCCTTGCCCTACGTTCTTGAAACCGTAGAACCTCTCATCCGACAGTTGCCCACCTACATAGGCATAAGGGCCAGAAAGGCTCTTGTTTTCCTTGTCTTTTTGGTCGGACAAGAAATAGTTCCGCACTTTAAACGTTTGATCTAGCGATTTGTAGTCATCCTTTAGATTCGCGAACTCATCCGGGGATGGCTTAAATTCAATTTCCACCCAAGATTCATTGTCTGCAGCCCCTACGTGTGGGAGGTCGCGGCTCTTGTCGAACTTCACGCCATTCCCGTAGAAAGCCCGTATCGCGTCAATTACCGTCGTCTTACCCGCATTGTTGACGCCAACGAGAATTCCACAATCTGCAGTCGCGATAGTCGCATCACAAATCGAACGGAAATTGTGGATCGTTACCTTAACGGCCTTCATAGACTCCCTCTTGACGCCGAACAATTAAGTTGAGTGGTGCGCAAATGAGCTATCCCGGCAGGCCGCCGAAGTTATTCGCATCCACTCAAAACGCCTGGTTCGGAAATTTGTATCAAATGCCGTTAACAGTATGTTTCCCGTATTTAGTTTCCATACGTTCAACAAATTTAGGTTCAACATCACGAGCAAAAGCTAGCATCCCTCGAAGGTGATTTTTTTCTTTGTCAGATAATTTACCCTGTAACAAATGATGTATTTGTGCACGAATACGACGTTTGTTGTCCCGCCCAAGCGAAACCTCCCCTGAATTTGTTAGGATCAACCCTGTCACTAAACGCCGGTGTGCTTTTGAACCAAACACTGTTTTTCTTTCATTAAGCTTTAATATTGGAAATGATAGTGACTCCAACACATTTTCAACTTTTTTTAGCACTTCGCCCCTCAGTTTCATATCATGCATTGAAAATGCTAAATCATCAGCATATCTCGTATATGAAATGTTATTTTCAGAACAATAACTAAAAATA
>NZ_JARGDQ010000024.1 GCF_029210385.1 Desulfurivibrio dismutans | reverse complement strand
AAATTTAAGCACCCAACAACTTTTTGGTTCAGTGGCGTTGAGGCGGGGCAGGTCCGGCTCAACGCCACCGCCGGTTAACGCTTCTCCAAAATCTTGAAGAGCTTGTGATCTTCGGCGGTCAGCTCCGCCTGCCGCTTCAGGGTCCAGTGGCCAACCCAGCGTTTAAAGAGATCCAGGTTCTTGGCCCGCTCCTCAGCACTTCCCCCCAGATAGATATTCATGTTACCGGGCTTGCCAGTGGGGGTGGCCTTGCCATCATCCAGGCGGCGCATGATCGCCCCGGCATCGTCACCGTTGACGAAGGCGACCAGCTCCTGATAGGTGGTCATTCGGGGTCCCACCATCATGGAGGTGTACTTCTTCTGATCGGCATCGAACTCTTCGATGCTGGGAGAGCGTTCGCCGTGGCAGGCGAAGCATTTCTGCTCCATCAGCGGTTTGATATGGTCGTTGTAGGTCACCTGACCGTGGGAACCGGCCCAGGCCGATCCTCCGCCGCCCAGCATGACCAGGGTAATAGCCGCCATTGACAATCTTTTCATGGTGCAATCTCCTAAAAATTAATCTGATTCGGTTAATTTGCCGGCACTTTCAAGGCAAAGCCTGTTGATTGGAGTCGATCAGGACCTGGTAGGTTTCCAATATGCTAGGGAAAGCGACCGGCGGAGTCAAGGTCTTAATTCTCAATTTGGCCCCATTCTTCAATATCCAGGGGCGCTGCCCGGCACCGGCCGTACCTCGGCGGGCTGCTCCCGGGGCAGAAAAATCCCGACATGGGTCTGAAAGCTGTAGATCTTTTCGCTGCGGGTGAACTTTTTTGCCAGGCTGTAGCGGTACTTAGGGGGATAGGTTTCCCCCGCTCCCCAGATTATGACCAGGGCATCGGGCGCCAAACCGGCCGGGGGTGGGTAGTAGGGGGGGTTGCTGTAACTCGGTGATGGTGATAGGTGATGGTGATAGGGTGGTGATGGTGATAAGTATTCGCTTTCGACCGCCCTGGCAAAAAAACAGGGCATCAGCGAATACCCCGTGCAACTTGCCCTTCAAAAGCCGATGCTTTTGTCAATAACGGCTGCCGATCGGCATGTCAACGAAAAAATCCACCCCCAAAACAGCCTGATTTCGGAAGATCCCCGCATTTTGCGCCAGCGACCGGCAAAAGAGCATGCACCACACCAGCCGCCTGAATCCCCTCGCAAAAAACAGGCCCCAGTCCCTACCCCCCTGCTACACCGTGACCAACGGCTCTTCATACT
>NZ_JARGDQ010000023.1 GCF_029210385.1 Desulfurivibrio dismutans | reverse complement strand
CAGTAAGGTGGAGGATTATGTTGTCTCGGCAACTATTGAGGCAATAAAACCATAGCCATGAATGATACCCTGCCGGCGAGAATCAAAGCGGTCTATACAGACCGAGGGTATTCAAAAACATCTGGGTAGCGCCTCGGGGGTGAAGGGATGGCTGTATGCCGTCATCGCGGGTCTTTTTTTTCCGGGCTAAGGAAATCGTCACGATGAAATGGATTGCTGTTCTTTTGCTGATTACTCCTGCCATTGCAGTAGCAGAGACTGAGCTGGAGTTTCACCTGTGTTCGCTCTATGTACAGAAATCAGTAGTAGGGGAACAGACAGATCTTGGTTGGCCGGTTTTCGTCAAGTTGACGGAACTTGGTGCCACGAGTTTTGAGAAGTTCACGGAAGCAAACAGCGGTAGAATGAGCCGCATTGTTGTCGGTTGTTGACGGTTTTGGTGTCCTCTTTTTTTGTAGGCAACATGTCAGTAAAAAATCGCGACGGCTGAGCAAGGAGCATGTGTCATGCCAACGATGACAGTCAGTGAATTAAAGGCCCATTTATCAGTGCCTTTGCTCTACCGTCAGTTGCACACCCAGGGCCTTGCAGACCCGTTGAATGGTTTCGAAGCGAGGCTGACTATGGGGGCGCAAGGCTTTATAGAGGGCTTCTCTGCGAATCCCACTGGCGTTGGCAATTTCCGTCATGCCGCGTGCTTTGGCAATATGTCCCAATGCGGCGGCCAGTTCAGCGCCATCGCCGTCGGCCAGAACCTGGCGCAGATATTCGACGATATCGACTTCATCGCGCAGCTGCTGCGCCATATCAAATTCCGGCATAACGCTGGGGTTCAATTTATTCTGGGGCATTGTGCTTCTCCTTAATCTGCGTTGCCAATTGCTTTGCTGCTTTGATGTCATCAGACTGAGTGTTTTTACCCCCACCACCGAGCATCACAATCAGTTGGTCACCTCGCTGCATATAGTACATCCGCCAGCCGGGGCCAAAAAATTCACGCATCTCATAAACACCCTCGCCTATCGAGTTCACATCCCCGAGCAGACCGCGCTGGGCTTTCTCCAGCCGTCGCAACAATCGGATGCGAGTTGGGCGGTCACGAAGGCGGTTGATCCAGCGTTCAAAATCTGGTGTCCATTTCATGGAATACATAGAACAACTGTAATCGAATGAATACAGGATGTCAAAGAAACAGTCGAATATGTGGCTGCTGACAATGATGACAATTAGAATGTTGTTGACGGGCTGCAGCGGCTGACTTCGATTTGTATCACGGGCGCATCTTACATCCC
>NZ_JARGDQ010000022.1 GCF_029210385.1 Desulfurivibrio dismutans | reverse complement strand
GGCTCCTCGACGTTTCATGTGGAAACGAGTAAATCCTGAATGGGCGCCCCAATCAGGTAAATGATAGTGATGAAACTCAGGTCTTTGCGATACCCCCGGGCCCTGGCTTTGGCAGCCTGGAACAGGCTGTTGAGTCCTTCCAGGCGGGCATTGCTGTGATCGGAACGCCATCGGGCCACGATGGCCTGTCGGTGCTTTTCGACGGTGTTGATCGCTTTACGGACCGGGGCCAGAATCGGCTCCTGGCCGATCAGTTCGCGGGCGTAGTTGAGAAAGTTGGCGAGCCGCCATTTGGCCCCCTGTTCAGTGGGAGCCTTGCGAATCCAACGCAGGGCCTCCTTGACCCGCCAAGCGGTGGCGGTATGGAAATCCAGGGCGGCAAGTTCGACCAGGGCGTCAAACTGGCGGTTGGTCAAAGCGCCATCGGCATTTTTAAGTACCGCCCAGCGGGTGGTTTTGGGCATGGCGATCTCTTTGGCCTCGGCCCGACGAACTTCGTCCACCGCTCTGGTAAAAAGCTGGACCACATGGAACCAGTCCACGGTGAGTTCGGAGTTTTGGAAATGGGTTTTGATGGAGGAGATGAAGGCCCCCGACATGTCGGAAACCACCTCCAGGACGTTGTCCGGATTACCGCCGTGCTCTTTGAGGAACTGAGTGAAGCGCTGGACCGTATCCTTCCCCTTGCCGGGAGTGGCAAAGACCACCGGTCTTTCGCTGCGGTCCAGGTCGATGAAGATGGTGACATACTTGTGCCGGCGCCGGGATTTGGTCTCATCCAGGGCAAGGGCCTTGAGGCTTCGCAGGTCAAGCTTCGCCATGGCCTTGCTCACATAGTGGAAGACTACCCGCCACAACCGTTTGTCGGTGACTTCCATATGGCGGGCGGCAACGGCAACCGGCATCTCGCGGAGCATGGTCATGGCCACTTGCTCGAACAGCAGGGTGAAATGGCTACCCTCCCTGGCCCAGGGGACGACGATCCGCTTGACCCCATGCTCCGGGCAATTGGTGCGGGGAACCGGAGCCGTAATGTAACAGTGGTGCTGGAAAAAGTTGAGATGACGCCAGGTCATTTCCTTGAAATCATGAGCCTTACAGGACTTGCCGCATTCCGGACAGGGATAAAGTGAACCGCGATCGGCGGCTATTCGCAGATCCAGCCTATGGGGACTTTTAGTGGTATCCAATTGTTGTTCCACCAGTTTCCAGGGTGCGGTGAGGCCAAGGCCAAGGGCGAAAATGTCGTTGTTTTGCATGGGGTCGGCTCCTGTTGAGGGTGACGGTTTTTCCGTCGCTCAATTTAGCCAATTCCATTCGTTACGTCGAGGAGCC
>NZ_JARGDQ010000021.1 GCF_029210385.1 Desulfurivibrio dismutans | reverse complement strand
GATATGGCCATCGGCGTCGGTTTCCAGCACGATATCCTCGTGGTCGTAAACGTAGCGGGTGGTGGTCTCCACCCCTTCGGGATCGACAAGCCGTTTTTCCAGCCGGCGGCCGAAGGGGTCGTAGGTAAACTCCACCCGGGCCCCGTCGGGCAGCGCCACCTCGCGCAACCGGTTGGCGTAATCCCAGCGGTAACTGGTCTCGCCCTCGACGGTCACCTTGCTGACCAGGTTGCCGTTGGCGGCGTATTCGTACCGGGCCTGATCGGCGCTCAGCAACCGGTTGTTCCCGTCGTGGCGGTAATCGTCGTGGCGGTGGCTGGCCTGACGGTTGCCGGCGGGATCGTACTGGTAGAACTCCGGCTGTTGCGGCCCGCCCTGGGGTGCTCCGCCCTGTTCCAGCCCCCGGCCCCGGCCCTGGCCCTGGCCCTGGACGGGGGTGGCCGGCCTGCCGTCGGGAGCGGCCGGGTTGGCCTCCAGCAGCCGGTGGGTGCGATCGTAGCGATAGCCGATCTCCTGATCCGCTCCGGTAAGACGCAAGCGGTTGCCGACCGGGTCGAGATCGTAGACGGCGGCGGCGATGACGGCGGTGCCGGACCGGTGGACAAGGCCCGTTAAGCGACCGGCGGGATCGTAATCGTAGCCCAACCAAGTCTGGTCGGTCGATTTTATGAGTGATATGTTTTACGCTGGCAAACAGCTTCGATTTCTATTTTTTGGAGGAGGCCCAGAGCATATACCTGGGCGGGTATCCATTTTTCGCCACATTGAAACTTAAATGAGCCATCCAACTAATCGGAATTAATAAAATAAAACCGATTAAGTCGAAATCCTCAGATATAAAAACGATAATGGTTATAGCAATAGCTATTACACATAAAAAACTCACTATAGCTGCTACGATCCTAAAAGGTTTTCGGACTTTATTTACATCATCGCACTGAAGTTTCATTGTTGACCTCCGCAAAGATCTGATTCTCTGTTTATCAGGCGATCAGCAGCGACATTTATGATTGAGCCTACCACAATTCCTGATTGAAACGAACCTTGGATTAAAACTGAATTAATCGCTGTTGTTCTGGCAACTAACCCCATTGTGCTCAGATGGCTGCCAAGATGCGGAGCAACTCCTCTTAATGCATATTGTCCGATGGTGTACCCTCCATATGTCCGCGCAAATGCTCCGCCCAAGGCTGTTGTAATCCCCATTCTGCCGAATCCGATAACTTCGTTTGTGTGCCTATAATTTTCCCAAACATCACCCCAAAAGCTAGAAGGCCTCAGCCCCCACGGATCAACCCAATTAACCGGATTATTCAGGACATACCCATACAGATTAACATCCCCGCCGGCAAAGCCGATGGGGTCTTTGGAGATGAACCGGCCGATAGCCGGA
>NZ_JARGDQ010000020.1 GCF_029210385.1 Desulfurivibrio dismutans | reverse complement strand
ATCTCCAAGCGAATGATACAAGGCGATTTTCAGCATATCATAAGTCCTGAAACCGTAGGCTCGTTTCGTAATCACCTTGGCTTTGTTGTTGAACCCCTCGACACAGCCGAGGTCGATCTCGCCTTGGGCCTGAAACCAGTTGAGCAGGAGCGGTCGGTGAGCCCTCAGCATCTTCGCCACCTTTTTCATCGGCTTGAGCCGGGAACGCATGGTCTTGGTACACCATTTGTCGAGGAAAAGACCGGCCCAGCCGGGGTGGACGTAGTTCCAGAAGTGCTGGAAGTCCTCCTTGAGCAGGTAGGCCCGGATGGTCTTGAGGTTGCAGGCCAGCAGGTCTTTCAACTTGTCCACCTGGTTGTCGGTGAGATTCTCCGGCCTTTTGAGCAGGCACCAGCGGCTTTTGGTCAGCACCGGTTCTTTGCCTTTGGCCTTGAGTTCCCGAGTCTCTTCGGCCCTGACCTGGTCAATGGCCTTGCTCATGTGGCTCGCCACGTGGAAGCGGTCGAGGACGTTGACCGCATTGACGGCCTTCTCGGCAATCACCCGCAGATACGGTTTCCACATGTCGCTGCAAACAAACTGCAGCCTTTCACTTCGTTCCGGCCCGAACCAGTCGAAAAAGCTCCGGAAAACCTTGGTGGTCCGGTCGGGGCCGATCCACAACAGGCGCTTTTTGCCGGCGTCCAGCTGGTAAACCAGGGTGACGAACTTGTTTTTGGTGCGCTTGCGCCAGCAGATCTCATCGGTGCCGATGGCGGTGACGCCCTCCAGGTCACGGTTGGCAAGACCCCATTCAACGGCCATTTTCACCGAGCGGACCACCGAATCCCAACTGGTCATGAAGGATACCGCGACCTCTTTCCAGCTCATTCGCTTGGCCCAGGTAGCCAGAAACCAGGCATAGGTGGTGGTCAGCCGATTCTTGCCCCTGGCCCATGGCATCTTTTCCACCCTGACCCTGCCGCAATGCGGGCAATCAACCCGGCGCGGGCGATAAAGGAAAAAGACCAGAATCCCCCACAAGGGGACAAACTCGAAGCGTCGTTGGGCCATGGTATCGTAGCCCGGCCCTTTTTTGCCGCAACCCGAGCAGATCGGTCGACTGCCGCGCTTTGGCCGGATGGTGATCTCCAGGGTCGAACGGCCGTCGTGGCACAATCTGCATCGCTCGTACATAAAACCGGGTTGTTTTTCGATCCGGTTCAAGATAGTTTGAATCAGCATCCTGTTTTTCCTTGTTTGGGTTCGTTTCTTGGAGGAAACTTCACCCGGCAGGGTAAAACAGGATGCTTTTTTTGTGAAGCGGAAGTTGCCGATGCCGTAGCATGGAGAACCGGCCCCGTCAAGGCCAAGCCCCCTAGCGGGGGTGCGCTACGCGCAGCCTTGACGGCCCCGGCCCTCCATGCTCAACCTGAGGGTGGCGACGGCGAAGGAGCGGCTTTGCCGCCCTCGCCTCCGGCGGGGCTCTGGCTCAGGAACTCA
>NZ_JARGDQ010000002.1 GCF_029210385.1 Desulfurivibrio dismutans | reverse complement strand
AAATCTTTTTGCTGAGCAGTGGCCTCGGCAAGAAAGACGCTGAATGAAAGAACCAGAGTGAGCGCGAGGGCAAGTCCCGTGAACGCCAACTTCGCGACTTTTTCTTTAGGTGGTCGGCAATGACAGTTGCTTACGGTTTTTGGGGTGGAGCAAAAGGTTACTTTTTTCAGTAAGTTCATTCTGTTATTCTCTGCTTCTTAGGTTGTCATGTTAACCCTGATTTCAGGGTGCCTCGAAGCATAGAGCTGTCATGCTCATGCAAAGGAGGGCAATATAGTTTAGGTATAGCCAATATGGCAAATAGGAAATAGTGATAAGCTCCTGGCTCACCCATAGAAAAAACGCATTGCAAAAAAAGGGAGATAGCCTGTAACTATCCAGCTCATGCCTGTGGTAACTGTCCAGCAGTGCCCCATATTGCGGTAAGCAGGTCGGCGTAGTGTACATATGGTACTCAAGCCGACCTGATCGTCGCAAGATGGGGTGCTGCTGGACAGTTACGATAGTATAAGTACAACGGCAGGGAGAGGCCAAATTGATCAAGCAGGAAGTGCGAGCCGGTCAATTTATTTGCTCTGTCCGGTGAGGTGATAGGTGAGGGTGAGGTGAGGGTGATAGTGAAGTTGCTTTTCTCGACCCTGGCAAAAAAACGGGGCATCAGAGAATACCCCGCGCAAATTGCCCCTCAAAAGCCGATGCTTTTGTCAATAACGGCTGCCGACTGGCATGTCGACGAAAAATTCCACCCCCAAAAAAGACGGCTCATCATGCTCTTCATACTGAGACCAGCCATCGTCGAACGGTTCATATCGCCTTTCACGGTCAAGGGCTGGCGGGGGCGCGGCTGGCTTTGGCTTCTTGGTCGTCCATAATCCCAGGTGCTCCAGAATCCGCCGGATGATCGCCGCCTCGGAGATGAAGCTGATGATCTTCATCTCCCCGCCGCATTTAGGGCAGGTGAGCGGATCGATCTCCCAGACCTTCTTGATGCACTCCCGCCAGGTCGGGGACGGAATCTTGCGGGGGTGGTAGTCGGACACTTCCAGCACTTCCACCGCAGCCGGAGGCGGTGACTGGCCGGTGGTGGTAGCGGCGGCATCGGCCAGGCGGTTCACCCGTTCCCCCCGGCCCCGGTTCGAGTACCAGCCGTAGTAGCGAATCGGCCACAGACCACGTTTTCCCACGTTTTATTAATCTCCGCGCAGAAAATATTTGACAAAGTTTGCCATCAGGGGCATGGTTATCGCAAAAAGAGGTGATGACCATGGCGACGATGAATGTTTCCCTCCCGGCTCCCATGAAACAGTGGATAGAAAATCAAATCGGCACCGGGCATTACAGTAATGTCAGCGACTATGTCCGCTCTCTGGTCCGGCAGGATCAAGAATATCAGGCCAAGGTTAATGCCTTGCGTCAGGCTTTGGCGGCCGGCGAGGAGAGTGGTGTTGCCGAAAATTCGGTGCTGGATATCTGGCAAAAAGTCAAATCCGGAAGCGGGCCGGATGTATAAACTCTCTCGGGCGGCGGCGGCTGATATCGAAAAAATCGCCGAAAATTCGCTGGTCGAATTCGGCTCGGCGCAGACCGGCAAGTATCTTGCCTCCCTGCACGGCTGCCTTGAATTATTGGCAAAAAATCCCGAGATGGGGCGGGAGATCGAGGAAATCCGGCCGGGCTACCGAAAGTTTCCCCACCAAAGTCATTTGATCTTTTATCGCCGGGAAAATGCGGGCGACATCCTGATCGTGCGCGTTCTGCACCACCTGATGGACGCGGTCCGCCACCTTACACCCAACACCCCTCTTTTAAGCCGACAAAGAAAGTAGAGGTAAAATCTCGCCGCCGGCCAGGAGTTGGTCGTCGTGGTAGAGGGCGGCGTACTGGCCGGGGGCCGGAGCCCTTTGGGGCTGGTCGAAGGTGAGGGTGATGGTACCGTCGGCGGCCGCTTCCACCAGGGCCGGGGCCGGGCGGTGACGATGTCGCAACTGCACGGTAAAACGGCCGGGCAACCGCGGCGGATCAATGAGCCAGTTGAGATCGGCCAGGCGGATTTGCCGCCGCAGCAGGTCTTCGGGTTTACCCACCACCACCCGGTTGGCTTTTACGTCCAGGGCCACCACGTAATAGGGGGTGGCGTCGGGAATCCCCAGGCCCCGGCGCTGGCCGATGGTGTAGCGAAAAACTCCCCGGTGGCGTCCCACTTGCCGGCCTTCGACGGTGACGATCAGCCCTTCGGCGGCCACGACCGGCCCGTTTTGCTCCGCCTCGGCCCGTTCAACATAAGCGGTCAGGAAATCGGCCACCGACTGCCCTCCCAGGAAACAGACATCCTGACTCTCCGGGCCGTGGCGACCGCTCAGGCCCAAGCCGGCGGCCATTTCATAAACCTCGGTCTTGCGCTTCTCCCCCAGGGGGAAGAGGATGCGGGGCAGCACCTCCCTTTTTAGCCGACAAAGAAAGTAGGACTGATCCTTGCGGGGATCGCCCCCCCGGCGCAGGGCCAGATCGTCGGCATCAGTCGCTCCGGCGGCACCGGCAATCCCCGGCGGCGCCGGAGTGAGACGAACATAGTGACCGGTGGCCAGAAAATCGGCCCGGCGGGCAAGCATGGCCTCCAGCAACAGGCCGAACTTGATCTGCCGGTTGCAGAACACACAGGGGTTGGGGGTCACCCCGGCCAGGTAGGCCGCGACAAAGGGCTGCAAAACTTTTTGCGCAAAGGATTCGCTCAAGTCCAGCACGGTCAGGGGAATGCCCAGGTGGGCCGCCACCCCCTCCACCCGCCGCTGGTGATCATCAATCCCCGGCTGGGCCAACCGCATGAAGACCCCCTCCACCTCGGCCCCGGCCTGAAGCAACAGGGCGGCGGTAACCGAGCTGTCCACCCCACCGCTCATGGCAACGGCGATCCGTTTCTGGTATAAAGACGGTTGGTCCGACAACATGGCCGCTACTCTACCAGAATCAATCTCCGAAGGCAAAAAATGCTGCCCACCCGATCACCGGAACAACATCTGCCCCGCATGCCGGAACTGCTGGCCCCGGCGGGCAACCTGGAAAAGCTGCAGGTGGCGATCCACTACGGGGCCGATGCCGTTTACCTGGGCGGACGCCGCTTCGGCCTGCGGGCTCATGCCGGCAATTTCAGCGATGATGAGTTGCGGACGGCCACCGCCATGGCCCATGACCGCGGCGTCAAGGTATACGTAACGGTCAACATCTTTGCCCACCAGCAGGACTTTACCGGCCTGGAAGAGTACCTGATCTTTTTGCGGGAAACGGCGGTGGACGGGTTGATCATCGCCGACCCCGGCATCCTGGCGGTGGCCCGCCGGGTGGTGCCGGAGTTGCCGGTGCACCTGAGCACCCAGGCCAACGTCACCAACCCGGAAAGCGCCGCCTTCTGGGAGGCCTGCGGGGTCAGCCGGATCAACCCGGCGCGGGAACTTTCCCTGGCGGAAATCAAGGGCCTGCGGCAAAGGGTGGCCGCCGAGTTGGAGATCTTCGTCCACGGGGCGCTGTGCATCTCCTACTCCGGCCGCTGCTTTTTAAGCCTTTATCTCACCGGCCGGGACGCCAACCGGGGCGACTGCGCCCACCCCTGTCGCTACCGCTACCGGCTGATCGAAGAAAAGCGGCCGGGGCAGCTTTTCCCCATCGAAGAGGACGAGCGGGGCAGTTATATCTTCAACGCCAAAGACCTCTGCCTGCTTTTTCGGCTGCCGGAGTTGATCGGTGCCGGGGCCGACGCTCTTAAGATCGAGGGACGAATGAAAAGCCTTTTTTATGTGGGCACGGTGGTCCGCCTCTACCGGGCGGCCCTGGATTTCTGGCGGCAGCAGGGCCTGCACACTCCCTTGCCGCCAGTCTTTGCCGAGGAGTTAATGAAGATCGGCGGCCGGGGCCAGAGCGAAAATTTTTTCGACCACTCCCCGGCCACCACCGAGATGCTTTACGACGGCACCACCGTTAACCCCCACTGGGCCCCGGCGGGGATTGTCCGCGAAGGCGGGGCAACCCCCCTAGTGGAGGCCCGCAACCCTTTCCAGCAGGGAGACAGCATCGAATTTCTCGACCGACGCCTCAATAACATTACCTGCCGGATCACCGCCATCCACGACCAGCAAGGGCGGGAAGTGGCACGGGCCAACCCCAACAGCCTGCTGCGCCTCACCCTGGACCACCCCGGCAACTACCCCCGCCACGGCCTGTTGCGCCAAAGCATCGGAGGAAAGTAAAATGAATCGGCCCCGCTCCTTTGTTGCTCTGGTATGCACCTTGACGCTGCTGTTACTTGCCGGCCCCGCCCCAGGCGGATCGCCGGCCACCGACGACCCGAACCGGCTGCATTACGAAATCCTGGCAACGCTGGAACCGGACCGCCATCGCCTGCAGGCCCGGGTGGCCATCACCCTGCCCCCCGATTACCCGCGGCAGTTTGACCTGGCCCTCCACCCCGGCCTCAACCCCGTCGCCGAGCATCCGGAAGTTGAACTTACCCCCCGTAACTCCCCCGACCCAGGAAGTGAGCGCGGCCAAACCGCAGCACACCGGCCGGAGCGGTTCACCATTAACCTGCCGCCGGATCTTGACACCTTTGTCCTGCTGTATGACGGCGAAATCCACCACCCCTTGGGCTTTGCCGGCCAGGAGTACGCCCGCGGGGTACGCCACACCGCCGGGCGCATTGATCCAGACGGAATTTATCTGACCCCCGGCACCTTCTGGTACCCTCGGCCGACGGGCGCTCATGTTGTCAGTTTCCGGCTGCGAGCGGTTCTGCCGGCCGGCTGGACGGCGGTGAGCCAGGGCCGGCGCCATCAGCCACGGCCCGAGGTGACGGACAACGAAACGGTTTGGGAGGAACTCAACCCCCAGCAAGGGGTGTTTCTGGTGGCCGACCGCTACAGCGTCTACGAAGAAGAGTCCGACGGGGTAGCCCGGCAGGTTTTCCTGCGGCAACCCGACCCGGAACTGGCCCGCCGCTACCTGGACGCCACCACTGAATATCTGCAGCTTTACAGCCAAATGATCGGCCCTTACCCCTATGCCAAATTTGCCATGGTGGAAAACGCCTGGGAATCGGGCTTCGGTATGCCCTCTTTCACCCTGCTGGGCTCCCGGGTGATCCACCTGCCCTTTATTCTGCGCACCTCCTATCCCCATGAAATACTGCACAACTGGTGGGGCAACGGGGTCTTTACCGATTATGCCCGCGGCAACTGGAGTGAAGGACTGACCGCCCATCTGGCCGATCACCTGCTGATGGCCCGGCAAGGCCGGGGGATGGAATACCGCCTGAGGGTGCTGCAGAAATACGCCGATTACGCCGCCGGCGGGCGGGATTTCCCCCTGCGCCGGTTCACCGCCCGCCACAGCCCGGCCGGCGAGGCGGTGGGCTACGGCAAGGGGTTGATGTTCTTTCACATGCTGGAACAGAAGTTGGGCCATGAGCTGTTTCAGACCGCTTTGGCCGATTTTTACCGGCAATACCTTTTCCAGGTGGCCTCTTTTGATGATCTGCAGCACCGTTTCGAACAGACCACGGAGCAAGACCTGAATGTTTTTTTCCGGCAGTGGCTGGAACGCCCGGGGGCGCCGGAACTGGTGATGGAAGCCGTGCAGGTGGAAGAACACGATCAAGGCTGGCGGCTGGCGGCCACCTTCGGGCAAAGGCAGTCGGACCCTCCCTACCGCTTACAACTGCCGGTGGCGGTAACCCTGGAAAACGAAAAGGAACCTCGACGTTTCCTGGTCCCTTTGACCGACCGCCGGGTCGACTGGCGAGCCGATTTTGCCCAGCGGCCACGGCACCTGGCCCTGGACCCGGACTTCGACCTGTTCCGCCGGCTGGACCAACGGGAGATCCCCGCCGTTTTCTCCCGTTTGTTCGGGGCCGAAGAAGATCTGCTGGTAATCCTGCCCGGCCGCGAGCAGCCACTGTTGCCGACCTACCGGGAACTGGCGCGGGCTCTGGGCAGTTTCGGCTCCGCCGGCGTGGAGATAGTGCTGGACCATGAGTTGGAGGAACTGCCACCGACCCGGGAAAGCATCATCCTGGGCTGGGAAAACCGCTTTCAGCCCGAAACGGGCCGAGCCCTGGCCCAGTTTGGGGCCGAACTGCTGGAAGTCGGCAGAGAACCGGCAGCAGCCACGGCTCCCGGCGCGCTGCAGGTGGACGAACAGGCATTTTCCCGGATCGGCCACGCCTTTGCCCTGGCCCTGCCCCACCCCGACAACCCCGATGGCACCATCGGCTGGATCGCCCTGGACCGGCCGGCCATGTTGGCCGGGGTAATCCGCCGGCTGCCCCATTATCACAGTTATGGAGCCCTGGTGTTCCAAGGCGACCAGGCGGAAAACATATTTCGCCACCGGTGGCCG
Source organism: Desulfurivibrio dismutans (assembly GCF_029210385.1). GTDB lineage: Bacteria > Desulfobacterota > Desulfobulbia > Desulfobulbales > Desulfurivibrionaceae > Desulfurivibrio > Desulfurivibrio dismutans. Next base: position 357,000 of record NZ_JARGDQ010000002.1, on the reverse strand, counting down.
GCCCATGCCTCCCCACTGCACCGCGATCTGTAACAGTCAGCAAAAACCGTTCAACGGTAACGGTAACCGCCGACGAACGTTATCAACCAATAAAAAGGCCCGGCGGCAGCCAGGGATGACCACCGCCGGGCCTTTTTTGCCCGATAAAACGATTGTAACTACAATCGCCGCCGTTTTATCAGCCGCCGGCGGGTTTGGCCATGCCCAGATCCTGGCTGACCGCGCCCATGATATAGGGCCGGGCCACCTTGACCCGCACCTTATCGGCGATCTCCACGGTTACCACGTTATCGGACAGGCCGGTAACGGTACCTTGAATGCCGCCGCTGGTGATTACCTCATCACCGATCTTCAGAGCCGAGAGAAACTGCTGATGCTCCTTGGCCTTTTTCTGCTGGGGGCGGATAAGCAGAAAATAAAAAATCACAAAAATCAGAATCAGGGGAATAAAGGCGCCGAATCCGCCGGCCGCCGGAGCCGCTTCCGCCGCGTGAGCTACGCTTACCATAAGACATCCTCCAGTGTAGTTACAACCTGGCAGCAGCACCGCTGCAAGGTTACTTGTGATTGTGCTGGTTGCTGGTTTCCGGTTTATACATCCGCCGCCGTGCCTTCGGCCTGGCGGGCGTTAAAGTTGCGGTAAAACTCCAGAAAACGATCTTCTTCGATGCCCCGCCGCATGGTGGCCATCAGCCCGGTGTAGTAACTCAGGTTATGGATGGTCATCAGCACCGAGGCCATGATCTCCCGGGCCTGGAACAGATGGCGCAGGTAGGCTCGGGAGTAATGGCGGCAGGTGTAACAGCCGCACTCTTCATCCGGCGGCCGGGGGTCATCACGATAACGAGCGTTTTTTATAACAAGCCTCCCCCGGGAAGTAAAGAGCATTCCGTTTCTGGCATTGCGGGTGGGCATCACGCAGTCGAACATATCGACCCCGCGATAAACCGCCTCCACCAGGTTGCGGGGAGTGCCCACCCCCATCAGGTAACGGGCCTGGTCAGCGGGCATCTCGGCGGCGGTGGCCTCGCAGATTTCATACATCAGCTCCTCCGGCTCACCGACACTCAAGCCACCGATGGCGTAGCCGTCGAACCCGATCTCCCGCAGGGTTTCAAGGGACTGCCGACGCAAATCGGCATACATCCCACCCTGGATAATGCCGAACAACAACTGGCCGCTCTTTCCCTGGACCGCCCGGCAGCGGGCCGCCCAGCGGCCGGTAAGATCGGTGGCCTCTTTGGCCTGGCGATAGTCGGCGGGATAGGGGATGCAGGTATCAAGACACATCATAATATCGGCCCCCAGGGCCTCCTGCACCGCCACCGCCGACTCCGGGCTGAGGAAGAGGGCCGAGCCGTCGAGGTGGGACTTGAAAGCCGCCCCCTCCTCGGTGATTTTGGCCAACTGCTGCAGGGAGAAGATCTGAAACCCGCCGGAATCGGTGAGGATGGGGCCGGGCCAGTTCATAAAGCGGTGCAGGCCGCCAAACTTTTTGATCAACTCATGGCCGGGCCGCAGGTAGAGATGATAGGTGTTTCCCAAAATAATCTCGGCCCCCAGCTCCCGCACCTGCTCCGGGGTCACCCCCTTGACCGTGGCCTGGGTGCCCACCGGCATAAACACCGGAGTCTGCACGGTACCATGCAAGGTTCGCAACTCACCCCGCCGGGCGGCACACTGACTGGAAGTCTGCAGAATTGAGAAGGGGTTAGACATCGAGAAAAGTGGTATCCTGATTCAGTACGCGACAACCATCGGCGGTGACCACCGCCATATTTTCCAGCCGCACCCCACCCCAGCCGGGCAGGTAAACCCCGGGTTCGATGGTAACCACCATGCCGGAACGCAGTTTTTTCCGGTTACGGTAGCTCAAAGTGGGGCCCTCATGGACGTTGAGTCCCACCCCATGGCCCAGGCTGTGGCCGAAATAATCGCCATATCCCGCCCCGGCAATGACCCGGCGGGCTACCTGATCAACATAGCGACCGCTGACCCCGGCCCGCAGGGCCTGCTGACCAGCCAACTGGGCCTGGCGCACCAGGCGCAGCAGGGAAAGGAGACGCCCCTCGGGCCGGCCCAGCACCACGGTACGGGTCATGTCCGAGCAATAACCGTCGATCTTCAGGCCCATGTCGATGATTACCGGCTCACCGGCCGCCAGTTGCCGCCCGGTGGGTACCGCGTGGGGTTTGGCCCCATTGGGCCCGGCGGCGACGATGGTGGGAAAGCTGGGCCCCTGGGCGCCCAGCCGGCGCATGGTGTCCTCGATCAGCCAGGCCGTCTCCTGTTCGCTGATCCCGGGACGCAAATGTCCGAAGACCTGGGCGAAGACCTCTTCGTTGAGCCGCACCGCCTCCTCGATCAGCTCCAGCTCCGGGGCGCTTTTCACCAGACGCTGCTGCTCCACCAGGTCGGTGACCGGCTCCAGGTCAACCCCCTTTTCCGCCGCCAGTTGGACCAGTTGGCCGAACACCGAATGCAGCAGATAATGACTTTCAAAGGCCAGCCGGCGGGGCTTAAGGGTGTTAAAAAGGCGGCGCAGGAGTGGAAACAGCCCACGGGGATAAACCCGCACCTCAAAGTCCGGCGCTTCTTCTTCCGCCTGCAGCCGATAGCGGTCGTCGGTGAGCAGAAAAGGGCGCCCCTGGGCGGGAATCAGTAACACTCCGGAACTTTCGTTGATCCCGTGGTCGGAGGCGGTGTAACCGCTGAGGTAACGGCGGTTTTCCGGCTGGGTTACCAGCAGGACATCCAGTCTGCGCCGCTGCAGACGCCGCCGAAGGCGGGCCAGACGCTCAGCGGTTACATTCATGGGGCAGCGACTTAATGCAGAAAGTGAACAAAGACTTTGACTCCGTAGCGAAACAATTTACCGTGCAGCTGCTGCAGGGCTTTGGTGGGGTCGGCCTGACCAAAGTCAACCTGGTAGCGGTGGGGTTTGTCCATCATCTGCAGGTACTCAAACTTGTGCCGCCCGTAACGGGCCTCACTGCCATCGTTGTACCACTGACGAAAACGCTCTTCCACCTGGGGCAGGTCTTCGGGTTTGACTTCATCCACGTCCAGCAGGATCTCCACTTCCATGGCCCCACCTCTCTAAGGATAAATAAATAAAATTTTCTCAGGCGCCCAGAAACTGCTGAATCTGCTTTTTGTACTGTTCCAGGGCCCGACCGTACTGACTGTTCAATTCATCCTGCACCCGCAGCCACTCCTCCTGAAATTTGGGGTGCTGCTCTGGCCGCATCGTGGGCTGCATCCCGGTCTGACCAGCAACTTGGCCCTCCAGCCGGGCCATCTCTTGGGCGAACTGTTCACTGAGCTGCTGGCGCAACTGCTGCTGGTGGCTCAGATACTGCTCCAGGACTTTTTTCAACTCGCCCAGAAAGCTCGTCAACTCGCCGCTGCCGCCGGCCAAGTCGAGCATACCGGTCATGGCCCGTTCCGCCGGCCCCAGCTGCTCCTCATCGCGGGGCAGCACGATGTTACGGGCCAGGGTCTTAAACATGCCGCGGCGCAAGGCCGCCTGCTTCTCAGCCGGAGCGGCTTCCAGTTCGGTGACCAGAGCAACTTGCTCTCCTTTCAGATAGGCGGCGGCCCGCCGCATTCCTTCCCGAACCAGCTCTTCTTCGGCCAGGCTCCCGCCAGCGGCACCAGCGCCCTTATCTTTGGCGTCCATGGCCGCCAACCGCTCCATCACCTTCTCCATGGTACTTTTAATTTCACTCACCGCACACAACCCTCCCAAGGCAGCCAGAAAACGTTTTAAAAACTGATAGATGTCGGCATCGCCACATGACACGCTACCGGCCGGGCCTGTGTCCCAACTTAAGAATTGGTCTTACCGGCCAGCACGTTGCGGTGAGTTATAGTAACCCGTTTTGTTCTTCGACTAAAGAAAAAACCGGCCACTCCACCGCCCAAAAGGGCGATCGGAGTGGCCGGAATGCTGAGATGCAAATATACCCAGGCCCATCAACAACCAGAAGCAAACCGTGGTTGCCGAGCGTATTTCACCCCAGTGAACGGACGGCCATGGCCGCTGTATCCAGGGCGGAACCGGGCAGCACCCCCAGGGCGATGATAATCAGCACCAGGACAATCCCCAGGGCCCGGGTGGGAATATTCAGCCCGATGGCCGGTCGTGATTCCGGCTCGGCGGTATAAACCACCCGCACCACTGAGAGGTAGTAGTAGATGGCGATGGCAGTGTTAATGGCCGCCAGGATAACCAGGGCCAGGTGCCCCTGGTTCAGGGCGCTGGTAAGCAGGAAGAATTTACCCATGAAGCCGACAAAAGGCGGAATCCCGGCCAGGGCGAACAGCCCCACCGCCAGTACCAGAGCCAGCAGCGGCGCCCGCTGATAGAGGCCACTGAGGTCTTCGATCTGCACATTTTCCCCGTTACGGGAAACATTGCAGATCACCAGGAAACAGGCCAGGCTCATCACCACGTAACCGGTGGCATAATAGAGGGCGGCGGCATAACCCATGACATCGAGGGTCAGCACCCCCACCAGGATAAAACCGGCGTGGGCGATGCCGGAAAAGCCCAGCATCCGCTTGATGTCGGTCTGCACCAGGGCCGAAAGGTTGCCGTAAAACATGGACAGTACCGCCAGCAGGGTCAACAGCACCACCAGGGTATCGGCGCCGGCGCCCGGTGCGGCCAGCGTGGAAATTTTAATCAGCATGGCGGCGGCGGCGATTTTCGGCAGGGAGGCGATAAAGGTGGTGGTTTCGTTGGAGGCGCCCTGGTAGACGTCCGGCACCCAGAAATGGAAGGGGAAGATCGCCAGCTTGTAGAAAAAGCCCGCCATCACCATCACAATCCCCACCAGTACGGCGGGGTTGTCCAGCATGGCGGCCAGCACCGGCACCATCTCGGGCAGGTGGGTGGAGCCGCTCAAGGCAAAGAGATAGCTCATGCCAAAAAGCATAATGCCACTGGCCAACACCCCGAAGATCACATACTTCACCGCCGCTTCCATCTGTACCCGTAGCCCCTTGCGGTCATCCCGCATGGGCACCATCAGGTACAGGCAGTAAGAAGATAGTTCCAAAGCCATGAACAGGGTCAGCAATTCGGCGCTGCTGACCAGCATCATCAGGCCCACCACCGAACAGAGCATGAAGAGATAGTATTCCGGCCGCACCCCGTCCGCGATGTCTTTCAACTCCCGCCCAATTACCAGCACCGCCACCAGGCCCAAAGCCAGGATCAGCTTGACCAGCTGGGAGAAGAAGTCCATGCGCAGGGCTTCAAAAAAGAGTGTCCCCTGCTGGCCCAGGCAGACCAGACTAAACACCGCCGCGCCGGCGGCAAACAGCAGCGCCGTCAGGCGGGCCTTACGACCATCGGCTCCGGCTACGCTCAACTGAAAGAGCACCAGCGCCCCCAGCAGGAGAGTAAGTTCGGGAAGAAAAAGAAGAATTTTCATACCAGTCCTGTTCCAATAAGTGAGCCCCGGCAGGGCTGACGATCAATATACAGCCACTAAAACAATTACTTCTTTTATGGGATCAGCAGGCGGGCCAGACCCATGCCTTCGGTCTGGGCCGCCACCCCAACCTGTTCCAGCAGGTGGGCCACGCTGACCTCCATCACCGCCAGGAAAGGGCCGGGAGAAAGCCCGATCCAGAAAACAAAGAGCAGCAGGGGGGCCAGCACCACGATTTCCCTGGTGTTCAAATCGATCAATCCGGTGTGTTTGGGGTTATCGGTGCCACCCCAGACCACTCGCTGCAGCAGGCGGAACATGTAGGCAGCGGCTAACACCGCCCCGGGGATGGCAAAAGCGGCAATGAGGATTGAGCGTTCAAAGCCGCCGGCCAGAATCATGAATTCGCCGACAAAGGAGTTGGTACCGGGGAAGGCCAGGGAAGAAAGCGAGAAAAACCCCAGAAAGACCACATAGATCGGCATCAGCTTACCAACCCCGGCATTGAGCGCCAACTCCCGGCTGTGGGTCCGTTCATAAAGCATGCCCACACAGAAAAACAGGGCCCCGGTGGTAATACCGTGGTTGATCATCTGCAGGATCGATCCTTCAATACCCTGGGCGTTGAGCACGAAAATCCCCAAAGTAACGAACCCCATGTGCCCGACACTGGAATAGGCGATCAGCTTCTTCATGTCCTGCTGGGCCAAAGCGGTAAAGCCGCCGTAGAGAATGCCGATGATGGACAGCCAGAGGACATAGGGCATGAAGATAAAGGTGGCCTCTGGGGTGATGGGCAGGCAGAAACGCAGGAAGCCGTAGGTGCCCATCTTGAGCAGTACCGAGGCCAGGATCACGCTGCCGGCGGTGGGGGCTTCCACGTGGGCGGCCGGCAACCAGGTGTGGAAGGGAAACATCGGCACCTTGATGGCAAAGGCCAGAAAAAAGGCCAGGAAGACCCAGATTTGGAAGGTGGTCGAGAAGTGCTGCTCCATCAGTATCGGAATGCTGAAGGTCTGGGGCTCTGAGGTGAGAAAAAGGGCGATGATGGCCACCAGCAGCAGCACCGAACCGGCCAGGGTGTACAGAAAAAATTTGATGGAGGCGTACATCTTGCGGGGCCCGCCCCAGACGGCGATCAGCAGGTACATGGGAATCAGCATCGCTTCCCAGAAGATGTAAAAAAGCACGAAATCAAGGGCCATGAAAACGCCCAGCATGGCGGTTTCCATCAGCAACAGGCAAAACATGAACTCCTTGACCCGGGTGGTGATATAGCGCCAGGAGCCCAGCACGCACAACGGCATGATCAGGGTGGTCATCAGCACCAGCAGCAGACTGATGCCGTCGATTCCCAGGGTGTAGTTGATGTTCCAGGCGGCGATCCAACTGCGGTGTTCACCAAACTGATAAAGGTGGGTGGAAGTGTCGAACATGAAAAAGAGCGGCAGACTGACCAGGGCCGTGACCACCGTGATGATCAGGGACCAGTTTCGGCAGGCATTGTCACCGGGCATGGCCAGCATCACCAGCGCCCCCAGCAGCGGTAAAAATACCAGGGCGCTCAGAATCGGGAACCCTTGGTTGATCAGCAGAAAATCCATAAGTCACTAGTCCTAAGGTCAGTTGGCAAAGACGTAGAGGATCAGCAGCACGGCCACAATGGCTACGGTGGTAAACACGTTGACCTGGATCCTGGCGGCCTGCAGGTGGCGAACCCGGTCGCCGACTCCCCGCACCGTCCGGGCCACGCCGTCCACCACGCCATCAATGGCGTGCCAGTCAAACCACGACCAGAAACGGGAGATGGTCATCAAGGGGTTAAGCCCCCAGGTGTTGTAAGCGTTGTTCACTGCGGTATCGGTCCCCTGGATTGGCTTGCGAGCCAGCCACAGGAAGACGGTCCCGGCCTTGCGGTAGAGCCAGTCCAGATCCAGGGTAATGGTGGGAATGGGCAGCAGCAGCCGGCGCATGACGTAAAAAGCCAGGGCGGTAAAGCCGAGCAGTTGCAGGGTTTCCGCCAACTGATAGGCGTTGTAAGGCTGATAATGAACCGGGTTGGGCAGCATACCGTAGAGATAGGGGTAGTACACCCCGACCAGGACGCAGAAGAAGGCGCCCAGCCCCATGGCCAGTTGCATGTGCCAGGGCGGATCGGCGGCCCGTTCATAGGTTTCCGCCGAGCAGCGGGACTCCCCGAACCAGATCAGGTAGGGCAGCTTGAGACCGTTATAAAGAAAGGTCCCGGCGGAGGCGGCCAGCAGAATGAAGGTGGCCCAGTAATGCTCACCGTAGAAGCCCGCCGAAATGATCATCGACTTGCTGACAAAGCCGGAAAAAAGCGGAAAGGCGGCAATGGAGGCGCAACCCACCAGGGTAAAGAGCAGGGTACGGGGCATCTTCTTATACAGCCCGCCCAGTTCGGTGAATTTGCTGGTGCCGGTCATGTGCAATACCGAACCGACCCCCATGAACAGCAGGCCCTTGTACAGGATATGGGCAAAGGCATGAGCGGCTGCACCGTTGATGGCCAGGGTGCTGCCGATCCCCACCGCCGCCACCATGTACCCCACCTGGCTGATGATACTGTAGGCCAGCAGCCGGCGGGCGTCGTTTTCCAGTACCGCGTAAATGACCCCCACCACGGCCATGATCACCCCCAGGGGGATCAGGATTTCCATCCCGGCAAAGCCGCGAGCCAGAGTGTAGACCGCGGTTTTGGTGGTGAAGGCGCACATGAACACCGCCCCCACCACCGAGGCCTCGCCATAAGCATCGGGCAGCCAGGAGTGTAGCGGAAAGACGGCGGCGTTGAGCATGAAGCCGATTAAAATCAACCAGGTGGCGATAGTGGGCTGACTGACATCCAAAGCGGTAAAGCTCAAGTCACCGCCGGTGGCGTGGTAGTGCAGAATGATCCCGGCCAGCAGCGCCAGACCGCCGGCGGTATGGACCATCAGATAGCGATACCCCGCGGCCAGCGACCGGGCCCGGCCCCTGAACCAGATTAGGAAGGTGGAGGCAAAGGCCATGATTTCCCAGAAGAGAAAAAGAACCAGGAAATCCCCGGCAAAGATCACCCCCAGCGAGCCGGCCACATAAAACCAGGCGGCCATGTGCTGGTAAGGATCCCGGACATGCAGACCGTAGATGGTACCCAGAATGCACATCAGGGCCATGATATAGGCGAAAATCAGACTCAGGGAATCGACCCGCCCAAAGACCAGTTCCCAGTCGGCAAAATTAATGACGCCGTAAACCCCGGGGGTCATGCTCAACACCGCCCCAAACGACAGGGTGGGGATCAGCAGCAGGAAGGGAACCCGCAGCGCCCCACGAAAGAAGGGCACGGCGCAAGCGCCGATGATCAGAATCAAGGCCGGATGCAGCCAGAAGTCACTTATCATAATAATCCTCGTCGGTCTGCAGGCCGATCAGACCAATGGTTTTGGCCACGACAATAATCAATACCGCCGCCGCAAACCCGAAAAATGACCAGAACCCCGGTAAACTCTCCACAGCGGTGTAGGCCTTGCTCTTGTCCAGCAGGAATATATCCCACAGCAGCAGCACAACCAGCAGGGCAAGGCCAAACTTGGCCAGCAGGGGCAGATGCCGGCGCAGTTTATCGATAATGTCCACAATCATGGCCGACCTCTCTTACATCAGTCCCGCAGTTACCATCTTGACAAACTGCAGCATAAAGTCCGGATAAATACCGATAATCACCGAAATGGTGACGGCAATCATAATGGGGATCACCATCGCCAACGGCGCCTCTTTAATCCCCGCCGGCAAGGTTTCGCCAGCCGGGGGCCGACCGAAAAAGGCCTTGTAGGTAATAGGGGCGAAGTAACCCACGTTGAGCAGGGTGGAGGTCAGCAGCACCAGCACAATGCCCAACTGGGCAGCGTCCAGGGAGCCGATCAACAGATACCATTTGGTGACGAAACCGGCCACCGGCGGCGCCCCGATCATGGAAAGCGAGGCGATGGCAAAGGCTCCGAAGGTAAAGGGCATCACCCGGCCCAGGCCGCCCATCTCGGAGATATTTTTCTTATGTGCCGCCACGTAAATGGCGCCGGCGCAGAAGAAGAGGGTGATCTTGGCAAAGGCGTGGTTGGTGATGTGGATAAGGCCGCCTTCCACCGCCGCCGGGGTCAGCAGGGCCACCCCGAGGATGATGTAGCTGAGCTGGCTCACTGTGGAATAGGCCAGCCGGGCCTTGAGGTTGTCTTTAGTCAGAGCGATTATCGACGCTGCCAGGATGGTAAAAGAGACCAGGTAGGCGGTCATTATCCCGAGGTTGAGATCATCCATGATATCGACGCCAAAGACGTAGAGCATCACCCGGGTGGTGCAGAAAACCCCGACCTTGACCACCGCCACCGCATGCAGCAGGGCGGAAACCGGGGTGGGGGCCACCATGGCGCCGGGCAACCAGCCGTGGAACGGCATCACCCCGTTTTTGGCAAAGCCCAGCAGGCAGAAAAAGTACAGCACGGTGACCAGAACCGTGTTGGCCCCCTCGGGCAGGATGCCGGTGCTGACGTTGTCGGCAAACTCCAGGGTGCCGGTGAGCACGTAGATCAAAATCATGGCCGGCAGCACCAGGCCTTTGGCGGTGGTGGTCAGATAAACGATGTACTTCTTGGCCCCCTCGTAGCCCTCCTGGTCCTGATGATGGGCCACCAGGGGGTAGGTGCCAATGCTGACGATCTCGTAGAAGAGATAGAGGGTGAAAAGGTTATCGGAAAAGGCCACCCCCATGGCCCCGAAAAGGGCCAGGGCGAAACAGGTGTTGAACCTGGTCTGAGCATGTTCATGCAGCCCCCGCATGTAGCCGGCGGAATAGGAGACGGCCAGAATCCAGAGAAAGGAAGCGGCCAGGGCGAAAATCAGCGAAAAGGCGTCCACCCGCAGGGTGACTGAAACCCCCGGCAGGATTTGGAAAATGGGATAGACCAGGGTCTGGCCGGCCAGAATCACCGGCACCATGGAAGCGATGATGGTGAACATCACCACGGCCGCCAGCATGGACCACGATTCCCGGATATTGGGATTGCGGCCGGAAAGCATCACCAGGATGGCCCCGATCAGGGCGACCAGCAGGGCCAGCAACGGTTTTGACGAAACAATTGGTTCCATAATCAGGCAATCCTTGGGTTACCCCGCCAGCTCCGCCGTCTCTTCGGGGTCGATGGACTTGTAGTTACGGTAAACCGCGACAATGATACTAAGAATAATGGCCGCCTCCGCTGCCGCCAGGCCCATGATGAAAAGGGCAAAGATCTGGCCCACCACCGGGTCGGGCACCAGAAAACGGTTGAATGCCATGAAGTTCACCGATGCAGCGCAAAGCACCAACTCGGCGGAAATCAGAATCCCGATCAGGCTACGATTTTTGAGGATCCCGTAAATCCCGAAGCCAAGCAGCAGGGCGGCGATCAGCAGATAGGTCTCAAGCGTATTGTAAACAACCGGTATTTCCATGTCTTCTCCAAATAAATAACAAAAACTACAAGAGCCCAACGTCATCGGACCCGGCACCGAGGACAGGAGCCGTAAAACCCGGTTTAACTTTCCAGCCCCCCACGGGAATCGGGGTAAAACGTTCGCCAGTGCCGCAGGTTGCGACAAGCGGGACGGTGCCGCGTACATCACCACGCAAGCCGGGCCGATCGCCGCAAGATGCGGTGCTGGCGAACGTTTTACCGGCGGCGACCGCGGCGGGCCAACACCAGTGAACCCAAGATGGCCACCAACAAAATCAGGGAAATCAGTTCAAAACTGACCACAAAGGTGGTCATCATCGCCCGTCCCACATCCTCCAGGGCGCCGGCGTTAACCCGCGCCGCCGCTTCCGGCCAGGAAGTCCTCAGTGCCAGAGCAGCCAACCCCCAGGTCATCAGGGCGGCGACGGCAAAAGCTCCCGGCCCGGCCAGAGGATGCGCCCGCTCCAATCTCTGCACCCCTTGCGGCTCGGCCAGCATCACTGCAAAGACGATGGCCACACACACCGCCCCGGCGTATATCAGGATCTGCATCAGGGCCAGAAAGGGGCTTTGCAGGAAATAATAAATTCCGGCCACTCCCACCAGGCACAGGGCCAGACCGCACACCGCCCGGATCAGATTGACGGCGTTGGTGGCGACCAGGGCGCCGAAGATGATCAGCAGGATAAAGCCGAAAAAAACCACCCCGGCCAATCCCTCTACGGTAAGTAATGGCGTCATCGCCTCCGTTCCTCACAACGTTTTAGCAGGTCAAAAACGAAATTTTCGGCCTGTAAGCCGGCCAGGTTGTACTCTTTGGAAAAATCCAGGGCATTGGTGGGGCAGCTTTCCACGCAAAGCCCGCAGAGACTGCATTTGGTAAAGTCCAGCCGGTAACCGGTAAGTACCTTCTTCTTGGCCCCTTCCGGTTTTTCGCTTTTGAGGGTGATGCAGCCGGAAGGACAGTTGCGCTGGCACATGCCGCAGGCAATACACTTGTTGCCGCTCTCCGCTTCCGCGTCGGGAATCAGGTCGATATGGCCCCGGTAACGGGGCGCCATCTTAACCGCCTGGCGGGGGTATTGCAGGGTCACCACCGGCTGGATCATGTACCTGAAGGTGATTCCCAGGCCCACCAGCAGGCTTTTGCAACCGTCGTAAACTTCTCTGAAGTAGCCGCTCATCTTAAAACACCTTCAGCATGGCCGCAGTAAGCACCAGGATGGCCAGGGAAAACGGCACCAGCACTTTCCAGGATAGGTTAAGTAAGCCGTAAAGGGTGGTTCGGGGGTAGGTCCAGCGAACCCACATCACCACAAACACCAGCAGATAGGTCTTCAACAGCAGCCAATGGATGCCCGGCAGCCAACCGAAAGGACACTGCCAGCCACCGAGAAAAAGTATGCTGGCCAAGGCGCAGCCGACAAAAACGTGGCCGTATTCGCCCAGGAAGAACAGTCCGAAACCCATGCCTCCGTACTCGGTGTGAAAACCCGCCACCAGTTCGCTTTCCGCCTCACCCAGGTCGAAAGGCGCCCGGTTGGTTTCGGCCATGGCGCAGACAAAGAAAATCAGGAAGGAGACCGGCAGCAGGAGACTGCCGTTCCAGGGGAAGATATACCACTGCAGCAGGTTCTGCTGCTGGCCGACGATGGTGTTGAGGTTCATACTGCCGGCAATCATCACCATGGTCACCACGGTGATCAGCATCGGCACCTCGTAGGCGACGTTTTGCGAGACCGCCCGGGTGGCGGAAATAACCGCATACTTGTTGTTGGAACCCCAGCCGCCCATGAGCAGGGCCAGCACGTTGACCGAAGCGATGGCGAAAATCAACAGCAAACCGATATTGATATCCCGGGCCACCAGGGCCGGGCCGAAGGGGATTACCACAAAGACCATCACCGCAGTGATCATGGTCAGGGCCGGGGCCAGGCGGTAGAGCACCGGATCGGCCTTGGCCGGCACCACCAGCTGTTTGCTCATCAGCTTAATACCGTCGGCCAGGGACTGGAAAATTCCAAACGGCCCGACCTCCTTGGGCCCGATGCGGCGCTGAATATGGCCGGCCACCTTCCGTTCCAGCCAGACCGAGAAGGCGGCGTTGAGGCCGACCAGAGCCATGATGCCGCCCACGAAGGCCAAAACCCGGAATATTTCTGGAAGTTCACTCATCACACGGGACTCCTAGCGGTCGATATCCGGAATTACCAGGTCCAGGCTGCCGAACAGGGCCACCGCATCGGCCAACAGCAGACCGCGGGCCGCTTCGCCAAAGAGACTGACGTTGCTGAAACATGGTGAGCGCAGCTTGAGACGATAGGGGGTATTGGTGCCGTCGCTGACCAGCCGGATCCCGAAGGATCCCCGGGCCGCTTCCACGGCACAATAATAGTCGCCCTTGGGCGGCTTGATGATCTTGGGCACCTTTTCCGCCATCACCGGCCCCTCGGGCAGTTTGTCGAGACCCTGTTCGACAATGCGCAGACTCTGTTCGATTTCATCCATGCGCACCAGGTAACGGGCCATGGAATCCCCTTGTTCATAAACGGGAACATCAAAATCAAACTCGGGATACACTGAATAAGGTTCGTGTTTACGCACGTCGTAAGGAATGCCGGAGCCTCTGGCCACCGGGCCGGTGGCCCCGTATTTGCGGCACATCTCGGCGCTGATCGGCCCGATTCCCTCCAACCGCTGGCGGAGAATGACATTTTTGGTGATCAGGTTGTGATACATCGGCATCTTGTCGCGAATCCGCTTGACAAGAGCCCTGGCACCGTCCACGAAATCATCATCGACATCGTTATAGAGGCCGCCGAAGCGGAAATAACAGTAAGTGAGGCGAGAACCGGTGACCCTCTCCAGCAGATCGAGAATTTGCTCACGATCATCCATGGCGTACAGCAACGGGGTAAAGCCACCCAGGTCGAGGACAAAGGCCCCCAACCACAACAGATGGCTGGAAACCCGATTCAGCTCAACAGTAATTACCCGCAGATATTCGGCCCGCTCCGGCACCGCAATGCCGGCGGCCCGCTCCACCGTCGCCACATGACCATGGGTGCAGGCCATGGCCGACAGGTAATCCAGCCGGCTGGGATTGGGAAGATACTGGTGATAGGTGCGGTTTTCCCCCATCTTTTCGTGCATGCGATGGATGTATCCCAGCACCGGCTCGGCCTCGACGATATATTCGCCGTCCATCACCAGCTTGACCCGCAGGGCGCCGTGGGTGGCCGGATGCTGTGGCCCCATGTTGAGGACGAAAGTCTCGTAGGTTGGATCAGCGGCCAATACGCTCATGGCTTATAATCCTTGCGCAAGGGGTGAAAATCGGCGTCTTCCGGCAGCAGCAGCGGCGAAAGATCGGGATGCCCGGTAAACACCAGCCCGAAAAAATCGTGGGCTTCCCTCTCGTGCCAATTGGCGCCGGGGTATATGTCGGAGATGGAGGGCAATTCCGGCAGGCTGCGGGGCACCCGAACGCGGATGGTGACCCGGCAAAGCTCCCGGAAATGATTAAAATCGTAAACCACCTCGAAACTGTCTTCCTCGGGTTCGGGTGATTCTTCCGGGGCCGGCGCGGGCGGAGGCTCGGCCGCCGGGGCTGCGACAGCCCCGGCATCACCGGGCGCCTCCCCTGCTGCCTGTTCAGCGGCCTCGGCGGCGGCTTTTTCCGCGGCTTTTTTCGCGGCGGCGGCCTGTTTGGCTGCTTCCTTGGCCAGGGCCTCCTGTTCGCCCAGCCAGTCGACCCCGGTGATGGACTCGATGAAAAATCCTTCCTGGTCGAGCACCTGCACCACCGCCGTGATCTCTTGGGAAGGCAGGGTCACGTCAACATGAAAACCCCGGGCGGCATAATCGACGGCGCCAACCTGGACCCCAGCTACGGCCGCCAGGCTCTTTTGCACGTCGGCGGCCTTCATGACGCCACCTCCGGCTCAACCCTGGGAAAACGGCGGTGGCCGGTGAGTTTTTCTTCCAGTTGCAGCAGACCCTCGATCAGGGCTTCGGGCCGCGGCGGGCAACCGGGGATATAGACGTCCACCGGCAGGATCTTGTCCGCCCCTTCGACAATTCCATACTGGCCTTCAAAAACGAAAGGGCCGCCGGAAATGGCACAGTTACCCATGGCGATCACCCATTTGGGATGAGGCATCTGTTCGTAAAGGGTAACGATGGCCGGGGCCATCTTTTTGCTGATGGTGCCGGCCACGATCATCACGTCGGACTGCTTGGGGGCGGGCCGGAAGACTCCGGCTCCGAAACGATCGAGGTCAAACCGGGAGGCGCCGGTGGCCATCATTTCGATGGCGCAGCAGGCCAGGCCGAAGGTCAGGGGCCACAGCGAATTGGCCCGCCCCAGGTTCAGCAGCTTGTCCAGCGCGGCAAACTGCACCACCGGCGGATGCTCATCCGATTGCCGCGCAAGAGGGTTGTTGGGCATTTTGATCATACTCTCCGTTCCCACTGAAAAACTCCCTTTTTCCAGGCGTAGACCACGGCCAGCGCCAGGGTATCAATGAAAAGAAAAATGACGATAAAGTCGAGCAGGGCGGAACCGAGGATGACTTCTTGGGCGTAGATCAGGGCGACTGGGAAAAGAAACAGGACGTCGACGGCGAAGGCGAGAAAAACCAGGGCGTAAAGATAGTAGACGATACCGAAGCGAACCCAGGCTTCGCCGATGGGCTGCATGCCGCACTCGTAGAGGGTGTCGGTTTGCGGCTGACGGGTACGGGGGGCCAGCAGCAGCGAGATGATGATGGGCCCCAGGGCAAAGCCCACACCTCCGAGGAAGAACGCGACCACGTACAAGAGATCAATCAGGTATTCCTGTTCCACTCTTCCTCTCCTTTCCCCAGAAACTTTCCCCCGAACCCCTCCGGAAAACAGAATCTGCCCCTGCTTTTAGCCGGGCTAAACCGCAAGGTCAAGAAAAAAATGAATAGTTATTCAGAAAAAACCGCCGAGCCCGGAAGTTGACGCAATTGATCCAGCAAGCGCTGGTGAATATTATCAAAGCCGCCGTTGGACAGAATCGCCACCACATCACCGGGTCGGACACTGGTTGCCAGTTCGTCGATGATCGCCTGAACATCGCCAAAGGCCTGAGCCTGGCGGCCGGTGGCGGCAAGATCGGCCGCCAGACGGGTCACCGAAAAACGCTCGCCGACGGGAATAGCTTCCAACCCTTCGGGCTCACGGAGCAAGACCCGGTCGGCGGCAGCAAACACCGGCACATAGGCTTCCTGGAACACCGACCGACGGCTGGAGTTGGTCCGGGGCTCAAACACCGCCACCAGTCGGCGGCCGGGATAAGCGGCCTTGAGGGCGCTTAATGTTTCCCGCACCGCCGTGGGATGATGGGCAAAATCATCAATCACCGTGACTCCGGCCGCAACCCCGCGCACCTCCTGCCGCCGCCGCACCCCGACGAAAGCCGCCAACCCGGCGGCCATGGTCGCCGACGCCACCCCGAGGTGGTCCAGGACGGCGATTACCGCCAGCGCATTCAAAGCATTATGTCGTCCCGGCATCCGGCTGAAAAAGTCGCCAAAATGCGCCCCGTCCCGCTCCACCGTGAACCGGGTGCCCTCGGGGCTTATCGCCAGGTCGCGCATCCGCCAGCCGGCGGTCTGGCTTTCCCCGTAACCCAGCACCGGACAGGGCGCGGCAGCCACCAGCTCGCGCACCACCGGGTCATCGACCCAGGCCACCAGCCGGCCGGCCGGCGGCATCAGGGCCACCAGCCGAGCAAAGGAGGCCTTGACCGCCGCCAGATCGGGATAGATGTCAGCATGATCAAACTCCACCCCGGTGAGAATACAGACCTCAGGGCAGTAGTGGAGGAACTTGGGGCCCTTGTCGAAAAAGGCGGTATCGTACTCATCGCCTTCACTGACGAAAAAATGGCCGCTGCCGGCACGGGAACTGCGCCCGAAGGCCTGGACAATACCGCCGACCATGAAGCCGGGATCCAACCCGGCATGATCGAGCAGAGTGGCCAGCAAAGAAGATGTGGTGGTTTTGCCGTGGGTACCGGCCACCACCAGGGATCGCCGGTTGGCCAGAAAATAATGGCGCAGGGCCTGGGGAAAGGAAAGATAGGGCAGGCGCCGGCGGGCCAACTCCCGGGCCTCGGGATTATCCGCCCGGATAACATTGCCGACGATCACCAGATCAGGGCCGGCGGCCAGATTCTGCGGCCCGTAACCCTCCATGACCGGAATCCCCAGCCGGACCAGGTAGTCGCTCATGGGGGGATAGACTTTCCGGTCGGAACCGCTGACCTGCCAGCCCGCCTCCTGCAGCATCCCGGCCAGTGCCGCCATGCCGGTACCGCCGATGCCCATCAGGTGGACATGCCTTACCCCGGGCGGGGGACAATTGAGGGCCGGGTCCAGCGACGGGCCGGCAGCGGCATGGGCGACGGACGACATAAGCAGGCAGCCGGCCTCAGGAGCGCACGGTGTCGCGAACGGTTCCGTGGATCTCGCGAAAGGTCTCACTAAAATTGGTCGGAGAGAGCCGACCGACTTCAATAAATTTCACCACAATCTCCTTGGCCACCTTAAGCACGGCTTCATCGCTTACCGGCCGCCCTACCGCCTGACCAGTATTTTCCCCGGAACCAGTACCCATAACCAGACACCTCGCTGATGTAAATATCGCCGACAAGCGTTTGCAGACGTTTTTACAGAAAAGAAAGCCCCTGCCGTTGAGAAGAAGGCCAATTCAACAGGCAACGGCAGAGGCCCCTGGTTTCGAGAAAAACCGGCCAGGCCCTCCCCGCTTTAACCAGCGGCAACATGTTATTCAACTTTTAAAAAAAAGTAAGCCAAAAAAAGAAGTGGTGGAGCTAAGCGGGATCGAACCGCTGACCTCTTGAATGCCATTCAAGCGCTCTCCCAGCTGAGCTATAGCCCCACGTCAAAATCGGATACAGCAGAGATATGGGCCCCGGTGAGTTTCCTCCGTCAGGGGCGGCTCCTCGTTTACCATGCACCGCCGGCGACTGTCAAGTTTTTTCCCGGACCAGCTCCCTCCTCAACTTCTTCCAAACACACAACCCGGAGAAGGGGAAAATATCTTTAATTCCCCCGTATTAATTGTTGCCAGGGGGGCAAGACTCTGCTACAGTTCCCATGTTTTAGTGTTTTACATAACCGTCTTAATTTGCTTGACTGCATCTCCCGATAATATTTCACCGCACAACGTGAGGATCACAATGTTCCTTGATTCTGTCTTCGGCTTCCTTTCCAACGACCTGGCAATCGACCTGGGCACCGCCAACACCTTGGTTTTTGTCAAGGGCAAGGGTATTGTTCTGCGCGAACCCTCAGTGGTAGCGGTACGCAAGGACGCCCGCGCCAACAAGGTACTGGCCGTGGGCAAGGAAGCCAAAATGATGCTTGGCCGAACCCCCGGCAACATTACCGCCATCCGGCCCATCAAGGACGGGGTTATCGCTGACTTTGAAGTAACCGAAGCCATGTTGCGGTATTTCATCAACAAGGTGCACAACCGACGCACTTTGGTCCATCCCCGCATTATCATAAGCGTACCCTCCGGGATTACCCAGGTGGAAAAACGGGCGGTCAAGGAGTCGGCGGAATCCGCCGGCGCCCGCGAAGTTTACCTCATCGAAGAACCAATGGCGGCGGCCATCGGGGCCGGCCTGCCGATCACCGAGCCCACGGCCAACATGGTGGTGGACATCGGCGGCGGCACCACCGAGGTGGCGGTTATCTCCCTGGCCGGGGTGGTCTACGCCAGTTCGGTGCGGGTGGCCGGCGACAAGATGGACGAATCCATCATGCACTACATCAAGCGGCGGCACAATCTGGCCATCGGTGAGCATACCTCGGAGGTAATCAAAACCACGGTGGCCGATGTTCTGCCGGAAGAGCCGTTTCAAACCATGGAAATCAAAGGCCGGGATCTGGTTTCCGGGGTGCCCAAAACTCTGGTTATTTCATCGGAGGAGATTCGCCAGGCCATTACCGAACAGGTGGACGCCATCATCGAGGCGGTGAAGATGGCCCTGGAACTGACCCCCCCCGAACTGGCCGCCGACATCGTTGACCAGGGCGTGGTTCTGACCGGTGGCGGGGCACTGTTGCGCAACCTCGATAAGCGGTTACGGGATGAAACGGGGGTTCCCGTGATCATCGCCGAAGACCCCCTTTCCTCGGTGGTTCTGGGGTCCGGCAAGGCGCTGGAAAATCTTGATGTTCTCAAGGAGGTCCTGACCAGTTGAGTCCGGACGGTCGCCACCCCGGCGCACGCTGAGCCTGGTGAACGATTTATTATGAAAAAAAGAGGCAAACGCGCCCGTCAGGCACGTAACCTGCTGGTTTTTGGTTTTGTCGCCGCCCTGCTGGTGATTATCATTTTTACCTCGCTGGGGCGCAAAGAGTTCAACGTCTTCCACAAGCTCGGCCTGGAAGTGGTAGGGGTGGCCCAGGCAGTCAGCACCGGCATCGGCGGCTACTTCGGCGGCATCTGGACCGACTACCGTGAGCTGATCAATGTCCGGGAAGAAAACCGGCGCCTGCGGGAAGAACTGCGCCAGCACAAGGCCGCCACCAGCCAGTACCGCGAGGCGGTGGCCACCAATGTCCGCCTCAAGAAGCTGCTGGAACTGCGGGAGTCCCTGCCGGACCCCACCATCACCGCCCGGGTCATCGGCCGGGACTCGTCCTTATGGTTCAAAACCATCACCATAGACCGGGGCAGCAGCGACGGCGTTGAACGCGGCATGCCGGTGGTCACTGTCGAGGGTGTGGTGGGCCAGGTAATCAACACCTCACCCAACTACGCCAAGGTCCTGCTGGCCAACGACCCCAACAGCGCCATCGATGTGATCGTGCAAAAAAACCGGGTTCAGGGTATAGTCAGGGGCGACAGCGACGGCTTCACCCTGCATTACGTTCTGCGCACTTCCGACGTGGCCGAGGGCGACCATGTCATCACCTCCGGCCTGGGCGGAGTTTTCCCCAAGGGACTGCCGGTGGGACAGGTATCGGAGGTGGTAAGGGCCCGGCGGGGCATGTTTCAGAGCATCCAGGTGGAACCGGCCGCCAACTTTTCCCGGCTGGAACACCTTATTATCATCATGAAAAAATCATCACTGGCGGAATAATTTTTTTTAATGGGCCCCGTTTTTTTCGGCTTCGGCATACTGCTGCTGGTTTTGCAGACCACGACTTTTCATCTGTTGCCATCGTGGCTGGGGCGCCCCGACCTGCTCTTTTTGCTGCTCTGCTTCATCATCATTTATTTTGAAACCGGTCCCGGCCTGATTCTCACCCTTCTGCTTGGCATGCTGGTGGATGTTTTTTCCGGCGTTCACCTGGGACTGCACTCGCTGGCCTACCTGCTGCTCTTTTTGGTTCTGCGCACCATGGTCCGCAATCTGGCGATCCAGGGCAGCCTGCACCAGATCCCCCTGGTAATTGCCGGCTTTTTGGCCACCACCAGCTTTGTGCACCTGCTGGCCACCCTGCTTGCTCCGGAAAACCCGGTTCTTTGGAACTGGCCTCTATTGCTGCAGAATATCATTATTCTGGGCATTGTCTGTCTGCCTTTTTTTCAACTTTGCCAGGGTCTGATGACCCTGCTGGACAAGCGACCTCCCATGATCTGGATGCCCTTCCGCCGCCACCCACCCAATCGTTTCAAGGTCTAACCAACTCTCATGCTTAGACCCGTTGGCAACATCACTAAAATGGATCCGGCCGAGCTCAAGATGCTCAAGAAACGGACCGATGCCGCCACCGCCATTATCTTTTTGGTGGTGGCTATTCTCGTTCTGCGGCTATGGCATCTGCAGATCCAGCAGGGTAGTGAATACCTGCAGCGTTCGGAAAGCAACCGCATCCGGGTGCAGCAGTTGGCCGCCCCCCGCGGCAACTTGCTGGATCGCCACGGCGTAACCCTGGTTACCAACCGTCCCCGTTTCAACGTCATCTGGATTCGTGAGGACGCCCCCCATCCCGATGAGGTTATCAGGCAACTGGCCAGGATTCTGGAACTGGATATCAGCGAACTGCTGGACCGCATCCGGGCCGGGGCCGACCAGCCGCGGTTTATCCCTACCCGCCTGAAGGAGGACATCGACTGGCGCACCCTGGTACAGATTGAAAACAACAGTTTCAACTTGCCCGGGGTGCAGATCGAGGTACAGCCCAGCCGGAACTATCTGTACGGCAACATGGCCTCACACCTGGTGGGATATCTGGGGGAAATCAACCGCCGCGAACTGGAACTGCACCGGGCCGAGGATTACCGCGCCGGTGACCCCATCGGCAAAATGGGACTGGAAAAGCTCTTTGAACCCTTCCTGCGTGGCGAGAAGGGACGCAGCTACGTTGAAGTTGATGTCCGCGGCTTTACCCAGAAACAACTGCAGATCCAGGAACCGCTGCCCGGCAACGACCTGCAGTTGACACTGGATCTGCAGATGCAACAGGCGGCGGAAGAGGGTCTGCGGGATCAGTCCGGCGGAGTGGTGGCCATGGAGGTAAACACCGGCCGATTACTGGTAATGGCCAGCGCCCCACATCTGCCGCTGGAAAACTTTGTTGGCGGAATCCCGCGCACGGTCTGGCAGGATTTGCTGGACGACCGCCGGGCACCACTGCTCAACAAGCCGGTGCAGGGACAGTACGCGCCGGGCTCAACCTACAAGGCCATCACTGCCCTGGCCGCCCTGGAAGAGGGAGTAATCACCCCGGACACTTCTTTTCAATGCAATGGCAGCATTATTTTCCAGGGCCGGCGCTATCATTGCTGGCAACGACGCGGCCATGGGCAAGTCAAACTGCGCCAGGCCATGGCCGAATCCTGCGATGTTTATTTTTACCAGCTGGGACAGCGCCTGGGGATCGACACCCTGGCCAAGTACGCCAGGCTGTTGGGCCTGGGCCGCAAAACCGGGATCGTGCTGGAACATGAGAAGGAAGGGCTGGTGCCAACCGCCGAATGGAAACGACAGCGACACCGGGAGCCATGGCAGGACGGCGAAACCCTGTCGGTGGCCATCGGCCAGGGTTTTAATTTGGCCACCCCTCTGCAGATAACCCGCATGACTGCCGCCATCGCCAATGGCGGTCGGTTTTACCAGCCCAAGTTGGTGGCTGCCATCATCGACCCCGAAGGCGAAGTGGTACGAGAATTCCAGCCGGAACCGGAAAAAGAAATAACGGAAATCCCAGACAGCTCCTGGGGGCTGCTGCGGGAAACCATGGTGGCTGCGGTCATGGACCAGCGGGCCACCGGCCGTTCCGCTCGGATCCAAGATATCACCGTGGCCGGCAAAACCGGGACCTCCCAGGTGGTACGACTGTCCCAGATTGAGCATTACGAAGAGGATGAAATCCCCTACCATTTGAGAGATCATGCCTGGTTTACGGCTTATGCCCCGGCGGAAAAGCCGGAGGTGGCGGTTACGGTGCTGGTGGAGCACGGTGGAAGCGGTGGCGCGGTGGCCGCCCCTCTGGCCAAAGCAGTGCTGGAAGCTTACTTCCGCCAGCAGAAAAAGCTGGATCTTCCGGAGCCGCCCGACCAGCTAAGCCAGGGCGAGGAGTAATAAAACATGTTTCGTTTTGACCGACGTCTGCTGCAAAGCTTCGACTGGGTAATGCTGGTCGCAGTAATCATCATCGCCCTGCTGGGCCTGCTGAACCTGTACAGTGCAGCTTCCCTGCACAAAGGGTTCGGCACCTCGGTTTTTGTCAAACAGATTTACTATTATCTGCTGGGTTTCTGCGTCATTTTGACGATCCTGATGGTGGATTACAAGGTACTCACCAAATGGAGCTATCCCTTTTATATCATGACCATTTTTTTGCTGCTGGCGGCCCTCTTTTTCGGCACCGAAGTGGCCGGCACCCAGCGCTGGATCAACCTCGGTTTTTTTCGCCTGCAGCCCTCGGAGCCGGCCAAGCTAATGCTGGTGATCACCCTGGCCAGTTACTACTACCGCAAAGATACCGGCGCCGGCTTCGCCTTCAAGGAGCTTATTATTCCCATGGGGCTGACCATCCTGCCCTTTGCCCTGATCGTCAAGCAGCCCGACCTGGGCACCGCCATGATGATGATCATCGTTTTTGTTTCCATGACCCTTTTTGTGAAGCTCAAGTGGTCCACCCTGGTTACCCTGGCCGGCGTTGCTCTCTCCTTCGTTCCCCTGGTCTGGCTCTTTTATCTTAAACCCTACCAGCGGCAGCGCATTCTTACTTTTATCAACCCGGAAAGCGACCCCCTGGGCAGCGGCTACCATATCGCCCAGTCGAAAATCGCCGTGGGCAGCGGCGCCACTTTCGGCAAAGGCTACATGCAGGGCACCCAGGCCCAGTTGGACTTTCTGCCTGAACGCCATACCGATTTCGCCTTTTCGGTCTGGGCCGAAGAGTGGGGCTTTGTCGGTTCGCTCTTTTTTCTGGCCTGCTACTTTTTCATCATTCTCTGGGGGCTGAACATCGCCCTCACCGCCCGGGACAAGTTCGGGGTATTGCTGGCCTTCGGCATCGTCTCACTGCTTTTCTGGCAGGCCTTTGTCAATTTGGGGATGGTACTGGGACTGCTGCCGGTGGTGGGGATGCCGCTGCCGCTGTTCAGCTATGGCGGCTCATCGCTGCTCACCACTTTGGCTGCCATCGGCATTTTAATGAATATCAGAATGCGAAGGTTTATGACCAGCGGCTGAAGGGGCAGCAGTGCCGCATTTTGCGGCACTGCTGCCCTTTCAGCTTTTTCGCTGGCGCATATATGCC
This sequence comes from Desulfurivibrio dismutans, assembly GCF_029210385.1. Taxonomy (GTDB): domain Bacteria; phylum Desulfobacterota; class Desulfobulbia; order Desulfobulbales; family Desulfurivibrionaceae; genus Desulfurivibrio; species Desulfurivibrio dismutans. The sequence continues at coordinate 333,276 of NZ_JARGDQ010000002.1, read as the reverse complement.
AATCAACTTCTCAGCGGGAACCAACCACCGGGTTTGTCCCGTAGGCGCCTACGCCTTGGGTGCTTGCTTTGGTTGGGCGCTCAGAACAAGTTGGGCGAGGGCTTCGATAAGGTCGGGGTGGGTGTTCAGGGCCGGGGGGCGAACCAGGCGGATGCCCAGACTCCGGGCCAATTCCCGGTACTGGATGTCGATTTCATAGAGGGTTTCCACGTGATCGGAGATGAAGCTGATGGGAACCATGAGGACGTTTTTGACCTTCTCGGCCGCCAGTTGCTTGAGCATGTCCGGAGTGGAGGGCTCCAGCCAGCGCACCGGACCGCTGCGGCTCTGGAAACTGAGTCGACCGCCGTGGCCGGTGAGCTGCCTGAGGGCGGCAATGGTCCGTTTGACGTGTCCCAGGTAAGGGTCGCCCGCTTCGATGAAGCTCACCGGCAGACTGTGGGCGCTGTAGAGGACGGTGAACGCCTCCCCGTTGAAGCCGTCCGCCCCCTCGGCTATGGTGGCGGCCAAGGCCCGGAGGTAGTCGGGCTGGTCGGGCCAGGACTCAACCAGTTGGATGGTGAAGGGGAAATCAAATTCGGCGGCACTGCGTTTAAGGTCGTTAAAGGAAGAGCCGGTGGTGGCCCGGGAAAAATGGGGGTAAAGGGGCAGGGCCAGCAGCCGGGAAACCCCGGCCCGGGCAAATTCCGCCAGGGTTTCGGCGGCCAGCGGATGCCAGTAGCGCATGGCGCAGCGTACCATATAGTCGCCCTCGCCGGCCAGTCGAGAGGCGAGGGCCCGCCCTTGATCGGCGGAGATACGCGCCAACGGGGAGCTGCCGCCGATCAGACGGTAGGCCTCACGGCTTTTGGGGGCCCTTTTGTGGACGATCCGGCGGGCAATTATTTTTTGCAGCCAGGCCCAGGGTCCCAGCCGGATGATCTCCCGATCGGCAAAGAGGTTGAGCAAAAATGGCTCGACCTCATCCAGGGCCTCCGGCCCGCCCATATTGAGCAGCACCACCCCCAACGTCCCCGTCCCCGCCGCAGCCTGAGGCGACTCACCGCTCCCTGACGGAGCTTGGGTGTTTTCCCGGTTACTGATCATTGCACGCCACTCCCCTCACCAAGGCCTGGTTTAATTGCCACCGCCGTCATCCTAGGGCGCAATGCGACCACGATTAACGGGCGATAACTTTCAGCCGACCGGTCCCCTCAAGCCTGAACAGCCGCAATTTCCAAAACCCCGTCAACGGCCAGGCAATCACCCAGTTCATCCGGCGCCATCGCCAACCGGGCAAAGAGATGCTCTTCCAGCCGGCGGCAAAGGTCAAAGTTCTGCCAGATCTGTGCCTGCCGTTCCTTATCCCGGGGAGCGTAACGGCGAATCACGTCGTTACGCCGTTCTTCCAGGCTCACCAGCCGATCATGGTTGACCCGCTTATCGGCGTAAAAAACGATTTCCCGCTCCCCGCACCTCCCGGTAAACCCGTCCCGCAGATGCACATGTTCCATTACCAGGGGCACCAGTTCCTCGTAACCATGCTCCCGGCAAAGCTCGGCGCCCAGTTCGGCGTGGGAACAGTCGCCATCCAGGCACAAAACCTTGGCAAGGTCGTGCAGTAAAGCTCCGGCCACCACCAACTCCACCCGGATCGGCTCACCACGCGCCACCAGAGCCCGGGCGAGGCATTCAGCCACCCGGGCCACCAACAGCGAATGGGCACGGATATGGGGTGGCATCCGGTACTGATCCATCAGCCGTAAACAGGCGGCCTGATCGGGAATCATAACCTTCCGGGTCTCAGGCCCTGCGGCTCAAGCGGTGAACCGCGTCCACCATGAACTTGGCCTGGGCCGGCGGAATCTCGGGGAGAATGCCATGGCCCAGGTTGAAGATATGGCCGTGGGCCGCCTTACCCTGCTCCAGAATCCGGGCCACTCGCTCTTCCAGCTTGTCGTGGGGCAACAGCAGGGCGCAGGGGTCCAGGTTGCCCTGGAGGGCAATGCCGGGGCCGACGATTTTAGCCGCCTCATCCAGGTTGATCCGCCAGTCCAGCCCCAGCACGTCGGCCCCCACGGTCTTGCTCTGTTCGAGCAGGGTGGCGCCGTTGTTGGCAAAGTAGATCAACGGCACCTCAACCCCCCCTTCCTTGAGAGCGGTGATGATTCGCTTGACGTACGGCAGGGCGAACTCGGCAAAATCCCGGGGCGCCAGCACCCCGGCCCAGGAATCGAAGATCTGCAGGGCCTGGGCCCCGGCCGCCGCCTGGGCCTTAAGGTAAAGGATGGTACTTTCGGTGATCTTGTCCAGCAGCTGGCCGTACAGCTCAGGCGCCGTGTACATCATCTTTTTGGTGAGAAAGAAATTCTTGCTGGAACCGCCTTCGATCATGTAGGTGGCGTTGGTGAAGGGCGCGCCGGCAAAGCCGATCAGCGGCACCTTGGTGGCCAGTTCCCGGCGCAGCAGGCGGATGGTGGCCATGACATAGCCCAGCTTGTCCTCGGGGTCGGGGACAATCAGGCGATCCACCGCCGCCTGGTCCCGCACCGGCTCGGGGAAAACCGGGCCGCGCTGTTCCTGGAACTCCAGGGGCGCCCCCATGGCCTCGGGGATCACCAGGATGTCGGAAAATAAAATGGCGGCATCCACCCCGATCAGGTCCACCGGCTGAATGGTCACCTCGGCGGCGGCCTCGGGGGTTTTGCACATCTCCAGGAAGGTGTATTGGCGGCGTACCGTATGGTATTCCGGCAGATAACGGCCGGCCTGGCGCATCATCCACACCGGGGTGTAATCAACGGGTTCACCGCGGCAGGCCTTCAAGAAAGTAGTGTTCATAAGTGGTTCCTGTTTTTTGGGTTGGCGATTGATCGTTCTGCGGAGCGTTTGTAACTGTTCACCAGGGCCAACAAGGTGTTGATTTAACGGGCTGTAAACGTTCAGCAGTGCCCCAGATGAGGTCTTGCAGCCAAGCGCCGCGTACCTGTATACGTAGGCTTGGCTGATCGCCCGCGCGGGATAAAGCTTGCCAGCACCACTTGCTTTCGCGACGGTATTTGGCAGCAAAGAGTACCAGCGCTTGGCCAGTCGGCGATAGCCGCCGACAAGGTGGGGTGCGGCTGTTCATTTACGGCGTTTACGCCATCTTCAGGGGCTGATGACTGCAAAAGGGCTCCTCGGCCAGGTAGTCGCCGCTGACCGCATAGGCCCGAGCCCGGCAGCCGCCGCAGACGTTGACGTACTCGCAACTGCCGCAGCGCCCCTTGTAGCCTTTAAAATCACGCATATCCTTGAACAGCTTCGAGTTCTCCCAGACATCCTGAAACGACTGCTGCCGTAGGTTGCCGGCGGCCAGGGGAAAATAACTGCAGGGCAAAACATTGCCATCCACGTCGATCAGGGCGATAAGCTGACCGGCCAGGCAGCCCTTGGAGCCGCCGGTGGAAAACTGCAGGGTGCGCTGTTGGAACTTCTCGCCCTCTTCCTTGGCCTTCTGCCGCACCACCCGGTAATAGTGGGGGGCGCAGGTGGGGCGGACCAGCAGTTCGTCTTCCTGCTTCTCCATCTGGTAGTGCCATTCCAGCAGTTCCTCGTACTCCTCCGGGCTGATCAGCTCGGCCATGATATCCTCGCCCCGACCGGTGGGTACGATCATGAACATGTACCAGGCCTTGGCCCCCATCTCCTTGGCCAGCCGGTAAACCTTGGGAATCTCGGTCTGGTTGCGCTTGGTGAAAGAGGAGTTGATCAGAAAAGGAATATCGTACTCCCTGAAAAGCCGGGCGGCGTTAATGGTGCCGTCGAAGGCCCCGGGCTGGTTGCGAAAGTTGTCATGCACCTTGGCGTCGGCCCCGTCCAGGCTCAGGGAGACCATGCGGATGCCCGCCTCTTTCAGACGACGGCAGACCTCGTCGGTAACCAGGGTGCCGTTGGTGGCCAGGCACATCCGCAGCCCCTTGCCGGTGCCGTAGGCGGCTATCTCGAAGACGTCGTCGCGCAGCAGCGGCTCGCCGCCGGAAAGCACCACCACCGGGGAGGCATAGGAGGCGATATCATCCAGGATGCGCTTGGCTTCGTTAAAGCTGAAGTCGGGATGCTCCTTGGCCTCAAGCTCGGAGGAGGAGCGACAGTGAACGCATTTCAGGTTGCAACGCCGGGTGATTTCCCAGGCCAACCATTTGGGTGTGAATTCCATGGTGTTCCTTGGTTCAAAATTCTTTGATCAGACACAGGTGACCGCAAGACTGCAAATTTAGCCGTTCACCAGGATTTTGCAAGAAAAATGGTAACTATCCAGATCATTCTGGCACGTAACTGTTCAGCAATGCCCCGGGTTACGGTAAGCCAAGTCGACGTGGCGTACATCAGGCACTAAAGCCGACCTGATCGCCGCAAAATGGGGTGCTGTTGGACAGTTACGAAAAATGACAATTTTGATAAGGGTTGCCAATGCTAATGGTTGTGGCAACAGAGCGCGAGATGCCAACAAGACCCGGCAAGATACTGGTCTGGGGCAACAAATTATGCTATGTTGCCGGACATGAAGCTGGCCCTGATACAAATCAACCCGCGGATCGGTGACTTCCGGCACAACACCGACCTCATCATCAAGCGCTGCCGCCAGGCCGCCGAACTGGGCTGCGAGCTGGCCGTACTGCCGGAGCTGGCGGCCTGCGGCTACCCCCCGGAAGACCTGCTGGAAAGACCGCCCTTCCTGGCCGCCCATGAGCGGGCCATGGCGCGGCTGCTGGCGGAAATCAGGGGCATCGGGGTGCTTTGTGGCACCCTGCTGCCCAATCCCGCCGCCGGCAAGCCGCTGCACAACGCGGCGTTGCTCTTTGCCGACGGCGAGATCCTGGCCACCGCCGGCAAGCGGTTGCTGCCCAACTACGACGTCTTCGATGAAAGCCGCTATTTCGAGCCCGGGCCACCGGGGGAAATCCATACCTTCCGGGGGCGGCGCCTGGCCATTACCATCTGCGAGGATGTCTGGAACCACCTTGCCCTCCCCCCCAGCCGGCCCGTTGCCGTTGATGACCCGTTAACCCGGCAGACGGCCGGGCCGGCTGAACAATCACGCCGGCCCTATCACCATGACCCGGTGGCCGAATTGCTGGGGCCGTCGGAAGAGGCCACCGGCACCACCAGCCCCCCGGCGGACCTGCTGCTCAATATTGCCGCCTCTCCTTTTGAAAGCGGTAAAACGGCCCGGCGGGAACAAATTTTCCAGGCTATCTGCCGCCGCTACCGAATCCCGCTGGTTTTTGTCAACCAGGTGGGGGGGCAGGATTCCCTGATCTTTGCCGGTGACAGCCTGGTAGTGGGCGCCGACGGCCAAGTGGCCTGCCGGGCGACCCGGTTCCGAGAAGATTTGCAGATTTTTTCGCTGCCCCAAACGGGCCCGGGGGGCGAAAACGGTGATGGTGCCACCACCCCGGTCGCCGCTCCGGCAACCGCAAACACCATGGCGCCTAACCATGGCGCTTGCCAAGAAACGGCAGCAACTGACAGCGGTGACCGGCGGGAAAACATTGCCGGCGGACAAACGACAACCATCATCGAGCCGGGAGATGCCGGCGCCGCGCTGCCCGGCGCCGACCATGACCCGGAAGCCGCCGAAATCATGGCCGCCCTGGTCCTGGGCACCGGCGATTTTGTCCGCAAGTGCGGCTTTTCCAAGGTAATTCTCGGCCTTTCCGGGGGGCTGGACTCGGCCCTGACGGCGGTGATCGCCGCCCGGGCCCTGGGGGGGGCCAAGGTGCTGGGGCTGGCCCTGCCGTCAGCTTACTCGGCGGCCGCCAGCCAGGAAGATGCCCGGGCCCTGGCCGCCAACCTGGGCCTGGGGTATGCGGTGCTGCCCATCGACCAGGTGCTGGCCGCCTACCGTCCGGCCCTGGCCCCGCTGACCGGCAACGAGCCGCTACCCGGCCTGGTGGAGCAAAACCTGCAGGCCCGCATCCGGGGCAACCTGCTGATGGCGGAGAGCAACCGCAGCGGCCGACTGCTGCTGAGCACCGGCAATAAGTCGGAGCTGGCGGTGGGCTACTGCACCCTGTATGGCGACATGTGCGGCGCCCTGGCGGTGCTGGCCGACGTGCCCAAGACCATGGTCTACCGCCTGGCGGCCCTGGTCAACCGGGAACAGGAAATCATCCCCCGACGCACCATCGAGCGCCCCCCCAGCGCCGAACTGGCCCCCGACCAGCGGGACGACGACGACCTGCCGCCCTACGAAGTGCTGGACCCCATCCTCCAGGCCTACCTGGAGGAGCAGCGCAGCGCGGCCCAGATCATCGCCCTGGGCTTTCCCGAACCGGTGGTCAGCGATGTGATCCAGCGCATCCACCGCAACGAACACAAGCGGCACCAGGCGCCACCTGGCCTAAAGGTAAGCGCCAAGGCCTTCGGGACCGGCCGTCGCTACCCCCTGACCGCCCGCTATGACCATCTGGCCCGCAACCGTTAATGAAACACCGGGCAACGTCAAAATCGCATGGAGACTGGACGGGGGCCGTAACCAATAATTTTGAATGAGCTGGAAACACAAACTTTTTAAGAGGACAATACCATGGCCTTAACCCCCGTAAGCACCGCTTCCAAGGCCGGGCAGGCCCGCCTGGCCGCCCTTTACGACCGCTTTCAGCTGGCCGATGATAAATGCCGCGGCCAGGTTAACGAAATTATCCAACAAATCCGGGACCAGGGCGATGCCGCCCTAGTGGAATACACCCGCCGCTTCGACTCGCCCGCTTTCGAACTTGGCCAACTGCGGGTCAGCGAGGCGGAGATTGATGAGGCCTGCCGCCAGGTAGACCGGGAACTGCTGGGGCATCTGCGGCGGGCGGAAAAACGCATCCGCCAGTTTCACGAACGGGAACGGGAGCAGTCCTGGATCGAAACCCGGGAAGACGGGGTGATTACCGGCCGCCTGGTGATCCCGGTGGATAGCGCCGGCCTCTATGTGCCCGGCGGCCAGGGCGGCAGCACGCCGTTGGTCTCCTCGGTGCTGATGAACGGCATTCCCGCCGGGATTGCCGGGGTCAAGCGCCGGGTGATGCTGACCCCACCGAATGCCGAAGGCAAGGTCAACCCCGCCCTGCTGGCCGCCGCCCGGGAAATCGGCATCACCGAGATTTACAAGGCGGGCAGCGCCTGGGCCATCGCCGCCCTGGCCTACGGCACCGAGAGCATCGCCCCGGTGGATGTGATTGTGGGCCCGGGCAACCAGTATGTCACCGAGGCCAAGCGCCAGGTTTCCGGCCGGGTGCGCATCGACATGATCGCCGGCCCCAGCGAGGTGCTGGTGGTGGCCGACCACACCGCCGAACCCGCTTACGTGGCCGCCGACCTGCTGGCCCAGGCCGAACACGACCCCCAGGCCCTGGCCCTGTGCATCTGCACCGACCAGGCGATGGCGGGCCAAATTGCCGCCGCCGTGGCCGAACAGCTGCCGCAACTGGAACGCCGGGAAATCGCCGCCCGCTCCCTGGCCGAGCGGGGTGCCCTGCTGGTGGCGGCCGATCTCGACGAGGCCATGGAACTGGCCAACCGGCTGGCCCCCGAGCACCTGGAACTGATGATCGCCGACCCCTTTGCCTGGCTGCCCAAGGTACGCCATGCCGGGGCCATTTTCCTGGGCAAATACACCCCGGAGTCGGTCGGCGACTACCTGGCCGGCCCCAACCACGTGCTGCCCACCATGGGCACGGCCCGGTTCTCCTCGGCCCTGGGGGTGGAGACCTTTGTCAAGAAATCCAGCCTGATCAGCTACAGCAAGCAGGCCCTGCTGGCCGACCAGAAGGCCATCGACCGCCTGGCTCGGCTGGAAGGACTGACGGGGCACGCCCGCTCCGCCACGCTCCGCACCTGAAAACTTGCCGCAGCACCGCAGCTTGCGGCGATCGGGACGACTTGCGTACCTGGGGTACGCGGCGCCGTCCCGCTTGCCGCAATCTGCGGCACTGCGGCAAGTTTTACCTTTTGCGGGCGCTTTTGTTAATTTTTGGTTTGTGTAGGTTATTCAAGGATTATGGCTTTCTTTACCCTTAACTTTGAGCGATGGCGGACCCTGCCCGGCTGGCTGCTGGCCGGGTGTCTGCTGCCGGTGGCTTTGCTGCTGGGCTGGCTTTTGCTGGCGCGGGTGGATTTTCTTTATCCCGTCTGGTACCGGATACTGGCCATTGAGGACCATATCGCCCATTATGCCCCGCAAAACCGGCAGGGGCGGGCGGATTTCGCGGTTACCACGCCGGCGGAACACCGCCGGCTTTTCGGCCTGATTGCCCGGGCCATTCAGGGCCAGGATGAGCCGCTGGCCGAAGCGGTGTACCATGACGCTACGGGCCAGGAGTTGGGAAAATTCCTGCGGGCCGAGGAGGTCGGCCATCTCAAAGACGTGGAAAGGCTGGTGGCGGCGCTGACCGCCGCCGGCTGGTGGTTTACCGCAGCGGCCCTGCTGCTGGGCCTGCTGCTGTGGTGGCGGCGGTTGTCTTTGCCTCCGCCGGGCGGTGTTGCTCTGGCCTGGCTGCTCTTGCTGGGCGCCGGCGGGCTGCTTTTGTGGTGGCAGGGGCCCCAGGAGATTTTCGACCGGTTGCACGAGTGGGTTTTTCCGCCCGATTATCCCTGGTTTTTTTACTACCAGGACTCACTGATGACCACCACCATGAAGGCCCCCCAAATCTTTGCCGCCATCGCCGCCCTCTGGACTGCCCTGGCCCTGCTCTTTTACGCCCTGCTGTATGCCGGCGCGCGCCGGTTGCTGGCTCGGTCACAACCGTCTGAGGCCAGCAAAAAAATAAGCGCTTACCAGGCGGCGCAAAATGCGGTGCCCGGCAAGCGCTTAATCAAAAGAACCGCCGACGAAGGCGGTTCCGGCAAACCCGAAAAACCGACTCGGGCCCGGCAGCAAAAGAAAAAATCCCGGGCCCGGCGAGGTCGCCGGGCGTGAAGTTATTATCGTTATGTTACGACAGTGACTGGTCGGAAATCAGGGTCTGCAGCATGCGCTCGGCCACGGCATCAGCGTCCACCTGATACTCGCCACGCTCGATCTGGCCTTTCAGTTCCTGAATCTTTTCCACACGGACCTCCGGCGTCTGGGCCAGTACCTCCTTGACCCGCTGAATATCCTGGGTCCCGGCGGACAGGTTGACCTTGTCGACCCCTTGCGCGGTTCCGGCGGGCTCTTTAGCGGCCGAAGCCGGCTCTTGGCGCTTGACCTGATCCACCTTGTCGGTCTTTAACTGGGGAAAGATATTTGTCAGCTTCATGGTCCCTGCTCCCGGTCACCCCGCCGCGACGACATCCGCCGCCTCGTGAATTTCCGCGCAATATGGCAGCCTCCGTGCCGCCATCTTTTCAGTCGGCGCCGCCGACTGTCTACACTTAAATTGTCCGTCGTTTTCGCCCCAACGCTGAAAGCGTTCCCAAGGCGCAACACCATACCCTTATTAAGTCCGTGTACTAACATATCGGATCGGCTGGGGCAAACTTTAAACTATTTTAACGAGTCAGCGTAAAGTTTACAAGACCGCCCGGCCCTGGTATGATCGCCAGCCATGAGCAGCCGGGAGCCCCTTTATCTTATCGACGGCAGTGCCTACATCTACCGGGCCTATCACGCCATCCGGCCGCTGAGCAACGCCGCCGGCCAGCCCACCCACGCCGTTTACGGCTTCACCACCACCCTGCTGCGGGTGATCCGCGAAAAAAACCCCCGCTATCTGGCCATCGCCTACGACGCCAAGGGGCCCAACTTCCGCCACCAAATTTACCCGCAATATAAAGCCAACCGACCGGAGATGCCGGCCGACCTGGCCTGCCAGATTCCCTATATTAAGGAAGTAGTCAGCGCCTATCACATCACCACCCTTGAACAGCGCGGGGTGGAGGCCGACGACCTGATCGCCGCCGCCGCCCGCCGGCTGGCCGGCCCCGACCAGCCGCTGATCATCGTCTCCGGCGACAAGGACCTGCTGCAACTGGTCAACGACTGGGTGACCCTGTGGGACCCCATGCAGGACACGCTCATGGACCCGGCGGCGGTGGCCAAAAAATACCAGGTGCCACCGGAGCACCTGCTGGATTACTTCGCCCTGATCGGCGACACCTCCGACAACGTACCGGGAGTGCCCGGGGTGGGCCCGAAAACGGCGGCCAAGCTGATCGGCCAGTTCGGCAGCCTGGATAACCTGTTTGCCAACCTGGACCAGATCAGCGCCGCCAAGCTGCGGGAAAAAATGGTTGCCCACCGGGACGACGCCCGGCTGGCGAGGGAGCTGATCCGGCTTAAGGACGACCTTGAACTACCCACCAACCTCGACGACTACACCCTGCCGCCGCCAAACCAGGAAAAGCTGCGGCAGCTCTTCACCGAACTGGAATTCACCCGCCTGCTCAAAAGCGAACTGCCGGCGGAAAAACTCGCCAGCGATGATTTTCAGCTGATCAACGATCCGGCCCGGCTCAAGGAACTTATTGAGCAACTGGCCGCCGACCCCGCGGTACTGGTGATCGATACCGAAACCACCTCCCTGGACCCCATGCAGGCCGAATTGGTGGGCATTTCCCTAACCCTGGCCGCCGGCCGGGTAAACGGAACCACCCCTGCCGCCGACGAACAAGCAAAATCGTGGGAAAAATCGGGGTCGGACAGCAATTTATTATGCTGGTACCTGCCCATCGCCCACCGCCGGGCGGACGGCACCCCGGCCCCCGACCAGTTGCCCCTGGCCGAGGTACGCCGGGCCCTGGCTCCCCTGCTGGCCGATACCAAGCGCCTCAAACTGGGCCACAATCTCAAGTACGACCTGCAGGTGCTGCACCGCCACGGCATGCCCCTGGCCGCGCCTTTAGCGGACACCATGCTGGCCTCCTACCTCATCGACCCCTCCCGCCGCTCCCACGGCCTGGATGTGCTCAGCGAAGAGCTGCTGCAGCGGCGACTGACCTCCTTTGCCGAGGTCACCGACCGCGACCGCCGACCGGAGGCCTTCGCCCACGTGGCCCCCGAGGCCGCCGCCGCATACTCCTGCGAGGACGTCGCCGCCACCCGCCTGCTCTGGGATATTTTTCAACCTCGGCTGGCCGAACTGGAACTGGAAGAACTCTTCTATGAAGTGGAGATGACCCTGCTGCCCATCCTGGCGTGCATGGAACGGGTGGGTATCATGGTGGACGCCGGCTTGCTCAATGAGCTGGCCGCCGAGTTCAGCCGGGAGCTGGAACGACTGAGCGAGAAAATCCACCAGTTGGCCGGCACCGAGTTCAACATCAACTCCCCCCGCCAACTGGGCGAGGTGCTCTTTGAGCGCCTCAAGCTGCCCCACGGCCGCAAAACCAAGGGCAAGACCGGCTACTCCACCGACATCCGGGAGCTGGAGCGGCTGGCCGCCTACCACGACCTGCCGGCGGCGATCATCGCCCAACGCAACCTGAGCAAGCTCAAGTCCACCTACGTCGATAAGCTGAGCACCCTGATCAACCCGGCCGACGGCCGCATTCATACCTCTTTCAACCAGACGGTCACCGCCACCGGCCGACTGAGCAGCAGCAACCCCAATCTGCAAAACATCCCCGTCCGTACCCCGGAGGGTCGCCGCCTGCGAGGGGCCTTCATCGCCGCCGCCGGGCACCGTTTCCTGGCCGCCGACTACTCCCAGATCGACCTGCGGGTGCTGGCCCATTACTCCGCTGACCCCATGCTGCTTGCGGCCTTTCAAAAGGACCAGGATATCCACAACCGCACCGCCGCCGAGATCTTTCGGGTCAACCCGGCCATGGTCACCGCCGACATGCGCCGGGTGGCCAAGACCATCAACTTCGGCATCATCTACGGCATGAGCGCCTTCGGCCTGGCCGAACAGTTGCACTGCAGCCGCAAGGAGGCCCAGGTCTTCATCGACCGCTATTTCGAGCTCTACCAGGGAGTGCGCCGCTTCATGGGCGAAATCGTCGAACAGGCCCGGCGCGACGGCTTTGTCCGCACCCTGCTCAAACGGCGCCGGCAGTTGCCGGAGATCGCCAGCAGCAACAAGATGCGCCGGGAATTTGCCGAACGCACCGCCATCAACACCCCCATCCAGGGTACTGCCGCCGACATTATCAAACTGGCGGCCATCGTCTGCGACCGGGAACTGCGCCGGGGCGGCTTCAAGGCCGAGGCCCTGCTGCAGATCCACGACGAACTGATCTTCGAGGTGCCGGAAGAGGAACTTGTGCCGGTGGGCCAACTGGTCAAGCAGGCCATGGAAAACGTCATGGAACTGGCGGTACCCCTGCGGGTCAACCTGAAAACCGGTTCCAACCTGGCCTCCACCGAGTAGGCAACGTCAAGCGTCTTGCCGCTGGACGGGTGCCGCCAAGCCCGGTAGCAGCGGGCAACCCAGGGGCGCAGAAAAACCGCCGAGCGTGTGCCACTGCCGGGCTTGGCGGCACTCACCCTTTGGCAAGACCAATAACCTTGACACATCGACGGAAAAAAATTAGATTATCCGGCTGCTTAGCAGAAGCCGGCACAAGCTGTAAAAGGCCTGAATGCTCACTATTTCCAAAAAACATTGCAAGGATCACCCATGCTTTCCTTACTGCGCCGTAAAGCCCGTTCGCCCATCATCCAGGCCGCCGTGGTCATCATCATTCTGGTCTTCATCCTCTGGGTCCCCCAGATGGGGGGCAACGGCGAGCCGGGCACGGTGGCCACGGTCAACGACCAGCCCATCTCCTCCCGTGAATTCCAGCGCCGTTACGATGATACCCTGAGCCAGTACCGGGATCAGTTTGAAGGGGCCATCCCCAGCGAGCTGATCGAGGCTTTGGGCCTCCGGGAGCAGGTTCTCACGCAACTGGTGCAGGAAACTTTACTGTTGCAGAGCGCCCGCGACACCGGCCTGCCGGTGAGCAGTGAGGAGTTGCAGCAGGCGGTTCAGAGCATGGGCGAGTTCACCGAAAACGGCCGTTTCAGCATGCAGCTTTACCGCGATATTCTGGCCGCCAGCCGGCTCAGCGTCCATGAGTTTGAAGCCGGGCTGCGCACCGACCTGCTGCGCCGCAAAATCCTGGAGCACCTGATGGGCTTTGCCCGGGTCAGCGAAGAGGAGGTGCGAGAGCGTTTCCACCGCGATCACGACCAGGTGCGCATAAGCTACCTGCGCCTGCAGGCCGACGATTTCCGCACCGCCCAGGACCCCACCAGGGAAGAAATTGAAGCCTATTTTGAAGAGAACACCGGCCGCTATCTCACTTCGCCCCGGGTGCGCCTCGATTACCTGCTGTTCCCCGCCGACGACGTGGAGATGAGCCTTGATGAAGAAGATCTGATCGCCTACTACGAGCAAAACCGCGACCGCTTCGACACCCCCGAGCAGCGGCGGGCCAGTCATATCCTGATCCGCAGCCGCGACGACGCCCCCGAAGAAACCCGGACCCGCCAGCGGCAGCAGGCGGCAACGGTGCTGGAACTGGCCCGGGACGGCCAGGACTTCCGTGAGCTGGCCCTGCTTTACTCCGAGGACCGCAGCGCCGAGGGCGGCGGCGACCTGGGTTTTTTCCGCCGAGGCGAAATGCTCGAGCCCCTGGAAGAGGCGGTTTTTGCCATGGAACCCGGCGAGATCAGCGGCATCGTGGAAACCTCGCTGGGTTTCCATATCATCAGGCTGGAGGAAATTCAAGCCCCGCAGAACATCAGCCTGGCCGAGGCGGAAGCGGAAATCCGCCGGGAAATTTTGCGCAGCCGTGGCCGGCAGATGGCCTTCAACCGAGCCAACGAAGTCTATGAAAGCATCCTGACCACCGGCAGTCTGGCGCGGGGTGCGGAAGAAGGCGGAGTCAGCCTGCAAAGCACCGGGATGTTCACCGAGGGACAGCCCCCGGCCGATCTGCGCCGCCACCCGGAGGCGGTGACCGCCGCCTTTGATTTGAACCGGGGCGAGCTAAGTTCCATCATCACCACCCGGGACGGCTACGCCATCATCTACGTCCAGGAGCGGGAAGAGCCGCAGACGCCGCCGCTATCAGACGTCGTCGACCGGGTCCGGGCAGATCTCATTGAGGAACAGTCGGCCCAAGCCGCCCGCCGGGCGGCGGAAGAGTTGCTGGCCGAATTGCGGGAAGGGAAAGATTTACAAAACCTGGCCACGGCAAAAGGCTACCGGGTAAGGGAGTCCGCCTGGTTTTCCCAGGCCACCGCCGCCGCCACCGACCTGCCCGCCCGGGTGGCCCGTACCAGCCTGACCCTGACGGCGGAAAACCCGGTCCCGGCCTCGGTTCAATCGGCCAACGACAGCTTCTACGTCCTCAAACTGCAACAGCGCCGACCGGCCGACGAAGACCTCTTCCAGCGCTGGGCCGAGCCTGTTGAAAACGACCTGTTGATGGCCAAACAGGAAGCCATGATCGACACCTGGATCCAACACCTGCTCCAGGAAGCCAAGATCACCGTTAGCGAAGGCGAATTGCGTAATCTGTAAAAAATACCGGTAATGAATGACACCGCAAGTAAAAGGCTCCCATCTTGGGAGCTTTTTACTTGCGCCCCAACAGACTTTCACAAAAAGCTTTGGTAAGCTACCAAAGCGGAAACCCATTGGATCAAAACACAAAATAGGAAGGGTCCGGAGCTTGCCGGATTATGTGGGGTGGCGGAGAGAGAGGGATTCGAACCCTCGGTAGGGGTTTAAACCCTACACTCGCTTAGCAGGCGAGCACCATCGGCCAGCTCGGTCATCTCTCCGCAGCAATCATGATCTTTTTTATGCCCGCTGGCTTACCGGCTACAGCGGTGGGGTGGCGGAGGAGGTAGGATTCGAACCCACGGTACTTTCGTACAACGGTTTTCAAGACCGCCGCCTTAAACCACTCGGCCACTCCTCCTGGCAGAAGCTCGGGCAGAAGGGAGATATTTACCATTACCCCGGCCCGATGTCAATGCCACTCTCGCCGCTTCAGCCGACGGGAGGGGTTGCGGGCAGGATTTCCAGCGCCTGGGCCAGTTTGCCGACGGCGATTACCTCCATGCCGGGGATTTTCTCCGGCGGCTGGTTGGCCTTGGGAATCAGCGCCTGCTTGAAGCCGTGCTTGGCCGCCTCCCGCAGGCGTTCCTGGCCGTTGAGCACCGGCCGGATCTCGCCGGCCAGGCCCACCTCACCAAAGACCACCAGGTCCGCCGGCAGGGTCCGGTTGCGCAGGCTGGAGGCCACCGCCAGCAGCAGGGGCAGATCGGCACTGGTTTCGCTGACCCGCACCCCGCCCACCACGTTGATAAAGACGTCCTGGTCGTAGGTGGCCAGCCGGCCGTGGCGATGGAGTACGGCCAGCAGCATGGCCAGCCGGTTGTGTTCCAGGCCTACGGCCAGGCGGCGGGGGATCTCGGCCCGGGACTGGTCCACCAGGGCCTGCAGCTCCACCAGCAGCGGCCGGCTGCCCTCCCACAGGGCGGTCACCAGGCTGCCGGGGGTGATCTCCTCCTGGCGGGAGAGGAAGATGGCCGAAGGGTTGCTGATCTCCCGCAACCCCTTGTCGGTCATGGCAAAGACCCCCAGTTCGTTGACCGCCCCGTAGCGGTTCTTGGCCGCCCGCAGCAGGCGGTAACGACTGTCCAGGTTGCCTTCGAAATAGCAGACCACGTCGATAATGTGCTCCAGCACCCGGGGCCCGGCCAGATCACCGGACTTGGTGACATGGCCCACCAGGAAGACGGCGGTGCCGCTCTGCTTGGCGAAACGGGTGAGCAGGGCGGCGGCCTCCCGCACCTGGGTGACACTGCCCGGAGCCGAGTTCAGGGCCCCCACCTGCATGGTCTGGATCGAGTCGATGACCAGCACCCCTGGTTTAAGCTCGGCGGCGGTGGCCAGAATGTTTTCCACCACCGTTTCCGCCTGCAGCATTACCCCTTCCTGGGGCAGCCCCAAGCGGCGGGCGCGCATGGCGATCTGGCGGGGAGATTCCTCGCCGGAGACATACAACACCCGGCGGCCGCCGCCCAGGGCGCAACTTACCTGCAGCAAACCGGTGCTTTTGCCCACCCCGGGATCACCACCCACCAGCACCACCGACCCCGGCACCAGGCCGCCGCCCAGTACCCGGTCGAATTCCGCCAAGCCGGTACTGATGCGGGGGGTTTCCGCCAGCTCCACCTCGTCGATGGCCTGCACCGGGGTCACCACCCCGCTGTAGCCGTCCCGACGACCTGGCAGCAGGGCCGGCTCGGGCCGGCGCTCCTCCAGGGTGTTCCACTGGCCGCAGTCGGCGCACTGGCCGGCCCACTTGCCCACCTCGGCATCACAGGCGCTGCAGACGTATACGGTTTTATTTTTGGCCATATTGTTGCGACACGGCTGAGTGTTAATCTAAACCAGGCGGTAACTGTCCAGCAGCACCCCATCTTGCGGCGATCAGGTCGGCTTGAGTACCTGATGTACGCTACGCCGACTTGGCTTACCGCAACCTGGGGCACGGCTGTTCAATTACGTGCCAGAATGAGCTGGACAGTTACACCAGGCGATGGAGAACCTGGTTGGCCAGGGCAAAGCCCCGTTCGCTCAGGGCTATTCTTTCGTGGTCCATCACCAGCAGACCCTGGGCTATCAGTTCATCGAGGATAGTTCCATAATAGTGCCGCGGCGTCAAAGCAAAGCGTTGTTCAAGTTCGGCCAGGCGCAGCCCCCGACGCAGACGCAGGCCCATGATCACCGTTTCCCGAAAGCTGGCCGCTAGCCCTAAAGCCTCGGCCTCGGCATAGGGCGCCCGGCCGGCGGCCAGCAGGCGCCGGTACCGGCCCGGCGAGGCCACATTCATCAGTCGCAGCCCGGCGAGACAAGAGACTGCCGCCGCCCCCAAACCCAGGTAGGAGCCGTTGTGCCAGTAATTGAGGTTGTGACGGCAGGCGTAACCCGGACGGCAATAATTGGCCACCTCGTAATGCTCGTAACCAGCCGTCAGCAGGGACCGGCGGGCATCCTGCTCAAACTCGGCGCAGAGATCCTGATCCGGCAGTACAAGCTCGCCGGCGGCCACGGCCCGGCCCAAGGGGGTCTCCTCTTCCGGGGTCAACTGGTAGATGGCCAGGTGTTCCGGGGCCAGTTCCAGGGCAACAGCCAGGTCGGCGGCCCACTGACGCCGGCTTTGCCCCGGCAGGCCGTAGATCAGATCCAGATTGAGGTTGGCAAAGCCGGCTTGCCGGGCCCAGGCCACCGCCTGGCGGGCACCGACGGCATCATGGCGGCGGCCGATTTTTTGCAGTAACTCGTCAGTAAAGCTCTGCACCCCGAGGCTGATTCGGTTGAAGCCACCTCGTCGCAGCTCGGCCAGCAGTTCCGGGCGCAGGGTGTCGGGGTTGGCCTCGAGGCTGATTTCCGCCGCCGGGCTGATGGCAAAGAGTTGCCGCAGTTCGGCCAGCAACTCGTTGAGCACTGCGGCCGGGTACATGGTGGGGGTGCCGCCGCCAATAAAGATGGTGGTAAAGCACCGCTGCCGGCTCCAGGGCAGGGCCGCCAACTGCCGGGCCTGGCTCAGCAGCGCCGCCGGATAGCCGGCGGGGGGCCGCCGGCAGGGCCAGGAGACAAAGGCGCAATAGGAGCACTTGCCAAGGCAGAACGGGATATGCACATACAGCCCGGCCGGGCCGGCAACGGGCCCGATATTTTGTTCCATGGGCGGCTTCACGGCGGTAGTATAACATCGCCAATTAAAAGGGAGCGCAAAAGGTAAACGTTTACCCGCCGGGGGTTTCCTGGATTATTGGCTGGCAGTTGCGACGGATTTCCTCCATCAGGCCGTGGTCGGCAAAGCTGTAGGGGCGCTGGTCGGCGCCGACGATGCAGTGATCCAGCAGTTGAATTTCACACAGGGCCAGGGCCAGGAAGAGGTGCCGGGTCAGGCGGCGGTCCTGTTCGGAGGGGCTGGTGTTGCCGGAGGGGTGGTTGTGGGCCAGGATCACCGCTGCGGCGTTGTGCTTGATGGCGGCCTTGACCAGTTCCCGGGGGTGTACCGAGGCGGCGGTGAGGGTGCCGGTGGCGATCTCTTCCAGCGCCAGGATGCCGTAGGAGGCGTCCAGCAGGATGGCCACCAGGGTCTCCCGGCTCAGGCCGCGCATGGCGTGCAGCAGGTAATCCCCCACTTCCCGGCTGGAGCGCAGGTACTCCTTGCCGATGAGGCGCTCCCGCAAATAGCGCCGGGCCACCGCCTGCACGAAGTGGACGGCAAAGGCGTTCTTGGCCCCCACCCCCTTGACCTGCTCCAGTTCCGCCTGGGAGGCGTCCAGCACCCGACTGAGCGAGTTGTCGAAGCGGGCCAGCAACTGCCGGGCCGGCTCCTTGCAGTCCCGGCGCGGGGTGCCCATGGTGAGCAGCAGCTCCAGCATGTCGCTGTCGGTCAGGCCGTCGGCGCCATGGGCCAGAAAGCGGTCCCGCAGCCGCTGGCGGTGCCCTTCTCCCTTGTGCTGCCGGCCGACGCCGGGTGCAGGATCGACCGGCGCCGCCGCCTGCAACCCACCGTTATCGCCGACAAGATGAGCCTTGCTCTTGCCCTTGCTCTTACTGGTCATAGGATGACTTTTGGCTGGGGTTATTCTCCCTGGAGTTCCCGGCTGAAAAGCTCGTTGGCCAGTTGCGGGTTGGCCTTGCCCTTGGTCTGCTTCATCAACTGGCCGACGAAAAAGCCCATGACCTTGCTCTTGCCGCCCCGGAACTGCTCCACCTGCGCCGGGTTGGCGGCGATGATCTCACGGACCACGGTCAGCAGCTCGCCCTCGTCGCTGACCTGCACCAGGTTCTTTTCCTTGACCACGGCATCGGGGGCAGCCCCGGTGTTCATCATCTCTTCAAACACCGTCTTGGCGATCTTGCCGCTGATCATCCCCTCGTCCACCATGGTCAGCAGGCGGGCCAGGTGCGGCGGGCTGACCGGGCAGGCGGCGATGTCGATACCCTCATCGCCCTTCAGCACCCGCATCAGCTCGGTCATGATCCAGTTGCTGAGCTTCTTGGCCGCCGGATAGGCGGCCAGGGCCTGTTCAAAATAGTCGGCCAGTTCGCGGCTGGAGGTCAGCACCTCGGCGTCATAGTCCGGCAGCCCCAACTGCTCAATAAAGCGGGTCTTGCGGGCCAAAGGCAGCTCCGGCAGGCCGGCGCGGACCTCTTCCAGCCAGGCCTCGCTGATCTCCACCGGCACCAGGTCGGGGTCGGGAAAGTAGCGGTAATCGTGAGCCTCTTCCTTCGAGCGCATGGCCTGGCTGACCCCCTTGTCGGCATCCCAGAGCAGGGTGACCTGGACCACCTCCCGGCCGTCCAGCAGCAGGTCGCGCTGGCGGCGCTCCTCGTATTCCAGGGCCTTTTGCACGTTGCGGAAGGAGTTCATGTTCTTGAGTTCGGTGCGGGTGCCGAACTCCTGCTGCCCCTTGGGGCGCAGAGAGATGTTGGCGTCGCAGCGGAAGCTGCCCTCCTGCATGTTGCCGTCACAGATATCGAGATAGCGCACGATGGCGTGCAGCTTGCGCAGATAGGCGGCGGCCTCGGCCGGCGTGCGCAGATCCGGTTCGCTGACGATCTCCAGCAGCGGCACCCCGGTGCGGTTGAGATCGACATAGCTTTGGGGTTCGCGCTCGTCGTGGATCAGCTTGCCGGCATCCTCTTCCATGTGGATGCGGGTAATGCCGATGCGGCGGCTGGGAGCCCCTTCCGGCTCGATGGTCAGCCTTCCGTGCTCGGCGATGGGCAGGTCGAACTGGGAGATCTGGTAGCCCTTGGGCAGGTCCGGGTAAAAATAGTTCTTGCGGGCGAAGATGTTGCGCCGGTTGACGGTGCAGTCGGTGGCCAGGGCCAGCTTGATGGCAAACTCCACCACCCGGCGGTTGAGTACCGGCAGCACGCCGGGCATCCCTAAGCAGACCGGGCAGGTGTTGCTGTTGGGCGGGCGGCCGAACTCGGTACTGCAGCCGCAGAAAATTTTGCTCTTGGTTTTCAGCTGGGCATGCACCTCCAGCCCGATGACGGTTTCCAGTTCCATGGTTTTAGTTAACTCCTTTGCGCACCCATTGCTGCACCCGCTCCAATTCCGCCGGCCACTGTTCGCCGCAGCGCAGCTCCAGAAAGGCGCGGAAAAGCTGGTCGATGGTGCGCTGGGCCGTTTCATAAAGACCGATCTGGTCCAGCAGCCGACCTTCCACTTCCATGGGGTCGTCGCTGTCGCCGCTGCCGGTTTCGGTCTTGGGCAGGCGGACGTTCTGGAATTCAAACAGGCGGGCCTTCAAGGTCAGGCTCCACTCATGGTTGTCGATTTCAAAACGAATCCGGGCCTGCTCCGGCTTCTTGCCCAGGGCCAGGCCGGCCCGGGCCTCCTTGAGCTCGGTCATCAGGCCGCGGCAGACCAGCTTTTCGTGGGCCTCGCCCTCGCCGTACTCCAGCAGCATGTGTTTTTCAAACACCACCAGGATCTCCCGGCCCAGCTCCGGCACCATCACCGCCCCGCCCCGCTCTTCGCTCTTGTACCAGAGCCAGAGCAGAAACTCCTGGCCCAGGAAATGCTTTTCTTCGATCAGGTCGACCAGATCCACGCTTTTACTCCTATGTGTCAACCGGCAGGCCGGCGCTTTTAGATAATTTAGACAAAAACCGCCGGGCTCAGGTCCGCCAGGCGGTCATGCCGTTCCGGCGGCAGCAGGTGTTCGGCGGCCAGATAGGGCGGCTGCAAAATAATGCCCAGCTCGAAGGTGTTGCGAAACAGCTCCTCGAAGGTTTCCTGGGCCTTTTGGTTGCCGGAGAAAAAGAGGATGGTGCCCGCCGCCAGGTTCCAGCACAGGTCGTAGACCGCCGGAGCCGGAAAGGACTTTTTCAGCAGCATCAGGTGCATGTTGTCCTTGATCTCGATCTTCTGGGCCCGGCTGAGTTTGGGCACCTGGTGCATTTTTTTCAGCCGATCCTCTTCCTTGAGGCAGAATTTTTTCAAGATCCGGGCCGCCACCTTGCGCTCGTCCACCCGCATGCTCATGGCCAGGTAATCACCCACGGCAAAGGGCCCCTGGCTGAAATCGTGGTCAAACATGCTGGCCAGGGAAACCCAGCCCACCGACTGTTCGTCGAAGGCGTCGTCGATATCGCGAAAGGCGTGGGCGGCGATCCGCTCGGCGGCAAAATCCCAGAAGTTCTCCGGCATCTCGCCTTCCACCGCGTAACGGACAAAACCGCCCGCCCGGGACATGATTCCCATATGTTTCTCCGCGTACAGGTTGATAAACTGGGACTCTATATACAAAAAAAGTGCAAAATAGCAGACGCCGGAGCCGCCGACAAGCACTTTCACCAGGGCGACCGGAATACCCCCGGAGATCCACCAAAGTCATTGGTCTTGGCACCGGGATGGGCGCCACCTTGGCGGACCTTTGGGAATACTCCAGCTTTCACTTGACATCGGCTGCGGGCTGTTGTAAAAAAGTGCGTCTCAGCAAGGGGGGTCGTTAACTCAGTTGGTAGAGTACCTGCCTTTTAAGCAGAGAGTCGTTGGTTCGAGTCCAACACGACCCACCATCGACAAGGCGGAAGGCAGCCGGCCGGTTGAAACTTTTCCGCCAACCCTTGCGCCGACCAGGTATTACATCTTGGTCCCCATCGTCTAGTCAGGTCCAGGACACCGGCCTTTCACGCCGGCAACACCGGTTCAAATCCGGTTGGGGACGCCAGGTAAAGCAAGGGGTTAATCTGCGAAGGTTAGCCCCTTTTTTTATGCCGTTATTTATTCCGGGGCCTCTCCCTGACCGCCCATTATCTCTTTTCCCTGTTTTCCCGCTTGTTTGCTTGGCCTTTTTCCATTACAAGAAAGTATCTTGCACTTTTTACCTGTGAAAAATTTTTTCGTTTTCAGGGCTGTCCTGCCGCTTTAATCTGGAGAAAACGTGAAGCTACTTTTTCGCCCCTCCATTCGCAACAAGCTGCTGCTGTTACTGGCAGCCGCCCTGACCCCAGCCCTGGCAATCATTTACTACACCGGCCATGAGCGCCACCAGGAGGCCATTGCAGAAGGCCACCGGGAAGCGATCCTGCTGGTGGACACTCTGGCCGAGCAGCAAAAACTGCTGACGGAATCCATCGGCACCATGCTCGCAACCATCTCCCGGTTACCCATGGTGGAAGATCTGGACGCTGAGGCCTGCGGTTACTTTTTTGCCGAACTGCTGGAACCTCTGCCTCACCTGATCAATATCGGGCTTTTCGATTCCCGTGGGGACCTGGTGGCCGCCGGGAGGCCGGTGGAGCCGTTCAATATCGCCGCCAGCCGACAGTTTCGCCAAGCGGTGGCCACCGGCCGGCTGGCGGCCGGAGAATACAGTATGGGCAGAATCACCGGCACCCCAAGCTTCCGCTTCGCCTTACCGATTTACGATGACCGACAACACTTGGCAGGGGTAATCCAGGCCGGCTACAGCTTTGAACTGTTCGTCGACACTTTCCTGAAAGCCGAACTGCCCCCGCAAACAGTGCTGGGGATTCTGGACCACCAGGGCCGGCGGCTGTTTCGCTTTCCACCCGCCGACCATTTCCCCAGCGGCGAAGAGGTGCCGGACCATGCCTGGTCTTTTTTCAGCGGCCCCGAACCACAGGGCGCCGTGGTTTATCCCGGTGGAGATAAACGCCCGCGCCTGTTCGCCTACCGGCAATTTTTTCTCCCCCATACCACCGAGCCCTACATGGTCATCCATATTGCCATCTTGAAAGAAGAAGCCCTGCAGGCCAGCCGCTGGGCTTTGTGGCGCAATCTTGGACTTTTGGGCGGCGCCATTCTGGCCGCCCTGATACTGATCTGGATGTTCAGCGGTCACCTGTTGCTGACTCCGCTGGGCAAGCTGGTCACCGCCACCCGGCGTCTCAATGAAGGCGACCTGGCCGCTCGCAGCGACTTGCCCCACAGCCCCGACGAGTTGGGTCAACTGGCCCAGGCTTTCGACCGCATGGCCGCCAGCCTGGAGGAGCAGACCCGACGCCTCAAAGAGGCCGAGGAAGGTTACCGCAATATTTTTGAGCAATCTCTGCAAGGTATTTTCCAGAGCAGCCCGGAAGGGCGTTTTTACCTGATTAATTCCGCCATGGCTAAAATTTTTGGCTATGATTCGCCTGGTGAGATGCTGCAGGACATTGCCAACGTGGCAAAACAGCTGTATCTGCACGGCAAAGACCGGCAGCAACTGTGGCAGACCCTGCAAGAACGGGGGGAGGTGCAGGATTTCGAGGTTGCCATGCGCCGCCGGGACGGAACGGCCATCTGGGTAGCCATAAGCGCGCGCCTGGTAAGCGAAAAACCGGGTAAGCCGCTGTTCGCCGAAGGCATCCTGGTGGACATCAGCGCCCGTAAAGCTGCGGAAGGTGAAATCAAGCGCTCCAACGCCGAACTGTTCCAGTTCGCTTACGCCATCTCCCACGACATGCGCCAGCCGCTGCGGATGATCACCGGTCACCTGCAACTGCTGGCCAAACAGCTGGGTCCGCGCTTAAGTGCCGCCGAAGCCGAATCACTGCATTACGCGGTGGCCGGCGCCCAACGGCTGGACAACATGATTGTGGCCCTCCTGGACTACTCCCGGGTGGGCCGCAAAACCGAACCCATGCAGCCTGTAGCCAGCCGCCGGGCCTTGGACGAAGCAGTCCTCTTTTTAGATCCGGTGATCAAAGAAAAACAGGCGGAGATTAAAATCAGCGGTCACTGGCCGGAGGTTTTCGCCAGCCGCGACGAACTCACCCGGCTGCTTCAGAACCTGCTTGATAACGCCCTTAAGTACCACCGACCGGAAGAGCAGCCCAAGGTTGAGGTAAACAGCCTGATCCGCGACGGGTACTGGCAGGTAGCGGTCAGCGATCGGGGTATCGGCATCGACCCGGCGCAAAAGGACCGCCTGTTTCAGGTATTCTCCCGCCTGCAAAGCCGGGAGCAATATCCGGGCAGCGGGGTGGGGTTGGCTTTGTGCCGGAAAATAGTGGCCCACCACGGCGGCTGGATCCGGGCCGGTTCCGAGGGCCCGGGCCGGGGCAGCACCTTCACTTTTGCGTTGCCCTTAACCGGCATCAGGTCGCCGACCGGGGCCACAACGCCAACGCTTTAAGCTTTAAGATCAATCAACCGCTGCTCACCGCCGCCGGCAGCTTTTTCCAGGGTCTCTTTCAGGGCCGGCAGTAGTGGTCCCGCGCTTAGCCGACAGCGGAAATCGGCCTGATAACCCAGTGCTGCCAGGCGCTCTCGCAAATCCCCCAGCCGTCCCCGCATAAAGGCGACAGCCTCGGGCCGGGCCAGAAAAAAATCCCCCTCCAGCCGCTCACCCTGCAGCCGGGCCTGCAACTGCAGTTCACCCAGCCGGCTCATCTCCAGAAAAAAGGCCAGGATCGTGGTCTCTTCCCCCTCCTCTTGGCCTGTTTCTTCCTGGCTTAACAGCCAGCTGCCGGCCCCGGCATCAAGGGCAAAAAAACAGGGCAACAGCCACAGGGGCGACTGCTGGAGAGACGGCGGCTGCTCATTCATCCCGGCCATGGCCTCCAGCATACCGCTGACCCTGCCTAAAGCGGCCATCATCTCCCGGTCGACTCCGGCCGGCGGCTGTTGCCGCAACAGCGCCAGCATCGCTTGCAGTTGCCCGGAGAGGGTGGCGGGGGAGTGTGCGCTACCGGTAACGTTGGTGGGCCAGGACCAGCCGCCGCCGGCCCCTACCCCTCCTCCCGGTCGCAGCCAGGAAGCCAGTTGAATAAGCTTTTCCGGAGCCGGTTGCGCCCCCAGGGCAAGCCGAGCCAGCAGATCCGCCGGTTCAGCCGACAAGCCGGCGGTCTTGACCAGGGGGGCAAGTTGCCCCAGCCGGCTCAAGTCGCCAAGGCCACCGGCGGCTTGCTGCAGAAAGCGGTACATGGCCCCTTTATTATCCGCCAAAGCCAGCCGGGGCTCACTGCCCCCCTGGCGAACCTCAAACCAGAATTCCCGGCCCGGGGTCAAAGGAACCGAACTGCGGGCACTGACCCGCTCCCCGCCCAGTTCCAACACCACCCGGCCATCGGCACCGGCACTGACCACCCGGCCCTGGACCAGACGCCCAGGCTCCCAGGCTGCAGCCGGACCGGCACTGCGGCTGGCCGGCTGGGCATCACCTCGACCTTCAGGCGGCCGGGCGGGAAAAGTCTGTTCACCGATCTTCATAGGGGAATCCGGACGGTTGCCTCCATTCCGCCGGTTTTGGCCGTCTTCAGGGTAAAAGTGCCCCCGTGGGCCTCCACGGCTTTTTCCACCAAGGTCAGACCCATGCCGGTGCCATAGGTTTTGGTGGTGAAGAACGGATCCCGGGCCCGTTCCACCTGGGAACTGAGCAGCCCGGTACCGGTGTCGCAGATCCGGATTACCGCCTGCCCCTCTTCCTCGTTGATGGTTATGGTCAAAACACCGCCGTCGGGCATGGCCTCCACACTGTTTTTCAGCAGTTGCAAAAAGACCTGCCGCATCTGGCGTTCATCGGCCCGGGCGGTCATTCCATCGGGCGGACACTGGATATGCCACTTGATCTGTTGACGTTTAATCTCCTGTTGGAGCAGCAACAAGGTCTTGTTCACCAGATCACAAAGCTGCAGGGGATGTTTTTCCAGCTTGACCTGACTGACAAAGTCAAACAGCTCATTTAAGGTGGACTCCAGACGGGCGGTTTCCCGGGTAATCACCTTGATATACTTGCCCCAGCTTTCATCGTCGGTTTTTTTCTGCAGAATCCGGGAAACCCCGCCGATGGAGGTAATGGGATTACGGATGGTATGCACCAGCTGAGCCGCCATCTGGCCGATGGCCGAATAACGCTCGGCTTCCACCAGCAGATCCTTGCTGCGGTTGAGTTCGTCGTACAGGGCTTCAAGTTCCGCCAACCGCTGCTGCATCTCCTGGTACAGATGACTCTGCTCGATGGCCAAGCTGGCCTGGCTGGCAAAAAGCTCCAGGGCGCTGACATGGACACCGGTGATGCTCCGGCCGGTGACGTAGTTGTCGGCAATGATCACCCCAAAGGCCCGTCCGGGCGAATAGAGAGGGACCACCACGAAGCTGCCTTCACCCAGAGTACCGATAAGATCGTGGGGTATCGGCACCGACTCGCCGGCGGGCAGGTGTCCCCCATCGCCATCCTCCTCACCGTTACCCCAATCACGATTCAGCAGCAGGGATATCCCGCCGTAGTCCCGGGAAACCAGGACACTGCGGCGACTGTTCACCGCCCTGATCAGCAGGTTGTCCTTTTCTTCGGCCGACACGGTAAGATGCCGGACAATACGGTTAACTTGCGAGTCGTCATCGTTGCAGCGTTGCCGGATATCCTGCACGATCTGACCAAAGTCCATGCCCTTTTCCCGCATCTCCCCCCATATTCGGCCGGCCTCCTCGCGGCACCCCGGGCCGATGGCCATATGCCCGCGCAGCTCTTTTTCATCCTCGGTGAACATGGCCAGGAAAGCACGATTGAAGCCCAGCCCTTCCTGGGCGGTAATCCCCACCAGCACCGCCTGCAGGATCTCATCGAGTTCCACGGTGCTGAGATATACGTTGTTCATCTTCAGGGAAAGCTGATGGAGCAGCCGCAGCCGGAAGTGGGCCTCTTCCAGCTCTTCCTGGTATTTGCGGTTTTCCAACACCAGCCGCCGCTTTTCCAGGGCCTTGCGGGAAACATGGAAAATCTGATCGAAATTGGCCGGCTTGGAGATGTAGTCGGTAGCTCCCTGGCGTATGCACTCCATAGCTACCTGCAGATCAGCCACCCCGGTTAGCATCACCACCGCTATATCGTGGTCTTTTTCCACCACCTGGGGCAGCAGGGTAACCCCGTCGATATCGGGCAGGCCGATGTCCAGCAGGACCAGGGCCACTTTCCGGTGCTTCAGCAGGTCGAGCAGTCCGGCACCGGTGGCGCTTTCCTCCACCGCCAGCCCCTGGTTGGAGAAGTAGCGTCGAAGGGGTTCCCGGATGGCGGCATCGTCGTCGACAATGACCACCACCTCCCCGCCTTGGAGCAACTGTTCCGGGGCCAGGGAGATATGTTGTGGAACTCCGGCTAAAGTCGAACCCGCCATAACAAAACACCAGTAAGTAAATCGGCAACGCCCCGGTGGCCGCGCAAGATCGCCGCACCAAGTCCGGGCAAGTTAAATCATGCTAGGGGGCCGGATGGCCAAAAGTCAAGCCCTTCGCGCCAGGCAACGCGGGGGGGAATCAACCCCGGCGCTACAAAACACTCAGGAGCGAATCTTTTCGCTGGCCAGCAGGCCATCAAAAAAGTCGAGCAAGAAAGCGCGCTGGGGTGTTTCCGGATAACCGATGCAGGTACAGTGCAAGTTACTGGAACTGCGTACCAGCAGCTCAAAAACCACCTGATTTTCCGTCAGCTCAACGGCGAAGAAAAAGGGGGCGCATTCTTCGTGCCCCTGCTGGCCCACCCCCCATAACTCCCGGGGCAACTCCAGCCAGTACAGATCACTCATCGGGCCGGGCCGCAGGTGACGTTTCAGGTAACTTTCAATGTTCTGCCGCTCTTCCCGGCTCAGCTGATCGATTACCAGTTGACGCATAACAAACTCCCTTTAAAAACATCCAAAACTCCATGAATCAGCATAGTTATGCTGACATTACTCGAAAACCAGCAAAAAAACGATATCTTTTCCGGGCCGATAACCGGCCCGCAACTTCGGTTTACGGCTTGACATTTATCGCCATGTACCGTTAAGTTCCCTGAACTGCGAACTTGAAGCCAACTGATTATGGGGCTACACATTCACGGGATGCCCCCTTAACAGCCCGTTGAAAAACGGGCTGTTAGCGGCCCATGGATGGGCCGCCGAATTCATTCGCACTGAAAGTGGCAATTAATTCGTAAGGTTGACCAAATCCATCTTTGGCCAACCGTTAGTTAAAAAAGCCAGGGATGGCTTTTTCAACGGACTGTTAAGGAGGACCAAGCCATGTCGGAAGATTGCCTGTTCTGCAAAATCATCAAGGGTGAGATTACCGCCCAGAAAATTTACGAAGATGACCAGCTGCTGGCCTTTTGGGACATCTCTCCTCAGGCTCCTAAGCATTTCCTGGTAATCCCCAAAAAGCATGTCAACGGGCCAGGCGATCTCAGCGCCGCCGATGACGGGATCATCGGCGCCCTGGTACGCAGAGGGGCCGAACTGGGGGCTGAACAGGGGATTACCGACTGCCGTCTGGTGATGAACAACGGTGCGGCGGCGGGCCAAACCGTTTTCCACCTGCACATGCATGTGCTTGGCGGACGAACTCTTACCTGGCCCCCGGGCTGATGCAGGCTAAACGCATGGCTCGGATTCCCGTGGTGGCGGTGGTGGGCTTGCCCGACTGCGGCAAGACCACCCTGCTGGAACAACTGCTGCCCGAACTGAAAGGGCGGGGGCTGAGGATCGGCACCATCAAGCACCATGTCCATGAGTTTGCCATGGACACCCCGGGCAAGGATACCTGGCGGCACAAGCAGGCCGGCGCCGATGCCGTGGTGCTGGCCTCGCCAACCGGTATCGGTTTGGTCCGTGACACCGATCGCGATCTGGGGGTGGACGAGCTGGTCACCCGTTATCTTAATGACGCCGACCTGGTGATTACCGAAGGCTACAAACATACTCGCCTGCCAAAAATCGAGGTATACCGCCGGGAGTTGCACCCCACCCCCCTGCCCGGCCGCAACACCACCTGGCTGGCCATGGTCAGCGCCGAACCGCCGGATAACCTGGAGATTCCCTGCTTTGCCCCGGACCAGACCAGGGAATTGGCCGATTTCCTGGTACAACACCAGCAAAAAATGCTGGCCCAAACCAGTCCCACCGGCCGATCTTACATCCATTTGGAGGTGGACGGCCAGCCGGTGCCTTTAAACCGCTTCGCCGCTTCCCTGCTGCGGCGCGGCATCAAGGGGATGATCGCCAGCCTGCGGGGCTGTGGCCGTCCCCGCAAAATTGCCTTGAGTATCACCGAAGGCGACGGCAACTCGTCCCAAAACGGCGAC
Organism: Desulfurivibrio dismutans; assembly: GCF_029210385.1. Taxonomy (GTDB): domain Bacteria; phylum Desulfobacterota; class Desulfobulbia; order Desulfobulbales; family Desulfurivibrionaceae; genus Desulfurivibrio; species Desulfurivibrio dismutans. Next base: position 304,292 of record NZ_JARGDQ010000002.1, on the reverse strand, counting down.
GATTTCGGCCATGCCGACTGAGCCGGCGGCCCGCGACTTCGCCCTCGCCACGGCGGGAGTGATTCTGGCCGGGGGTAAAAGCAGCCGTTTCGGCAGCAACAAGGCCCTGGCCCGCCACCGTGGCCGCCCCCTGGTGGCCCACGTGGCAATGGTGCTGGAAGAACTTTTTTCCGAACGGCTGCTGGTAACCAATACTCCGGCAGAATACGCCTTTCTCGGCTGGCCCATGACCGGCGATATAGTGCTTAACGCCGGGCCACTGGCGGGCATCCAGGCGGCGCTGCACCATATCGCCGCCCCCCGGGCCTTTGTAGTTGCCTGCGACATGCCACGGCTGAACGGCGAAATCATCCGCCGGCTGTGCCGTTGCCCCGGCGACTGGGATGTGGTCCTGCCGGCCACCGCCACCGGTCCCGAGCCGCTGCATGCCGTCTACCATCGTCGGATCCTGCCGGCGGTGCAGGAGGCACTGGCCCGGGGCGAGGGCAAGCTCGGCCAACTGTTGCAGGAACTGCGGGTGCGCGAGATGAACGCGGCGGAACTGGGCCTGACCACCGCCGCCGACCCGGCCTTTACCAATATCAATTTCCGGGAAGACCTGGATCGACAGCCTTCATGACCATCCTCACTCTGCAACAGGCGCAGCGGGAAATCCTGGCCCACAGCCGGCCGGGCCTGCCGGAAATGATCCCATTGGACCGGGCCCTGGGCCGGATTCCGGCGGCGGCGATCCGGGCCCGGCTGGCGGTGCCCTCTTTTCCCCAGTCCACCCGGGACGGCTATGCCCTGCGGGCCAACGACAGCGAAGAGATCGGCGGCGATCCGGGCAGTCTCCGCCTGACGGTGGTCGGTGAAATTGCCGCCGGCCGGACCAGGCCCGCCAAACGGCTGCAGTCCGGCCAGGCTTACCGGATTATGACCGGCGGCCTGCTGCCTCCCGGCGCCGACTGTGTGATCCCTTTTGAAGGGGTACACCGGGAAGATGAAGGCTGTATCAGCCTGCAAAGGGCCTGCCGGGCTGGTGATTATATCAGGCCGGTGGGGGCCGACCTGCGCCGCCGGCAGATCATTGTCCCCGCCGGTCGGCCGGTGATGCCGGAGCACTTGCCACGGCTGGCCACCGCCGGGGTGGGAGAACTGGCGGCTTACCCCCGCCCCCGGGTGGGCCTGCTCTGCACCGGCAGCGAACTGCTGGACGACACCGGGGAAACCCCGGTGGCCGGCCACCTGATCAGCGGCAACCGCTTTCTACTGGCCGGGCTGATCCGGCACTGTGGCGGCGTGCCGGTGGACCTGGGCACGGTCAAGGATGACCCCGGGGCCATTGCCGCCATTCTCACGTGCCAGGCGGAAAGCGGTCTGGAAATGATCATTTCCACCGGCGGCATGGGGCCGGGCAAGTACGATCTGGTGGACGGCGTGCTGGCCCGCCTGCAGGCCGGGCTGCTTTATCGGGAGTTGCATCTGCGGCCGGGCAAGGCCACCATGGCCGCCATGCTGGGTCGCACCCTCTTTTTCGGCCTGCCGGGGCCGCCGCCGGCGGTACATTTGCTGTTCTACCTGCTGGTAGCCCCGGCCCTGCGCCGGGCCCAGGGGTACCACCGCCCCCGGCCGCAGGTGGTCAAAGCTCATCTGCAGCAAGCGGTAAAAATTCGCCGGGGCGGTGTCATTCAACTTAAAGACGCCCATCTACAGGCTGATAAAGGCCGGCTGCTGGTCCGCCCGCTGCCCCCCGGCGCCACCATGAACGCCATTATTCTGGCCCCAGCCAACCGCCGGGAGTTAAAAAAGGACGAACTGGTGCGGGTGCTGCCGCTGACTGGCGCCGGCCAACACTGCTGAATTTGATAAGGAAAAATAATGCTGGAACTACGTTTCATCCGGGAAAACCTGGAACTGGTCAAGGAGAAAACCGCCACCCGCGGTTTGGATACCGCCCCTTTACAAAACTTCAACGCACTGGACCAGCAGCGCCGCGACATCCTGCAGGAACTGGAAAGTGGCCGCAACCGCCGCAAACGGGTGTCCCAGGAGATCGGGGCTCTAAAAAAGGCGGGCCGGGAAGAGGAGGCAGCGGCCAAAATGGCGGCCACCAAGGAGTTGGGGCAGCGGCTCAAGGAACTCGAGGAGCAGCTGGCCGGCATCGACCGCCGGCTGGAAGATATTGTCATGGGGGTACCCAACCTCTGCGACGATTCGGTCCCCTTGGGCACCGACGAGGCCGACAACGTTGAATACCGCCGCTGGGGCACCCCCTCCGAATTTGACTTCACCCCCAAGGCCCACTGGGAGCTGGGGGAGTTGGACGGAAGCCTGGATTTCGCCCGGGCCGCCAAACTGTCCGGCGCCCGCTTTGTCCTGCTGAGGGGTTTTGCCGCCCGCCTGGAACGGGCCCTGGTCAGCTTCATGCTGGATCTGCACACCGAGCGCCACGGCTATACCGAAGTGCTGCCCCCCTTTCTGGTCAACACCGCCAGCATGACCGCCACCGGCCAGTTGCCCAAGTTCGCCGAGGATCTGTTCAAAATCGCCGACACCGATCTCTGGCTGATCCCCACCGCTGAGGTGCCGGTTACCAACATCCACCGGGAGGAAACCCTGGCCGAACAGGAGCTGCCCATCCGCTACTGCGCCTACACCCCGTGCTTCCGCTCCGAAGCCGGTTCTTACGGGCGCGACACCAAGGGCCTGATCCGCCAACATCAGTTCGACAAGGTGGAGTTGGTCAAGTTCACCACTCCCGAAACATCTGACGATGAGCTGGAGATGCTGCTGAACAACGCCGAAACGGTGCTGCAAATGCTGGAGCTGCCCTACCGGGTGGTCACCCTGTGCCGCGGCGACCTGGGATTTTCCGCCCGTAAAACTTACGACATCGAGGTCTGGATGCCAGCCCAGAACTGCTACCGGGAAATTTCTTCCTGCAGCAACTTCGGCGATTTCCAGGCCCGCCGCGGCGGCATCCGCTACCGCCCCAAAGACCGCAACAAAAGCGCGCTGGTCCACACCTTAAACGGCAGCGGCCTGGCCGTGGGCCGCACCTTGGCGGCCATCTACGAAAACCACCAGCAACCCGACGGCACCATCCGCCTGCCCGAGGCCATCAAACCTTATTTCAACCCCAGAATATGATGGTTAAGCAAGAAAGATCACCCCGGCAGGTGTCTGCTTGCCAGGCAGGCAGGTAGGTAGATGGGTAGGTAAGTGGATTGGTGGACAAGGATGGCATAGGTGGATAGTTAAAAGCGCGTCAGTGCCGCACCTTGCGGCAAGCGGCCCGGCGCCGCGTACATCAGTACGCAAGTCGGGCCGATCGCCGTAAGGTGCGGCACTGACGCGCTTTTAACGGAGGATACTGCGGTTGCGGCCCGCCTCCTTGGCCGCGTAGAGATTGCCGTCGGCCCGAGCCAGCAGCTCTTCGGTGCTTTCATCGGTTTCAAGCTCCGCTACCCCGACACTCATGGTTTTCTGCACCGTCACCCCTTCCTGGGGTTGAAATTCCAGGGCGGCAAATTTCCGCCGCAACCGCTCAGCCAGCTTCAAGGCGTTTTCACCGCTGGTTTCCGGCAGAATGACGGCAAACTCCTCACCGCCGATCCGGCAGGCCAGATCATTCAAGCGCACCGTCTCCCGCAGCAGCTTACCCATGGCCGCCAGCACCCGGTCACCGGGCGGATGACCATAAGTGTCGTTGAAGTGCTTGAAGTTATCGATATCCACCACCAGCAGGCTTAAGGGGTTACCATAGCGCCGGGCCCGCTCCACCTCCGGGGTCAGGTGTTTATTGAAATAACGCTTATTGTACAGCCCAGTGAGTTCATCGAGGATACTCAGCTCCTTATAGCGCTGCTCGCTTTCCTGCAGGGCCTTTTCCGCCTGCACCCGGCTGGTGACATCGGAGATATGCTCAACAATACCCACCAGATCGCCAGCCGGGCCACGGAAAGGGGTGGCCAGCACATGATAATGGGCCGTGCCTCCATCGGGAGCGGGGCGTTCGATATCGTTCTCCACCGCCTCTTCCCCGGCTTTGATTCTCCGGATCGGGCAACCCGGAGTGTTGCACATGGAGGAGGGGAAGACTTCGTAACATTTGGCGGCCTTGGCTTTGATCGAAGAAACCCCGGCCATACGCAAAAAGGCTTCGTTAAAACGCAGAATCCGGTACTGGGTATCGACGAGCAGGATGCCGCCGGCCACGGTCTTGAAGATCTGGTTGACCTCGATATAGGAGCGGGAGGCCTCGGCGGCCATTTCGTTGGCCCGGGTGATGGCGTTCTCCAATTGGGCGTTGAGCGACTCCAGTTCTCGGCGGTGTTTCTCCCGGGCCTCCTGGTGCTGCTGAAGCAGGCGCATATCTTCGCTGTTCTTGCGGGCCGCCGCCAGCCAGGCCTGAAAAAAATCTCGTTTTACCGGTTTGGTCAGGTAATAGGTTACCCCGGCCTTGAGGGCCTCCTCCATCTCCTCCGGCCTCTCCTGGGTGGTGACCATCAGGATGGTGACATAAGGGCCGTCGGGGTGCTGCCTGATCCGGCGGGCCAAAGCCAGGCCGTCCAGGCCGCGCAGCAGCCAGTCCAGGACCACAATCCGGGGGTTGTGTTGCTGGAAGACCTCCCAGCCGTTCTCCGCGCCCTCACAAGCGTGAACCTGGTAGCCCTCACCCGCAGCCACTGTTTCGAACAACCGCCGGGTAACCGCATCGTCCTCCACGATCAGCAATGGTTCCTTTGCCGGTTGCGCCATTTATCTCCCCCTGTCTTCCAGTGCCAGTGCAAGCAAGCGGTCCAGCAACGCTCCGAAACTCAGGCCATGGGCCGCCGCGGCCTGGGGCAGCAGGCTGGTCGGCGTCATCCCCGGAATGGTATTGGTTTCAAGGACATAAAGCCCCTGATCAGCCAGAATCATATCGGTCCGACTGTAGCCGCGCAGTCGCAGGATCTGATGGGCCAGACAGGCGCAGCGCTGGACCTCGGCGGTTACGGTGGGGGAAAGTTCGGCGGGGCAGATCTCCCGGGTGGCCCCGACCTGATATTTGGCCTGATAGTCGAAGAAACGATATTCCTCGCCGGGAATAATCTCCACCACCGGCAGGGGGGTCAGTTCGTCATTGCCCAGCACCCCGCCGGTCAGTTCCCGGCCAGCGATGAATTCCTCCACCATGACCTGATCGTCAAAAGCAAAGGCCTGCTGAAGGGCCGGCACCAGTTCGACCGGCTGCTCAACCAGACTCATTCCCAGGCTGGAACCCTGGCGCACCGGTTTGACCACCAGCGGCAGGTTCAAACTTTGCAGCAGGCGGGAGGGATCATCAAGATCGGCCGCCCGGGCCATCTTCCAAGCCGGAACCAACAAGCCGGCCTGACGATAGAGTTGTTTGGCCAGATCCTTATCCATGGCCAGCGCGCTGCCAAGCACACCGCTTCCTTGATAGGGGAGTCCCAGTAAATCCAGCAACCCCTGAATACTGCCATCTTCACCCAGAGGACCGTGCAGGAGAATGAAAGCGACATCAAGTCGTGGGGCATCAGCCGCCAACCGGGCAAGATCAATGGCCGGATCATAGCGAATCACTTCGTAACGCTCGAGATCCATGGCCTTTTCAACCTCTCGGGCGCCGGCCAGGGAAACCTCGCGCTCACCTGACTTGCCGCCAGCCAGCAGTGCCACCCGTAATTTACCTTTTTTTGTCATACGGTTATTTACCAACCATTCGCCAGTTAACCGGCCACGCACCTAGCTCACAAAAGGGCCTTGCCACACCATCCTAGTATGCTTTCTCGTTTTGTCCATATTTTTTTACCCGAAGCCGCGACACAACCATGCCCTCGGCTTATCACGACAAAACCGTCGTTGCCTGCCGCGCCTGTAACCCGCTGTTTTGTTCGGGCAAAAAGACAACTACCCCATTCCGGCAACCGTCGCCCAGACCCAACTCTTCAATAGCAGCGGCACTGAACGGGGCAAAAACACTGCGCTTGAAAAAAACGCTGCGTCCGGTGGCGGTGAAATAGGGTGGTAAGTTGTTTGGCAGCTGGTGCCAGAGCCGATCCCTTGCCTCTTTCAACTGGTCCCGGCCGACTCCGGCGGCGCACTGCAGGTGCTCCGGCAGCCGGCGGTGACCGCAGGCCAGCCAGTCGAAACGTAACAGTTCAAGGCCCAGGGAGCCATCGGCCCGTTTACGGAAATGGGCGGCCAGAGCGCCGCTGAGCAACTCCTGGGTCCGGGCCCGGCCGAAAAAATCCAATTCAGCGCAGGTAGCGGCCAGGTCTTGAAAAAAAACAGCCGGATCAGGTTCCCGGCGCAACAAATAATCCATCGTGGCGAGAAAAAAGCGCGGATTGTAATAGGATTCGATCAGCTCCCCCAAACAGTACAACTCTGCCAGTTCCTCCTGGGCCAGCCAGCGGGTAGCCAGCACCGGGTAGGGGGGCTCCTGGCAACAACACAAGGCGAACTCCCGGCGCCGGGCGGCCAGGGGTGTTTCCGGCAACACTTTCAGCAACCCCAGCTGCAGTTGATGGGGCCGGAGAGCCATCACACGGTTCAACGAGTCCAGATAACTGGCGCGGGTCTCAAAGGGCAGCCCCAGAATCAGATCGAGATGGAGATGGATATTGCCGCCGGCCAGCAGGCGGCGGACCGCCACCTGGGCCTTTTCCAGGTCGGGGTCACGGTTGACCGCCGCCAAACTGGCCCGGTTAAATGACTGCAGGCCGATCTCAAAGCGAAACAGCCCCGGCGGCACAGTAGCCAGGAACTCCAGAACCTCGTCGGTAAAAAGGTCCGGGGCGATCTCAAAGTGAAAAACCGGCCGCGGATCAATTTCCCCGCTGCGATCGGCCAAAAAGCGCCAAATAGCCAAGGCCCGTTCCGGCGGCGCATTGAAAGTTCGGTCAACGAAGCGGATGGTCGCCGGCCCGGCGGCCAGCAGGCTCTCCAGTTCGGCCAGAACCGCCTCCAGATCCCGGTACACCATCCCCCGCCGGGCGGAAGAGAGACAATAGGAGCAGGCAAAAGGACACCCCCGCGAAGATTCATAATAGACATGACGGTTCCGCAGTTCCCCGGCCAAATCTTCCGGCCGGTAGGGCATCTGGAAAGGGGCGGCGGGATCAGCCCAGTAGACTGGCTGCAGACGGCCGGCGGCCAGATCGGCGTAGAACTCCGGTCCCAGCCCCTCCACCGGTCCCCGCACCACAGTTACCCTGGGCCCGACCGCCGTCCGGGGCAACTCCAGGTGCGGCGCCTGGGGACCACCGATGACCACCGGCAACTCAGGTCTCACCTGCCCCAGGTCGTGCAGCAGACGGCGGGTATAGGCGGCATTCCAGACATAAACGGAAAAGCACAGCACCGCCGGCTCTTGCTCCAGCAACCCCAGCAGGGTTTCATAGTAAGGGTCGTTGATGGTCAGCTGCCTGCTCTCCAGCCGGGCGGCCGGCAGATGGGCAGCCAGTTGCTGGCGCAGGTAAAACAGGGCCGGGGCGGAATGAACAAAACGGGCGTTGAGGGCAACCAGACGAATTAGCATTGTGATAATGAAAGGAACCGGTTAAATTATGTGGCTTGCAGGGTACTTGTCAAAGATAGCGACCCCGCCGGCACTTGGCAAGCACCTATCTTTGCCGTCCAAGGCAACATCAAAGTCGTATCGCGCCTGGACGGGGGCCGTTAACCCCAGCCGCGACGGATTCGCCCGCCGCCGGGCCCACGTTTCCGTGTTTTCCCGTCCGGTGCGGACATCTCTCTCTGGAAAATTTTAATGCTGCCTTACCCCCAAATAGATCCGGTAATTTTTCAATTGGGCCCCCTGGCCGTGCGCTGGTACGGCCTGATGTACGTCCTGGCCTTTATCGCCGCCTATTTTCTGGTTCGTTACCAGATCCGGCGCTATCCCCATCCCGGGCTGGCCGAACATTTCGACAACCTCAACCTGGTGCTGATCATCAGCCTGATCGTCGGTAGCCGGCTGGGTTATGTGGTTTTTTATAATTTTTCCTATTACTTGCAGCACCCTCTGGAAATTTTCGCCACCTGGCAAGGAGGTATGTCTTTCCACGGGGGGATGCTGGGGCTGTTAATCGGTGGCTGGCTGTTCTGTCGCCGCACCGGCCTGGATTTTTTTCGCACCGCCGACGCCTATGCCGTGGCGGTACCCATCGGCCTGGGGCTGGGACGACTGGGTAACTTCATCAACGGTGAGCTTTACGGCCGGGTTACCGAGATGCCTTGGGGCATGGTTTTCCCCAACGGCGGGCCCTTGCCCCGGCATCCTTCGCAACTGTACGAAAGTTTTCTCGAAGGACTGGTTCTGTTCATCATCATGTGGTATGCCCTGCGCCTCTACTGGCAAAGAAAATGGCCCGCCGGCCGGCTGGTGGCCATTTTCCTGGGGGGTTACGGCATTTTTCGTTTTATGGTTGAATTTTTTCGGGAGCCCGACGCGCACCTGGGACTGACCTGGGGCCTTTTCAGCCGGGGCCAGCTGCTGAGTGGGCTGATGATCATCGCCGCCCTGCTGCTCTTCTACCGGCGGCCGGTCGCTCGGTAAGCTTCAGGTAACCGCTTACAGCTTCAGCCTTACCCGGCCGTACCTCTCACTGCCGGCAATCTGCACCCCAGCGAGGTGAGACATGACAAGTTTTTCCCGGGGTATGCACCTTGCCCTTTTTCTGCTAACTGGTATTTTGGCTCTCATGACTACATCCACCGATATCCACGCCGAACAAATTTCCCCCCGGTTGTACAAAAGCCAGCTCGACAACGGCCTCACCGTGATCACCCGGGAAACCCCGGGCACCGGTGTGGCCACCGTGCAGATCTGGGTTGAAGCCGGCAGCGTTTACGAACGGTCCCATGAAGCCGGAATCACCCACTTCATCGAGCACATGATTTTCAAAGGCACCCCCAGCCGCGGCCCTGGTGAAGTAGCCGGCGCCATTGAGGCTGTGGGCGGCCGGATTAACGCCTATACCAGTTTTGAACACACGGTCTACCATGCCACTCTGGACGCCCGCCACTGGGGTGCCGCCATGGAGGTGCTGGCCGACGCGGTCTTGAACTCGCTCTTTGATCCTGAAGAACTGGAACGGGAAAAACCGGTGATCCACGAGGAGATCCGGATGCGCCGGGATCGCCCGGAGCTCCACCTCTTCCAGGAAATGATGGCCCACGCCTACCAGGTACACCCCTACCGGCTGCCCATCAGCGGCACCGAAGAAAGCGTGGCCGCCATCAGCCGGGATGATATTCTGGCCTACCTGGAACGCCATTATCACCCGGATAATTTCACTGTTGTCGTGGTGGGGGATGTGCGGGCCGCCCAGGTACTGGAGAAAAGCCGCCGACTGTTCGGTAATCTGCCCCGCCGGGAAGCAACCGACGAACGGGATCTGCCCCAGGAACCGCCGCCGACGGAATTCCGTTTTTTCCAGGAAGAGCAGAGTATCAACCAGACCCACCTGGCCCTGGCCTTTCCCATTCCCGCCTTCAAGCATCCGGACACCGCCGCCCTGAACGTGCTGAGCCAGATTTTGGGCCCGGGCGAGGCCTCGCGCCTCAACGAACGGTTACGCCATGAACTGGGCCTGGTTTACCAGATCGACACCTCCATGTTCAGCTCCCGCGATCCCGGCATCTTCCGGATCGGGGCGGTGCTGGATGCCGATAACAGCCGCGAGGTGATCAAGGAAGCAATGGCCGAAATTCTGGCTCTGCAGCACTCTCCGGTCAGCGACGAAGAGTTGGACCGGGCCCGCCGCAACTTGGAAGCGGATTTTGTTTTCAACCTGGAACGGGCCGAGGGGATGGCCCGGGTGCTGGGCTCTTTTGAACTGCTCACCGGTGATCCGCGCGAACACGAGTACCTGGAACGCCTGCGGGGGGTGGAGGCCGAAGACATCATGCGGGTGGCCGCCACCTATTTTAAGCCCCCCCGGCTCACCGCCGGCATCCTGGCCCCGGAAGGTTCGGATATCAATCTGGAGCCCCGGGAACTGGCGGCCATGCTGGGTCAGGCCGGCACCCTGGCCAAAGATCGCCACCCGGCAACGGCCGGAGACTCGACCCTGCCGCCGCACACCCATCGTTTCCGGCTGGACAACGGTATTACCCTGCTGATCCGGGAGCAGCGGGATGTGCCCACGGTGGCGGTACGGGCCGTGTTTCCCGGCGGCCTGCGCGGCGAAACCCCGCTGACCAACGGGGCGTTCACCTTTATCAGCGAACTGCTGCCCCGGGGCGCCGGCGACCTCGATTTTCGCCGGCTGGCCCGGACGGTGGCCGACATGGCGGCGGAGATCGACGGTTTCAGCGGTCGCAACACATTCGGCCTCAAGGGTGATTTCCTGGCCCGCTTTTTTGATCAGGGCCTGATCATCATGCGCGACATCCTGCTGACACCGGCCTTTGCCCCGGATGAGGCGGAAAAGGTCCGAGCCGAACTGCTGGCCAACCTGCGTCGCCAGGAAGACTCACTTTCTTCGGTGGCCTTCCGGGAGTTCAACCGCTCTCTCTTTCACGGCCACCCTTACGCTCTCAACACGCTGGGTTCCACCGGTACCATCCAATCCCTGACCGCAGATGACCTGCGCAAGATTTACCGGCAGCATGCCCGTCCGAACCAGCTTGTGCTGTCGGTGGTGGGCGATGTCGACGCGGACGGAGTTAAAAACCAGGTGGAGGAACTTTTCGGCGACTGGGCGGCCACGGCTGCGGCAGACCAGGGCGCCGCAGCCGTGGTGGAAACCTTACTGCCACCGGAACCGCCGGTTCGGCCGGAAATCGTCAATCTGACCCGGGACCGGGAACAAGTGCATATCATTATCGGTTTCCTGGGCACCACTATCACCGACCGGGACCGCTATGCCCTGGAAATTCTGGATCAGGTGCTGTCCGGCCAGAGCGGCCGGCTGTTCACCGAGCTGCGGGACCGCCGGAGCCTGGCCTACAGCCTCTCTTCGTTCTCTTTGCTGGGAACCGACACCGGCTCCTTCGGGGTTTATATCGGCACCAGTCCCGAGCACCGGGAAGAGGCGATCAAAGAACTCTGGGCCCAACTTTACCGGGTGCTCAGTGAACCCATCAGTGATATCGAGCTGGAGCGGGCCCGCAACGTGCTGATTGGCAACTACCGCCTGGGGCTGCAAACCAACGGCGCCCAGGCCATGGAGATGGCCCTGAACGAAACCTACGAACTGGGGCTGGACTTTGCCACCCACTATCCCCGGCGGCTGGAAGCCACCAGTGCCGAGGAGGTGCTGGCGGCGGCCCGCCGCTACCTGCTGCCTGAGCGTTACATCATGGTGACCATCGGCGGCGAATAGCGTCACCCCGTGAACGATTACGCCGGAGCCCCGTGATCAATTAAGCAGGACGTTTGCAAAAAAACAGAGGAACCAAAACTATGCGCAACGTCGATCTTGCCTCCCCCCTGATAGCTCCCTCCATCCTTTCCGCCGATTTCGCCCGCCTGGGCGACGAGGTGACGGCGGCGGCGGCGGCCGGGGCCGATGTCATCCATGTGGATGTGATGGACGGCCGTTTTGTGCCCAATATCACCATCGGGCCGCTGGTGGTGGCGGCGGTGCGCCGGATCACCGATCTGCCGCTGGATGTTCATCTGATGATTGAGGAACCGGAACGCCACGTGGAGGCTTTTGCCGCCGCCGGCGCCGACTGGATCACGGTGCACGTGGAAACCGGTTATCACCTGCACCGCACCGTGCACCAGATCAAGGACCTGGGGAAAAAGGCCGGAGTGGTACTGAATCCGGCCACGCCGCTTAGTGCTCTGGATTATCTGCTGGCGGAAGTGGACCTGGTGATGCTGATGAGCGTCAACCCGGGATTTGGCGGCCAAAGCTTCATCCCTTCGGCCCTGGAGAAAACCCGGGCCCTGAAAAAGATGATCGACCAACGGGGATTGCAAACCGGGATTGAGATCGACGGCGGTGTCAGCCCCAAGAGCATCGGCGCCATCCGCGAGGCCGGCGCCAACATCTTCGTCGCCGGCTCGGCGATCTTCGGCCAGCCGGACTATGCCGCCGTCATCGGGGAAATGAAAGGAATCATCACCCGCTGAACCAAGCGCCCAGAGCCGGTGCCCACCGGCTGTTGCCAGGGAACCGACCACCGGCTTCAGTCTCCGCGAGTATTGACGGGGGAATCAGACCATTCCGTAGGCCACCACCCCGCCTGTTGGCTTAAAAACCCCACAATGGGCTGTTGCGCTGCTGACCGGCATCCTCTTCCCCCCGCCACAGGGCGCTCTGCCGCCGCGACGGGGTGTTGATCTCCACCGTTTTCGTGTCCCGCCGCCCGGCGGGGTCCATGGCCGTCACCTGCAGAACGACCTTGGGTGAGGCGACGTGGGCAAAAGGCGAGGGCGCCACAAAGCGCACCAACGCGTCGTTATCCGCCAATGACTCCAGGTGTACCGCCGAACCGCTCAACTGACGCCACTCAAAACGCAACTCCTGCGGCCGCACGGCCAGGGTTTCCCTGGCATCGAGGAGCACTGTCTCCCCCGGCGGATAAGTTGCTGCCAACGGGCCGAGCCTGACACTGGGCGGCGGATGGCCCGACTCTACCCGTAGAGTCAGGCGGCGGGGCTTGGAGCGCTGACCGGCGTAGTGGAAGCGGTAGACCAGACTTTCTTCCCCCTGGAAGTAGGGGTCGGGCTCATAAATATGGGTGGCCGGATCCAGCCGGCGCAGACGCCCCTCCTGGAGATCCTGTTGCATAATCTCCACCCGCACGCCGGTAAAGGGGGTCGTATTATCCCGGCGCCAGACAGCGGCCCAGTCGATCTTCAGCGGCTCGGTACTGCGCGAGGTCATCACCAGATCCCGCACTCTGATCAGAGGTTGCTCCGGCGTCATGGTCAAGACCTCCTCCACTTCCTCCAGCGGCGCCTCCTTGTCGGCCGCCCGCAGGCTGGGGCCGACAATGGCCACCCGAGCCGGCTCACTGGCCTGGCGGCCATCGGTGGCCCGGAATACAAAACGGTCTTCCCCGGGGAAGTCCGGGTTGGGCAGATAGGTCACCCGGGGCGGCTCCCCGGAAAGACGGCCATAGCGGGGAGGCGTGACAATCTCGTAGGCCAGCGGACCGCCATCGGGGGCCTCCGCCCGCAGTTGCATGGAAACGGCGGCGCCGGGTTGATCCATCCGAAAGCGCTCATCCCTGGCCACCGGCGGCATTATCGGCGCCGGGGGTTCCGCCAAGTCCGTGGGCTCCGGCTCCAAGGCCTCCACCAGTTCTTCCCGCACCTGAGGCGGAATCGCCAACTCCGGTTCACCGTCCCGTCCCAGCAGGAAGTAGGCGGCACCAATCAACACCAAAAGAGAGAACAGCGAGGCGCCGATGGTGCTTTTGTTGATGGCGCTTTTATCGAAAGAGGCAGGCAACCAGGCGACAAAACCTTTTTTCCAGTTCTCTCCAACCGTTGCCTCTTCTTCGTCTTCACTCGCCGGTTCGGCGGCACTGGGAGTATCGGCGAAAATATCTTCATCCGCCGTCTCCTGCTTGCCTTCCCGGGATGACTCCAGCATATTTTCGTCGGGGATATCGGGGATGTCATCATCGAAGTCAAAACCCTCGATATCAAATTCGCCGTCATCGAAGGCAAAGGGATCCTTTTCCTCCTCCCCGCCTCCACCGGTCGACGCTTCACGCTCGGCAACGGCAGGTTGCTCCTCCGCCACCGGCAACTCATCGTCACCCGCCACCTCTTCGGTGCCCACCTCGACACTGGCTTCTTCCTCGGTGGCCGGCGGGGCTTCCAACGATTCGGAGGCTTCGGGAGACTCGGCGAGTTCGGGTGAACCGGCCTCCGGTTGCTCGGCCGAATCCTCCCCGGAGTCCCCGGCAAACAGATCCTCAAAATCATCGCCGCCCTCTCCGGCCCCCGCTTCCTGCTCGGCTACGGGCGTCGGTTCGGGCACCTCCTGGGGGGCATCACCAAACAGCGAATCGATATCATTCTGGTCCAGTTCCACCGAATCCGCCTGGGCGCCGCCATCTTCGGTCCCGCCACCGCTCAAAAGCTGATCGATATCCGACTGATCCAGTTCGTCGCTATCCAATTCGGCGGTGGCTACCGAAGCGGTCTGGCCCTGTTCATCGTCATCCAGATCGGCCAGCCAGTCGTCGATATCGCCAAAATCATTTACATCCTTGTCATTGGCCATGATCCATCCATCCGTCTGTGTTAATCACTGCCCGTATGCCACGTAGGTATGCATCGCCCGGTAAACCGCGGCCGACATCTCCACGTTGGCCACGTAAGAACGCCACTGGCCGTGACTGTTACGACCACTTATGTGAACCCGCAGGCAACCGTCGATTTCCTGCAGCCACCCCCATAACATTTGCTGGCTTGCCGGGGGCCTTTGACCGGCGGCGGCTGACTCCGGCACTCGGTTGATCACCGCCCGCATTTGGTCGGCCAGGGTTACTCCCAAAAACGAAAGACGCCGGGGCATCCCCTCGCTCAGCACAGCAAAAGGGGTAACCTGAACCGGTCCGGCGGTAAAAAAATCGACAAATTCACCGGCCGCATCCTCGCCGATGAGGTGGATCAGTTCAGCAAGAGAGCCATAACCGGCCGGCGACGCCGCTTGCTGCTCTTCTTCGGCCATTACCGAGGGCGGCAGCACTACAAAAAACAGCACCAGCAACAGTCCCGGAACCCTCCACCATCCCCGATGGCCAACCATTGCCAATCTTGCTTTCATCACCATCTTTCTCCCGCCATTCGCCTGCCGGCAATCAAGTCCATCGGCCGATTACAGCATGCCCCGGATCGAAACCGTAACCGGTTGCTCGCTTTCCCCGAAAAACCATCGCAGCTCGCGATCAAGCGGTAAATTATGCCGCCAACTGGTCCGTACCAGGCCATCCTGCAGACCCACCAGCCGGCCATGCAACATCAGCGTGCTGCGGGTATTTGAGTAAGTGCTCAGCACCACGTAGTCCAAGTCCTGCTGCCGGCTGGCCAGTTCACCAATGTTGCGGGACAGCACAAACTCGCCGGTCTGGGGCACAATGTGAATGTCTTTGCCCAGGCGAAGTTCCGTGACGCTAACGCCCCGGTCGGCCAGGTCGGTGAGCATAAATTCGGCCAGCACCCGACCAAATTCACTCTCCCTTTTCAGATCGGCCAGGGGAACAGCGCCCACCACCGCCACTCGGACATCAGACGGATCCACGCTATCTTCCCGCAACTGATAAAAGACCTTCCCTGCCGCCTCCCGGGTTATTTCGCCCAGCAGGGTCGCCAGTCCCGGTCCTCCCGGGCCTGTCGGGCGATAAGGAAACAAAGCCCGCGGTTCTCTGTTCTCCACGGTTCCCGCAACAATCGGCCGGGCCTCCAGTTGCGGCACAAAATAGGAGGGCTGTTGTTCTGTGTGCAACGCCGATTTTTCAGCAACCGCCACCGGCTGCTGACCGGCACAGGCAGCCTGACCTGGCAGCAACAGCAGCAGGGCCAGAACGTGAATGCAAAGCCAACGGCCCGCCACTGACGACACTTTCTCGGTCATTACCATGGTCTCCATAATTTTAATAACGCCATCAAAATTGTCGGCGCCGCCAAAAGCCGCGCCGCCGACTGGGCACGCTTTGTAGCTACTTGTTTTCACGTTACCGACCAACCTGCTTGGCAGTTTTTTGCAAAGCCATCAAAATTCCAGGCGTTTCATATACATGGGCTCGGGGTCAATGACCACGTCACTGACCGGATCGGACAACATCGCATCCACCACCGGGGTGCGCCGAATGATGGCGGTGGCGGAGGCCAGCAGCACGCCGTTACGATTATTAATGATCCTGGCATTGACGATGACCTGCTCGGCGGTGGCGGTGTAAGTGCCGGTAAGCATCGCCGCCGCCTGTACCGTTTCCCGAATCTCGCCGGGATTACGGGAAAGACCGTATTCTCCGCGCTGTTCCTGGATGCGCACCTCCCGGCTCTGGCGCAACTCCACCACCGGCACCCGGCGCTGCTGCAGGTTGTTCATCAACTGTTCCGCCAGGTAACGGCCAAAAGAGGTGGTACGAGTCAGCTTTCGTTGATCGACAAAGGACAACACAATGACCCCTCCCCGCAGTTCCCCGAATTCAATATCCGGTTCCGCGAGGCTGGCAAAAAGCTGCTCACTGAGGCTGGCAACGTGATGATAAAGCCGGCTCGTCTCATCAATCTGCAGCGCCGCCACCACTTGGCCGGACACCGCCGGGGCTGCCGTTTTTGGCTCCGCCGGTGCGACAGCCGACGCCGGTTGAACCGGCCATTCCGCCAAAGCTTGAGCCGGCACCAGCCAAAGGCCGGCCAGTAAAATCAACAGCAAGCCAACCGCCGGCCGTATCCCGACAACCCGGCCCGGCCGCCGCTGGATGCCGTATGTTTGGTTTTTACTCATAATCTCCATCCTTATGTTGTACTTGCCGGCCAATACCTGTTCTGTCTTCAATCATCGGCCGACAGCCTGGTTTCCTTGAAAAAAAAGTCGCCGGCCGATTGCGTTCAGGCTGCGGCAGCGCCGCCGGCGGTCTGAAAGAGGCGCCGGACCTCGGACTGGTGGGCAAAGTCCAGCGGCGCCATTAAGCCGGCTGCCCGGTCGGCGGCCTCCGCCAGTATATCGCCATCGGGAGCGATAATGGCCGAACAGCCGGCAAAGTCGGCATCGCCTACCAGGCCGCAGGTGTTGCAGGCCACCACAAAAATCTGGTTTTCAATGGCGCGGGCGCGAAGCAAGATTCGCCAGTGTTCCCGCCGGGCTTTCGGCCACTGCGCGGCCACCAGCAAAACCGTCGCGCCCTGCCGCACCTGGGCGGCCGCCAGTTCGGGAAAGCGCAGGTCAAAACAAACCAGGCCACCCACCGGCCCGGCAGGGCCGGCCAAGGGCCCAGCCAACCGGCCGGGCTGGAAATAATCCGGTTCCCCCATGGGGGCAAACATCTGCTGCTTGTGATACCGGCCCATCACCCCCTGCGGCCCCACCAGATACAAAGTGTTGTGCAAGCGAGCCCCGGGCTCGCTTACCTGATGGCCTTCGTGATCACTGTCCGTGGATGCTGAAGAGGCTGCCTGAGCGGGGGGCACCGGGGCTTCAGGGAGGCTGCCGGCCAGAAAAATGTCGTACCGACTGGCCTCGGCGGCCAGAGCGGTCAGCAGGGCAGGGGTTTCAGCCGCCATCCGGGCCATGGCGTGATAGGCGAAACCGCCGGACCACAGTTCCGGCAGCACCACCAGGGTGGCCGGCGGGGGCGCCAGCCGGGCCAGTTGTTCCCGCACCACCGCCAGATTGGCGGCCGGATCGCCAAACCGCACCCTGAATTGAAGAAAACCGGCCCGTGGCGGCCAGGCCTTGTGGCCCCTGTGATCACTTACTTTGGCAGAATCGGCCGGAACCGCAAAATTTTCAGCCGATTTGGCATTATGCGCAACAGCAGTCATGACTTCACCAGTATGTCTTTACGTTTAACCCTGTCGGGCCGGCGGCGGTAATGGTGCTTGACAGTTGGCCCAATCCTGATATTTTGCCACCACCATGAAAACTATACAATTTCTGCCGGATAATGTCTCCATCGAGGTGGAGGAAGGGGAAAATCTGCTGGCCGCCGCCGCCCAGGCCGGGGTCTATGTCAACGCCTACTGCGGCGGCGACGGGGTGTGCGGCAAGTGCAAGGTGGCGGTGGAAGCCGGCGAGGTGGAGTCCGGCAAGGCTCGTTTGAATAACGATGATTACGCCGCCGGCCTGCGGCTGGCCTGCCAGAGCCGGGTCAAGAGCGACCTGGTGGTGCGGATTCCCGAAGCCATGGGCAAGGACGGCAAGGCCCTGAAACACAAACCCGCCGCCACCCGCACCATTTCAGCCCGCTCCCTGGAGCAGCTCATCGGCGACTGGCGGCTTGACCCGCCGGTGGAAAAGCGTTTTCTCAAGCTCGACCCGCCCACCATGGAGAACAACATTCCCGATCTCCAGCGGCTGATGCGGGCCATCCGCCAGGATTGCCACGACTGCAAGGAGCCCACCTACGATCATCCCGAGATGCTCAAGGACCTGCCCTTTACTCTGCGGGAAGCCGACTGGCAGATAACGGTGATTTTGCTAAAGGGGCGCCGGGCCGAAGAACCGGCCCGGATCATCGCCGTGGAACCGGGCGACACCACCGCCAGCCTGTACGGCCTGGCGGTGGATATCGGCACCACCACGGTGTGCGGCATGCTGATCGATCTCAACAGCGGGGAAGTCATCGCCGAGGCCTCGGCCTACAACGACCAGATCTCCTGCGGTGAAGACGTCATTTCCCGCATCGTTTATTCCCAGCGGGGAGACGGCCTGCGCACCCTGCAGGGTAAAGTGGTACGGACCATCAACGGTATTATCGAAACGGTCTGTAAAACGGTAATCATCAGCCCCAGCGACATCAGTTACATCATGGCGGCGGGCAACACCATCATGAGCCACCTGCTGCTGGGGCTGAATCCCAAATATATCCGGGAGTCACCCTATGTCCCCACCTGCAGCCATTTTCCTCTGACCCCGGCGGCCGAACTGGGGGTGCTGGCCCATCCCTCGGTGCGGCTCTTTCTCTACCCGGCGGTGGCCAGTTATGTCGGCGGCGATATCATCGCCGGGGTGCATGCCTGCCGGATGTACAAGAACCCGGAGCTGACCCTGTTTATCGACATCGGCACCAACGGGGAAATCGTGGTGGGCAATGAAGAATGGATGGTCTGCGCCGCCTGTTCGGCCGGACCTGCTTTTGAAGGCGGCGGCATTCGCCACGGCATGCGGGCCAACTCCGGGGCCATCGAAAATTTTCATATCCATCCGGAAACGCTGGAGCCGATGATCATCACCATCGACCGCATCAAGCCCTGCGGGATCTGCGGCTCGGGGCTGATCGCCATCGTCGCCGAACTGCTCAACGCCGGGGTCATCGACCCCCAGGGCAAGTTCAGCCGCAACCTGGAACACCCCCGGATCCGCCATGGGGAAGACGGCTGGGAGTATGTCCTGGCCTGGGGCAAGGACGCCCTGCTGGGCCAGGATGTGGTGATCAGCGAGGTCGACCTCGACAATCTGATCCGGGCCAAGGGGGCCATGTACGCGGGTTATCAGACCCTGCTGGAGTCGGTGGGAATGGATTTCGACGCCCTGGACCGGGTGATTCTGGCCGGCAATTTCGGGGCCTATATCGACCTGGAACGGGCTATCACCATCGGCCTGCTGCCTGATATCCCCCGGGAACGTTTTTTTTACCTGGGCAACGGCTCGCTGCTGGGCTGCCGGGTCAGCTTGTGCGATAATCAGCGGTTCCGAGAGCGAATGGTGGTATCCGAGTTGGTCACCAACCTGGAGCTGGCGGAAAACCCCCAGTTCATGGACCATTACATGGCCGCCCTGTTCCTACCTCATACCAACATGAGTCTGTTCCCTTCGGTGACCAAAAGCAGCCAACCGGCAGGTTAACGCTTAACGCCCACCGATACGGCACGGGTTAACATCCCGCAGGGGGACAACGTCCTTGGCCATTGATGTCGATATCTCCTTTTGCCTGACGGAACCGGTCACGGTGGCTGCGCTGCGGCAGTTTCTGGTGGCGGTGGAAGAGCATGCCGACCCGGCGGCTTACGAAGTAATTGTCGCCGGCCTGGACTGCACCCCACAAAGCCCGGAAGGTCGGAGTCTGCGGGCCGACTTCCCCCAACTGACCATATACGAAAATCCACCGGCCTCCCCCGGCCGGCGCCTGAACCATGCCATGGGGTTGGCCGCCGGTCGCTATCTGGCCCCCTGGTCGCCCCGGGTTTACCCCCTGGCGGGCTGCCTGTTCAACCTGGTGAATTTTATGGATGAAAATCCCGAAAGCGGGCTGGCGGCCCCCCGGCTACTCGACGGTGCCAACCGCTTAGTTCCTTCCCGCCGCCGCCAGCCTGGGCTGGCGACCATTTTACTGCTGCATACCAGGATGGGCGGCAGTGGCCTGGGCGGGCCGCTGCTCAAACGCCACTACCACGCCGGTGAGCCGCCGGTTTTCAAATTGGCCGCCGCCGCTTTTTTAAGCGCCCGGGCCATGCTGCTGCGCCGGGAGACCCTGGAGGAAATCGGCACTTTTGACGAGGGTTTTAAGCATTTTTACCATGATGCCGATTACTGCCGCCGTGCCATCAGGGCTGGCTGGCACTGTCATTACCTGGCCGGCGCGCCGGCCCGCGAGCTGGCACCGGAATTTTTCTATCCCGACTTCATCCGGCGCACCAGCCCTTCGGGCCACCTGGCCGACGCCACCCGCATACTGTTAAAAAAATGGCTGCAGATCAACTGAAATGGCAGCGGCAACTGCTGCTGGAGCATACATGGATTTGCCGATATTATCGGCTGCCCCTGCCGACACCGCTGCTGGTTATCGGGGAAGGGAGATCCCGGGCCGGTACCTGGCGCCCGCAGCCCTCGCCGGGAGTGCTGCAGATTGCCGCCTGGCTGATCCAGGAGCATGGCTGGGAGGTGGTTCTGGAGGTGCTCAAACATGAGATGGCCCACCAGTACGTGGACCGGCTCTTGCCGGGCGGCAGCGAGCCCCCCCATGGCCCGGCCTTTCAGGAGGCCTGCCGACGCTTGGGAGTACACCCCCTCTTTCGCCGGGCCGCCAGTACCATCCCCGGGCAGTTGGCCGCCGCCGGCCGGCCGACCGGCGCTTGGCCGGTGCTAAATAAAATAGAAAAACTGCTGGCGCTGGCCGGCAGCGTCAATGAACACGAAGCCGCCCTGGCCATGGCCAAGGCCGGGGAGCTGATGCGCCGGCACAACCTGGACCGGCGGCGGGGTCGCCCCGATTCCACAGGACCCGAAGCCCAAGAAGGTTACGACTGCCTGGTCATCAGCACCGGCCGCCGCCGCAGCCCCCCCCATCATCTTCATCTTACCGCCCTGCTGCAGGATTTTTTTTATGTCAAAACCATCAGTTATTCTCTTTACAGTGCGGCCCACGACCAACGGCACCGGGTGCTGGAACTGCTGGGCCGCCGGGAAAACCTGGCGGTGGCCGAGTATGTCTTTCACTTTCTGGAAGACCGGCTGGCCCGGCTCTGGCAACAGCACCGCAAACACACCGGAGCTGCGGGGCAAGAGAAAAACTCTTACTGTATCGGAGTATTAAACGGTCTGAGGGAAAAGCTGCAGCGCCAGGAGAGCGACGCCCCCCCACAGCGAAGAGCCGACGACGAATTGCCGGCCGATGCCTGGACCCCGGCGGTCACCTGCAGCAGCCTGGTTTGCAACAGCGATCCGGAACTCCAGTACTTTCTCCAGGAGCGCTATCCGCATCTGCGCACCGTCCGCGGCCGCGGCCGTCGACTTTACTCCGCCAGCTATGAGGCCGGACAAAGCGAGGGCAGGCAACTGATAATCCATAAAGGGCTAAAACAGCAACAGGGCAATCGGGGCAAACTACTGGACTGAACTGCAACCGCTAAACCTGCCGGTTGTGACCTTCTATGAACGGCTACACGGGACGGCATCAGCAGGCGGCCTGCCGCTTGAGAATTTTTTCCAACATGGCTGCAATTCCGGTCCCCAAAAAATGCAGCATCTCGGGGTTGGCGTTCTGTTCGGCACAACGGTCAAAGGATATCCGCAACGCCGAGTCCAACCCCTCTTCCGGAGCTTGGTAGGCCAGCCGGAAAGGGACCAACGGCAGGGGATGAAAAGTCAGCACCCGGCTGTCGGCCTTGCTTTCCTTGCCTTCCACCGCCCCGAACATGTTCAGCAGGGCAAAAAAATCTTCCCCGTAGTCATCGGCCAAACGCCGCAGGGGCTCTTCGCAACGCTTGGCGAACAGGGCCGCCCCGGCCTGCCCTCCCGGTAGGCCGGCAAACGGCAACCACTCGTCGGTGGCCGTCGCCCCCCGGCAAATCAGCACATAGCGCAGCAACGGCAGTTGAATCCAGGGGTTTACGTGACACTGGGAAGCCATCCGGCCGTCGGGCTCCAGGTAAAAATCCTTGCCCAGGCAGGGAATCGCCAGCCGCTCACCCTGCCGCCAGCCGCCCACTTTGGCGGCCGCCGCAACGTAGTCAAGGGCCGCTACCTGCGCCTGCAGCTCGGCGGCCGCGGCTTCCTGTTCATCCTTCAGCCCCTGCCGGGGCTGCAACTCCGCGTCCAGACGGGCCAGGGTTGCCGGCTCCAGGGCCGGGCACTCGGCTGGGCGCTTGTCACCCCGGATAACGGCGGCGGCAAAGGCCATGCAGGAAGGCAGATAACAACGGCCGCAGTTGTCGCCCGGCAACAGCTTGTACAACGCGTAGGGATTGTTTTTTACCGACAAAGGAACTCCTCCAGGAAATTGACAGCTTACACCCACGCAACAGGGGTGCTTTTTAAAAATCAACTTAGCATGATATTGCTTTAATTGTTGTCCAGGATTGGTTATCATTAGGTCCATGGTAATTAACAAGGTTCGGCGGCAGCCGGTCTTGTTATGCCCGACAAAATCACCTTTTTGGGTGATTCCGCACCCCTCGGTCTCTGCTATATTTTCCCCATGGGAAAATTAACAAAACGGAGGGCGCCATGCAGGTTAACACAACACCGGCTAAAAAAAACCTGAATCATCTCCCACGACCGGACCGTAACCGGCTGCTTGCCGGCCTTGAGGTTTACGATTACGACAGCGGGGAGTTGCTCGGCCACCTGGTGCAAATCAGCCACCGGGGATTAAAACTCAACTGCCAGCGGGCCATGATCACGGCCCGGCGGTTTCGGATGCGCATCAAGCTGCCGCAGGACCATTTTGCCGCCCCGGAACTGCATTGCACCGCCGTCACCCGCTGGAGCCAGCCGGGCGGCGGCGGGAAATTTCAGGCCGGCTTCACGCTGACGGAGCCATCAACCGAAATTCTGGACACCATCTGCCAGCTGATCAATCTCTTCGGCTTTCAAGAGCGAGAAAATAGGTTTCTCGCCAAGCTGCGGGAGTTCGACCGCCCGGACTGACAATTAAATAATTACCTCAACAGGTGCCAACAGGCACCAGGGCACCTGCCATGACACAAAATATCGCCTCCCGGATTGCTCTCGAGCAACCCTCAGCCACCGCCAATAGCGGCCCGCCCAAAGTTTCCATTGAGCGGTTGATGGCCGTGGTCCGGCAGGGAGGCACGGTACGCACCGGGATAGATATCGTCAGCAAACAGGGCAAGCTGCTGCTGGAGAAAGATGTACCGGTCTCTGATATTGAAACCCTGGAACGGGTCAAACGTCTGGGCATCGACTCGGTCCCCATTGTACCGGCCGCCCAGGGCGGCATCTGGGATGCCAAAGGAGAGCCGCTGGAGCTGCCGTCGGCACCGGCACCGACTGACGTCGGCGGGGGCCGGCCCATGAGCGAAATTGATCAACAACTCCAGCAGATCACGGAAATCAAAGAAGTGGCCACCGCCAAATACGAAAAGGCCAAAGACTGCATCAAACTTGTTTTGGACTCCATTCAACAAAACAACGGCGAGTTCGACGCCTCCCCGGTGGCGGATACGGTGGGGGATCTGGTGGACTTCGTCTCTCGCAACGAAAACTCCTTTTCCTACATGACTCGGGAGATTTTTTCCTACGACGACTATCTGTACAACCACTCCATCAACGTTTGCACCATCGGGACGGTGGTGATGAAAAAATTCAACGAAAATTTCAGTGGCGCCGTCAATGCCTTTCTCAACAATACCCCAGCCAACGCTTTCGAAGAGGGCCCGCACCACGAACATGCTTTTAGCTACTTCCAGCCCGAAGAACTGCGGGATATTTCCATCGGTTTTTTCATGCACGATCTCGGCAAGGTCTTGATCGATCCCAAAATACTGAACAAAAACGGCAAGCTTAGCGAAAGCGAATTTAAGGAAATAAAAACCCATACGGCTGAAAAGGCGATGACGGTGCTGGAAAAAAACTGTCTTGGCAACCCCTATATCACCAACGTCTGCCTCTATCATCATGCCCCTCTTTATCGCGATGAGCCACGCTGCTATCCCGAGCTAAACCACACCGCCATTCCTCCCTATGTGAAGGTTTGCAAGCTGGCCGACATCTACGACGCCATGACTTCCAAAAGAGCCTACAAGGAAGCGCTCAATCCGGTGGGCGTGGTCACCGAGATCTTCAACCGCTATGCCAAAAAAGATCCGCTGCTGCAGTACATTCTGCATTCTTTTGTTAACTCGGTGGGCATCTACCCGCCGGGCAGCGTGGTCGCCCTCACCGACGGCCGCCAGTGCTACGTCATGGACAGCAAGGGCCCGGTACTGCTGCCGATCACCGACTTTCAGGGCAAAACCTTAAGCCGGAAGCAGGATCCCATCAAAATGGTCAAGGGGACAGCCGAACCGGATCTTAAAATCGATCGCCGACGACCACCTTTGTCCCCCCTGGCGGCCTACAAAATTCTGCCAGATTACCTGCGCCGGATTGTCAACCCACCCGGCAGCCACTAACAGCCTAGATCGGCAGTACCCTGCCGACAATGACCGGCCTTGACCGGGTCGATTTTTTATCTGGCTATGACCTCTTTTTTTCGTTAACATTGGTGGACTAGCAATAACTGGCCCACCGTGTTGATCGGCAACGCAGAAACAAAGAGCTACA
Source organism: Desulfurivibrio dismutans (assembly GCF_029210385.1). Classification (GTDB taxonomy): domain Bacteria; phylum Desulfobacterota; class Desulfobulbia; order Desulfobulbales; family Desulfurivibrionaceae; genus Desulfurivibrio; species Desulfurivibrio dismutans. The sequence goes on along the minus strand of NZ_JARGDQ010000002.1, from coordinate 279,648 downwards.
GATCGTGCCCGGTCGGTGCCGACAACATTTGCGGCACGTCGCGTTTTAGCAAATATCTTTTAACCTGGCTGACATAAACAGACCAAACGGCCCCGGGGACCAATGCAGGATATAAAAGAAACCGTGCAGGAAGTTTTTTACGCCGTACTGCCGATCACGGCGGTGGTGATAATCCTGCAGTTCACGCTGATCTGGCTTCCGCTGGCCGATTTTCTGCAGTTTATGGTTGGTCTGATTATGGTCAGCGCCGGATTGACCATGTTTTTGTGGGGGGTCCAGGTGGCAATGCTGCCCATCGGCGAGATGATCGGCTCTTCCCTGCCCCGGTTGGGAAAAAGCTGGCTGGTGGTTTTTTTCGGTCTGCTGCTGGGTTTTGCCGCCACCGTGGCGGAACCCGATGTCCGGGTCCTGGCCATGCAGGTGGATCAGGTGTCCGGCGGTGATATTTCACAGAATATCCTGATTTACACCGTGGCCGCCGGGGTGGCGTTTTTTGTCGGGCTGGCCATGCTGCGCATCATTCTCAGTATCCCCATCACTTACCTGCTGGTCGTCGGCTACGCGTTGGTGTTTCTGCTGGCCGCCTTCACTCCCGCTCATTTCATTCCGGTTTCCTTCGACGCCGGCGGCGTGACCACCGGCCCCATGACGGTACCTTTTATCCTCGCCCTGGGCGTGGGGGTGGCCTCGGTGCTGGGGGGTAAAACGGCTTCCTCCGACGGCTTCGGCCTGGTGGCCCTGGCCTCCATCGGGCCCATTCTGGCTGTTATGCTGTTGGGTATTTTTTATGGGTAACCGCGAAGTAAGCGACCACGGGGCACCTCCTCTTGCGACACTCCGTGACCGCTTACCGGACAAACCATGTGCTTGGTTGCACCGCGTGATTTATGGAAATTAAAGTTTTTGACGGTTTTGGCCATATCATGCTGGAAGTGGGGTTCGCCCTGGTTCCCCTGCTGTTTTTTTTCCTCTTTTTCCAGATTTTTATCCTCCGCCTGCCATGGCCGCAACTGCTTAACATCTTAAAAGGACTGGTGCCGACCTTTTTTGGTCTGGCCCTTTTCCTGCAAGGGGTCAAGGTCGGTTTTTTCCCGATTGGAACCCAAATGGGCGCCATTTTAGCGGGTCTGCATCACAACTGGCTGCTGATCCCCATCGGTTTTGTGCTGGGCTTTGTCGCTACTTTTGCCGAACCAGCGGTAAGGATACTAAACCTGGAGGTGGAAAAAACCTCCAGTGGCTCCATACCGCAAAGCATTATGCTTTATACCCTGTCTCTAGGGGTGGGGCTGTCCATCGCCCTGTCCATGGCCCGGATGCTACTGGGTATCCCCCTATGGTATTTCATTATTCCCGGCTACCTGCTGGCTATGCTGCTGATGCGCCATTCCAGCAAAACCTTCACCTCCATCGCCTTTGATTCCGGCGGGGTGGCCACCGGCCCCATGACCGTTACATTTATCATGGCCGTTTCCGTCGGCGCTGCCGGGGTTATGGAAGGCCGTGACCCGCTGCTGGACGGCTTCGGCATGATCACCCTGGTGGCCTTGGCCCCTATTCTGGCGGTCCTGATCCTGGGCCTGCTGTTCAACCGTCGCCAAAAGGAACGAGCATGAGTTCGATTTCATGTTTTAAGCTGCTGATTACCGTGGTCAAAAAGGGCCGGGCCAAGGTGGTCGTCAAGGCCTCCAAACAGGCCGGGGCCGAAGGGGGAACCATCTTCCTGGGCAAAGGCACCGGAATATACGAAAAAAAATGTTTCGGGATTCCGGTCAACCAGGATAAAGAGATAATTCTGACCCTTTTCCCGGAGAAAATCAGCGACATGCTGTTCAACACGGTCATGGAAGCGGGTAAGCTGCAGGAAACCGGCCAGGGCATCGCCATGGTCGTTGATGTCGTGAACCTGGCCGGGATTGCCCATTTCTGTGATCTGGAGTCTAAAAAGAGGCACGATATGCAACAGGCAAGCGGCTTTGAGTTGATCGTCACGGTGATCAACAAAGGCAACTCCGAAAAGGTGGTCAGCGCCAGTAAACGGGCCGGCGCCGAAGGCGGCACCATCCTTTACGGCCGGGGCACCGGCATTCACGAAAAAGAGACCCTTTTTTCAATTCCCATCGAGCCTGAAAAAGAAGTGATTCTTACGTTGATCGCCAACGATAAAACGGAGGCGGTACTGCAGGCCATCCGCCAGGAAACCGGCCTGGATGAGCCCGGTATGGGAATCGCCTTTGTCCTGCCGGTGGAGCGCACCACCGGCATCAAGCACCTGGAGGAGGCCCAAAAGGCCGGTGGCGGTTGTTTTTCGGCCTGAGCCCCCGCTGCCGCCCTCACACTTTTTGGCACATTCGATTGACATCCGCACCATTTAAGGCTAATTTTGCACGATTGTCGGCTTTCCTGGGAGACCAGATCCCATCGTCGGCCAACACGTATGGCTGGTATTGCCAGGCCGTCACTGCCTATTGTTAAGTAGAAAAACCCGTGGTTCCGGTGGGGGCTGAAGTGTATCGAAAACGATTGCCAATGCCCCGCAGACAGACGGTTTACCGCAATTTTTTATTTATTTTAATTTTTTGAACGTTTTACCTAAGGAGGGAATCAATGAAGGTACAGGCCATCGCCGAAAGCATCAACATCATGGGCAAGCGCAGCGGAACAGCCATGAAAGAACGCAATCCCGGACCGATCCAGGAAATGGCTAAAGAGGAAGCCGCCGCCGGTGCCTCATACCTGGATCTCAATATCGGGCCAGCCCGCAAGGACGGTACCGAGTTGATGCCCTGGGTGGTGGAAACCATGGAAGCGGTCACCGACGTGCCACTGTGCCTGGACACCACCAACGCCGATGCCATGGCCGCCGGTTTTAAGGCATTGAAGAACAAGGAAGCAGCTATCATGAACTCTATTTCCGCCCAGCCCGAGCGGATGGAAAAGCTGATTCCGGTGGCCGCCGAAGCCGGCTGTAACGTAATCGCCCTGCTCTGGGGCCCCGACGGCATGCCCCGGGACTCCAACGAACGGGCCGCCATGGCCGTCGATCTGATGATGGCCCTCAGCGAAGCTGGGATCCCCAATGAAAAAATCCTTTTTGATCCCATTGGCACCCCAATCACCCTTGGGGCCGACCAGATCAACTCCGGTCTGGAGTTCATGAGCATGCTGCAGGAGATTGCACCTGGTTCCGGCTCCACCGTGGGGCTGTCCAACGTCTCCAACGGGGTGGCCGAACACCTGCGCAAGTACCTGGACCGCACCTACCTGATCATGCTGATGAAATACGGCCTGACTACAGCCATCGTTAACTCTTACGATGAAGAGTTGATGGCCATCTGTAAAGGCGAGCGCCAGGATCTGGTGGACCTGGTCCACGGCATGATGGACGGCAATGACCCGGGCCCAGACGGTCTTTCCGGGACCGCGCTGGAGCACTACAAAACCTATAAGGTGCTCTCCGGCCAGAACGTCTTCTCCGAGTCCTGGCTGGAATTGTAAATAAGCGTCGCCGGACGGGATAACCGCAGCAACAAGGAAAGGGGAAGAGACAACTATCAGGCTCTTCCCCTTTCCTTGTTGGCGCTAAACCAGGGCCGCCCCCTTGCAACTGTTGGTTCAGCTATGACGGAAGTCGACTCCCATCATATGACTTACGGTTATCTCCAGGACTTTCTTACCGGGGAAACCCTGGTGGATACTGATGATGAGCGTTACCGCCAGCACCTGGCCCGGTTGCTGGTGGAAGAGAAGGGGTTCGCCAAGGAAGAAATCGAATCCCGGCTGAAAATTGAAACCCTCTTTGCCGGCCGGTTCGTGCTTTCCAGAATCGATTTTCTGATCAGGCTGGCTGGCCGGCCGCTATTACTGTTGCGTTACGGTCCCGGCTCCCTGGTTACCCGTCAGCGGCCGGCCTTGGCCGCCGCCCGGGTGCTTGACCCCCAGGGGGTCATTCCCTTGACCGTGGTCAGTAACGGCCAAGACGCGGAAGTGATGGACAGCTACAGCGGCAAAGTGGTGGCCCAAGGACTGGGCGCCATCCCAGCACGATGGGAGCTGCGACAACAGGAGGCAGCACTGGAAAACCGTCCCCTGCCGGCCGGGCAACGGGAGCCGGAATTGCGCATTTTAAACGCCTTTGATTATGAGGCCTGCTGTGCCGGGGATCCCTGTGCCCTGCCTCGCGCCCCTGAAGGCTGAGCGTGCACGTTCACGGCGGTTCAACCGTTGATCAAGTTACGGCTGACTTTAGGCCGGCACACAAGATAAAAGTGATTGTAACTGTTCAGCAGCACCCCATCTTGCGGCGATCAGGTCGACTTGAGTACCTGATGTACGCTACGCCGACTTGGCTTACCGCAACCTGGGGCACTGCTGAACAGTTACGTGCCAGAATGAGCTGGACAGCTACAAAGTGATTTATCAATTCAGCATTTGGAGTTTTAGCGATGAGTGAACGTACCAACTGGAGCAAAGAGAGCTGGCGGAATTTCAAGGCACTGCAGCAGCCCAACTGGCCCGATGCCCGAGAGCTGGAAACCGCCCTGGCCACCATTTCCGGGCTGCCGCCGCTGGTTTTTGCCGGTGAGATCCGGGATCTCAAGCAGCAACTGGCCAAGGTCGCCCGCGGCGAGGCCTTTTTGCTTCAGGGGGGAGATTGTGCTGAAAGCTTTTCCTATTGCAACGCCCCGACGGTACGGGAGCTGCTCAAGGTGATCCTGCAGATGACGGTGATCCTGGGTTATGCGGGCGGCAAGCCGGTGGTCAAAGTCGGCCGGATGGCCGGCCAGTACGCCAAGCCCCGCTCCGCCGATACCGAAATGGTCGACGGCGTGGAGCTGCCCAGCTATCGCGGCGACATGGTCAACAGCAGCGAACCCGAGGCCGAGGCCCGGCGCCCCGATCCTCAACGGATGGTCAAAGGCTATTTCCTGGCCTGCGCCACCATGAACATCCTGCGGGCCTTCACCCGGGGGGGCTACGCCGCCCTGGACCGGGTCCATGCCTGGAACAACGAGTTTGTCAAAAACTCCCCCCAGGGGCAGATGTACGAACGGCTGGCCTCCCAGATAGAACGGGCCATCAACTTCATGCGGGTGGTGGGGTTGGACACCAGCATGCCCCAGCTGACCCAGGCCAGTTTTTTCACCTCCCATGAAGCCCTGCTGCTGGGCTACGAAGAGTCCCTGACCCGCCAGGATTCCACCACCGGCGACTGGTACGACTGTTCCGCCCACATGCTGTGGATCGGCGAACGCACCCGCCAGGTGGACGGCGCCCACGTGGAATTTTTCCGCGGGGTGCACAACCCCATCGGCGTCAAGATCGGCCCCAACCACGACATCGACGACGTTAAACGCCTGGTGAGCACCCTGAACCCGGACAACGAGCCGGGCAAACTGACCCTGATCACCCGTTTCGGCATCAAGAAAATCGCCGAAGGCCTAACCCCGCTGGTCCGGTCCCTGAAAGAGGAAGGGTTCAACCTGGTGTGGAGTTGCGACCCCATGCATGGCAACACCTACACCTCCTCCACCGGCCTGAAGACCCGTAACTTCGTCAATATTCTGGAAGAGATCCGGGCCTTTTTCGAGATTCACTGGCAGGAGGGCACGGTCCCCGGCGGGGTGCACTTTGAAATGACCGGGGCCGATGTCACCGAATGCGTAGGCGGCGGCCGGGATATCATGGATCAGCAGTTGAGCCGCAACTACCAGACCATGTGCGATCCTCGGCTCAACGCCGAGCAGAGTCTGGAACTGGCCTTCCAGATCGCCGAACTGTTGCGGGAAAAATAGGCAAAATACCGGTAAACTTTAACCCCAAACCCGCTGCGCGCTTCAGGGGCGCCGGGGCGGGCCTTCGTCAATCATCTCGGCAATGCTTTTTTTCACCCTGGCTCGGGCCAGGGCGGACAACCCGTGGGCGGCCAGAAGTTCCTGCTCCAGTTGGGCCAGCTCCCTGAAAAGTGAGGCCCGCTCCACGGTGGGCACCTTGTCCCGGTCGGCCACCAGTTCCTGGCAGCGGAAACAGCCGGGGAACTTCTGCACCCGGCCATCGGGAAAAGTCAGGCTGGAAGGCACCCCGTGCAGGCGGCAGATCATCAGGCGATGCTCATAGAGCAGGCACCGGCCTTCTTCGTTGAGGGGGCACATGATCTCCGGCCGCCGGTCGGCGGCCAGTTCTTCTTGCGCCTGTTGCCTGTAATTCACCGCCCGCTGGCGCACCACCGCCAGGCTGGCTGCCGGCAGCTCCCGCAGACCGACCCACAACCAGGCCCATTCAAACCGGGTATGGTGCAGGAAGTATGAGTTGCAGCAGTTGTCCGGGCAGCCGGTACAGGAAAAATCCAACTGGCGAGCCACCACGTCATAGGCCGCCTCCATGCGGTGGTAAAGATCTTTGATCCTGGCCGCCAACTCCGGTGGAATGGTAAGTTCGTCGTTCATGTTTTGCATATTACTGTAAAAATAAACCGTTCACCAGGGCCAATAACATTTTGACTTAGCGATCTGTTAATGTTCCACAGCATCCCATGCCCATGATCCGTTCCCGTTTTGCGCCAACCCCCAGCGGCTATCTCCACCTGGGCAATGCCGTCAACCTTATCCTTGCCTGGCTGCTGGTTCGCCGCGCCGGGGGCCTGATCAAACTGCGCATCGACGATGCCGACGCCCACCGCTGCCGGCCTGAGTTCATCGAGGATATTTTCCGCCAACTGGACTGGCTGGGCCTGGACTGGGATCTGGGCCCCGGCGGCCCCGATGAGTTCACCTCCCGTTACTCCCAGCGGCGGCGCTTGGAACGGTACCGGGAAGTGCTGAGCACGCTGCAGGCGCGGGGGGGCCTCTTCTTCTGCACCTGCAGCCGGCGGCAGATCAAAAAAATCAGCGATTCTCATCTCTATCCCGGCACCTGCCGGAGTTGTGGCCAACCACCGGGGAGGCCGCACACCGCTCGGATCATGGTCCCCGATCAGTGGACCCATGACCCCGCCCCCCGGGAGATGGTGCTGGCAGCGACATCGGGGGCGGGAAGGCCGCTCGCCGGTTCCACCCTGTGCCCGGTGTCGCTGGCAACCGAAATGGGGGACTTTATCCTCTGGCGCCGGGACAATTTGCCGGCCTATCAACTGGCCAGCCTGGTGGATGATCTTGACGACGGCATCAATTTCATCGTCCGTGGCCGGGATCTGCTTCCTTCCACCGCCGCCCAGTCTTTCCTGGCCGAACAACTGGGCCGGGCCGGGGGCGCGTTTCTGGCCGCCGACTTTCTCCACCACCCCTTGCTGACCAACGACCAGGGCCAAAAACTGGCCAAGTCCGACCAGGCCCTTTCCCTGGCCGCCATGCGCCGGGCCGGCACCACCCCGGGAGACATTTATCGTCAGGCGGCCCGCTTTCTGGGGCAACCCGGGGACGAAATCAACTCCCTGGCCGACCTGCTGGCCACCCTCACGGCACCTTGATCATGGGCTGTTCCGGTCCCGGCGTCCGGGAACTGAAGACCGTGTACGCATAAATGATGGCCAGGGCGAACAGAGCCGTGCCGCCCCCCAGTAAAGCGCCGATCAGCGGCGGGGCAATCAGGGCCAGCCGCAACATCACCGTCACCACCGCAAAGCCGGAATTCCGGAAGGCCACCAGGTAACCGCTACTGTAGCGCAGGGAAATCAGCACCAGCAGCACATCACTGAACACCAACAGGGTATAGAATTTCTCAAAAATACTTTCCGGATGGCCGTGAAGGAAGTATTCCCCGATATCATGCAGTACGATCACCACAAAACCGGCCAGCAGCACCAAAGCGATATTTTTCTTGGTCAGAATAAACCCGGTTTTATCCACAATGCGGTCACCACCGGCGGGGTAGGTGCTGCGCACCCGATAGTAAAAACCCAGCACCGCAAAAATCACCAGCGCGCCCATGGCCGATGAAACCATGGGAACCAGGGCCGGTTCCACCTGTTCCCAGAGCAGAGGTTCATCCAGATGACTGATTTCCTTGAAGGTGTTACGCAAGAGAATCAAGGAAAGAATTTCCAACTGCTTGCCCACCGATATGGAGACCGACTTGGAGAGGGCCAGGGTCAGCCCCACCACTTCCAGGATCAGCAGCAGAGTAAAAGCCCACTCAATGGCCACCAGATGATTGGTGGGAACCACCGCGGCCATGTGGACCGGCAGCCAGCCCTGGCGATTGGCTTCAATCAGCAGTAACGAGCCGACAAAAAAGACCACTAGAAAAAAGGCGCTGCGCCGCCGCCCGGCGGCACTCTCCCAGCCTTCTTCCAACCGGTCAAACAGCCAGCCGCCGTAGTTGGTTAAGCCGTGTCGCATCTTCACTCCTCTTTGCCTGTCGGGCCGACCAGCGGCGGTTGCTGATCGGCCGGCAGGACCAGCCGGTAAAGCCGGTTGGGTTCCGGCACCACCACCTCGGTTTGCACTTCCCGGCGATAGCGTTGGGCCAGATTTTGACCATTTTCCCCTGCCAGATGCACCAGAAAAATTTTGTGCGGGTCGGTGCCGGTGAAAATGTTCAGCATGGTCGCCGGATCGGCATGGCCGGCAAAGGCCCCGGTCTGGCGAATGGTGGCCCTGACCCGGCGCTGCTGGCCGCCAATGGTTAGACTGGTGGGCGGGGTCTTGCCGGCGATCAGGCGCCCGCCGAGGCTGCCGGGGGCCTGATAGCCGACGAAATAAAAAACCGTCTCCGGATCTTCCAGGTAATCGAGCAGTGCCTGGCGGGCCGCCGAATAATCGGCCATGCCCGAGGCCATAATCCCGATTTCACCGTGTTTCAGGCCCAGGGGGTTGTCCGGTGCCTCGCCGCGGCACTCGCCGATATAGCCCGCCGGAAAAAAATTGGCCTCGGCCATGGCTGGCGTGAAATAGCGGGCATAGATATGCTCGTCAGCCTCGAGGTTGCTGGTCTCGAGACGGTAATGCCGGGCAAAATCATCGTACAGACGCAGCAAGCGGTTGGCGGCAGGACTGCAAACCCTGATAACCTGGTCAGCCGGCAACTTGCCCCGGTCGATGGCCCGGCCCAGTTCAAACATCACCTGCTGGCTGCGGTCCAGCACCACGGCCGGAATCACCACCCGCTTGCCGTCGCGGGCCAATTGGGCCACTTCCCGCCGAAATTGACGCCGCAACGGCAACAGATCGGCATCATTCCGATCATAACGCATGGTGCCCTCCAAAAACAGGAAGTCCACGGCTGTTTGCAGGCGCGGATTAGGGGGCAGCAGAGGGGAGGAACCAGCCCCGGTGTCACCGGCAAAAAGCAGGCGGTGGTGGTCAAGGGTCAGCCGGATCATGGCGGAACCGGGGATATGAGGGGTGAGCAGGAACTCGGCCTGCCGTACGGAACTATCCACCGGCACCGGCCGGCCGGGCTCAACGATAACCACCTGCTGCGCCAAGCGTTGCTCCAGTTCCGCTGCCAGTTTTTCCCGCTGGGGCCGGGCAAGATAATAGCCCTGGGCGGAGAGCTCACCACGCCTGGCCGTAAAGTGTATCCGGTTGTCCGGTCGCACCGTGCGATCGCCGAAATCATAACTTTCCAGGTAAACGGGGATGCGGCGGCGACCGGCTTGGTGGCGGGAATAATAAAAACGCTCCGGACCGAAATCCACCAAACCGAGGTTGTCCGTCAGGGTGAGGAGAGCCAGTTCATAGGTTATTCTGGTCATATAGATGGGGCCGCGGTAACCCTCATGCAGCAACAGCGGCAGCCGCCCCAGGTGATCGGCATGGGCATGGGTGATGAATACGGCCCGGATCGCTGTCACCGCCACTTCTTCCGGCCAGGGATAATTGGCGCCATCACGGCCGAAAAAAGATCCCACGTCCACCAGGTAAAAATCGTCGTCGACTTCCAGGACATGCAAAGATCCGCTAACCGTTCCCTGGCCGCCGTAGCCCCGATACACCAGCGACGGCGCATTACTTTCAGCGCCAAGAGTCCCCCCAAAGCTGAGCAGCGTCAGCCAGAAAGCTGCCAACCACAGCGCGCAGAGCCCTAATCCCCTTTTTTGCATCGCCAGCCACCATCAATATCAGGTTCGTAATCACTACTTGCCGCCATTTATCGGCTACTGCTTTTCAGTATGCCCAAACGCCGTGGTAATTCAAGTTTTTCTCACACCAGTTCCATCCTCGACCATGCTTTGTCGACCCTGGGGCGCCGCCAAATCGCTAAAAACTGGCACACAATCTGCATTACAATACCCCAAAACCGCCGACCATGGCATAACAGTCAAAAAAATGACCAAAGGAACCTGGATATGGATCTCACCGGTATCTATTCCGTTACTGCCCCCAAAACTGGTTCTTCCCAGTCCCCGACAAACCGCCCCAACCTTAACGCCGATTCCGACTTTGCCCGGATCATGGAAGCCAGCCGCAGACCATCGTCGCCGTCTTCCGATCCGAAAGCCGCGCACAAAGACGCCGCACACCTGCCCCCCAAGACCGTTTCCGGGCTGTCCACTCCTGATCAGACGACTTCCGGTGGGGAAGAAAGGCCGGTCACACTTACCTATACTGTCAGCCCCGGTGACACCCTGTCCGGAATTGTCGCCGGTAAACTGCAGCAGAAAGGGGTATCCCATTCCCGCAGCGAGCTTTACCGCCTGGTCAACACCGTGGCCGGCGACAATAATTTGACCAACCCCGACCGAATTTTCCCCGGACAGCGACTCAACATGGCCGGTCTTCCCCGGTTCGGCGGCGGCGCTGCGTCCCCGGTTGCTCACCGCACCACCGCTATCGAAGCCACCCCCCTCGGCGACACTTTACAACCGCCGGCCCTGGGCCGGATCAGTTCGGAATTCGGCCGCCGGCTGCACCCCATCGCCGGCCATGAACAGCACCATGACGGCCTTGATATCGTGCTGCCCCAAGGCACCCCCATCAAACCGGTGGCGGCGGGGACGGTGATCGCCGCCGGCGACAACGGCAACTACGGCCTGACGGTTGATATTGACCATGGTAACGGCCTGAGTTCACGCTATGCTCACCTGTCAAGGATCCTGGTGCAGCCGGGTCAGCAGATCACCGCCGGCCAGACCATTGCCCGTTCCGGTGCCACCGGGTTGGCCAACGGACCCCACCTTCACCTCGAAATTCATCAGGACCGACAGCCCATCGACCCTCTGACCATGCTGACCCGCCCTGACCTTGAACGGGGCCCGCTGCAGGCCGATGGCACCCGCCCTGGCGACCCTGATCCCCATACCGGCGAGTACACGGTGCGGCCCGGCGATACCCTGTCCACCATTGCCGCCCGGGAAATGCACCGTCAAGGGAAGGATTCTTCGCCCCAGGATCTGCACCGGCAGGTTTTGCAACTGGCGGCCGCCAATAACCTTCGTGATCCGGACCGGATTGTTGCCGGCCAGCGGCTTAATCTCAGCATCCTGCTAAGCGCCTGAATGCTGCCGGTACCGGTCACTGCCGGCCAGGCCCTTTTTGCTTGACGCAAGTCTCTGTTTACAGTCAACTAGCAACACTGTTGCCCCCAAACGCCGTTTCAATTCCCGTCAATTTTCCGGCGGCGTTTTTTTGTTTACCTCGTAAGGACTATAACCTATGCACACCGAAGCCAAGGCCTACGGCTGGAGCGAAGAGTCGGAAACTGCCCTGCTGGCCAAACTGAAAAGTGACCTTAAGCAGGCCATGCGGGATCACGATGATTTGCGCAAAAACACCATTCGCCAGATTATCAGCGAGTTTCCCAAGCTCACCGTGCCCATTACCCTGGAATCAGGAAAGAAAAGCACTCGTCTTAAGACCGGCGAAGAAATCACCAACGATGATATTCTGGGAATCATCAGTGGCTTGGTTAAGTCGGAGAAAACAACTTTGGAGCTGCAGGGCAAAGCAAGCTCTCCCTATCTGGAGGTGCTGCACACTTACCTGCCGCAACCCGCCGGCGCTGAAGAAATTGAAGCCTGGATTGCCGCCAATATCGATTTTTCACAGTTTAAAACCCCTTTGCAGGCCATGGGGCCGATTATGAAACATTTCGGTAAAAAAGCCGACGGCAACCTCGTTAAACAGCTACTGGCGCAAAAAGCCGCTTGAATTTACATGATGGCGCCGGACCTGGCCAGCATACCGGGAGCTATCTTCCAAGCCTGCCAGGATATCATCTTCCCGCCCAGTTGCCTTGGCTGCCGGAACCCTTTGCCCGCTTCCCGGCTACCGTTGTTTTGTGTATCCTGCCGGGAACAGCTTAAGTGGCTGAAGGCGCCTCTGTGTCCCGGTTGCGGCCGTCCCTGGCCGGCGGGCAGCGGGGTTGATCATTGGTGCGGCCCCTGCCGGCAAAAGCCGCCTTTTTATAATCGAGCCCGGGCGGCGGTTATCTACCAGGATCCGGTGGCCGCCGCGATTCAGACCTGTAAATATCAGGCCGACCTTGCCGCATTGGCCTCCCTGGCCTCCCTGGCCCGGTGCTCACCAGCCCTCGATCTTGGTGCCGCCCAGTCCATTGCCATCCGGGCGGCCGAATATGATTATATTCTGCCGGTTCCCCTGCACCTTGAGCGTTTACGACAACGGGGGTTTAATCAGGCCCTGTTGCTGGCCCGAGCTTTTTTTCCCGGCCAAAAGAAGAAAATTCGCTTCGATCTGCTTGCCCGCCAGCGCATGACCCGGCCGCAAGCTGGAATGAGCGGCCATCAGCGACGACTAAACCTCAAAGGCGCCTTTGAAGTCCTCAAGCCGGAAAAGATACGCCGAAGGTCACTGTTATTGGTAGACGATGTGCTCACCACCGGGACAACGGTCAATGAGTGCGCCAGAATTCTGCGGCTGGCCGGCGCCGCTGGGGTGGATGTTTTCACCCTGGCCCGGGTTAGGGAATAACCAAGGAAGATGGCCTCGCAAAAACCCGCCAAAAGTGCTGGACGTCAACGTATAAACAAAGAGTTAAAAAGCGCACCCAGTAGCGGCGCGGTTTTTTGCGACGCCGACAAGGAAAACCAAAATGAAAATTAACGGCCAACATTACCGTACCATTTGGCTTGATAACGACGATCCCCGGATCGTTAAAATTATTGACCAACGGCGCCTGCCCCATACTTTGGTGGTTGAGGAGTTGCGCACCGTTGAAGACTGTTGCCGGGCGATCAAGGAAATGCACGTGAGGGGCGCCGGTTTGATCGGGGCCACCGCCGCTTTTGCCATGTACAGCGCAGCGCTTGCTGCTCCCGCCGCTGATTGTGACCGTTTTTTGCGGCAGGCCGCCACCTCCCTACAGGCCACCCGGCCCACCGCCAGCAACCTGGCCTGGGCGGTAAACCGCCAGCTTGCAACCCTGCTTCCCCTCGACAGCCTGACGGCCAAGCAGGAGGCGGCTAAAATTACGGCCCAGACCATCGCCGATGAAGACGCCGCCGCCTGCCGCCAAATCGGTGAGCACGGACTGCCCCTGATTGCCGCCATCAGCCGACGTAAAGGCGGGTTGCCGGTTAATATTCTGACCCATTGTAATGCCGGCTGGCTGGCATTTGTCGATTATGGTTCCGCCACCGCTCCGATTTACGCCGCGCATCAGGCCGGGATTCCGGTCCATGTCTGGGTGGATGAAACCCGCCCCTGGTTGCAAGGCGCCCGGCTGACGGCCTGGGAGTTGGCGGGGGAAGCGGTACCCCATACCCTGATAACCGACAATGCCGGTGGCCACCTGATGCAACATGGCCAGGTCGACCTGGTGCTGGTGGGCACCGACCGCACCACTCGCCGTGGTGACGTGGCCAACAAGATCGGCACTTACCTCAAGGCTCTGGCGGCCAGTGATAATTCGGTGCCGTTTTACGTCGCCCTGCCCTCGTCCACTTTTGACTGGCAGATTGCCGACGGAGTTAACGAAATACCCATTGAATACCGTTCCGGAGATGAGGTAAAATTCCTAGCGGGCATCGATTCGGATGGAATTGAGCGGGAGCTGTTGCTGGCCCCACCTCTATGCCCGGCGGTCAATCCCGGCTTTGATGTCACCCCGGCCCGGCTGATCAGCGGCCTGATCAGCGAGCGGGGCATCATGAAGGCCGATGAGAGCGATATTTTGCGTTTGTACCCTGAACAACAGAGCGTCTGAATTCGCCGGACTAATTTTTGATTTTTTGCCGGTGGTCTGGTAATCTTTGACCTATCTACAGTAACCAGGAGGCCCCCATGGCTGGCTCAGATCATCAACATCACGAACCGGAAGACCCCTCGGTCTGCTTTAAGGCAGGTATCTTTTTTATTTGTGTCACGATCACCCTGGCGATACTGGCATATTACAACTAACCCATGCATTTATGCAGGTTTTCCTGGGCTGTGGTGGAGCGACTATTTTCTTGATATAGGCTACTGAACCAGATATAATCGGTGGTAGATTAATATTAAGAAAAGTGATCGAATATAACTGAGTCGGGTCCGGCAAGCGGCGGTGGCGAAACGTTGGTGCAGATAGACATGAACACCTTGAAATTCAGCATAGCTCTGCTGGGGAGTACGGCTTTGCTGCTGACCTTACCGGTTTTGGCGTCGGCCAATGATACCGATAGCGGTGAGCGGAAGTTTGCCGGGTCAATGCTGAGTCGTTTTTTACCCAGCTCCGAGCCGCAAGGTGAATCCTGGAACCACCAAGAGTTGCCTTCACGCTTCAGTCTGGGCTTTTTTACCGCTGGTGTTCCCCTTGCGCCAGTTGCTGCACCGGAGGAAGAGTTTCACGCCCCTTCTTACCTGGATGATTCCCCTCCCACTCAAATTACGGCCCTGGCAAATTTCGGTTATGGCTCTTACTATGGTGTCTCCCGACTGGATACTAACAACCTTTCGCTGCTTCCTGGCATGGTCGGTCTAGATGACCAGCTTTCTGCCAACGAGTTGCCCCGTGACGATAATCTTTCCCTGAGTCTGGAGGCAGGCCTCAGGCATCAGCAACTAAACACCGGGATGCTGTACGCCTACCAGAGCGGTTATCCCACCTCACGTGGTCCGATAAGCGGTTCGCCGTCCTTTCCGTCCTATATTTTTACCCCCTTGGGACCAGTATCCGAGCAACACCGCGACCAACGAGGTCCCGAAGGGCATGCCGTCTTTTTCTATCTGGGCTATAACCATACCCCCCAACTCAACCTCCGCGGCTCCGTCGGCCTGGCCAAGACCGCCGGCGGCATCAGCAGCGATGATCCCAACCACCTCCTGAACGAGCAAAGCCGGCGCTGGGGGGTTGATATTGCCGCCACCTACAGGCTGCTGGACAATCTGGTTTATCAGGCCCACCTGGGGTACGTCAGTATTGATGAAAGTCCATCTGCCGCCGAAACTCCCGTACTGCACACCGGTAGCGACGCCACTCCCCAGTCCGCCGGCCAGAACTCCGATTCTATCTTCCATATCGGCAGCCACATCCGAATGACCTTCTGATTTTTTCGTCCTTTTTTACGTCCTGCCAGGCAACACGGTTAGTAGGGGGGCATCAATTCACTGAAGTAGACGATGGAAGGATATTGGGTTGAAAATCTTTGCGCGGCCCGGCTACTTGGCCGCGCCACATGCACCAATTGGCCCAGGCCATGGGCACAGGCCGCGTCCAGAACCCTTTCGGTGTCGTCAACCAACATGGTGCGGTCTTTATCATAACTCAGGTAACGCTCCAACCTGGGCCAGAATTCTGCTTCTTCCTTGGCCAAACCGATCTCTTCGGCACAGACCACCTGCTCCCAGTAATCAGTTAAGGCAGCTTTTTTCAGTTTGATGGCCAGAGTCTTGTGATGAGCATTGGTTACCAGGTAAACCCGCTTGCCTTTCCGTCGACAAAACATCAAAAATTCAACCACATGAGGGTGAATGTCGATCAGTGCATCAACCTGCCGTTTCAGCTCCGGGATATCCATTTCCAGCACCTGCGACCAGTGATCCAGGTCAGCCCAAGCCAGGGTTCCCTGCCGTTCATCAAACTTGGCAATCAGCCGGCGGCGGGCCTCATCAATTTCCAGATTATGGATTAGTGCGTAGTTTTCCGGCACAAAGCAGTGCCAAAAGTAGTCGTCAAAATGACGATCCAACAGGGTGCCGTCCAGGTCCAGTAGCACGGTGCTGATTTGATGCCAGTCAATTTGTGGTTTAATTTGAACATCCTGTTCCATCTTTTGCTTCCCTGCCTCGGGCCGTCGGCTCGTCCTTCTCTTATACTATAAAAACTCCGTTCGGCGGTTACGCGCCCGCAGCGGTGAGGGAGTTAATCTAAGTGCGCAAAGTATTGCGCAGTTCATTTATCGAGCGCATATTGTGTTGCGCCAGATATTCGACAATCCCGTTGATTATCTCATCAGTGGCCCTGGGATTGATGAAATTGGCCGTCCCCACCTGTACTGCGGTGGCTCCGGCGATAATAAACTCCAGGGCATCTTCGGCGGTCATGATGCCGCCAATGCCGATTACTGGAATCTTCACCGCCTGAGCCGCCTGCCAAACCATGCGCAACGCCACCGGCTTGATGGCCGGACCGGAAAGGCCACCCACCACATTGGCCAGCTTGGGACGCCGGCTTTGAAGGTCGATGGCCATGCCCAACAGGGTATTAATCAGGGAAACGGCGTCAGCTCCGGCCTCGGCCACACTTCTGGCCATCAACTGAATATCGGTAACATTGGGCGAAAGTTTGATGATCAGCGGCAGCTTGCAGGCCCGCCGCACCGCACCGGTGACAGCGGCGGCCATCGCCGGATCGGTGCCAAAGGCCACCCCGCCCTCTTTAACGTTGGGGCAGGAGATATTGACCTCCACGGCCGCGACCCCCTCAACATTATCCAGGCGTTGGGCCAGTTCGGCATATTCATCCACGGTATTCCCGAGAATGTTGACCACCACCGTGGCCCCCGTTCTCTGTAACCAGGGCAGTTTATCCTGTACAAATGCCTCGACCCCGACATTTTCCAGGCCGATGGCGTTAAGCATACCGCAAGGCGTTTCCACCACCCGAGGGGGAGGATTACCTGCCCGCGGCAACAGCGATATTCCCTTTACCACCACCGCCCCCAGACGAGTCAGATCAATAAAATCCTCGAATTCGCGGCCATAACCAAAGGTTCCCGAGGCCGTCATTACCGGATTACGAAGAATACACCCGCCAATTTTTACTTTCAGATCTATTTCCGTATCAGCCTTCATCTTTGTCCATTCCTGTTCTCCACCCATCCGGCTGCTCGCTTTCCCTTTAACCCCAGTTGACATCCTCAGCTTGAAACACCGGTCCATCTTTACATACGTGAAAGTAGCGCTCTCTTTTGCCGCTACCGGCCACCGCACAACCCAGGCAGGCGGAAAAACCGCAGGCCATCATGGCTTCAAGCGACACCTGGCAGGCCCAGCCCCGCTCCCGGCAACGGCTGGCTACTGCAGCCATCATCGGCCAAGGGCCGCAGCAGAAAACCCGGCAGTGGCTTCCTTCCTGGCCCCATTGCTGATCGATAAGCTCAGGAACCAAGCCATGATGCCCCAACGAACCGTCGTCGGTGGCAACGGCCGGTTCCAGCCCCAGGGCACGAAAATCGGCCAGGAGGGGGGCCAGTTCCGCCTTACTGCGCGCCCCCAGAAGCACATCCAGGGCCGTGCCATCCGGCAGCAGACGCTGGATTTCCCGGGCCAGAAACAAAAGCGGCGCCACGCCGATGCCGCCGCCGATCAACCCCAGGCGGGTGCCGGTCGGTGGCGGGGTCAGCGCAAACCCTCTTCCCAGGGGGCCCACTATTGCCACCGACGCACCGGCGGCCAACGCTGCCAAACGCCGGGTTCCTTCTCCCAGCACCTTGAAAAGTACCTGCATACGGCCGTCGGCCATGGTTTGGTGCAAGGAAAAAGGCCGGCTCAGGAGCGGGTCCAACCCCCGCCCGGAGCGCAACATGACAAACTGTCCCGGTCGCCCCGCCGCTGCTATCTCGGGAGCAAGAATGGTCAAGCGGCACACTCCCGCACCGAGATCTTCATTGCTCTCTATGGTCGCTAAATACTGTCCGGGCATATTTTTGCCTTAAGCCTCGCTTTGCTATAACTGTCATGTGCCACGCCTGGCAAACACAACATGTGGCTGTTGTGGTGAGTTACTTGCCGCCGGGTTGCAGCAGCCCAATCAAACGCTCCAGATCGTCTGGGGAGTAATACTCTATTTCCACCTTGCCCCGCTTACCGTTTTGCACAATTCTCACCTTGGTTTCATAGTTTCGGCCCAACTCCGAAGCCAGGGCCCGACAGTATGATTCCGGTAATCCCCGGGCCGGTTTACGGGCACTTTCTTTCCCATTACCTCCGCTGCGACTGTTCTTGCGCCGCCGGGCCAATTCTTCCGCCTGGCGGACACTCAACCCTTTGTCGATGATCTCTTCTCGTAGCTGCCGCATCTGTTGCTCGTCCTGCAACCCCAGCAGAACCCGAGCATGCCCCATGCTGAGCCGCTCCGCCGCCAGATCATCCTTGGCAAAATCAGGCAGCTGGTTGATCCGCAAAGCGTTAGCCACGGTGGAACGTTCCTTGCCGACCCGCCGGGCCACCTCTTCCTGGGTCAACCCATATTCTTGCACCAGACGAAGGTAGGCCTCAGCTTCTTCCAGGGGGTTAAGATCCTGGCGCTGAATATTTTCCACCAGAGCCATTTCCAGCTGATCCTGGGGGGAAACATCTTTGACCAGCACCGGAACTTCTGCCAGACCGGCCAGACCGGCTGCCCGCCAGCGGCGCTCGCCAGCGATGATTTCATAGCGCTCGTCGTCCAAGCGCCGCACCACCAAAGGCAGCAAAACGCCCTTCTCGCGAATCGATTCCGCCAACTGCTGCAGCGCTGTGTCATCAACTTTTTTTCGCGGCTGGTGCGGGTTGGGCACAACGGCTTGCAACGGACAAACCAGATAAGGCCTTTTTTTGTCATCGTCGTGAGATGGCAGCAATGCGCCCAGCCCTTTGCCCAAAGGATTTCTTTTCACCATTGCTCTACCCTCTTGTTTCCTTGGTGTAACCCATAATCCCCCACGCTCCGGCGCATGTCACCACCCAAGCCCCGAAACGCCTGCCCGGCTTTTTCAGATTTTCTTCTGCTGCCGCAAAAACTCTCTGGCCAACTGCAGGTAACTGACAGCGCCGCTGGATCGCCGGTCGTACAACAGGGCGGGCTTGCCATAGCTGGGAGCCTCGCTGAGCCGGACATTACGCGGAATTACCGTTTTGTACAACCGCCCTTTAAAGTGTTCGTTAACTTCCGATGCCACCTGATGGGTCAACCGGTTGCGTCCGTCAAACATGGTCAGCAAAACCCCCTCGATAACCAGCCGGTCGTTGTAGGAGTTTTTAACCAGGCGAATGGTCCTGACCAGCTGGCTTAACCCTTCCAAAGCAAAGTATTCACACTGCAGGGGAATGACCACCGCATCGGCGGCGGTGAGAGCATTGATGGTCAGCAGCCCAAGCGACGGCGGGCAATCGACAAAAACATAATCATAATCTCCCAGCACCGGACTCAGCAGATTTTCCAGGTAGCGCTCCCGCCGACTGGCGCCCATCAGTTCCACTTCGACCCCGATCAGGTCAATACGACTCGGCAGCAACCCCAGCTTGCCTTTCAAATCCGCCACGGGCACGATCGCTTCCCGGGCCGGCACTCCATCCAGCAGGCAGTGGTAAAGATGCACAGCCTCCTCTTCCCCGCCCGGAGCTGCCTGGATATCCCAACCCAACCCGCTGGAAGTATTTCCCTGGGGGTCAGAGTCCACCACCAACACCCGCTTGCCCAACGCGGCCACCGAGGCAGCGAGATTAATGGCGGTGGTGGTTTTGCCAACCCCGCCTTTCTGATTAGCCAGGGCCACCACCCTTGCTCGCTGTTCACCCTGCACCATTCCGCACCCCCTTTAATGAAGTTAAGCAGAACAACACGGCGCCTGGTTTCGCCGTCGCAACATATGGCCTTTATACCCCGGTTTGGCGACCAGCACAACAAGACTGATTGCTCTGTTTCACGTGAAACAGACCGATTACTATCGTAACTTCAATGCGTTAACTGAACGCAGGCGGATTAACTGCAAAAAATCAGTTTTGAGAAACATGGTACATGGTCAGCAGCAGTTCTGTCGTGCGCACCAAGGCAGTGAGGGTAATGGATTCGTCAGTGGTGTGAACATCAGTCATCCCAGTTCCCAGAATGGCAGTGGGCAAACCATGGGCAGAAAAAATATTGGCGTCACTGCCGCCTCCCGCCACAGTAAAATCAAGCCGTCGATGTAATTGCTCGGCCGCCTTGGAGAGCAGCTGCAAAACATGATCACCAGGGTTAAGTTTCATGGCCGGAAACTGTTCTTGCGCCGCAAACCGTATCCGGGCCGCGCCACGAGGTGGCCCGGCCGATGGCGGCGGCGGGCCAAACCCGGCAACCGCTTGCTGAAAGGAGTTTTTAATGGCCTGGGTGTAGCGAGCCAGCTTATCGTGATCATGGCTGCGGACCTCACCCTCCAGCGTAACAAGGTCAGGAATGATATTGGTGGCCTTGCCACCGGAAATCACTCCAATGTTGGCGGTACTCTCGGCATCAAGTCGACCCAGGGGTAGCTCGGCCATCGCCCGGGCGGCCAGTTGAATCGCATTTATGCCGGTCTCCGGGTGAAGTCCGGCATGAGCCGCCAAGCCATACACATCAACCGTAAAATGGTTGGCGGCTGGTGCCGCAACCACGGCCAGATCCAAGCCGGCACTGTCCAGAGCATAACCTGAAGCGGCTCGCACCAGGGAAAAATCAAAATTCTTGGCGCCAAGCAGGCCAACCTCCTCACAAGTGGTAAAAATAAACTCCAAAGGCGATTGCAAACGGCCATCCTCTTTCAGGCAACGGGCCATTTCCACCAGCATGGCGATCCCGGCCTTATCATCGGCTCCTAGCACCGTGGCGCCGGCACTGGTAAAAGTTTCACCGTGCCGCCGCACCTTAACCCCGCAGGACGGCTCAACAACATCAAAATGACAGTTACAGAAAAAAGGAGGCAAACCTCCCCCGCGGCCAGGAATCCTGACCACCAGGTTGCCAGTATCGGAACCAGTAAACGGGGCCGAGTTATCTTCCAGGATCTCTGCTCTGAATTCGGTGGCAAAGAGCCCTTTTAAAAAAGCGGCCACCGGCCCCTCCCGACGAGAAGGGCTGTCTATTTCACAAAGGCGCACAAAAGTTTTCGCCAGGCGTTCCGGTTGTATAGGCATTGAAATTACTCCCCAGCGGCAGAAAAGCCGGCGCAGTTAAAGCCACATCGACAAACAAGTCGTAAATTATTTTGCTGGTTTCACAGCGCTAAGCAACCATAACAATGGCTTGAAACCAAGCAAGCACAAAGATTAGCAAAAAATTTGCGTCCAATAGTACAATGAAGTTGAACCGGCGCAAAGGAAGAAAAGCAAACCAAGCCGGCAAGCCCAGACATTGATCAAACATGAATATTTGTTACTTGCTGACACCCCATGGACAAGGCTATGATGGAACGGAAAGTGGCAATTATTGTCGGATGTAACGATGGTTTTTGTTAACAACCCTAAAACATGAGGCGATACAAAATGGCAACGTTCAAATGCGAAAAATGCGGAACTACGAAGGAAGGACGCTGCAAACCCAAAACTTGCCCGCGGTGCGGGGAAACCGGCTGCATGATGAAAGATGAGGCGGCCGCCGCCCCGGCCAAGAAATGCGGCGGCGGGTGCAAGGCGAAAAAATGAGCCGACGGCGGCGGAGGACGGGTCTGTGAACGCGGTGCCCCGTGATCGTGTACGTGAAAATGTCTTCACCATCTGCCCCTATTGCGGCTGTGGCTGCGGGCTGTACCTGCGCTGTGAGGGCGACCAGGTGGTGGGTGTTCTCCCCAGCCGCCACCATCCGGTTTCCCGAGGCAACCTGTGCGTTAAGGGGTGGCAGTTGCCGGAGGTCATCCAGCACCCGGCCCGCCTCACCTCCCCCCTGCGCCGCAAAAACGGCCGGCTGGAGCCGGTGAGCTGGGACGAGGCCCTGGCTTATTGCGCCGCCGAGTTGGGCCGCATCGGGGCGGAACACGGTCCTGAGGCGCTGGGAGTGCTGGCCTCGGCCAAGTGTACCTGCGAAGAGAACTACCTGCTGCAAAAATTCGCCCGGGCGGTGCTGAAGACCAACAATATCGACCACTGCGCCCGCCTCTGACACGCCCCCACGGTGGCCGGTCTGGCCACCACCTTCGGCAGCGGGGCGATGACCAACTCCATCAACGAGATTGAGGCCGCCGAGGTTATCCTGGTTTCCGGCTCCAACACCACCGAGGCCCATCCCCAGGTGGCCCGCCGCATCTATGCCGCCAAGGACCGCGGCGCCAAGCTGATCGTCATCGACCCCCGCCGCACCGCCATCGCCCGTCTGGCCGACCTGCACCTGGCCCTCAAGCCCGGCAGCGACATCCCGCTGATCAACGGCCTGATGAAAGTTATCCTCGATGAAAACCTGGCCGACGACCTGTTCATCGAACTGCGCACGGAAAACTTTTTTGCCCTGCGAGACTATCTTTACCGGCTGGACCTGGCGGAGGTTTACCGGCAGACCGGGGTCGCCCCCGAAGAGCTGCGCCGGGCCGCCCTGCTCTACGGCCGGGCCGGCAAGGCGGTGATCTGCTACTGCCTGGGGGTCACCCAGCATGTCTGCGGCACGGCCAACGTGGAGGTCCTGGCCAACCTGGCCATGCTCACCGGCAACGTGGAAAAGGAAGACGCCGGGGTGGACCCGCTGCGGGGCCAGAACAACGTCCAGGGGGCCTGCGACATGGGAGCCCTGCCGGGGATGCTGCCGGGCTACCAGCCGGTGACCGACCCCGAGGCGCGGCAACGCTTTGCCGCCGCCTGGGGGGTGGAACCGCCGGCCTGGCCGGGTCGCACCCTGCTGGCCATGACCCATGGCCGGGAGCCGGACAGTGGCGATGGTCCGGTTAGTAAAAGCGACAGCCCGGCCGCGAAACCCGGCGGCGCAGGCGGTGCCGACCAACCCGGCCAGCCGGACCCGGCCAGCGGCATCCGCGCTCTGCTGATCATGGGGGAAAATCCACTGCTCAGCGACCCGGATCTCAACGGGGTGGCAGAGAACTTCCGCCGCTTGGACTTCCTGGCGGTCAGCGACATTTTCCTCACCGAAACCGCCGCCCAAGCCGACGTGGTCTTCCCCGCCGCCTGTTTTGCCGAAAAGGATGGTTGTTTCACCAACACCGAACGCCGGGTGCAACTGATCAGCCGCGCCGTGGCGCCGCCCGGCCAGGCCAAAAGCGATCTTGAGATCATCGCCGCCTTAAGCCAACAACTGGGCTACCCCATGGATTACCAGTCGGCGGCCGAGGTCATGGAGGAAATCGCCCTGCTGACCCCCATCTACGGCGGCATCTACCACGACCGCCTGGCCGGCGGCTGGGGCCTGCAATGGCCCTGTTGGGACCGGCAGCATCCCGGCACCCCTTATCTGCACAAGTACTACTTCACCCGCGGTCGGGGCCGCTTTGCCGTGGCCGAGCACCAGCCGCCGGCGGAAAGCACCGATGCCGACTACCCCCTGCTGCTCAACACCGGTCGGGTTTACCACCACTACCACACCGGCAGCATGACCCGCCACAGCGCCATCCTCAACCGGGAATGCCGCCACCCGCTGTTGCAGATCAACCCGGCGGACGCCCGGGCGCGGCAGATCGCCGGCGGTGAGGCGGTACGGCTGATCTCCCGCCGGGGAGAGGTGGAGTTTAAGGCCGAGCTGAGCCAGCAGGTGCCGCCGGGCATGGTTTACGGCAATTTTCACTTCGCCGAGGCCCCCATCAACCAACTGACCACCACCGCTAGCGACCGCCGGGCCCGCTGCCCGGAATACAAGATCTGCGCCGTCAGGCTGGAAAAAGCCGGGGGGGATGAGGGGAGGCGGCCATGAGTGACCAGTACCTGCTCAGCCGCGACCATCTGGCCCCCCTGCTGCGGCGCCTGGCCAAGGAATACCGGCTGGTGGCCCCGGTCCGCAACGACCACGGCGACACCATGTTCCAGGAGATCGCCAACCCGGTCGCCACCGTCCCGGACCTTGAGAGCCAGCCACAGAACTCCCTGAAAGATTTTCTCTTTCCCCAGCAGGAACACCTCTACGACTACCGGCTGGACGACGCCGGGGGCTACCATTTCCAACCGCCGGCCACCACTACCCCACCCACCCTCTTCTTCGGGGTCCGGCCCTGTGATCTCAACGCCGTGCTTTATCTCGACGTGGTCTTTCTGCCCGGCCGCCGGGAGCTGAGCTACCGGCGACGGCGGGAAAACAGCCTGCTGATCGGCCTCAACTGCAACCAGCCCTTTGCCGACTGCTTCTGCGCCGCAGTCAATGCCGGCCCCTTCCTGGAAGAGGGCAGTGATTTGCAACTCACCGACCTGGGCCGCGATTTCCTGGTGGAGGTGGGCCGGGCCGGCGGGGCCGAGATCATCCGGCGCTGGCCCCACTTTTTCCGCTCGGCCCCGGCGGAAGAACGCAACCGCCGCTTCCAGCTCTACCTGGAGGCCCGGGGCGGCTTCAGCCGCCAGGTCCACGCCGACCAGGCCATCAAGCGGCTGGCCGCCGACACCCTGCCGTCGGGGGTCTGGGAAGAGCTGGCGACCCGCTGCCAGGACTGCAACGGCTGCGCCTACCTCTGCCCCACCTGCACCTGCTTCACCATCGTCGACCAACCGCAGGACCAGCACCACGGCCGACGCCTGCGGCTCTGGGACGCCTGCACCGCCACCGGCTTCACCGCCATGGCCGGCGGCCACAACCCGGTGCAGCCGGGCAAAGACAAGTTGCGCCAACGTTTCCGCCACAAGCTTGAACTGGATGTGAAAAAACACGGCCGCCCCAGCTGCATGGGCTGCGGCCGCTGCGTCGGGGCCTGCTTCGGCGGCGCCGATATCCTGCATTTTATCAACCTGGCCGGGAGGTAAACTTGCAACGACTCGACCCAAAGTGGCGTCAAAGTCATTGGCCTTGGCCACGGGGTGGGGGCCGTGACACCCGGTAGCGACTCATTCTCGGCCGACATCCTGTCGGCCTCCGAGGTGCCCGCCGCCTCCTGCGCGTCCATGCGCCCGGCAGCGGGCGAACCCGTCGCTACCGGGTTTCACGGCCCCCGTCCAGGCCCCACGCGACTTTCACTTTGCTCCGGGCCCAGACGATTGGTGCTCCGACTGAACCCTTACATAAAGAGATCAGGGGAATTTAGCCAATGACGATTGATAAGATCCGGCCCGGTGGGGTGATTGATCCCTACCTGCCCGTGCGGGCGCGGATCAGCCGGATTATCGAAGAAAACCCACGGATCCGGACCCTGGTTCTGGAGCCGCTGGAGGAGTTGCCGGCAGCCAACGGGGCACGATCGACCGCCGGACGGTCCTCGGCTTACCAGCCGGGGCAGTTTGTCATGGTTTCCGTACCCCACTGCGGCGAGGCGCCCATTTCACTGGCCTCCTCGCCCCATGAGCCGGAGCTGCGGCTCAGCGTGCTCAAGGTGGGCTTACTGACCGAGGCCCTGCACCGGTTGCCGGTGGGAGCGGAGGTGGGCCTGCGGGGACCCTACGGCCGCCCTTTTCCCCTGGCCGACCTGCACGGCCGCCGGCTGCTGTTCATCGCCGGCGGTATCGGCCTGGCCCCTTTGCGTTCGGTGCTGGAAAGCTGCCTGGCCGAACCGGAAAAATTCGGCCCCCTCACCCTGCTCTACGGCAGCCGTACCCCGGCCGACCTGGCCTTTGGCGAAGACCTGGCCCGCTGGCAGCAAAGCGGCCGGGTGGACTGCCGGCTCACCGTGGACCAGGGCGCGCCGGGCTGGACCGGCGCCGTGGGGCTGGTCACCGAACTGCTGGCCGAGCTGGAACCGGCGCCGGAGCAAACCAGCGTCCTGATCTGCGGCCCGCCGCCGATGATCCGGGCCGTATGTCGCCAGACCGCAGCGACGGGCATCGCCCCGGAACAGATTATCACCACCCTGGAGCGCCAGATGAAATGCGGCCTGGGCCTCTGCCGCCACTGCCACCTGGACCACCACCTGGTCTGCGTCGACGGACCGGTTTACACCCTGGCGCAGTTGCAGCAACTGGAAATCATGGAACTGGGGTAAGCCAAATGAGCGAACAGTCACAAACGTCATACCGCATCACCTTTGAGCCGGGCAGCCGGACAGTGAACGCCGCGACCGGCGAAACCCTGATCAGCGCCGCCCGGCGACTGGGGCTGCATGTCAACGCCTCCTGCGGCGGCGACGGGGCCTGCGGGCGCTGCCGGGTGATCGTGGAACAGGGCACCGTGCAGGGCGGGGAGAGCGAAAAGATCCTGCCGGGTGATTTTCAGCAGGGCCATCGCCTGGCCTGCGGCGCCGTCATCACCGGCGACACGGTGGTGCGGATCCCGGTGGAATCCGGCCTGGGCAAAGGCGGGCTGATCACCGGCGACCGGAGGGAGGTGGCGGGCCGCAACCAGGCCCGGATGCATGTCTACGACATCGAAGAATTGAGGGAACACGGGCTTTTTCTACCGCCGGTGGAGAAATTTTTCCTGGAACTGCCCCGGCCCGGACAGGCCGACAACATGGCCGACGCCGGCCGGATCATCAACGCCCTGAGCAGTCAGTATGACGAGCACCGGATGGTGATCACCCTGCCGGTGCTGAAAAAAATCCCCGCCGCCCTGCGGGCCGACGATTTCCTGGTCACCGTCACCGTGGCCCGGCCGGTGCATGCCGGCAAAAACTTCATCATGGACATCCAGCCGGGCGACTGGACCCGGCGCAACTTCGCCCTGGCCTTCGACCTGGGCACCACCTCCATCTACGGCATCCTGGTGGACCTGGAAAGCGGCAAGGTGCTGGCCCGCGACGGCGCCTACAACGGTCAGCTCAGCTACGGCGAGGATGTCATCTCTCGCATCATTTACGCCGAAAAGCCAAAAGGGCTGGAGTTGATGCAGGAATTGGCGGTCAACACCATCAACCAGGTGCTGGATAAGCTGCTAACCAAGGCCCACCCGCCCCAGGAGGCGGCCCGGGGGCCGGTGCGGCGGGAGGAGATCAGCTCGATTACCCTGGCCGCCAACACCACCATGACCCATCTGCTGCTGGGGCTGGACCCCAGCCACATCCGCCGGGCGCCCTACGTACCGGCCAGCACCTTCCTGCCGCCGGTACGGGCCGCCGACCTGGGTCTTGAGCTGGACCAGCACGCGGTGGCGCTCTGTTACCCGGCGGTTTCCAGCTACGTGGGCGGCGATATCGTGGCCGGGGTGATGGGCTCGGGCATGTACCGCACCGACAAGTTGACCCTCTATGTGGATATCGGCACCAACGCCGAAATCGTCATCGGCAGCCGGGAGTGGCTGGTCTGCGCCGCCTGTTCGGCGGGCCCGGCCTTCGAGGGCGGCGGCATCACCCACGGCATGCGGGCCGCCCAGGGGGCCATCGAGGATGCCGCCATCGACCCGGAAACCCTGGAGCCGCGCCTGACCACGGTGGGCGGCAAAGCACCGGTGGGGATCTGCGGCTCGGGGCTGCTCAACCTGGTGGCATCCCTGTTCACCGTCGGGGTGCTGGACCACGGAGGCCGCTTTAACCGGCAGCGGGCCACTGACCGGCTGCGGGAAGGCCGCAGCGGCTGGGAATACGTGCTGGCCTGGCGGCACGAGGCCGGAGTGGACCATGACATCGTGCTCAACGAGGTGGATATCGAAAACTTCATGCGGGCCAAGGCGGCCATCTTTGCCGGGGTCAAGACCCTGGTGGAGGAGGTGGGGTTGAGTATCGGCGACCTGGAGCAGGTAATCCTGGCCGGGGCTTTCGGCAGCTACCTGGACCTGGACGCCGCCATGACCGTGGGGCTGCTGCCGGAGATCGCCCCGGAGAAATTCCTTTATGTCGGTAACGGCTCCCTGATGGGGGCCTGGATGAGCGCCATGAGCAACCATATCCGCCGGGACGTGGTGGAGGTGGTCCGCAAGCTCACCAGTTTCGAACTATCCGAGGTCACCGCCTTCCAGGAGCAGTACACCGCCTCCCAGTTCCTGCCCCACACCGAGCTGGACCTGTTCCCCGGGGTGAAAAAGCGTCTGCAGGGCGGCAGTTGAGCGACCCCGGCCGCCAGAGCGCGGCAGACACCGACCCCGTAAATAAGTTGTCAGCCGTCGAGCTTCCGGATCAGGAATAGCGGATAGTAAAATCGGGGTGCCCGGCCGCTTCCTGCCACTGGGTGGCGATATCGTCCACCCTGGCGGCCGGCGGTCCTTGCCGGAGCCGGGCGATGGCCTGCTCAATATCCGTCCGGGTGCCTTCCAGCACCGCCTCCACCCTGCCGTCGGGCAAGTTGCGGGTCCAGCCTTTGAGGCCAAACTTTTTGGCCGTTTCCTCGGTAAAAGCGCGGTAAAAAACGCCCTGCACCCGGCCGGAAATCAACAAATGTACGCTGGTCGTGTCCATGATTAACCTCCTGATTACGGCAACCGCCTACTTAGTTCCGCAAGCAGCTTCGGCACTGGCCGGTCGGTATCGATGGTGGTCAACCGGGAGGCGGGCTGTTCGGTGGGGGGCTGGTATTTTTGCCGCTGGCGCAGGTAAATCTCCCAGCGTCCGTCGGACACCGCCGCCGGGTCTTGGGCCCGCCGCGCCAGGCGCTGTTTTTTGACCTCATCGGAACATTGGCAGAGGACAAAGTGCAATCCGACCTCCAGGGATACGGCCAGTTCCACCAGCCGCTGCCGTTGGTCCCGGTCGTGATAGGAGGCATCCAGCACCACACTCCGCCCCTGCCGCAATTCGTTGGCGGCCCGGCGGCGCAGTTCATCATAGGTACGAAGGGTGAACTCCGGGGTGTAAATGCCCCGACCCTCCTCGTCCCGGCTTTTGGCGGTGACCGCCAGGCCGGCCAGCTCCTTGCGCACCACATCGGAATTGTAATGGGCCAGCCCCCGCCGCTGGGCCCAGGCCCGGGCCAGGGTACTCTTACCGGTGGCAATCAGCCCAAAGAAAACATACAAAACCGGCCCGTCAGAGGAATAAAACTGTTCATCAACCCCCTCCTGCTGCTGCAAAGGGATGGAAACGTTCAGCAGTGCCGCAGTTTTGGGCAAGCAGCCAAGTGCCGCGTACCCCAGGTACGCAAGCTTGGCTGATCGCCCAAAGATGCGGTGCTGCTGGACGTTTACAGGAGAATCAGCAGAGTTCATCGGCATAGCACTGGGCCAGGGCGAAATAGCGCCCGGCCTGCTGTTGGGCCTGTTGGCGGGTGGCGGCGTCCACTTCCGGTTCGGCGGCGGTGAAAAGGCTGATCTTGCCCCGCACGTAGGCCCGGTAACAGCAGTAAAAGGGGAGCATGGTGAGCACCTCCGGATCGTCAGCCTGGTCGGCGTAATACTCCACGAAATGGCGGGAAAGTTCGTTTAAGCCGCGAAAATCCAGGTCCATGGCGAGAAAGGCGATATCCTCGGCCACGTCGGCGCAGCGAAAGCGGCGGTTGAACTCGATGCAGTCGAAAATATGCACCCGGTGATCGGCAAAGCAGATATTGGCGGCATGCAGATCGCCGTGCCCCTCGCGGATCCAGCCCGCCGCCTGGCGGGCGGCAAAGAGCTCGGGGCGGGCCAGAAAGGCCCGGGAACGCTGGCGGATACGGTTAAAGCGTTCCCGACTCAGGGCCGGGGTGTCGACAAAAGCGGCGGTCTGCTGGAAATTTTCCTCGACATTGAACCGCACCGCCTCTACCCCGCCCAGCTCACGCACCTCCGGCGAGTCGTCGGCCTGGCGGTAGAAGGGAACCAGCTTGTGGACAATGAGGTGCAAATGCCCGGCGGTCAGCTCATCCCGCTCAATCAGCCGCGGCATCATGCCCTTTTCCGGCATCCGCGCCATTTTCACCAGGTACTCCACCGGCTCCCCCGGCCCGTCCAGGCTGAAAGCCCCGTCTGCGGCCCGGTTGAGGCTGACCACCGCCAGGTAGATCTCCGGGCATAAACGCCGGTTGAGGCGCAGTTCCTCGGCACAGTAGTAGCGTCGCCGGGCCAGGTCGGAAAAATCCAGAAAACCGAAATCCACCGGTTTTTTCATCTTATAGACAAAATCACCGGCCAGCAGCACATAGGAGATATGGGTCTGTATCAACTCCACCCGCGCCACCGGATGGGGATAAACTTGCGGTTCCAACAAAAAACGCACCGCAGCCGGCAGTTCCCCGGCGGTAGCCGTCATGATAACCTCCCAAAGCCGTGATCGACTTACCCCGCAGCCCCATGAATCGTTTACAGCGTAACGCAGCGGGCCACATGATTGAAGACTTGGCCCAAGCTTATCACAACCGGCAACAGACAAACAAGAGAGAGGCGATCTTGAAACCTGGTAACGTCCTTTGGTGGTGCTAGGTGGGTACCATAGCGCAACGTGCAACTCGCTTGCAGCCTGGACGGGGGCCGCGGCAACCGGTAGCGGCGGGTTCGGCGGCGGCCGGGCGCATGGACGCGCAGGAGGCCGCCGCCGCCTCGGAGGCGGGCATGGATGCCCGCC
Source organism: Desulfurivibrio dismutans (assembly GCF_029210385.1). Classification (GTDB taxonomy): domain Bacteria; phylum Desulfobacterota; class Desulfobulbia; order Desulfobulbales; family Desulfurivibrionaceae; genus Desulfurivibrio; species Desulfurivibrio dismutans. Next base: position 249,083 of record NZ_JARGDQ010000002.1, on the reverse strand, counting down.
GAGAATGAGCCGCTACCGGTTGCCGCGGCCCCCACCCCTTGGCCACCACCAAAAGCGTATCCTTGGGTCTCCCTGAGTGCCTGCAAATAAGCAAGCCGGGCCCGATCGCCGCCTTTGGCGGTGCTGCTGCACGTTTACTGCCAGTCGGGCTTAAGGCTTAGCTCGGTGAGTTGCCGCCGGGCCACCGGGGCCGGGGCGTTGGTCAGCGGGCAGGTGGCCTTCTGGGTCTTGGGGAAGGCAATCACGTCGCGGATGCTGTCGCGGCCGGCGATGATCATCATCAGCCGGTCCAAGCCGAAGGCCAGGCCGCCGTGGGGCGGGGCGCCCAGCTCCAGGGCGCGGACCAGGAAGTCGAACTTGTCGTTGATCTCCTCCTGGCTGATCCCCAGGGCGGTGAAGACCCGCTCCTGCATCTCCTTGTGGTGGATACGGATGGAGCCGCCGCCGATCTCGGTGCCGTTGAGCACCAGGTCGTAGGCCCGGCTGCGCACCTTGCCCGGATCACTGTCCAGCAGAGGCAGATCTTCCTCGTGGGGAGCGGTGAAGGGGTGATGCACCGCCACGTGGCGCTTGGCCTCGTGGTCGTATTCCAGCAGGGGGAAATCGGTGACCCAGACAAAGGAAAAGTCGTCTTTGGCCACCAGGTTAAGCCGTCGGGCCAACTCCAGCCGCAATTCCGCCAGAGCGCCATGGACAATGGCCGGCTGGTCGGCGACAAAGAAGAGCAGGTCGTCCTTTTCCGCCTGCATGGTGGTCATCATGGCCTGCCGTTCTTCCTCGGTGAAGAACTTGGCGATGGGCGACTGCCACTCGCCACCCTCCTTGATCTTGACCCAGGCCAGTCCCTTGGCCCCGAACTGGCCGGCGTAAGCGGTGAGGTCATCGAGGTCCTTGCGGGAAAAATCGGCGCAACCCTTGGCGTTGATGCTCTTGATCATCCCGCCCTTGTCGGCGATTTCACGGAACACCTTGAGGCCGCAGTTTTTTACCACCGCGGTCAATTCCACCAGTTCCAGGCCGAAGCGGGTGTCCGGCCGGTCGGTGCCGTAACGGGCCATGGCCTCGGCGTAGGTCATGCGGGGGAAGGGGGGAGAGAGCTCCCGGCCCAGGGTGGCGGCGAACAGGGCCCGCATCATCCCCTCGGCCACTCCCATCACCTCTTCCTCGCCGACAAAGGAGAGCTCCATATCCACCTGGGTGAACTCCGGCTGGCGGTCGGCCCGCAGGTCTTCGTCGCGGAAGCAGCGGACGATCTGGTAGTAGCGGTCCATGCCCGCCACCATCAGCAACTGCTTGAAGAGCTGCGGCGACTGGGGCAGGGCGAAAAAGCGGCCCGGGTTGACCCGGCTGGGCACCAGGTAATCGCGGGCACCTTCGGGGGTGGAGCGGGTCAGCACCGGGGTTTCGATTTCCAGAAAATCCTCGCCGTTGAGGTATTGGCGAATGGCCTGGCAGGCCTGGTGGCGCAACATCAGGTTGGCGGCCATGGCCGGCCGGCGCAGGTCCAGGTAACGGTACTGCAGGCGCAGATTGTCGGAAATATCGATCTCCTCATCCAGGGGGAAGGGCGGGGTCTGGCTCTGATTGAGGATCTTCAACTCGGAGACCATCACCTCGATCTCGCCGGTCTTGAGCTTGGGGTTGGTCATCCCCTCGGGCCGGGACCGGACCACCCCCTGCACCGCCAGCACCCACTCACTGCGCAGGGCATGGGCCTTGGCGTGGACCTCCGGGTTGGTCTCCGGGTTGAAGACCACCTGGGTAATACCCCGGCGATCCCGCAGGTCGATGAAAATCACCCCGCCGTGGTCCCGGCGCCGCAGCACCCAGCCCATGAGAGTGACTTCCCGGCCGATATGCTCGGCGTTCAAGATATTACAGTGATGACTGCGCCGCAGGTTGCCCATGGCTTCCATGGTGATGCTCCTTAAGATTTAAGTAAAATCCGAAATAAGTTAATTAGTTATCGAGTGTTAATGGTTTTCAGTTATGTTGCAACTGTTCAGCAGTGCCCAGGCTGCGGTAAGCCAAGTCGGCGGAGCACACACCAGGTACTCAAGCCGACCTGATCGCCGCTTTCGGGGGTGCTACTGAACAGTCACCGGCTTGCTAACTCTGCAGCAGCGGCAGCAGTGCCGTTAATTCATCATCCAGGGCCACCTGGCGCTCTTCCTTGCTGTCCAGGTTGCGCAGCACCGCCTGGCCGGCGTTCAGTTCATCCTCGCCGATGATCAGCACATGGCGGGCATGCAGGCGGTCGGCCTGCTTCATCTGGCTCTTCAGGCCCCGGCCCTGAATATCCATCAGGGCGCTTAAGCCCGCCAGCCGGCATTTCTGCAGCAGAGTGAAGCCGTAGGCGGCGGCGGGCTCACCCAGGCAGGCCAGGAAGAGATCGGGGCCGGCAGCGGCGGCCTGTTCCTGCTCCTGGAGCAGCAGCACCAGCCGTTCCAGACCCATGGCAAAGCCGATGCCGGGCAGGTCCGGCCCGCCCAGCTGCTTGACCAGGCCGTCGTAACGGCCGCCGGCCCCCACCGCACTCTGGGCGCCCAGGGCGTCGGTGAGCAACTCGAAGGTGGTGCGGGTGTAGTAATCCAGCCCCCGGACCATGAAGGGATTCATGGTGTAGGGGATCTGCAGGGCGTCGAGATCTTGGCGCACCCGGGCCAGGTGTTGGTCGCAGGGGGCGCACAGGGAGCCCAGGATGGCCGGAGCTTCGGCATTGAGCCGTCGACAGTTGGCGCTTTTGCAGTCCAGCACCCGCAGGGGGTTGCTCTCCACCCGGCGGCGGCAGTCTTCGCACAACTGCTCCCGGTGGCCGCTCAGAAACTCCACCAGCTTGGCCCGGTAGGCCGGCCGGCAGTCGGGACAACCCAGGGAGTTGAGCTGCAGTTCGGCCTTTAAACCCAGTTCCACCAGCAACTGGCGGGCCATGGCGATCACCTCGGCATCCAGCCGGGGATGATCGGCCCCCAGGGCCTCGACGCTCAACTGGTGAAACTGCCGCAGCCGCCCTTTCTGGGGCCGTTCATGGCGAAACATGGGCCCCACGGTAAAGAGGCGGTTGATGGGTCGGCGCAGGTGCAGGGCGTGTTCGATGAAGGCCCGCAATACCGGGGCCGTACCCTCGGGCCGCATGGTGATGGACTCGCCGTTGCGGTCGCTGAAGGTGTACATCTCCTTTTCGACGATATCGGTGGCCTCACCGATGGAGCGGGCAAAAAGCCCGGTTTTCTCGAGAATCGGCACCTTGATTTCCTCGAAACCAAAACGCCGGAAAATATCCCGGGCGGTACCCTCCACCCGCTGCCAGAGCCGCGCCTCGTCGGGCAGAATATCTTTAAATCCTTTCAGGGCCTGCATAAGTAAGGTTTTCCTGTCCCTATGGTTGATCAAAATCGATTCGGCACCAACACGAAAAACATGGACTAGTAGCGCACGCCGGGGAAAAAGTCAAGAAATGTCGCCGCTGCAGAATGTTACGCTCAGCTCAAGACGTCGGTCACAGCTGTTCGTGAATGGTTTTGAGGCACTGGTCCATAATCACCTCCAGGCCCGCCGCCGCCGCCGCCCGAGCCGCTTCGTGGTTAACCACCCCTTCCTGCATCCAGATGCCGCCGGCACCCACTGCGATAGCTTCCCGCACCACCGGCCCGACCTGATCGGCACGACGAAAAATATCCACCAGATCCATCCGGATCCCCAACTGCTTAACGGCGGTGGTCAGATCAGGAAAACATGGCAGGCCAAGAATCTGCTCCTGGCCGGGATTGATCGGCACCACCCGGAATCCTTGGGTAAGCAGATAACGAGCCACCTGGTTGCTGGGGCGCTGCTTTTTGGGCGACAGCCCGACGACGGCGATATTTTCAGCCGCCGCCAGCATCCGGCGCGCCTTACTTAAATCACCCCAGGGTTGAGATATTTTTTGCATTTTTTGTCACCATTTCATGCGGGTAGCGGTTGCGCTCGTGAACGCTTTTTTGTATTGCTTATAATGGTCGGTTTCGTAGAACGTGCGGCTAACCGCAAAGCCCGGCCTGAAGAATCATCACACCACCCACGGGGAACCATAATTCATGTGCCAGATAAGCGTCGTCCACCAACAGCAGGAAAAGGAAGAACTGATAGCGGAAAACGTCTCCCAGCTGGAAGTGGAAAGCAACGGAGTCAGAATCAGTACCCTGTTTGAGGAACCCAAGTTGATCGATGGGGCGGTAATCAGCCGCATCGACTTTCTGGCCGGCAAGGTCATTCTCACCAACAAACTTTAAGGACCGGTTGACATGACGGAAAAGCAAGCAGAGGAAAAACTACGGGTTCTCCTGCCCCACTGGATCGAGCACAACCAGGGGCACGCCACCGAGTTCCGCCGGTGGAGCTCGACCGCCCGCAACGAAAACTTAAACGAAGTAGCCAAACTCATCGATCGGGCTGCCGAGCTCCTGGAAGACGCGGACCGGCTGCTGGGAGAGGCCCTGGTCAAGGCGGGAGGACCGACCCACCGGGGGCACCATCACCACCACCATCAGGACTGAACGCCACCCCTGGAGCAGCACGGCTCAGGACTCAAAACGGCGGAAGGTGCTGACCAGCTGCTGTTGCCGGTTTATCTGCAACTCACCACGCACCGGCAGCAGATAATATTCATCGGGGTGCCGCCGGATCTCCTGGCCTAAAGCTTCGGAGATCCAGTGGGAATCCTCCACCAGGCTGAAAAAGGCGCTGTCGATGCCGAAGAAGCCGTCGAGCAGGTGGGTGGCGGTATGGGCCAGTTTACTCTGGTAACCCTGCGGCAGCACGGCCAGGTCATCAACGGAACGGATACCCGCTTTCTTCAGCTCTTCGATGATCTCCTGCAGCACCTGCCGGTTACGGCTGATCGCCTGGTCAATGGCCGGCCAGAAAGCCGGGTCGGCAGCGGGCAGCACAGATGCTTCCGCCACCTCCACCAAATCGTAACGAACCAACTGGGTTCGCGCAAAAAAACGGCGCACGGCCGCCTCCGCCCGGGGGGCATCGGGGGCCAGCGCCAGCATTTGATGATGATTTTCCAGTTTCATAATTCAACCTTTCGCCCAACACTCAGGGACCACCGCAAAAGGGCGGCAGCTTAACGATCTCCATAAAACTGGCCACGTGGTACTCGGCATTAAGCGCCGGATTTTTAAAGGCGATCAATGGAATCCCGGCGGCGGCGGTATGCTCCCGGTCCACCTGGGAGTCACCGATGTAAATCGTGTGGTCCGGGCCAACGCCCAGGTTCTCCATGATCCACTCCAAAGCCTCGGGGTGGGGCTTGGGGTTGGCCACATCATGAGCCGTCACCACCTGGTCGAAAAAGGGGGCCAGCTGAAACATTTCGAGCACAATGGGCATGGTGGTGGTACGATTTGTACTGATTGCGGTTTTGCGTTGCGGCCGCAGATAATCAAGAAACTGGATCAGGTCAGGCTCCATGTACATGTAGCGCAGAAAGGGGGTATAATCCAGCTCACGATGAAAGCTGGCGGCGGCGGGCAGATCATCCGGAAAATTACGGAAGATATAGCGAACGGAATCCTCCACCCGGTGCATATGGACGTACTCCAACTCCTCTTCGTCCATGGGCGGATGCCCGAAATGGGCCCGTATACGGTTGTAATACTCTCGATTGGCCCCGCGGGAATCAAACATAACCCCATCGCAGTCAAAAACCACCAGCTTGATTTCACTCATAAAAATGACCCTGATACTGATAAACTTAACGTTGATAGACTCGCAAAAAACGCTAAGCGTGTTGTACGGTAACACCAAAACAATGAGCTACAGTGCGCACCCAGCCGGCGACGCGGATTTTTGCGACGCCGGCAACATTAACATCCAAAATGGCAACATCAGACCCCCGCCCGACGACGCCCAGTGCCGACCCACCGCGGGGCTTCAACCTACCAGAAAGTCACCATAAAGGAAAGTAACGGCGTGGAACAGCAAGCGGATTTTCTGATCATCGGCAGCGGCATCTCCGGTCTTTCCTTCGCTCTGAAGGCCGCTCGCCTGGGCCGGGTCACCCTGGTGACCAAGAAAAAACGGCTGGACACCGCCACCAACCTGGCTCAGGGTGGCATCGCCGCCGTGTTCTCGCCTGAAGACTCCTTTGCCGCCCACATCGCCGACACCTTAACCGCCGGGGCCGGACTTTGCCATGAGGAGGTGGTAAAAATGGTGGTGGAAACCGGCCCGGCCCGGGTCCGGGAGCTGATGGCCATAGGGGTGGCCTTTCAGGCGGGCAGCAAGCCCGGAGAAGAACTCGACCTGGGTCGGGAAGGGGGCCACTCCGCCCGGCGCATTGCCCACACCATGGACCGCACCGGCAGCAGCATCGAGGAGAGTCTGCTGCAAAAAGCTGCCGAGGAGCCCAACATCACCATCCTGGAAAACCACCTGGCGGTGGATTTATTGCTGGCCTCCAAAGCGGAAAACAAAGAACCAGCCCGGCCCAAGAAGGTCACCGACCCACCGGGGCCGACTTTTCATGACCGCTGCCTTGGCGCCTACGTCTTAAACCGGCAAAACGGCAAGGTGGAAACCCGGCTGGCCCGAGTCACGGTGCTCTGCACCGGCGGCACCGGCAAGGTCTACCTCTACACCACCAACCCTGACATCGCCACCGGTGACGGTATTGCCATGGCCTACCGGGCCGGCGCCAGGGTGGCCAACCTGGAGTTTGTCCAGTTCCACCCCACCTGTCTCTATCATCCGCGGGTAAAAAATTTCCTGATCTCCGAAGCCGTGCGGGGTGAGGGCGGTCGTCTGGTCAACCGCCGGGGCCTGGCCTTCATGACCAAGTATGATTCCCGCGGGGATCTGGCCACCCGCGATGCCGTGGCCCGTGCCATCGACCTGGAAATGAAGACCAGCGGTGAGGATTGCGTTTTTCTAGATATCAGCCATCAGCCGGCGGACTTTCTCAAAAAGCGTTTCCCCACCATCTATCAGACTTGCCTGGGTCTGGGAGTCGATATCACCCGGGAGCCGATTCCGGTGGTACCGGCAGCCCACTACATGTGCGGTGGGGTACTAACCGACCTGATGGGCCGCACCGATCTGGAAAATCTCTACGCCCTGGGAGAAACCGCCTGCACCGGCCTGCACGGCGCCAACCGCCTGGCCAGCAACTCCCTGCTGGAGGCGGTGGTTTTTGCCCACCGGGCGGCGGAACAGTGCCGAAAAGACTGGCCCTGGCTGGCCAAGCAGACCTTTCCCGCCATCATGCCCTGGCGGGCCGACCGGGCCAGACCCATTGAAGAAGCCGTGCTGATCAGTCACAACTGGGACCAGATCCGACGGCTGATGTGGAATTATGTCGGCATCGTCCGCAGCGAGAAACGATTGCACCTGATCCAGGAGCAACTGGGACCGATTCTGGCCGAAGTGGAGAGCCACTACCAGGATTACCTGCTGACCCCTGATCTGGTAGAACTCCGCAACATCGCCCTGATAGCCCAGCTGATCGTCCGCTGTGCCTTAAGCCGCAAAGAATCAAGGGGGCTGCATTACCTCAGCGACCACCCCCAGGCCGACGATCAACACTGGAAAAAAGACACTATTATAGGGGTTAAGCAAGACAACACCCCCCCGGTCGGCAGGCCATAAAAAAACCAGGGGCATGCTTGACAAAGGAAATGGCATATAGTAAGAAACGTCATCCCTCAATAGTAGGCAAACGAGATGTTTTCAATAGTAGATTAAATTTTTAGCCAAGGAGGAACACAATGGCAACAGTAGAGCATAAGGGAAAGACCTTCAATGTGGACGAGGACGGCTTCCTGACCAAGGGGATGGAGGAGTGGAGTGAAGAGTGGGTTGATTACGTGAAGAGCATCGAAGGCATCGAAGAGCTGACCGACGAGCACCGCAAAATCATCGACATCCTTCAGGACTACTTCAAAAAGAACGGCATCGCCCCGATGGTCCGGATCCTGTCCAAGACCACCGGCTTCCCGCTGAAGCGGATCTACGAGTTGTTCCCCTCAGGACCTGGTAAGGGAGCCTGCAAAATGGCCGGCCTGCCCAAGCCCACCGGCTGTGTATAAGACCGGCTGAACCGACCCTCTTTTCAGGCTGTCGGGTAAAAGGAAGAAGGAGTCACTCCTTCTTCCTTTTTTTTGTGGCTTTCCTCTAGCGGCATAAATTGGTTGACAACGGCGGCAAAATTTACCATATAGAGGCGTCTTTTCCCCAAGTCCTACGGCGATGTAGCTCAGTTGGTTAGAGCATGCGGCTCATATCCGCAGCGTCCGGGGTTCAAGTCCCTGCATCGCCACCATCAATTATTGCAAGTCGCCGTTTGGGCGTCTTGCTGACATAAAAAAAGCTCCCGCGTCTTGCCAGACGCGGGAGCTTTTTTTATAAGCAGTCAAGGGCCAAAACCTGTGATTGCTTTTTTATGGCACCCCAAACCGGGCTTACTTAAAATGCTGAACCGAAGCTCTCCTGGTAACGGGCCTTGAACTCGTCCATGGTGAAATGGTGGTTCTGGGTGCCATACTGCTCGATTTTAATCGCGCCGCAGAGGGCGGCGATACGTCCGGTGGTCTCCCAGTCCAACCCTTTTTCCAGCCCGTACAGCAGCCCGGCCCGGTATGCGTCACCACAGCCGGTGGGATCATTGGCCTCACTGATCCGGGCCGGTGGAATTTCGATGCACTTGCCGCCGGTGTAAATCCTTGAGCCCTCACCGCCCAGGGTAACGATCAGGGCCTGTAGATTGCTGGCCAACTCTTCCAGGGATTTACCGGTGCGTTCACAAAGCAGCTGGGCTTCGTAGTCATTAAGGGTGGCATAGGTGGCCTGGTCGATGAAGCGATTGAGATCATTGCCGTCAAACATCGGCATACCCTGGCCGGGATCAAATATAAAAGGAATACCAGCGGCGGCAAACTGCTCGGCGTGCTGGATCATCCCATCACGGCCGTCGGGGGAGACGATACCGATGCTCACCCCTTCAGCCTCGCTGACCAGCTGCTGATGGGCTTCGCCCATGGCTCCAGGGTGAAAGGCGGTGATCTGGTTGTCATCCATGTCGGTGGTAATAAAAGCCTGACCGGTATAGGTGCCGTCAATCACCTTGATATGCCGCCGGCTGATGCCATGCCGGTCCATCCACTCGGCATAGGGACCGAAATCCGCCCCCACAGTGGCCATGGGCAGGGGACTGCCCCCCAACAACTGCAGATTGTAGGCAATATTGCCGGCGCAACCGCCAAACTCCCGGCGCATCTGAGGCACCAGAAAAGATACGTTCAGGATATGAACCTTGTCCGGAATGATATGATTCTTAAACTTATCGGGAAAAACCATGATGGTGTCATAAGCGTAAGAACCACAAAGTAATACTGACATTTCGTTCCTTCCTTTGCTGATTTTTTTCTTAGTGCTGCTCAGATTTCATCCTCTTCATCATCTTCATCCAAGTCCTCATCATCTTCATTGTCGGCATCTTCCGGTTCGTCCGATTCAGCCTGTCCATCGGCGCTTTCGTCATCGGCCGACTTGCCGGTTTTGACCGGCGGCATAATCATGGCCCTGATCCGGTCAGCCTCCTCCCGCACTTTGGGGTCGCCCAGACAAACCTCGCACTCCAGCAGGTGATCGTCCATAAAGGCCATCATCCGGCCCGGGGCCATGGCTTCGCTCTGCACTTGCAGATACCAGTTTTTTAGTAGTTTCTGTAAACGCTGGCATTCCATACCGGAACGTGCTCCTTACTGACCTTGATGACTTGGTAAAAGTAACTCCCAGCAACATCCCACAGAATAGGCTGGACGGTTACCGCAAAAATGTAATTTTTCTTCGACCTGGCGGGAAAAACATTGTAGCCCGTTACGGAACAAGCTATCCTGTCAGGCATTGCGGAAGTGGAAAGGGCACTGGTGGCCCTCCCGGACTTCAAATCCGGTGCACCGGGTTAACAGCCTGGTGGGTGGGTTCGATTCCCATGCACTTCCGCCATTTCAAAAATATCTCAATTCCCTTATTCCTTTGTAATTATCCAGCTCATTCCGGCATGTAACTGTTCAGCAGTGCCCCAGGTTGCGGTAAACCAAGTCGGCGTACCGTACATCAGGTACTCAAGCCGATCTGATCGCCGCAAGATGGGGTGCTACTGGACAGTTACACTCCTTCACTGCTTTTGCCCGGACAGCAGGGGAAAGCCCAGAGCTTCCCGCCGCGCCACGTACTGCTCCGCCACCCGCCGGGCAATATTGCGAATACGGCCGATATAACGGGTCCGCTCGGCCACACTGATCGCTTTGCGGGCATCAAGCAGGTTGAAGGTGTGGGAACACTTCAGGCAATAATCGTAGGCAGGCAGGATCAAGTCAAGATCCAGCAAGCGAAAGGCCTCGGACTCGTAGGCGGCAAAAAAATCCAACAGCTTGGGTACGCTGGCGTGTTCAAAATTAAAGGCGGAAAACTCCTTTTCAGCCTGGAGAAAGATATCGCCGTAACTGAGCCGACCATTCCAGGAGATATCGTAAACGCTTTCCACACCCTGCAGGTACATGGCTATCCGTTCAAGGCCATAAGTCACCTCCACCGTAACCGGATGCAACTCCAGGCTGCCGGCCTGCTGAAAATAAGTAAACTGGGTGATCTCCATACCATCCAGCCAAACTTCCCAACCCAGACCGGAAGCGCCCAGGGTGGGGGACTCCCAATCATCCTCGACGAAACGGATATCATGCCCCAGCGGGTCAAGCCCAAAGCGGGTCAGGCTTTCGATATACATCTCCTGAATATCGGGCGGTGAGGGTTTGATGATCACCTGATACTGATAGTAATGCTGCAGCCGGTTGGGGTTCTCACCGTAGCGCCCGTCGGTGGGCCGTCGGGAAGGCTGCACGTAAGCCGTACTCCAGGGCTCCGGCCCCAGGGCCCGCAACAGGGTGGCGGGATGAAAAGTACCGGCCCCCACTTCCATGTCGTAGGGTTGCTGAATCGCACAACCTTTTTCCGCCCAGTAGTTACCCAGGGCAAAAATGATGTCTTGAAAGTTCATAAGCCGCCAGAAAGTAAAAATTAACCGGCACGCCAAAGCGCCGGGATAGAGCCACGATAATTGCGGCCCCATTGGTACCAGAGACGTTTACTGGAGATACCGTCGGAATGTCAAGGGATTTTGGCAAAAGACAGGCAGGGCGTGAGTTTCCAGCCTTATCGCTGGCCAGATTCGAGCCTCAGGCCAGTCGCCGTACAGCGACAGCGGCCAAGTCAGCCACGGTGACAGTCAGCAGACGTTCGCGATGATAATAAATTACCGGCGCCCGATCAACTAGCAGCGCCTGCAGAGGTTGCCGGGCGGCAACGGTTTGCAGCAGCCCAAGGGCACGGGCGGCCAAACCGCGGACGGCGGCATCGGGGGAGGAGAGATAAGGCAAGAGATAGTCCGGCGCCTTTTTTTGCCGCAGCAGTTGCGGCCGCACCGCCGCCAGGCGCCCCAGGCCCCACATCAGTCCCCGCTGCAAGGGCGGATATTCAAGAAAAAAACCGTCTTCGCGCATAAAAGAAACCAGAATATGGCCATACTCCTCGGCCAGGCCCGCGTGCCAAACCAGGCACTCGGCCATGGCCTCGGGGGCCCCCCAGCCGATCCCGCCGGACTCGTCGTTAAGGCTCCACATCAGGCGACGCATCATCACCCGAGCCGCTTCCATATCCTGCTCCGCCAGCTCAGCCACCAACGGCCCCAGCAGGCTCACCGCCCGCCAGCGGAAGGCCGGTTCATTGTGGCAAAACAAGGAAAGAAGGACTTTCAACACCTGATGCCAAGGTAAGGCCGCCAGTTTGTCGGCCAACTCCGGCGCCACCGGCAGGGTCACATCAGCCGCCGCCTCGGCATCCCGGACCGCCAGCAGCGCCTCGGGCCGGCCGGAATAGTCAACTTCCGGCAGAGGTCCAGCCTCAGCCAGCAGCGCCAGCACCTGTTGCTTAACGGCCCGCAGTCCCATTCAGCGCCCGGGCGATGCTGTGCCCCAACTCCACACAGTCGGCCAGGGTTTCGTGGGTGGGAACGTTTTTGATCCGCACCCCTTCGCCCACCAACTCAACCCCCATCTCCTCCAGGTAGCCGTTCAAATGTTTGACCGCCTCGCCGCTCCAGCCAAAAGAACCAAAAGCGGCTCCAATTTTGTTTTTGGGACGCAGACCTTTCATGTAGGTCAGCACATCGGCCATGGCCGGCATGATGTTGTTGTTGAGGGTGGCCGAGCCCAAGATCACCGCCCCGGCCTCCAGCACCTCGGTCATGATGTCGCTGCGGTGGTTCTTGCGGGCGTGCAGCAGGCTGATCTCCTTGATCCCCTCGTCCTGCAGGCCGCTGAGCACCGCCTTGGCCATCTTTTCCGTGCTGTGCCACATGCTGTCGTAAATGATGACCGCCTTGGAGCGAGCCTGCTGGCTGCTCCAGCGCTGGTATGCCTCCAGGATGGCGGACGGATTGCGCCGCCAGATCAGGCCGTGGTCCGGGGCGATCATCTCGATCTCCAAACCATCGGCCTGCACCTGGGCCAGCAACTTTTCCACCAACGGCGAATAAAGCAGCAGGATATTGGCATAATACTTGGCGGAATGGGCCAGCAGTTCGGCCTGATCCACCTCGTCGTCGAAACGCTGGGAGGTGGCCCAGTGCTGGCCGAAGGCGTCGCTGGAGATCAGCAGCTTTTCCTCCGGAATATAGGAAAACATGCTGTCCGGCCAGTGCAGCATCCGGGTTTCAATAAAACGCACGGTGCGCCGGCCAAGCTCGATCTGGTCGCCGGTCTTGACCACTTCGAGGGGCCAGTCGGGCCGGTGAAAGTGCTCCAGCAGTACCTTTTTCCCCATGGGAGAACAAAAAATCTTCTCCGGCTTGATCAGCTCGATGAGTTCCGGCAGACAGCCGGAATGATCCAGCTCCACGTGGTTGACCACAATATAGTCGATCTTCTCCGGTTCGATCAACTGGCGCAGATGGTGCAGCAGATCACCTTTAAAACCCTGGCGCACGGTATCAAACAAAACCGTCTTCTCGTCCCGCACCAGGTAGGCGTTGTAGGTGGTGCCCTTCTTGATGGAATAACCATGAAAGTCACGGTTGTTCCAGTCCACCGCGCCCACCCAGAAAATATCCGGCTTGATCTCGACCGCTTTCATAAAAAGCCACCTCTGCAATAAGGTTTTCCCAGGAGCCCGGTCAAAAAACTAACCGGCCCCGCCAGTGCGGCACTGCCTTAACGTTTAAGGACAATTAAGGACAATTTACCAGCAAGCTCCCGGGGAACGATTCCTTGCTAACCGTTTAAGCGGCGAGTAGTGCCGCAGATTCGGGCAAGCGGACCGGCGCCGCGTACTCCGGTACGCAAGCCGGACCGATCGCCCGAAGATGCGGTGCTAATGGCCGCTTAAACCTTCCAGAGACCGTGGAGGTTGCAATACTCCCGGGCGCTGACCTGGGCCGCGTCAACCGGGAAAAAGGCCTCCGGGGCCTGACCGGGCGGCAGGAACTGACGATAAACCCTGTCGTCGGCCAACAGCTCGATCCATTCAATGAAGTGCTTTTCCTCCATGGGATGAGCCACCGAACCAACCTTGACCAGGTATCCGGCCTCGACCTTTTCAATCACCGGCACGTGCTTTTCCTGGGCCGCATCCACGGTATTTTCAGTCATCAAGCGCATGGGCTGGCCACAACATACCAACTGGCCCTGCCCGGCATGCAACACTTCCACGATATTGCCGCACAGATCACATTTGTAAACTTCAAGTTGCTTGGCCACCTTAGCCTCCGTTACCAATTTTCTTTCAACAGTTCGAAGTGGGCCTGGGCATGATCACAGGCCGGGCAACGGTCCGGAGCGGCAGCGCCATGGTGGTTATAGCCGCAGTTGCGACATTTCCAGGCCGTTTCCTGCTCCCGCTTGAAAACCCGGCCCGCTTCGATATTGGCTTTAAACGCCAAAAAACGTTTTTCGTGGAAGACCTCGGCCATGGCAATGCTGGAAAAGATATCGGCGATTTCATCAAAACCCTCTTCCCGGGCGACCTTGGCAAAGCTGGGGTACATCTCTTTATATTCATGATTTTCGCCGCCGGCCGCCGCAGCCAGATTTTCCACCGTGGTGGCAATCACCCCGGCGGGAAATGACCCACTGATCTCCACCTCACCGCCTTCCAACAGTTTAAAAAGCCGCTTGGCATGTTCTTTTTCGTGGTTGGCGGTTTCCTCAAAAGCGGCGGAAATCTGCACATAACCTTCCTTTTTGGCCTGTGCGGCAAAATAAGTATAACGGTTACGGGCCTGGGATTCACCGGCAAAAGCGGTGAGAATATTCTTTTCCGTTAGCGTGCCTTTCAATGATTTCATCTTGCAATCTCCGGAAATTTGGGGGGGGGGTTGATAATGGTTGTAGTCTAGCTTAGCCTGTCAGGAAATTCCAGTCAAAAGCGAGATGCAACTACGCGTGGCCGCCGGCGGCCCGCAACCGACAAGCAGATGGACTGATGGGGGGGGTGGGTAGAATGTAACCGGAGTTTTTACTTTCCGGCACACTCGGGGCAAAGCCCGGAAAACTCCAGACTGTACCGCTGTATCGTAAAATCGGTATGCCCGCGAGCCAGCTGCTCAACATCCAACTCCAGCGACAGATCCAAATCATCCACCCGATCACATTTGAGACAACGGACGTGATAGTGAGGGACGGCATTGCCGTCAAAGCGTTTCTGGGTGCCGCCGACGGCCAGTTTTTGAATCATGCCGTTTTCAGCCATCAACTCCAGGTTGCGATACACTGTTCCCAGGCTGATCCGCGGCAAGCGCTTTCTGGCCATCTGGTAAAGCTCGTCAGCCGTGGGGTGCGTGCGGACCTTGCAAAGTTCATCCAGCAGAACCTGCCGTTGCTTGGTTACTCTTAACGCTGTTCCAAGGGACATGGTTTCCTCCCTGTTTTTTTGTTTATTTATGTGTAAAGCGTTTTACGAAAACGCGACAGCCGGTTTTAACTTGCAGCAAGGCAAATAGTAATCGGTACTGTTATGTTCATAGTAAGTCAATCTTGGGCAAGAAGCAAGGTCTTGGTGCAATTTATAACATCAGCTACTAAAAAACAGAAAGCATTTTACAAAAAATTTTCATCTGCCGCTATCCATTTATATTAACGACAATTCGACCATGGTGGCGGCCCTTCAGCATGGCGGCAATTTTTCCATCCACCTCCGCCAAAGTAATCTCTTCAACCAACTCTTCCACCGCATCAACCTGCCACTGGTCGGCCAGCCGCCGCCATAATTGCCGGCGCCGAGGCATGGGGCATTGGGCACTGTCGATCCCGGCCAAAGTAACGCCACGCAAAATGAAAGGATAGACATTTAGGGTCAAATCCGGCGAGGCAGCGTTGCCGCAGCAAGTCACCAGGCCATTGTAGCGGCAGGATTTAATGGCGGTGGCCAGAATCGGCCCGCCTACAGTATCCACCACCCCAGCCCAACGCCCCTTGAGCAGCATCCGGCCGCTTTCATCAACCGCTTCTTCGCGGCCCAGCACCTGCTCAGCACCAAGCCTGGTCAACCTGGCCGCCTGCTCCGCTTTACCACTGACCGCACAAATCCGGTAACCAAGCTTGGCCAGCATGGCCAAAGCCAGAATACCGACCCCACCGGTGGCCCCGGTCACCAGGATTTTCCCGTCTTCCGGACGCACTGGAAAATCAACCAGCCGGGCCACACACTGGGCGGCGGTAAAACCGGCGGTGCCGTAAATCATGCACTGGCGCAGACTCAATGCCGCCGGCCGTGGCATCACCCAAGCCGCCGGCACCCGGATATACTCGCCGAGCCCACCGGGAGTGTTCATCCCCAAGTCATAGCAGGAAACCACCACCTCGTCTCCGAGCTGAAAATCCGCACTCCGGCTTTCCTCCACCACCCCGGCGGCATCAATCCCCGGGGTGTGGGGATAGCGCCTGGTCACTCCCCGGTTGCCGCTGGCCGACAAAGCATCCTTATAGTTGAGGGACGAATATAAAACCCGGACCAGTACCTCATGGTCCGGCAGATCTGTCAGCTCTCTGGTCACTATCCGGCGCTCGAAAGAGCCGTTTTCTTCGCTTACCAGCAGGGCCCGAAATTTTTTCTGGTTCATGGCACAGCTTCTCCCAAAAGCAGAGGTTTTGAGCCAGCCGACAAAAAAAGGAAAGTTGTCTTGCCAGCTCGGCGTAGTTGCGGGTAAAGAGTATAAGATATGTTTGTACCGGTCAATCCTAAGTCAAGCTTTCGTCCACCAACCTTGCCGGCGCCGCAAAAGCGGCCGCGCCGACAGGGCACACTTTGCAGCTACTTGTTTGCGCATTACCGACCAACATGCTTGGCGGGTTTTTGCGAGGCCATCAACCTTCACCGCAAGAGAGGTGCCCCATGAAGCTCTATGACGACAAGTACATTAAAAACATTGTGCTGCTCGGCAGCGTCAAATCCGGCAAAACCACCCTGGCCGAAACCATGGTTTTCGAGGCCGGGCTCTCCCAGCGGCGAGGCACGGTGGAGGATAAGAACACCATTTCCGATTTTCATGAAATCGAGCATCAGCGGGGCAACTCGGTTTACGCCACCCTGCTGCACACCGACTGGCGGGATTACAAGATTAACATCATCGACACCCCGGGGCTGGATGATTTTGTCGGGGAAACCTTCTCCGCCCTACGGGTGGCCGACACCGCGGTGATGCTGATCAACGCCCAGTACGGGGTGGAGGTGGGCACCGAGTTGACCTGGAACTATACTGAAAGCCACCGGATTCCGGCCATGTTTGCGGTCAACCAGGTGGACCATCCCAAGTCCGACTTTTTCAGTGCCGTGGAGGCCATCCAGGAGAGTTTCGGGCCGGCGGCCATCCTCATGCAGTACCCCTTGAACGAGGGCGACGGCTTTGACTGCATCATCGATCTGTTGAAGATGACCATGTACAAATTCCCCCCCGAGGGCGGCAAGCCGGAAAAGCTGGCCATTCCCGAGGCGGAAAAAGAACGGGCCGCCGAATGGCACAACCAGCTGGTGGAGAAGGCGGCGGAAAACGACGAAGAGTTGATGGAACTCTACTTTGAAAAGGGCAGCCTGGATGAGGACGAGATGCGCCAGGGCCTCAAGATAGGCATGCTGAACCGCGAGGTTTTTCCCATCTTTTGCCTGTCGGCCAAGCGCAATATGGGCAGCGGCCGGATGATGGGTTTCATCGACAACGTGGCCCCCTCGGCCACCGAGATGGCCCCGGAAAAGACCGCCGATGACCGGGAACTGCCCTGCGATCCGGCCGGGCCGCCAGTGGTTTTCGTTTTCAAGACTTTAATGGAGCAGTTTCTCGGCAAGATCACCTTTTTCAAGGTCTGCTCCGGCGAAATCAGCGAGGGGATGGATCTCGTTAACGGTGACACTGGCGAGACCGAGCGACTCAACCAGTTGTTCATCATGTCCGGCAAAAACCGCCAGCCGGTGAGCAAGCTGGTGGCCGGCGACCTGGGCGCCACCCTGAAGATGAAGGGCACCAAAACCAACCACACCCTGCACGGCAAGGATTTCCCGATCAGCCTGAAGCCCATCGACTTCCCCGAGCCCCGCATCCGTACTGCGGTGGCGGCCGCCGACAAGAAGGACGACGACAAGCTGGGCGAGGCCCTAAGGGAGATCCAGGCCGAGGATCCCACCATCAAGGCCGAGCTCTCACCGGAGTTGCGGCAGTTGATTCTGTGGGGCCAGGGCGAGCTGCACCTCAACCTGGTCAAGTGGCGGCTGGAAAATATTTACGGTATCAAGGTTGAGTTTATCGAGCCCAAAATTCCCTACCGGGAGACCATCCGTAAGGCGGCCACCGCCACCTATCGGCACAAGAAGCAGTCCGGCGGCTCCGGCCAGTTTGCCGAGGTGCACCTGCGCATCGAGCCCCACGAGGAAGGAATGGACGACCCCACCGATCTCACGGTGCGGGGCAAAGATGAGATTGATCTGCCCTGGGGCGGCAAGCTGGTCTTTTACAACTGTATTGTCGGCGGGGTGATTGATGCCAAGTTTCTGCCGTCGATCCTGAAAGGGGTGATGGAAAAGATGCAGGAAGGGCCGATGACCGGCTCGTACGTGCGGGATGTGCGGGTGATGGTGTTCGACGGCAAGATGCACCAGGTGGATTCCAACGACATTTCGTTTAAGATCGCCGGCGCCCAGGCCTTCAAAGAGGCCTTCCGCAATGCCAACCCGCTGGTGCTGGAGCCCCTGTACGACATGGAGGTAATGGTGCCGGAGGATCTGATGGGCGACGTGATGAGCGACCTGCAGAGCCGCCGCTCGATGATCAGCGGCATGGAGTCCCAGGGGCGCTACCAGTTGATCAAGGCCATCACCCCCCTGGCCGAGCAGCATCGCTACTCCACCACCTTGAAATCCCTGACCCAGGGCCGGGCCAGCTTCCGCTGCAGCTTCCGGGAATACGCCCCGGTACCCCAGGAGATCCAGCAGAAGCTCACCGCGACTGAATGATGCCTGGTTTGGTTATGCGTATCCACTGACTGCCCGTTTGGAGTGGGATGGGTTGGTTTTTGCTTCCACTGACCGCCCCGTTTGGGGGTGGGATGCGGTTGTTTTTTCGCTCATTCTCGGCGGGCTGACGCCCGCCTCCGAGGCGTCCGGAGGACGAACCCGCGAAAAAACCAACCGCATCCCACCCGGGAACGCCCCTTGGAAGTTGCCACCCAAAGGCATTGCGGCCTGAACAACCCTTTCCTGTTTCCCCCAGTCACCACCCTGCCCAAGCAAAAAACGTTCAGCAGTTCTTTCCAGTTTCCCCCAATCACCCTACCCACGCGAAAAACGTTCAGCAGTGCCGCAGCTTGCGGCAAGCGGCCCGGCGCCGCGTACTCCAGTACGCAAGCCGGGCCGATCGCCGCAAGATGCGGTGCTGCTGAACGTTTTTCACCAGTGAGGTTGGTTGCCTATGCGGTAGTTCATTACTTCCATGGTCTCGGTAACCACCACGAAGGCGTCGGGGTCGATGGTGCGGATCATGGTCTTGAGCTGGCCGATCTCCTGGAAGTTGACCACCGCGTACAGCATGTTTTCCTCGCTGCCGGAAAAGCCGCCCCGGGCGGGGATGATGGTGGTACCCCGGCGCAGGTCGCGCAAAATCTCACGGTTAATCTCCGGCCAGTGCTTGGAGATGATCATGACCTCCTTGCGCTGGCTCAAACCGGTGACCACCAGGTCAATCAGCTTGGCCGCCACGTAGATCTGGATCAGGGTATAAAGGGCCGCATCCAGGGAGAAAACCACCGCCGTCAGCGACAGCACCACCAGGTTCAGGGCCAGCACCGTGGTGCCCAGGGGGATGGAAAAGCGCTTCATCAGCATCACCGACAGGATGTCGGCGCCACCGGCGGAGCCCTGGGAGCGCAGGGTGATGCCGCCGCCGATACCGATGATAATCCCGGCGAACACCGCCGCCAGGATGTCGTTTTCCACCCTCAGGTCGACGTGGACAAAGGCCAGGGCCAGGGAGAAGATGATGGTGCCGGCCAGGCTGTAGAAGAAGAAGCGGCGACCCACCGCCATCATCGCCCCCAGAAAGAGGGGGATATTGAGCAGCATGTAGATCACCCCGACGTCCATGGCCGGCACCAGTTCTTTGATGATCAGGGTCAGACCGGTGGCGCTGCTGGCGGCAAACTCGTGGGGAATGATGATGCCGTTGACCGCCACCGCGCAGATTGTGCCGCCGGCGGCCAGCATCAGCAGATTGACCAGCACCTGCCGCAGGTCGGCCAGGGTAAAGGTCGGGGTATATGGTATTTTCATCGTGAACTTCATTTTTTCGCAGCAAACCTCACTTCGCCGGCGGAAAATTTCGCCGCACAAAAACCAGTTCTTCTTCCCGGTTTTTCACCTGGCCGTCCAGGCGAGCATCCAGCAGTTGGTCGAGGATCTGCCGGAACACCGGGCCGGGCCGGTATCCCAGCACCTTGAGATCGTGGCCGTTGAGTTCCGGGCGCACCGAACTCAGCTCGGTAACATATAGGGAAATCGCCTTTTTCGCTGCCTTTTTCCGACTGATGGCCAGTAGATAAAGCAACCCCTCCGGGCCGAGCCCGGAGAGCAGGTGGTAGATGCCGCTGTTGCTGTCCGGCAGAGCGCGACGCAACACGGTGGCCGCCTGTTGGGCGGCGGTTTTTTCCCCCAGCAACTGCTGTCGGCTCCGCTCCGGCACTTCAAAGCGTCGGCAGAAATCCTGCAATTCGCTCCGTTTGAGGTTAACGGTAAGGGCCAGCAGGTAGACCAGCCAGTTGCGGCATACTTCGTCCCGGTAGAGCAACTGGTACCAGGAGAGGGCGGCCTGGGCCTCGTCCAGGGTTTTGGCCAGCCGGGGCTCCAGCTTCAGGCGCGGGTGCAGGAAGGGCAAAAGGCCCAGGTTAGCCATCCGGCGAATGGCCGGCAGGGGGGTTTCTTCGCTGAGGATGCCTTTCAACTCGCCAAAGAAGCGGTAGCCGAAAAAACGGTCGTAGAGGTTCATCCTCACCGCGTTTTTAATCAGCCGCTCGGTGTGGCGGCCGATGGTAAAGCCCATCCGCTGCTCAAAGCGGATAGCCCGGAAGATGCGGGTGGGGTCTTCGACAAAGCTCAAGTTGTGCAGCACCCGGATCTTGTGGTCTTTAAGATCATTCTGGCTGTTGAAAAAATCCATCAGGGTGCCGAAGGTGTCCGGGTTTAAATGGATGGCCATGGCGTTGATGGTGAAATCCCGTCGAAAGAGGTCTAGTTTGAGGGATGAGAGTTCCACCGTGGGCAGGGCTGCCGGGTAGTCGTAGTATTCCAGGCGGGCGGTGGCCACGTCCACCTTGAGACCATCGGGCAGCTTGACCACCGCCGTCTGGAATTTTTTATGCACCCGCACCCGGCCGCCCAGGCGTTGGGCCAGGTCTTTGGCAAAGACCACCCCGTCGCCCTCGATAACCACGTCGATATCGAAATTCTTTTCCTGCAGCAGCAGATCCCGGACAAAGCCGCCCACCGCGAAGGCGTGGTATTTCCGTTCCTGGGCCACCTCGCCGATAGTCCGCAGCAGGACCACAACACGGCGGCCCAGCCGTTCCACCATCAGGTTCTGCAGGTTGCGCTGGCGCTCCCCGGAGGGCAACTGTTCGCTGTAAAGACCGCGGGGCAGCCGGGAGGGGTCGTTGACCAGCAGGTTGAGCAGGTCGGTGCGGGTGATCACCCCCTGCAGTTCACCGTTGCGGCCGTCCACCACCGGGATGATGCGCTGGCGGTGCTCGATGATCAGCTCCTGGATGTCGCCCAGGGTGGCGGCGGCGGTGAGGGTGGCGAAATCGGTGGTCATGTAGTCGTTGACCGGCTGCTCTTCCAGCCCCAACTGAATGGCCTTACCCGCCACCCGGCGGGAGATCAGGCCCACCACCTGCTGCCGGTCGTCCACCACCGGCAGCACCGTGATATTATAGCGGTTGAGCAACTCGTCAGCCTGGCGGATGTTGATATGGGGCCGGGCGCTGATCACCGGTGAGCTCATCAGGTCGGCGGCCCGGCGGCGGGGGAGCACCTGTTTGTGCAGCACCTGGATCAGCTTTTCCTCCACCTCGATGTTGGTCAACTCTTTAATGGTGGCCGAGGCCGCCGAGGCATGGCCACCGCCGCCGAACTCGCGCACAATCTCACCCACGTTGACCTCGGGGATACGGCTGCGGGCAATGAGGTAGGTCCGCTCCCCCATGCGGGCCAGGGCAAACAGGGTGTTGAGGTTTTCCATCACCATGAAACGGCGCACCACCACCGCGAAGTTGTCGAAATAATCCTCGGTGTCCACCTTGGCCACGGTGATATCCAGCCCCTGGATGGTGTAGGTGGTGGCGGAACGGATCAGATCCCCCAGCAGGGTAACCTCGGCGCTGGTTAGCTCCTGGGCGATGAACTGGGTGACGGTGTGCAGGTTGGCCCCCTGGCTCAGCAGCCAGGCGGCGGCCTGCATATCCTCGGGGGTGGTGGTGTCGAAATGAAAGGAACCGGTGTCTTCATAAAGGCCCATGGCCAGCAGGGTGGCCTCTTCGGGGCTCAGTTCGATACCGCGCTGCCGGAACAGCTCCACCATGATGGTGGTGGTGGAACCCACCGGCCGGATATGCTCCACCACCCCCCGCAGGTCGCCGGGAGCCTCGGGGTGGTGGTCGAAAATATGCACTTGCAGGCCGGGGTTTGCCAAGCAGCGGGCGAGTTCCCCCAGGCGCGAGGGCTGCCGGGTATCTACCAGGATTAACCGGCTGACCTTGGTCAGGTCGATATTTTTCAATCGTTGAAAGTCGTAGAGGTAATCCACCGACTGGGCGAAAAAAGCCCGCAGGTTTTTCTCCTGGGCCCCGGCAAAGGCCAGCACCGCCTCGGGATAGAGCTTCTTGGCCGCCACCATGGAGGCCACGGCATCGAAGTCGGCGTTGATGTGGGTGGTTATCAGATCCATGCCGCCCAGTCTACTTAGCCTTGCGGCAGGCGGCAAGTGGATAAAGTATTCAGCCGCGGGGATGGAATTTACGGTGGATGGATTTGAGGCGAGCGGTGTCGACGTGGGTGTAGATCTGGGTGGTGGCGATGTCGGCATGCCCCAGCATCACCTGCACCGCCCGCAGGTCGGCACCGTGTTCCAGCAGGTGGGTGGCAAAGGAGTGGCGCAGCACATGGGGGCTAATCTCGCGATTGATGCCGCAGGTTCGGGCACTTTCCCGCACGATCTGCCAAAACCGCAGGCGGGTCATGGCCGTGCCCCGGCCGGTGACGAAAAGAAAATCGCTGCGCCGCCGTTTCAGCAGCCGGGGCCGGGACTGGGTGATATAGACCGCCATGGCCTGGCGGGCCGCCTCGCCAAAGGGTACCAGCCGCTCCTTGCGGCCCTTGCCCAAAATCCGCAGATGCCCCGCCTGGCTGACCGCCGCCACCGGCAGCTTGACCAACTCGGAAACCCGCATGCCGGTGGCATAAAGCAGGTGCAGCATGGCATGGTTGCGCAAGGCCAGGGGAGAGGGAGGCGAGGCCGGCGGCGTCAGCAGCCGCTCAACCTCGGCACTGCTGAGCACCTTGGGCAAACTCCGACCGGTCTTGGGCAGATCCAGCAGCAGACTGGGGTCCTGCTGGAGCAGTTGCTCCGCCTGGAGAAAACGAAAAAAGGCGCGCAGGGCGGAAATCCGGCGGGCGCTGCTGCGCGGCGCGACCCCCTGGCGCTGACAGGCGGCAAGATAGGCCCGCAGATGCTCGGGACCGATCTGATTGATGTCGGTGATGGGCACGACCGCCACCGGCTTCCTGCTGCTGCCCGAACCCGAAGACGGACGGGCCAGAAAGGCAAAAAAGGAGAGCAGGTCGGCCTGGTAAGCGGCCAGGGTATTGGCCGCCAGCCGCCGCTCGGCGGCCAGGTACTGGAGGAAAAAATCCAGCAGGGGAGGGACAAACGGCAACGCCCCGGTGACCACTTCAAAAAGCGGGTCACCGGGGCGTTTAAAACGGGCCGCGGGATCGTGACGGGAAGCTGCATGGCCGCTGGGCATGATCACCGCCCCCGAACAGCGGGTTAGTCCCGCTCCATTTTATACATCAGTTTCCGCAGCTTGCGCCGCGATTCCGCCGTCTTGCGACGGCGTTTGGCGCTGGGTTTTTCGTAATACTCGCGCCTTTTAAGCTCTTTTTTCATGCCGTCGAGTTGGAGCTTCTTCTTGAGAATGCGGATGGCATGCTCAACATCACCCCTGACTTCAACTTCGATCATTTAACCTTCACCGCCTTTTCGTCGATCGTCTGTGGTTTACCTTTGCATCCATAAGAAAAGCTGGACAGCCTCTTTCACTTGCAAACGACATAAAATATCCCCAAACCCAAAAGATGTCAAACGAAAAAACGGGCGGTTATTCTCAAAAAGGGGGCGGCATCACCGCTCCTCAAAAGGGAGCATTACGGGGAAATCGATGCCGGAGTCGCGGTAGTTGTCCGGCCGGCTAAATGGTGGGCGATACTGGGTTCGAACCAGTGACCCCTGCCGTGTGAAGGCAGTGCTCTCCCGCTGAGCTAATCGCCCTTGAGTTTTGCCGACAATAGTCCATTCCGGCGCCTTCGGCAACCGAACTTTGCACCAAAAAAATCTTGTTCCTCAGGCGGTGCTCAAAACAACTGACGGTCATCCGCACCGGCTTACCCATTTCTTCGTCCAGGGCACGAAAACGCCGGATGCCGGTTCATCAAGGCGTCAAGATCCGGAGGAGGGGTGGCAAACGCAAAGTCAATTCCAAGTTTCAATTCCGGCTTGCCGGATGACCAAGAAGAGTTCGGCTATCTTTCGCCGGCTGCCTGTGAGCGCCGGTTTTATCAACTGCAAAAAGCTGCGTAGGGTTTTCGTGCCACTATTGACTTTCCGACTTCACAAGTCAGAAAGTTGAGTTAAAAAGGCTTATACAACGCAAAAAACGTGGCCACCAAACCAAACAGAATAGCGGCGCCCCCTAACCAGGGCAGCTTCTCCTTAGTGCCATATAAATACAGTGGCCATACTGCCAGCATTACTAGTACAAAAAACTTGACAATGATCCAACCAAACGCCTGGATATTACTGAAGTGCATCAATAGGCCGAGGCCGCCAAGCAACACAATCAGGAGTCCAACCTTGTGAAACATGCCAATAAACTTTGGTAGCGGATTATCTTCTTTGCTACCAATCGCCGCCCTGAACATGTGCCCACCAAGGGCGCTGAATACAAAAAATATCCCGGTAAGATGAACGATCTTGAAAATGTAATAGGTATTCAAATCAACCTCCACAATAAAACTGAATAACAGAGCCCAGCATGCCAAAAAAATGGCACTACCCCCTCTATTGCCTAGCGTGATACAGGGGGCGGTGATAGGAAGTTGTTTTTCTCGACCCTTCAAAAAAGGGGCATCAGCGACAACCGGTGCAACTTCCCCCTCAAAAGCCGACACTTTTGTCAATAACGGCTGCCGACCGGCATGTCAAAGAAAAAACCACCCCCCAAACAGCCTGATTCCGCAAGATGTCGGCATTTACACCAGCAAGCGGCAAATGAACTGCCCCCCAGCCGCCTGAAACCCTTCGTAAAACCTCACAACCGCACTTCAATCCCATGCCGTTGCAGATGCTCCTTGACCGTCGAGATCTCCACCTCGCGGCGGTGGAAGATGCCGGCGGCCAGGGCGGCTTCAGCGTTGGTGGCGGTGAAGACTTCGCTGAAGTGTTCGGGGCTGCCGGCGCCGCTGGAGGCGATCACCGGGATGGTTACCGCCTCCTTGACCAGTTTGATCAGCTCGTGATCAAAGCCGGAGTTGGTGCCGTCCTTGTCGATGCAGTTGAGCAGGATCTCCCCGGCTCCCAGCTCCTCGCAGGCCACCGCCAGGGTGGCGGCGTCCAAGTCGCGGCCCTCGCGGCCGCCCTTGACGGTGCACTGGTACCAGCAATACTCTTCGCCGCCCGGGCCGGGGAAGGCGGTGGGGATCACCCGGTGGGGCACGTCTTCGGGGCGGTTGACGTACACCCGGCGCGGGTCGATGGAAATCACCACCGCCTGGTTACCGTACACGTAGGCGATCTGCTCGATGGAGCTTTTGCCGTCCTTCTTGCGGCCCCGGCGCAGGTACTCCTCCACCACCGTCACCGCGTCGCTGCCGATGGAGATCTTGTCGGCCCCGGCCCGGAAGTAGCGGGCCGCCACGTCCAGGGCCGAGTAAAAGCGTCCGTTGGCATCGGTGAACTCCCGGACACCGCCGCCGATGGTCAGGGGCACGAAGACCTCTTCCGAGGCCCGTTCCAGCACCTCCAGCATGGGCTGGTCTTCCAGGGGAAAATCACGGAAGGCGGTGATGTTGAGAAAGGTCACCTCATCGGCCCCCTCCTGAAAGTAACGGGCCGCCAGCTCCACCGGCTTACCCAGATTGCGCACCTCACCGCCGGTCTCCCGGACATCGTACTGGTCGCCCTTGGTCACCACCAGGTCGCCCCGGTCGTTGCTGCGCACGTCCAGGCAGGCGATGATCCGCTTGGCCAGCCTGGTGCGGGCCGGGGGATAGCCCGAAGCACCCAGGGGCACACCGGACAGCGGGGTGCCGGTGGTTACCGGCCGGGGCGCGGCCTTGGGCTCTTGCAGAAAATTGCGCAGGATATTCAGCCCCGCCTGGCCGCTTTTTTCCGGGTGAAACTGACAGGCGACCACCTCGCCCTGCTGCACGGCACTGATGAAATCGCCGCCGTAGGTGGTTTCCGCCAGGATCCAGTCACGGTTTTCCTGGTTGGCCACCGCCCGGTAGGTGTGAACAAAGTAGAGTTTTTCTTCCCGGTAGTCGGCAAACAACGACGAGGGCTGGCGGATGGCAATCCCGTTCCAGCCGATCTGGGGCACGGCCAGACCGGGATCACGGAAGCGTTCGATCCGCCCCTTGATCAGGCCAAGCCCGGCCACCCCGGGGGACTCCTCGCTGCCCTCAAACAGGGTCTGCAGGCCCAGGCAGATGCCGAGATAGGGCCGCCCGGCCAGCAGGTATTCCCGCAGCGGCTCCAGGTAGCCCTGGCGCTGCAGGCTGGCCATGGCGGCGCCGAAGCTGCCCACCCCTGGAAAAATCAGCTTTTCGGCCTGCAGAATATCGGCCGGTTGGGCCACATCCTTAACGGTAAAACCCAATTTGCGGATGGCGTTACGCACGCTGCGCACATTGCCCGCGCCGTAGTCAAGCAGGGTGATGGCGGGTTGGCTCGGGGTCATTTTACCATGACCTCCTCGGACCAGTCATTGTGCTCAAATTCACGGTGATCCGGCTTGGGATCCTTCCCTTCCATCAGCCTGTGCTCCAGCCACTTGAGGATCTTGTCGAACTCCTCCCGCACCTGGGCCATGGCCTGGCCCCGGTGGCTGACCCGGTTCTTTTCCTCCGGGCTCATCTCGGCAAAGGTCTTGCCCAAGGGGGCGTAAAACATTACCGGATCGTAGCCGAAGCCCCCGCTGCCCTTAGGTTCGTGGGTGATCTCCCCCTCGCAGCGCCCCTCGTAGGTAAGGGCCGGGCCGGACGGCACCGCCAGCGAGAGCACGCAGACAAAGGCGGCCCGGCGATCTTCCTGGCCTTCCATATCTTTCAATACTTTGGCAATGTTGGCCGCGTCATCGGCCGCCTCGCCGGCATAGCGGGCCGAGTAAACCCCCGGCGCACCCTCCAGGGCTTCCACCGCCAGGCCGGAATCGTCGGCCATGGCCGGCAGGCCCAGGGCCTTGGCGGTAAAGATGGCCTTTTTGTAGGCGTTGTCATCGAAGGTGGCGCCGTCCTCCACCACCTCGGGCAGCGGCCCGAAGTCGTCCAGCGAACGAATCTCCACCGGAAAACCCGCCAGCATCTCCTGCAACTCCTTGACCTTGCCCCGGTTGCGGGTGGCCAAAACAATAATCTGCTTCATCGTGCTATCTCCTTATAACAAACAAAATTCAAGAATATAAAAAAGGGCGGCAAACGTCCAGCAGTGCCGCAGGTTTGGGCAAGCAGCCCGGCGCCGCGTACACCCGTACGCAAGCCGGGCTGATCGCCCAAAGATGCGGTGCTGCCGGACGTTTGCCTAAAACCACAGGTTACAAACAACCACCGCCGCCACGATCCCGGCGGCGTCGGCGGTGAGGGCGGCAGGCAGGGCATGCCGGGTGCGGGTGATGCCCACGGCGCCGAAATAAACCGCCAGCACATAAAAGGTGGTCTCGGTGGAGCCCTGCATGACCGAAACCAGAAAGGCCACGAAGCTGTCCGGGTCGCGGGCCACGATCTCGCTCATCATGCCGAAGGCGCCGCTGCCGGAAAGGGGCCGCATCAGGGCCATGCCCAGGGCCTCGGCGGGCAGCCCGAGCCGTTCGGTGAAGGGCGAGAGCACCTTGATCATGATCTCCATGGCGCCACTGGCCCGGAACATGCCGATGGCCACGAAGATGGCCACCAGAAAGGGGATGATCCGCACCGCGGTGTTGAACCCCTCCTTGGCCCCCTCGGTGGCCACCTCATACACCCTGACCCCGCGAAGATAACCGAAAATCAGCAAACCGGCGATAAGCATGGGGATGATCCAGGTGGAAACGGCGCCGATCACCGAGATGGAGTTTTCCTCGCCGCCACCGCCGGCAACAAAGAACAGCCGGTAAACGATACCGCCGGCAAAGGCCAGCAACAGCAGCAAAATGAAAAAGCGGCCGGCGCTGCCGGGCGGGCTCAGGGTATGTTCCCGGTCCGGCGGCGGCTCCTGTGCCTGGCCGGAACGGCTGGTTTCCTCGGCAGTGGTGGTGGTTTTATCGGCCGGCGGGCCGGACGTCGTCGCCGGTTTACCGGCCACGGCGGAGGAAGCACCAGCCCCCGAAGTGGCGGAAAAGCCACCCGGCAGCGGCGGTTTGCCCGGCTCGGGCCCGGCCATCAGCTTGGCCATGGTAATGGCCACCATGGTGGAACAAAAGGTGGCGACGATGGCGGGAATGAGAATTTCCGCCGGACTGGTGGCGCCGGCGGCGGCCCGCACGGTGATCACACCCAGGGGCAGCAGGGTAACGCTGGAGGTGTTGATGGCCAGAAAGAGGCACATGGCGTTGGTGGCGGTGCCTTTTTCCTGGGCCAGCTTGTCCAACTCCTGCATGGCCTTGATGCCCATGGGGGTGGCGGCGTTGCCCAGGCCCATGGTGTTGGCGGCCATGTTCATGATCATGGCGCTCATGGCCGGGTGCTCGGCGGGCACATCGGGAAAAAGACGGGTCATCAGCGGTCGCAGGGCCCGGGCGATCATCCGCATCAGCCCGCCGGCCTCGGCCACCTTCATCAGCCCCAGCCAGAAGGCCATGGGCCCGATCAAGCCGATGGCCAGCATCACCCCGGACTTGGCCGACTCAAAAGAGGCGGTGGTCACTTCGTCCATCCGCCCGGTATAGGCGGCGGTCACCGTGGCCACGGCGATCATCCCCAGCCAGATAATGTTGATTGCCGATGCTTTGGGAGCGTGCATAATCAGCCCACTTTACCCAAAACCCCGAACAATACGCCAGGAAAAAACCGAGGACAACAGGGAGCCGCCAAATTCTTTGGCTTTAGCACCGGGGAAGGGACCGCAAAGCCCGACAGGCACCCCACAAAAAAACCCCCGAACAACCAAACAGGAAAACGTTCAGCAGTGCCGCAGGTTGCGGCAAGCGGACCGGCGCCGCGTACCTCAGTACGCAAGCCGGGCCGATCGCCGCAAGATGCGGTGCTGCTGAACGTTTTCCAAAAAAAAAGGCCCTTCCTGTCATGGAGGGGGAGGGGGAGAGATGACAGGAAGAGCCCGGAGGGGTATGCGGAGTGCTTTTTTATGGCACCCTTGTCTTAGAGACAAGGGCCTGGAAAATTAGTTCCAGGCCGTGGGTGAAAAAAATCCGTCACCCGATCAACCCTTGAGGGCGTCGTAAACCTTGCCCACCATCTGCGGGCCGGGGGTCAGGGTCTTGGCACCCTGTTCCCAGCGGGCCGGGCAGGCCTCGTCGGGGTGGTTGGCCACGTGAACACTGGCCTGCAGCTTGCGCAGCAACTCCTTGGCGTTACGGCCGACATTGTAAAAATTGATCTCCGAGGCCACCAGCACCCCGGCGGGGCTGATGATGAAGGTGCCGCGCAGGTCCAGGCCGGTCTCTTCGTTGTAAACTCCGAACAGCCGCGAAACCTCACCGGTACGATCGGCCCCCATGGGGTATTGGGCCTTTTCCAGGAACTTTTCTTCCCGTTTCCAGGCCAGGTGGGTGAACACGGTGTCGGTGCTCACCGTCACCACCTCGGCGCCGGCCGCCTTGAGATTTTCATACTCGTCGGCCAGGTCGGCCAGCTCGGTGGAACAAACAAAAGTGAAGTCGGCGGGATAGAAAACCAATACCGTCCACTTGCCCTGTTTTTTCTGCTCGCTCAGGGAAAACTTGCCGAAATCGCCCTTGGCCGGCTCGTAGGTTTCCATTTCAAAATCGGGTACTTCCTGGCCCACCTGAATGGCGCCGCAGCAGCAGTCTTCATCGTGCAGGTAACTCATGGCTAAACACTCCTTTAGTTTATTTGAAAGTGACAAGTTAATAAATGACAGTTGACGACATCTATTTTTAGTAAACGTTATCATAAACAAAAAATCGTGCAAGCATTTTTTCATAATCTTTCGCAAACAGGGTGGTCAGCATCATGCTCGCCTGTGGATTAACTTGTTAAGTTGACTGGTTATATGGTAATAGCAGAGGATGAAAAGATCGGCAGTGGAACGGACTAAAATCTTTCTCATCGGCTACCGGGCCTGTGGCAAAAGCGTGGTGGGTAAACTGCTCGCTTCCCGCCTGGACTTGGAGTTCCTGGATATGGACCGGGAAATCACCCGGCGGGAAGGGATGAGCATCAAAGAGATGGTCACCACCCATGGATGGGACTATTTCCGCCAGCGGGAGCGGGAACTGCTCCGGGAGTTAAGCCGGCCCCGGGCCACCCAGGCTTTCACCGGCGAGGCTGACCGCTCCTGTCCCGCCGGGCCCACAGCGGCGTCCCACCAACCGGGGTGGGTGATAGCCACCGGCGGCGGCGCCGTTTTACAGGAAGATCTCTGGCCGGCCATCAAGGCTTCCTGGCCGGTTATCTGGCTCACCGCCGATGCCGCCACCATTGCAAAACGTATCAGCGCCGACGCGGTCAGCGACCAACAGCGGCCGGCCCTGACCAGCCAGGGGCAACTGACGGAAATCGCAGAGGTGCTGCAACAGCGGCAAAGGTTGTATCAACAGGCGGCCAACCTGGAAATCGACACCACCGCCGCCGATCCGACAGCCATCGTCGAGCGGATCATTGACTGCCTGCAGAGCAACCATGAAACCACGAAACCACCCCTCAAAAAAGTTAATGAAATCGCCAAAAGTCCATAGGCGCTGTGATGGCTTCTTGCGGATTCATCACAGCTAACACCAACAACCGGCCGTCCGCCATTCTTGAGCGGCAGCGGCAAATCATCAAAAACCGCGAGTAAACAATATGGCAGGCAACACCTTTGGCAAAATTTTTCAGATTACCACCTGGGGCGAATCCCACGGCACCGGGGTGGGAGCCGTGGTGGACGGCTGCCCGCCGGGCATTCCCCTGACCCCGGAAGTTATCCAGACCGACCTGGACCGCCGCCGCCCCGGCCGCGGCCCCGCCTCCACCCCCCGCAAGGAACCGGACCGGGTGGAGATCCTCGCCGGCACCTTCGAGGGGCTAACCACCGGCACCCCCATCAGTCTGGTGATCTTCAACCGGGACGCCCACAGCAAATCCTACGACCACCTGAAAGATATTTACCGGCCGGGCCACGGCGACATCACCTATCAAAAAAAATATGGCTTGCGCGACCACCGCGGCGGCGGCCGGGCCTCGGCCCGGGAAACGGCGGCCCGGGTGGCCGCCGGGGCGGTGGCCGGCCAACTACTGGCCACCGCAGGCATCAGGGTGCGGGCCTATACCGTGGAGCTGGGCGGGGTTGCCGCCCGGCGCTGTAACCTGGAAGAGATCAGCCAAAACGAGCTATTCTGCCCGGACAACGAAGCCGCCGCCGCCATGGTTACCCGCATCGACGAGGTTCGCCGGAACCACGACACCCTGGGCGGGATCGTCGAGATCCGGGTCAGCGGCTGCCCGGCGGGGCTGGGGGAGCCGGTTTTCGACAAACTCGATGCCGAACTGGCCCGGGCCATGATGTCCATCGGGGCGGTCAAGGGAGTGGAGATCGGGGCCGGCTTTGCCGCCGCCCGCCTCACCGGCTCGGAAAACAACGACCCCATCACCCCGGAGGGTTTCACGGGAAACAATGCCGGTGGTATTCTGGCCGGCATTGCCAACGGCGACGAAATCATCATCCGGGCGGCGGTCAAACCCATTCCCTCCATCGCCCGGGAACAGCAAACCATCAACCGGCAGGGGCAACCGGTGACCATCAAGGTCGGAGGCCGCCACGACATTTCCGCCATCCCCCGGATTATCCCGGTCTGCGAGGCGATGACCAGGCTGGTCCTGGCCGATCACCTGCTGCGCCAACGCACCCTGGTTCAGTCGGCAGAAAACGATGGACAGCGGACAAAAAATCATTTTACCCCGGATGATCGACCATGAAAAAAAAGTCGGCCATAAACGATCAGGCTACCAACACGGTAGGCAAGATGGGGCCGCAGACCCCGGCACGCCAGCCGGCTCAATCGCCGCAGGCCACGGTGCCGACTGGCCGCTTACCGGAAATCTGGATGATTACCCGGGAGTATGACGGCCTGGCCGGGGCCGGCGGGGTCAAGGACGTGGTGCGCCAACTGGCCGAGGCCCTGGCCCTGGCCGGCCACCGGGTCAGCGTGGTGCTGCCTTTATACGGCTTCATGAACCCCGAGGCCCTGGGTTTTGCCCCGGCCAACCTGCACTTCGAGGTGGACATGAACTATGTGGGGGTGGAGCGGCGTGAACTGGTGCGAATATTCGCCCGCCACCTGGCGCCGCCGCCGGCCCGCAGCAAGGACCAAAGCCTGCGGCCGGCGACGGCGCTGCCCGACAATGGCAAAGTTGGCGGCAAAGGCGGCGGCAAAGGCGGCGCCCTCTCTATTTACCTGCTGGACGCCCATCGCTACCAGGAAAAACAGGGGGTCTACACCTACACCGCCGCTGAAGAGGCCCTCAACCACCAGCATCACCAGGGCAGCGGTCATTTCGATTATTTCGCCATGAACGTTCTGCTGCAAAAAGGCGCCCTGGCCCTGATGATCCGCCAGGAGGCAAAACCGCAGGTCATTCACTGCCACGACGGTCACACCGCCCTGCTGCCGGCCATGATCCGTGAGTTGGAAGGTTACCGCCATTACTTTGCCGCCACCGCCGCCGTGGTCACAGTCCACAACGCCGGAGCGGGCTACCACCAGGAGGTGGACGACCTGCCCTTTGCCGAGGCAATTACCGGCCTGCCGCCCCGGGTGATCGACAACAACCTGCTGGACGGCAAATTCGATCCTTTTCTGGCCGCCGCCAATTACGCGCCGCTCAACACGGTGAGCGAGAATTACGCCCGCGAACTACAGCAGACCGACGACGACGCCCTCACCGGCTGGCTGGGCCACCGGTTACTGGGCCGGGGCATTACTCTGCACGGGATCACCAACGGCATCAACCCGGCTGATTTCAACCCCGAAGAACCGACTAAACTTGGGCTGCCCGCCGCTTTCTCGCCCGGCACGGGGGATTTAGCCGGCAAGTCAAAATGCCGGCAGCAACTGGTGGAAAACCTGACCGCCGACTGCTGGCCCGGTCTGCGCCGGGCCGGTTATCTGGACCCGGACCCGGCCGCCGGCCCGCCTCCGGCGGATGGCCCGGCCAGCGGCCTGCTCCTGCCAATGCCCCTGTTCACCTTTGTCGGCCGGCTGACCGCCCAGAAGGGGGTGGACAAACTGTTGGGGGCCCTGGAAACCCTGCTGCCCTTGGACCGGGGCTTTCAGGTGCTGATCCTGGGCTCCGGCGACAAGGGTTGCGAACAGGCCCTGGTTCGCCTGGCGGAGGCAGAAAGCAACCGGGGCCGGCTCTGTTTTCTCCAGGGCTACGACCCCATGGTGGCCAACCAGGTCTTTGCCGCCGGCGACTTTTTTCTGATCCCTTCGCGCTACGAACCCTGCGGGCTGACCGATTACATGGCCCAACTGCTGGGCAACCTGCCCATCGTCCATCACGTCGGCGGCCTGGTCAAAGTGGTGGACGGGGTCACCGGGCTCTGCTACCGGGAACACAAATCAGCCGCCTTAATGGGCGCCATGCAGCGCGCCCTGACTCTTTTCCGCCGCCACCCGGAAAAGGTGCTTGACATGCGCCGGGCCGCCGTTCAGCATATTCGGGAACACTATACCTGGAACCGGGTGATGCACCAGTACCTGGATTTTTACCACCAAGCCCACAGGCAGCTCTAAAACAAGGAGGAACAACATGACTATCCGTGTCGGCATCAACGGCTTCGGCCGCATCGGCCGCAGCATCTTCCGGGCGGTGGATACCGACCCGCAGTTCAAAGAAATCGAAATCATCGCCATCAACGACCTCACCCCGCCCGCCACCCTGGCCCATCTGCTTAAATACGATTCGGTGATGGGTACTTATAAACGCGAAGTGAAGGCCGGCGAAGGGGAAATCGTGGTGGACGGCCGAGCGGTGCGGGTCAGCAGCCAACGCAACCCCGCCGAGATTCCCTGGCGGGAGTTGGGCGTGGAGTACGTCATCGAGGCCACCGGCCTGTTCACCGCCGCCGACAAGGCCCAAAGCCACCTGGACGCCGGCGCCGCCAAGGTAGTAATCACCGCCCCGGCCAAGGGGGAGGTACGGACCATCGTCATGGGGGTCAACGAAGAAGAGTATGACCCGGCCACCGACCACATCGTCTCCAACGCCTCCTGTACCACCAACTGCCTGGCCCCGGTGGCCAAGGTGATCTCGGAGCGCTTCGGGATCAAAAGCGGCCTGATGACCACCATCCACGCCTACACCAACGACCAGTCGCTGCTGGATTTCCCCCACAGCGACCTGCGTCGCGCCCGGGCCGCGGCCATGTCCATGATTCCCACCAAGACCGGGGCCGCCGCCGCCGTGGCCCTGGTGCTGCCGGAACTCAAGGGCAAGTTCGACGGCCTGGCGGTAAGGGTGCCCACTCCCAATGTCTCCCTGGTGGACGTGGTGATGGAGCTGGAGCAGGAAACCTCGGTACCGGAGGTCAACCGGGCCCTGGCCGAGGCCGCCGACCGTTACCTGGGCTATTCCGAGGAACCGCTGGTCTCCATCGACTACCAGGGCGACCCCCGCTCCTCGGTGGTGGACGCCCTGTCCACCAAAGTCCTGGGCTCCACCCTGAAGATCCTGACCTGGTACGACAACGAATGGGGTTACTCCAACCGGGTACTGGATCTGATCCTGCACATGAACGAGCGTAAGCTTTTATAGGCCGGAGAAGCAAATGCGGAAAATAAAGTTTACCTACTGGAAAGAACCGGATGGCACATACTTGGGCTACCTCAACGACTACCCGGATCACTGGACCCAGGGCTCCGACCTGGAGGATTTGCGGGAACACCTGACTGATTTGGTCGAAATGTTCGCCGATGAGGAGATCCCGGGGATCAGACGAGTCGCGGAACTGGAGGTAGCGTGAAGCAGCGGGATCTGGTCAACTGTCTTCAACAGGCCGGATGCATCCTCCTGCGGCATGGCGGGAAACATGACATTTATCACAACCCCGCCTCCGGAGCCTCGGAGCCGGTGCCGCGGCATCGTGAGATCAACGAGCACCTGGCCAAACGCATCATTGAGCGACTGACCAAATGACCGTTTCCGACAATAGCGATGAAAAAGACTTGATCTGCAAGCCGGGGTTTGAATCCGATGCCCTGCGGGCCAACCTGCAGGAGACGGCGGTGGAGTGCGTCGAGCTGGACCCCGACTGGCAGGTGCTGCTGGAGGTGGTGGCGGGCTACCAGGGCATCAGGGGGCCGCTGGAGGAACTGCTTTACGAGATCAGTCACCCCTACCGCAACTGGCGGCTGATCCTGCCCCGACTGCGTTCCTTTACCCTTAAGCATCTGGACCATTACCGGCGGCACCCCAAGGGCCCGGAGGCCTGCCTTCGGCTTTTTGCCATACTGCACGCCTCCCTGCAGGAAACGGCCAAAAACGAGGTGCTGCAAGCCCAAGCCGGCGAGGCCCTGCTGGCCTTTTTTGACAAGCTGGTGGTGCTGCTCAAACCCCACGAACTGGGCAACTTCCGGCAAACCATCAGTCACTGCTGCCACCAGCTGGCAACCCTGGACGACCAACTTTTGCTACCCCTGGTGCAGGGCCAGCACTCCGGCAAACGGATCATCGCCCGGCTGGTGAGCAAATGCCGCCAGCCGGCAACCACCGCCGCCGCAACCGACCAGAGAAGCCACGGGGAAAGCGGCCGGGGAGGGCCGTCGGGGACGACAGCCGGAGCGGCGACGGGTGAGCGGGGACAGGTTGCAGACCTGTCCCCCCGTGATTCGGAACCGTCGAAATCGGAAGCGGGCGAGGAAATGCGCCTCTGCGACCTGGAGGCGGCGGCCCGGCTGCTTGAACGGCTGCTCACCCTCAATTACCAATACTGGCTGGAGGAGGAAGACCCCCAGCCCTGGTTTGACTCCGAATGCGCCACCCTCTGCCGGGGCTGGCAGGCCGGCCGGCTGTTCCAGGAGATTTCCCACGCCCGACTGCGGGAGCACCTGGCGGAAGTGGGCCAAATTGCCCACCGGGACCCCGCCACCTCTCTTTCGCGCCTGTTGGAGTTGCCCGATCATTTGGACCTGGTGCGGCTCTACAAGGAGATTCCTGACAAGCTCACCGGCGACGGCGACGGTCCACCAAATGACCCGGCAACTCCACAGACAACTCCGCAGAACTTGCCGGCCGCCGCCGAAAACACCGATATTGCGACTACAGCCAACCAGTGCGACTACGAAGACCCGCTCTGCCCCGAT
Source organism: Desulfurivibrio dismutans (assembly GCF_029210385.1). GTDB lineage: Bacteria > Desulfobacterota > Desulfobulbia > Desulfobulbales > Desulfurivibrionaceae > Desulfurivibrio > Desulfurivibrio dismutans. The sequence continues at coordinate 212,499 of NZ_JARGDQ010000002.1, read as the reverse complement.
CGCTTCGCGGAAAACCGCAAGCTGCTCTTTCTCTTCCGGATCATGGAAACCAAGGGGCTGAGCCTGATCCACGAGGAAACCCTGCGGGAGATCAACCGCAGCCTGGTGCAACTGATCCGTCGCCAGACCTTTGAAGAGATCGAACGCTTCCTGCTCACCACCCTGGCTTTGCTGAAAAGCAACGTCCGCCGTTATCCCCATACCTCACTGCAGTGCATCCAGGTCATCGGCAGCGAGGTCTTCAAGCGGGGCAACTCCCGACTGGTGGAGACTTTCCTGTGGGAGACGGTGCGTTTCGGCTTCCAGTACGCCAACGTCACCGGCATCGGCGAGGATTGGCAACCTTTGGCCAACCCCGCCCACCTGGCCAATATCCGGGTCTGGCTCAACCTCATCGGCCAGGAGCCCAAGTGGTGCTCCACCCTCTTTTCGGCCCTGATCATCAACCTCAAGCTCTCGGGCACCTGCCTCAAGGACACCGATCTTTTCCAGCGGGACATCACCGAGCTGCTCAACCACCCCATCGAACCGGTCTACAACCTGGTAACCCAGTTCGCCAAGCTGGTGCCGGTCTTTTACAACGATATCGGGGCGGAAGGGCAGCTGCGGGAGGTGTCCACCGAACTCGATGAAATCCACCAGCGCAAAGACCTGCTGATCCACTTTCTGCGCAAGCAGAGCCATGTGGAGTCCAGCAACCTGATTGTTGATTTCCAGGAAGCGATCCTGCTCTTCTGGAAGGACCGTAACAAGCAGCGGCTGGCGCCTTACCTGCCGGAGGAGGTATGGCGGCAGATCAGAGAAGAAGGCGAGTTTGTCGATCAGCTGCACCGGCTGAGCCAGCGGGTGTGGAAGCTCAAGCATATCCGCAAGGTGGAGGACCTGCTCAACTGGGATTTCACCCGCCGCCGGGCCTGGCTGGCCGAGCAGACCGACATCCCGGAAGGGGAGCGGCGCCGCTTTGACCTGCTGGTGCGGATGTACCGGCTTTGTCACCAGAAGTACAACCTGGGCACCGAGGAGCTGCGCCAGCACCTGAAACAGGCCATCGATGATTTCCCCGAGATGGAGCAACTGCTGGCCGACCTGGAGATCTGCGATACCTTCGAGTGCTTAAACGCCCTGCTGGACCACCTGGAAAGGCTGAAAGAAGTTATTTTAAGCGAGGAAAAGTTTGTCGCCCAAGAAAGTATTTACCACAAGCGCCATATCGCGGTGGATATCCCCTCGGTGTACGGCCGCTACCAGGAACGCAAGTTCGACGCCCTGAGCCTGACCTTCCGGCTGGAGAACCTGGCCAACAACTATCTCGAAAAGCTGCCGGACACGGTTAATTTAAATATTATCACCAAGGCCACCTTTATCCGCATCATCAAGTGTCTGCGCCTCTACCTGCGGGCTCTGAAGATCGACGGCATCAGCAGCCGCAAGCTCACCACCTACATGTCGCTGCTCAGTAACTCGCTGGGCATCAAGCGTTTTTCCTACACCCAGTTTCTCGACATCTTCCGGGGCCTGTCGGAGGGGGTCAAGGATGTCATCTACACCTATTACACCAACCTCCACGAGAACAACCTGAGCATCATCATCCCCCAGATCGGCGAGGACAACCTGCTGCCCAAGTACCGCTTCCTCTGGCAGGAAAGTGATTTGAGCGGCAACATCAACCGCCTGTCGGAAAGCTTCATGCGGGATCTGATTGCCTCCACCTTCGGCCTGCAGCATCTGGACAACTTCATCACCCGCATCTACCAGACCCTGGAGGCCCAACGGGAGGTGCTGGATGAAGAACACCTGGACCTGCTGATGACCTACAACCCGGAACGGGCCATCTGCTCGCTGCACCCCCGCCACCATCGGGGGATCAACCTTATCCTGCTGGGCAACAAGGGCTACAACCTGACCCTGCTGGCCGACGAAAACCATCCCGTTCCGCCGGGGCTGGTGGTCACCACCGAGGTTTTCCGCTGCTGGCCGGTACTGCAGGAGTTCATCAAGAGCCGGGATGATTTCATGGCCCGCCTGCGCCTGGGGCTCAACCGGGTGGAACAACAGACCGGGCGAACCTTCGGTGATCCGGCCAACCCGCTGCTGCTGTCGGTGCGCAGCGGGGCCGCCATTTCCATGCCGGGGATGATGGCCACCATCCACAACCTGGGGCTCAACGAGGATATCGTTGGCGAGTTTGCTCGCCAGGATGGCAAAGAGTTTCTGGCCTGGGACAACTTCCGCCGTTTTATCCAATCCTGGGCCATGGCCCGGGGGGTGGAGCGGGACTGCTTCCAGGAACTGATGGACGCCGCCAAGGAGCGTTGCAAGGTGCGCTACAAGCGCGACTTTTCCCCGGCCCAGATCCGGGATCTGGCCCTGGAGTACCAGAGGATGGTGCGCGGCCTGGGCATCGGCATTCCCGAAGACCCCTGGCTGCAGCTCACCGGAGCGGTGGAGATGGTGCTCTCCTCCTGGAACACCCCCAAAACCCGCGATTACCGGCAGATCATGGATATCTCCGACGACTGGGGCACGGCGGTGATCGTGCAAACTATGGTGTACGGCAACATCGATGCCCAAGCCGGCAGCGGCGTGCTGTTCACCGCCCATCCTTACCGGAAAGTCAGCCGGGTGGCCCTGTGGGGCGACTACGCGGTGGGGGACCAGGGGGAGGATATCGTCAGCGGCCTGGTGACCACCAATCCCATCTCAGTGGAGCAGGCGGAGCTGGACGGCCGGGAACCGGAAGACACCCTGGAGCGGCGCTTTCCGGAAGTTTATGAACGGCTGCTAACCATCTGCCGGCAACTGGTGTATGAAAAACGCTGGAACGCCCAGGAGATCGAGTTTACCTTCGAGAGCCCCGACCCCGATGATCTCTACATCCTGCAGACCCGGGACATGATCACCATCAAAAAGAAGGAAAGCTTCCTGGTCTTTGCCGACGGCGACCGGGCCGCCGCCGAAGTACTGGCCCACGGGGTCGGGGTCAGCGGCAGCGCCCTGGCCGGGCGGGCGGCCTTCAACGAGGAGCATATCCGGCAATTGCAGCAGGAAGATCCCGAGGCGACGATCATCCTCATCCGCCAGGATACGGTGCCGGAAGACATCAAAGAGATCGCCGTGGCCGACGGCCTGCTCACCGCCCGCGGCGGCCAGACCTCGCACGCGGCGGTGGTGGCCACCCGCCTGGAAAAGACCTGCGTGGTGGGCTGCGCCAACCTCAAGGTCTATGAGAGTGAGCAGCGCTGCGAGATCAACGGGGTGGAAATCGGCCTGGGGGATTATATCAGCATCGACGGCCGCAAGGGGCTGGTACTGGCCGGGGCGCATCCCACCAAAAAGGAAATGCAGATCCTGCCGATCTGAAGGTCGCTTACAACATAACCCGGCAAATGTTCAGCACGTCCCGGCAAGCGGCAAGCGCCTGATCGGGGACAGATTTGAAAGCTGTCCCCTTGTGGGCCGGGCCGATCGCCGCTTTCCGCGGTGCTGCCGGGCATTTACCAGAAGAAGTAGAAAAGCAGTAACCCTAAGGCGATACGATAAACCACGAAGGGCTGCATACCCACCCGGCGGATGAAGGCCAGGAAGTAGTGGATGCAGAGGTAGGCGGCAATGCCGGCCAGGGCGATGCCGATTAGCATGCTCAGCCAGTCCACCACCTCGTCGCTGCGCACCAGGGTAACCGTCTCCAGTCCGATGGCCAGAATAATCACCGGGATCGAGAGCAGGAAGGAAAAGCGGCTGGCGGCCTCGCGGCTCAGGCCCAGGAAAAGGCCGGCGGTCATGGTGATGCCGGAGCGTGAGGTGCCGGGGATCAGGGCCAGGGCCTGGGCGCCGCCGATGATGGCCACGTCTTGCCAGCTCAGACTGTGTTCGTCCCGGCCGTTTTTATGTTTCCAGTCCGACCAGGCCAGCAGCAGGCCGAAACCGATAAGGGAGGCGGCAATCACCAACGGCGAGCGCCACTGGTTCTCCACCAGCCCCTTGAGAGCCAGGCCGGCCAGCCCCACCGGAATGGTGCCCAGCAGCACCGCCCAGGCCAGGCGGCTTTCCCCCACCAACTCACGGGTCCGCACCGAGCGGTACCAGTCCCGACTCATGGCCGCCAGCTCCCGCCGGAAATAACAGATCACCGCCCCCAGGCTGCCCAGGTGCACGGCGATATCGAAACTCAGCCCCTGGTCCGGCCAGTCGGTCAACACCGGCACCAGGATCAGGTGGGCCGACGAGGAGATGGGCAGAAACTCGGTGAGCCCCTGCACCACGGCCAGGATGATGATCTGCAGTAAGTCCATGGGGGGCACCTATACCGATCGTAACTAACTTGGTCAATGAAAAAGCGATTATATTTGCTTTGCTCTGCTCCATGTGGTAGTAGAGTTTATTATAAACAGTCACGATTGGTTTCAAACTCCCGAATCACCGTATGTTAAACATGAAACAGACAACGATAGAAAACACCGCCAACCCGGGCGTGAACCTTATGGAAAAGGAAACAGTGTCCCATTCCGTCCCGCTTTTATCCATGGATATCCTGGAAAAAGCCGCCGAGTGCCTACGTACTCTGGCCCACCCGCATCGTTTGCTGATCGTACAGATTCTACTGGATCATGAAGAATCGGTTGGAGAATTGGCCCGGGCCTGCGAAGTGCCCAGTCATATGGTTTCTGAACATCTGCGGCTGTTAAAAGATCGCGGCTTCCTGGATAGCCGTCGCGATGGCCGCCGGGTATTCTACAGCATTGCCGAACCGGCTCTGGCCAGCATCATGCACTGCATCGAAGAGCGTTTTGGCCCCCCGCAGGAAACCGGCAAGCATCAATAAACACTGCTCCCCTTCCTCTACTTTACACCACTGTAACAAAGTGTTACCATTCTCCACTTCCCCATCACTCTTTTTTCACCACGCAAAAGCAAGTTAAACCACTCCCGCGAACAGTAAACATAACCAGTCGCAAACGACAATAAACATTGACTTATCCCCATCTGCAGATATATTTTTTATTGCCTCTTTGTTTCAGACCATCTTTCCATAAGAGAAATCCGGCATGATAACCTTCCTGAACATCCTGGTGCTGGCCGGATCCGCCATGCACCTGGCTTCTATTTACCTGGTCCACAAACTGATCCGGGAACTGCCCCAGGATGAATTGCGGCGAGGTTGGAAGGTTCTTGGTATTTTCATTTTTTTCTTCTTTATCAGCTACCTGGGTTACGTTTTCCTACAGCAGGAAAAGGATGGCGTTCTCAGCCGTGTTGACCTGATCGGCCCATTCATTCTTTTTTTGGGGGCGATTTTTGTCCTGCTGGTCAACCTCCTTTCGCTCAAAACCACCCTGGAACTCAAACGAATATGCATTCTTGAGCAGGAAAACATTACCGACCCTCTGCTGGGCATCTACAACCGCCGCTATTTGGAGTACATGCTGCGCCAAGAGTTTCTGCTCTCCCGCCGCGACCACTTGCCCCTCTCGATCCTGTTGCTGGATATCGATCACTTCAAGGTAGTCAACGACACCCACGGCCACCTGGCCGGTGATCGCGCTTTGATCAACCTGGTGGGAAAAATCAAAAGCCAGTTGCGGGAAACCGACCTGATCGCCCGCTACGGGGGAGAGGAAATTCTGATCATGCTGCCCCACACCCCGGAAAAAGGGGCCCTGAAACTGGCGGAAAAACTGCGCCGCAGCATCGCCGAAGATGTCATGGTGACGGCAAACAGCAAGGAAGACGAGCAGTGGCCGGATATCGCCATCACCGTCAGTATCGGAGTGGCCGGTCTCAACCGGCAGATGAGTTCGGAAAAAGAGCTGTTTGCCCGGGCCGACCAGGCCCTCTACCGGGCCAAGCAAACGGGGCGCAACCGCTGTGTGGCAGCAACTGAACTGGAGCAGGGAAGGGAATAAGAAACGCCCACCGGGGCGGCGACAGCCACTACCCAGCGGGCGCAGGAGGAGATTTAGAAACGGGCCTCAAAGGTCACGTAAACCTGATCGGCCTTGTCGACGGTTTCTATGCCCATGTAGGTGGCCATAGCCCGCTCCGAAGAACTGCTTAAATCGTAAGGTTTTGTGTTCCAGTCCAGGGAACCGGTGTAATTATAGTCGTAATGCTGGTAACCCACCCTGATAAAGGCGTTACCGAAACTGGAAACCGCTCTACCGGGAATATCATAGATCCCGTACACCTCGTAAACATGGCCACGGGTGGCCAGCTTGGAGGCGTAAATGTCGTCATGACCCGGGCTCATCCCAATCCAGTACTCACTGCCATAGTTGTATTCCAAGCCGAACTTGAATTGAGTATTGGGCAGATCGTAGCGGGCTCCCAGGTAAATGGAGTACCCGTTTTCAGAGCTGGTATTGGGGCTGTAGTTGGCAAAAGGTACATAGCCGGGATCTCCCGGATTCAGCCCGGCGGTCATGGCCAGGGCCGCTTGCAAATCCTGCATTCCGGCCGCGTTGTCGTTGAACATTCCGTTACTGTTGGGGTCAGTCCGACTCCAGCCACCGGCAACAAAGTAATGGAAGTTTTGCGCTCGATCTTTGTAGAGGGCGGCGGTATGGTAAATATCACCGATATTGTCCCTTTCCATGGGGGTCATACCCTCAAAAATTGGTCCATACTGTGCAGGGGTCAGCCCATAACTTTGAGCCATGGCAAGGGCACTATACGCCATATCCTGGTTCATCTGGTCTACAATTGCCTGATCCATGTCGGGAAAGTTGAAAACATCTTTGGCCACGTAAGACTGGAAGTAGACAAAGCGATCATTATTATTGTAGATATCCCAGCTTATTCCCATGAAATCGGTATCTTTCAGGGTATTTTCTCCCAGACCGGCCTCAAAACCTCGACCGAAGCAGAAACGGACCCGGCCGGGCAGGTCGATAACGTTGAACAGACTGTCGTAAGCATAACCGATGGTCAAACCGTCAAAAGGCCAGTCCATGTAGGATAGTGGGGTGGCCAACCGGGTTTCGCTGTTCATCCGTAGCTGACTGGGCGGACCGTCGGTGGTGGGGCGGCGACCGATGGAAAACCAGAAGTTGGTGTCGGCGATATTGTTCCAGTTGATAATGGCCCGATCCACCAGCAGCTTGTTGTCTTCCGGACGACGACTGGAGTTACCATCAATGGCTGGAAAATCCCCGGTATTATCAGGGGTACTTTGCATACCCCAGGCCTTGAACATGGCCAGACGACCGACAAATTCGACGTTCTCCTGGGCCCTGGCGTACATGTTGAGCCGCAGGCGGTTGGTCATCAGACTGCTGTTCTTTTCGGTAACTTTTTTAATGTCAGTGGGCATCATCACGCCGCTGCCGGTATCAACGTAATTCGTACCCACGTAACGATCACGGCTGTAATAATCGTAACGACTGCGAAAATCCCCGGATAAATGAAAACGGGTGCTCATGTCATGCCACAGGGTATCGTCGATCTCGGCTGTATGGGCCTTAAGTTCTTCCACCTCCCGGGTCAGGGCCTCTACCTTTTCCTCCAGGCTCAATTCTTGGGCCAGTGCCGCTCCCGGGATCACCAGCGCCCCGGCCAGAGCCAACATACTGATCTTTTTCCGCATCTCTCTTCTCCTGAGCTTATGGATCATCTTTTCCGACATGATTGCCGACGGTTGCGTACCGCTTATAAAACAAGCGGTAAACCGGCAAAAGAAACTGGTTAGCTCAGTCAGGGGCCCTGCCCCCCAGGACGAGCAAAAAGTTCATGAAAAAAACAAACACATATCATGTTGTCTAAATGTTCCGATATGTCAATATAAAAAAACGAGTTAAACAAAAAAAATACCACAAGGTCGCAGATAAAAACTTTCCGCAACATGGCACAACAAACCACTAACATACTGTTTATAATGGAAGATCAGGAGATAACCAGTTGCCCGGACGGGCCATCGGTGACTTCACCGATGATCCCGAAATCCAGCGGGTAACGACGGTTGTGCAGACGTGCGGCCATGGCCGCGATGGCCTTGGGAGGGGCGGCGATGAGCAGACCGCCGGAGGTTTGCGGATCATAAAGGACCATCTCCCGGGGATCGGTATCGGGCAACCGGGAGATGACAAACTGGTGAAAGTGCTGCCGGTTATGGTGGGCGCCTTGGGGAATTATCCCCATCCCGGCAAAATGAAGGGTTTCCGGCAGCAGGGGCACCGCCGAGGAATCGATTGTAATCTCCACCCCAGAGGCGGCGGCCATTTCATGGAGATGGCCCAGCAGACCAAAGCCGGTGATATCGGTACAGGCGTGAGCGCCGGAGCTGGACATCACCTGGGCCGCTTCCCGGTTGAGCAGCCCCATCACCCGGCCAAGCAACTCTTCCGTGCCGGCCCCGGCCAGACCACCTTTGATGGCGGTGGCCAACACCCCGGTACCGAGGGGTTTGGTCAGCAGCAGCTGATCGCCGGGCCGGGCACCGGAATTAAGCAGCAAGCGGCTGGGGTGAACGGTACCGGTAACCGAAAGGCCATATTTGATCTCCTCGTCCTCGATGGAGTGCCCGCCCACCAGCAGGGCTCCGGCTTCAGTCAAGGTATCCAGCCCGCCTTTAAGAATTTCCCGTAAAATGGCGCAATCCAGTTTCTTAATCGGAAAAGCCACCAGATTCATGGCCAGCAGCGGGGTGCCGCCCATGGCGTAGACATCGCTCAAGGCATTGGCCGCCGCGATCCGGCCGAACAGATAAGGATCATCCACGATGGGGGTAAAGAAATCCACCGTCTGGATCAGGGCGGTCTCGTCATTAAGGCGATAGACCCCGGCATCCTCGCCGCCGCCAATACCGGCCAGCAGGCGGGGATCATCAATCCCCGGCACACCCAGGTCCGCCAATACCCGGTCCAGATCCCCCGGACCCAGTTTGGCGGCTCAACCGGCGGCTTTAACGGTACTGGTAAGTTTAGGCTTCATATTTATCAATATTCCAACTCATCGCGCCCTTCCCGGGCCAGCAGATCCCGCACTGCCTCTCGGCATGCTTTATCCTGGTAAAGTACCCGGTAAACCTGCTCCAAAATAGGCATGTCCACGGCCAGCTTTTGCGCCAGGGCCCAAGCGGAAGCGGTGGTCTTTACACCCTCCGCCACCATCTGCATCTCATCAAGGATTTCCGCTAAGGTCATCCCCTGACCCAGTTTCAGCCCTACCCCGCGGTTACGGCTCAAATCGCCGGTACAGGTCAGCACCAGATCCCCCAGGCCGGCCAGGCCGGAAAAGGTCAGAGGTTGGGCCCCCATTCTTACCCCCAGGCGGGTGATCTCCGCCAGGCCCCGGGTAATCAGAGCGGCCCGGGAGTTGGTACCGTAACCCAGCCCGTCGCTGATACCGGCGGCAATGGCGATAATATTTTTCAGCGCCCCGCCCAGTTCCTGACCGATCAGGTCGGTGCCGGCATAGACCCGGAAACGTTCGGTAAAAAACAGTTCCTGAAAAAAACGGGCATCTTCGGCCCGGCCAGCGGCCACGGTAACGGCGGTGGGCAGGCCTTCCGCCACCTCACGGGCAAAACTGGGCCCGGCCAGGACTCCCAGCGGATGACCCACCAACGGTAATTCCGCCACCCCGGTACCGCCGGAACAACCTTCGGGACCCGGCACCGGGGAGGAGGAAGTGGTTGTTTCCAGCTCCTGGGCCATGACCTGGGTCATGGTCAGCAGAGTATCGTTTTCAATCCCCTTGGCGGCGGAGATGATGGCGGCGCCGGGGGCCAGATGAGGAATTATCCTTTTAAAAACCGCCCTAAACCCGTGGGAGGGGACGGCCATGACGACGGCTTTACAGCCTGCCACCACGGCCGGATCGGAACCGGGAAAAATATTTTCAGGCAGGGGAAAATCGGGCAGGTACCGGCGGTTTTCCCGTTTCCGGCGCATCTCCCCCACCCGCTCCGGGGTGTGGCTCCAGAGTTCAACCGGAAAACCTTTACGGGCCAGCACCAGTGCCAGCGCCGTACCCCAACTGCCGGCCCCCATGATTGCTATCCGCTCATCGGCCGATCTTTCCTGCTTACTGCTGCTGGGCTCGGGGTCGCCGGTCATGCCTGCTCTTCCGGGTTTGTTTCCTGATCGCCGTTCTCCGGCGGAGCAACGCTTTCAGGATCGGCTTCACACTCTTCACTCTCCTCGCTAACCGACTCGGCCAGGCGATCCAGGGCCACCACTTTTTCCTCCTCACCCAGATTGAACAGCCGCACTCCCTGGGTGTTGCGACCGATCACCCGTAGGTCCCGCATGGGCATGCGGATGATCTGGCCGGCATTGGTGATCATCATCACCTGATCTTCATCGGTGACCTGCAGCATGCCCACCACCTTGCCGTTGCGCTGGCTGGCCTTGATGGCCATAACCCCTTTACCGCCGCGGCGGATCAAACGGTATTCATCGACCAAGGTACGCTTGCCGTAGCCGTTTTCGGTTACCACCAGGATAGTGCTTTCCGAATCACCGGAGAGCACTGTCACCCCGACCAGTTCGTCGGCATCCAACCCGGTCTTAGCATCCGCCGGAGTCAGGTTGATCCCCCGTACCCCGGTGGCGCCGCGTCCCATGGGGCGAATATCGCCTTCATGGAAACGCACCGCCATGCCCTTGCGGGATAGCAGCAGGATTTCGTTGTCGCCGTAAGTAAGGGCGGCGGCCAGAATTTCATCATCCTCCCGGAAGGTCAGGGCGATCTTGCCCCGCCGCACCGGCCGGCTGAACTCCCCAATGGTGGTCTTCTTAACAACGCCCTTTTTGGTGGCCATCAGAATGTAACACTCCTTGCCCTCGGGCACCTCGAAGGACTGCACGGGCAGAATCGCCGCCAGCTTCTCCTCCGGGGCCAGGTCCAGCAGGTTAACCACCGCCTTGCCTCGGGCCAGGCGGCCAGCCTGGGGGATTTCGTAGACTTTACGCCAGAAAACCCGGCCCCTGCTGGTAAAAAAGAGCAGGGTATCGTGGGTTGAGGCCACATGCATCCAACTGATGAAATCATCCTCGATGGCATTGGCCCCACGAATCCCTTTACCGCCCCGGCGCTGGGAGCGGTAAAGGTCGACGGGGTTGCGTTTGATGTAACCGGCATGAGTGACGGTGACCACCATGTCTTCGCGGGCGATCATGTCCTCGGGGAGAATCTCGTCGGGGGCCTCTATGATCTCGGTACAACGCTCATCGCCATACTGTTCACGAATGGCCTCAAATTCATCGCGGATGATCTGCAGCACCAGAGACTCGTCGGCCAGGACCTTGCGCAGCCACTCTATCTCCTTCATCAGGGCTTCATATTCTTCAATGATCTTCTCACGCTCCAAACCGGTCAAACGGTGCAGCCGCATCTCCAGAATGGCCTGGGCCTGGATGGCACTCAAGCCGAACCGGCTGATCAGCCCTTCCCTGGCCTCCTGGGGGTTAGCGGAGGATTTGATCAGGTTTACCACCTCATCGAGGTTGGTAATGGCGATTTTAAGGCCTTCCAGGATATGGGCCTTTTCTTCGGCCTTGCGCAGGTCATGGGCGGTGCGCCGGTAGACCACGGTTTTGCGGTGGAGAATGAAATGCTCCAGGATCTGACGCAGGTTGAGAATTTCCGGTCGGTTGTTGACAATGGAGAGCAGAATAATCCCGTAACTGCGCTGCAGAGGCGTCATCTTGTAGAGCTTATTGATGACCACCTCGGCGTTTTCATCCTTTTTCAGCTCAAGCACGATGCGCATGCCCTGGCGGTCGGATTCATCCCGCACCTCGGAGATGGATTCAATCTTTTTTTCTTTAACCAGCATGGCAATCCGTTCAATCAGGGTAGCCTTGTTCTGCTGGTAAGGGATTTCGGTGATGATGATGGACTCCCGGCCGTTTTTCTGTTTTTCCACCTCGGAGCGGGACCGCAGCAGCAGGGAACCACGGCCGGTTTCATAGGCCTCGCGGATCCCCGCCCGGCCGCAGATGTAGGCGCCGGTGGGAAAATCAGGGCCGCTGATGTGCTCCATCAGGCCACTGACGGTGATATTGGGGTCCTCAATCATGGCGATCAGACCGTCGATGACCTCCCGCAGGTTGTGCGGCGGAATATTGGTGGCCATCCCCACCGCGATCCCAGCGGCGCCGTTGATCAGCAGGTTGGGAATGCGGGCCGGCAGGACCAGCGGTTCCACCATGGAGTTATCGTAGGTTGGGATAAAATCGACGGTTTCCTTGTCCAGGTCGGTGGTTAACTCCTGGTCGATCTTGGTCATCCGGGCTTCGGTGTAACGCATGGCCGCCGGCGGATCACCATCCACCGAGCCGAAGTTGCCCTGGCCGTCCACCAGGGGGTAGCGCATGGAGAAACTCTGGGCCATCCGCACCAAAGTATCGTAGACGGCGGAATCGCCGTGGGGATGATACTTACCGATTACGTCACCGACGATCCTGGCGGATTTAAGAAAGGGGCGGTTGTGGTAATTATTCAGCTCGCGCATGGCGAACAGCACCCGACGATGTACGGGCTTCAGGCCGTCGCGCACGTCGGGCAGAGCCCGGCCGATGATGACGCTCATGGCGTAGTCCAGGTAGGACTTGCGCAGTTCTTTCTCGATGGAAATGGTGGGCGGCAGCGCCGGTTTATCTGTTGCTTCAACCATGGGAATTAAAACCTTACCGTTAAGTTATGGTGACGAGCTATATATCAAGGGAGGAAACTTCCAGGGCATTGTTCTGGATAAACTCCCGGCGGGGTTCCACTTTGTCACCCATTAAAGTAGTGAAAATATCGTCGGCCGCCTCGGCATCATCAATGGTTACCTGCAACAGAATCCGGTTTTCCGGGTTCATGGTGGTGGCCCACAGCTGTTCCGGGTTCATTTCACCCAAACCCTTGTAGCGTTGCAATGAACTGCCCTTGAAGGATTCATTGCGGATGACCTCCAGCATCTCCCGCCAGGAGGCGACTTCAGTTTCCTGGTTTTTCACCACCACGGTCAACTTCTGGTCCAGGTAATCCTTAACCCGGGGATAATGTTTAAGCACCTGACGATACTCTGGTAACAGCGGAATGTGCGGCCCAATGGTAACCAGCAAATGGGCTTTATCCTTCAAGGCCGCGTCGAATTCGTAACAACTTGGGCGCCAGCGGCAGGGGCGGATATTACCCAGAATTAATTTTTCGCCGCTTAACCTTTCATGCAACAGGGTAAGCAACGGCTCGCTTTCAAATTGATCGGCGGAATGGATATCCTCGGCCACCAGGAAACGCAGGATATCCTCCCAGAGATTGCTTCGTTCCAGGTAATCCACCAGTCGCTGGTAATAGGAAAGATCCTTGAGCAGCGCCACCAGTTCCTCACCCTCAATGGTCCGTCCATCGTCGGTGCGGATGCTGCACATGGTGCTGGCCTGGTGGAAGAGAAAACCGTTTAAAGAATGATCATCGAGAAAGAACTGCTCCTTCTTGCCTCGGCTCAGCCGGAAAAGCGGCGGCTGGCCGATGTAGACGTTGCCGTTTTCCACCAACGGCAGCATCTGGCGATAAAAAAAGGTGAGCAACAGGGTGCGGATATGGGCCCCGTCGACATCGGCGTCGGTCATGATGATGATCTTTTGATAGCGCAGTTTGTCGAGATCAAACTCTTCCTTGCCAATGCCGGTGCCAAGGGCGGCGATGATCTGTTTTATCTCCTCGCTGCCTAATACCTTCTCAAAACGGGCCTTTTCAACGTTCATTATCTTACCGCGCAGGGGCAGTATGGCCTGGAAATAACGATCCCGGCCCTGTTTGGCGCTGCCACCGGCGGAATCTCCCTCCACCAGGAAAATCTCCCTTATTTTGGGATCCTTGGACTGGCATTCAGCCAGCTTGGCGGCCATCAGCACATCAATGCCGCTGCCCTTCTTGCGGGACAGTTCCTTAGCCCGACGGGCCGCTTCCCGGGCCCGAGCCGCTTCCACCGCCTTGCTCAGGATCTTGCGGGCCTCCTGGGGGTTTTCCTCCAGGTAGCGGGAAATCTTTTCATGGCAAATGGAATCGACGATGTATTTGACCTCGCTGTTACCCAGCTTGGTTTTGGTTTGACCTTCAAACTGGGGGTTGGGTACCCGGGTTGATATAACACAGGTAATACCCTCCCGGACATCATCACCGCTCAGTTTCTCCCGCAGATTTTTGGGAACGATGTCATCGCTGGCATAACGGTTGATACATTTGGTGAGTGCCATGCGAAAACCAGCAACATGACTGCCGCCTTCCTTGGTGTAGATATTATTAACATAAGAATGCAGTCGTTCGGTGTAGCCCTCAAAATACTGAAAAGCCACCTCCACCTGGACGTTGTCTTTTTCCCCCTGAACAAATACCGGCTCGGCGTGTACCGGGGTCCGATTGCGGTTGAGATATTCTACAAATGATTTGATACCACCTTTGAAATGAAATTCATCCTCAGCGCCGGTGCGTTCGTCGTGAAGTTTGATTTTGACGTTTTTATTGAGAAAAGCCAGTTCCCGCAGTCGGGCCTGGATTATTTCATATTTGAACTCCGTGGTTTCAGTAAATATTCCCGGGTCCGGCAAGAAGGTAATTTTGGTGCCGCTATTTTCCGTCTCACCGATTACTTCCACCTCGCTTTCTTTGATACCGTAACGGTATATCTGACGGTATATCTTGCCGTTGCGTTTGATTTCAGCCACGGTTTTAATACTCAAGGCATTGACCACCGAAACCCCAACCCCGTGCAGGCCGCCGGAAACCTTATAGGTTGAATGGTCAAACTTGCCCCCGGCATGCAGGGTACACATGACCAGTTCCAGAGCCGACACCCCTTCGGTTGGGTGCATCTCCACCGGAATTCCGCGCCCGTTATCCTCCGAACTGACACTGCCGTCCTTATGAAAAGTTATTTTAATCCGGGTGCAATAACCGGCCAGAGCCTCGTCGATACTGTTGTCCACCACCTCATAGACTAAGTGGTGCAAACCTTCCTCGGCGGTATTGCCGATATACATCGCCGGCCGTTTTCTTACCCCTTCCAGGCCGGATAGAACTTTAATCTGGGCGGCGCCGTAATCGTTGGTTGCTGTCTCTTTATCACTCAAGGCTGTTTTTCCAATTTTTTGGTTCAGGTTGGTCTGGTCTTTCCGTTTGGCGGGTTTTTGCTGGGCCATTAAAGTTTCATGGGCATAATAACACTTAGGTAACCGGGATCCTTGTCACCCTGGAGCAGACAGGGACTTTCTTCGGAATTTATATAGGCCTTTACCTTGTCGCTTGCCATAACCTGCAGCGCTTCATAGAAATATTTTCCATTAAAACCTATTTCCATGGTCTCACCCTGGTAACCGGCGGGAACCTCTTCCCGGGCGCTGCCATAATCCATATTTTGGGAAGATAAAGTTATCTTATTATTTTCAATAATAAAATTAACCGCATTGTAGCGATCTTCGGTGAAGATATTGACCCTTTTCAGGGAGTGCATCATCTTCCGGCGATCAACACTGATGTGTTTTGACTTGTCAATTGCCTTAATAATTCCTTTGTAATCGGGAAAATCACCGCTCATCAGGCGTACCACCAGGGTGTAGCCACCGGCTTTAACCACCGCCTGTTTTTCTTCCAATCCCAGAAAAACAGTATCTTCCTCATCACATAACTTGCGAATTTCCTGAATCCCTTTCTTGGGAATTAAAATAACCCGGTCCATCTCCAGAGAACCCAGGTCAGTCTCAACCTGTCCCTCCATCATCGACATCCGATGGCCATCGGAGGAAACCATCCGGAGAAAGTTTCCTTCCGCCAAAATCTCTCTTTCCAGTAAAATCCCGGCCAGATTGAAATTATTCTCCCCTTCATGGGCCACCGAGTAAATGGTCTTGTCAATTAATTCGCTTATCAGTGCGGTAGGAACCGCGGCCAGATTGTCCTCACGATAGGGAGGAAAGGAGGGAAATTCGTCGGCGCTGATACCGGATAAACGACAGTCGCTACTTTCGGCGCTGATTTTTACCCATTTGTTATCCTGTTCTTCCAGATGAAGATGACTTTCCTCCGACTCCTTGACCAGTTCAAACAGTTTGCGGGCCGGCAGAGTAATACTGCCCGCCGCCAGTATTTCGGCAGGAATGCGACAGCGGATACCAACCTCCAGATCCGTAGCCGTCATAACCAGACCTTCCTGATCGGTCTCGAAGAGAATGTTGGCCAGAACCGCCAATGTGCCTTTTTTGCCGGTGATGTTTTGCAGGGCTGCCAGGGCGGTAAGAAAATCCGAGCGGGAAACGTTGAGGGCGAGAGTCATGGAGTTGTCCCTTTAATAAGTAAAAGATATGAATTAAAAAGATATTATGGTTATTAAACCGCGTTGAATTGTGGAATAACTCTTTAACCAGATAATTTATTTATATTTTTTTTCAAGAACAGCTCTTTTGAAAAAAAGATTAAAACCGCTACCCCTTTCTTTAACCAACTTATCAACAGGCAATCAACACCCCGGGCAGCCGTTATGTTAATAGTTTTGTTGGCAACCTGGGAACCATTTTTTAAACCGCGCATTCCCGGTTCCGTACAAGGTGTAAAGCAATCCCGAAAACATACCGGATAATGGGAAAAAAATAAATAATTATAGGTAAATAATAATAATGAAAAATTTTTTTTCACAACAAAACAAAATCTTAGAAAATTTTTTTTTCCAGGCTCTGGCGCAAGGTGTTTTTCCCGGTGCTGCCATGGCTGTGGCAGAAGGCACCGGTTCCCGCCGGCACCGGCTGATCAGCTGCTGGGGAGAAACTTCTTATCAGGATAACGCGAAGCAAAAAATAAATGAAAAAACTTTTTTTGATCTGGCTTCACTTACCAAACCCCTGGCCACCCTGCCGGCCGTACTGAGTCTGATGACGGCGGGAAAATTTGGCTTTGATACCAACCTGGAAGAGTTGTTGGCAGTTAAGGTGCCACCGGATAAGAAAAAAATAACCCTCAAGGACATCCTTACCCATCGCAGCGGCCTGGCGGCCTACTACCCTTTTTATGAGCAGATAAAAAAGGCCCGCTACCAACGGGTAAAAAAGGAGATAACAGAAATTATCCTTGACCGACCGCTGGCTTATCCCCCGGGTAGCCGTTCGGTGTACAGTGATCTCGGTTTCATACTGGCCGGTTTCATCGTCGAGGAGCACAGTGGAAAAAATCTGGCCGCTTATGTGGAGGAAGATTTTTTTTGTCCTTTGGGAATTGATGAGCAACTTTTTTTTAATTTTCCGGGGCGAGTTAGACCTGGGATCTACGCCGCCGGAGAGTACTGCCTGTGGCGGCGCCGGTTGCTGCGGGGCGAGGTAGGAGATGAAAATTGTGCCCTGCTGGGAGGAGCAGCGGGGCATGCCGGCCTTTTTGGCTCCATCAGTGCGGTGGTGCGGTTGCTGGAATATATGTTTGACCTGGGTTGGGGTGAAACAGGTCCTGCAAGTCAGGATGAGTTTTTTAAGCGGGAATATTTTTTACAGTGCTGTCGAAGATGGGATGAAAGTGGGAAAAATACTTGGGCCGCCGGATTTGATACCCCTTCTCCGGGCAACTCATCCGGCGGACCTTATCTGTCGGTGGAAAGTATCGGCCACCTGGGTTATGCCGGCACCTCCATATGGATGGACCCACGAAATAAATTGATTATGGTGCTGTTGACCAACAGGGTTCACCCCTGTCGAAGTAACAACAAAATAAAAAAAATTCGGCCCAACTTTCATCGTCTGGTAATGGAGCAGTTGGGGATGGACAACTAACAAAAAAGAAAGAACGGTCATTTTATTGAAACCATTAATAAAACAATGTTATTTAATGGTCACCTTAAGAAAAGGTAAGATTTTTTTTACATTCTTCCTTGTTAGGTTAACTAACCTTGAAAACGTTGATTTTGTCTTATAAAAAAGAAAAAGATTAAACAGTTACAAGGGTTAAAGGTAATTTTTGAGTTGACATGGCTTTTCCTTTTTCACTATAGCTGACTCCCGAGGGTTTTTGGTTCCACTGGTCTGGTGAAGGAACTAAAAATGAGACTGTAGTATCTGGAGGAGGGTTGTAGAGCCATGGACTTTTTTTGTCGACGGCGTGTTTTACGCCGACCATTGCCCGGCGGTCCCCCGTTGCCCACCAGCGGTCCCATAATCGCCGGTTATGACTTCTCCTTCTCTCGCTTTTTCATTTCCCCCGTTGCTTTTTTCTGCTGTCTTCTTTTTTCTCTTTCCTTGTTGCTTGTTTTTACTTCCTGTCGTGGTGATGCCGATGGTTCCAAAAAGGTTGCCGGTATCGGAACGGGTGAGGTCCGAGAGACCAGTACCGGGGTTAATGACGCCGGTGAAATCAGTTTTGTCGGCCAGGGAGAGTTTGCCGGGCTGCAGATCAACGGCCAGAATCTGACGGCGGCCGCCGGCGGCCGCCTGCTGATTCAACTTGACCCCTCGCCGGTCCGGGAAAACGGCTTTATTCCGGTGGGTAATCTTTATGACCTGATTCTTTTCGACGTTGAAGGCAACGAAGTAGCGGCCGCCGGCACGGTGATCGTTCATATTCCTTACCGGCAAAGCGTGGTAGCGGCCCAGGGAGTGGAGGATGAACTGCTGTTGCGACGTAATAATCAGACACAAAACGCCAGTCACTACCCAGACCAGGGTGTGCTGACCGCCACGACTGACGGTTTTGGCCGTTTCGTGGTGGTCATCCGGGATATTCCTCCTACCGCCAAAACTCATCCCTTACCACTGATCGAGTTGGGATGGGACGGGTATGCCGATGCCGAGCGAGTGCTCAAAAACGGTGTTGAGATTGCCGATCCCCTTCGGGGGATCAACGTCGTGCAACGTGGTGAACGGGTGCAGTTGCGTGGCCGGGAAAACGATGTCAGCCAGCAGCCCTATGCCGGCTACGATTGGGTGTTACTGGAAAAACCGGTCGGGTCAACGGCGCAACTTACCGGCACCGGCCGGGAAGTGGAACTCATTCCCGACCGGGTGGGACGCTATACCGTGCAATTGACCGCCGGGGATGACCAGGACAGCGTTAACATCACCGCCGGCAGCTACAGTTATGTGCTGCGTGACGGGGAGATCAGCAATTACTGCGGTTACTGCCATGCCGGGCAGTTTGGTGAGAGTGATTACGTAGACATTTACGGTAGGGATACCCTGCGCAACTTGATCACCCCCTGGCAGGCATCAAACCACGCTGCGGCCTACGAAAACCTGGCCTCCTCTGATCATGACGACGCGGTCTGCCTCAACTGCCATACCACCGGTTTTCTGGTCACCGACCGCAATGCCGTCAGCTACGATCCTGGCTGGGGGTTTGCCGACTTTTTCTATCATGATACCAAAGACGCCGGTGACGCCCCTCATCTGCAGGGGGTCAGCTGCGAGGCCTGCCATGGCCCGGCCGGCAGCGGCGGGACTCCTCCCGACGGCAGCGGCTTTCATCATGACTATCAGGCCAGCCTGAGCCAGGGCCCCTGTATGGCCTGCCACAACATCCGCCCCGATGAGCAGATCAGCGGTCGGGACTATTATTACGCCTGGGAAGGAGACCTTCATGTTGACGCCCATTACGTGGTGGATGGCCGGATCAGGGTGGTTGATACCTATCCCTGCTACCACTGTCATGTGGGCCAGTACTTCATCGGTCGGATGCACGGCAAAACCTTGGCGCCGGCTGATATCGAGCAACCGGAAGGCATTACCTGCGTGGTCTGTCACGATCCCCATGATGAGGGCAGTCAGGTTTCACACCTGCGGGCCCATGGTGAGATAGCCATGCCTTTGAAAGTTGGGGAAGGAGAAATAGAAAAGATTTTCGATGCCGGCCGGGCGGCGGTTTGTTATTCCTGTCACAACGCCTACATCGTGTTGCCGGCGGTGGGTGAGGATCTGCATGGTAATCAGGCGGAGATGCTTGAAGGAATAGGCGGTTACGAGTACGGCCAGGAAAATATTCCCCAAGGAGTACACCGGATCGTACCGGATAAATGTGTCGGTTGCCATATGGTGGCCGAGCATAACGGAGACAAGGTTATTACCCATCAGCGGCGGCTTTATGAGGGAGAAGATATCGCAACCGCCGATGATTATACCGTAACCGGTTGTTTAACGTGTCACACCGGCAATTTGGCCCTGCCGGAAGAAGGTAATCGTTTCGACTTTCTGGGCCGTTTTAGCGAAATCAAAGAAAAATTGGAAGAACTGCAGACCAGGATCAACGCACTGGCCGGCCGTGAGGATCTGCTTTCTCCCATTATTCATAACTACGAACAAAGCCTTACCGGCGAGAGACTGGAGGCGGTAAACCGGGCGGCATACAACTACCTCTTTGTTAAACGGGACGGCAGCTACGGCCTTCACAATTACCAGTATGCGGCGGAGTTGCTGCGCTTGAGCCTGGAAGACCTGGAAGGATACTGATGAAGATTTCATCCGGCAAAATCGGAGTTTTCTCCCTGGTCCTGCTGCTGCTCTTCCTGGCTGGAAAGACGGCAACAGGGGCTGAGATAACCGGCAGATACACCATGGGTTACGAGGATCGCGAGGTCCGTGACGGCACCCGGGAATCGGTGATGGTCAACTACCTTTCCTTCGATGCCCAACGGCTGCCGGTGGCCAATCTCTCCCTGCACGGCTTCAGCAAATACGCCTATGAGTGGCAGCGGGGTGATTCCGCCACCAGCATCTACTATCTATACGGTAATCACCGTACCTTCGAGGGCCGCAATGACCTGATGCTTGGCCGTTTTCCCTTGGAAAGTCACCGTTTTCTTACCCTGGACGGATTTCATTTCACTCAGCGGCCGGACCGGCCTTTCGGTTACTCCCTGTATGCCGGTCAGCCCCGGTACATGGAAATCCATAGTGATCGTTTCGAGCGCCAGTTCCGCGACAGCGGCGACTATCTGGCCGGCGGTAAGATCTTCCTCCGTGGCGTCGAGGGGGTCCGGGCCAACGCCTCCTACTCGCGGGAAGGGGGGGGCGGCGACGTTTATCGTGAGATCTTCGGTATCGGCGGCGGCAAGGACTTTTTTATTCCCCGTCCCCAGGAAGAGCGGGATGAGCTGATCGTGGCGCTGGACGGAAGCCTGGACTACAACCCGGATAAGTCGGTGGTGGACCGCCTCAGTGCTCGCATGTTTATGATTTACTCGGAAAAACTGCGGGTAGTGCTCCAGGCCGACCGTTACGATGTCCGCGATGACTACCCCGCCGACCGTGAGTTGATCATCTCCCTGTTCTCCACCGGCCGCGAGGATCGGGCCAAGTATATCATTACCTACGACTGGCGGCCGGAGATCGCCTTTTACCAGAGTTCGGTTTATACCGAGCTGGAGATGCCCGACGGCGCCTGGCGCCGGGGGCGTATCGTCAAAGGCGGGGTGATTGGCGACTACCGGGAATCCAGGGGTGTGCTGTTCGATGCCGGCCTGTACCACTTCAACAGTCACCTGGCCGAAGCCAACGGCATGGCGGTAAGCGTCGATTACCAGTACGACCGGGTCTGGAATCTGTTGGTGGGCATGGAACTGGTCAGGATCAATAAGCCCCTCAGGGATAAAGAGACCGCCAAGAGTATCAATGTCGAACTGGGTTATAAACCGGGGAAGCAGTGGAAACTGGCCGGTTACCTGGAACGCAGTGATAACCCAGAGTACCGCAACGATTTTCGAGTCGGCTTGCGGTTTGATTACCTCTTCGGTTTTGCCCTGGGCAAAGCCGCGCAAAGGGTTGCCCCATGAACTTTTCCGGTAAGAATACGGCACTGATTATTCTCAGCCTCCTGGTTATGGCCGGCTGTGCCGGGCTGATTACCCGGACCCCGGCCCAGCTCTTTGAACACGATGTTCATGTCGACACTCTGGTGGAGCACGGCTTCGGCTGTATGGACTGCCACTACTTTACCACCTTGGAAGAACAGGCGTTCCCCCAGGTCTTCGCGGTGGCCGAGGAATCACTGTTTGGCACCATGACCATCTGTCATTACTGCCATGTTGATCCGGAAACCCGCGATCTGGCCGCCACCCAGGAGTGCATGGCCTGCCATACCGACATGGATGATATCCGGCCGCCCACCCATCTGCACGACTGGACCAGAGATCATGGTCTGGATGCCCGTAACGATCGCCAGACCTGTGTCTCCTGCCACAATAATCCGTCGTTCTGCAACGACTGCCACACCCGGCGGGATACCAATTTCAACGTGGTGCATACCAGGTCGTACCGTTACTTCCACGGCATTGAGGCCCAGATCGATCCGGCCTCCTGTAATGCCTGCCACACCGCGAATTTCTGTATCGATTGCCACAGCGGCAGAAGAAGATTTTAAACCGGGCCACAGCTATGACTAATGAAGGTATGAAAATAAGGGGATGGCTGACGGGGGCCGGGGTGCTGGCAACGGTGATGGTTGTGGCCATGGCGCTGGGTTCCGCCCGGGCCGGCGCCCCCCCGCTGGCGGAGATCGAAGCGGAACTAACCAGGGCTTTCGGGACCGAATTTTACCGGGAAGATCCCCACTGGCAGGCCAACGCTTGCGTGGCCTGCCACACCTCCCGGCCCGACCGCCAGGAGCTGTACCTGCGGGGAGATGGCAACACCATGTGCACGGTATGCCACACCAGGGGCCGGGCCAGCCGTGAGCCCCATCCGGTGGGCGGGGTTGACTCCGAGGCGGTGAGTATTCCGGCGGAATTCCCTTTGGATGACCAGGGAAAGACCACCTGCCTGACCTGCCATGATCACACCCCGGCCTGTGAAAGGCGGGATCGCCGGGAGAAGGCCAATTTCCTGCGGCCGGCGCCGACGACGGTGGAGATGGTGGCGGGAGAACCGGAACTGTTGAACTTCTGTTACGCCTGCCATCGCCGGGAAGATGTTGAGGAGTACAACCCCCATGAAGGGCAACTGGATCCGGCCGGCGCCATCGAGGAGCGGCGCTGTCTGTTTTGCCATAGTCAGGTGCCGGACCCCGAAGCGGCGCCTTCACCCCAGGATTATCAGTTGCGCAAGGAGATGTCGGTAACCTGTATCGGCTGTCACTTGTTGACCCCCCATGCCGGGGCGGCCGAGCACCTGGAACAGCCGTCGGAAAAAACCATGGCGGCGGCGCAACAGGCCGAACAGGAGCTGGGGGTGGTACTGCCCATGGATGAAAAAGGGCGGATCACCTGCGCTACCTGCCATAACCCCCATGAAAAAGGGGTCTTCCCCGAGGATCATCCGGCCGGTGTGCGCTACGACGAAGATAAGTTGCCGCCGGAGGTGATTAGTAAATTTGAACAGATGGTCCGTCCCGGCAAGCCGGTACGGCGGGATTTTCGCCTGGGCCTGCCGGATTTTAGCAGTGAAATGCGGCCCGTCAGTGAACTTAAACCGGAAAGGAACATGCGTTTGCCGGCCCGCCAGGGAACCTTGTGCGCGGCCTGTCATGGTGCGGGAGGAATTGACAGATGAGGTTGATCGGAAGAACATTACCGGCTTTGGGGGCTCTTGGCTGTCTGCTGCTGGTCTCTCTGGTCTGGAGTGATCGGGCGGCGGCGGAACGCTACTATCATGCCGATGCGGAAAACTGCATGATGTGCCACAAGTACCCCGGTCTGGCCAGAGTTGACGAAAATCACGAGTTGCGCCTGTTGTTCATCAACGAACGGCTGCTGGAACAGGGGCCCCATTACCGGGTGCAGTGCGGCGATTGCCACGGCGATATCGATATGGTGCCTCACATGCTGCCGGTGGAGGAGGTTAACTGCCTCAAGCAGTGCCATATTGTTGAGCCTTCCACCGGCGAGCGTTTTACCCATGAACGAATCCAGAACTTCATGACCCAGGGCGCCCACTCGCGCTATGATCAGGACGGTAACCTGAAGCAGTACGCCGACGATATGCCGGGCTGTATTGATTGCCACTGGGAAGAACCCATGTACCAGCCCATGACCTACTTCAAGGGGGATGTCTACGAGGGCCTTGATGAACAGGCCATGGAACGCTGTGTTTCCTGTCATGAAGGAGAAGGGTTTACCGAGTCCTTTTACAAGCACGTCAGCAGCCGTTTGGAACACACCCGCTCCGCCGGTGTTATCGAGCAGATGTGCGCCAATTGCCACGACAACCCGGAACTTATTGAGCGACATGACCTGAAACGGGCGGTTTATTCTTACAAATACACCTTCCACGCCAAATGGACCGCTTTCGGCGGCCGGGCTCAGCCGGATTGCACCGATTGCCACAGCAACCGCGGTGAATCGGTGCATCTGATCCGCAGCCAGGATGACCCGCTCTCTGCCATTCATCCGGACAATCGCCAGGCCACCTGCAGCCAGATCGGCTGCCATGAAAACGCCGGCCCTTATGTGGGTGATATCGGCGTCCACATCGACACCAACTTGCCGGAGTACGTGGTCGAGCGTTATGTCTACTACATGTTCATCGTGCTGCTGGCCGGTGTTTTGATCGGGGTTTACGTGCTGATGATTCTGGAGCAGATTCGGGGACTTTTCCCTGATGCCGGGTTGATCAAAGAAAGGGACAAGCATCATGACAAGTAGCGGCAATGATAATCAACGGCCCAGGACGGAACTGCCCGTTTCTCCCTACGAGTTTCGGAGAAACCGGATATATGTCTACAATGGGGATAAGTTCTTCTTCCGGTTCAGCCTGCACCAGCGGATCCAGCATATCTGGCTGGCCCTGTCGGTATTGATTCTGATCCTCACCGGCTTTCCCCTTAAATTTCCGGATTCCGTCTTTTGGCAGCACGTTTTTGCCCTGCTGGGCGGCATCGAGATGGCCCCCATCCTGCACCGCATTGCCGGGGTGGCACTGTGTACGTTGTTTGTTTACCACATGATCTATTTCATCGCCGTCTTTTACCGGGAGGACATCAAGCCCATGAGGCAACGGGGGGAATTCACCTTCTGGAACGCCCTGGTGGCCTTTTACAACGTCCCGATGATTCCCCATGTCAAAGATGGCACCGACCTGGTGGATTACATCAAGTATCACCTTTTTATCAGTGACAAAAAGCCCCGCTACGATAAGTTCATGTGGAAAGAGAAGTTCGACTACTTCGCTGTTTACTGGGGCACCCCGCTGCTGGGCCTGACCGGCATCTTTATGTGGAACCTGGAGTTTTTCTCCCATTACCTACCCGGCATCGTATTCAACATCTCCTACATCGCCCATACCGACGAGGCCTTGCTGGCCGCCAGCTTCCTGTTGGTCTGGCATATTTACAACACCCATCTGCACCGCCATAAATTCCCCATGGGGCGGGTCTTCATCACCGGCTACCTGTCGGAACACGACATGATTGAGGAGCACTACGATGAGTACGTGACGATGATGAAGGCCGAGGGGCTGGAGCATGAGATCAAGGGCCAGTACGAGCCCGGGGAGCATGAGCATCACTGGCAGGAAAGAAAGTCCACCAAGCTGATCTTCGGCGGGGTGATTTCGGCTGTTGCCGTGGTCCTGATCTGGATGATCCTGGATCTGTCGATTTACAGCTCCCATGGCTTTTTCCCCCGGGAGCGGCCCAAGAAAATCGAGCCGCCACCCCAGACCGTACTGAAAGAGGTCCGGCTGGAGGGTATCAGTGCCCTGGAGGGTTTCAACAACAAGGAGGAGTATCGGGGGTACCGGCTGGATTCCATCGAGGACTTGAGCGGGCATTTCCATAACGTGGGGATCGATATCGCCTCCGACCAGCATTCTTCCTGTGTGGCGTGCCATGGTGATCTGGTCCATGAGGATATCGATATCAAGCGTTCTTACATCAATATGCACACCTTCTACTTCTCTTGCGAGGTGTGCCATGTGCCCCGGCAGCAGAACGGGGAAGAGCTGTTTGCCAATTTCTACTGGTTCTCCAAGGATGGCGGCGAGGTTCAGGACGAGGCCCTGGGTTGCGACACCCGGGTGGAGGAGCGGGTTGATTGCCGCATTGCTCCCTTTGTCCGGCGCAACGGCCGGCTGGAACGCTTTGACGGGCCCGACCGGGCCATCCTGAGCAGCGAATATCAGGATCTGCAGGCGACCCTGAGTCGTGGCCAGCGGGTCGATTACCTGCGCCGCCTCCACGACGGCCTGACCCCGGAGCCGGTCTCCTGCCGGGATTGCCACGACCCGGAGATCCAGTACCTGCCCTTCCGGGAGCTGGGCTACTCCGAACAGCGGATCCGGGAGTTGACCGGCAGCGCCATTCTTGGCCTGATTGAGAAATACGACCAGGATGAGCGTTTCCATCTACCCCAGCTGTTTTCACCGCGCCGGGAGGGTCGCTGATGGTTGCCGGCCCAAGTCATAAACCAAGCCGGTTGCTGCTGCTGTTGCTGGCGCTGACCCTGCTTTCGGTCGCCGGGCCGCGTGCGGCCCTGGCCTACGAGAAGATCCTGGTGGAATTTGACTTTGCCATTGAGGACGCCGCCGGCCTGGCCATGGAACTGCCCACCGATCTCACCATCGTTGATGGCGAGCTCTATGTCCTGGATGGTATGAATCACCGGGTGGCAGTGTACGACCTGGAGGGCAACTATCGTCGCCAGTTTGGCAGCCCCCGTGAAATTCCCCGGGCCATCGGCATCTGTGCCAGCGGTGACGGCGGCCTTTACGTGCCGGATGCGGAAACCGGTCGCCTGCTGGCCTATTCAACCCGTGGAGCGCTGCTGGGCGGCTTTGACGTAGTCCCGGTACAGGAGGGCGAAAAACCGGATATTACCGATTGCGTGGTTTCCCCTGCCGGTGAGATATTTCTGGCCGACAACAACAATCACCGGGTTCAGGTTTACAACCGGGAAGGTGAAAGGCTGCGGCACTGGGGACGATTTGGAGAAGGGAGCAGCGAGTTTCGTTTCCCGGCCACTCTGGATATCGATGCCGATGGCGTCATCTTTGTGGTGGATGTGATCAACAACCGGGTCAAGGGGTTCCGGACTTCCGGGCGCCAGGCCCAGTGGCTGGGGGGGTGGGGCATCACCCCGGGGCGGTTGTTTCGCCCCAAGGGAGTACTGGTGGTGGGTGACCGGGCTTTTGTCTCCGACAGCTATACCGGGGTGATTCAGGTCTTTCGAACGGCCGGTGGACTGATGGGGATCCTGGCTGATGGTCAGGGAGAAAATATCCGCTTTCGGACTCCCACCAACATGGCCTTTGCCAATAATCGCCTCTACGTGGTGGAACAGCTGGAAAACCGAGTAAGTGTATGGAGACTGGAACCATGAGCGGTCGGGGGTGGAACGGAGATAACTCGACACGGCGCTGGCGCCCGCTTTTGTCGGCCCTGACCCTGGCGGCATTGCTGCTGCTGTTTGGCGGTCAGGTCCAAGCCCACCCCGGCGCTTTGCTGGAAGAGTCGTCCAAGCGGGAATGCGCCGTCTGCCATGTCATGTGGATGGACGAGTTTAAACAGGAGGTTGAAACCCTGATCCCCTGGGTGGGCGATAATGTGTTGATGAAGAGCACCTACGGGCTGGTAAGCGACGAGGAGATGTGCTACAGCTGCCACGACGGTTATATCGCCGATTCCCGCTATGTCTGGACCGGCAAGCGTCACACGGTGTTTGAAAAACCCTCCGAGGAAATGGAAATCGATGAGCGCCGCTTTCCGCTCAGTGTTAACGACGAAATTTATTGCGGTACCTGCCATACCATTCATTCGGCCCAGTCCGGCGAAGTGGAAGAGTTGAGCTATGATCTTTTCTTGCGCATGGAAAACCCCAACTCCGAGATGTGCATGGCCTGTCATCAGGATTACGATACCGGTCCCGCCAAGGGGCGCCATTCGGTGGGGGAGGAGATCGCCCAGGGGTTTCCCGGCGATCTGCGGGAGTTGCGCCTGCGACCGGGGCGCAAAATGGCCGAAGAGGTGATCTGCAACTCCTGCCATGTGGTCCATGGCGCCAAGCAGCAGGAGAGCCTGCTGCCGGTGGCGGCGGGGATGGCCAATTTCTGTGGTCAGTGCCACGAAGAGCAGAATATACGGCAAGCCGGTGAAGGTGATTTCCTGGCCCATGTAATGGATGTGGATTTTGATCAGGCCGAGTTTCCCGCCGCCCTGGAAGAAGCCGGCGCCCGGCTGGAGGATGAAAAGCTGACCTGCCAGTCCTGCCATAATATTCACCAGGGGCAGGATGAAGAGGCCCTGCTGGTGATGGCCGATACCCGGGAGTCGGACCTTTGCCTGTCCTGCCACGACAGCAAAAAGGTGATCAAAGATACCCCCCACAACCTGCTGATCACCGATCTCGAGTTGCAACTGCAAAATCTTAATGAACAGCACGTGGCCGACGCCGGTCTGTGCGGCATCTGTCATAGCGCCCACGGTTGGCAGCAGGAGATGCGGGCCGGGGAGGATCCCGCCACCGAGGCCTGCAACACCTGTCACGCTCCCGGCCGGGGCCGGCTGGAAATGGAACTGGCCGGACCTTACAGCCACAGCGTCGGGGTCAACCTGGATGGAGCCAGCCCCCGGGATGACCATGGCCTGCCGCTCTATAACCACGATTTCACACCGGGCGACAAAATTTACTGCAACACCTGCCATGACTCCCATCAGTCATTGGGGCAGGTTTACGGCACTCCGGAGGGCCGAGATGAACGCGGCCTGATCTCCACCCGCTTTTTGCGGATCGAGGACTTCACCGAGATGTGCTCCCGGTGCCACACCGACCAGATGGTGGTGGAAGGCGCCAATCACGATCCTCGCCTCTTTGAACTGGAATACCGCAACATCCGGGGGGAGAAACCGGGAATGAGCGGCGCCTGCGGCGCCTGCCACCTGATGCACGAAGGGCCAGAACCGGTTGGGTTTGCTGTGGCACCGCCGGAGGTGACTTATCCCGAGGCCATTAGCCGCAATCCGGAAAATTTCTATTGCCTTTCCTGCCATGAAGAAAACCGGGTGGGGCGTGAGAGATTGATCGGTGAGATCAGCCACCCCATGGGCGAAAAACCGGAAGAAAGCGAGAGCAGCGAGGAACTGGCCGACCAGGAGGTTACCTGTCTTTCCTGCCATGATGTCCATCGCTGGGCGCCCGGCCAGACAGAACCGGGGCCGGGTTACCTGCTGGAGGGTGACGTGAGCAGCAGCTTTCTGCTGGTCGATAACCGCGGGGGTGAGCTCTGCGCCCAATGCCACCGCACTCCGGCCCTGGTCATCGACAGTGACCATGACCTCTCGGCCCATGCCGGCCGGGCGATGGAACTGGGGGTTTGCGAACAGTGTCACGCTCCCCACAACGCCCATGGTGATCGGCTCTGGGGGCGGGATCTTGCCGGTGTGTTGCCCGATGACAAGGAACAGAACCGTCTCTGCCTGGATTGCCACCGGCCCGGCGAGCCCGGTGAGGATTCCCGGGTGAGTCTGTACCGCCACCCGGAGGCCCTGCTGCTCACCGACCCGGTCCTGCTGGCCCGGCTGGATCTCTCCGACCCTGAGAAGACCATGGCGGCGGTGGAGCGGGAGTTTGTCTGCGCCACCTGCCATGATCCCCATATCTGGAGTCGGCAGCTGCTGGCCCGGGAAGACAAGGTGATAACTTCGCCCCAGCAGGCCTTCCTCAAAATGGGTGACCCCGCCGCCACCTTCTGTGTTGATTGTCACGGCAGCCAGGTGCGGACCAAGTACCTTTTTTATCACGAGGAAAAGGCACGCACCGAAGACAGCCCCTACTACGCCGACGATCCGGTTGGCGCTCTGCGGGAACTGCTGCGGCGATTCCGCGGTAATTAAGCAAGACAGAGGTAGCTTGATGAAAAGCTGGAACCCGATAACCCTGGCAGTGCTTGTCATCTCCGCCGGCCTGTTGCTGGCCGCCTGCGGCGGCAGCAGCTCTGCGGCCAAAGATGACTATGATCCCCCCGGTACCGGGGTGGCGCCGCGGCTGCTCAGCTCCGATGATCATGCCGGTGGACTGGGTTGGGGCCGCAAAGACTGCCTTACCTGCCACCCCATGGAACGGGTGGAGGCCATGCATGCCGAGATGAAAGGGATCGCCGACAGCCTGGTGCGATTGGCCGACCGGGTGGGCGGTGATGTCCAGCGGTCCTGCCTGGCCTGTCACGACACCAACGGCCTGGATCCCGTCCAGGGCCGGGAATGCCTGATTTGCCACGGCAACAGCGGGGTCATGGCCGGCGCCGGGCAATTCAAAAAGGAGCATGCCCACACCATCACCCATATCGGCGGCAACGCCTTGCGGGACGTCGATTGCGTGGT
Organism: Desulfurivibrio dismutans; assembly: GCF_029210385.1. GTDB lineage: Bacteria > Desulfobacterota > Desulfobulbia > Desulfobulbales > Desulfurivibrionaceae > Desulfurivibrio > Desulfurivibrio dismutans. The sequence continues at coordinate 182,304 of NZ_JARGDQ010000002.1, read as the reverse complement.
TTGCCATGAACGCTCCAACATGGACGGCACCTTTGATTTGAACGATGATCTGACCCGTTTTCGGGCCGGGGTCAGCTATGATTCCATCAACGATTTTTGCCTCACCTGCCACGACTTTGACGGGGTTTCCACCCCCGTCGGCGATATTATCCCGCCGCCGCTGAGATATCCCGAACTGCCTCAGGCCCCGGTTTATACCGATCTGCAGCGGTCCTTTATGGGTGCCGGCAGCACCGATGCCGAACGCCGGGCCACCGCCGACATTCACGGATTCCGGTCCGGCACCTCCCAGGCCGACAAACCAGTGGTGTCGGCCGGCTTGCCCAACGTCTACCGGGCCGGTTATGAAGCCGGCATGGTGCTCAGTTGCACCGACTGCCACTTCGTCCACTCTTCCGGTAACCCCTATCTGATTACCGAGCGGGCCGATACCGCCGGCGAATTGACCGACGCTGCGGTCTTAAGTTCTTCGGTGGCGGTCAGCGAACGTAACTTTGAACAGCTCTGCGCGGTTTGTCATACCCATGAGCAGGGCGGGGACGTTGGTAACGGGCTTCGCGGGTCGCTGCACTTTGCCGGCTATGTCGGTGACTGTGTCTCCTGCCATTATCACGGGGCCGGTTACATTGCGGACCTGTTCTAGGGTAGACGTTCAACTCAGGCCACCGTCAGGTGCAGGACCTCCTCGATGGCGGCGGGCGGGTAAAGCTGATCGACCCCCCAGAGTTTGGCGGTATCATAAACGTTGTCCCGGATGGCCGGAATATCGGTGGCGGCGATACCGACTTCACCCAGGGTGACGGGGCAGCCCAGTTCCTTGAACCACTTCTTCAAAGCGGTAATACCTTCTTCTCCTTGATCCAGCCCGAAAACCTCGCGAGCAAAGCGGTCGAACTGCTCGGAGTTTTGTGGCCGGTACCACCGCATCCAGGCCGGAATGACGATGGCCAGGCCTGCTCCGTGGGCAATGTCGTAGAGGGCGCTCAGGGAGTGCTCGATCATGTGGTTGGGGAAGGTGTAGGGGCCGACTCCGGCCGGGGTGAGGCCGTTTAAGGCCAGGGTGGCGGCCCACATCATGGTGGCTCGGGCCTGGGCGTTCTCGGGTTGATCACGGATAACCTCGGCGTTTTCCATGATGGTCAGGATCAGGCCTTCCACCAGGCGGTCCTGCAGGTGGGTACCCGGCTTTTTGGTAAAGTAGGCCTCGATTAGATGAGCGATGGCGTCCACCGCGCCATAGGCGGAGTATTCAGGGCTTACCGAATGGGTCAGTTCCGGATTGAGGACGGAAACTTTCGGGTAGACGTGAATGGTACCGATGTTGTACTTCTGCCTGGTCTCTTCGTTGGTGATCACCGCGTTACCGTTCATTTCGCTGCCGGAAGCGGCCAGGGTCAGTACGGTAAACACCGGCAGGGCGGTGGTTACCTCCCGGCCGGTGAAAAACTCCCAGACATCAACATCGGCGGCCACCCCCACGGCGATGGCCTTGGCCTCATCCAGTACGGAGCCGCCGCCCACCGCCAGCACCGCCTCCACGCTGTTTTCCCGGGCCAGGGTGATACCCTGGCGGACATGGCTCAGCACCGGGTTGGAGACCACCCCTCCGTGCTCGATAAATTCCACTCCTACCGCCTTCAGGCAATCCTTCACCCGCGCCAGCAGACCGCTTTTTTTTACTGAGTTGCGGCCATAGACCAGCAACACTCGGCCGACTCCGGCCTCCTTCAGTTCCCGGCCGATTTCCGTCTCCCGGCCGGGGCCGAACAGAATTTTGGTGGGATTGTGAAAAATGAAATCATCCATAAGGGCAACTCCTCGGTTTATTTGGGGTCAGGCCGTCAACCGGCCAAAGGACCGACTAACATAAAAAAAATGTAACTATCCAGCTCATTCTGGCCGGCTCATTCTGGCACGTAACTGTTCAGCCGTGCCCCAGGTTGCGGTAAGCCAGGTCGGCGTAGCGTACATCAGGTACTCAAGCCGACCTGATCGCCGCAAGATGGGGTGCGGCTGGACAGTTACAAAAAATTACACCTCAATCGCAAGTTACCATAGGGGCTTACCGAGGTGGTTGTCAAGCGTATTGCCCGGTGGGTGCTTTGCTGACAGCCGGGAAGTTATATTTTGAAAAAAACTCTTGTGGCAGCAGGCCATTTAAGGTTGACTGGAATGATCATTTTTTGTTGACTAATGACATGTTGTCATGTGGTTTGTTTCTACAGATTGAGAGCCAATGGCACGATCTTCCATGTGACCAAATGCTGAGGTTTTTTATGTTTGCTCGCGGTACGTTGGTGTTGGTGGTTTTTCTCATCTCTTTCTCCTTGCCGGCCTGGGTGTCGGATGCCTCCGGGGAGGAGTTGCGGCGCTGGCTGTATGAGGCGGAACTGGATTTGGTGGGCAAGGAGGGCAATACCCGGGAGTTCGGGCTGGGGGGCGGTCTGACCGCCACTTTAAAGGGGACCGATGATGCTCTGAAGCTGATCACGGAATATGAGCGCCGGAAAACCGATGGTGAGAAAACCACCGATCGAATGCTGGGGGCGGCCGATTATGAATCTTTCCCCAGCAAGTACCTGGGTTGGTACGTCCGGACGGCACTGGAAAAGGATGTGATCGATCGGATAAGGTGGCGCTCCACCTCCGGCACCGGTTTGTCCTACCGGCTCCTCAACCGGGAGCATCATACCCTGGTAGCCAGGAGTGGTATCGGCTATCGCTATACCCGTTATGATAACGAGCTAGGCAGTGATTCCGACCCCACCATGGACCTGGGGCTGGTTCACCGTTATGAGTTTGGTCGCCAGTGGAGCCTGCGCAACGAGCTGACCTACTCCCCCAGTCTTGCCGACTTTGGCGATTATCGGGTGTTCCACGACAGCGCCTTGGAGATTCCGGTGGGCACCGGCGACTTCTGGAAGCTGCGGATGGGGGTCCGCAACGATTATGAAAGCCGGCCGGTGGTGGAAGAGCGGCTGGATACCACTTACTACACCCGCCTGGTCCTCAGCTGGCAATAGGAAAAGCGCCGGCAGCACCGCATCTTGCGGCGATCGGCCAGGCTTGCGTACCTTAGGGTACGCGGCGCCGGGCCGCTTGCCGCAAGCTGCAGCACTGCCGGCGCTTTTCTGCCTTGGCGGGGGGGGATGGGCCTTACTGTTGGTCCGTTGGGTTGCTTGTTGTTGTTGGGGTCAGGTTGAAGTTGGGGCTCAGCAGTTGCAGGTTCACCGGCTTGCTGGCCTCGCCGAAGTACAGAGTGCGGTGGGGGAAGGGGATTTCGATTTTGTGCTGGTCAAAGGCCAGTTTTAGGCGACGCAAATACTCGCGGCCCACCATCCACTGGCGGATGGGCCTGGTCTTGATCCGACCCTTGATCACCACCGCTGAGTCGGCAAATTTGTCCACCCCGAAAACCTCCAGATCTTCCAGAATCAGCGGGCCATGCTCGGGGTCGGCTCGCAATTCATCGCCCACCTTTTTCATCACCTCGATCACCCGGTCGGTGTTTTCCTTGTAGGCCACCCCGATGTCGAAGATGTAGGCCGACCACTCGTTGGTCATGTTGCTTAAGGTGGTAACCGTGCCGTTGGGAAAGACATGGACCACCCCGCCCAGGTCCCGCAGCACCAGGGTGCGGAAGTTGATCTTTTCCACCAGCCCGCCGGTGCCATTGACCACGGCCACATCCCCCACCCGCAATTGGTTTTCGAGAATAAAGAAAAACCCGGCGATTATATCGCGGACCAGGTTCTGGGCGCCGAAGCCCACCGCCAGGCCGACGATGCCGGCGCCGGCCAGAATGGGGGCGATATCCACCCCCATTTCCCGCAGCACAATCAGGGCGGCGGTTATATTCACCATGATCAGGGCCGCCTGGCGGATCAGCCGGATCAGGGTTTCCACTCGCTTGGCCGCTTCACTGGGGGGTTCACCTTCTTTTTTGCCCTCTTCCAGCAGCCTTTCTTCCAGCCGGGCCAGGGTTTTGCGGACAAAGAGCATCAACCCCCAAGCCGCCAGCAGAATCAGCATGATGCGGAGGCTGGTGAGAATGATTTCATCCCAGCTTATTTCTTGCAGGTACTGGCCGAAGATGTCCATTGCTAGCTCCTTGCCGAAAGTCAACCCTGGTCTGTTGCCACCCCGGCCGCCCGCTTTTCTTTGATGGCGGCCAGGAAACGTTCACCGTAGCGTTCCAGTTTGTACTGGCCCACCCCGTGGATCTGCAGAAACTCTTTTTCATCGGCCGGCTGCCGGGCGGCCATGGCCACCAGGGCGGCGTCGCTGAAAACTACGAAGGGCGGTACCCCGTCCTGGTCGGCGATCTCCTTGCGCAACCGTCGCAGCTGTTCAAACATTTCCCGGTTTTGCGCCGCCAGCCCTGCCGGTCCTTTACTGGCCCCGGACCGAACACTTTTGCTGCCGGCTCCAACCGGGCCGGCGCTGTCTGTAGTGGTCGGTCTGGTGCGGGGGCGGCCCATCTGCAGGGTGGTCTCGCCCCGCAGCAGGGGGCGGCTGGAAGGGTGCAGCTTGAGGACGGAAAAGTTGCCCACGTCCTGTTCGACATAACCCCGGTGGATCAGGTGCCGTAGCAGAGCCTGCCAGTAATCCTTGTCCTGCTCGGCGCCAATACCGTAGGTGGAGAGCCGGTGATGGCCCAGCTCCAGCAGCCGCTGGTTTTTCGAGCCCCGCAGCACGTCCACCACATGGCCCAGGCCGAAACGCTGGTTGACCCGGTAGATGCAACTTAAGGCCTTACGGGCGTCCTCGGTGACCTCCACCATCTCCGGCGGATCCAGGCAAGTGTCACAGTTGCCGCAGTCGGCGGCCAACGTTTCGCCGAAATAACCCAGCAATACCCGGCGGCGGCAGCCGGTGGCCTGGGCAAAGCCCACCATGGCCGACAGTTTGTGGGTCTCGATGCGGCGACGCTCCTCGTTTTGGGAGTTGTCGATCAGCCCGCGGGCCAGGGCCACATCCCCCATGCCGAAAAGCAGCAGGGCTTCGGAGTCGAGGCCGTCACGGCCGGCCCGGCCGGTTTCCTGGTAATAGCCCTCGATATTCTTGGGCACGTCATGATGCACCACATAGCGGATGTTGGACTTGTCAATCCCCATGCCAAAGGCCACGGTGGCGACGATAATCGGCAGATCATCGCGCAGGAAGGCATCCTGCACCCGCCCCCGTTCATCGCCGCTTAAGCCGGCATGATAACTGGCGGCGGCAAAACCGGCCTCCTGAAGTTTAGCGGTGAGTTGTTCCACCCGTTTGCGGCTCAGACAGTAAATGATCCCCGCTTCGTCCCGGCGGTCGCTCAGGAAATCCAGCAACTGCTGGAAAGGTTTTTTCTTTTCCAGCACCGTATAGCGGATATTGGGCCGGTCGAAGCTGGTGAGGTAGCAGCGGGCCTTCTCCAAGTTGAGCCGCTGGATGATATCCTGGCGGGTATGGGGCTCGGCCGTGGCAGTCAGCGCGATCAGCGGGATGGCGGGGAATTTTTGCCGCAGCCGGCCCAGCTGGATGTACTCGGGCCGGAAATCATGACCCCACTGGGAGACGCAGTGGGCCTCATCGATGGCAAAAAGGGCCAGCGGCAGCTCTTGCAGGCGGCCCAGGAAATCCTCTTTCATCAGCCGTTCCGGGGCGACATAGAGCAGATCCAGTTCGCCGCCGTGCAGGCGGGCCAGTACCTGCCGGGCCTCCTGCGCCTCCAGGGCCGAGTTGTAACAGGCGGCCCTGATGCCGTGGGCCTTAAGGGCGTCCACCTGGTCCTTCATTAGCGAGATCAGCGGCGAGACCACGATCGCCACCCCCGGGCGGTGCAGGGCAGGCAGCTGGTAGCAGAGCGATTTGCCGCCGCCGGTGGGCATCAGCACGAAGGCGTCGCGGCCGGCCAGCAGGTCTTCAATGATCTCCCGCTGCTGGGGCCGAAAGCTTGCAAAACCGAAAACATCCTGCAGGGTTTGTTGAATATCGCCCATTTAAGCCAGGTTTTTGCGGATCCGGGCCACCGCCTCTTCGACGTTTTCCCGCTGGCCGAAGGCCGACAGGCGAAAGTACCCCTCGCCGGCGGGGCCGAAGCCCGAGCCGGGGGTGCCCACCACGTGGCATTCGTTGAGCAGCCGGTCGAAAAAGTCCCACGAGGAGAGCCCGTTTGGGGTTTTGAGCCAGATATAGGGGGCGTTGGTGCCGCCGAAACAGGTGACCCCGGCGGCCTGCAGCCCTTCCCGGATCAGCCGGGCGTTTTCCAGGTAGTAGGCGATGATCTCCTGGTTCTGGCGCCAGCCCTCTGGCGAGTAGACAGCCTGGGCGGCCCTCTGCACCGGGTAGGACACACCGTTGAACTTGGTGGCCTGGCGGCGGTTCCACAGGCCGTTTAAGGCCACCTCTTTACCGTCGGCGGTCTTGCCCGTCAAGCCTTCCGGCACCACCGTAAAGGCGCAGCGTACCCCGGTGAAGCCGGCGGTCTTGGAGAAGGAACGAAACTCGATGGCGCACTTTTCCGCCCCGGGAATTTCGTAGATGGAATGGGGAATGGCCGGGTCGGTGATAAAGGCTTCATAGGCGGCGTCAAAGAGGATCACCGCCTCATGGGCCAGGGCGTAGTCCACCCACTGCTGCAACTGCTCCTTGCCGGCCACCGCGCCGGTGGGGTTGTTGGGGAAACAAAGGTAGATCAGATCCACCTTTTCTTGCGGGATCGGCGGGGTGAAGTTGTTTTCCTCGGTGCAGGGGATATAGACGATACCCTCGTAATGCCCCTTGTCATCGGCCTCGCCGGTGCGGCCCACCATGACGTTGGTGTCGTTGTACACCGGGTAGACCGGATCGCCAATGGCCACCTTGTTGCCCAAATCGAAGATGTCGAGGATGTTGCCGCAGTCGCACTTGGAGCCGTCGGAGACAAAGACCTCGGAGCGTTTCAACTGCACCCCGCGGGGGGCAAAGCTGTGTTCGATGATGGTATCGATCAGCCAGTCATAGCCCTGCTCGGGACCGTAGCCCATGAAGGATTCAACCTTGGTCAGATCATCAATGCCCCGGTGAAAGGCCTCAATTACTGCCGGGGCCAGGGGCCGGGTGACATCGCCGATGCCTAAACGAATAACCTTGGCCTCGGGGTTGGCCTCGGTGAAGTTTTTGATCCGTCGGCCGATCTCGGGAAAGAGGTAACCGGCCTTGAGTTTGAGGTAGTTGTCGTTGATCCGTGCCATGAAAAAATATCCTCCCGCGAGAAATTGAGGTTAAGGGGCAAAGTGGTCTGGTAGTCTGGTAGTCTGGTGGTCTAGTTACCATAAAAGAGGGATTTTTTCACGCCCTGACGACGGCCTTTCCGAGCGCCGTTAAAGTCATTAGTTTTTGGCCCCGGGTTTTACGGCCCCCGTCCTGGCTGGGTGCGACTTGGATGTTGGCTTCAAAAAGCCATGCCCAGGCTGAAGTGGATCACGTAGGTGGTTTCGTGGCGGTCGTCTTGGCGGTCGGGGTTGAAGGCCACATCCAGGCGGGCCGGGCCCACCGGCAGCAGATACTGCAGGCCGGCGCCCAGGCCGGGACGAAAATCGCTAAAAAAATCATCCAGGGTGGCGTCGATTACCTCGGAGCCGCTGGTGAAGGCCTCTTCATCTTCCTCGGCCCGGGAACGGTTGGGTGAGATATTGCCGTAATCGGCAAAAACCGACAGGGCCAGTTTGTCGGTGAGCCGGCGCCGCAACTCAAGGCTCAGGGTGTTGAAACCCATGCCCCCCACCGGCCGGCCTTTGAGATCTTTGGGGCCCAGCCGCCCTTCCCGGAAGCTGCGCACTGAATTTTCCCCGCCGCTGTAAAACCGCTCCCCCAAGGGAATGGTTACCTGGTCGCGGCTGGGGATGATCAGGCCGGAATCGACCCGCGCCCCCAGGGTCAGGGTAGGGCTGACAGGCCGGAATTTGCGCCAGCCGGCGGTAAAACGGAAAAATTCCAACTCACTGCCCAGCACCTTGTCGGCGGTTTCCACCGCCCCGTAGGTGCGATGGCCGGCGGTGGGGAAGAAGATGTCGTTGCGGGTGTCGCGGCTGAGCTGAAACTTGAGGCTGGCAATCCCGTAGCCCCTCTCCAGGCTTTCGGTGTCGGTGTCGGCCTTGATTTGGCTGATATCGCTGCGTCGGACCTGGTAGCCCACTGAGGCGGTACGGTCCCGGGTCAGCTCCCGGGAAAAAAGCAGCCCCAGCCCTTTTTCGGTGCGGGTGAAGGAAGGCTCTTCCCGGACCCGGTAAAAAATCGGGAAATCGGCCTGTACCCGGCTTTCCAGGAACCAGGGATCGGTGATGCCGGTCTCCACCTCGGTGCCTTTCATTGAGGCGCCGGTTTCCAGGCGCAGAATGCGGCCGTGTCCAAAGAGGTTGCGGTTAACAAAGCCGGCCCTGAGCCGCAGCATCTCATAAGAACCCCAGCCTCCAGCCAGGAAAAGCTCCCGGCTGTCGGCTTCATCAACCTCCACCAGCAGCCGCCGGCGGACCGTCGTTGTTGCTGGGTCGGGCGGTGCGGCCGGATCGGTGGGGATCAGGACTGGCGCAGACTCTTCTTCATCCATGGGGAGCAGTTCGAAATCGATTCGGTTAAAAAGACCGCTGCGGTAAAGCTCCTGGAAGGATTCTCGGCGGTGGCGTTCGTTGTACAATTCACCGGGAGAGAGGAGTAGCCGCCGGTTGATGAAACTGTCTCTGGTGCGCCGATTGCCGCTGATCTCAACTTCCTCGATGATCACCCGGGGACCGCTGGCGGTTTCGGCCAGCAGGAAAATTTCCCCCGGGACATCGCCGGTCTGGTCGTGGATTTGCACCCGGGCTTCGGGGTAGCCGGTTGCATGGAAGGCCTCCAGCAGATGGCTACGCAGGACCAGTTTGCGCCGGGTGAAATAGGGTCTGTCGAGCAGTTCATCTTTGGCGGCGGCCAGGGCCCGGTCAATCTCCGCCGTTGCCGGGTCCGGCGGCGACCGATCAAGTTCGATCCCGGCAATCAGCCAGCGTTCGCCTTCGTCGATGTTAATAGTAACGGTGGCCAACAAGGCGCCGTTGGCCAGTGTTCTGGTTTCCCGATTGGCTGGCAGGAAAAGCACCTCGCCCACCTCGATTTGGACACCCCGGTAGCCTTCGTTGAGGTAAAGCTCCCTGATCCGGCTGGTGGCTTCGTTAAGCCTGGCCTCAATGAAAGGCGGCGGCCCGGTGCCCTCGCCGCGCATGATGTTTTCCAGCAACTCCCGCAACTCCCGGTTGCTGAACACGGTATTGCCGGCAAACCCCGAATCGCCCAGCAGCACCCTTGCGCCTTCGCTGATCAGGAAGTCCACCCTGGTTACGGCCAGGGCGTTGGGAGTTTCATGGAGTTCGTATGCCACTTCCGCAAAATGGTAGCCGGTCCGGCGGTAGGCCAGCTGCATCAGGTAGGCGGCATCATCGATGGCGGTAGGCCGGCGGTGGCGGGTAAAAAGCCGGAGATCGACGGCAGCAGCGGTGCGCAGGCGTTCTTCGGTCAAGTCCCGATTACCGATAAAGTGAAAAACGACCTCTGGTTCCGGTGGCCGGTCGGGGGCAACGTAATCTTCAGCCGGCGCCGGGCCGGGCCAAGCCGTCAGCAGGAGCAGTAGCCACCAGCCCAGCATCAACGGCAGCCACCGTCCCGGTTGCGGTCCCCACCCCGGAGTCAAAGCCAATGACCTTGAGGGGGCATGATGTATGAGAAAAAAAGGCATCAGCGGAACCGGAAAACGATCTTAAGACCGATGTTGAAGTCGTCGTAGACATCTTTTTCGCTGGTGATGAACAGGCGGTTGCCGGGGCGGATCAGGTCGTCCACCAGCCGCAGTTCGGCTTCGATGGTTTCATCCCCGCGGCGGGTGATGTCACGGCCCACGTCGATATGGAAACGCTCCAGGATCGCCTCGTCGCTGGGCGGATCATCGCCGTGGAAGATCCGGGCCAGCAGGTCGCGGCCAAGAAAGACCGCCATGTTCATCCCGGCCCGCCGCCGGGCGGTTTCATGGCCCAGCGCTGACGGGGGCTGGCCGGTAAGCACCAGCAGCAGCAGTTCGTCGTCGCCCAGCGGTGGGGTTGAACTCAAGGTCAGCACCGGTTCGTCGGCGGTTCCCTGTAGCACCATGTTGATGTCGTAACCCAGCAGCCGGGCGGTGGCCAGCAGGTCAAACTCCGGCCGGTCGGGATCCTGTTCGGGAAAACGGATCAGGCCCGATTCAATCTGGAAGCGACCAGAAGGCAGGGTGAGCCGGGTGGGGTCCAGATAAATTTCTCCGGTTAGCACCGGCAGTTCGCCGCTGCCGCCGAGGCGCAGGTTGGGCCGCAGGCTGCCGCGGGCCATGTTGTTGGCCACCGTGAAGGGATGGTCGGCGATGATCCGGATATTGAAGGTCATTTCACGCCAGGGTGGTGCGGTCAGGGAAAAAAGCTGCAGGCCGCCGGACCGTCGAGGGCCGCCGGGGGCCCGGAACATCTCCAGGAAATCGACGTTGCGGGTGTAGCGGCCTTCACTGATGGCCACCTCTCCGGCCAGGTGCAGGGCGGCCAGGGGGCCGGTCAGGTTGAGGTCGGTTCGGCCCCGGAGCCTGATCCCTTCCGCCCGGTAAAAAAGCAGTTCTTCACCTTGCAGGGTAAGGTTTAAACGCAGTTCCCGGCTGATGTTGTCACCGCTGAAAGCCAGAGGGAAAGCGGGGGGGAAGTCGACCCGGCCCCGGATGGTCAGAGGGGCGCCGCTCCACTGACCATCGATATAACGCAGTTCCAGGCCTTGAGCATCAAAATCGGCCCGGGCCCGGATTTCCCGAAAAGCCGGGGTGTCGCCTTCGGGCCGCAACTCGCCCTCTTCCAACTCGAATGTCCCCCGAACTTGCGGGTCGGCCGGTGAGCCGAACAGTTCCAACTCGGCCGCCACCTTTCCTTCCAGCCGGCGGACACCGGGCAGCAAGGGGCCAAGCCAGCTCAACTCATCGCTGCGCAAACGGGCCTGGAAGTCCAGTTCGGCGCCGGGAGCGTTGGGGTCATAGCCGCCCTGGAGATGGAGGTAGGCGCCCAGCCCCGTCATTTCCAGTTCGGCGTCATGCAGCCGGCCGCCGGAAAAATGCAGCCTGGCCGGGGCGGCCAGAATCAGGGTTAAATCATCGGTGGCAAGCTCCAGCTGGTTGAAATGCAAGGTCAGAGTTTCGGTCCCCAGACCATGCATTTCGCCCCCCATCCGCAATCGGCCCTGGTCGTTGCTCGCCTTCCCCCGTGTAACGGTGAGGCGGCCGGCGGTATAGCCTAAGTCACTGCTGAGTTCCCGAACCAGGAGATCGGCCTGGCGGTAAAGCTCTTGGGCCTGAAAGGAGCCGGTCAACTGCAAGGCGCCCGGATCACCCCCCGGCAGGCGGAATTCAGCCTGCCCGCTAAAGCTCTGCAGGCGGAAATCCGCCAGCCGGCCTCGGGTAAGTTCGGCCGTGGCGGTGAAAGCATGGTCGGTCAGGGTGCCGCCGCCCTGGACCCGGGCGGTCAGGGCGCCATCCAGGCCGCGGCCGGCCGGCGGGGCAGTTCCGGCTTCGGCTGCTGGTTCTTCTCCGGTTGCAATCGGCAGCGGCGCCGGGGGGACTGCCGGTTGCAACGGCGGTGGCAGCAAATCGGCATAGGCGGCCAGTTCCGACACCGCAAGAGTAATTTCTAATTCCTGCAACTCCATGGCGGCAGGTTCCGGCAATTCCGGCAGGCGATAGCCGGGCAGCCGGAGCCGGCCGGCTACCTGAAGCCGGTCATGGTGGCGCCGGACGGAAAACTGCTTAACCTGCAACTGCTGCTCCGCCAGTTGCAGGTCGGCCGTTACCTGATCCAGCTTGGGCCACGGCGCCGGCCGGTCACCGGCCGGCAGCTGCAGGTCGTAAAGCTGCAGGTTGGCGGTCAGGCGGGGCTGTTCCAGGGTGCCGTCGCCGCTGAGTTCGCCCTGCAGCCGGCCGCCGGTGTGCCAGGCTGGCGGCAGCAGTTCGTGGTATGCGGCCAGGTCGGCGAAGTTAAAAGAAACCTGCAGGTTTTCCCAGTTAAGGGCGGCCAGCAGTTTTTCCAGGTTGATCGCGGGGCTGGGTTTCTTCCCTTCGCTTCCCTCGGCAGTGGCGGCGATCGGTTCTTTGGCCAGCACCGCCTCCAGCAGGGGAGAGGGGTCAACCGTCAGGCCGGCCTGAAAGTAATCGGTGTCGTGTTTCAGGTGCAGACGTTCCAGGTGCAACTGCTGGCGGTCGCCCCGCAGGGTGAGCTGCAGGTGATCCAGTTCCAGACCCGGTCGGCGGAGATCGGCGGCTTCCAGGATAACAAAACCTCGAGGATCGGACGGGATGCCCTGCACGGCCAGTTCGCCCTGCAGCCGGCCGCTCAGGGCGGGTAATTGCCAGCGGCGGGTGAATTCACCCAGGTTGCTGATTTCCAGGTGCGCCTCACCCTCCACCGGAAGTTGCCAATAATCATCATCTGGTGGCCAGGGGCCGATGACCGCCCGGGGGATGGTGAGGCGGCCGGTATCGTTGATCAGGTTTAACTCCCGGACCTGCAGGAGGCCGTGTTCCAGGCCGGCCTGCAGTTGAAGTTGCTGCCGGGTCAGCTCCAAAAATGGCGCCGGGATCAGGGTCGCTGCCTCCAGGCCGGCGGCATTGAGCAGTTCGGGCAGGTTGCGAAAATCGAGCCGTAACTCCGCCAGCCGGCTCCGGTGCAGCAACTGTTTAAGGTCGGCTGCAAGCAGGGCCGGCAAAGGCAGGTGCAGTTGTGCCAACTCCAGCCGGTTGTCCGCCAGGCCGGCGGTCAACCGGGCCAACTGCAGTTCACCTTGCCGGAAGCGGGCCTGCAGCTCCAGGTCGTCCAGCCGATGTTCCGCCACCGCTCCCTGTGCAAGCTGCAGCTCCAGCTCACCGCTCAGGGTTTCCCAAGGGGCGGCGGGGGCCATCTCAAGGCGGCTGGCGAGCGTGACTTTACCGCTCAACCGGGGTGGTTCAAACCAGAACTCGGCCAGTCGGGCGAGGTTGAAGGAACCGGTGGCCAGCTCGCCACGCCAGTGGTCCGGAGTCAGGGTTGCCCGCCCATGCAATGCCGTCTCCAGAAGCTGCAGTTGCACTTCAAGGTCGAGCTCAGGGATGGCTTGAGCCGGTTGATTCAGCGGGTCGTATAAGTTGACTTCGCCGGCGGGTGGTTCCGACCAGGAGAGGCGGCCGGTGCTGACCGCCAGCAGGTTTTGCCATTCCAGTCGGGAGATGGTGAGGCTGCCGTCCTGTTTGTCGCCGCCGGCCTGCAGTTCCAGTGCCAGCGGGGCCTGCAGAAGCTGCAGCCGGGGATGTTGCAGACTGAAGGACCCACTTTGCAGGGTGAGCCGGGAGGTATCCTTGGCGGGGTCGGTTGCCGGAGAAAAGCTCAGGGCAAGGTCGTTGGCCGCCAGGGCAAGGTCTTGGCTTTGCAGCCGCAAATCAACCCGATCCAGGCTGATGGCCGGCAGTAGGGCGGCCAGTTCGACGATGGTAGCAAACAGTTGCTGGAGTTCCGCCGCTTCGGGCAGGGCCGCTGTTTTTTCGGAGTCGACTTCGGCTCCGGGCGGCAGCTGCAGGGTCAGGCGGCCCCGGCTCAGTTCGATTCGGAGGGTGGCCAGAAAGGCTTCTGTCCCATGGCGCAGGGCCGGCAGTTGATAGCGCAGGCGCAGTTGCCGGGCCTCCAGTTCCGGCTGGAAGGCTGGTAACTCGCCGTCGGCAGCAACTTTTTTTACGGTGTAAATATCTTTTAAAATTAATGAGTTAAGGTAGTTTCCCCCGACCTTGCCGGCCGCCAGTTCAACCCCCAGAGCCGGGCCCAGATAGGTGTTGGCGGCGGCCAGCAGGCGCGGGCCGATCACCTCCGCCCGGAGGGCGTAAAGGCCGGCGGCCAGCAACAGCAGCAGCGCGAGTAAAATCGCGCTTATGGTAAAAAGGCGGGTGGGCATGCTGGTGAATGATGAACCGTGACCGGGTGAGAGGTTTTAAAATGAAGAACAATTATGTATCATACGGTATCTTACATTATCTTAGAAAACTTTACCGGTGATTTCCATTAATATACCGGTGCTTAATCCTTTTCCGCCACGGACCTCAGACGACAGGTGAGGTCACTGTTATCCGTGGTGGAAAAATGATGGCGCTGGGCCCGTCGGAGCATCAAACCTTGAAAAAAACCGTTCTTAAAGACCCCAAAGCAACCCCGGACCGCCTGGAGTTGAAAATCTCCGGCATGAGCTGCGCCTCCTGCGTGGCCCGCATTGAAAAGGTGGTTTCCCGCCACGAAGGGGTGCTTGCCGCCAGGGTCAACCTGGCGGCGGAAAAGGCATACATTGATTACAATCCGGCGCAGGTCACCACCGGAGAGTTGATGGCGGCCATCGAATCCCTGGGATTTAAGGCCGCCCCCGCCGAGCAGGACGCGGCGGCGGTGGACCGGGAACGGGAAGAGCGGGCCCGGGCCCTGCGGCGGCTTAAAATTGATTTCTCCATAGCCGCCTTGCTGACCACCGTGGTGCTGTACGGCAGCCTGCCGGAGATGGTCCCCATGGGCCTGCACGACTGGGCGTTGGTGGTGGTGCCGGCCTGGCTGGGCAACCCCTATACCCTGTTGCTGCTCACCACTCCGGTGCAGTTTTTTTCCGGTTGGCGTTTCTATCGGGGCGCCTGGGCCTCGCTGAGCCACGGCACCAGCGACATGAACGTGCTGGTGGCCATGGGCACCAGCTCGGCCTGGTTCTACTCCGCTGCCATGACCGTGGCGCCGACTTTCCTCACCAATCTTGGCTTTCCCTACCAGCTTTACTACGACGTGGCGACGGTGATCACCACCCTGATCCTGCTAGGCCGTCTGCTTGAGGCCCGGGCCAAGGGCAAGACCTCCGAGGCCATGCGCAAGCTCATGGGGCTCAAGGCCAAGACCGCCCGGGTGGTGCGCCCGGCCGCGTCGGCTACGGCGGCCGCCGGGGACGATGCCGCCGGACCGGCCTGCGGGTTGGGCGAAGACGGCGCGGCCTGCGAGCTGCCGGCGGCGGGGGAACCGGCCGCGCTGGCTTCGTTTCCCGCCGTCCCGTCGTCCTCGGCTGCGGTGGAGACGGCCCCATCGGCCCAGCCGGCGACAGCGTCGTCGGCTCCGGCCGCCGGGGATTCCGCCGCTCCGGCCGCCGGGGATTCCGCCGCTCCGGCCGGGGCGGAAACCGTGCTCGACATCCCCATTGAAGAGGTTCAGACGGGTGATGTCATCCTGGTGCGGCCCGGTGAAAAAATCCCGGTGGACGGCGAGATCATCGAGGGCCGCTCCAGTATCGACGAGGCCATGCTCACCGGCGAGAGCCTGCCGGTGAGCAAACAGCCCGGCGACCAGGTGATCGGGGCCACCATCAACAAGAGCGGCAGCTTCCGGATGCGGGCCACCAAGGTGGGCAAGGACACCATGCTGGCCCAGATCATCCGCCTGGTGGAGGCGGCCCAGGGCTCCAAGGCGCCGGTGCAGAAGCTGGTGGACCAGATCGCCGCCTGGTTCGTGCCGGCGGTGATCCTCACCGCCACCGTCAGCGCCTTGTTCTGGTGGGCTTTCGGCCCCGAACCATCGCTGATCTTCGCCCTCACCGTCTTTATCGCGGTGTTGATCATCGCCTGCCCCTGCGCCCTGGGGCTGGCCACTCCCACGGCGATCATGGTGGGCACCGGCAAGGGGGCGGAAAACGGCATTCTGATCAAGGGAGCCGAATCCTTGGAGCTGGCCCACAAGCTAAACACCGTGGTGTTGGACAAGACCGGCACCATCACCGCCGGCACCCCGGCGATGACCGATATCCTGCCGGCGGGGGAATTTGCCGCCCCGGCGGCCGACCGGGATGAGACCTCGGCCGGCGGCGAAAATCGGCTACTGGCCCTGGTGGCGGCGGTGGAGCAGGCCTCGGAACACCCGTTGGGTGAAGCCGTGGTCCGGGCGGCGGTGGAGCGCGACCTGGAGTTGGCGGCGGTAAGCGATTTCACCGCCGTGCCCGGCCATGGCCTGCAGGCCACGGTGGCCGGCCGCCACCTGTTGGTGGGCAATGCCCGGCTGCTGCAACGGGAAGGGGTGACGCTGGAGCCGGGCTGGCGGGAGAGAGCCGGGGAGTTGGCCGGCCAGGGCAAAACCCCAGTGCTGGTGGCGGTGGATAACCGGTTTGCCGGATTGCTGGCGGTGGCCGACCCGGTCAAGGAATCATCGGCGAGGGCCATTGCCAAGATGCGGGAAATGGGCCTGGAGGTGGTGATGCTCACCGGCGATGCCCGCCACACCGCCCAAGCCATTGCCGCCAAGGTGGGTATCGACCGGGTACTGGCCGAGGTGCTGCCCGAGGACAAAGAAAAGGCGGTCAAAAATCTGCAGGACGAGGGCAGGGTGGTGGCCATGGTGGGCGACGGGATCAACGATGCCCCGGCCCTGGCCCGGGCCGATGTGGGTATTGCCATCGGCACCGGCA
Organism: Desulfurivibrio dismutans; assembly: GCF_029210385.1. Classification (GTDB taxonomy): domain Bacteria; phylum Desulfobacterota; class Desulfobulbia; order Desulfobulbales; family Desulfurivibrionaceae; genus Desulfurivibrio; species Desulfurivibrio dismutans. The sequence goes on along the minus strand of NZ_JARGDQ010000002.1, from coordinate 165,819 downwards.
CCGACGTGGCCATGGAGGCCGGCGACATCACCCTGATTTCCGGCGATTTGGGCGGCGTGCCCACCGCCATCCGGCTCTCCCGTGCCACCATGCGGATGATCCGGCAGAACCTGTTCTGGGCCTTTTTTTACAACATCGTGCTGATCCCGGTGGCGGCCGGGGCGCTCTACCCCATCTGGGGCATTATTCTGAACCCCATGCTGGCCGCCGCCGCCATGGCCTTCAGCTCCATTTCGGTGGTGCTGAACACCTTGCGCCTACGCTGGTTCCGCTAGGCTGAAGAGGCTGAAGCCCGGCAGCACCGCATCTTGCGGCGATCGGCCCGGCTTGCGTACTGGAGTACGCGGCGCCGGTCCGCTTGCCGCAACCTGCGGCGCTGCCGGGCTTCAGCCGGGGCATGTAGGGTGTTGGTGACAAAAAACGGCTCGGTTGTTGTATGCAATCACGGGATATTCCAGGGCGAGAAGCAAGCCGCGTGATCCTTGGACGGGGGCTGCGGAAACCGGTAGCGGGGTAGCAGGGCAAGATGAAGGCAGCATGGTGCCTGGACGGGTGCCGTAAAACCGGGTAGCGACGGGTTTGCCCGCCGCCGGGCGCATGGACGCGCAAGAGGCGGCGGGCACCTCGGAGGACGGCAGGATGCCGGCCGAGAATGAGTCGCTACCCGGTTTTGCGGCACCCACCCCGTGACCAAAACCAATGACTTGGAAGGTTGGCATTTTTTTATGGCGAAAGAATATGGGTCATTGACGGAGTTGCTGGTGGGATTACCAGAATGGGGGGAACAGCCGGCCCTGGTTCTGGTGGAGGCGGAGCAGATTCGGCGGTGGTCTTATCGGCAGTTGGGCGCCCGGGTGGATGAAGTGGCCGGGGGGCTGCTGGCCATGGGGCTTCAGCCTGGCGAGCTGGTGGGCCTACTGGGGGAAAACCGGCCGGAATGGATCTTTGCCGCCCTGGCCGTGCTGCGGGCCGGCGGGGTGCTGCTGCCGCTGGACGCCCAGCTCGACGACGACGGCCTGGCCCATGTGGCGGCGGACAGCGGCGCCCGCTATTTTTTCATCGGCGCCGGGCTGGAGTCGCGCTTTGCCAAAATCCAGCCGGGCGGTTCTCGGGAGGCCCGCTTCCCGGCGGCGGCGGGTTTGCCGGCGTCAGCCGGCGCCTTGGAGGCGGGCCGTCAGCCCGCCGAGAATGAGCCGCACCCCGAGCGGGCGGGGCCAAAGCAAAACGGGAAACTGGAACTGCTGCCCTTCGATGATTTACCCACCGGTCCACCACCGTCCGCTTTCCCCCGCCGCCGCCCGGAAGATCCCGCCGCCATGTTTTATACCTCCGGCACCACCGGGCCGCCCAAGGGGGTGCCGTTGAGCCATGCCAACCTGGTCTTTCAGCTCAAGACCGTGGGTGGCGCCAGACTGGTGAGTGCCAGCGACCGAGTGCTGCTCCCTTTACCTTTTCATCATGTATATCCCCTGGTGGTGGGCATGTTCACCCCGCTGGCCTTGGGCCTGCCCCTGATCATGCCCGACGTGCTGACCGGGCCCCGGATTCTGCGGGCGGTGAAGGCCGGCCGGGCCACCGCCCTGATCGGCGTGCCTCGTCTTTACCAGGCCCTGTACCAGGGCATTGCCGACAAGGTGGCGGACGGCGGGGCGCCGGCCCGGCTATATTTCCGTAGTGCCCTTGGGGTGAGCGCCTGGCTCAAGCGGCGGCTGGGGCTGCGGGCGGGCAAGCTGCTGCTGGCGCCCCTGCATCGCCGCTTTGGGGCTTCTCTGCGGCTGCTGGCCTCCGGTGGCTCGGCCCTGGACCCGGAACTGGCCGAGCGGCTGGAGGCCTTGGGCTGGCAGGTGGCCATTGGCTACGGGCTGACCGAAACCGCCCCGCTGCTAACCATCAACCCTCCGGTGGGCGGTCGGCTCGGCAGCGTCGGCCGGGCGGTGCCGGGGGTGGAACTGCGGCTGGAGCCGGTGGCGGCGGAAAATGACCGGGCCGAAAACGATCGGGAAGAGGGGGAGAGCCGGGTAAAGCAGCCGGCTCGTGAAGGCGAGAAGAGCCGGGAAGAGCGGGCGAACGGGGCATCGGCCACCGACCCCGAGCCGGCAGGCGAAAGGGCCGGGGAACAAACAGCGGCTGGGGCACAGGATCAGCCCATGGGCGAGGTGCTGGCCAAAGGCCCCAACGTCTTTGCCGGTTATCACAACTTACCGGCAAAGACGGGGGCAGCCTTCAAAGATGACTGGTTTCGTACCGGCGACCTGGGTTATTTCGACCGGGACGGTTTTCTCTTCCTGGTCGGCCGCGCCTCCAGCCTGATCGTCACCGCCGGTGGCAAGAATATCCAGCCCGAGGCCCTGGAAGACCGGCTGGTCACCCATACGTTCATCCGCGAAGCCGGGGTGCTCAGCCGGGGAGGCCGGCTGGCGGTGCTGCTGGTGCCGGAACTGGCCGCGCTGCGCCGGGCCGGCGAACAGGACGAAGAGGCGGCTCTGCGCCAGGCCCTGCTGGCGGTTTCCCATAACTTGCCTTCCTACCAGCGGCCCGACGAGTTTGCCCTCAGCCGTGAGGCCCTGCCCCGCACCCGGCTGGGCAAGATCCGCCGCCACCTGCTGCCGGAGCGCTACCGGCAAGCTCGGGACCACCAGCACCAGCCCAGTGAGGCAGGGCCGGTGTCCTGGTCCGAAATGTCCGACCACGATCGGGCCCTGCTGGAGGACCCGGCGGCCCGCCGGGTCTGGGATTGGCTGGCCCGGCACTATCCCAAGGTGCGGCTCAGCCCGGACACCAGCCCGCACCTGGACTTGGGGGTTGATTCTTTGGGCTGGCTTAACCTGGCCACCGAAATCGGCCGTCAGGCCGACGTGCAGCTGACCGAGGAGGTCATCGGCCGGGTGGAAACGGTGCGGGATCTTTTACACGAGGTTATTGAGCTCAGCGCCCTGGGCAAGGGTTTTACCGCTTTTGATCCTCTGGACGAGCCGGAAACGGTGCTCAAAGAGCAGAGCCGTCGCTGGCTCAAGCCCCTCAACTCTCTGCAGATAGCCATGGCCTGGGGGCTGTATCAACTAAACCGGTTTCTTTTTCGTTTACTGTTCCGGCTTCGGGTGGAGGGGTTGGAACATCTGCCAAAAGAAAAACCTTTTATTCTGGCCCCCAATCATGTCAGTTTTCTGGACTCCTTTGCCATTGGCGCAGCGCTGCCCTTCCCGCTGTTTCGCCGCACCTATTACGCTGGCAACGCCGAGGTGGCTTTCCGCAATGCTTTTTTTCGCCTGGTCTGCCGCCTGGGCCAGGCGGTGCCCATCGATCCACGCCGGGCCACTGCCACCAGCCTGGCTTATGGCGCGGTTATTACGGATAATGGCTGCAACCTGGTCTGGTTTCCGGAAGGTGAGCGCTCCTGGGACGGTCGGCTGCAGCCCTTCCGTTCAGGAATCGGGATGCTGCTTGACCGCCGGCCGGTTTATGTGGTACCAGCCCATATCGCCGGCGCCAACCTGGCCTGGCCCCGGGGGCGCAATTTTTTTAAACCGCACCCCATCAGCATCAAGTTTGGCCGGCCAATGACCGCCGAGCAGTTGCTGGCGGAAAAGAGAGAGCAAGATGAGCAACGGTCGTCAGAGCCGGTAACGGTTACTGGTCGGCCGGTAAATGGCCGGGCCGGCCGGATTGCCGCCGCCCTGCAGAAAAAGGTCGCTGCGCTGGTGAGCAGTTGATGGGGATTAGTGTCGATGGATGAACTGAGCAACCCCAAAAAACGTCGCCCTTCGTACCAGTTGCTGGTGCTGGCGGCCTTGCTGGTGCTGGGAATACTGGCTCAGCGGCTGGAGCTGGTGGACTGGCTGGAGGTGTTGGAGGCCAGTCGTCACTATGCTCATCACTGGTGGTTTCCACCCCTGATTATTCTGGCCATGGTGGTCTTTTACGCCCTGGCCCTGCCGGGTTCCTTTTTCATGTGGTTGGCCGGCGCCCTGTTCGTGCCGGTGGTGGCCACGGTGCTTATTGTCATCGGTGGGGTTGGCGGGGCGGTTGGGGGCTATTTTCTTTCCCGGCGACTGTCCCGCCATGAAAGCGCCCGGCTCCGCCATAAGCCGCTGTTCAACTTTATCCGCCGCCACGGCGATTTCGTCGCCCTCTGCGCGGTGCGGATCTTTCCCAGCTTCCCCCACTCGGTGATCAACTACGGCGCCGGGATACTGGGCCTGCCTCTGCGCTACTTCGTGCTCTCCACCGTTGTCGGCTTTGTGATCAAGGGCTATCTCTATTCCGCCGCCATCTATCAGTTGACCACCATGGATGAGCCCGGCGAGTTTCTCTCCTGGCAACTGCTGGCACCGCTGCTGCTGCTCTCTGCCCTCTTTATCGCCGCCAAGCTGATTTTCGGCCGCAAGCCGGCGTTGACCAACGGCTCCTGGTAAGCTTCGTAACCCCTCTGGTAGCACCGACGTAGGTGTTGTTTGGCCAGCTCACTTACCGATGTATGGGTGTCGTCCGGCCTGCCGCAACCTGCGGCAGGCCGTAACCGCAACCGCTTATTTTCGCTCGAAACCCGTGATCATATACACGTTTAAGTCTTTTGAAACGGCTGTAAAATTGAGGGGTTATTGTGCAAGGGTGTATTTCGCCAGCAGGCTGTCCTGCCAGTAGCGGTTGTCCGGCCGGTGGAAAAACTCCTGGAACAGTGCCAGGCTTTCCCGCCGCCGGACATGGGGGATGATTTGCACGTCCGGGGCCATCTCCCGGTAGAGGGGGGCCAGCCGGGCAAGCTCCAGGGAGGTGCCGCCGCCCATCACGTCTTCGTAGGCGTAAACAATGCGCCGCACGCCGTTAAGGAGCAGGGTGGCGTAGCACATCAGGCAGGGTTCCATGGTGGCATACAGGGTCAACGAGCTGCGCTTGATCTCCGGATTTTGGGTCAGCAGCCGGCGCAGGGCCACAATTTCGGCATGGTCCAGCTCGGTGGGTGCGACGCCGCCGCTGTTTTGCCGGCAGCCCTCGGCCACCACCTCGCCTTCGGCCACCAGGATCGCCCCCACCGGAAATTCTCCGGCCTTCAAGGCCGCCCGGGCCTGCTCCAGGGCCATATCCATAAAACGTTGATGCTGCTCCATCCTACCCATTTGTTTTCCCTTGGTCGGAGAGTTGTCCGGCTGGTGCCGCCGATTTATACCCAGAAGGCAGGATAGCGGCGGGAGGCCGGGATGTTGTTGATCAGCAACGCCACCAGCAGCATGATCAACGCCCCGCTGCCCACCGGCAGCAGAATATACCAGTAACCCAGGTCGTAGATTTCCGGGCCGCCGATGACCGCGATCAGGGCAGTGGCCCCGCCCGGCGGGTGCAGGGTCCGGGTGAGGTGCATCAAGGCAATGGCCGTGGCCACCGCCAGGGCCGCCGCCAGCCAGAGATGGGGCGTCAGCAGCTGGTAGCAGACCACCCCGATCAGGGCGGAAAGCACATGGCCGCCGACCAGGTTGCGTGGTTGGGACAAGGGACCGGCCGGGGCCCCGTAGATCAGCACCGCCGAGGCCCCGAAAGAACCGACGATGAGCAGCAGGCCGGTGCCGTCCACCAACCGGTAGTGGAGCAGGCCCACCGCGATGATTCCCACAAAGGCCCCCAGCCAGGACCAGAAGATCTCGCTGGTGCTGACTCGGGGCGGACACTGGCCCGTTCCTTTCATCTTGCAGAAATATTCCCTTACTTTGTTCATGTAGCTCTAACCTTTGATGGAGTTTTGATTCCAGCGGTCGACCCCGGCCAGCAACCGGAAATGGATCAGGGCCACCGCCTCTTGCGGCTGTTTATCCTTGCTCCCCGCCGGCCTCGGTGGGCCGGGTCCACCCCCAGTCGTCGAACAGTACATAAAGCGCCGGGATCACCAGCAGCACCAGTACGGTAGCGCTGAGCAGGCCGAATACCACGGAGATAACCAATGGTTTAATGGCGTCGGCCTGGGTGCTGGTTTCCGCCAGCAGCGGCGCCAGCCCGGCGATGGTGGTGGACGAGGAGATCAGGATCGCCCGCAGGCGATCGCGGCTGGCCTGGCCGGCGGCGGCGATGGCCGGCAGGCCCCGCTCACGATGGCCCTTGATGAAGTGGATCAGCAAGATGGCATTGTTGACCACGATACCGGCCAGCCCGGCGGCACCGATCAGCGACGGCATCGACAGGTAATAGCCCATCAGCACATGACCCCAGATCGCACCGATGAAGGCCAGCGGGATCGACAGCATGACGATCAATGGTTCCACATAGCTGCGGAACTGAAATGATAAAATCACGAAAATGCCGACCAGGCCGATGAGCAGGCCGCGGGCGATGGAGCCGCCGGTCTCGGCGGAACGGGCCACCTGGCCTTCGAAGATCACGTCCACCTTCGGATGACGCGCCTGGAAGTCGGCCAGCCAGCCGGCGCGCAGATCGCTGACAATCGCCTGGCCGCTGCTCAGGCGCGCATCCACGTTGGCCTCGACGGTGACGGTGCGCCGGCCGTCGATGCGGGTGATGCGGGCCCAGTCGCGCCGCTGGCTGATCCGGGCCACCTCGCCCAGCGGCACCTGTTTGCCGTCGGGCAGCATGATGGTCTGATCAGCCAGATCATCGAGGCTGTCGCGATCGCCCTCGGCTTGGCGGATCAGGATCTCCACGTCCCGTTCACCGATGCGCAGGGTATCGGCCACTTCGCCCAGCAGCGCCGCCCGCAACTGGGCGGCCACCTCCTCGGCGCTCAGCCCCAGCCCGTGGGCACCCGGGGCCAGGGAGAGGCTGCGCTGCGGCTTGCCGGGGCGCAGATCATCCATGACGTTATAGACGGCGGTATAACCGGTCAGGTGCGCCGCCGCGTCGCGGGCCGCCGCCTTCAGGGCGGTCAGATCCTCGCCCTGCAGGCGCAGCTCCACCGGGATCCCGGCCGGCCCGAAACCCGGTTCCTGGATGATCAGGCTGTGGATCCCGGCGACGGGGCCGATCGCCTGGCGCCAGGCTGCGGTCAGCTCGTCAAGAGTGACGCTGCGCTGCTCGGCGGTGAGCAGATCCACCATCACCGTGGCGACATGGGCGCCGGCCTCGCGGGCGCTGGGGTTGTAGTTAAAGCGGGTCTGGATGGCCTGCACCAGCGGTGCTCCCTTCGGCTGTTGCGGGGTCAGGCGTTCATCGAGTTGGCGCATGGCCGCTTCGACCTGCGCGGCCACTTCCCCGGTGCGCGCCAGCGGCGTGCCCTGGGGCATCAGGATGCGCGCCTCGAGCACGTCCCCTTCGATGTCGGGCATCGCCTCGCTGCCGATGTGGCCGCCGGCCATGAACCCGGCCGAGCCAAGGATGACCAGCAGCACCAGTCCCAACACCGTGCGGCGCCAGACGATGGCCCGGTCGGCGAGCGTCCCCACCCGTTCGCGAAACCGCTCGAAGCCCCGCTCGAAGGCGGCGCGAAAGCGCGAGTCGTGGCTGTCGCGCAGTCGTGGCAGACTGCCTTTAAGATGATGGGGCAGGACCCAGAACGCCTCGATCAGGCTGGCGGCCAGGGCGGCGATCAAAACCACCGGCAATACCTCGAGCACCGCCCCGAGTTCGCCGGCCAGAAAGGAGAGCGGCAGGAAGACCGCGACCGTGGTCAGAAACGACGACAGCACCCCCGGCAGCACCTGGCGGGTGCCGGCGACCACCGCCGACAGGGGGGAGTCCTGCTCGGCGGCGTGGGCGGCGATGTTGTCGGTGATCACCACCGCATCGTCCATGACGATACCGATCGCCATCAGCAGGGCCACCAGAGTGATCATGTTCAGCGACAGGCCGGTCAGCGCCATGACGAAAAAGGCGCCCATAAAGGCGGCCGGCAGGCCCAACACCGCCCACAGGGCCAGGCGCGGGCGGAAAAACAGGCTCATCACCAGCACCACCAACACCAACCCCAGCAGGCCGTTTTTTACCAGCATCTGCAGGCGATCGCGCACGATGCTGGTCATGTCCTGGGTGACGGCAAGGCGCACGCCGCCGCCAAAGCGCTGGCGTTCGGCCTCGACCAGCCCGGTAAGATCGTCCATCACCCGCAGGGAGTCGTCGCGCAGGCTCTTGCTCACCTCCAGCACTATCGCCCGTTCGCCGTTGAAGTGGACCCGCTCTTCTTCCCGCTCGCCGACCTGTTTGAGGGTGGCGATCTCCCCCAGGGTCAGCTCGCCGCCCCGTTCGTCGGAGACCACCACCAGTTGCCGCAGCTGGCGCAGCGAGCGGCGTTGATCGGTAAAACGCAGCTGGATGTCGCGCTGCCGGGTCTCCAGGGTGCCCAGCGGCATGTCGACATTCTGGCGTGCCACCCGGGTCGCCAGCTCACGTGCCGACAGGCCATACTGGCCCAGCACCTCCCGGGGGATTTCCACCTGCCACTGGCGCTGGGAGAGACCATGGATCACGACCCCGGCGACCCCGGGCAGGGTCATGATCCGCGCCTCCAGGGCCAGGGCGTAATCCTCCAGTTGTTCCGGCGGCATGTCGCCAGCTACCGCCACCGCCGCCACCAGATCGCTGCGGTGCAGCTCCCGCACCACCGGCGCCTCGGCGCGCGCCGGCAGATCGGTGATGGCGTTGACCTCGGTGTCGATCTCGTTGAGAAAACGGATGGGATCGCCGCCTGCCTGCATGGTGGCGGTGGCGCTGGCCAGGTTGTCCTGGGCCACGCAGATCAGCTCATCAAGGTAATCGACGCCCTTGACAGCATCGTACAGTCGCCGGCAGACGGCATCCTCCACATCGGCGGCGCTGGCGCCGCGATAGACCACCTCGACGCTCACTTCCACCGGCCGGTAATCGGGAAAGGTCTCGCGCTTGAGTGACGGCGCGGCAAAGAGCCCCGCCGCCAGCAGGATGACCAGCAGCAGGTTGGCTGCGGTGGGATGGCCGGCGAACCAGCGAATCATGGTGTCTCACCCCGGGCAAGGGCCTGCAGGCGCCGCTCCAGCGCGGTATCGCGCCGCGGCTCGAGGGCCATGCCGTCGAGCGCCGGCACCGGATCGTCGACAATTACCCGATCGCCGGGCGAAAGCCCTTCGGTGATGACGGCCAGATCGTGTTGTTCGAAGGCCACCGTCACCGCCACCCGTTCCAGGCGGTCATCATCGGTGACTCGATAAACCTCCCCGGCGTGCACCGCCGTGGCCGGGATTACCAACTGCGACTCCCGGCTCATGGCGTTGAGCCGCACCTGTACATACATGCCGGGCTGCAGGGCCGGTCGGTCGGGCGGCGCCACCCCGGCGTAGGGAGCCTTTACCGTTACCACCACCCGCGCCGCCCGGGTAGTCGGGTCCAGCCCGCTGGTCACCCTGGTTACCCGCGCCGGCCAGCGGATGTCGTCAAAACCGGCCAGCCGCACCTGCGCCTCGATGGCCGAAAAGTCGAGCCGCTGGCCAATATCAAGGGTGTCTTCTGGCGGGGTGGGGCGCACCACGCTGCCCATCAGTCGGCGCAACATGGGCAGCGGGATATGGGTCTCGATCTCGGCCGCTTCGATGCTGTCGGCGCTAAACAGCCGCTGGCCGGCGGCGGCATAATGGTGAAGCTCGACCTCCACCTCGCCGAGGCGCAGATCGTAGGGGGCGACGAAGCGGGTATCCGCCAGATCCTGCCGAGCCTGTTCCAGACGGGCTTGGGCCCGCGCCATCTGGGCCCCCAGGGTGTCACGGCGGCTGGGCAGCAGCGCCAGCTGGTTTTCCAGCGAGGCCACCGCCTGGCGCTGCGCCACCGTGGCGCGGCGTTGTTCATCGCGCTGGGAGCGCGACACGGAACCCTCCTCCACCAGTTGTTCAAAGCGGGCCAGTTCCTGTTCGGCCAGGTTCAGTCGCTCCTGCTCCAGCGCCAGCAGGCGGCCGGTGTTTTCCTCCTCGGTATCGAGCAGGGATTGCTCGGCGGACAACGAGGCCTGTTCGGCCTCGGCCTCGGCGATGGCCAGCCGGTAGCGGCTCGGGTCGAGCGCCAGTAACAAGGTTCCCTTGGGCAATAGATTGCCGCTTTCCAGTTTTGGATGACGTTCCACCACCCGTCCGGCCACGTTGGCAATGGCCTGCCAGGTTTCGGCGGGACGGCTCACCCCGTGCCCCCGGGCTTCCAGGCGCAACTGCTGAGGCTGCACTTTTATCACCGCCAAGGTCGGTACCTTGGGCCCGGTCTCGCCGTGGTCCGGGATCTGGCGATTGACCACCAGCAGCACCAACAAGCCGATTCCCGCCAGCAGACCGGCTGCAATCGGCAGTAGCCGGCCCGCGGGTCTTAAGAAAGCAAACCTCATGGTGATTCCCCTGTTTGAAATTGGTTGCCGGCCGGTCCGGAGGCCGCAATCCCCCGTTTAAACAGGGCAAAAACCCCCGGGGCGGCGGCCTCCATCTGTTCGGGCCCGCCGGCCAGCAGGGACTGGACCACCAACCCCTGGATCATCCCCACAAAGAGGACGGCGGCGCTGTCGGCCTCAACCTCCGGGGCTAGTTGGCCGGCGTTTTTGCCGGCCTCGAGCAGTTCGATCACTCGTTGCCGATAACGCTGCACCAGGTTGCGGACCATGGTTTTGGTCGGCGAATCGTGGGGGTGCTGCAATTCATGGAACAGCATGCGGGGAATACCGGGGTGGGCGACAACGAAGGCAATGTGCGCCTGGAACATGGCCTCTAAAGCGGCCAGCGGTCCCGGAGCCCGGCGGGCTGCCTTGTCCACCCGTTTGAGCAACTGCTCGGCCACCCAGGCCATCACCGCCTGCCAGATTGCTTCCTTGTTGGGAAAATGGCGAAACAGCGCCCCCTGGGTCAGGTTCATCTGGCGGGCGATGGCGGCGGTGGTGATTTTACCCGGATTGTGCCGGGCGGCCAGTTCAAGCACGGCGTTGACGGTGGCGGCCCGGCGCTGTTCGGCGGGCAGATGTTTAGTGGTGTTGGTCATGAATTGCTCCGAACAAAGTGAGTAATTGATTACTATCTTACTCCTGTTTGCCGATCTGTCAAGAACCAGGAACCTCCCGTCACCCCGGTTGTCCTCCCTTTGTTATGGTAAACTGTTTTGACCGTGGTTATATTTTTTACAACTCAGGCAAGATTTATTATCATCCAAAATATGATGAACAGAGCAACCCTGAAAACATTGATCGGCGCCGTGTTGGCGCTTTTTTTGCTGGCCGGCGTCCACTGGTTGCTTGGCCGGACGGACGAACGCGGTCCGGTGTCGGTGGTTGGCGACGGTCCCCGCCGGGAGGCGGCGGTGGCGGTGGAGGTGGCGCCCATACAGCGGGGCGGGATTGTCGAACGGCGCACCTTCACCGGCACCCTCCAGCCCGTCTCCCGTTTTGATGTGGCCGCCCGGGTGGGCGGCCGGTTGCTGAAGCTTTACGTCGATCTGGGTGATACCGTCCGGCGGGGCCAGGTGGTGGCCCGGCTGGATAGTGACGAGTATCGCCTGGAGGTGGACAAGGCGCGGGCCGAATTGGCGGTGACCAAGGCCGGCCTGGCGGAAGCGGAAAGCGCCCTGGCCACCAGCCGCCGGGAGTACGAGCGGGCCCAGAGCCTGCGCCGCCAGGGGGTGGCCTCCGAGGCGGAACTGGACGGCGCCCTGGCCAACTACGAGGCCCAGCAGGCCAAGGCCCAGGTGGCCGCGGCCCAGGTTTCCCAACGCCGGGCTGCCCTGGCCGCCACCGAGCTGCGCCTTTCCTACACCGAAATCCGGGCCGACTGGCAGGGCGGTGAGCCGGAACGGGTGATTGCCGCGCGCCTGGTGGATGAAGGTTCATTGCTGGCCGCCAACACCCCGCTGTTCTCCCTGGTGGGTATTGACCGCCTGGTGGCGGTGGCCCACGCCCCGGAGCGTGATTACCCGCTGCTGCGGCCCGGTCAGGCGGTAACGGTGCGGGCCGATGCGGTGGCCGGGCGCTCCTTCACCGGGGAGTTGGCCCGCCTGGCCCCGGTGGTGCGGGAGGCCACCCGCCAGGCCCGTCTGGAGGTGGAGGTGGCAAACCCCGAGCAGATGCTCAAGCCCGGCATGTTCGTTCGCCTGGAGATCGAGGTGGCCCGCAAGGATGACGCCCTGCTGGTGCCCCGCGCCGCCCTGGTCGAGCGCCCCAGTGAGTACGCCGTTTTCCTGGTGCATGAAGACGGTGAAAGCGTCCGTTACCTGCCGGTGGAGCTGGGCCTGCAGAGCCGGGAGATGGTGGAGATCGTCGCCCCGGAGATCAGCGGCCGGGTGGTCACCCTGGGCCAGCACCTGCTCAGCGACGGTGCCCGGATCAATATTTCTGAACCGGTGGCGCCGGGAGAGGGCGGCTGATGAACCCGGCCCGTTTCACCGTCGGTCGCCCGGTTTTTACCACCATGGTCACCTTGATTGCGGTGATCATCGGGGCGGTGTCGCTCTCCCGGTTGCCCATCGACCTGATGCCCGAGGTCACCTATCCCACCCTCACCATCTCCTCCAGTTACGAAAATGCCAGTCCCGAAGAAGTGGAAGAGCTGATCACCCGCCCCATCGAGCAGGCGGTGGCGGCGGTGGCCGGGGTGGAGAGCATCAACTCCAACTCTTCGGAAGGGGTAAGCAGCGTCCGGGTTTCCTTTGCCTGGGGGACCGATATCGATGTGGCGGCCAATGACCTGCGGGACCGGCTGGACCGGGTGATGAATCAGTTGCCCGATGAGGTGTCCCGGCCCCAGGTGCGCAAATTCGATATCTCCGCCACCCCGGTGCTGATCCTGGGGGCCGCCAGCGCCATGGACCCCCTGGAATTGCGACGGCTCATCGATGAGCAGATGAGCTTCCGGATCGAAAGGGTGGCGGGGGTGGCCTCCATGGATGTCTGGGGGGGGTTGGAGCGGGAGATCCAGGTCAATCTCCACGCCGACAAGATTGCCGCCCTGGGCCTGACCCTGGACGGCATCCGCCAGGCCCTGCGGGATGCCAACATCACCGTGCCCGCCGGCGAGATCGAGCGGGGCCGACTGGAGGTCACCCTTCGCACCCCTGGCCAGTTCACCAGTTTGGCGGAACTGGCCGCCACCGTGCTGGCGGTGCGCGACGGCGCTACCATCACCCTGGAGCAGGTGGCCGAGATCGTCGACACCCACCGCAAGGTAAGCCGCATTGTACGGATCAACGATGAACCGGGGGTGCGGCTGGCCATCCGCAAACAGCCAGACGCCAACACCGTGCAGGTGGCCCGGGGGGTGTTGCATGAGGTGGAGCGGCTCAACCGGGATTTCCCCCAGATGGAGATCGTTCCCATCATTGATTTTTCCGAGTACATCCAGCGCTCCATCGACAATGTCGGCCGCTCCCTGCTCTATGGCGGTTCCCTGGCGGTGCTGGTGCTGCTCTTTTTCCTGCGCAGCCTGCGTTCCACCCTGGTGGCGGCCACCGCCATCCCGGTGGCGGTGATCTCCACCTTCGCCCTGATCTACTTTGGCGGCTTTACCCTCAACCTGATGACCCTGGGTGGTCTGGCTCTGGGCGTGGGGATGATGGTGGACAGCTCCATCGTGGTGCTGGAAAACATCGCCCGCCTGCGGGATAAGGAAAAAAAGGCGGCCCATGAAGCGGCGGAGCAGGGCACCGGCGAGGTGGCCGCCGCCGTGGTCGCCGGCACCCTGACCACCCTGGTGATCTTTTTCCCCATCCTGTTTGCCCAGGAACTGGCCGGGGTGCTGTTCCGCCAATTGGCCCTGGTGGTTGGTTTTGCCCTACTGGCGGCCCTGATCACCGCCCTGACCCTGACCCCCATGCTGGCCGCCCACCTGGTACGGCCGGCGGCGGTGGCCGGGGAAGGGGAGCGGGGATTGCGGGCGTCCCTGCTGCGGCTGCTGGCGGGAATGTTTAACGGCCTGGAAACTTTTTACCAGCGCACCCTGGATGGGGCCTTAAACAACCGTGGACCGGTGGTGATCTTTTTCGTCACGATGTTTGTCCTGGCCCTGATGTTGCTGCCCCACCTGGGCAGCGAGTTCATGCCCCAGGCCGATGAGGGCCAGGTGCGGATCAGCGTAGAGATGGAAACCGGCACCCAGTTGGCCCTGCTGGATGAAAAAGTGCGGCAGGTGGAAAAAATCATCATGCCGGCGGTCCCGGAAACCAGGGCCTCGGTGGTTCGGGTCGGGGGCACTTCCTGGCGCACCGGGGCGCCGGCCAACGCCGATATTCGTCTGGTCATGGTGCCGATGCGGGAGCGGGAGCGCTCCAGCGAGCAGATCGCCGCCGACCTGCGGCCTCTGTTGCGTGATATTCCCGGGGTGGAGATCCGCACCCGTACCGGGGGGCTGTTTATTCTGCGCCTGGCTGCCGGAGCCGAGGATGAGCGGCTGGTCATCGAGGTACGTGGTTTTGAGCTGGCGCAGTTGGACCAAGTGGCCCGCCAGGTGCGGGACGCCATTGCCGATATCGAGGGAATCTCCGATTTGCGCCTGAGCCGGGAAGGTGGGGTGCCATTGGAGCTGCTGCGTATAGACCGGCAGCGGGCCGCCGACCTGGGTCTGTCGGTGGCCCGCATAGCCCGCACCGTCGAGCTTGCCATGGCCGGCGCCACCGCCGGCGAGTTCCGCGACGGCGGCCAAGAGTACCGCATCTTCATGCGCCTGCAAGAGGCGGAACAGCTTGATTTTGACGATATTTTGAATATTGCCGTGCGCAACGACGCCGGCGAGTTCGTCACCCTGGCCAACGTGGTGACGGTGGAACGCTCGGAAGGTCCGCTGACCATCGAGCGCCAGGACCAGCAGCGGGTCAGCCGGGTGCAGGCCAACCTGGCCGGCCGGGACCTGGGCTCGGTGGTGGCCGATATTCGCCAGCGACTGGAAACCATTCCCGTCCCCCGGGGGATTGACATTACCTTCGGTGGCGATTACGAACAGCAGGAGAAGGCCTTCAGCGAAATGGCCCTGGGGCTGTTGCTGGCGGTGCTGCTGGTTTACATGGTGATGGCCAGCCTTTACGAATCGCTGCGTGATCCCCTGGTGGTAATGTTCGCCGTGCCCATGGCCCTGATCGGGGTGGTGCTGATGCTGCTGCTTACCGGCACCACCCTCAATGCCCAGTCCTACATCGGCGGCATCATGCTGGTGGGGATCGTGGTCAACAACGCCATCCTGCTGGTGGACCAGGCCACCAGGCTGCGACGTGACGCGGGCTGGCCGGCCCTGGAGGCGGCCCGGGAGGCGGGGCGACGGCGACTGCGGCCGATCCTGATGACCACCCTGACCACCACCTTCGCCATGTTGCCCCTGGCCCTGGGAATGGGGGAGGGCAGCGAGCAGCAGGCCCCCATGGCCCGAGCGGTGGTCGGCGGCCTGCTCAGCTCCACCTTTATCAGTCTGCTGCTGATTCCGGTGCTTTACTCCTTAATGTACCGGCACCGCGCTGAGCGGCAGCAGTAAAACAAAACAGCAACATTACACCATCTGGAGAGAGGCCGGCGTCATGCTTTATCGGGAAAAACGGCAAAGGGCTGACAGCCTGCAAGGTATGCGGACAAAAGAGCCGCACCGGAAAAGCTACTGGGCCGCCCTGCTGGTGGTTCTGCTGGCCGGGCTGGCGGTGGCAGCGCTGCCGGCGGGAGTCGTTGCCAGTGAGGCCGGTGAACTGCCGCCGGATTTGGTCATGCCAGAGACGCCGGAGGCGGCGGCCAGTGCCAGGGAGGCGGCTACCGCCGCCCGTCGGCTGGACTTGGAGCGCTATCTGCCCCGCTCGGCGGCCGACCAGTTTCCCCGACCCGATGAACAGGGGCGGTTGGAGCTGTCGGTGGAAGAAGCGGTGGTCATGGCCCTGGCCAATAACCGTTCGCTGGGAATTCAGCTCTACCGGCCGTTGATCAGCGGCACCTTTGCCGAACAGGAGCGGGCGGTGTTTGATCCGACGCTGTTTGCCGAAGCATCAGCCGGCCGCGAAAAAATCCCTTTTGGTGACGATTACCGGCGCACGGAAACGGAGAATTACCGGTTGGGGGTGGAGCAGGAACTGGCCACCGGCACCGCCCTGGAGCTGGCCCTGGAGCAACGGCGCAGCGATGCCGAAAATACCCCCGATGGCCTGCACCATCGGGCCGGCGCCAGCCTGAGCCTGACCCAGGCCCTGCTGCGCGGCGGCAGTCGAGAGGCCAACCTGGTCGGGGTGCGTCAGGCCGATCTCGAGGTGCTGGTTTCTTTGTATGAACTGCGCGGCTTTACCCAGAGCCTGGTGGCGGAGGTGGAAAGGGCCTATTGGGAGCTGGTGCTGGCGGAAAGCCGGATTGCCATCTACCGCCAATCTTTGGCCGTGGCACAATCCCAGTTACAGGATGTGTTGCGCCGCATCGAGGTGGGAACGGTGGCGGCGGTGGAACGGGCCGCCGCCGAGGCGGAACTGGCTTTCCGCCGCCAAAGCCTGATCGACGGGGAAAGCAGCCGGGACCAGGCACGGTTGGAGTTGCTGAACCTTGTTAACCCGGCGCCTGCCGGTTCGACTGCCGGTATGGCCCAGCAACGCCGCTATGCTGAGATGGCCGAGATTTGGACCCTCCAGCCGGTGCCGCGGGAAACCCCTTATGTTCCCCAAACGGCACCCGACCCGGTGTTGGAGCATGTGGCCCTGAGCCGGCAAATGCGGCCAGATTTGGGTGAGGCCCGGCTACGGCTGGAACAGGGCGAGCTGGAGGTGGTGCAGACCCGCAACGGCTTGCTGCCCCGCCTGGATCTTTTTATCACCCTGGGCAAAACCGGCTACGCCGACAGTTTCGGTCGCTCCTTCCGTGAGTTAATCGATGACTCGACCTACGCCGGCTCCGCGGGGTTGCGTTTTTCCTTGCCGTTGCGAGGCAACCGGGCCGCCGCTGCCGTTGATGCCCGGGCCCGCGCCAGTCGCAACCAGGCCGAGGCCAGCCTTGGCAATCTGAGCCAACTGGTGGAATTGGATGTCCGCAAGGCCCATCTTGAGGCCCACCGAACCCGCACCCAGATTGATGCCTCCGCCGAGCGCCGCCGCCTCCAGGAGGAGGTGCTGCGGGTGGAAGAGGTCAAGTTCGAGGTGGGGCGCAGCACCGCCCTGAACGTGGCCCGGGCCCAGCGCGATTTGCTGGAAAGCCAGTTGGCGGAAGTGGATGCCAAAGTAGCCTACCGTCTGGCCCTGACCGAGCTTTATCGTTTGGACGGCTCCCTGCTGGCCCGCCGCCAGATCACCACCCGCTGAACCGAGCCGCCATTTCTGGCCTTTGTTGCCCCTTGACGAAATAAGCGAGCTGTGTTATTTAATTGTTTGATTAAATTATTTAACGCTTAATCTTCAGTTAAGGGGCGGTTGTCATGAGGGTCATTAAAGAAAAAAAGAATCGTAGAATAATACAGTATTTTTTGGCGCCGCTGGTGCCGCTGGTGATTATCGGCGGGGTTTACCAGCCCTACCTGGGGTATCTGGCCCTGGCGATGATGGTTACCATGATGGTGATGACTTTTTTCTGGGGGCGCCTCTACTGTGGTTGGCTTTGTGCCATGGGGGCCTTTCACGAGCGGGTGCTGAGCAAGATCAGCCTGCACCGGGAGATGCCGAAGCTGTTCAAGAAAACCTGGTTTCGCTGGCTGTTTTTTGTGCTGCTCATGGGTTTGATGGTCAGCCGGCTGATCGCCTCCGGCGGTGATCCGGCCAAAATCGGGGCGGTTTTTGTCATGATGTGGACGGTGGCCACCACCATCGCCGTGGCTTTCGGGCTCTACTTTAAACCCAGATCCTGGTGTAATTTCTGCCCCATGGCCTCGATGCAGGGGGTGATGGCGCCAAAGACGCATCTGTTGAAGGTGGCCGACGACTGCAAGCAGTGCGGTCTGTGCCAAAAGGTCTGCCCGATCCAGACTTATCCGGGGGCCTACAAAGAGCAGGGTTACGTGCCCAGCCTGGAGTGCATGCGCTGTGAAAACTGCGTCGTCAACTGCCCCAAGAAGGCCCTTTCCCTGTAGGTGAAATTTCGGCGCTGTTGCCGGCGGTTGATAATGAGTGGGTCCAGGGAAAGACAGGCTTATGTATCCAGGGCATTCCGCACCGCCTGGACGACATCGACGGTGGCAAAAGGTTTTTGGATAAAGGGAAACCCGGCAAAATCCATCTCCTTCTGTTTCATGACCGCCTCACCGTAACCCGACATGAACAGCACTTTGAGGCCGGATCGCTGGGCCGCCAGCCGCCGGTAAAGATCCATGCCGTTGCCGCCCGGCATGATCACATCGGTGAATAACAGGTCGATCTCCGGTTCGGCGGCAAACTGCTCTTCCGCCTCGGCTGGACCTCGGGCCGTCAAAACTTTGTAGCCTAAGGCACCCAGGGTGCGCTTGAGGATGTCGCGCACTGCCGCTTCATCCTCAGCCAGCAGAATGGTTTCCCGACCTCCGGGCAGATCCGGAAAAACCCGGGTGGCTTGGGTACTGTCCGGCGCCGCCGTCTGTGGTAGAAAGATTTTGAACACGGTCCCGCCGCCGATTTCGCTGTACACCCAGATACTGCCGTGGTGCTGCTGGATGATGCCGTACACGGTGGCCAGCCCCAGCCCGGTTCCGGTCCCGATTTCTTTGGTGGTAAAGAACGGTTCGAAGATATGCTCCTGGGTTTCAGGGTCCATGCCGCTGCCGGTATCGGAAACGGCCAGCATTACATGGGAGCCTGGGGTCATTCCGGGATGACGGGCCGCCTGATCGGTATCAAGCTCGACGTTGCTGGTCGAAATGGTAATGGTGCCGCCGGTGGGCATGGCATCCCGGGCGTTGACCATCAGGTTAAGGATGACCTGTTCCAGTTGCCCCGGATCACCGTTGACGATGCCGAGATCAGGGTTGAGATTGAAGGTGACCTCGATATCTTCGCCAATGAGGCGGCCGAGGGCTTTCATTAGATTTTCCACCAGTTCATTAAGGTTTAGCGGTTGCATCCTGGCACTCTGCTCACGGCTGAATGCCAGGAGCTGGCGGGTAAGGCCCGCCCCCCGCCGGCCCATTTCCAGTATCCGGTTGATATCCTCCCGCAGAGCCGAATCGTCGGTGTTGCCACGCAAGATCAACTCGCTGTGGCCGAGGATGCCGGTGAGAATATTGTTGAAGTCGTGGGCAACTCCCGCCGCCAGGGTGCCTACGGCCTCCATTTTTTTTGTTTGCTGGAGCCTGGCCTCGAATTTTTTATGGGCGGTGATATCCCTGGCGACATGCACCACTCCGCGGCAGACACCGTCGTCGCCGATCAGAGGCGAGGCGGCAACCAGCAGAGTTTTGCCCAGGGTACAGTGTTCAATCTCACTGGTATGCTGACGGTGGTCGCCAAGGGTTTTGGTCACCGGACAGCCTTGGCAGGGTTCGGCTGTTCCCCGGTATAATTCGTAACAGTGCCGGCCGACCAACTGCTCCCCCGACTGCCCCAAAAGTTCGCCGGTCGCCCGGTTGGCGCGCATAATGCGCAGTTCCGGGTCCAGGATGGTAACGGTATCGGCCATGGCGTTAAAGGTTTCTTCCCACTCCTCTTTGGCCCGGCGCAACTCTTCTCCGGTTTGCTGCCGCTCGGTGATTTCCCGCTGCAGCGCCTGGTTGGTATCGCTCAGTGCCCGGGTCCGTTCGGCCACCTGGCGTTCAAGGTCCTCCTGCAGCTGGCGAAGAGCGGTTTCGGTGTGTTTCCGGCTGTCAATTTCGTCGAGCAAGGCCTTTTTCTGTGCAAACAGGGTGGCCTGGATTCGGCCGAGAAAGAAAAAGAGAAAGGTAAAGACAGCGGCGGCCGTACTTCCGGTAATTACCAGGAAAAACAGGCGCAACCGGTTAAGCTCTGCGATCAGCCCCGAAGTGTCGTCAAGAAAGAAAATCTCGCCGATTTCAAGGCCGGTATCGTCCAGCAACGGGACCTGGCCGCCCTGCACCGTCCAGCCCTTTTCGGTGGAGGTGAAAGTTTTCAGGGTATGTTGATGATGCGGCCGAGCCATAAAGTCGCGCAGTACCGGTGGGATATTCTTCCGGTTGTCGCCCAGCACCACATGCCTGGCCAAGCGCCCCCACTCCCAGGGCCCGTCAGGCCCGGCCAGGCGCAGCCAGCTTTTCCGGTCAAGTTTTTCTTTGGCTGTGACCAGCCAGATATCACTGCCCACCGAGCGTTGGAGAGTTGCCGTCAGTCCATGAATTTCAGCGCTGAGATCAATAAAACCCGCCAGTTTACCTTCCGACGGCAGCGGATACACCAGCCGCAGCAAAAGTATCCCGGCCGGATCAAGTTCCAGCCCATGAGCCGGCTCGCCCGATTGTGCGGCCCGGGCCAGAACCTCGCTGCCTGAACGTTCATGGTGCCATAAGGGTGTTTGCCAGCGCAGAAGCAACGTTTGGTCGGGTTGCAGCAGGGAGAGATCAAAGAATTCATGGTGTGACTTGAGCCCGGCGGGTAATTGGGCTACCCGGGCTTCAAGAGCGTTAAGGTCGCCGGTCAGCCAGGCTTGCTGAAAGTTCGGGCAGGTGGCCAGACCGTCGAGGTGGGCGCGTAGGTGGAAAAGCTCTTTATTCAGCAGAATCGGTAGCAGCGCCTGGATTGCCTCCTGGCGCTGTCCCCCCTCTCTGGCCACATGCAGACTGTGGATGTGGAGGCCAGCGAAAATGGTAACCACCGTGCTGAGCAGTAACGCGAGGCCAAGGGGGAGCAGAATGCGGCGCCTGAGTCCGTTTCCACCAAAGGGCACTTGCAGGCTCTTATGTGCTGCCACTTTGCAGTCCTCCGTGACAACCATGTAGTGGTAGTCACATCACAAAAGATTTACCGCCTAACCATTGGGAGGCACGTGGTTTTGCGAAGAACGCACTCTGCGTGGAATTGTAAATAAATCCGAAACAAAAAGCCAGTTAAAATTATTTGACATCTGATCGGACACCAGTGAGCAAAAACAAACAAAAAATTACCTGGTCAACCAGATAACAGCGCGTCATGTTCAGTATTGAAAAACAAAAAACCCCGCCTTCCGGATGGAAGGCGGGGTCACTATCGTTTGGCATCTGTTGATACCAGATTTTCAAATGGCTCCCGGGGAGGGACTCGAACCCCCGACAGGGTGGTTAACAGCCACCTGCTCTACCAACTGAGCTACCCGGGAACGAAAGCGGCAAATATAGCAAGCCGGCGGACTCGCGTCAACAGTTTTGCACCTGTTATGTCCGGTGGCGCCTTTTTTTTGGCCGCGCCTGGCGCCCTCCCCATCGGTGCTTTCTCCTTGACCTTAACTCGGGGGGATGCTAATAAATCATTCCCTTGCAGTAAGTCGGGGCGTGGCGCAGCCTGGTAGCGCGCCTGCCTTGGGAGCAGGAGGCCGGAGGTTCGAATCCTCTCGCCCCGACCATTTCATGCTTACCTCTGGTTACGGTAGAACCGGGCCAGACGGTCCGGGCTGATACCCAACCAGAAGCCCAGGACCATAACCTGGTTGATCAAAAAAGTCCGCAGGACTCCATGTTGTCGCCAGCGCCGGGCGCTGGTGCGTGCCTTTTCGGGGCGGATGACCACCCGGCCCCGCCGGGCCAGCCACCGAACCAACTGAAAATCCTCCATGATCGGCAGCGGCGGGAAGCCGCCCATTTCCTCGAACACCCTTTTGTTGAGAAAAATTCCCTGATCACCGTACGGCAGGCCCAGGAGCCGGGCGCGCAGGTTGGCGCCCCGTTCAAGCAGGCGCAACAGCGCCCCGGCGGCGTCAATTTGCAGGCTGAAAGCCCCTGCCACCGTGGTTGGGTCGGCCAGCGTCTGGAAAATCAGAGCTGGAAAATCCCGGGGCGGCACGGTGTCGGCATGCAGAAACAGCAGCGCCTGCCCTCGGGCTTCGGCGGCGGCGGCATTGAGCTGGGCCGCCCGGCCCCTGGTGGCCTCAATCACTGTGGCTCCGAAGCTTCTGGCCAGTTGGCGGGTCTGATCATGGCTGCCGCCGTCGGCCACAATAATTTCAATTTCCGATCCCGGGCGGCTTGCCGCCTGCTGCAGGTGTTCAAGGGTTGAGGGTAAAACCGCGGCTTCGTTAAGAGTGGGAATGATCACCGACAGCCTGGGGGGTTGGCCGAAAAAGTCGGTAAACCGTTCATCATTGGCCAGGGCCGTCAGGTCGGCGGGGCGATCAATATCCGGCAGAGGGGGCAAGAAGGCGGTGGTCAGGCCGAGGCGGGCGGCGGCGGCGCTGGTTTGGGCGGCCACCTGGTCGCTCCCCCATTTGATATTGCGAAACAGTTCCGGTTGTGGCTCTTTCAGGCCCAGCAGGTAATAGCCACCGTCCTCGGCCGGGCCCAGCACCAGGTCGTGGGTGGTCAGCTTCTTCATCGCCTCCCGCAGCAGTTCCGCCGTCAGCCTCGGCACATCGGAGCCGACCGCCAGGGTCATCTCTATTTCATTGCCAAGGCGCCGGTCCTTTAAGGGAGTCCCGCACTCCAGGCCGTCGCAGCTCTGATGGGCCAGCCGCGGCCGGAAGGCCAGCTCAAAAGCCTGCTGTAATCGCCGGCCCAGGTCACCTTCCGCCTGGCGCTGATACTCCAGATCCTCACCCAGCCAGGCCCGGAAGGAGGCGGCCCGCCCGCCGGTATAGCAAATCCGCACCGTGGCCTCGACCACCTCGGAATCTTGCAAAATGTTTCGCAAACGGCGGGCCGTCTGCACCGTCGCCTCACTCATCCGGCGCTGCAGGCGGGCGGCTTCCGCCGCGCCCAGCGCCGGGGTCAACCGGCTTTTAACCTGGCCCGGCCCGGGATAACGGGTGAAAATCAGCAGTTTAAGGTGGACAGGCGAGGATGGTGGCATGGTCGGCATGCAAAGTCCGGTTGGCAAAAGATAACAACAGTTTTTAACGAGGCTCAGTGATTCGAGGCAGGACGGCCTGTAGCAGCCGGCTAAGTTTTTCGATATTGCCCCGGAAAACCGCCACCAGCTCCGGCACCCGCAGCGGCGGCTCATCTTCCTTCCAGGAGTCGTAATCGGTAACCATGGCCACCACCGCGTAAGGCAGCCCCAGCTCAGCGGCCAAAACGGCCTCGGGGGCGATGGTCATGTTGACCAGATCCGCCCCCCAGGTCTGAAACATCCTTGATTCGGCCCGGGTGGAAAAACGCGGCCCTTCAATGGTCAACATGGTTCCCACGGGATGCAGCGGCAGTTCCAGGCGCTGGCCGGCGCTGAGCAACTGTTGCCGAATTTCGTCGCTGAACGGTTCGGCCAGGGCGGTATGCCGGGCGTTTTCGATCCCCGGGGGAAACTGGTCGTGGAAGGTAACGGCCCGGAAGCGGGTAAAGTCGATCAACTGATCGGGAATTACCAGCTCGCCAGGGCCTATTTCCCGGCGTAAAGAACCGCAGGCGGCGCTGGCCAGCAGGTGGGTGCAACCCTGCTGTTGCAGAGCCAGCAGGTTGGCGCGGTTATTCACCTGAGAAGGGGGGATGGTGTGTTCTCGGCCGTGACGGGCCAGCAGTACCACCTCCCGGCCGGCAATTTGCCCGCGTAGCAGCGGGCCGGAGGGGGGGCCGTAGGTGGTTTCTACTGTTATTTCCCGGGTGTTTTCCAGGATCTGCGGGCTTTCCAGGCCGGAGCCGCCGATGATGCCGATAACGCTCATAATTTGTCGATCCACGTGGTTGGAGGTGGTGGTTGGCTGTGAGTCAGACAGGTTGCCCATATTGCTCAACTTCAGGAGTAAAAGAGACTTCAGCGCGGGACTGACTTTTTGACGTACCGGTCGTAACTGGTCAGGTAAATTTCCGCCAGGGTCAGAAAGGCGGTGACGATCAGCGGACCGTAGATGATACCGAGAAACCCAAAGGCGTTCAAGCCGCCGATGATGCTTAAAAAGACCAGCAGGATATGCATCTTGGCCCGGTCGCCCACCAGTTTGGGCTTAAGCGCCGATTCAATCAGGACGGTGATCATGCCGTACAGGATCACCAGCAGGACAGCTCCCGCCAGGTTGCCTTTAATCAACAGGAAAATGGTGGCCGGCACCATCACCAGCCCGATGCCGACAATGGGCAGAAAGGCCAGCACCGCCAGGATCGCCCCCCAGAGCACCGGCGGACCAAGATTGAACATCCAGAAAATCAGCCCCCCCAGAATGCCCTGGATCACCGCGCAGATGCCGTTGCCGATCAGCACCGCTCCGGTGATTTCATCAAACTTGGCGAACAGCTGCCGTTCCTGGTTGTCCGGCAGCGGCGAGAGCCGGAAAATATAGTTTAGCAACCGGTCGTGCTCCATCAGCAGAAAAAAAATGGTGACGATGGTCAGAAAGAAACCCAGGACGAACATCATCAGGTTGGCCGCCCAGTTGCTGGCCTGATTATAGAGAAACAAACCCAATTCCCTGGCCATACCGGCCAGGGCCTGGCCAATATCTTCCGGCTGCAGGGAATAACCCAGCAGGGCGGCAGTTTCCTGCAGGTGAACGAACAGCGGGCTGGTCTGAAATTCGCGCAGCCTGGCCCCCAGGGTGGCCCCGGCCCCCCGGCCCCAGTCATAAAGCCCTTGCGCCTCCTGGGCCAGGGCCATGACAAAGAAGACCAAAGGGATAAAGACCAGCAGCACCACCAGGGTACAAGTGGCCAGGGAGGCAAAAAAATCCGGGAGACGGCGGTTGATGAACTGGTAAATGGGGCGAAACAACCGGGTAAGCAGATAGGACAGCACCAGAACCGAAATAAAAGGCCAGAACAGCCACCCCAGCAACAGCATGGAAACCAGAAAAAGGAGCAGAAAATAGCGCAGTACCATGGGGGATGGTGATGATTCTTGCATTGCTCTGCCTTTATTCAGAAGATGGCGGTCCGTATGGGGGTGGGGACGTTATTTCCGCCTGGCGTTTTGACCACCCGGCTCATGTCGAGGGTGCTGTCCGGCAGCCGAATGAATGCGGCTGCCGGACAGCCTTTGCCCACTGTAACTAAAAGCACCGCTGGTTGCCAAGTGAAATGCGCGATGGAATGTAACTGTCCAGCAACACCCCATATTACGGCGATCAGGTCGGCTTGGGTACCTGATGTACGCTACGCCGACTCAGCTTACCGCAACCTGGGGCACTGCTGGACAGTTACGTGTCAGAATGATCTGGCCAGGATGATCTGGATAGTTACTTATGAAATAAGTTGTTTCCCTGGCCCCAGAACTCCGTTATATTGCGGAAAATTTTTGTAAAAACTAAAAACAAACCACGCCCGTGGCGACTACCCCATAAAAGCAACAGGTTGCCTGATGGAAATCAAAACCCAGATCCTGCCCCCGGACCAGCGCCGCAGCCTCCCCAGCGACAAGGCGCTGGGGTTCGGGAAAATTTTCACCGACCACATGCTGGTCATGCCTTACGACGCCAAACAGGGCTGGCATGAGCCGGAAGTACGGCCCTACGGCCCCTTTTCCCTGGATCCGGCGGCCATGGTGCTGCATTACGGCCAGGCGATTTTTGAGGGCCTGAAGGCCTACCGGGGCCAGGATGACGGTATCTATCTGTTCCGGCCCCTGGCCAACCTGGAGCGCATGAACCGCTCCGCCACCCGGATGTGCATGCCGACGCTGCCGGTGGAAACGGTGTTCGCCGGGCTTAAAGCCCTGCTGCAAATTGATGCCGACTGGGTGCCGCCGGCGGACAACGGGGCCTCCCTTTATGTGCGCCCCACCATGGTGGCCACCGAGGCCGGCTTGGGGGTGCGGCCGGCCATGGAATATCTCTTCTTCATCATCCTCAGCCCGGTGGGGGCGTACTACCCGGAGGGTTTCAACCCGGTGAAGATCTATGTCACCGACAAATATGTCCGGGCGGTGCCCGGCGGGGTAGGCGAGGCCAAGACCGCGGGCAACTATGCGGCCAGCATCATGGCTGCGGTGGAGGCCCAGCAGGAGGGCTTTACCCAGGTGCTGTGGCTGGATGCCAAGGAGCGTCGGCTGGTGGAAGAAGTCGGGACCATGAACATCTTTTTTGTCTTCAAGGATCGTATCGTCACCCCGCCGCTGTCCGGCACCATCCTGCCCGGCATTACCCGGGATTCGGTGCTTCGGTTGCTGGCCGACTGGAACCTGCCGGTGGAGGAGCGCAGTATCACCATCGACGAGGTCTTTGCCGCCAATGAGCGTGGCGAGTTGCGCGAGGTTTTCGGCACCGGCACGGCGGCGGTGATATCCCCGGTGGGTTCCCTCCATTATAAGGGGCGGGACTGCCTGATCAACCGGGGTAAGATCGGGGAACTGGCCTTGCGGCTCTTCAACGAGCTCACCGCCATTCAGTATGGTCGCCAAGCCGATCCCCACGGCTGGGTGGTCCGCCTGTAAACGCCCAGCAGCAACGCATCTTGCGGCGATCGGCCCGGCTTGCGTACTGAGGTACGTGGCGCCGGGCCGCTTGCCGCAACCTGCGGCACTGCTGGGCGTTTACCCCTCCGTTGCCCCGATGGGTGACCGGGCGGGGTATGGGTCCTGGTGGTCCAGTACCCGTTTTGGGGCTGCCGTTGAACCGCCCTGGTGGCAGCGATATTATTGTCGCCGCGTTCCCTTTCTTTGGCTGGAAAAAATTTTTAGCCGGCTCTTGATTTTTCCTTTTGCCGTACATAGTGTTTGCGCCATCACGCAGCTAAGCTTGGGTTTGGTTTGTTTTCGGGCTGTCCATGCGGGCGGTCCGTTTCCATTGTTGTTATATGTGACCCACATTAACTTTCAGATTAATGCAAGACGGAGGTAGTCCATGAAAATTCGGCCATTGAACGACCGTATTCTGGTCAAACGACTGGAAGAAGAAGAAAAGACCAAAGGCGGCATCATCATCCCCGACAGCGCCAAAGAAAAACCGGCGGAAGGCACCGTGGAAGCGGTTGGTAACGGCCGGCATAACGACAAGGGTGAGCGCGTGCCGGTGGAGCTGAAGGTCGGCGACCGGGTGTTGTTTTCCAAGTACGGCGGCACCGAGGTTAAGATCGAGGGCGAGGAGTACCTGATCATGCGCGAGGATGACATCCTCGGCGTGGTGGAAAAGTAAGCATAATAATTGTTCAAATACAGATGTAGAAGGAGAAGATAACTATGGCTTCAAAAGATCTCAAGTACGGCAGCAAAGCTCGCGAGTCGATCCTGCGCGGCGTCAACACCCTGGCCGACGCGGTCAAGGTTACCCTGGGTCCCAAGGGCCGCAATGTATTGATTGAAAAATCCTTCGGCGCCCCCACCATCACCAAGGACGGGGTGAGCGTGGCCAAGGAAATTGAAATTAAGGACAAGTTCGAGAACATGGGCGCCCAGATGGTCAAGGAAGTGGCTTCCAAGACCTCCGACGTGGCCGGTGATGGCACCACCACCGCCACCATCCTGGCCCAGGCCATCTACACCGAAGGTTCCAAACTGGTGGCCGCCGGTAACAGCCCCATGGAGATCAAGCGCGGCATCGACAAGTCGGTGGAAGCGGTGGTGGCTGAGCTCAAGAACATCGCCACCCCCACCAAGACCCAGAAGGAAATCGCCCAGGTGGGTACCATCTCCGCCAACAACGATCCCACCATCGGCAATATCATTGCCGAGGCCATGGACAAGGTAGGCAAGGAAGGCGTGATCACGGTGGAGGAAGCCAAGAGCATGGAGACTTCCCTGGACGTGGTCGAGGGTATGCAGTTTGACCGCGGCTATCTCTCTCCCTACCTGGTCACCGACCCCGAAAAGATGGAGGTCAACCTGGAAGACCCCTACATCCTGCTCAGCGAAAAGAAGGTCAGCAACATGAAGGACCTGCTGCCCATTCTGGAGCAGATCGCCAAGATGAACAAGCCCCTGGTGATCATCGCCGAAGACGTGGACGGCGAGGCCCTGGCCACCCTGGTGGTCAACAAGCTGCGCGGCACCCTCAATGTGGCCGCGGTCAAGGCTCCGGGTTTTGGTGACCGCCGCAAGGCCATGCTGGAAGACATCGCCATCCTCACCGGCGGCCAGGTGGTTTCCGAAGAGTTGGGCATCAAGCTGGAGAACATCACCGTCAATGATCTTGGCCAGGCCAAGCGGGTGGTTTGCGACAAGGACAACACCACCATCATCGACGGCGCCGGCGATAAGGACAAGCTGGAAGGTCGGGTCAAGCAGATCCGGGCCCAGATTGAGGAGTCTTCCTCCGATTACGACCGTGAAAAACTCCAGGAGCGCCTGGCCAAGCTGATCGGCGGCGTGGCCGTAATCAACGTTGGAGCCGCCACCGAGGTGGAGATGAAGGAGAAAAAGGCTCGGGTCGAAGACGCCTTGAACGCTACCCGCGCGGCGGTGGAAGAAGGTATTGTCCCCGGCGGCGGCGTGGCCTATCTCCGTTGCCTCAAGGCCCTCAAGGAACTGAAGCTGTCCCACGATCAGGAATTGGGCAAGAAGATCGTGGTTCGGGCGCTTGAGGAACCGGTTCGCCAGATCGCCAACAACGCCGGTCTGGAAGGTTCGGTGATTGTCGAGCAGGTCAAGAACATGAAGGACCTGACCAAGGGCTTCAACGCCGACACCGAGAAGTTCGAGGATCTGCTGGAAGCCGGGGTTATCGACCCGGCCAAGGTTACCCGTTTTGCCCTGCAGAACGCGGCCAGCGTGGCCGGTCTGCTGCTCACCACCGAATGCATGATTGCCGAGCACCCGGAAGATGACAAGGGTGGTGGCGGCATGCCTGGCGGCATGGGCGGCATGGGCGGCATGGGAGGAATGGGCGGTATGGGCGGCATGATGTAGGGAAAACGTCCAGCAGCACCGCATCTTGCGGCGATCGGGCCGGCTTGCGTACCTGGTGTACGCGGCGCCGTCCCGCTTGCCGCAACCTGCGGCACTGCTGAACGTTTTCCTTCCGGCTTGCCGGTTTTACCGTTTTGTAAGTTTTTACAGCGCCCTGGGCCTTTTTTCTGGCCGGGGCGTTTTTTTTATGGGCAGGGCCGAGCCCTTTAGAGTGCAACTTGGATTTTGGCAAGCGTTTACCGGAGTCAATAGCCGGCGGCGTGATGACTAATTTTTTGCTGCACCGCTCAAGGAAACCCGGTATGTTGATGCCCCTTGACCGCTTACCGATTTTGCGCCTGTAGCTCAGCCGGATAGAGCACCGGCCTTCTAAGCCGTAGGTCACAGGTTCGAATCCTGTCGGGCGCACCAGAAAAATCAAGGGGTTGCAGCACTAGAGGCTGTAACCCCTTTTTGTCAGTTCTTTTTTTGTCCAACTCCTGTCCAACTTTTTCAACCAAAGAACGATTTTCGTTTACCGCCCCTTCACGCAAAACCCGTAGGTAGCCCCCAGGTTGTACCAGGCAACGGCATATTCCGGGTCAATCCTGATCGCCTGCTGGCAGGCTTCGATGGCCGTGGCTGTCTGGCCAGATGGGCTATTTTAATAGTTTACTTCTCCTCATCGGACAGGTAGCTCATAATCTTCGCGTTTCTGTTCTCGTACGTGACCTGCCTTGATCCGGCCACGACGGTCCACTTGGCAAGCGACGTGGAGTCTCCTTCCCAGTAGGAAAATACGACCTCGTAAACGCCATCCTTTAACTCACGAGCCGACCACCCGTCCTTTGCCTTCAGGCCGGGGACGCCTAGAAACCATTCAACTACCTTGCCCACCGGCTCACTGGACTTTCCACGCCCCTGTACTGTCAAGACAGCCGCCTTCACAGCCTCAAGCGCAGCGCCCTCAGAATAGCCTTCGCTGCGGGAGCTAGGATGGTTCCCTACGGGAAACTCAAACACTGCTGAAACGTATTTCTCCGAGTCTTCAAACTCGGGATCCACCTTATCAACCTGTGGACCAATCAACCTGCGACCTAAGCTCCCGACGCCGGACAGAACCGCCTCTGGTTGCCTCCACGCAACATTGAAGTAGCTAAATATCTCGATATGATAGCGCTTCGCGGGTAACGGATCACCTTTGTCAGAAAAGCCCTTGCTTGAGAAGGCGCCATGCCTAACTGCACACTTATCCTGGCCGTAGAGCCATCCACCGCCGGACTCTCTAACGGAAATCATTAATTTTGTATCGTTGGGGAGATTCGCCTTCCCGAAAACAATGATCCGCCCGCCCTCATCTCGCTCGGCAAACGCTTCTACCTTGACAAGGTATGGTGCTTCTCCAGCGGGAATTCCGACTTCTTCCCGTGCAACGCGCTCCGCTTCTTCCTTCCACGCAAGTAATATGGTCTCAGGAAACCGCCGTGGATCATCATCGATTTCCTTCGCGTGGTTTTGACAAAGCCATATTCCATTATCAATGGAGCTTCTTTCTTCGGCCGAGAGCTCTTCGCGGAATCGCGGCCCCTTAGGCGAAGCAGCGCTAACATGCGCCGCCACGCCAATGCTAGTTGTGGCATCCGACGTGGCATCACTTGGGCCAGCAGTAAGCGCACGGCAGATAGGGTTGGAGCACCTGTACCCCGCCCGGTGAGCGAGTCGGCGCTTGGCTTCCTGCGTAAAGTCGTCCCGACTAGACATAGGTCGTCCTGCTCAAACGTAACGCGTCTGGCACTCGCACCCAACGCCCAGCAACAGCTGCGGCGCGAAGCGCTGTCAGCTGCATGTTGTTCTTGGGCGTCCCGCCACCGAACCAAGCCATCACTGCTCCGAGTTTTCCGTCGAAACCTCTGCCTGCCTGAGCACGAGTTGGGTTGCACCCTCCGCCAGATCTGGCGGATAGCCGTACTTGGCCAGCAGCCGACGTACATTCCGCCGCAGGCTCGCCCGTACCGACTCGCGCTGGGTCCAGTCGAGCTTGGGCATGTTCTTGACCATCTCGGTCAGCTCGCGGGCCATGAGTCGCAGCGAATCCCTCTGCATCGCTTCGCGGGCCGACTCGTTCTCTGCCAAGGCGTCGTAGAACGCGGTCTCCTCGCGGTTAAGGCCGAGCTCCTCGCCGTGCCTCTGGGCGTCCCGCAGATGCTTCGCCAGGTCGATCAGCCGAGTGATCATCTCAGCGGTGGAGATCGCCTTGTTGGTGTAGCGCAGCATGGCGTCTTCGAGCGCCTCGCGGAACTTCTTGCTCTGGACAAGGTTCGTGCGCTCGGTGATGCGAATCTGGTCGTTCAGCAGCTTGCGGAGCGTCTCCAGGGCGAGGTTCTTCTGCTCCGGCGCCGTCATCTGAAAACAAGAATTATCACAATGTTTTCGTGCGATAATCATTTTTCAATTATATTCAGTTACCCCCAAAGTTACCCCCAGGCCTTGTTGGTGGGTGTTAATTCCGAGTATAAATTAATCAAGTTAATCGGCAAATACTTACCATCTGATCGAGCTGTCGCTTTTGGAAGAATCTGCAACCATCAAAGCCGCGGGTCAACATTGCCCGGCCCCCCGCATTCAGGGAGGTAGCAGGAAACGTTTTTGAAATCACAAATCTCGCCGCAGCTTGGGCATTTTTCCGGCGGCTGAAGCGCTTGAACGGTCCTGCCGCAATTCCCGCACTTCCAATGAGGATCCTCCTTGGTCATGATGGCTTCGCCATGGGGAGAATAGCCGCAATGACCGCAGACGGTCTTAATCTCACTGTAATCCTTGCCACATTCCTCGCACAAACCAGTTTTAATTTGCGACATATTTTTCTCCTGATCTTGTTTCATTTCGGTGGACTCGATATATATCCGGCTACGCACTGAAAACCGGGAAGAACCCCTATTTCCCCTTATCGGCGGGTCAGGCCATCTACCCCGCCGCCTCGTAAGTCAGCCCGAACACCGTGTCGGTCAGCCAGCGTCGGAAGCCCTCGTTGTCCATGAACTGCTTGAACAGCTCGGTATCGTCTTTCAGCACCGCGGTCATCACGCGAGCCAGGGCCTTGTCGTGCTCGATACGGGCGTTCTGTTTGTCGGAGTTCTTCCTGGCGTTCTGGTAAGCCACGTCCGCGGAGACTCGCCCAGGAATGTCTTCGGTAATGAGCTTGTGCACGCGGTCGGAATCGGTCCACGGGATGTTGCCGAACTGGTCGTTGAAGACCTTGAGGATGTTCGAGAGCCGGTCGATCTCGGGCTCGGGCTTGTGGCCGCCGCCGGTGGTCGGGACCGGTTCGATCTCCGCGTCGGCGTCGAAGAGCTGGATCTTCATCGCCGCCTGCTTCTCCACCCTGTAGCTGTCCATGTCGATCGCCTCGAGGATGCCCTTGGACAGGTCCTCCTCCACCGGCGCCGGCAGTTTGGGCACGAGGAAGGTGAGGAAAATCGAGAGCTTCTCCCACTCGGCGTTGGTGTAGGGCAGGATCGACGAAAGGAAGCCGTAGGCGCGCAAAAACGCCTTGGCCTTGCCCTTGAAGTCCACCTGCCCGTCCTCGTCGAGCTGCCCCTTGTACACGGCGACACAGACATCAAGGATGGGATCGAGCCGGTCCCGATCCGCCCCGCCTAAGTAGAGCGCCACGAGCTGGTCTATCTGCTCGGGAGCGTAGACCTGAGAGTCATCGAGCGCGGCCTTGAGGTCGTGCAGCTTGTTCGGGTCGGTCTCCTCGGCCAGGATCGTGGTCCGGTAGTAGTCGGCGAATGCCTCCTGGATGGTGTCGGCGTCGTTCATGAAGTCGAGCACGAAGACGTCGTGCTTCTTGGGGTGGGCGCGATTGAGCCGCGAGAGCGTCTGCACCGCCTTAATCCCCGAGAGCACCTTGTCCACGTACATGGTGTGCAACAGGGGCTCGTCGTAGCCGGTCTGGAATTTGTCGGCGCAGATCAGGAAGCGGTAGGGGTCCTGTTGAATCCGGTCGGCGATCCGGCTCGACGGGAAGCCGTTAAGCGACGACTCAGTGACTTTGGCCCCGCCGTACTCGTGCTCGCCGGAGAAGGCTACTATGGCCTGATGGTGGCTCTTGCGCTCGGCCAGGTAGTCGCGGATGGCGTGGAAGTACAGGATCGCCCGCTCGATCCCGCTGGTGACTACCATGGCCCGCGCCTGGCCGCCGATCTTGTTGAGCGCCAGCACCTGCTCGTGGAAGTGGTCCACCATGATCTCGGCCTTGAGTCGGATGGCGTGCTCGTGGCTCTCCACGTAGCGGCGCAGCTTCTTTTTCGCCCGCTTGCTGTCGAATACGGGATCGCCCTCGACCTTCTTGACCAACTTGTAATAGCTCCCCACCGGCGTGTAGTGCTTGAGCACGTCCAGGATGAAGCCCTCCTGGATGGCCTGTTTCATCGTGTAGCTGTGGAAGGGCCAGTGCTTCACCTTGCCGTCGGCCTGGGGCTCGGGCTCGCCGAAGATCTCCAGCGTCTTGTTCTTCGGCGTGGCGGTGAAGGCGAAGTAGCTGGCGTTGGGCAGCAGCTTCTTGGCCTCCATCAGCCGGTTGATGGTGTCCTCCAGGGTCTCGTCGTCCTCTTCCGCCCCGGCGGTGGAGAGCGCCATCGAGAGCGCCGCCGAGGTGCGCCCGCCCTGGCTGGAATGCGCCTCATCGATGATGATGGCGAAGCGCCGACCGCGGTGCTCGCTGCCGATCTCGTCGAGGATGAACGGGAACTTCTGCACCGTGGAGATGATGATCTTTTTGCCCTCGGCGATGAACCTGCGCAGGTCGCCCGACCGTTCGGCGTGCCCGACGGTGGCGCCCACCTGGGCGAACTGCTTGATGGTGTCCCTGATCTGCTGGTCGAGGATGCGGCGGTCGGTGACGACGATGATCGAGTCGAACAGCGCCCCCCCGTCTTTTTTCAGACCGATGAGCTGATGCGCCAGCCAGGCAATGGAGTTCGACTTGCCGCTGCCCGCCGAGTGCTGGATCAGGTAGCGCCGGCTCGGGCCACGCGTCCGCGCGTCGGTTAGCAGCTTCCGCACCACATCGAGCTGGTGATAGCGCGGCCAGATCTGCGCCGCCTTTCTGCGGCCTGTTTTTTCGTCTTTGGTTTCGACCACCTGCGCGTAGTTCTCAAGGATGTCGGTCAACCCCTCGCGGGTAAGGACGCGCTTCCAGAGGTAGTCGGTCTTGAGGCCGTTCGGGTTGGGCGGGTTGCCGGCGCCGCTCTGCCAGCCCTGGTTGAAGGGCAAAAACCACGAACCCTTGCCTTTTAGGTGTGTGCAGAAACGCACCTCGTGATCGTCCACCGCGAAGTGCACCACGCAGCGCCCGAACTCGAAGAGCTTCTCGCGGGGATCGCGGTCGCGCTGGTACTGCTGGACCGCGTCCTCCACCGTCTGCTTGGTGAGGCTGTTCTTCAGCTCGAAGGTGGCCACCGGCAGGCCGTTGATGAACAGCCCCAGGTCCAGCGCCCGCTGGGTCTCGTCACGGCTGTAGCGGAGCTGGCGGCTGACGCTGAAGCGGTTGGCGGCATAGCGTTCGGCGGCCCTTTCGTTGCCCGGCGAAGGGGTGCCGTAGAAGAGGTCGATGGTATGCGACCCGTGTTTAAGCCCGTGGCGCAGTACGTCGATGGTGCCGCGCTTACTGATCTCGCCTTGCAGCCGCGCCAAGAACTTGCGCCGCGTCGGGCCGTCCTCATCGAGCGCCAGCGCCCCGGCGACCTCGGGCTGCGTTACGACCAGGAAGGCCGAGAGCTGGGCCAGATCCACGCAGTACTCGCGGTCGTAGTCATCGGGCGTGCCACAGATCCAGCCGCCTGAACGTGCCGTGACCGGCGCGTTAAAAAGAGCGCCGTAGACCCTCGGACGTTCGTGCATTGCGGTGGCTGGTCCCACGCCGGGGTCGCAGGCATCGCCGGTCAGCGCGGTGCAGACAAGGCGCTCCAGGCCGCATTCGCTTGTGTCGGTGGTCATGCCTCGGCCTCCTCCCGCACGGCGTCGGTGTCGTCAGCGCCTGCCTCGTCGGGCTCACCCTCGGTCTCGATCTCGTCGAGCGGCTCGGGCTCCTCGACCTCGTCCGGCAACCGCGCCGCCGCCTCGCGCACGTCGAGCTTGCCGGTGACCACGTCGGCGATCAGGCGGGTGCGGTATTCACGGAGGAGGTCGATCTCTGAACGCGCCCGAGTGATGGCTCTGTCGAGTGGCGTGCACCGGCCATCGATAAAGCTCAGTATCGCCTTCTGCTCCGCAACCGGCGGACAAAGAATCTGAAGTTGCGGCAGCTTGCTTGCCTTGATGCCGAGCGCCGTTGACCCAGTGCCCCGTTGAAGGAGCTGGTGCTGGAAGTAGGGAGACAGCACCGCGCGCAAGGCGAAATTGCTATTGAGCAGGTCTGAATCCATGCGGAACCGAATTACTCGCTGGGCCAGCGCCACATCCTCCCTATCCACCAAAGCGGCGTTGCCCAGCGGGGCTTCAGTCGTAAGCAGAAGATCGCCGATCCGAGGGAGTCCGCGCCGCATGATTGCAGGGTAGTCGCGCTGGGATACGAACTCCCGGGACGCTTCGTAGTCGATCCATCCTTTGCGGATATTCTTCGCCGTGACCAGGAAGACGCCACTTTCAGTTTTCGTTGGCGTCGCCCCACGGTAGTCGGCGCGTTCGACGGCGCAGCGTGGGAAGCTGCACACCTCCCAATGCTCCGGCACCTCCCCCAGCCACTCCACGCCGGAGGGCTTGAGGCGGACGTTGGGGTCAAGGCCGCGGGTGACGGCGCGGTGAATGATGGCCTGTTTCTGCTCCTCCAGCAGCTTGATCAGCTTCTGCTTGGTCCGGATGTAGCGCCGAATCCGCCGGTCCGCGTGGTCGAGGAAGCGCACGATCGCCGCCTGCTCGTCGGTTGGGGGAAGTGGCGTGTAAATCATCTTGAAGTGTTCAGGTCGAAGGCTCCACATATCTGACGTAATGCCGTAGGACCGGCGCTCTGCTTCCTTTGCAAACTGTGGTGTGCGGTAGAGGTGGTGGAAGTAGCTCGGCAAATCCTCAACGTTGCGCAGACGCATGACGACGTACGCCGGGCTGATAATTCCACGCAGCGTAGAAGCTCCAATCGCTCCCTGCCACGCGCGCATCTTGTTGTAAGCAATATCGCGTGGCCGAACGAGCTTGTATGCGGACCTGTCCAGATTGGAACTGTCTTTCTTAGAGCTGTTTTCTAGCAAGGTTTTCTGTTTGACTATTCCCCTCGTAATCGTGACTGACAGCATTTCTTCATCTGAGTGATTACGTTCCTTTACCTCTGCAAATAGCGCACGATTTGGCACCACGGACCAGTGTTGAGGAACATCACCAAGCCACTCCTGCAACGAATCCTTGAACTCAGGGTAAGGTTTGAGGTCTGTGATGCGTATGCACCTTTCACTGATTGCCAGATTCACGGCCGTCAGAGATACCTTCATCATTGGTTGGTCAAACAGGGATAATTGCGTTGACGCTGGGCCACTTACATGACCAATTACCGGTTGTGCGGGGGCCTGCTCTCTTGCCCCACTCAGCTCAGAACCCTCTGCGGCGACTATCCCTATAGGCATTCCACCTAAAAAGAAATCGGGAATCGCAAGTGGTTGCACAATCAAAAGCGACTCGCGACTCATTGTCTTTACCGCCTCTCGCAACTCCATCAGTAATCGGCCAAGAACATTCATGCCAACTAGGGTGCGCTCATCAATTGGCTTCGCACCCCAGAAATCATCCTTGCGGGACTGTTCAACGATTGGCCGGTCATCCGTCTCCAGCAGAAGCTCGCTAAATGCGAGCCAGTTCTGCGCGAGCTTCACCCGCAAACACCATCGCATGATCTTAACCCGCGCCTGAAACCAGTCCAGCCGCGAATCACGCCGATAGGGCTTGCTCTTCATCTTCGCTGTCATCGGGCTTCTTTGCTCGATGATCAAGTGCTGCACGTCAGGCAGGTGTGGAAAGCGGCAAGCCTGGTAGAGCGCCTCGGATGTGAGGATACCCATTTTATTCACTCGTAGGGGAAATCCGCCAGCCATATTGGACAGACCACCGAACGCCTCCTTCGTCTTGAGGAAGACTACGCTCGTGGTACGGTTATATGTCCTTAGCTGATCAGAGTTCACTGGACCAGACCCTTCGTAAATCCTTCAATCAGGCGTTTGGTAGCGGTTTGGGTGTTTGTGGTGCGTGGAAACAAGGGGTACCATGGTTCACCGACCCAAAGCGCCAAGGGCGCATTGTTAGGGCAGTTTCTAAAAGAGACAACGAGCGACCCGAATCCGAGCGTGTCAAGTGTCATATGTCCCAGCGGCCGCTGAGTTGCACCTAAATTCTGACACAATTGGCGAATACGCGCTCCTGCCTTGAGAAACTCCTGCTCAAGCAGGATTTTTCCTTCATCACTTGAAAACAACGCATTTTTACCAACATTTCCTGGGTGCCGGAGCGTAGGCGAGTATTTCATCGCCTGAACATAATTCTCCACGGTCTCGTCTTGGGGGATAACGGTGGGTAACAGAACGTCCGCCATATTACGATAAGCCTTCCTGTCCTCCATCTCGATTGCACGCCACCACGTTATATCGATTGTTTTTCCTGCGCGAGCGGCAGATGCATTTATGTGCCCCCTGGCATAGTGCTGACCACCACTATGGAGCGCTATGGTTACGACATGAAGCGAAGCCTCGCCAGGGGCTTGGTTCTCTATCCATTTCTCAAGATCACGACGCACGCGGTTACCAGTGAATATACCATCATCGAGATACAAATAAACCGCACTGTGACCGCCGCACTGGTCGATCCCAAAGCCACACGTTTCTTGAAGTATTTTGTTGAAGAGCGCCAACATTTCGGTCTGGCTGTTCCCACCACCTTGGATGTCCAGGAAGTGGACCCCGCGCCAGAATGCACAGGGGTCCTTGCCAGCCAGGTTTTCCGTAATGACCAGACCTTTCAAGAATCGGGTTACCGCTTCGAGAGAGAAGTAGGTTTTTTTAAGCACGTGATCCATCTCGCGGAGCATTGGTAATTGTACACTTTCGTCGAACTGCTTAACCCAGAGGTCGACATGCTCCGGAGTGAGAACAGGAATTTCACCAGTCCGGTAGTCCTTGATCGTGTTGGCTATCGAAGCCAGCATCTCTTCACGCGAGCTCATGACTAACTTCCTCCAATTATGTCGCCCAGCAGCCCTCCGGCTTCCTTTTCGATGGCGAGTATGTCGGCCCTGATCTCCTCCAGCGTGCGCAGCGGCTGCGGTTTGTAGAAATAGCGCGTGAAGCTCACCTCGTAGCCGGTCTTGACGCTGTCGGGCACATACCAGGCGTCCTTGGCGTAGGGCAGCACCTCGCGGCGCAGGAAGGCCTCAATGCCGCCTTCTTCCAGCAGCGGCACCTGCTCGGTGTCGCGCAGGTCGGGATCGGGCTCGTACTCGACCACCGCAGGCTTGCCGTCAATGGTGGCCGCGAACAGGCCGCGCAGCGGGTCAGGGGCGGCGCCCTTCTTGTGGATCTTTTTGATGACCGGAGGTGCGTCGTCGCCGCGCTCGGCGGTCTCCTTGAGTGCCTTGATCTCCTTGGCGGCGTGGGCGCGCTCCGGGTCGATGCCCTTGAGGCGCAGAGGCCGCTCGACGGTCACCTTCCAGTAGCCGAGGGCGGCGTTGGGAAAGATCTTCGACTGCTCGGTCTCCTCGAAGGCGAGGAAGGTGTCGCAGATGCGGCGGATGTCCTCGTCGGCGAGTTCGCAGTTCTTCTTGCCCATGTTCTTGCGCAGCGGCTTGAACCAATGGGTGGCGTCGATGAGCTGCACTCGGCCCTGGCGGTGTTCGGGTTTGCGGTTGGTGAGCACCCAGATGTAGGTGGCGATGCCAGTGTTATAGAACATGTTGAGCGGCAGAGCGACGATGGCCTCGAGCCAGTCGTTTTCGATCATCCAGCGGCGGATATTGCTCTCGCCCTGGCCGGCGTCGCCGGTGAAGAGCGAGCTGCCGTTGTGCACCTCGGCGATGCGACTGCCGAGCTTGGTGTCACGCTTCATCTTGCTGAGCATGTTGGCCAAAAAGAGCATCTGGCCGTCGCTGGAGCGGGTAAGCAGCGAATACTCGGGATTGTCCTCGTGCTCGATCACGAAGCGTGGGTCTTTGACGCCGCCCTTGCCGCCCATGCGTTCGAGATCGCTCTTCCAGCTCTTGCCGTAGGGCGGGTTGGAGAGCATGAAGTCGAACTCGTGCGAGGGGAAGGCGTCGTTCGCCAGCGTCGAATGCTCCGGGCCGCCGACGATGTTGTCCGCCGCGTCGCCTTCGCCCTTGAGCAAGAGGTCCGCCTTGCAGATGGCGTAGGTCTCAGCGTTGATCTCCTGCCCATAGAGATGCGTGGCCACCTCCTTGCCGTGCGCCGTGGCGAGCTCCTTAAGCGTCTCTTCGGCAACGGTGAGCATGCCGCCGGTGCCACAGGCGCCGTCGTAAAGGAGGTAAGTGCCGGAGTCGATCTCGTCGGCGACCGGCAGGAAGATCAACTTGGCCATGAGCTTCACAGCGTCGCGCGGGGTCCAGTGCTCGCCGGCCTCCTCATTGTTCTCCTCGTTGAACCGCCGGACCAGTTCCTCGAAGACCGTACCCATGCCGTGGTTGTCGAGGCCTGGGTGCTTCACAGAGCCGTTGCCGTTCGGCACCGGGTTGGGGCTGAGGTTGATGTCCGGCGAGAGCAGCTTCTCGATCAGGGTGCCGAGGGCGTCGGCCTTCGAGAGGCGCGGGATCTGGTTGCGGAACTCGAAATTCTCGAGGATGTCCTGGACATTCGGCGAGAAGCCGTCCAGGTAGGCCTCGAAGTCGGCCTTGAGCTGCTGCTGGCTGGCGCGCGCCCGTAGGTCGCGCAGGGTGAATTTCGAGGTGTTGTAGAAGGCCTGGCCCGCCGCCAGACGCAAGGCCTGGTCCTGGTGCACGATCTTGGCCTGATCGAGGGAGGCCTTCATGTCGATGACGGCCTGTTTGGTTGGTTCTAGCACCGCATCGAGGCGGCGCAGGACGGTCATCGGCAGGATGACGTCGCGGTACTTGCCGCGAACGTAGAGATCCCGCAGGACATCGTCGGCGATGCCCCAGATGAAGTTGGCGATCCAATTCAGTTGGCTCTGTTCCATGTGACTCCGCGTTTGTCAGGAGGTCAACGTCCAAT
The DNA here is from genome assembly GCF_029210385.1 of Desulfurivibrio dismutans. Lineage (GTDB taxonomy): Bacteria > Desulfobacterota > Desulfobulbia > Desulfobulbales > Desulfurivibrionaceae > Desulfurivibrio > Desulfurivibrio dismutans. The sequence continues at coordinate 125,962 of NZ_JARGDQ010000002.1, read as the reverse complement.
TCAGCCGGCAAATTTTGCGCAGCCAAGCTTAATCAGGTGCAATTGATTGTTATGAATCGCCACTCGGATAAGTCGCCAGCCGTCTATAACCAGTTGCAGGCGTCAGAACGGACAGCGTTCATCTTATGTTACTGCCCCATTGCGAATGATTCATTCTTGATTCCAGTCTTCAGGAACCAGCGCTGGCGGCTTTGTCCAAGGCAGTTCTACCAAGGTGTCCTGGAACCAATGCTCTCGAAGATTTGCGTGCTCTGTAACGATCAACTGGAAGCCGGGGACGTCCTCTTGAGTGAACTGCAGCAACAACTCGAATAGCCGGCGCACGGCATTGAGGTCGGCGTCGGCTTCGGTCCTCTGAACTGAGCCATCGGCATCCTTGTAGACCTGTTCAGACGGGAAGTAAACCTGACTCGGCTGGTCAATCAGGAGGAAGCGCGGGATCGGGCGGTTGTTCTGGGCAGCGAACAGATGCAGGGCGAGCAACACCGACAGGTGGTAGGCCAGATGGTTCGCTCCGCCTCCCGTCCGGGCCATCGGGACCCAACGTTCAGGTCGATCGAAGATGATCGTCAACTGAGACAGATTGAGCCGCGCTGGGTATGAGCCGAATTCAGCGTTGAACGTCTGGATGTACCGCGTTACCTGTGCGGAGATGTTGTTGAGGATCGAAGCTAAGCGTTCGTCGCTGTCGTCGGCGCCGATCTGGTCCTCTAGCTGCTGCACCTTGTTCTTGATGCGGCGATTATCCGCTTCCAGCCTGGCGAGATCTTCGTTCGGGAGGAGGGTTTCAAGGAACAGGCTTATACGGCCCACGACGCGCGCGGCCGCGTTGTTGCGGGTCCCTATCTGTGCGATGACCTCGTTGGCCGAAAACGCCGCGGAAAGCTCCGCTTCCTTCCGCCTGATGGCGCCCGCGATCTCATCCACCGTGCTGGCCAGATCGGTGAGGTAGGCTTCGAGCTTGGGACGCTGGCCGGTGGCTATGCGCAACTCCTTGTCGAGCGACGCCAGCTCGTAGAGCAGAACGGTGGCGATGGGCGATTCTAGTGCCAGGTTCCGCTCGCTGAACGGCCATTGCCACTCGCCGGTCTCTGGGTTCTTCGGTAGCGCCTTGATCGAGGACAGCCGGTCCACCTGTTCTGCGGCCTCGCTTTCGTAGCCCCCGGCCCGCATGGCAAACTGGCGCGTCGAATCGATCCTGGCCTGGGTCTCGCGGCGTTGCTTGCGCAACTGGACCAGTTCTTCCTCCAGACACGAAATCCGGCTGCCGTCGTCGTCGGGTACCGTTTCGGGCTTCCACGACAGGGCCGATCTCAATGCGTCGATGATCGCATTGGGATTGGGGTTCCCGTCGGTCTTGCCGATGACGCCGACCGCCTTGGCTTCCGAGTAAAGGCCGATGGCCTTATCGTGCGACGTGTCGACGGCGTCGCGCGCATGCTCCAACTGCTTCGTGTTGATCCTCTGGTCCCTCTTAGCCGTGCGCAGCTTGGACTCGAGTTCATAGCGGTTGCGGGAGGAAACGCCGAGAAGGATCGGAAGCGTATCGCGGATCGTCTGCGGCTGGTAGTCCTCATTCTGGCGGTAGAAAAGCTGGTCCTTGTTGGCAACCAGCCCCTGCTTCTGGAACAGGTAATAAATCGTATGCTTTACATTCACGTCGAAGCTGTCGCGGCTGTGTTCGAGTGCCACTTCGGTACGGTTCTCGGGAATTCCGAGCAGACGCGACAGCAGTTCGACGATGGTGTCGTCGTCCGTGTTGACTGCCAGGTCCTTGAACGAAGGGGCCCGCAATTGAGTTCCCCGCCGCAGCATCGCAGTGCTGCAGCTGGCACCACCTGCGGTCGGGGTCGGCTTGGCAACCAGAACCTGCTCGTTCTCGAACTGGTAGATCACGGCGAACCAAGCCACCTTGTCGCGGATGACGCCTTCGGGGACGTTGAACGAGGAGCGCCCCATGCAGTACTCGATGATCTCGGAGAGCGCGGACTTACCGGTGGAGGATCGGCCTGTGATGACGTTTAGCCCGTCCACCTTGAACTGGAGATCCCGGCGTTGGCCGTCGTGGCTATAGATGTGAATAGAACTAATCTTCATGGACGAATCCCGAAAGTCATGTAAACGGTCACCCGGTCAGCGATTCGCGCGAATTCCCTTCCGAAGACTCGCGCCACTTTCTGGCATGAGACGGTTTCGTCTGTTCCAGTGAAGGTCTTGCGCACCTTATTTGGCACTGTTTGTATGCGCCCGTCGTCAGCGATGACAATGCAGCCCCTTTCCATCAGCAGACCGAACCCCTCGAACGTGTAGGGCAGCATTTGGGTGACCCTGTCTGCGAAGCCCACCATTAGCTGCTGGTTTTTCTCCGTGGTCTTGAGTAGGTAACTACGCGGGCTACTAGCGATTACCTCGCGTGAGTCCTTGTGCAGGCACAGGGGCAACACCAGCAGCGACAGCGAGAAGGGCATTCCGCGGGCGTCTTCTTCTTCGTAGCTATGCAGGGCGCGGAACAGTACCAAGCCGCAGAAGGCGGGGTTGAACAAATTCCTTATCTCAAAGGGGCGCTGGTCCCATCGCTTCATTTAGCCACCCCCAGCACCTTGCCAAGACGGTCGAGGAACCTGGGATGCCAATAGACCCGGGGTTCCGGAGTGGTATCCGCCAAGATGTGTAAGCTGCCGCGGAGAACGTAGGGCTCGGTCACCCGCGCGCGGATGCGCAGGGATTCGATCTTCCCTGTCTCGAACTCCGCCCAGTTGTAGACGATCGCGCCGGCTTCCTGCAGTGCGTCCTCGGCGCTGTCCTCCTTTAGTTTCTCAAATGCGACATCCTTGTAACGATTCCACTCATCAGCAAGACGATCTTCGTATTCCTCGACCTCTCCTGATACCAAGAGGTTTTCACGCGCCCAGGCTGACCGCTGCTCGAACGCCCTGTAGTAGTCCAGGATCGCGCTCCTGATCCGGTTGGAGGAAATACCGATTTCGCGCAGTTGCACTACGAACAGTCGCGGGTCGGTCTCGGTGTCGATGTCGTCGGCGGGCACCTTTCCTCGGAAAGTGATGGGGAGGTTGTCGATCTTGTATTCCTCGGCAAAGGCGGACAGCTTGTCCGAGACCTCGTAGCCGAAGATTCCTTCAGTTCTGGCGTTGGTCAACTGCTTGATGACGGCATCGTTCCACCAACCTTCGAGTCGCTCGAAGACGAACTCGCGGTGATCGCGCCGGACGCTTCGCATGTACTTGTTCTTGATCGTCGCCGGGATGTCGCCAATGCGCGGGCTTCCATCGAGGATCAGGATACGTTCGAGAAAACTCTGCTTCTCGGGGTCGCTCAGTTCGTTGAACTCCTTGGCGATCTGGCCAATGAGCTGTGACTTCGACTTGGCGAGCGCGGCATTCGCCAACTCGGTCAGAGTGGCTGCATCACCGGAGGAGAGAGGCTGGTCGGGGAGGAAGCGGGTGAGGAACGAGCCGGCCGACACCGTGCCAGTGGTGAATAGGAAGAACCGCAGGTTTGATGCGGCGCGGCCATCACGTTTGTACCGCGCCAACCAGATATTGACGGACTTCCAGAAATCGGTCGAAAGATCGGTTAAGTGGTCACCGACCGCCTTGTGTTTGAGCGAGGCCAGAGATTTTCCGCCATCGCCGTCGATGAAATCGAGGTCATCATCCTTTTCTAGGAAGACGGCGGTTTCCTCAGGCAATTGCAGGAGATGGAGCAGGGCCAGCCGCGCCTGGTAAATGTATCCCAGTCCCTGTTCGCCAGCTGAATATTTGTCGGTGGTTGAGTCTTTCATCGATCCAATTGACTCTTGATTGCAGGCTTCAGTGGTCTTATCGTGGTTAAGATAAAACTCCGGAGAACGTTTCGTTCTTCACACTCTCAACTCGTACGGTCCTTCCAGCGTCGCTTTCCAGCGGCATAACGTAGAAGTGAGTGGCCTGCGCAGCTTTTTACGCAGGTTGGGGCTACGCAAGATGAACCTCAAACGAGCCAGACATGTTGACGGTCATACCAGATTCAAGGTAATGCATATCCGTCATAAAGCGCCCGGAAAAGATGCGGTTTTCAAATACGCCGCTAGCCCTTGAACAAACATCGCAGGTAATATTTTGGGGAAGCTGAATATGTTTCCAAGTGTTCAGGTCAAGTAATTTCTCGCCGGCCGGGAGAATGACACGATGAGCATAAGTTAATAACGTTGGATGCGATGGGTCGCTGGAAAGCTGGGTGTCTGGACTGGTCATTTCAAATATAGAAAGTCCCAGCCTTTCGTTAAGCTCTTGAAGAGAACTACTAGGTCCGCCAGTCTTCAAGAATACAACTAATGTTCCATTGCTATCGCGCTCGATAGCTCCTTCTCGGATTCCATTTTGGAGTTCACTCAGCATCGGCGACCCAAGGCTATTGGCTTCATAGCGAATAAAGCCATTTGTGATCCGAGCAATTGATCTAAGCCCAGGAGCTATTGGTACTCCAACGTCGATTCCTACGTCAGGGAAGTCTCGCAGCAGAGCGTCGGGGCTGACAAGATTCGAGAGTACCTGAAAGTCCGACTCCAACTGCTCATATGTGAGAGAAAGAACTGGCGGTGCTTCAGGGCCGTGAACAGTTCGATAAACAAGAAGAACACGGCCATTGCATAGAACAAAATAGACGGCACGAACTTCTGGGTGGTTGGCGTATGTCCATGCTTGTTCTATGTCGTCTACGCCGAGAGTGATCTCTGGGGCCTTTGCTTCGATAACCCAGCGCACACGTTGTTGTACTTCAAGAATGTAGTCCGCTTTACCCCGAAGCGCAGGATCTCTCTTGGTGTCCTTGCGACCGAGAGACATCATTGGATACCGCAACGACTGTTCTCGAATAACGTTGTTCGGTGTCCCTGAGCTGTAGCCAAGACTTCTAATAAGGGGGGCAAGTACCTCCTCCCGAATATCGGTCTCGTTCAGACTTTCAAATGCTAGAGGAATATTCATGCCGAGCCCAGTAGCCCCAAAAGTAATTATACAGATCTGTATATCATCCTAAACCGGGTATATCCCAGCATTTCCATATTCCGACGGTGAAGCCGGTAGACTCGTATCCTCTATAATATTCAAAATAATTATCTACAAGCCTTTTTCCGGTTACCGATTACCCATCTCCTATATTTGACGGGATTTTGGGCTTCCAGGGCAGTGAGCGCCGGTTCTGGTCTCGACATCAATGGCAAGGGAAGTTTGAAATGGGAACATCTACCTGCATAGCCCTTTCGCGTTCATTCAAGGGTGGTCACTTTCATTCGTTCAGCTTGAACCAAACTAATTTAACCACTCTGGACAGAGGTGGCCCCGGTTGTTCGGAAAGGTTGGGACAGCCACAGCGTCTGCCAAGCTCGGCTGCGGTTTGCTCGCCATTGAGTGCTTTCAAGACTTTGAACTCCTCTGTGTAACGGCTACGCTTGATATTGCTCTTCGGTGATCCTTTTTCGTCAGCCGTAGTGGGTGGCTGTCCACCTTAGAACACTGTCCGAAAATGGGGGACCACCTCTGTCATATGCGCCTGTTTTCGGCAACAAAAAGCCCCACCAATCGCAGCGGATCGGTGGGGCGGGGCAACACAACCTCGTAGCACCTACCGGTTGTGCCGTCACGCAGTGCGTGATTTAGCCTTCCAGTTCGGCCAACCGGTCAGCGGTCTGCTGCTCACGGGCCAAGGTCCACATGGCCTCACCCGCTGGTGCGGCACCCCCAAAGCGGGCCATCAGGGCGCGGACATCACGCAGCTCACCCGACAAGACGCTGGCAACGCTTTCCAGCGGCACCCCGCCAGGAATGTCGATACCCACAGCCCCGCCGACTACATGGTGTTTGGTTCGAAATCTTTCCATAAAAATACCTCCGTTAAGGTTTTTTGAGGCCGTGAAGGCCGATAATCAACGCATCGACCAACTCCTGGCCGTGCGCTTTGGTATCCAAATCGTAGCTAACCACTATTTTCTCCTGATGCCGTGGTTGCCCCATCCTGACTATCAACTTGTTCAATTTGCTTATCAAGACCTCCAGCACGGAGCGAGGGTCCCCGCCCAGGTCCAAACGCTTCTGGTTGTTGTTCCGCTCGTAGAGACCTACGTGCTTCGCGAGAAGGTCAGCACCTCGCAGCACGGCCATGGCGTCGAACTCGTATGCCGGTGTCAGATCGCCGGTCGCCGTCTCTACCAACACAGGGTTTCCCGCCTTATCCAGAACCGGACGCTCCTGGGAGCACCTCTCAATGTCTCCTTGATCTTGTTGATCACATAATCCTGATCAACTTGGACGCGTCCCGTCCGCACCTGTTTCGCCTTCCTGATCGCTTCGGCAATGACAGGTTTTGTCATGTTCTCGGCCGCCACCTGTCGCGCCACTTTCGGGCTGTACCCTGCCCGGGCTGCATTTTTAGCCATGATCTTGCCTCTCAGTGTAAATGATGGTGTACAATCCTGTATTCACCAGGCCAAAGATAAGCGGTCATCGAATAATTCCCGGACCACGGCCAGCACTTCATTGTCCGCCTTGAAGTCGCCCAGGGGTTTCTCAAGGTCCACCAAGACCAGAGGGCCGGAAAACACCTTTCTTGGAACACCGCTGTTATCAGCCCATTCCCTGACCGCCACCCTGACCGCCTCCAATGACGCCGCCCACTCAGTCGCTTCGCCCTTTAGGTGGTCAAGATTTTTGTATTTGCCAAGATACCCCTCATCCTGAAGATCACCGCCAGCTGCCAACCAAGCCTCGCAGTAGGCCAGCGTCTCCGACCAAAGATCGAGCCTGCTTTGCATTTGAATGAAAAAGTGACCGGCCAGACGATTGTAGGCGTCAATTGCCTGGCCCAGGGCCAGAATTGGCTTCCCGTGACCCCCACCCCTTGGGGCGGAGCCAACCAGTTTTTCTGCCTCGCTCCCATCGCAACGGTTGATTGCCAGGAAGGCCGCAACGGCGCGGGGAGCTGGGGACAGAGATTGATATGTTGATTTTGGAATTTGCATGACGGCCTCAGAAAATGTCCTGCCTGGCCCATTGGTCCAGAATATTTTGTACGTCAAAATCAGCAGGTTCAGGCGCCAGGTCAATCAGGTTGTCCACCATGAAATGGCGCTTGGGTCGGAATTTCAGCCAGGTTTCACGAGGGACATTTCTGCTTTCAAACCACCGGGCACTGGCTTCGTTCATCGCGGCCATGATAGCCGCTTCGTTGAACGACGCCTTTATTCCGTCATGTTTTTGCACCAGAAAGGCAGTCAGGGCCATATTGGCCATATCCAGCTCAATGGCAATGCACAGGGCGGTTAGCCATTCCAATTTGTCAACAACTGCTGCGTCCCCTTGGACGTAAGTCCTGCGCGGGGTAGTTGCGACAAGCCGCCGCATTTCGGCCTCGTCGTCCCGGATGCTGGCTTCCATCAATGCAACAACCCGCTGATCCGGGGTCAGGTTCTCATACGTCTGGTCTTTGATCTTCATTTTGCACCTTTATTGAGATTAATAGCAGTCTCCAGGGCGGCAAGACGGTCTTTAAGCTCTTCGATCTCGGTAATCCTTGCCAGGGTTCCCAGCCCCTGTAGAAGTTGACCAGCAACGTCTGGTGGGCATTCACCGGCGGCCACCGCGCTTACCACCTGCCGACCGATTTCCACCAGGTCAGCCGACGGATCAACGTTCAGCACAACGGGTTTGATCGTCGGCCGATAGGCGGGCAATATCCTGGACAGGCAAACGTTCAGGGCCGCCGTATCGCCGTCAAGTGCCTTGTCGATGGCCGCTTGCACCAGTTTTTCCGAGTTATCCGCCAGTAGCCGCCGGGCGGGGTTACTGATTGGCCTGCCGGTGGGGTTGCCACTGGTGCCTGGTTTCCATTTGCCGTCAATTTGGCGTGTTTTTTGCGTGCTATCAGGCACTGCAATAGCTCCTTAATGAGTTGTCTGGAACAGAGAGGATTGAGGACGAGCGATTAGCTGAACGGTGGTGCCGTTCGCCTCCGCTGTTGAGCGGGCAGCTGGCCAGTGCCGTCAGTGGTTGCCAGTCGGAAAGGCCGTCGCCGCTGGGCGAGCAGCCCGGTGTTCTTTCACCGCCGGTGATGTCCAGTAAGAGATCGGCGCAGCCTTCGCAGTTGGCCGGGGCCGGCGTGGCCTGCTTACTGGCCGCCTCCTGCTTTGGTGCCTGGTCGTGCCAGCAGCCAGGGCAAAGAGGCGCACCGCCCAGCGTCCAGCCAGTTTCAAAACCGCAATCGCAGAGGTGCGGGTTACCACGCTCCCAGGTGCGGTTCCCCGTCGCCCTGATCTCTTCTTCATCGCCCTGAATACTTTTGTCTGTTTTGTCAGTAGGGTTAGGGGGCATATTTTCATTTTTTTGGGCCGTTTCCCCCTCATCCTCATCAATAAAAAGTGAAAAATGCCTCTGAGGGGTACTGACAAAACTGACAAAAGTACTTTTGTCAGTTTTGTCAGTGTGGTTCGGCGGCATATTCAGTTTTTTCAGTTTTTCGAGGTAGCTCATCACCCCACCCCCTGCCAGTTGTAGGCACTTGTCGGCCTGCCGCCGGTGGACTCGACCTGCTCTCCCAGGTAGCCGTGATCAACCAGCAGCTCTAGCGCATCGACCACTGTCTGCCGATCACCTAAACCCGTCCAGCCTGCACGGTATATATCGCGGGCCGTAAATGAACCAGCCAGGGTTCCTGACTTCAGCTTCTTCAGGATGCTTTTGGCTGCCCCCACCTCCGGTTTTGTAACAGCGCCGTAAGCCCTTCTGGCGTGCGTTTCGAGATACTCCGCCCAGGCCAGGGCGCGCAGCACCGCAGGCAAGGTAACAGCCCCTGATCCACCGTCCATGATATGGAAGATCAGGGCCAGTGAAGGCACCAGCTTTCTGTATTTTGCTAAGTGAGAGACAATCGCGGGGTGGTCGTCGCCACAGAGCTTTTTGTTTTCCAGGTCGGTCCGCCACTCGGTGAACAGGGCTAGGGCTTCGGTGTCGAAACGTAGATAGGGTATGCCCTCTGGGTCGCCGCTGAAGTCCTTGTCCTGCTTTGCCCCTACTTCGGCGGGGTTCAGCTTGTCCAGGTGTTCAAAAGCTGCGTAGGCGGCATTTTTGGCGACCATATTGACGGGCCGGTCGATGTTCTGCCATTTGTGGTGGTCATCGGGCCAGACCAGCAGCCCGAACCGTTGCAGCAGGCCATCATCACCAGCCCCCCCTTTGACGGCTTCCTGGATGTACCCTGCCAACTTCCCCGGTTGAGTACCACCCAGCACACTAATGCAGACCGCCTCCAGGTGAAGGTTAAGCCCGCGCCCGATGCGGTCGAACGTGTACGGGGAGTTACCGCCCCATCCCGTCAGGTAAAATCCGCGCCCCTCGGCGTTGTCTTCCTTGTCAAGCTGCCGAAACAAAGAGACCAACTCATCACGAAAGACCATTAAACCGTTGGGGTTTACTCGCAGGAGTTCGCCCAGGGCGGCCGGGGTCGGGTCATTGGTCTTGTACCGGCGCAGGGTAGGCGACTCCATCTCCTGCCCCTGCAAGTCCGAGATGTCGGCGTCGGGGTTTTCCTTCAGCCGATCCTTGGCCGCTTTCTTCCTGGCCTGCTGCCGCAGTTCTTCAGCCTCTTTTTCCCGCTCGTACTGCCGCAGCTTCTGCTGAAACCGATCTGTCGCGGATGCTATGAGCCGGTTAAGCGGTCCCATGGCGTCATCCAGGGATGGTGTTTTGAGCTTGCCGGGCCGGGCCACAATCAAGCCCCACTGGTTAGCAACTTCGGTCCAGGGTGTGTGCTGTTGCGGCCTTATCCCGATCTTACGCCCTAGGGTTGCGCCCGCTGCCACCAGCAAGCCCACAGCCACGAAGTCAGGCGGGGCTTGCATACGCTCGGCAACGTCACGGCACCAGTCCCGTAGGGCCTCCGGCAGCAGGTCGTAATCAAATTGTGCAACTGGGTCCAAGGTGGCGGGTAATGGTTTGATTTTCGATTTCGTTTCATTTGAAACGGCTCTCGGTTGCTCCGCGAAACCCTGACGGGCAAGATCGCGGGCTGCTGCTGAATAGTCTCCGCCGTGATTGTAGGCGGCGTAAATTGCAAAAGCGCTGTAAGACTGCCCAGGCTCCAGCGGGTAAGCGTTTGCGCTGAAGACATAGAAGTTGCCGCTGTCATCCAACAAAACGCCGGAAGTGTCTTTATCCTTGCCGGGCCGCGTCCATCCCGTTCCCAAGGTAGTACGCCTATCTACCTTCCAGCCCTTGGCCTCTAAAATGTCGGCCACTTGGTGTGCCTGGTTAAATTGGCTGCCGGGTGAATTGCTGTTTTCGCTGGTGCGGGGAGTGGTCCCTCCTTTGGTAGATTTTCGCAGGTCAAACGCCTTGGCCGTGGTATGGATCACATCCACTTCCTCAGCGATCAATGTGGGGCATTTTGTCATGCTGCCGGAAAGAACCCTGTAGCCCTCAGAAGGGGCTGAAAGAAAATATCCGCCTTCAGCCCTGGTTTCTATACGGACGTCTTCCTTCGGTTTTCCGTCATCATCTACCCCCGGCATCATGGCAAGTTTGAGATTGCCAGCAACAGGAGTAGAGCAACGATAAATCAAATGATACCCACCGGAAGGGGTCTGTCTCTTCAGCAGCTTATCCGGTAGGCCAGGGCACCGCATTTCCAGCAGGTCAAGAAAAGGATGGTATGTGGTGGGGTCGTCAAAGTCCAGACATTCGAGATTTCCGGACACCTTCCCACCGATAATAGCCAGCCTTGCGCCATTGGTGAAGTGCTGTTTGGCCTCATCCGCCGTCATCCTCTGTTGTTGGTACTGTGCCCAGGGGATAGATGCTTTCTTGTTTGCTCCGGTGGGGATGACTGAAAAACCAGCAGCGAGCAGAGTGTGGGCCGCGTCAATCATATTGTTTCACCATTATTGACGACGATCTTTTCTGACGACCGGTTCTTGGTCGTTTTGGGCTTGAAAAGGACCCTTGTAGAAATCTGAGATAGATTTTCCACTCCCATTTGCCAAATCCTTTGACGGTAGCCGAAGTCAAAAGCTCTGATTCCAAGTAAATACCTGAACTCATCCCGGCTCACCCTCAGTAATCAGCCGATGACATCCAATTCTGGATCTCTCGCCATCTTGAGTTTGACATACCACCATAGTACAAATAAGATGTCGTATCATGATGATGGCCTCAATAGTTTCCTGGCTTAATTCTCTTTGAAAGCCAACTGAGAAAACCCTCTTTTTCATAAAAAACCTTTCTTCCATGGTAATAAAAAGGCGGGCCTTCTCCGCAACTTGAGAGATTCGCAAGCGTTTTGGATGAGGTGATTCCCGGGAGAAGTTTTTCTACTTCTGTTCTCCCAAAAGCCACAGGCAGCTGTTGTCTTAAATGTTCGATAATGTCGGGATCTCTCATTTTGCTCCTCTCTAACATTTATATTAATCCCTCTTAATCCCATGGGTTCTTGGGTGTTACTACAGCAATGTCCGTGCCAACAAAAAAACCCGTCATGACAAGCGCCATAACGGGTTGATATTATATAAATTTTTAAGTAAATGCGCGGATCAGTTCACGGAGAGCTAACTGCGCCAATCGAACTCAAAGGATTAATTTAAATCCTGTTTGGATTAATATCAATCCTCTCTCGCGGTTGATCTTTTCTTCACATTCCTCATATTGGTCTCAGCTGTTTTTCTATTTATGCCATACTTCTTCTCTATTTCTGCCCCCGTCCGGCCACGCTCTACCTGATAATCCCAAAATTGATCGAGATAGTCACTTGGGCGCATCGTCTCAAATGGAGGGGGCTGCCCTTGCACTGCTTCAGCGCTATTTTCTTCTTCTGGCGCCTCAAAAAGTTCCTCAAAAGCATTTCTTCTAAAGTTGTTTAAAAAAGTTAGGCCATCTTCGTTCCACATTTTTTGCTCTTTTAAAAAATCTACAAAATATGCGAGCCTATGATCATTGTCATATGATTGGTCAAGAGTTCTTTTGCTGTCTCCCCAGTGATGAAAAATATCTGCGTAATAACCACCTTTACCAGGTTTTTTTTTCTGGATGTCCTCATAAATATTTGTCGGTGATTTAGGGTTCTGGTCAAAGAAAAAACACCACGCCTTCCACTCTCTTATTAATTTATGAATATCGTAAACCATTGGTTGCTTGTTAGGGCTAGGCCAGTCTATGCAAAAATAAGGGAATAATTTCTCTATTGTATAATCATCTGCATGCCAAACAAGATAATGGCAATATTGCATATAATTATCGTAAGCGGGAGGAAGTGATGTGAGTAACTTTTTCACAAAATCATATCGTTCTGAACGTGCAAGTTTCATCGTGAAAATATAATGTTTTATCTTTATGCACGTCTTTTCAATTTCAGTAACTCCCTTTGGCCAATTGTAAGCCATTAAATGGAATAACTCTTCTGTTGTAAGTTGCTGTTCTTTTCCCTCCAAAAAAAGGTTTAGAAAAAAGGGGATGTCTTCTCTCCGCTCATGAAGAGGGGGCACTTTTACTTCCCAAAATCGAGCCAAAAAGTCAGGCCGAAATTTATCATCTTCCGCATTTGACGTTGCTATAACTACCAAAGTTGATTTTACCCCTTGTCCCCACTCGGCTCCAACTGGCATAAAAGCTCCAGTATCAAAAAAAACCAGGAGTTTCGCTTGGACGTATTGAGGTAATTCACCGATCTCTTCTAAGAAGACAACTTTTGGCGGTATGGATTCATCAAAGAGCAAACCGGGCTTATTGTTACTAGCTCCTGTGAATGCTCCTTTTTTGTACCCAAAAAGGATGGCCTCGGCCAAATTCTCTGGTATTGCAGCACAGTTGATAACCCCCTCCTTAATTTTCTCCAAACCACTTGCTTCCCATATTTTATCTCTAATGTGGCTTTTGCCTGTCCGAAGCATTCCCCTAACAAGAATGGGGTATCTGTTACTGGCCAACAGTTCCCCCGCCAAAGGCACATCTTTTTCAAGAATATCCTTCAAGCCAGGAGTATCAATCCACTTTTTCTCAGCCATATATTATCTCCGTGCCGCCTCCGGGCCGGTTCATCCTGCCGCCTCAAGACGATGCACCGCCGCCCTCAATGAGTTTTTTCCAAGGTGGGCATAACGCATCGTGAGCTTTATGTCAGAGTGCCCCATCAATTTCATAACATAGTAAATATCGGTACCGATCTCAACCAACCAGGATGCGAAGGTGTGACGCATGGTGTGGAAGACGACACGCTGCTCCCGGTCGGCGATACCCTCATTGAACCCCAGCTTGTCAACTGCCCGCGTAAAGGTGTCAGACGCTTGCTCGATCTTTACCCCATTGCGGCCAGGGAACACCAGCCCAGCCGGTACGCTTTTTGTTCTGGCTTGCAGCATGGCCTTGACTGCCCCGGTCATAAACGCAGCCCGGTTCTTGTTGCCCTTGGTTTTCCTGAGCATGATTACACCCCCATCAAGGTCAATATCCGCCCAGGTCAGGGAAAAAATCTCGCCTGCCCTCATGCCGGTATAAAGCGACAGAAAGGCCATGTCGTGAACATCCTGGCTCCTCGCGGCAAGTTCGGCCAGTAGGGCAACCGCCTCTTCCCGTGAAAGGTAGCGCGTTCGACTGTTATCGGTGGTCGGCCTCTTCACCTTGCCCGCCGGGCCTGCCGGGTTCTTCCCGGTGTAAAGGTCATGCGCCAGGGCAAAGTTGAACACCAGGCGGATTGTGGCCAAGGCATAGACGATGGAGCGGGGGGCCTTTTCGGCCTTCGTCATGCTCTTCTTGATCTTCTCAAGGTCAAAAGGGGCAATGTCTCGCAGGGGTTTATTGCCGATAACCGGGGCAATCCAGAGACGAAAAAGGCCTTCGTCTCGTTTCCACGATTTGAGGGCGCGGCGGTTCGCTTGGATGTGGGGGATAAACTTGTCATAGAATATGGCGGAAAGGGTCAGGTTGTCGATGGCGTCCTGCGTGGCCTGCTCTTCCTGCTCCTGGCGTTCAGCTGCGCCCAGCTCCCGTTTTTCTTTCAGGGTTCGGGGGCCGGTGCCACGGCGGTGATTCTCTTGCAGCTCGGCCAGGATCGCGGCGGCTTTCTTTTCGGTCATGCCCCGACTGGCCCAGCCCACGGCCTCTTCCACTGTCTTTCCATCCAGCTTATAAAAAATGGTGTAGTACCGATCTGGTTTATTTCCGACCCCATGACGGCGGGTGTCGTGCTCCCTGTATCTAATACCTGGGTATTTTGACCTATTCCATGTTGCCATGCTGCCAGCCTCCTCTTGCCCTGTCTATGTTTCCATCTTAAAAGTTGTCCAACTCCTGTCCAACTTTTAAGGGGAAATCAAGGGTACTTATGGGAAACAGGATAAAGAGGAAAGCATTTAATGTCAAGGGATTGTGAGACTATGGGAAAAAGCGGGAAGATAAAAAAACGGACTTCTAAGCCGTAGGTCGCAGGTTCGAATCCTGCCAGGCGCGCCAGAAATTAAAAAGGGTGGGCCGGATCAATCTGATCCGGCCCACCCTTTTTTTACGCTTGGCGCGTGGGCGCCTCTCATTAGCCTTTAGCTTGCTTACTCGTTGTTTTCCAGGTATTCCACCGGGTAGACATGGATGGCGCTGGTGGGGCTGGAAAACAGGCCGAAACCGCCGGCTTTGGTGACTACTCCGACATACAGTTCGGCGCCGCGCCACCCCTGACCGTCCTGGTCGGTGGCTGCCAGGTCCGGCCCGAGTTGAACATCGGCGATGTAGCCCTCGATTTCGTGGGTCTTCCAGAGTTCCTGCATCCCCGCGCCGTCCCAGCGCAAGGCGTGGATCTCGCCGCTGGCGTACGAACGCAGCCTTCCCACCGCCCGGGATAATGAGGGGTGGTTTTGGGTTATAATCACCTCAGGTCGGCCGTTGTTGGTGACATCCCGGATGACGATGCGGGAGGGCACGTAGTGCTTGGAGGCCTCCACTTCATGGGGAACCGGGCCATCATCAAGGCCTTCCTGGCCGCCCAAATGGCGAGTGGTGCCGCCATAGTGGAGGCTGCTGCGCCAAAGCCTTGCGCCGCCGGCCCCCAGCACCTCCAGGCGTTCGCCCTGGGTAACGGTGATGATCTCGTCGCTGCCGTTGCCGGTGAGATCGGCGTAGGCAAAGTCAAACAGGTTAAGCCGCCCCGGCAGACTCAACCGCCCTTCTTCTTCCAGGCCGCCGTCAGCGGTGGGGTACAGCCGGTGCAGGCCGGGCACCATGAAGCGACCGCCGCCGGCCTGCTGGCCCACCAGGGTCATACCCTCGCCGGGCAGGCGCATGGCGCGGAGATACCAGGGCAGGTTGTCGTGGGTGCGAACGAAATCGGTCCCGTTCCATTCGATAACCAGGGAGTTGGGACGGTTCAGGTCGGCGGCGCTGATGTAGATTTCCGCCCGACCGTTACGGTTGAGATCGGCGGCGGAAAGATAGTGGATGGGGTAGCGGCTGAGGGTGTTGATGGTACCCATGCGGACAAAGCGGTCCTGGTCGCGCCGGTAGACCTCCACCCGGTTACGGCCGGCCAGAATGACCTCCATTTCGCCATCTCCGGTGACGTCGGCGGTCTCCATGGCCTGCAGATCCAGGGAAATATCATGGCTTTTAAAATCGCCGCGGAGCCGGTCAATGGTTGTGGGCCGGATCAGGGATGAAGAAGGCCGGGGAGCGCGGGATTCCAGCAACTGCCGTTGGGGGTGCGGGGCGACATAGGAAGGTTGTCCGGTCTCGGGGGTAATGGGTGCCGGGGCCTGTGCCGGGGTTGGCCCGGGGGCCGGGGCGAAGAGGGAATCCAGGATTTCCCGGGCCAGTTGATCAACCTGGGGGATCACCTCGTCTTCGTCAGCGGCGGTGGCAAAGAAACCGTGGGCCTTACCTTCAGAGCCGACCTCATAAACATTAATATCCAGGCTGAGACCACCCCCCACCGCGGTAAGCACGCCGCCCACCAGGTAGTCGACCTCCAGTTGCCGGCCCAGGGCAGCAAATTCTTCAAGTTCGGTGGGCGCCTGCTCGAGGCCGGCCAGTTCACGGGTCAATCGGCCGCGATCCACCAGCACGGCCCGGCCGCCGGCCGCCAGGCGACTGCCCAGCATGGTCCTGATCCCTTCCTGCAGATAGCTCACCTCCTGGGGGGCAATCAGCTCCAGCGGCAGCATGCCGAGGCGCGGCGGTGGCGGCTCCTGGTCGGCCAGGGCGGTGGTGGCGAAGGGCAGCAGCGCAGAAAACAGCAGCACAAAAAACAGAAAAAGACGCTTCATAATATTTTCCATTTTTTATTTAATGAACTCCTTGCTGCCCGCCACCAGGGTGTCCACCACCGACGGATCAGCCAGGGTGGAGGTATCCCCGAAATCATGCTCCTCGGTCTGGCCGGCGGCGATTTTGCGCAGAATCCGGCGCATGATCTTGCCGCTGCGGGTCTTGGGCAGACCGTCGGCAAACTGAATGAACTCCGGCGTGGCGATGGGACCGATTTCCTTGCGCACTTGGGTGCGCAGGGCGGCCCGCAGCTCGTCGCTGGGGTTAACCCCGCTTTTGAGCGAGACATAGGCGTAAATGGTCTGGCCCTTAACTTCGTGGGGGGCACCCACCACTGCCGCCTCAGCCACGTCCTGATGCGCCACCAGGGCCGATTCGACCTCGGCGGTACCCATGCGGTGGCCGGAGACGTTGATCACGTCATCCAGGCGGCCCATGATCCAGAGGTAGCCGTCCTCGTCCTTGCGGGCGCCGTCTTCCGGGTCATAGATCCCTTCGTAGCGAGAAAAGTAAGTCTTCTTGTAACGCTCCGGGTCGCCAAAGACGCCGCGCAGCATGCCGGGCCAGGGCCGCCGGATCACCAGGTGGCCGCCTTCGTTGGGGCCGGCCTCGCTGCCGTCTTCCCGCAGCACCGCGGCGTCCACCCCGGGCAGGGGCTTGGTGGCTGAACCGGGCTTAAGGGGAGTGGCGTAAGGCATGGCGGAGATCATGATGCCGCCGGTTTCGGTCTGCCACCAGGTGTCCACCACCGGCAGTTTGCTCTTGCCGATGTGTTCGTGGTACCACATCCAGGCCTCGGGGTTGATGGGCTCACCCACCGAACCCAGTAGCCGCAGGGAAGAAAGGTCGTGCTTGTTGGGCCAGTCGGTGCCCTCGCGCATCAGCGAGCGGATGACGGTGGGGGCGGTGTAGAAGATACTGACCTTGAACTTATCGCAGATCTGCCAGAAGCGATCGGGCTTGGGCCAACTAGGCACCCCTTCAAACATCACCGAGGTAGCGCCCAAAGCCAGCGGCCCGTAGAGAATGTAGCTGTGGCCGGTGATCCAGCCGATATCGGCGGTACACCAGTAGACATCGTCATCCTTGAGGTCAAACACCCAGCGGCAGGTTTGGGCGGCGTAAGTCAGGTAACCACCGGTGGTGTGCACCACCCCTTTGGGTTTACCGGTGGAGCCCGAGGTGTAGAGAATCAGCATGGTATCTTCGGCGTCCATGCTTTCGGGGGGACAGTCGGAGGTGATGCCGTCGGCGGTTACCGCTTCGTGCCACCAGGAATCACGGCCCTCCTGCATGTTGATCTCGTTGCCGCCCCGCTTAACCACCACGCAGTTCTTAACACTGGGGCATTCGGCCAGGGCCTCGTCGGCGTTGGGTTTCAGGGGAATGGTCTTGCCGGCCCGCAAAACGGCATCGGCGGTGACCAGCACTTTGGCCTCGCAGTCCTGCATCCGGCTCTTCAGGCTAGCGGCCGAGAACCCGGCAAAAACCACGCTGTGGATGGCGCCGATGCGGGTGCAGGCCAGCAGAATAATGGCCAGCTCGGGGACCATGGGCAGGTAAACCGCCACCCGGTCGCCCCGGCCCACGCCCATGCTCTTGAGCACGTTGGCCATCCGGCAAACTGAGGTGTGCAGCATCTGGTAGGTGTAAACCTTGACGTCTTCCTCGGGTTCACCCTGCCAGATCAGGGCCGCCTTGTTGCGGCGGCCGTTGGTCAGGTGGCGGTCCAGACAGTTGACCGAAACGTTGAGTTTGCCGCCCTTGAACCATTTGACCTCGGGCTTTACCATGTCCGCTTCCAGGACCTTGTCCCACTTCTTGTCCCACTGGATCAACTCTTCGGCCCGTTGGGCCCAGAATCCTTCGGGATCGTCCATGGACTGGCGGTACCACTCTTCATATTCGGCCATGCTCTTGGCGGAAACCGTGTCGGCGGGGGCAGGTGGCGGTGCAAAGAGCCGTTTTTCCTGCATCATGCTTTCAATCTTGCTGTCTTCTCCACTCATGATTGTCACTCTCCTCGGGTTGATGGGAACTGTTGAGGTTATTGCCGGAACCACTACCAAGTTTCCCTCCGCCGCTTAGTTACAAAATAAGCACCGCGTACTTTAAAGCAGAGCGCTCACGGAGGTCAAGTAAAATCCTGTTTTTCACTCCGGTGGTTCAACGTTGGGGGAGAGGGCCGGGGCAAGGGTAAAAAAAACCCCCGACCGGGAATGCCGATCGGGGGTTTTTGCAGCCGGATCAGAAGATCTGGCTATTACACTAAGTTGCAGCCGAAACTAGAAGCGAATTTCCAGACGGTGGCTGAGGCCGAAGTAGGCGTCGTCATCGTTGGTCACATTATCGGGCTTGGCGTAGATGGCGTCGATATGATAGGTGGTGCTGGCGTTAATCTTGTAAGCCATGCTGGCGTCAACGGAAACGACAGAAGGATCGTCATTGCCAGTTGCATTGTCATTGTACAGATCATAGGCAGTGTAAGCCAGTCGACCGCCCAGGGTCAGCTCAGGGCTGAGCTTGTGGCTGGCGCCCACGCCTACAGCCATGGCCTTATCGACTGGGTTGGCTGAAGCGCCGAAAGCGGTATGGCCGAGGCCATGGCCGCCGCTGGTGTTGTGGAACATGGAGATCTTGTCAAAGAAGCCGCTGGCGGAGGAGCCAGCCAATGCATAGGCCAGACCGCCGGTCAGGGTGGTGTCGCCCAACTGGTAGGCAGCACCGAGGTAGAATTTCTGCTGGTTGTCATCTTCGGCGTTCTCAAAGAGATCGCCGGTGGTGAAGTGACCTTCGAACTCCAGGGTCAGGTCGGCCATCTGGTAGGTGACGAAACCGACAAGTTCCTGGCCGTCGTTGCCGTTGCTCCATTCCTGATCATGGTGGCGAATCTGGGCGTTGGCGGTCAGCGGCCCGGCATTGTAGCCCATGCCGATGGCGTACAGGTTGCGATCTTCGTCTTCGGCGGCAACACCGGGACCACTACCAGCCTGGGATTCCTGCATTTTCTGGTAATAGCCGAAAACACTTATGTCATCGGTGATTTTTTGGCTGTAGGTAAGGCGGTCGCCGCGACCGTCCCAGACCCTGAACTTGTGCCCGTAGTTGAACACCTGACGGCCCAGGGTCACGGTGCCGGTTGCGACGGGAACCCGGACATAAAGGTAGTCGGTGGCGACGTTGAGGCTGGAGGTACCACTGTCATTATTGGCGTTGTTGGCCATGGAATCCCAGGTGTACATCTCGTTGTTGGCCATGTGAAAACGGGTGTGCAGCGAGGTGCCGCCAGCGGCTTGAGCGTCTACGGCAATCCGCATACGATGCTGGAGCTGACGGTTAGTGTCGTCGGCCGAGCTGAAATCGGCATCTTCGCGCCAGAAGCCCCGCAAACGGGCGTCGCCGCTCAGGGTGATTCCGGTTTCGCCCTTGGTGGCTACGGCGGCTTCTGCGGTGGAAGTGCCGACGCCGATGGCGCCCGAGGTCAGAACCATGGCGCCCAGCGCCAGGGTCAGGGGGAAGCGGGCATAGCGCCGCCGAACGGTGGAACCTTTGATCTCTTTCATGATGCTCTCCTTATACTCCTTTTGGTTGGGTACCCGACGGGCGCTCAAGCGCCCGTCCCTACATCTTGCGGTCTTGTTTAGCCCCGTCAATATTGCATTTTAACGGGGGACAAGCTGAAAGCTCCTGAATTATTTAATAGATACTGCCATCCCCTGTCAAGCAAAAACCGACCAAAAGTTTAAATTTTTTGATCGCGGTTCAAATTTTTTTCACCCTCCGATCAGCCCGGCCGGCCAGGGGTTGCGGCCCGTTCGTCGGCATAAAACCCCGTCCGGCGGGCGATTGTCCGCAACGATAGAGAAAAATAAAGCAAAAATCAAGAAAATAAATACCATGCTCGGGAAAGATCTTGCAGGTGGTTGCGGCCCGGGCTATATCAACGGCATGCGAAGCGATCAACGTACCACCGCAGAAGCTTTTGATTCCCGGCGTTCCTCCACGATCACGCCGGACCGGCGGTTGATTTTTGCCCTCGATGTGCCGGAGCCCGGCCAGGCGCGGGAGTGGGTGGCGCGGTTGGGGAGCCGGGTAGGGTTTTTCAAGGTGGGGCTGGAGTTGTTCACCGCCGGCTGGTGGCCGGTGGTGGAAGAGATTGCCGGGCGGAGGCACGGGGTGATGCTTGATCTTAAATTTCATGATATTCCCGAAACCGTTTACCGGGCGGTGCGCCGCCTGCGGGAACACGGAGTCAGCCTGGCCACGGTGCACGGCCAGGACCGGGCCATGCTGCAGGCGGCGGCGGAAGCGGCCCGGGGAGACTTACAGGTGTTGGCGGTGACGGTGCTTACCAGTATCGGCGAGGAGGAGTTGCGGGAGGCGGGCTGGGCCGGCACCGCCGAAGAATTGGTACTGCAGCGGGCGGGCAAGGCCCTGGCCGCCGGCTGTGCAGGGGTGGTGGCCTCGCCCCGGGAGGTTTTGGCCCTGCGCCGCCAATGGGGCGAGGATTTTTTGATCGTTACCCCCGGTATTCGCCCTGCCGGGGCCTTCGGGGCCGCCGGATCTGATGACCAGCAGCGCACCGCCACCGCCGGGGCCGCCATTGCCGCCGGCGCCGACTTCCTGGTGGTGGGCCGCCCCATCCGAGATGCCGCCGACCCGCCAGCGGCCGCCGCCGCCCTGCAAAAGGAGATCGCCGCCGCCGCAGAGGGGGTCAGGTCTTGACATGACAGTTTGACCCAAACCAAACTGTCATGTCAAGACCTGACCCCCTCCCCCCAAATCTTACCCGGGTTGAGAATGTTGCCCGGGTCGAAGAGTTTTTTCAGGTTTTTCATCAACTCCAGGCTGGCCGGGTCCACCTCGGCGGTGATGGCCGCCGCCTTGCTGATCCCCACCCCGTGTTCGCCGGAAAGGGTGCCCCGCAGTTCCAGCACCCGCTTGTAAATGGCTTGCCGGGCGGTTTCCGCCGCCCGGCGTTCCTGCTCGTTGTCCCGATCCAGCATGATATTGACGTGGATGTTGCCGTCGCCGGCATGCCCGAAGGTGAAAATCGGCAGGCCGGTGCCGGCCGCCAGTTGCTCGGCGGTGGCCACCAGATCGGGAATGCGGCTGCGGGGCACCACGACATCGTCGCTGATCTTGTGGGGCCGCAGCTTGAAAGCCGCCGGCGAGACGGCCCGGCGGGCGGCCCAGAGTTGCTCGGCCTCCTCGTGGTCCGCCGCCGCGTGCAGGATCACCCCTTGCTGGTCCTGCAGGAACTCCTTGAGCTGCCTGGTTTGTCCCGCCACCTCTTCGGGGCTGCCGTCCAGCTCCAGCAGCAGCATGGCCGCCGGGTTTTGCCCGATCTGCTCCTGGGAGCGTTCAATGAGCCCGGTGGGCAGGCGGTCGGCCACCAGGCCTAAGGCGGTGCGGTCCAGGTATTCCAGGGTGGCGGGGGTCAGCCGGCGCAAAATAGCGCTGACCAGGCCGGTGGCCTGCAGAAGATCGCGGCAGAGCAGCAGCATGGTTTGCTTGGCCGCCGGGGCCGGCACCAGGCGCAGGGTGATCTCGCCGATCACCGCCAAGGTGCCTTCGCTGCCCACCAGCAGCCGGGTAAGGTCGTAACCCACCACTCCCTTGGCGGTGCGCACCCCGGTGTGGATGATGTCGCCGTTGGCCAGCACCGCCGTCAGCCCCAGCACATAGTCGCGGGTAACCCCGTACTTGACCGCCGCCGGCCCGCCGGCCCCGCAGGCCACGTTGCCGCCGATGGTACAGAAGGCGCGGCTGGCGGGATCGGGCGGATAGTAAAGGTCGTGGCGCCGCACCGCCGCTTGCAGTTCGGCGGTGATCACCCCAGGCTGGACCACTGCCACCTGGTTGTCTTCGTCGATTTCCACAATTTTGGTCATCCGGCTCAAGGCCAGGATGATGCCGCCCCGGGTGGCCAGCGCCCCGCCGCACATGCCGGTGCCAGCGCCCCGGGGGATCACCGGGGTGCGGTATTTGCCGGCCAGCCGCAGTACCGCCGCGATCTGATCGCTGTTGGCCGGAAAGACTACCGCCGCCGGCGGGTACTCCCGGCCGGAGCCGTCGTAGGCATAACTCAGCCGTTCTTCGGGGGCCGTGGCGACCTGTTTTTTGCCCACCACCTGTTGCAGGGCGGCGAGCAAGCGGGAATCAATGGCAGGGGGTTGGCTGGGCATGTTTTTTTTGCGAGGTTGACCGGGAGCAGGTTAAGCTACCCGGCTTGGTTGCCGCTCACCAGGGCCATTAACGTGTTGATATAACGGGCGGTAAACGTTTGCAATGTTATTGCTTGTCGATATCGCGGTGCCGGGTGGTGATCTTTACCGGCAGGCCGGTGTCGGCCAAGGCCTTTGACAGAGCCTCGGCCAGGGCTTCGGTTACCGCCGGGGAGCGGTGGCGGCCGCCGGTACAGCCCACCGCGATGGTAATGGCCTCCCGGTGCTGGTCGCGGGAGGCCTCCAGTTGCAGGTAAAAACGCAGCAGGTCCAGATGCAGCGCGAGAAAACGCTCCCCCTGGGGGTGTCGCAGAACATAGGCGGCAACCTCCGGCTCCAGGCCGTGACGGTGGCGTAAAGGCGCTTCCCAGTAGGGGTTGGGAAGGGGGCGGGCATCGAAAACCAGGTCGGCGGCCGGGGCCGATCCGTGCTTGTGGCCAAAGCTTTGCAGTGTCAGGTTTAAACGTCCGCCGCTTACCGCCTGCCCGCTGGTTTCAGGCCTATTCATGATCACCCTGGTCTTCGCCCTGCAGGATTGACATCAGCTCTTCCCGGTTTTCCGCCTGCAGCAGGCGAGCTCGGACCTGGGGGTCCCGGAGGAAACGGGCCAGTTCGGCCAGGCGGCCAAGATAGGGGGTGCTGCTGGCGGCCGGGGCCAGGAGCAGGAAGAAAAGATGAATGGGGCGGCCATCTTGGGCGGCAAAGGGGACCCCATTGGTGCTGCGGCCGAAAACCAGTATCATCTCATTCAGTTCCGGCACCTTGCCGTGGGGAATGGCGACTCCGTCGCCGAGGCCGGTGGAGCCCAGCTCTTCCCGATCCTCCAGGATGGCGTAAAGTCGTTCCAGTTCCAGTTCCGGACGTTGCTTTACGGCCGCCGCCGCCAGTTCCTGCAACACTTCCTTGCGGGTAATGGCGGCCAGTTCCGGAATAATAACGGCCTGTTCGGCCTTCTTGATCGCATTCATAATAAGTAGCCGTCGATGATAAACGTTTGGGCTGCTAACTAAAAGCAATATCGAAAACAGCCAAAATGTACAAGCCCTAAACGGATGCCCGGTTAAGGCCGGCGGCGGAGTTTTGAAGGGAGAATCCCCAGTTGTTCGCGGTATTTGGCCACCGTGCGGCGGGCCAGTCGGATGCCGTCGCGGCTGAAAACAGCGGCGATGGCGCTGTCGCTCAAGGGTCTTTTTCGGTCTTCGTGCTGAATGATGCTTTTCAGCCGCTGCTTGATGCTCTCCGAAGCCATGCCGTCCCCGCCCTCGGTGGAGATGGTGGAGTTGAAGAAGTATTTCAGTTCGAAGGTGCCCTGGGGGGTATGGACGTACTTGTTGGTGGTTACCCGGGAGATGGTGGATTCGTGCATGCCGATATCCTCGGCCACGTCGCGCAGCACCATGGGCTTGAGCTTGTTGATGCCGTGCTCAAAAAAATCGCGCTGAAATTTGAGCAGGCTTTCCACCACCCGGTAGATGGTCCGCTGCCGCTGCTGGATGGACTTGATCAGCCACATGGCGGAGCGCAGTTTGTCCTGCACGTAATCTTTGGTCTCCCCCGGGGCGCTGGAGTCTTTGTCCAGGATGTCCCGGTAGTAGTTGCTGATCCGCAGCCGGGGCAGACCCTCGTCGTTGAGCATGATCACGTATTCTTCACCCAGTTTGTAAACATAGACGTCGGGCAAGATGTAAACCGGCTCCTCGTCGGAATAAAGCCGGCCCGGCCGGGGGTTGAGCCCGGTGATAATCTCCACCGCCGCCGTTACTTCGGCGGTGGTGGCGCCGGTGGCCTTGGCCAGCCCGGTGTAATTGCGGGTCTCCAGCAGGTTTAAATGATTACTGACAATCCGGGCCGCCAGCGAGTCGCCCAGTTCCAGCCGGGATAGCTGCAGCAGCAGGCAGTGACGCAAATCCTGGGCGCCGACTCCGGCGGGGTCCATCTCCCTGATCAGCTCCAGCATCTTGTCGGCCACGGCGGGCGAGCAGCCGGTCTGGGTGCGGATCTCTTCGGGGCTGACCAGCAGAAAGCCGTTTTCATCCAGATTGCCGATGATGAAGTCGCCAACCTCCTTGCCCTGGTCGCTGATCCGGGAGAGATTGAGCTGCCACTGCAGGTGGCTGCTTAACGAAGGCCGGACGCTTAAGATATCCAGGCGGGAAGGCGGGGCGTCGTCGTCGCGGCCGGCGCTGCCGGAGTAGCCGCCGTCGCTCTGGTCGCCGGCATACTCATTGAGGTAGTTGCCCCAGTCGATCTCCCCCAGGGCCGAGGAGGAGTCCATGGTGACTTCGGCGGTCTGCTCCGGCTCGGGGCGGTTGAGTTCTTCGCCGGGAGCGGTATTGCCGGCCAGGGCCGAGTCCGGCAGCGGTTCATCGACGGCGCTGCCGCCATCCTCGTAAAGGTCCAGGCCCTCTTCCAGCACCGGGTTGACCTCCAGTTCCTGCTGGACGGTTTCCACCAGTTCCAGTCGGGAAAGCTGTAGCAGCTTGATGGCCTGCTGCAGCTGGGGGGTCATCACCAGTTGCTGGCTAAGTTTCAAGCTTTGTCGCAGTTCCAGGGCCATGGTCGGTCTTCTTGGTTAAAGGGTGAAATGTTCGCCCAGGTACATCTGGCGGGCTTCGGGGCAACGGATAATATCTTCCGCCGTGCCGCTGGTCAAGAGTTGGCCGTGGTTGACAATATAGGCCCGGTCGCAGACGGCCAGGGTTTCCCGCACGTTGTGGTCGGAAATCAGCACTCCCAGGCCCCGGTTTTTCAGATCTTTGATGATCTGCTGCAGGTCGGCCACCGACAGCGGGTCAATGCCGGCAAATGGTTCGTCCAGTAAAATAAACCGGGGCTGCATGGCCAGGGCCCGCATGATCTCCACCCGCCGCCGTTCGCCACCGGACAGGGAGTGGGCCGGGTTATCGGCCAGGTAGCCCAGTTTCAATTCTTCCAGCAGGGAGTCGATGCGCTGTTTGATCTCCTGGCGGCCCAGCCCCAGAGGCTCGAGGATAATGCGGACATTTTCGGTCACGCTGAGCTTTTTGAACACCGAGGACTCCTGCGGCAGGTAGGCCAAACCGAGGCGGGC
This sequence comes from Desulfurivibrio dismutans, assembly GCF_029210385.1. GTDB lineage: Bacteria > Desulfobacterota > Desulfobulbia > Desulfobulbales > Desulfurivibrionaceae > Desulfurivibrio > Desulfurivibrio dismutans. The sequence goes on along the minus strand of NZ_JARGDQ010000002.1, from coordinate 100,379 downwards.
CCGGCGGTGGATGGCCAGGGCGGTAATATCCTGCTCGTCCAGCAGCACCCGACCGGCATCGGGACGGACAAAGCCGGCGATAGTGTAGAAGGTGGTGGTTTTGCCGGCCCCGTTGGGGCCCAGCAGGCCCACCACGCTGCCGGTTTCCACCGACAGGCTGATGCCGTCCACCACCCGTCTCCTGTTGTACTGTTTAACGATGTCGCGGGTGGCCAGCTGCGTTTTCGGAAGTGGTGCGGCTGAACTCATGGGGCCTCCGGATCGGCCGGCGGCGGTGGCTGGTTATCATTGGTCGCGGGCTCCGCCGGTTCATCTTCATCGGTGGGCGGCTCAGGGGACGGGGTTGCTTCATCGTCGGCCCCGGGGGAATCATCGCCGGAATAAAAAAAGGCCCGCACCCGTTTTTCGGGGTCTTCGCCCCGTTCCACGATACTTCGGCCTTCGTCGAGATAGATGGTGATCGACTGGCCGGTGACCAGGTTGCCCTCCTGCCAGGCCCGGGCGTTGCCGGCCAGCAGTACCCTGCGTTCCGTTTCCGTGTACTCCATGGTGTCGCCGGTGCCGATCCATTCCTCGGCCTCCACCCGGACCTGGCCGGTGGCGTGGAGTTTTTTAAGTTGCCGCCGATCCCCCGGCGGCAACTGCTCCTGCTCTTCCTGGCTGAGGTGGAAGATGGTCATGGTCTCGGCATAAACCGTCAGCTCACCCTGGCGGGCTACTACCTGGCCGCTGAACACCACCGAGTTTGGTTCAGCCCCGGTTTCCATCCGGTCCGATTCAATTCGCACCGGTTCCGCTCCTCCCCTCGCCGCAGCGAAAGAAACAGGCGGCATGCTGCCCAGCAGCAGCCCCAAGCTAAAAAAAATCAAAAAGAATCGCATATTTGTTAATTCGTAACCTAAATAGGATGAATCCGCAAAAAAGTCCGTCCATGGACTTTTTGCTCCCCTTACGCACAATAACCAGAACCAGTGCCGCTTTCTGCTTGCGTCCTGGCTGGTGAAACCATTACTTTATAGAATTCATTTCCGGACCGGTATAGGGATTGTTTCGCCCGTTTCAGATTCATCGTAACACAGATTTTTCAGGATAGCACAAAACGTGCCAAGCGTCCTTAACTAATATATAAGGCAAGAGATAACATGAACAACAGCCTGGACAAAGCTAAAACCCTCATCGAGGCCCTGCCCTACCTGCGGGAATTCGCCAACGCCACGGTGGTCATCAAGTACGGCGGCCATGCCATGGTGGACGAGGAACTGAAGAAAAATTTCGCCCTCGATATCATCCTGATGAAATATGTCGGCATCAACCCGGTGGTGGTGCACGGCGGCGGCCCGCAGATCAACCTCTTTCTCGACAAGATGCAGATCACCCCCAGCTACGTGCAGGGGATGCGGGTCACCGACCATGAAACCATGGACGTGGTGGAAATGGTGCTGGTGGGCAAGGTCAACAAGGAGATCGTCAGTTTGATCAACTACCACGGCGGCCGGGCCGTGGGCCTCTCCGGCCGCGACGGCGACCTGATCCGGGCCGAGAAGATGCAGATCATGAAGGAGCAGGTGGAAAACGCGCCGCCGGAGCTGATTGATCTCGGCCGGGTGGGTCGGGTGGTGGGGGTTGATGCCGCTGTACTGGAAACCCTGGACGCCCGAGGCTTTATCCCGGTGATCGCGCCGGTGGGAGTGGGCGATGACGGCCGGGCCTACAATATCAACGCCGACCTGGTGGCCGGGGCGGTGGCGGCCAAACTCAAGGCCGCCAAGCTGATCCTGCTCACCGACGTGGCCGGGGTGCTGGATAAAGAGGGCGGGCTGATTTCCTCCATCGCCTCCGGCCAGGTGGAAAAATTCATCGCCGACGGGGTGGTGGGCGGCGGCATGATCCCCAAGGTCCGCTGCTGCCGGGAGGCGGTGGCCGGCGGGGTGGGCAAGGCCCATATTATTGACGGTCGTAAGGAACATGCCATTCTGCTGGAGATGTTTACCCAGAGCGGGGTGGGAACGGAGATAGTAAAATGAGCGCCAACGAGCAGTGGAACCAGCGGGGGAACGGAGTTTTGATGAACACCTACGGGCGGTTGCCGGTGACCATGGTGCGGGGTAGCGGCTGTACCCTGCATGATGCCGACGGCCGGGAGTATTTGGATTTCGTGGCCGGGATCGCGGTCTGCAACCTGGGGCACTGCCATCCGGCGGTATCGGCCGCCGTACGGGAGCAGGTGGAAAAGCTGGTCCATGTTTCAAACCTTTACCATACCGTGCCGCAGATCAAGCTGGCGGAAAAGCTCTGTGCGCACAGTTTTGCCGACCGGGTCTTTTTCTGCAACTCCGGGGCCGAGGCCAACGAGGCGGCCCTCAAACTGGCCCGCAAGGCAAGCGGTGAGGGTAAATACGAAATCATTTCGCTTACCGGTTCTTTCCACGGCCGGACTCTGGCCACCGTGGCCGCCACCGGCCAAAGCAAGTTCCATGAGGGGTTTGAGCCCCTGCCGGCCGGTTTTCTCCACGCCCCCTTTGGGGATCTTGAAGGCCTGGAGCGGCTGGTGGGGCCGCGGACCTGTGCCGTGCTCTGTGAACCGTTGCAGGGGGAAGGCGGGGTGCGTCCCCTGGCGCCGGAGTACCTGCGCGGCATCCGCGAGCTTTGCGACCGCCACGGTTTGCTGTTGATCTTCGACGAGGTCCAGGTGGGAATGGGCCGTACCGGCAGCCTGTTGGCTTACGAGCAGCTGGGGGTGGTCCCGGATATCATCACCCTGGCCAAGGGCCTGGCCAACGGCCTGCCCATGGGAGCCATGCTGGCCAAGGAAGACGTGGCGGCGGCCTTCACCCCGGGCACCCACGCCTCCACCTTCGGCGGCAACCCGGTGGCCGCCGCCGCCGCCCTGGCGGTGCTGGACACCATGCTGGCCCCGGATTTCCTGGCCGCAGTAAGGGAAAAAGGCGCTTACCTGGCCGCCGGACTGAACGAGCTGGTGCGGCGTTACCCCGACCGCCTGCAGGAAGTACGCGGCATGGGGCTGATCCAGGGCCTGGTGCTGCGGGAAGAATTTCGCGACCAAGGCCCGGCGATGGTGCAAAAGCTCTTTGAACAGGGGTTGCTGCTCAATTTTGCCGGCAACACCGCCCTGCGCTTTATCCCGCCGCTGGTGGTCAGCCGGGCGGAAATCGACCGGGCCCTGGAACTGGTGGCGGACGCGATCCGTTAAGGACGGCGGGGCAAGAAAAAGACCTTTACAAAGGTGGTTGATATTTTGTAAGTGTCTAGGTTCGTCCTTTTTCAAGGCTGGCCGGGGCAGTGCCACCGGTTGCAGGGTGTCTCAGAGCGAAAAGCAAGCCGCGTGAACACTGGACGGGGGCCGCGGAAACCGGTAGCGGCGGGTTTGGCGGCGGCCGGGCGCATGGACGCGCAGGAGGCCGCCGCCGCCTCGGAGGCGGGCATGGATGCCCGCCGAGAATGAGCCGCTACCGGTTTACGCGGCCCCCACCCCCTGGCCACAACCAATGACCTTAATGTCTTTGGTAACGTTAAATAACGAAAACAACGGAACAAACATGGCACGACATCTGCTCAGCCTGGCGGATTTCAGCGGCGCCGAGCTGGTCGCCCTGATCGACCGGGCCCTGGTCCTGAAAAGTGAGCGCCGGGAAGGGATCCGTCACCGGGACCTGGAAGGGCGCACCATCGCCCTGGTCTTCGAAAAACCATCCACCCGCACCCGGGTCTCCTTCGAGGCCGCCATGTACGGACTGGGCGGCCAGGTCATCTACCTCTCCTCCCGCGACACCCAGTTGGCTCGTAACGAGCCCCTGAAGGACATGGCCCGGGTCATGGCCCGCTACGTCGACGGCCTGGTGGTGCGCACCTTCGGCCAGCAGATCGTCGAGGAACTGGCCCGCTATTCCGATGTGCCGGTGATCAACGCCCTTACCGACCTGCATCATCCCTGCCAGGTCTTGAGCGACCTGATGACGGTGATCGAACACAAGGGCAAGCTTGACAAGCTGAAAGTCGCCTGGGTGGGAGACGGCAACAACATGGCCAACTCCTGGATCCAGGCCGCCGCCCGCCTGGGCTTTGCCCTGACCCTGGCCTGCCCCGAAGATTATGACCCCGACATGGAGATCCTCAAGGCCGCCCGGGTGGACGCCGCCCGCCCCATCAACCTGGTGCGGGATCCCGCCGAGGCGGTGGCCGAGGCCGACGTGATCAACACCGACGTCTGGGCCAGCATGGGCCAGGAAGACGAACAGCTTCACCGGCTCCAGGTCTTCCGCCCCTACCAGATCAACAGCCGGCTGCTGGCCCAGGCCGACCCGCAGGCCATCGTGCTGCATTGCCTGCCGGCCCATCGCGACGAGGAAATCAGCGAGGCGGTGCTGGAAGGGCCGCAATCGGTGGTCTGGGACCAGGCGGAAAACAAGATGCACATCCACGCGGCCATCCTGGCCGATTTTATCGCAAGGAAATAATAATGATGCTCCCCAAAGTGAACAAAATCGTCCTGGCCTACTCCGGCGGCCTGGACACCTCGGTTATTCTGCGCTGGCTCAAAGAAACCTGCAACTGCCCGGTGGTGGCCTACGCCGCCGATATCGGCCAGGAGGAGGACTGGGAGGCGGTGCGGCAAAAGGGCCTGGCCACCGGTGCCGACGAGGTGGTCATCGCCGATTTGAAGGAAGAGTTCGTCCGCGACTACGTCTTTCCCGCCTTCCGGGCCAACGCCATCTACGAAGGTTCCTACCTGCTGGGCACCTCCCTGGCCCGGCCGGTGATCGCCAAGGAACAGGTGCGGATCGCCGAAGCCTGCGGAGCCGACGCGGTGAGCCACGGCGCCACCGGCAAGGGCAACGACCAGGTGCGCTTCGAGCTCTCCTACCTGGCCTTAAACCCCCGACTGACCATCATCGCCCCTTGGCGGGTGTGGGACCTCAACTCCCGCACCAAGCTCATGGCCTATGCCGAAAAACACGGTATTCCGGTGCCGGTGACCAAGGAAAAACCCTACAGTTCCGATGAAAACCTGCTGCACATCAGCTTCGAGGGCGGCATCCTGGAAGACCCCTGGAACGAGCCGGAAGAGGCCATGTTCAAGCTCTCGGTGGCCCCGGAAAAGGCGCCGGACCAGCCCACCTATCTGGAGCTGACCTTCGAGCAGGGCAATCCGGTGGCCATCGATGGTGAACGCCTCAGCCCGGCGGCCATGCTGGCCCGGCTCAACCAACTGGGCGGCGCCAACGGCGTGGGCCGGCTGGACATGGTGGAAAACCGTTTTGTCGGCATGAAGTCCCGCGGGGTTTACGAGACCCCGGGGGGCACCATCCTGCGTTGTGCCCACCGCGATCTGGAGACCATCACCCTGGACCGTGAGGTCATGAAGATCCGCGATTCCTTGGTGCCGCGCTATTCCGAGCTGATCTACAACGGCTTCTGGTTCTCGCCGGAGATGAAAATGCTGCAAAACACCATGGATTATGCCCAGAGCACGGTCAACGGGGTGGTGCGGCTCAAGCTTTATAAGGGCAACTGCATCCCGGTGGGCCGCAAGTCGGAAAACTCGCTGTACCAGGAGAGCTTCGCCACCTTCGAAGAGGATGAGGTCTACCGCCAGGCCGACGCCGAGGGCTTTATCCGTTTGCAAGGACTGCGCTTGAGCATGCAGGCCGGTAAACGCTAAGCAGCACCGCATCTTGCGGCGATCGGCCCGGCTTGCGTACTGGTGTACGCGGCGCCGGTCCGCTTGCCGCAACCTGCGGCACTGCTCAGCGTTTACCTTGGTTGCCTAAACAATTGGCCTTGTTTCGTTATACTTTTGAGGATCATATACATTGAAGCAGCAGCAAACCGGCGATATGAAGATGTGGGGCGGGCGTTTTGCGGAAAAGACCGCGGCCTCGGTGGAGGCCTTTACCTGTTCGGTTCATTTCGACTGCCGGCTCTACCGCCACGATATCGCCGGCAGCCGGGCCCATGCCCGCATGCTGGCTCGCCAGGGGCTGATCAGCGACGAGGAGTGCCGGTTGATCCTGGGTGGGCTGGATGAAATAGAAGGCGAGATCGAGCGGGGCGAGTTTGTCTTTCGGCCGGAGTTGGAAGATATTCACATGAATATCGAAAAGACCCTGGCCGAAAAGATCGGTCCCGCCGGGGAAAAGCTGCATACCGCCCGCAGCCGCAACGACCAGGTGAACCTGGATTTCCGCCTCTACCTGCGGGAGGAGTGCGACCGCCTGGATGGTCTGCTGGCCGAGCTGCAGCGCTCCCTGGTGACCCAGGCCCGTCGCTACCGGCAGACCGTGATGCCGGGTTACACCCACCTGCAACGGGCCCAGCCGGTGCTGGCGGCCCACCACCTGCTGGCCTACTACGAGATGTGCAAGCGCGACCGTCAACGCCTGGCCGACTGCCGCCGGCGGATCAACGTTCTGCCCCTGGGGGCGGCGGCCCTGGCCGGCACCGGCCTGCCCATCGATCGTGAGTATGTCGCCGGGTTGCTGGATTTCCCCGAAGTCTCGGCCAACAGCCTGGACACCGTGGCCGACCGGGATTTCGTCATCGAGTTTGCCGCCGCCGCCGCCCTGATCCAGGTCCATTTAAGCCGCCTGGCCGAGGAGCTGGTGCTCTGGACCAGCGAAGAGTTCGCCTTTGTCGAGCTGCCCGACGCCTTCTGCACCGGCAGTTCCATCATGCCCCAGAAGAAAAACCCCGACGTGCCGGAGTTGATCCGCGGCAAGTCCGGCCGGGTGGTGGGCCACCTGATGGCCCTGCTGACCCTGCTCAAGGGCCTGCCGCTGGCCTACAACCGCGATCTCCAGGAAGACAAGGAGCCGATCTTCGACACCGTGGACACCGTCTCCGCCTCCCTGGCCTTGGCCGCCGAACTGATGGCCGGGCTGCGCTTCAAGGAAGAAAACCTGGCGGCGGCCCTGCGCCGGGGCTGCATGACCGCCACCGACCTGGCCGATTACCTGGTGCGCAAGCAGGTGCCCTTCCGCCAGGCCCACGCCATCGTCGGCCGGGCCGTGGCCTATTCCTTGGAGCAGGGCCGTGATATCGCCGAGTTGAGCCTGACCGAGCTGCGGCGCTTTGCCGAGTGCATCGAAGAGGATGTCTTTGCCGTGCTGTCGGTGGAGGGCTCGGTCAACAGCCGCAACTCCGTGGGCGGCACCGGTGGAGCCCGGGTGGCAGAGGCCATCGCCCGGGCCGAGGCGGAGCTGTCTGTCGGGTAATGGCGTTGAAATAGTGGGTGGCGTTATCATGGGGGAGTTGATCAAAAAACCGGGGGCAGCCTCCGGTTTTCGCCGGTTTTGCCTGGTGTTTGGGGTAATGGCGCTGCTGCTTTTTGCCGCCGGTTGCGGTAAAAAAACCGATCCGCGGCCGCCGGAGGAGATTCTGCCGGCCCCCATCGCCGACCTGGATTTTGTTCTTGATGAACGCGGCATCAAGCTTTCCTGGACCGTACCCCGTCGGACGTTACAGGGTGAACGCTTGCCCTACCGGGTTAAAAAATTTCAGCTCTACCGAGCGGTGGTGCCGGAAGCAGAGTACCGGGCAGAGGAGCCGCCCCCGTTTGGCCGGCCGCTGACAGTGCGCAATGAAATAGCCGCCGGTGAACGCCTGGTTTACCGCGAAACTCAACTGCTGCCGGGCCACCGTTATCTTTATCAGGTGCGGAGCCGGGCCGGCTGGCTGCTGGCCAGTGCGCCGTCCAACCGGATTGCTTTTACCTGGCTGACACCGCCCGGCGCCCCCGGTGGATTGACCGCCGAGGCCGGCGACCGGCTGGTTGGGCTGCGGTGGCAGCCGCCGCGGGAAATCCCTGTGTTGGCCGAAGTGCCAGCCGAGCTGCGCTACCGGATTTACCGCTCCGATGATGGGGAGGATTTTCGGGTTCTGGCCCAGGCCGATGACCCTGATTTTATCGACCGTGAGGTGGTGGGCGGTCGGACCTATTACTATCGGGTGCAGGCCCGGGCGGTCCATGACGAGAGCCAGATAGCCGGCCCGGTGGGGGAAACGGTTCGGGTTGTCGCCCGGGATCTGACTCCGCCGCCGGTTCCGACCCTGGAGGCGGTGGTACCGGTGCGGGAGGGGGTGCGCCTGCTCTGGGAGATGCCGGAAGATGGTAATATCGTCGAATTTGTTGTGCTGCGCCGTTTGGCCGGCGAGGAAGAGTCCCGGGAAATAGGCCGGTTATCGGCCCCGGCCTTGAGCTACCTCGACCGCCGGCCGCCGGCGGCGGCCGACACCTGGTACTACCGCCTGGTTGCCGTCGATGCCGAGGGCAACCGCAGTGAGGCGGGCAACGAACTGCCGTTTAACCGGCCGTGACGGGGCAACGTCAAAATCGCATGGCCCTCACCCCGGTGCCAAAGCCGGTGACTTTGTCGGCCCCGGGGCCTTGCTGAACGATTATTAAAACCTTGTTGAGGGCGTTTTATGGATCATTTTCAATACCGGGACGGGGTCATGTGGGTCGAAGAGGTGGCGGTGCCGGAGATCGCCGACCAGGTGGGCACTCCTTTCTACCTGTACAGCACCGCCACTCTGCAGCGCCACTTCCGGGCCCTGGACGACTCCTTTGCCGGGTTGAATCACCTGACCTGCTTTGCCGTCAAGGCCTGCTCCAACATCGCCATCCTGCGACTCTTTGCCGGGCTGGGGGGGGGTGCCGACATCGTCTCCGGCGGTGAACTCTACCGGGCCCTGGCCGCCGGTATTGAGCCGGGTAAGATCGTCTATTCCGGGGTCGGCAAGACCGCGGCGGAGATTCGCCAGGCCCTTGAGGCCGGGATTTTGATGTTCAACCTGGAGTCGGAGCAGGAGCTTACGGTGGTGGCCCGCTGTGCCGCCGAACTGCAAGTGACGGCCCGGATTTCGTTTCGGGTCAACCCCGATGTGGATCCCCATACCCATGCCTATATCTCCACCGGCCTGGCCAAAAACAAGTTCGGCATTCCCATTGCCGAAGCGCCGGCGGTTTACCGCCGGGCGCAAAAGATGGACTGGGTGGAAATCGTCGGGGTCAGCTGCCATATCGGCTCGCAGTTGACCAAGGTTTCACCCTTTGTCGATACCATCGACAAACTCAAAAAGTTCCTGGCCCGGCTGGCCGCCGACGGCATTGCTGTCAAATATCTCGATATCGGCGGCGGCCTGGGGATTCGCTATGACCGGGAAGAGCCGCCCGAGCCCGCTGCATACGGCGCCGCCGTGCGCCAGGCCCTGGGTGAGCTGGACTGCACCTTGATCCTGGAGCCGGGCCGGGTTATAGTGGGCAACGCCGGGATCATGGTGACCAAAGTGCTTTACACCAAAAGCGGTCAGGGCGGGGAAAAGAAGTTCATAGTGGTGGATGCCGGCATGAACGATCTTTTCCGGCCCAGCCTCTATGATGCGTATCATGCCATCGTGCCGGTGGTGCAGGGAGATGGCGCGACCCAGACCGCCGATGTGGTGGGGCCCATCTGCGAGACCGGCGATTTTCTGGCCCGCGACCAGGAGGTGCCCGCCGCCCGTCCCGGTGAACTGCTGGCGGTGAAAAGCGCCGGGGCTTACGGTTTTACCATGGCCTCCAATTACAACTCCCGCCCCCGGGTGGCGGAAGTGCTGGCCAACGGCGCCGAGTTTCATGTCATCCGCCGCCGGGAAAGCTATGCCGACCTGATCCGGGGGGAAGAGATTCCGGGGTTTCTTAAAGAGTCGTAATTATTATGCAATTTCCCATACCATTCACCAAGATGAGCGGCGCCGGCAACGACTTCATCCTGATGGACCATCGGCGGTCGCTTTTTAGCGATACCGCCCAGGCACAGAAAATTGCCCGGGCGGTGTGCGAGCGCAAGTTTTCCGTAGGGGCCGACGGGCTGATCCTGATCGAAGAGAGTAAAGAAGCCGATTTCCGCTGGCAGTTTTTCAATGCCGACGGCTCGGTGGCCGAGATGTGCGGCAACGGCGCCCGTTGCGCGGCCCGCTTTGCTTTTGCGCAGGGGATCGCCCCGGCTCACATGCGTTTTGCCACCCTGGCCGGGATCATCGAGGCCGAGGTCACCGGTACCACCGTGTGCTTGACCATGACCCCGCCGGAAAACCTGCAGCTTGATCTGCGGCTGGACAACCCCGACGGCATGGAGCAAACCGTGCACCTGGTCAATACCGGAGTGCCGCATGCCGTGCTGCTGGTGGATGATATTGACGCCGCTCCGGTGAAAGAGTGGGGTCGCCACTTCCGTTTTCACCCCCACTTTGCCCCCGCCGGGGCCAACGTCAACTTCGTGGGCCGGGAAACGCTAATCGATCACGGAGCGCAAACGGCAGCAAGCGATCACGGGGTGCCGCAAGATGTGGTGCCCCGTGATCGCTTGCTGCGGGTGCGAACCTATGAGCGGGGGGTGGAGGATGAAACCCTGGCCTGCGGTACCGGCGCGGTGGCCGCCGCCCTGGTGGCCGGCTCCCTGGGGCTGGCCGCCGCACCTACCCGGATCATCACCTCCGGCCGGGAAGAGTTGGTGATCCATTATCGCCGGGATGGTGATGAGTTCAGCGAAGTGAAACTGGAAGGACCGGCGGACTTTATTTACGACGGCCAACTCCATCAAGAAGCCTTGCGAAGATTGTAACGATATTGTCCTTAGGAGGAGAAACCATGAGCAACAAATTTCGCGGCGCCTTCGTGGCCATCGCCACGCCGTTCAATCCCGACGGCAGCCTTGACGAACAGGGGCTGATCGACCTGATTGAATTTCAGATCGCCGCCGGCACCCACGGCATTGTGCCCTGCGGTACCACCGGTGAGGCGGCCACCATGAGCCACGATGAACATCACCGGGTGGTGGAGCTGACCATCAAGACCGTTGCCGGCCGGGTGCCGGTGCTGGCCGGCACCGGTTCCAACAGCACCAGCGAGTCCATCGAGTTGACCCGGCACGCCAAGGAGGCTGGGGCCGACGGCGCTCTGTTGATCACCCCCTACTACAACAAGCCCTCCCAGGAAGGGCTGTACCGGCACTTCAAGGCCCTGGCCGAGGCGGTGGATATTCCCATCATCATGTACAACGTGCCGGGTCGCACTTCCGTTAACATGTTGCCGGCCACCGTGGCCCGCTGTGCCGAGATCGACAACATCGTCGGCATCAAGGAGGCCACCGGCAGCCTGCAGCAGGTCAGCGAGGTGATCCGCCTCTGCCCCAACGGTTTTGCTGTGATGAGCGGCGATGATTTCACCTCCATGGCCACCGTCATGGTGGGTGGCACCGGGGTGATCTCGGTGAGTTCCAATGTCGCTCCGGGGGAGATGGCGGCAATGATCGAGGCGGCCTTGAGCAACGATAACGCCAAGGCCAGAGAGTTCCATTATCGGCTGTTTCCGCTGATGCAGGCAATGTTTTTTGACACCAACCCGGTACCGGCCAAAACCGCTTTGCGCATGATGGGCAAAATTAAATCAGATTTTGTTCGGCTGCCCATGTATGCCATGGATGAAGCCGGCAAGACCAAATTGCAACAAGTGCTGCAGCAATGCGGTTTACTGTAAGGAGCCAGGCATGACCAAGGTAATTGTGGCCGGGGCGGCCGGCCGGATGGGGCGCCGGATTTGCGCCATGGTACAGCAGCAGCCGGGACTGGAGCTGGTCGCCGGCTTTGAACGGCCGGACAGCCCGGAGGTGGGCAGCGACCTGGGTGAGCTGGCCGGTTTGGGCACTTTGGGGATCAAGATGGTGGGAGATCCCGCGGAGGCGCTCGACCAGGGGGAAGTGGTGATCGATTTCACCTTCCATGAGGCCACCATGAAGCTGGCCCGTCTGGCGGCCGCCAAAGGCAAGGCCATGGTCATCGGCACCACCGGGTTAACCACCGAAAACCTGGATGATTTGCGTAACCTGGCCGCCGATGCCTTTCCCTGTGTGCAGGCGCCCAACATGGCGGTGGGGGTCAACGTGCTGTTCAAGGTGGCCCGCAAGATGGCCGCCGTGCTGGGCAACAGTTACGATATCGAGATCGTCGAGGCCCACCACCGAATGAAAAAAGATGCCCCCAGCGGCACCGCCCTCAAGCTGGGGGAGATGGTGGCCGAAGGGGTGGGGCGCGACCTGGAGAAGGTGGGGGTGTATGCCCGCCACGGCATCATTGGTGAGCGTACCGACCAGGAAATCGGCATCCAGACCATCCGAGCCGGTGACATCGTCGGTGAGCACACGGTCTATTTTGCCGGCGCCGGCGAGCGCCTGGAGTTGACCCACCGGGCCCACAACCGCGATAACTTCGCCCGCGGGGCGGCGCTGGCGGCGGCCTGGGTGGTGGACAAGCCCAAAGGGCTGTACAACATGTTCGATGTCCTGGGCCTCGAAGATTTTTGAGGGTTGTGGCCTATATCGGGCTGGGTGCCAATTTGGGCGAAGGGCGGCGCAACTTGCTCCGGGCCTGGCGGCGGTTGGGGGCAGTGCCGGGTATTACCGCCCGGCGCTTGTCCCGGCTTTGGCGCAGTGAGCCGGTGGGCGGGGTAAGCGAGCAGTGGTTTACCAACGCGGTGGGGGAACTGGACACTGAGTTGGCGGCGGAAGAACTGCTGGCCCTGCTGTTGCGGATCGAGACGGAATTGGGTCGGGACCGGCAACACCAGGGATTTGACCGGCCCATTGACTTGGACCTGCTGCTTTATGGCGACCAGGTGATCAACCTGCCCCACCTGGTGGTGCCGCATCCCGAGATGCGCCGCCGCCGTTTTGTGCTGGAGCCCCTGCGGGAACTGGCCCCGACGCTGGTGCCCCCGGGGGCGCGGCAAAACATCGCCACCATGGCCGCCTCTTTGGCAGCGGTGGAGGGGCAACGGCTGATCCCCGAAGACTGGGACGAATAATAAGGACGGTATTTATGCACCCGCTGAAAATTATTATCATCATTGTGCTGGGTTATCTGCTATACCGTCTGTATATGGCCGGCCGCAAAAAGCGGTTGGCGGCGGAAGACCAGCGGGAGCGGGCGGCCATTAATGACGTACTGGTGCAGGATCCCTCCTGCGGCGCTTATGTGCCCCGCGGTCAGGCCCTGCGGCATCAGCACCACGGGGAGGAGTTTTTTTTCTGCAGTGAGAAGTGTCGCCGTACTTTTGTCGAAAAGAAAAAGGATAACTCAGCCGGCTGACATATTCAGTCACCGTTAATTTATTTAAACCTCCGGAGGAAACCATGAAATTTTTTATCGATACCGCCAATCTGGAAGAGATTGCCCAGGCCGTGGAGATGGGCATGGTGGATGGCGTTACCACCAACCCCTCCCTGGTGGCCAAGGAAAACAAACCTTTCGAGGCCCTGCTCAAAGAGATCACCGCCCTGGTGGACGGCCCCATCAGCGCCGAGGTGATCAGCTCGGAAAGCGACGGCATGGTGGAAGAGGGGCGCCAGTTGGCCAAGCTGCACCCCAATATTGTGATCAAGGTGCCCATGACCACGGCGGGGCTCAAGGCGGTCAAGAAGTTGGCCGAAGAAGGGATCAAAACCAACGTCACCCTGGTTTTTTCCTCCAGTCAGGCCCTGATGGCGGCCAAGGCCGGAGCCGCCTACGTTTCTCCCTTTGTCGGGCGGCTGGATGATGTTTCCGAAAACGGTCTCAACCTGGTCCAGGATATTCTCACCATCTACGAGAACTACGGGTTCACCACCGAGATCATCGTGGCCAGTGTTCGCAACCCCATCCACGTGGTGGAATCAGCCTTGATGGGAGCCCATATCGCCACCATTCCCTTCAAGGTGATTTCCCAGTTGGCGGCCCATCCGCTCACCGACATCGGCATGGAGAAATTTCTTTCCGATTGGGCCAAAAGACCCCGTAAGTAGAGAACGATGCCCCATCGTCAGATCATAACCCTGCCCAATTTGCTAACCGCTTACCGGTTTGCGGTGGTGCCCTTTATCCTGCTTTGCCTGTTGCCCGGGGCGGGTCAACTGGCCGGCCTGGTCGCCTTTATTCTGTTTCTTTCCGGGGCGCTCACCGATTTGGCCGACGGTTATTTCGCTCGTAAGATGCAGAGCGAGTCGGTGCTGGGCAAACTGATGGACCCCCTGGCCGACAAGGTGCTGATCGCCGTGGCCCTGATCATGCTGATCCCTTTGGGTAAGGTGGCGGCCTGGGTGGCCTTTGTGATTCTGGCCCGGGAGCTGGTGATCACCGGCTTCCGGGGGGTGGCGGCCGATGCCGGGATTGTCATTGCCGCCGGCCGGATGGGCAAGTTGAAAAGCGTGTTCCAGTATATCGCCCTGTGCGTACTGATTTTTCCCGCCTCCCTGTTGCCGCTGCCCTACCTGCATGAAGTGGGCGAGGTGCTGCTGATGGTGGCCATGGTGCTCACTGTCTGGTCCGGGGTGGAGTACTTCGTGCGTTTCCAGAAACTGTACCTGCCCACCGTTTCCTCTTCCTGAGCGTCCTTGTGAGCCGGGGATGTGCCGACATACTGGCCGTGGGGCTTAAGCGGTTGGGGGTGCCGCCCGAACCTGCGGCCATCGCCCGGCTCTGCCGTTACCATGACGAACTGCTTAAATGGAGCCGCCGCATCAACCTGGTGGCCGCCGCGCCGCCGCAGGAACTGCTGGCAACCCATTTCCTCGACTCTCTCACCTTGTGGCCCCTGCTGGCCAGCTTAAACAACCGGGATCCCAGCTATCGCTTACCTTTGCTGGATGTGGGCAGTGGCGCCGGCTTTCCCGGGCTGGCGTTGAAGTGCTGGCGGCCCGAGGCTCTCGCCGTTACCCTGATGGAACCCCGTTTGAAGCGGGTTTCTTTCCTTCGCCATGTCATCCGCACCTTGGGGCTCCATGACGGTACGGTGGTGCTGGCCCAAAGACTGGAGCCGGAGGCCACCGATGATCAGGAGCTGGCGGGCCGCTTTGCGGTGATCACCAGCCGTGCCTTTACCGCCATTGCCCCTTTCTTGGCCCTTTGCGCCCCCTTGAGCCCGGCCGGCGGTCGGGTGATCTGTATGAAAGGGCCCCGGGCCGAAACGGAGCTGGCCGCCTGGCGGCAACAGCAGCCCGATTCACCATATTGTCTGGAGCAAACCGTAGCCTTTACCCTCCCTTTTTCCGGCGCTTGCCGCAACTTGCTGGTTTTCCGAAAAGCATAACTCCGACCATGGCATCTGGTATGGCAAATGGCCAAAGGTTGTAACGGCTCCCAAGTGTTGAGGGCAACATAAAGTTATTGGTATCTAAAAAAAGATTAGACATCTCCAAAAAACAGTGGTAGATAAAACTTGAAACCGACGGATGGTCCGGCGCGCAACCATTCGTCTGCGGTAATTTATGGTCCCGGTGCGGTATTTAAGGTTGCTTGTCTGTTCGGGACCGCCGGTATGTGAATTCTTTTTTGGGAGATTATGGTCATGCATCGTTTGTGCTCTTTTATGGTTCCCCTGCTGCTGCTCGCTTTCAGCGTGGCCGGCGCTCCGACATCCGCCGCCGCCGATGAGGTCAATATCTATTCGGCCCGCCAGGAGGCTTTGATCAAGCCGCTGCTGGATCGTTTTAGCGAGCTTAGCGGTATTAAGGTCAATCTGGTGGCCGGTCGGCCGGAGGCCTTGCTGCAGCGGCTGCAGAGCGAGGGCCGCAACTCGCCGGCCGATCTGCTGCTCACCGTGGATGCCGGCAATCTGAGCCGGGCCATGGTGGCCGGGGTTTTTCAGCCCGTCGAGTCGGCGGTTTTAAGCGCGGTGATTCCCGCCAATTTGCGCGATCCGGAAGGGCACTGGTTCGGTCTTTCCAAGCGGGCCCGGGTGATCATCTACGCCAAGGATCGTTTTGACCCGGCGGGGATCAGCACCTATGCCGATCTGGCCAATCCGGAACTGGGCAACAAGATCTGCATTCGTTCGTCCAGTAACGTCTACAACCAGTCCCTGGTGGCCTCCCGCATCGCCCATGGAGGGGAGGAGGCCGCCGAAGAGTGGGTGCGGGGCCTGATGGCCAACCTGGCCCGGCCACCCCGGGGTGGTGACCGCGACCAGATCCGGGCGGTGGCCGCTGGACAATGTGACGTGGCCGTGGTAAATACCTACTACATTGGCGGCATGGCCAATGGCAACGAGGCCGACCAGGCGGCGGTGGCGGCCATCGGCCTGATCTGGCCCGATCAGGATGGTTACGGCACCCACATCAACGTCAGCGGCGCCGGGGTGACCAAGTATGCCGGTAACCGGGACAATGCCGTTAAGCTGCTGGAGTTTCTGGTCAGTGAAGAGGCCCAGAGTTGGTATGCCTCGGCCAACTACGAATTTCCGGTACGCTCCGGGGTGGAGTTGAGTGACACCCTGGCCGCCTGGGGTGAATTCAAGGCCGATGACCTTGACCTGGCCCGCCTGGGTGAATATAACCCGGAAGCGGTAAGATTGATGGACCGCGCCGGTTGGCGCTAGAAAAACGCACAGCAGCACCGCAGATTTGCGCGATCAGCCCCCACGATATAGCGCTGCTATACTCGCGGGGGCTGCTTGCGCAAATCTGCGGCAATGCTGAAAGTTTTTCAGTGTTACGAACCAGGGCATTAGCATCCCACGCCGGCTGTGGCGGCGATTTGTCGGCAAGTAAGTTTTTGCTGGCTGCGATATTACAGCCGGTTACACGATACTTACTTGAGGGGAATAAGAGAAAGCCTGGGTGCAACAGGCAAGGTGCCTGGGGCCTGGACGGGTGCCGGTAAAACCGGTAGCGGCGGGTTCGGCGGCGGGGCCGGGCACATGGGACGTGCAGGAGGTCGCCGCCGCCTCGGAGGCGGGCATGGATGCCCGCCGAGAATGAGCCGCTACCGGTTTTATCGGCACCCACCCCTTTGCCACAACCAATAGACTTTCGGCTGATGGCTTTTTTATACCTGCGGGGTGTCCCCGTGGGTATTTACTTTTTTACTGGTGGGAAAACGTTTGTTGTGCCGATGAAACACTTTTTTGCTCGGTATATCGGTGGGCGGGGGGGATCCCGTCCGCTTGACTTTTGGGGGGTGGGGGTGCCCTTGGTGGCCCTGGCGCTGTCGGTGCCGGTGCTGGTGGTGCTGTCCTCCGTTTTCAAGCCCACCGGTGAGGTCTGGCGGCATCTGGCCGCCACCGTGCTGCCCGACTACGTTGGCAATTCCCTGTTGCTGATGCTGGGGGTGGGCTTCGGTACCCTGCTGATCGGGGTTTCCTGCGCCTGGGTTTGTACCCTATGCCGCTTTCCCGGCCGCCGTTTTTTTCAGTGGGCGCTGCTGTTGCCCATGGCCATGCCGGCCTACATCATTGCCTACACCTATACCGGCATGCTGGACTTTACCGGCCCTCTGCAGACCGCCCTGCGGGCTTGGTTCGAGTGGGGCCACGGTGACTACTGGTTTCCCGAAATACGCTCCCTGCCCGGGGCGGTGCTGATGCTCTCCCTGGTGCTTTACCCCTATGTTTACCTGCTGGCCCGAGCCGCCTTTCTTGAGCAATCGGTCTGCGTGCTGGAGGCCAGCCGCACCCTGGGCTGCGGCCCCTGGCGCTCATTTTTCTCCGTGGCCCTGCCCATGGCCCGGCCGGCCATCATCGCCGGACTGACTTTAGCCCTGATGGAAACCCTGGCCGATTTCGGCACCGTCCAGTATTTCGGGGTCGACACCTTCACCACCGGCATTTTTCGCACCTGGTACGGCCTGGGCGATATCGACGCGGCCAGCCAGCTGGCCGCTCTGATGATGACCTTTGTCCTGGTACTGATCGTACTGGAGCGCTGGTCACGGCACCGGGCTCGTTACCACAACACCGGCCAGCGCCACCAGGACCTGCCAGGTTATCAACTGTGCGGCGGCCGGGCCCTGGCCGCCTTTGCGGTCTGCCTGCTGCCCCTTATGCTTGGCTTTTTGTTGCCGGCGGCTCAGCTTGGAGCCTGGGCCTGGGCCACCTGGGAACACACTTTCGACGCTGATTTCCTGGTGCTGATGCGCAACAGTCTGCTGCTGGCCGCCGGCGCCGCCCTGCTGACCCTGACCCTGGCCCTGCTGCTGGCCTACGGTAAGCGTTTGCGGCCCACTCCCGTGATCCGGGTCGGGGTCCAAGTGGCCAGCATGGGCTATGCGGTGCCGGGGCTGGTGATCGCCATCGGAGTGATTATCCCCTTCGCCTGGCTGGACAATACCGTTGACAGCTGGATGCGGGATAATTTTAATATCTCCACCGGCCTGTTGCTCAGCGGCACCGTGGCGGCCCTGCTCTTTGCCTACGTGGCCCGCTTTATGGCGGTGGCCCTGCACGCGGTGGAAGCCGGCCTGGGCAAGGTCAAGCAGTCCATGGATGATGCCGCCCGGGTCATGGGGATGCGCCCCTTCCAGGTGTTGCGGCGGGTGCATCTGCCGGTGTTGCGGGGCAGCCTGCTCACCGCCCTGTTGCTGGTTTTTGTCGATGTCCTCAAGGAGTTGCCCGCCACCCTGGTGCTGCGCCCCTTTAACTTCAACACCCTGGCGGTGCGGGCCTTTGAGCTGGCCTCCGACGAATTTTTGGCCGAGTCCAGCCTGGCCGCCCTGGCCATAGTGGCGGCGGGGATCGTGCCGGTGATCCTGCTGAGTCTGACCATTGCCCGCAGCCGCCGCGAGCAAAAATAGGGGAGATATTATGCAACTGGAAGTAAAAAACGTACATATCTCTTACGGCGGTCCCGACATCGTCAAAGGGATCGATCTGCAACTGGGCGGCGGGGCCATCGGCTGCCTGCTGGGGCCCAGCGGCTGTGGTAAGACCACCCTGCTGCGGGCCATCGCCGGTTTTGAACCGGTGCGCAAAGGTGAGATCCGCCTGGGCGGCCGGTTGGTCAGCAGCCACTGTCACTTTCTGCCGCCGGAAAAACGCCGGGTGGGTATGGTTTTCCAGGACCTGGCACTGTTTCCCCACCTCAGTGTGGCCGATAATATCGCCTTCGGCCTGGGTGGTCTGGACGCCAAAAACCGCCGCCGGCGGGTGGCGGAACTGCTGGTGCTGATCGGCCTGGAGGAAAGCGGGCCGCTGTACCCTCACCAGTTGTCCGGCGGCCAGCAACAGCGGGTGGCGTTGGCCCGGGCCATGGCTCCGCGACCGGAGTTGCTGCTGCTGGATGAACCCTTTTCCAGCCTGGATATGGAGATCCGGGAAAAACTGGCCCGGGAGGTGGGGCGCATTCTCAAGCAGGAAGAGCTCACCGCGTTTCTGGTCACCCACGACCAGTTCGAAGCCTTCGCCATGGCCGACGAGATCGGGGTACTGCATGACGGCATCCTGCAGCAGTGGGACACCGCCTATAACCTCTACCACCGACCCAAAACCCGTTTTGTAGCCGACTTCATCGGCGAGGGGGTGCTGCTGCCGGGTGTGGTGGAGGCCGGTGGCGCGGTGGAAACCGGCCTGGGCCTGCTCAAGGGCGTGGACAGCGGTGCTGGTGAAGAAAAAATAACATCCGGCAGCCGCGTCAGCGTCCTGGTCCGTCCCGAGGACGTCATCCACGATGACGCCAGCCCGGTCAAGGCAGAGGTGTTGCGCCGGGATTTTCGCGGGGCCAATATTCTCTACACCCTGCGTCTGAGCAGCGGCCACCCGGTCCAGGCCCTGGTCCCCAGCCACTGCTCGCATGCCACCGGCGAGATGATCGGCATCCACGCCGATGTCCGCCACATGGTACTGTTCCCCGAATAGCATCAGGCCCTGACGGGCGCCGGGGTTGGCGTCGACATGTCACGGCATTTTTTTTGCGGGCTGCCGAAGTGCCGGCGCCGTAAAAAGTGGCGATGCCGACCGAGCACGATTAACAAGTTTTGGCGAGACCATCAAATTTAAAAAATATCCAGCAGGCGGCTGTAGGCGATTCTTTCCTGCTCCAGGCGAACGGATGGCCCCAGGCGGTCATGGCGCAGATCGTCGTAGAGGGCGGCTTCCGCCGGCTGCAGGCGGGGCAGGTCGCGTTTTTGCGGTTTGGGTTCGGTGCTCCACTGGCGGCGATGGGCAAGCAGGGTTTCCCGATCCATGAGCAGGGAACGGGCTTGGGGGAAAATCCGCCGCAGTTGGTTAAGGATGGCAAAGCCGTGGGTGTCGATATCGCCCCAGTAGTGGATTTCCTGCTTTTGCAGCCAGCTTATCCGGGACCATTCCTCGAAGCCGTAGCCGGCGCCGAAGATCACCAGGCTGGCCGCCAGGCGGGGGAAGGCCAGGAAGTTGATCTCGTTTTCAGTGATAAAGACCCGGCGCACCGGCAGCTTGAGGTCGGTGAAAACATCCAGGCGCAGGGCCAGGGCCTGGTCCAGGCTGTCGAGCCAGACCGCCGTCGGCACCCGGTTGCGACCCAGTACCCGGTGGTTGATCTCCCGCCATTGAATCCGGTATTTGCCGCTGCCATGCACACCCCCGGCGTCAGCGTCGTGGTTACGGCCGGGGGCGTCAGCCCCGGCTCCGTCAGCCCCGGTTTCGGTGCCCCCGGCCCCGGCGCGCAATCGGCTGATCCAGTCGCGGACGGCGCCAAAATCACTGGCCAGTTGGGTCGAGGTGGGAGTTTTGAGGGTCAGTCGCCGGGGGAAAATGCTCTCGCCGCCGGCCAGCTCGGCCAGCAGCTGGCCCCGGTCCCACAATTTCCGCACCTGGCGGCGCAGCTCCACCGGGGTGGTCCAGTTCATGGGGTGAAAGGTTCCCGATAAAGTGTTTTCATGGTTTTCATCGTTGGCGGTTTTTCGTGCTGCCTATTCCAACATGGCCTTAAAAGGGCATCACGGGCGTCGGCCTAAAACCGGATGTCGATCTTGGTGGCCGCTAACAGCCCGTTGAAAAACGGACTGTTATGGTTCGGTATATACTCCATTGTGCCGATGGCCCTTTCCCTGTTATCCGGGTAAGTCTGTTTTAGTCGGGTACAACAGGATTTACGCCACTACCGCCTGTAATTGGATGCTGTCGGCTACAGCCCGGACAAACTTCTGCCGACCGTGTCCCGGCAGGGGCACCTCTTTTACATCCAGCAAACCTGCGGCCATCAACTGATCGATATCTTTCTTGACCGAACTGCGATCACGCTTGAGACGCTGGGCCAAGGCGGTGATCGACGAAGGTTCCTTTTTGACCGCCCTAAAAAGCTCCAGGCGACCGGGGCTCATTACGGAAAACATATCCGCCGGGTCCTCGAAGGTAAGGGTATATTCAGGCTGAAGTTCCTTTCCCCGGTCCATACGGCGGGCTATTTTGCGGCTCCGGGCCAGAAAATCCTCAACGGTACCGGTTTTAACGGTTACGTTGCGCATTGTACTCCTCCAATACGGTTGTCCAGTCCTGCTCGAAACGTTTTTCAAGCTCGGCAAAACTTGTTGCTTTTATCGGTTCGACCGCCCCCTTATAGTGTCGATGGTGACCATGTTTGTTGTCATAACCAACCACTCGGCCATTATCGCCGCTGTAGATCAGGTGGTTGATGTAGGCCAGGTTGTATCGGGTTACAACTCCAGCGGTTTCCCAAATTTCATAGCGGAGGATGCCATTGCCGCGTTTTCTGGAAATGGCGAAGGTTCGATCTATTACCTTTTTTTCAGGCATGATTTATGCTACCACTCCTGCGTTTTGCGGGCAAGTTTTTCGTGTCTAAATGCCTCAACGGATCACAAATCTGGCCCAGTCGTGGTCGGGCCTGCTTGGTGACAATTTGAAACTCATCTATTTGGGCCCGCTCAAGGGTCATGGTTTGCGCCCCTGCCGATGTTCTTTTTCCGCCCGGTACTCTTCGATGGTGAGGTTGCGCAGGGTGGCGGTTTGGCCGTCGGGGCTGTGGACGAAGCCGACGGCGGCCACGAAGGGTTCGATGATGTGGATCTTTTGCAGGGGGGTGACAATCAGCAGTTGCAGGTTGAGGCGGGCGAACAGCTCCAGGCCGTAGCGGGCCGATTCGTCGGAGCCCCGGCCGAAGGCCTCGTCGATGACCACGAAACGGAAGGAGCGGGAGCGCACCGCCCCCCATTCCAGGCCGAACTGGTAGGCCAGGGATGCGGCCAGCACGGTGTAGGCCAGCTTTTCCTTCTGGCCGCCGGATTTGCCGCCGGAGTCGGCGTAGTGCTCGTGTTCCCGATCGTCCTCGCGCCAGCGCTCGCTGGCGGCAAAGACGAACCAGTTGCGAACATCGGTCACCTTGGCGGTCCAGCGGCGGTCCGCCTCGGTGCGTCCCTCGCGGCCCCGGAAGCGTTCGATGATCCGTTTGACCTGCAGGAACTTGGCCTCGGAGTACTGGTCGCCGGTGGAGCCGGTGAGGGTCTCCTCGGTGCAGGCCTTGAGGTCGCCCAGAAATTCCTTGATCTCCTGGTCGGCGGCGGCGCGGGCCTCCAGCACGATGTAACGGCCGGGGTTGTAGTCGATGTGGGCCAAAGAGAGGTTGATCCGCTTGATGTTTTCCTTGATCTTCTCCCGTTCCTTGATCAGCTGCGACTGGAAACCGGCCACCTCGCGGATGGTGTTGACGTTGAGCAACTCCTTGAAGCGGGCCTCGAAGCGGGGCAGGTCGTCGGCGCTAAGACGGTCGAGCCACTGGCGGTAGTCGCCGGCGGCGGCCAGCGCCACGTCCATATCCCGGGTCTCCAGGGGGTAGGTCTCGCTGACGCCCCGCATGCCGGCGCCGATTTTTTCCTGTAACTTGCTTAGCTGGCGGCCGAGGTTGTCGATTTTGCTTTGCAGCCACTCCCGCAGCTCCCGCTCCCTAGCGTCGCAGTTTTCCAAGGTCAGGGGCTGTTCGGGCTGGGCCTCGGCCCGCAGGCGAACCAGTTCGGGGTAGCAGGCGGTGGCTTGGTCGCCGACGGCGGCCAGCAGTTCTGTTAGCTGTTGGCGCATTTCACCCAGGTCCTGGTGGCGTTGGGCCGTTCGGGTCCGCTGTTCCCGGCGGGCCTCCAGCTTGGCCTCCACCGCCGCCAGCTGATTTTCCGTTTCGACCAGTTGACCGGTCAGGGTCTGCAGCAGGTCGGAGGCGGCCTCCAGCTCCTTTTTTTCCGCCGCCAGCTCGGCGGCCCGGCGGGCTACCGGTTGCCAGTCCAGTTCCCGGAAATCCCGGTACTCGTCGAGCTTGGTCAGCAAGTTGAGGCGTTCCAGCAGCCGCTGCCGTTCCTGTTGCAGAATGGACAGTTGTCGGCCGACGGCGGTCAGTTCTTCCTCCAGCCGGCCGGCCTGCTCTTCCAGGGCGGCGATCTTGGCGGCGTTGGTCCAGCCCAGCACGTAGCGGCGGCGGTCGTCCAGGCGGTGGCGGTCATCCTTTTCATGGCGCTCGCCTGGCATCTTGATCTGGCCGCTTTTGGTCAGGGCCCGGGTTTCGCGGCGGAAACGTTTTTGGTCGTGGCAGCAGATCACCGCGAAGCGGCGGGCGATTTCCCCTTCCAGCCAGTCGTAGAGGGGGGTCTCGGGCTTGATCGCCAGCTTGTTTGGCAGCAGGTCGGCATCCGGTGGTGGCGGCTCGCCCACGCGGCCGGGGCGGACCCGGAAGTAGACCAGCCGACCCTTGAGGTCGGTGTCATCGACCCAGGCGGCCACTTTGGTGTAATGCTGTTCGGGCACCAGCAGCGAAAGACCGAAGTTGTGCAGCAGCCGCTCGATGGCCCCTTCCCACCGGCTCTCCTCCTCCCGCACCTGGATCAGCTCGCCGGCAAATGGCAGTTCCTCTTCCTTCAAATCCAGGGCCTTGGCTAAGCGCTGGCGCATGGCGACCTGCTGTTGCGCGATGTTGCTGCGCCGGGCCTTGAGGCCGGTGATCTCGGCTGCCAACTGCTCGTGTTCCCGCCGGCCCTCTGCCAGCCGTACCCCGGTTTCGTTGATTTGGTTCTGCAGGCGGGCCTCGTTTTCCGTTTCTTCTTCCCGCAGGGCGTCGCACCACTGGCGCTGGTTGAGAAAGGCTTCCTCATCGGCGGCCGCCGTTAGCCCCAGCCCGGCGGCCAGCTCCTGGTAACGCTCGGCCTTGCGGCGGCGTTGTTGCTGCTGCTCCGCCAGTTGCCGGATCTCCTCGGCCAGGTTTTCCAGGCGGTCGCCGCCGCTTTCGGCGATATGGCGCCGCAGTTCCCGCTCCCGGCTCTGCAGCCCGCGTCGCTGTTCTTCCAGGTTGGTGATCTTGAGCTGGTGGCGCTCCAGTTCCTCGTTCAGGGTGGCCAGCCGTTCGTCCAGCAGTGCCAGCTTGTGTTGGGCAAACCAGGGCTGCAGGGCCTCGCGGCAGGCGGTGAGTTGGTCGCGCCGGGCGGCTTCCCGGTCGTAGCGGTCGCAGTCGGCCACCAGGGGGGTGAGCCGCGCCACCTGGTCCTTGGCCTTGAGCACCGCTTCGTGGGCCCGGCTGAGGTCGTCAAAGTGACCGATCAGGGCCTCGATGCGGGGTTCCACGGCAAAGGGCTCCAGCATGTGCTGGCGGACGAAATCGGTGAGGTTGCCCACCGATTTCAGCGAAACGGTCTGTAAAAAAAGCTCCAGGGCCTGCTCGTGTTCGATCCCGAAACGGCGCTTGAACCAGGCCCCGTAAGGGGGAAAGGTGTCGAAGATGTTGACCTTGGAAGAGGCGCGCAGCCGTTTACGCAGGGCGGTGATTTCCCGGCCGAAGCCGGCGAAGTCGGAGGTGATGGTAAGGTCCCGCTCGGCGGCGACGAAAATGCGGGCCGGCTGGCCCAGGTTGTCCTTGAGCCAGAAGACCTGGGCCAGGGTGATGGTCTGGTTGTAACCGGCGTTGTGGAAGACCCCCAGGATCACCGAGTAGTGATGATGGTCGCGCAGGGCCACCGGCTTGGCCCGCCCGCCCAACTCGCTGCGTTCGGACTTGTAGTAGCCCAGCACGTAGGAGCGCAGGCTGCGTTCTCGGCTCTCGGCCCCGGCCGCCTTGTTGTAGGCGATGCGCTGGGCCGGCACCAGCAGGGTGGTCACCGCGTCCACCAGGGTGGACTTGCCGGAGCCGATCTCGCCGGTGAGCAGGGCGTTGTCGCCGCCCGGGCGCAGGGTCCAGACCCGGTCGTGGAAGGTGCCCCAGTTGTAAACTTCCAGGCGCATCAGCCGGAACCCGGCCCGGCGGTCGTCAGTGCTGAAATCCAGCCGCATGGGTTCAGGAGTCATGGGGTTCTCCGGCGGTGGCGGGAGCCTCGGGGCCGGCCAGGTGCAGGCGGTATTCCTCCAGGCGCTGGTCGAATTCCGCCAGCCACTGGGCATCGACAAAGGCCTTGATGATGCGCCGGACTTCCCACATGGGTTCCGAACCGCGTAGCCGGCGGATGAAGCCCAGATCGGCGATCTTGTTGAGATGGCTGTCCACCTGGTCGAACAGGCGGGTTTCGTTGCTGCCCGCCGGCAGAAAGACCCGGATCAGTTCCACGATCTCCTCGCGACCCAGCACCAGCCGGCTGTCGCCGCCGCCGGCCCCGGCGTCGAATTCCGCCAGTTTCTTGCGCAGCAGGGCCAGCAGCAGGCTGACCGGAAACGAGAGCTGGCGGCGAACCATCAGCCGGGGTGCCTTGGCGGTCGTGGGTTCCTGCTCGTCCTCCGGGCGGGAGCGCAGAAAGGCGTAACCTTCCGCCTCGTCCAGAAGCAGCTCCAGATCCAGCACCGCCACGTAATCCCGCACCCGGGCCTGCAGGTTGAGCAGGCTCTGCCAGCGGCTCGGTTCGTCCTCCCGGTAGAGCACCCCCTTGAGCAGGGGTACCACCAGGGCGGCCAGCTCCCGTCCCTCATCCTCGGGGGGAGGGTCGGTTATGGTTTGCCGGTTGTTTTCGTTCATCTTCATGGGGGTCCGTTTTTTGTCAATGAATTAACATCTTCCATGGCCCGTCTTGCCCTGTGCGATTTTGCCATCGGCCACCTGATTATCGCCTGAAAGTGATACGGGGCAGCTCGGTTTGGCGGGTGTGGCCCTCCGTCGTCTGCCAGGAGATGGTTTCGGCGCTCTCCTCGTCGATCCTGACCTTGGGATCTTCGCCGGCCAGTTGCAGCCAGGCCAGCAGTTCCGCCAGCCCGTACTGCAGGGGGTGGACGGCCACCAGCTCCCGCAGGCTGATCTGCTTTCGGGTCTGCAGGGCGCGGCGCAGGTGGCGGGCCAGTTCCGCCCGGTCCACCACCAGCTGGCGGTAAAGGGCCTCGGGGTCGGTTTCGGCCTGTCCTTCCTCCAGGGTGGCGGCGGTGATGGTGACGGCGCGGGGCGGTCGGAAGAGGGGCCGCTCCAGGGGCAGCTCGATGGCGGCGGCGGTGCCGGCCATGGTCATGAAGGCGCCGGTTGGTGGGTTTTCTCGCAGGGCCAAAGCATTATTTTCAATGTTGTGGAGCAGGTCCATGATGCGGCGGTTTTCCAGCCACGCCTGGTCGTCCAGGAAGCGGCGCAACTGCTGGGAGAGCCGGGCCACGGTGCGCTGGGTGCTCTCTCCCGCTTCCAGCCAGTCGTAGTGGATCCGCTGCAGCCGGGGATCGGGGGTCAACCGGGCCACCGGTGGCAGGGCCAACACTTTTTCCAGGCGCCGGCTCAACTCTTCCTGGCGGCTGGGGGACATCAGGAAATCCCAGAAGGCGCGGAAGCTCTTGCCCTGGTCCGAATCGGCGATGGCGTCCCGCCGGCCCATGATCTCTTCCAGCAACTCGCCCTTGGCGCCCTCCCAGCGGGCCACCCGCTCCCGCACCCGGCGGTCCAACTTGCGGAAGTTCTCCTCCACTTCCCGGAAGTCGGTGAGCAGTTCGCGGGCCAGTTGCAGAAACTGCTGGAAACGGTCCTTGACGGCGGCGTCGTCCAACAGGCTCAGCTCCCCTTTTTTTATTTGCTCTATTTCCGCCTCGATGGCCCCCCGGCGCTTTTCCAGCTCGGCGATGCGGGTCTCGGGGTCGGTTTCGCGGCCGGTGGCGATCTGGCGCAGCAGTTCAAAAATGGTCAGCAGACGGGATTCGGTGCCGACAAACAACCGCTCGCTGAGGCCGCCCAGCCAGCTGACGGCCTTTTCGCAGGCCGGGGTGAGATCGAAATGGGGCTCGTCGCTGCCGGGGGGGTAGAACTTGCGCAGCCAGCCCTTGTCGTTGTCGGCCCAGTCGTTGAGGTAGGCGGTCGCCGGCTTGGGAAAGGCCTGTTCACCAAGTTCCTCCCGCAGGGCGAAAAGTTGGTCTTCCAGGGCCTCGGCCAGGTCGGCCCGGCTCAGCATCCGGACATTGGGGGCGATGAATACCCGGTGAAGAAAGCTGGCCACCAGCGGCGCGTGCTCCGAACAGAGCAGTCGCCAGGCCGGGTGCTCCCGGCGCAGGCGTTCCAGGGTGGTGTAGTCCAGCCCCGGCCGGGTTCCGGTTTCGTCGTTGGTTGTTATGCCGCCCATGTTTGCCATGGTGGCAGATTAATGAGGGGTGGGGCCGGTCGCAAGCCGTTTTTTGGGTTCAAGTGCCGAAGAGATAATAGCGGTTACCCTCTTCCTTGGCCTGGTACATGGCGCAGTCGGCCTTTTTGAGCAGGGTTTCCCGGTCCTGGCCGTGTTCGGGGTAGAGGCTGAGGCCGATGCTGGCTGCCAGGCGGCACTCGATGTTTTTGGGGAAAAAGGGTTCGGCGATGGCGTCTAATATCTTTTCCGCCAGGTGGATGGCGGCCTCGGGCTGGTCGATCTCCGGCAGGATGATGGTGAACTCGTCGCCGCCCAGGCGGGCCACGGTGTCTGATTTGCGGATGCAGCCTTGCAGCCGTTGGGCCAGTTCCTGCAGGATCAAATCACCGGTGTCGTGGCCCAGTTGGTCGTTAATGGGTTTGAACTTGTCCAGATCGAGAAACAAAATCCCCACCTTGTCGCCGTTGCGGCCGGCCCGGTGGAGGGCCTGGTCCAGCCGGTCGTGGAACAAGGCGCGGTTGGGCAGGCCGGTGAGCACGTCGTAATGGGCCATCTTCTTGAGGTGCTCTTCCACCAGCTTGCGCTGGGTGATATCCATGAACACCCCCACGTGGCCGCCGTCCCGGCCCCGTTCATCGCGCAGGGGGCTGACGTTGAGCCAGGCGGCGTAGACCTCGCCGTCCTTGCGCCGGTGCCAGACCTCGCCCTGCCAGAAGCCGCCTTTTTTCATCGTCTGTTCGATTTCCAGGTAACGCTCTTCCTCGTAGGAGCCGGCGCCCAGGACCCGGGGGCGACGACCCCTGATTTCCTCCAGCCGCAGGCCGGTAATTTCGCTGAAGGCCGGGTTGATCTCGATGATCCGGAAATCCGGATCGGTGACAAAGATGCCCTCCAGGGCGGCCTCCATCACCCGGGCCGCCAGCCGCATCCGCTCCATACTTTTTTCCAGCTCCTGCCGCAATTGGTGACGTTCCAGGGCGTAGCCGATGGTCCGCTCCAGCAGTTGCCGGTCGGTTTCGCCCTTGACCAGGTAGTCCTGGGCGCCGTTGCGAATGGCGCTGAGGGCCAGGTCCTGGTCGTCCAGGCCGGTCAGTACCACCACCGGCACCTGGGGGCGGGCGGCGCGTACCCCCTTTAAAGTTGCCAGCCCTTCGCTGTCCGGCAGGTTGAGGTCCAGCAGGACCAGGCAGCAGTCTTCGCCGGTGAGATGCGGCGCCGCTTCCTGCAGCCGTTGGCAGTGGGTGAACTTGCTTACCGAATCGATTTCCTCCACCATGGCCCGGATCAGGGCGGCGTCGGCGGGGCTGTCTTCAATCAGGAGAATGTGGTGCATGGCTCTTTCTCTATAACTTCGACTTAATTGACTAGCTTATTCTGGCAGGTAACTATTCAACAGGATAGCGGCGGGCGGGGCGGCAGCTTGACCACCGCCAGCCAGAAATCTTCGATGGTCTGGACCACCTTGATGAACTGGTTGAGGTCCACCGGCTTGGTGATATAGCAGTTGACCCCCAACTGGTAGGACCTGAGCACGTCCTGCTCGGCGTCCGAGGTGGTGAGAATGATCACCGGAATGGTGCAGAGTCGGGAGTCCTTTTTTAACTCCTGCAAGACCTCGCGGCCGTCCATCTTGGGCATGTTGAGATCCAGCAGGATGATGTCCGGCATTTTTTCCTGCTCCGTGGTGCCCCGCAGTAATTCCATGGCCTCCAGGCCGTTGCGGGCCACCTCCAGATTGTTGGCGAGCCGGCAGTCGGCGAAGACTTCCCGGGTCAGGCAGATGTCGGCCGGGTTGTCCTCCACCAGCAGGATGTTGATCAGGTCCACGTTGTTGCTCGGTGTTTCCACGTTGGGCGCTGCCCTGTTTGATGCCTCCACGGCCCTCTCCTCCTTGTTATGGCTGTGAGCCCTCGGCCGGCTCGCTTTCACCCTTCGGCAGGGTAAAATAAAAGGTTGAACCCCGGCCGGGGGTGGATTCCACCCACAGCCGGCCCCGGTGGCGTTCCACGATTTTCCGGCAGATGGCCAGACCGATGCCGGTGCCGGGATATTCGTCCCGGGTGTGCAGCCGCTGGAATATCTTGAAGATACGATCAAAGTACTGTTGCTCGATGCCGATGCCGTTGTCGGCCACCGCCAGCCGCCAGGTTCCGTTCTCCCGCCGGGCGGTGATGGTAATCCGGGGTGGCTGGTCGTTTCGGCGGTAGCGGACGGCGTTGGTCAGCAGATTCTGCAGCAGCATGGTCATCTGGCCGGCTTCGGCCCGCACCGTGGGCAGGGGCTCGGGGCAGTCGATGACGGCCACGTTTTCGGCGATCAGTTGGGCCAGGTTGGCCTCGACCCTGGTCACGACCTGGTTCAGGTCCACCGCCTCCGGCGGGCGGGCCTTGGTGCTCAGTCGGGAGTAACTGAGCAGGTCGTTGATCAACTCCTTCATGCGGCCGGTGGCCTCCACGATGTGGGCCATGTGTTCCCGCCCCTTGGCGTCGATTTTATCACCCTGGCGTTTTTCCAGCAGTTGGACAAAACCGGAGATTACCCGCAGGGGCTCCTGGAGATCGTGGGAGGCGACGTAGGCGAACTGTTCCAGCTCCTGGTTGGAGCGTTGCAGTTCCTGCTGAAAACGGTGGCTTTCCCTTTCCCGACGGCGAATGGTCCGCGCCATTTCACTGAATTGCCGCTTCAACTCGCCGACTTCGTCGCGGACCGTCGGCGGCGGGGCCGGTGGGGCGCCCTGCCGGGTAAAATCCTCCATTTCCCGGTGCAAGCCCTTGAGCGGTTTGACCACTTGGACATGCAGCAGCCAGACCAGCAGCAGGATGGTGACCAGGCTGAAGAGCGCCGCTGTCGCCAGGTGGGTGCGCACCATTTCCCGGCGGGCCGTTGCCAGTTGTCGGTCGCTGAGGTGCACGACCACGAAGCCGGCATCCATGGGGGGGGCATCGTGGAAAGGCTGGTAGAACACCCGGGCAAAAAAAACGTGCTGCGGGCCGTGGTCGTCCCGGGTGTAAAAAAAACGGGCTTCGGGGGAGGAGGCAAAAAAATTGGCGGCGGCCAGGATGGTCGGCGGCAGTTCCGGCTCGTGCACGCTTCCGGTCTGCTGGGGGTAAACTTCTATCCGGCCCCAGAACTCGTTGTAGACGCAAACCTGGACCACATCCTTCTCTCTGATGATATACGAAGCCCGGTTGACCAGGTCCAAATTCTCTTCGGCAATCCCTTCACTGACCAGTTTGGCCAGGATCAGGCTCAGGGTCTGGCCCCGTTGGACAAATTGGGCCTCGGTATCCTTGGCCAGATGGTTCACCAGAAAAACCGTGGCCGCCAGGCCTATTGCCGCCACCACCCCGACCACGATGGTCGAAATCCGGATGGCCAGGGGAATAAAGCGGGGAGCGTGGTTCATGGCAGTTCATGTAGGGCGATGGCGCCGAGCCCGGAGATCAGTTGCTGGCCTTCGGGTGAAAGGGCGAATGCGAGAAAACGGCGGGCGGCGGGGGCAGCGTCGTCAGCCAGTCCCAGGTAGAGGTGGCGGTGCAGTTGGGTGGGGTAGGCGCCGCTGCTGATGTTTTCCTTGCTGGCGGCGATGCCGTCTATGGCCAGCATTTTCAGACCGGGGCGAATACGGGCCGAGGTGAAGCCGCTGACCGTGAAGCCGTCGGGGTCGCGAGCCACGCTTTCTTCAACCAGGCCGCCCGAGGGGCGGGGAAAAAAGACTTGCGGAGCCACGGCGATGGGCCGGCCGTCCAGCACCTGTTGCTGCAGGGTGAAAGGGATGCCATGGTTGTCAAAGCCGCTGCCTCTGGCGCCATGGCGGGAGTATTGCAGGTAAACCGCCAACGGCCGGTCGGGGCCGCCCAGTTGACGCCAGTTGTCGATCTGGCCCAGGAATATCTCCCGTACCTGCTCCAGGCCGATATCACCCACCGGGTTGTCCCGGTGGGTGACAAAAACCAGGGCATCACCGGCCACCGGTACCAGGCGAACGCTTGCGGGAACGTGATCGGCCGAAGGGGGCAGGCAACTGGCCGCCAGGTCCGAGGCTTCGGCATCCAAGGTGAGCAGTCCGGTCATGGAGCCGCCGCCCTTGAGCAAGACCCGGATGCCGGTGCGTTGGGTGAAGGCGGCGCTCAACTGTTCCAGGTAGCCGGTGCGGCTCACCGAGCAGCCGCTGAGCCGCAGCACCAGGGGACGGGTCTCGGACGCCGGGGAGTTTGCCGCATGGGCTGCGGCGTAAAGCGGGGCGGCGGCCCCCGCCCCGCCGGGCTGCGCCGGCAACAGAAAAAACGGCAACAGCAACAGCAGCAGCAACAGCCGCCGGCCGAGTGGCAACCCACCGGGCGGCGTCGAAAAAGGGTTGAGCAGCGGTTTTATGGGCATGGCTACAGTTTCCGTTTTACTTCGGCGGCCGGCCGTCGGGCGGCGTGGTATTGCCACTCCGTGGCGGCCAACCTGAACCCGGAAGAATAAAGCGGAAAAACAAGCCGTTGTCAATCATAAATTGGTCCGTCCGTTGGCTCTGGCATCTGCTCAACCATGTGGTGCTCCTCCCTATTCGGACCCAGCACGATCAGCGCCGGTGTCCATTTGATGTTGAATTTTTCCGGGTAAGGCTTGCTGTCGGAGGGAATCCGCAGCGGAACGAGGTTTTTCTCGATGAACTGTGCCACTTTGCTTTCGGGATACGTAACTGTATCCATACTGTTGGCAGCCAATTCATTGGGGGTTGAAGAAATCCAGCAGAACAGGTTTGTCGGTCTCCCGTCCCAGTTCCAGGGCTTCGTTCATTTCGGTGTGCCACTTGATTTGGGTGCTCATGGTCGGTTCTCCTCTTTTGGTTGATGAATCAACTTCCTCCGGCAAAAGGCCGGCGGCTCTCCAAGCTTCTGTTACACTGTGGGCTTGCCACGGCCGAAAGTAAATCGGCTCCCGAAAATTTTGGTAAACCAGCCCGCTTGACCCGGCTCGGAGAGGATATTTATCGTTGACAACCTGGTGGCCGGAAGACATTATGTCCAGTCCATATAGACATCACGCCGGAAATGCGCGGGCTGCGGGCCGGTGACGCCATGGTGGTCGCCACCGCCACCGAAAACTGCCCGCTTTTGACCGCCAGCAACGGCAAACATTGCCGGGCCGACCAGGATCCGGCCCGGCAAACCCTGATTTGTCGGCAATCAATCCGAAATGGCCACAGTGATCACCGATAGTTACCCTCCCTCTCGAGATGATTCCCGGCGTCCCGTAGTTTTTCTTCCCGGCTGGGGATTTACCGGCCGGGTGGGCATCCTGGGTGGCGAAGATCCGGCTTTTTGTCCGGTTGCCGGGGGGGTGCTTGACCCCGATGCCCTGGCGGCGGGGTTCGGCGCCTGGCTGGATCGACAAGGCATCGAGCAGTGTGAAATCATCGGCTGGTCGTTGGGGGGGCGTTGCGCCCTGGAACTGGCCCGGCTTTATCCCGGCCGGGTGACGGCGGTGCATCTGCTGGCGGTACGCGCCGCCTGGCCCGCCGGCGAACTGGCCGACATCCGGGCCGAGTTGGCGCGGCAACCACAAGATTTCCTGCGCTCCTTTTACCGTAAATGCTTCCTGGGCTATCGTGCGGCGTACCGCCGTTTTCAGCGGGAACTGGAGGAAGAGTGCCTGGCGGCGGCCGAGCGGGCGCCGGAGGTGCTGGCGCACGGGCTGGCACTGCTGGCCGCCCCGATGCCCGCTCCTGAAGGACTGCCGGCCGGCTGCCGGGTTGTGGCCGTCCATGGCCGCCGGGATGTGATCGCCCCGGTGGAACAGCGCCTGCGCTGGCCCGGCGCCGAGGAGCGGCTGCTGGAACATGGCGGGCATGCGATTTTTCTGGAGCAGAAGACGGGAGACGGAAGATCGAAGACAGAGGATAGAGGACGGAGGACGGATGATAATGCCAAGGAAGGCATCCGTCGGCGTTTCAGCCGGGCCGCCGCCACCTACGATGCCCATGCCGATGTCCAGGGGCGTACCCTGGCCCTGCTGGCCGAGCGGCTGCCGCCGGACCCGGCCGCGCGGGCGGTACTGGAACTGGGTTGCGGCACCGGCAACTGGACCCGGCGGCTGCTCGATAATTTCCCGCACGCTCACATCACAGCCCTTGATTTCTCCGAAGCCATGCTGCGGCAGACCCGGGAGAAATGCCTCAACTCGCCCCGTCTGGAACTGCTGTGCCGGGAAGGGGAGGAGTTTCTGGCCGCCAACCGTGCCGCTTTCGACCTGGTCACCGCCAACGCCACCCTCCAGTGGTTCAGCGACCTGCCCCGCTCCCTGACCGCCATCCAGGCCGGCCTGCAGCCCGGCGGACGGCTGCTGACCACCATTTTCGGGCGCCGGTCCATGCCGGAACTGGACGCCGGGTTGCGGGCGGTCTCCGGCGGTGGGCTCCGGGTGGCGGCCCGCAACTTTGTCGATTATCAGCAACTGCAGGCCATGGTGACGGCGGTGTTCCCCGCCGCCACCGTGGAGGAATATTTTTTAAACCGCCGCTTTTCCGATCTCGGCGAGTTGCTGCGACACTTTCGTTACACCGGCACCGGTGGTCCCGGCCGCCCGGCCGATACCGCCGCTTTTACCACCCGGCACTACCGCGAGTTGAGCCGCTGGTTTGCCGGCCAACCCCACGGTTACCGGATCAGCTTCCAGGTTTTCCTGGTGCAGGCCCAAAAGGAGTAAACCCCCATGA
Source organism: Desulfurivibrio dismutans (assembly GCF_029210385.1). Lineage (GTDB taxonomy): Bacteria > Desulfobacterota > Desulfobulbia > Desulfobulbales > Desulfurivibrionaceae > Desulfurivibrio > Desulfurivibrio dismutans. The sequence continues at coordinate 66,394 of NZ_JARGDQ010000002.1, read as the reverse complement.
AAAAGTTACCCCGAGCGATCTTTGTCGGTGCCACCGACACCGGCGTCGGCAAGACCCTGATCAGCGGCCTGCTGGTGGATTTTCTCCGCCGCCGGGGCATTGACGCCGGCTACCAGAAATGGGCCGCCACCGGCTGTGAGGAGGAACTGCCCGAAGACCTGGCAACGGTGCAGGCCCTGACCGGTGAGCCTCCCCGGCCGGGCGGTGCCGACCCGGATCTTCATGGGATCACCAAAGTCGTGCCAGGACCAAGTATTTTGACCGGTCTCGACCTGGAGCTGGCGGTGCCTTATCGTTTCAGCCTGCCCGCCTCGCCCCACCTGGCAGCAGATCAGGAAGGCCGGGAAATTGACCCGGCCCGTCTGCTGTCCTTGTTTACAGAGGCCCGGGCGGCCCATGAGGTGCTGGTGGTGGAAGGAGTGGGGGGGATGCTGGTGCCTCTAACCCGGCAGTTGCTGCTCATCGACCTGGTGGCCGAACTCAAACTGCCCACCCTGCTGGTGGCCCGCAGCGGCCTGGGCACCATCAACCACAGCCTGCTGACCCTGGAGGCCCTGCGCCGCCGCGATATCCCTGTAGCGGGCCTGGTGTTCAGCGACGAGGAAACAAGCCCGCCGGAGGTCATCGTCAACGACAACCGGCGCACCATCGCCGAACTGGGCCAAACCACCATCCTCGGCCGCCTGCCCCGTTGCCCAGATCACCCCAGCGCCCGAACCGCCTTCACCCCCATCGGCGAAAAAATATCCCAAGCGCTGCTCTGCCATTAAGTAAAAATTCAGTAAGCAAAAACCAGCAAGCATCGCGGAAAAAGTGCGCCAGTGCCGCAGGTTGGGGCAAGCAGTCCCGGCGATTATAGCAGCGCTATATCGCCGGGACTGATCGCCCGCAAGATGCGGTGCTGGCGCACTTTTTCCTAGTAGTAATACCAGATGGATTCGTAGTCCGAGATGCTCTCACCGATGTTTTTCAGCCGCTCCAGGTAATCGAGAATCGGCACGTCTTCGTTGAGATAGGTGGAGGTGTGCTGGGAGACCTTTTTTTCCCAGGAGAGAAACTCGTACACCCGGGCGCCGTCGGGTTTGATGGCCAGCAGGTTGCGGTATTCCCGGGCTCTTAGATAACACTTGCCCTGGCGCGGCACGTTGAACACCGCCTCGTCGGTGCGGCCCAGGCCCGGCAGCAAACGGGCCTCCTCTTCCTGCTCCTGGATCAGCCGGGCGATGGGCACCCGGTAGCCGATGGTCTCGTCCTTGCCTTTGGTGTTGAAGGTGTAATAGGGGTCGATACCGCTTAAACGCAGCTGGCGGCGCAGGCAGGCGGCCTCGAAGCGGCGGGAGATGAAAAAGGTGTAAACCAGCTGGTTGTAGACCGGAATTCCATGCTGCCGCAGGCGGTTGACCGCTTCCACCATTTCCGGGGTGATCTCATATGGGTGCTGGATATGGGTTACCACCGCCGTCTCCCGCCGGCCGGGCTGGTGATGGCGGGCGATCAGCTCCATAAGCTCCTCGGTGAAGCGCATGGGCATGGTGACCAGGGTCCGGGTGCCGAGCCGGATCCGCTCCACGGTGGGGATCGCCGCCACCTGGTCAAGGATCGCCGCCAGGGTTTCGTTGCCCATGGCCAGGGGGTCGCCGCCGGTGATCAGCACCTCGTGGATGGCCGGGTGATCGTGGATCCAGCCGATGGCCGCCTTGATTTTGTCCATGCCGGCAAAGGCTCCCGGGGCCATCACCTCGTCGATTTCCCAGTTGCGCTGGCAGTAAACGCAGATCTGGGGGCAGGTGTTGTAGGGTTTCAAGATGCAGATGGCGGGGTAGCGGCGGGTGATCAGGTCAAAGGGCGAGGTGTCCTCTTCACCCATGAAATCTAGGCAGGATGGGTCTTTGGCGGCCAGCACCCCCTGCACATAGCTCATGGGCGGCAGCACCTGGGCCCGGATGGAGGCGTCCCGACCGCCCGGGTCGTCATCCATCAGGCTCAGGTAATAGGGGGTGATGCCAAACGGCAACCGGTGCTTGCGGGCCAGCGCCACCGCTTCCCGTTCGGTCTCGCTCAGCCTGACCAGTTTTTCCAGGGGTTCAAGCTCCCGCACGATATGGCGGATCTGCCAGCGCCAGTCATGCCAGGAGTCAAGATCGGCCCCCAGTTCCTTGATGATCTTATCCCGGCGGCCCTGGCGCCGGGCCACCGCCGCTTCGTTCATCCCCAGGGGGTAGGATTCCATGTAGCGGTCCACCTCGCTCCAAAGATCGTCCAGTTGGCGGGAGCGGATGCGGGCGGCGGGGCGGCCGCTGGCCTCGATGGCGGTGAGATGGATGGAATCCAGCGCCCGGCGCGGTCCTTGCCCCTCCAGCCCTTTGCAGAGATAAAAAATTTCGGCATAAAAGGCCGGGGTCAGTTCCGGCCGGGGCTGATGGCGGGCGATATCCCACAGGGCTTGCGCCACACTGAATCCCGCCGCTTCCTCCGCGTCCGGTTTGATCATCGAACGCAGGACGCCAGCGCAGTCGCGGACGCGGGCCCGGATGCCGGCGTCCTGCCCCTGCCCCAGTTCTTTGCCGCCGCTGCGGGCTTCACACCGGTCAACCAGTTGCAGCAAACGCCCGCGCGCGCTTTCCAGATCCTGGGCCTCACGGAGCACCGCAAAGAAATAGGGGTTGGTCTTGAGCAGGTATTTGGCGGTGAAGATTCTGGGCTCCATGGCAACTAAGCGTAGCGGTTCCGGCGGTAACCGTCAAGCCTGCCGATTGGTCGCTGCCGCCAAATCGCCGAAGCCCGGAGCGCAACTTTAGCTTCTTCTCTTTCTCTCCCTGCTGTCCAGATACCTTTTGAGCGCCTCTTCCGACGACAACCAGTTGCGCCTCTCTTTATGGGCTTCAAGCTTGCCGGTGCGGGCCAACAGATTGAGATACTTGGGAGAAAACGGTGAGAGCTTGGCAAGCTCGGCTAAAGGGATGAAACGTTCCCCGGCCTTCCGGGCCGGGGTGAGCACTTTAAGATAGATATCGAGTGACCGAAAAACCGCCTGGGCAATGAAGCGTACGAAGGGGCCATGATTATCCCGGTCGGCCTCGGCCAGGGTCCGGTAGTATTTTTTTCGATCGGTTTTCAGGATAACCACCAATGGAAAACCGGCCTGCATCAAGACAACATTCATGACCAGCCTGGAGGTCCGGCCGTTGCCGTCAAAAAAAGGATGAATGTGGGCAAGCCGGTGGTGCAACAAGGCCGCCAGCTCAACCGGGTGCAGAACCATCCTGTTTCGCCGTACCCAAGCGACCAGTTCCCGCATCAACCGGGGAACCTCCATTGCTTCGGGCGGCTGATGATCGGCCCCGCCGATGATTACGTTGCTGTTCCGGTACCGGCCGGACCATTCTTTATCGAGATCGCGCATCACAATCTGATTGAACTCCCTGATCAGGCGCTCCGAGAACGTGATGCCCCGGCCCTTGGCCACTAATTCGTATAAATACTCCAGGGCTTCAGTGTGACTTTTCGCCTCAAGATGGTCCTTGAGTGGCTTACCTTTGATGGTCAGACCTTCGCTTATGACCAGAAAGGTTTCCTTGAGTGTAAGGCTGTTCCCCTCGATGGCGTTGGAGTTGTAAGTCATTTCCAAGCCGAACTGCTCCTTAAGCTTTCTAACCGCCGCCTCGGGGAAAGGTCGACAGGAATTCAACAGGGATAATTTCTCGTCCAGACGGTTTGTTGCTTTTGAGTCCAAATACGGCATTGGCGCCACCAGCTCTTAATATGGTTTGTTAAGTTTTTTGCACCATACCATATTAAGAGTTTTGCGCCAACCGGGGCTTTCGTAGCCACCCCAATATAGAGTATCTCCGTGTGTCACGGCACGATAAAGACCAGGCGATCGGTATCCCGGGCCGTTTTGCCATCATTGCGACCCCCTTCGATGGACAGCACCAGGGTGTTGCGGCCCGGCTGGAGAGGAATTTCCAGCTCCTCGTCGGTGAAGGGCTCGGGAGAGAACAGGGCGCTGATATCCTCCCGGTTCAGTTCCGCCGAAAAAGTGGCCGGATCGACAGTTCGGCCATAATAAACGTGAACAGTATAGCTGTTCGCTCCGGGAGCAAGTTCGGTTCGAGCCTCGGTGGGCTGGGCGTAGCCTAGAAACTTGTTCACATCGGTTGGGCGCCCCCCCTTGCCGTAGAAAAGCGGGGGGATATAATAAAAATATTTATGGAGATCTTGGTCGGCAGAATATTTATTTGTTAACCTCCATAATCCATCTTCTTTGACAAAAGTCGACGGTATGATATTAACACTGCCGTTATGTTCATGATCCTCAACCAAAATAACCACAGCATCCTTGAATTCAAATTTGTCAATTATAAATGATTCTTTAACGCTTTTTTGTAACCGGAACATTTCGCTACGATCTATACCTGCTTCCTGAAAAAGTTTTATATCGCGAGCGAGTGATTTATTGGTCATAAGCTCGTCACACCAATCCATATCTTGAGTCTCTAAACAAGACTGTACAGCAAACAAAGTATTTTCCGGCGACAAGTAATCGGCTTGTGTTCTTGTTATGGTGGTTATCTTAATCGGGTCATCATAATTGCTTGCATAACATACTATAGGATGCAATGATACGAAAAATAAAATTAGAATTTTTTTTACCATTTTTATCTCCTAAATTTTAGTCATTTAAAACTGGTAATGACACATAAGCAGGCAACAGCTCTTTTCTATCAACCATGAATCTATGGACAGATTCTTCAATTATAGTCATTCGGCGCAATCTTAGTGATATTGTCCCGGAAACATTTAAACCAGACCATTCACCAGAAATAAGCAGACCTGCCGACTCAACCTCTAGTGTTTGCGATACGCCTGATTTTCCGCTAAGTTTTCCTTTAAAAACTACAACCTCATTAGGGCTTTGGGCTTTCACCTCACCACCCACTTCGATTGTCGCCGCCAAACCTCCGGAGCCGCTCCATTGGGTGGAGTCCTGACAAGCATCGTAATTGCCGTTGATCTCTGCATCGGTACCGCCGGTGACCGTTACCGCCATGGCGTCGAGAGTGACATAATCTTTGATCTTAGGCGGCAGGGGTATGCCGACAATGGTGAACGGGCCGGCATCGATATGCAACCCGGCTGTCGCGCTCCCGCTGGTGGAAGAGCCGACTTTGGTGCCGGAGCAGCATTCGCTGTATCTTTCGAAATCTGTTGCCATCCTGAGGTCGGTGGCGTCGCCGACTCCGATTGTCTCCAAGGCGTCATTTACATAGTTCGGAATCTCGATGGCAACTGATGTCGTTTGTTTGACGTCCTTGTTTACCACCAGAACCGTGCTAACGGCATTGTTGCTGTCTCCGTCGCTGCACGAGCCGGTTACCTCTACCTCCTCCGTTCGCCATAAGGTGGTCACCGTTGCCGGGATAAAGGTTACCGTGCTCTCATAGCCCGCCGGCATGGTCAAAAGGTCAAAATCAGAATGCTGGAGGGTGGTGCCGGAGTCATAACAGACCGCTGTGGGGGTCAGGCTTTCCAGTTTATAAGCCACCACCGGATAACTGTCCTGGCACGTCTCGCCGCTGGTAGTCGTGTACTGCAAGTGCAACCCGTGGAACCCGGCGGTTTCCGGGGTGAAATAAGCCGTTCCGCTTTGGTGGTCATCGCTTGGGGTCAGGCCGGTAAGTGGCGTCCACTGGTATGATCCGCCGTCAGGAGTTCCCGTGGCCAGCAGGCCGATGGTGTCACCCAAAGGGGTCTCACTGGGGCCGTCAATGGTCAATGAGCATTCCTCCACAATGCTGAGTTGATGGTAACCCTTGCAAGTTTCGGCCCCGTCGCTGGTGGTGTAGGCAACCTCGATCTCCACCTCCCCCGGTTGATCGCCGATGTAAACTGCTTTGGGGCCATCACCGGCAATGCTACCGCTACCCGAGCTGATCCTCCAGGCAAAAACGCCATCAGACGGATCGGCGGCGGCACCCAGGTTGACCGCTTCCCCCACCCCGGCCTGGCCCGGCCCGGAAACCAGCACTTCGCAGGCCGGGTGGGCGTAAATCCACTTGGTGTCGCTGCAGGAGTTGCCTTTGGGGGTGGCGTAGCGCATCGACACCCTGATGTAATCGGAGGTGGAGGGCTTATATCCGGTCAGGGTGGCCGTGGAGCCACGGGGAAAAAGATTCGGGGTGGCGGACCAGCTGTAAGAACCACCCGCCGGCAATCCTTCAGCCGTTAAGGTGATGGTCCGCCCGATCTTTACCCAATGCGGTCCTGCGATGGAGGCCGAACATTCCCAGGCGACAGCGGTGGCAGGAACGAAAAGAAACAGCAAAAGCAGTAATTGCAGGGCAAATTTGGCCCACTTCATCGGCTGTTCCCCCGCTGTTGCCGGCGCTCCGCTCGCTCCCGCCAGACTCCGGTCTCAATTCGGCGGTAGAGTTCATCTGCCAAGGCAGTTTCTCCTTCTTCTTCGTGGATGTCGGCCAGATTGAAACGAACATAATCGGCGTCCGGGCTGTCGGGGAACTCCCTGAGAAAAGTCGCGAAAGCATTGCGGGCCGCATCAGGTTGCTGTTGTCGCCGTTGCGCCTGGCCCAGCCAGATCAGGCTCTGGGATTTGATAAAATTGGTGCTTTCCTTGGCGCGCGTAGAGGTGTTGCGGGGATCGTCGATCAGTTCCAGGGCCGCGGCGGCCGATTCCTCCACCAGGGAAAATCGCTGCAAGGGATAGCCGTATCTTTGCAGGTTCCATAAGATTCGCAGCCGCTTTTCGGCCCGCTGTTCCCGCCGCAACTGCTCACTGGCGGCGGCCTCCCCCAGACTGAAGGTGGCTGCCGCCAATTCATCGAAACCCTTGTCCCGGAGATCCCGGGCCAGGTTCAACTGGGTTTCGTAATCGGCGATATCGTTGACCAGATCGGCCAGGCGCCGGGATTCGGCCCGAATGAGCTCGTGATCCTTGAGTTTGGCCCACTGGCTGTCGATAAGGCGAGAATACGCCTTCAATGAGAAAAAACGCGGTTCGGGGTAGCGGTCGATGTATTCCTGGTAATGGTGCATGGCCTGGCCCCACTCTTCAGCGCTTGCGGCTGTACGGCCCAGGACGAAAAGCGCCCGGCGGGCATAGGTGGTGGCGGGGAACCGATCTTTGATTTCGGCCAGCATCCGGATCCCACGGGCTTGATGATGACTGGTGTTGAGGCAGGCGATGGCCAGGGAATATTGATTGCGCAGGCCCAGTTCATAAACCCCCTCAAAGCGATCCAAACCAGCAAGCAATTGGGCGGTGGTCTCCTTGTCGGCCGCCCTGAGCCGCAATAACGCTGAAACAGCGCGGATCAGGGCGTGTTCCTCGGCGGCCAGATCATCCAGGGTCATGGATTCGATCATGTCGCGCAGAATCTTTTCGCCCTTGGGACGATCACCATTATCCAGCAGCAATCGGCCTATCCGGTAACGATCCTTCAGATCGAGCCCAAACAGTTCAATGCCGTTGACGGCGGCGTCAAGCACTGCGGCAAGGGCTTGCTGGTCGTCTTCTTCCCGGTGAATTTCCGCCAGTTCGGCGCTGGCCCGGACAAATACCTTGTTGTTGGTTTTTTGGGGAGCCCGCTGCTGGTCGGCAACAATGGTCAGCAGGGCGGCGTGCGCTTCCCGGGTGCGGCCATGGTCACGATATATTTTGGCCAGGTTGTAAAGGTTTTTGGATCCGAACTGATTATCCTGCCGAACCTGCTGCAGACGATCCAGATTCTGCCGTGCTTGTTCGTATAGTCCCAAGGCTTGCTGCTGCTCGATCAGGCCGCCGTAGGCAATGAGCAGGTTGCGCAGGTAGTATTGCGAATTTCTGCGAAACGATGCGGTTTTGCGGCCGGTGATCGCCGGGTGGGCGGCGATGTATTCCGTGTATTTCTCGATGGCGGTCCCCTGCTCTCCCAGGGAAAGAGCGGCTCGGGCCTGAACGAGCAGGTAATAACGATCCGCGGCCTGGGTAGCAGCCGGCAGGGCCGACAACAGCAGCAACCAGGTGATCGAGAAGATTAAAATTTTTTTCTGCATGGCGGGTCTCTTCGGGGTAACTTTATGATTGCGCTCAGGGGGCGGCGTCGAGGAGAATTTTGATAAGCAGCCGGTAGTCAGGTTCGTAATTGTCCGGACCGAAAGAGGCCTCGAAATCGCTGCGGGCGGCGATATCGGCCTGGTCGGTGATGATCCGGACAATCTGGCCGCGCACTCCATTGGCGAAACAGGTCTGGATGATGGCAGCCCCGCTCATATCAACGGCCACCGCCTGAAATTTGCTCCGCAACCAGTCACGCTTTTCTTCGTCGGCGATCATCTGATCACCGCTGACCACGGGGCCAATGACCAGTTTCCATCCTTTCTGCCCGGCCGGTTTAGATCTCCTCCAGGCCTGTTCCATGGCGGCGGTTTCCGGATGGGCATTGTACCCCTCATCTTCCCAGCCGGTGCCGTCCGGCGTTCTGCCCCAGATGAAGCCATAAGGTTTGATGGTGCCGAAATCATGCTGGTAAACCCGGTCGGCCAGAACCATGTCGCCGATTTTCAGGTTTTGATCTACTGCCCCCGCCGGCGCGATGGAGATCACCAGGTCAACCTCGAATTCGGATAACAGGATCTGGGTGGTGATGGTGTTGTTGACCTTGCCCATGGGCGAGCGCACCAGGACCAAATCCCGGCCCGCATGGCGACCGGTGACATACTCTCTGCCGGCCCTGGTCAGGGTCGAGGTATTGCTCATCAGGCTCCTGATGCTTTCGAAGGCATCGGTCCGGGCGACAATGATCCCGGTTGCCCCCCAGGAGGCCGGTGGCAGCAGAAAAAGCAATACTGCTCCAAACAGTATCTGCCAAAGCAGGAACCGGGAAAATTTGGTGGTGTTCGTTTCAACCATGAAAGCTGATCGTCAGAAAATCCCGCAACAGGCGCTCTCCGATTTCCGGGTTGACCTGCCGCACCAGATTGATTTTGCCCCGCAGAGAAGCCTGGAGGGCGTCGATGGTGTATTGTTCCGGCCGGGCCGCTCCCCGGGCGGCGGCGTATCTGTATGCCTGCAATTGCAGCTCTCCCTGCCGGCGGCAGTTATGAATTATCGCTCGGAGGTTGCGGATTTCCCGGCGGGCGATATTGGGCCGGGAATTAACCACGATCCCGGTGACCTTTTGCTGGCCGCCGTTTCTCTGGATGCGGGTTTTGGCAGTCTTGACGGCAAAGCCCTCCTCCCGGATAATCTCCTGCAGAAAAGGCAGCAGTTGGGTCATGTTTCTGTTTTGACTGGAAAAGGTAAGGTCATCGGCATATCGCGAATACTCGTAGTCCATCTTCTCCCCGACTCCCGCCAGCCGCCGGTCCAGGCGGCGACAGACCAGGTTGGAAAGAAAGGGGCTGGTAGGCGCGCCGGTGGGTAAGACTCCCCGGCGGGTGGTCAGGCCGGTCAGCAGTTCGGCTACCTGTCGGGGATAGCCCAGGCCGGTAAACACCCCGAAAATTCGCTGGGCGGTGATGCTGGGGAAAAAATCCTCAATGTCCAACTTGACAACCACCCGGTTTGCCACATGCCGCCGGCTGTTGGTGACGATGGAGCGGCGGCGGCGAAAGCCCTCGGCGTGGGGGTTGAGGGGCACAAAAGCGAGAATTTCATCGAGAACGCCCCGTTGCGCCTTTTTCAATTCAGGTCGAGGAGCGTGGATCAGGCGGGTGCTGCCGTCACTTTTGGGGATCGGGTACGAAAAGTAATGGCGCTCGGCGGTGGCCGCCAGATGCTGCAACCGGTTCAAGGGCAAGGAAACGGTTTGGGCCAGATGGGCGGGATTCAGGAGGCAAACCACACCCTGTTCGTAAATTCGCTGACAATAGGCGGCCAGAAAGTCAAGGGCCGGGGCGGGGAGGTGGTTATTGGCGGCGAGGAACAGGCGAACCTTTTTGGCTGGATTGGGCGGCCGGGCCGGCGCCAGGTTGGGCGGCCGTCCTCGGTCAAGCTCCAGCCGGGCGAAGGCTTCCAGCAGGTCGATCACTTCCGGCTCCACCCCGGCCCGCTCGTTGACCAGCCGCAGATTGCGAAGAAAAAGCTCCCTTTTTTCTGCTTTGTTTGGGAGCCGTTTAAGACATTGAGTGGCGGAAGAAGAGCGGTTGTTCCGTTCCGGGCGAGAGTGCAGCAAGAAGATATGGGAAACTGGTCGTAAACGCTCACAGGACACCGCGTCTTGCGGCGATCGAGCCGGCCTCACGTTAAGGTACGCATCGCCGTCTCGCTTGCCGCAACCTTCGGTACCTGTGAGCACTTACCCCAGAGGGGGCGTAATCATTTACAACTGGCCAGCTTACTTGGCTGTCAGCTTCGGTTTTCCGGTACGCCCAGTTTTTTGAGGATGATTCCCAGGGGGCAGAATTTGCTGAAGCCGTACTGAAAGAGGTTGGCGCCGACAAAGGCGGGCAGGAAATACCAGTAGGGGTGTACCCAGGTGCCCAGGGCCAGGCCGACCAAGATAAAGGTGCCGGCAAAGACGTGAATCCAGTCGTTGACAATCATGTGGTTGGTCTCCGTTTGTAAAGATTAGAAAGTGCGGCGCAGGCCTAAGTAGACGTTGCTGTTGTCCTCAAACTGTCCCCAGAAGGTATGGTCACGGCTGCCGCGGAACAGGTTGGCGCCAACCTCCACCGCCAACTGGTCGCTGATCTTGTAATTGGCCTTGGGGCGCAGGTGGCCGTCCTGGTCCGACGGTGACCAGTAGACAAACAGCGACAGGGTCAGGTTCTGCTGCAGCAGCAGCCGGGTCAGGCGCAGGGTCAGCAGGTGGCGGTTGCGGTCCGCCGCCGGGGCGCCGGGGGGCAGGGAGGCCAGGTAATTGTTGTACTGCACCTTGCGCTCCAGGTAGTACTGGATCCCGGCGGTGAGGTCGCGGGCCAGTTCCCGGTCGTGGCCGACCAGCAGCCGCCATTCGCTGTTGCGCACCAGGGGATCGCGGCCGGAAGAGTCATCCAGCGAGTGGTAATAACCCACCTCCAGGTTGCTGATGCCGCCCAGCAACGGCCGGCGGACACTGGCCCCGTAGACCGCCAGCCGGGGATAGATCAGGCGGCCGGAGCTTTGCTGCATCCCTTCCGGGGTGCTCCAGAAACCGTAGTAGCCGTACAGGGCGTACTCGGTGCCGGCCTGCTGGCGATACAGGCGCAGGGCGTATTCGCTGTCCCGGAAGACCCGGTTGCGGCTTTTGTCGCGGGCGATCTCGTCGCGGCCGACGATCTGCTGCCGCCCGCCATGCCAGTACGAAAGCCGGGAGCCGTCGATGTAGGTGGAGTGGGTGACCAGCGGCACATAGACCAGGTCCAGATTGACCGGCCCGGCAAACACCCCCAGCCGCACAGCATCGGCGGCCTTTTTCAGGTATTCGTCGTCGCGGCCGATGAAAAATGACTCCCAGTCCTTGGCAAAGACATCGTTGATGAAGAGCAAATCGCCGGTGCCCCAGGTCAGCACCTGGCGACCCAGGCGGATATCGAGGTCGGGATGGGGTGAGAAGGCATAGTTGGCCTCCCGCAGCTCCAGCTTCAGCTCTTCCTCCACCCCGTCGGCCAGCAGGTCGGTTTTCAACCGCAGCTCGCCGTCGCCCAGCCAGCGGCTGAAATCCAACTGCAGCCGCGCTTCCCCGATGGAGGCGTCCCGCTGATCTTCTTCCCGGTCCAGCCGCAGCCCGCCCCGGCCCTCGGTAAAACCGTGCAGGTCCACCTCAAAGCGGTCATAAAAATAATCCTGCACCCCGGCAATTTCGGCATCCGCCGGCAGCGGCAGCAGCAACAGGGCGGTCAAAGCCGCCGGCAGCATATGTTTAAACAGACGAGTCATAATTTTTCCAATAGTTCAGTGTTAACCAGGGCCGATGGCCAGCCGGCAAGCTCCCAAGAACTTGGTTGTGGCCAGGGGGTGGGGGGCGCGGAAACCGGCAGCGGCTCATTCTCGGCGGGCCTCCTGCCCGCCTCCGAGGTGTCGGCGTCCTCCTGCGCGTCCATGCGCCCGGCCGCCGACAAACCCGCCGCTACCGGTTTCCGCGCCCCCCGTCCATGTTTCACCCGGCTTGCCCCTTGCCCTGAGGCGCCCCGTGATCGCCCGAAGATGCGGTGCTGCTGGACGTTTACCGGCGCACCTCGCGCGGTGGGCGGCGCAGGTAGCGTTCGGTGAACAGGGATTGGTCCAGCCCGATATCGTAGCGTACGCTGGCAAATTCCATCACCGTCTCGCCGCCGCCTTCCAGATCCATTACCCGGGACTTGACCACGGTGGGAAAACCGTCGATCTCTTCGATCTCCAGGGCCTCCACCGTCCGGTAGTGGTTGTCGCCGCGGTCGTAATATTCCGCCTTTACCGGCAGGAAATTTTCCTTGTCGATCCACACCCGGTAGCGGGAGAACTCCACCGTCTCCGGTTCCCGGGGGGTGACGTCCAGCACATAATGCACGGCGGTTTCTTCCGCCAACTCGTGCCGGTCTTCGGTGGGGGCCCGACCGGAGACGTCTTCATAGAGGAAGTGGGAGCCGACGAAACTGCTGCGCTTGTCGGCGGCGGCGATGCGGCGCACCAGGTCGAGATCGGGCAGAAAGAGCCAGCGGTCATCTTCCCGTTCCAGGTATTTGTGAACCATGAAGACCATGCGGCGGACATCGGCGGGCCGTTCGAAATAGACGTAGTAGAGCTGGCGGCCGCCCTCTTCCAGGTTGAGCCGTAGAATCACGAACTGCCGCTGGCGCTCCCGGCCCTGGGCGTCGGTGATGGTCATCCGCACCTCGGAGCGGCCGTCGTCGCCGGCGTAGTAGGAGGCCAGGTTGGCCCGCTCGACAATCTCCGCCACCGGCATGGCCCAGGCCATGGTGGCGGAAGCGAGCAAAAAGAGCAGGGAAAGGGCAAGGATCCGCGAAGTCATAAATTACCTCTTGAAGAGTCGTTTTTCCAGCAGCCGGATGGCCGCCGGCAGCATGTACATGGTGGCCAGCCCCGACACCGCCATGATCGCCGCCAGGAAGAAGCCCACCGTTTTGTAGGGCATCAGCGGGGCGGCCAGCAGTGGCATGAAACCCACCGCCACCACGATGGCGTTGCGGCTGATGGCCCGGGCCGGCTCGGCAAACACCCGGCTGCGGGCCGCCGCCCAGCTTCCCGTTTCTTGGTACGCCTGGCGGGAGCGCTGCAAAAAGTGGATGGCGAAATCCACCGCCAGCCCCAGGGTCAGGGCCGAGAGCACCGCTACAGGCATATCATAGTCCTTGCCGATAAAACCGATCAAGCCATAAATGAAGGCCACCGTGACGCTGATGGGGATCATGGCCAGCAGGCCCCACAACGGCGAGCGGAAGAGCAGGGTCATCATCAGGTAAACCACCGCGAAGCTGCCGAGAAAGGCCCAGAGCATGCCGTAGACCATCTTCTCCTGCCAGATCACGTTGATGTAGGTCAGCCCGGCCCAGTCGTGGCGCAACTCCACCGGCGGCGGATGGGCGGCCAGGAACTCCTCCAGGTCGGCCAGGGTGCGCTCCATCACCATGTTGTCGCCGTCTTTAAGTTGCAGCCAGATATTGGCCTTGCGGAAATCCGGGGTGGTCAGATGCCAGAGATCGTCGGGTCGGTGGCTGTTCTGAAAGGCCATCAGGGTCTGGGAAACCCCGGCGGCGCTTTCCGGCAGACGGTAATCCGCCGGTTCGCCGCCCAGCAGTTCCTGGTAGACTTTGCGTACCAGGCTGGTTAGGGAGTTGCTTTTACCCACCGTGCCGGCCCGGATCAGGTGCTCTTCCAGCTCGATGAGCCAGGCCAGCACCTCCGGTTGGCGGAAGGTCGCCCCCCGGCCCTGCATCTCACCCAGCCGGTCCAGGGCGTCGAGCCAGAAATCGTAATTGGCGTCATCCTCGGCGGCAAACAGGCGCTCTTCCCATTTGTTTTCCAGGCGGCGGAAAAACTCGTCCGGGTCGGTGACTTCCTTGGCCAGGTTTTCCGCCTCATAGCGGGCCTCCAGGGTCCACCACTCGGGCGGATCGAGGAAGAGATCGCAGGGCACCCGGTCGGGATGGGCATGCTGGTTCCACAGCGACTCCCACAGTTCGGTGGCCAGGGCGGCGGGTGCCGGTTCCTGATCAAGGCCCTCCAGCACCAGATAAGCCTCGTAGGTGCCGGCAAAGTGCTGGTTGAGCACCCGGTCGGCCTGGCGGATGGGGTGCTTTTCGGTGAACCACTTCATGGGGTTGTCGTTGACCTGGATCTGGCTGATGCCGATGGCCGCCACCACCAGGGCCAGGGCGCTGCCGCCGGCAATCAGCTTGGCGTGCCGGTAGGTAAAGCCGCCCAGCCAGTTGAGGTGCCGCACCAGCAGGGGGGCGCCGACGGCGGCTCCGGCCTTGAGCTCACCGGCGACCGGCCGCTGGCCGAAATTGGCCAGCTTCTCTTCTTTCAGCAGCATGATGTAGGCGGGAACCAGCAGGATGGTGATCAGCCAGGCCAGGATAATCCCGATGGCCACGAAGATGCCGAACACCTGCACCGGCGGGATCGGGGTCAGGGCCAGGGAGGCGAAGCCGGCGGCCGAGGTCAGCGAGGTGAACAGCATGGGGGTGAAGAGGTGGTCCATGACCTCCTTCAGGGTCTTTTCCCGGTTGCGGCTCTCCTGGTATTTATCAAAAAAATCCGAGAGGATATGGATGCTGTCCACCACCGCAATGGGCATCAGGAAGATGGGGATCATGGAACTCATGATGTGCACCGTCTGGCCGGTGCCGATCAGCAGCCCCATGGTGGAAATCACGGTGAGCATGGCGACGATCATCGGGGCGATGATCATGTTGAGCTGGCGGAAGAAAAAGAGCATCAAAAGAAAGATGGCCACCATCGCCAGGGGGGCGGAGATGGCCATCTGGATGAACATCTCCACCCCGAAGGTCTCTTCCGCCACCGGCAGGCCGGTGATGTGAAACTCTTCCGGTACCGCTCCGAACTGCTCGATCCTGTCCAGCAGGGCGCGGCGTACCTGGTAGGCGTACTCCTTGGTGCTCAGCGGCAGGTAGATGGCCAGGGCCTGGCCGTCTTCTGAAACCATGGTGCCGGCCAGCATGGGGTTGTTCAGCGCCCGGTCCCGCACCGCCAGGGCTTCTTCCCGGGTGGTGGGGGCGGCAGGCATCAGCCATTCAAAGCGGATCTGGCCGGGCCCGTCCTGTTCGATGGAGTCCACCACGTCCGGGGCAATGACGTAGCGTTTGACCACCCGATGTTCCGGGTTGTCCGGGTCGCTCAGGTCCTGGGCGAAACGGGAAAGATCCAGTACCCGACCCAGGGTTTCGGGGTTGAAGACCCCGTCGGGGTGCTCCTCGTTGACCACTCCCAGCACCACCATGTCGTGCAGGGTGAACTCCTTCTTAACCTGGTCATGGAACAGGCGCACCGGCTCGTCGGCGGCCAGCATGTTTTCCGGGTTGGTGTCCACCGTGATGCGGGGAAGCATGGCGGCCAGGGCCAGGGCGAAGAGCACCAGCAGGGCGATGGTCAGCCGGGGGCGGTTGAGGGCGGGGAGAATCCATTGGTGTCCGGACATGATCTCTTCCAGTAAAGGTGATTTGCCGATGCTCAATCGGCGGAACGGGCGCGTTGCAGTTGCTCGACTTCGGCGCGCAAAACCTGTTGATTATTGGTAGCCGCCCGCTCTGGGGGTGGTTGCCCCGGACACGCCGCGATCGAAGGCCAGCGGCAGTTGCGGGTTGTTGCCCCAGACAATCCAGCTGTCATGATACACGGCCGGGTCGTTGAAGCCCAGCAGGCGCAGAATAAAGTACGTCATCGAGGCCCGGTTGGCAATGTAGCAGTATACGATGGTTCTCTTTTCCCTGTCAAGGGCGGCGTACATGGCTGCCAGCTCGGGAATGGGTTTCAGCAGCAGAGTTTCCATGTCCGCGAACTGCTGCCAGTGGGGCACGTTGACCGTGGTTTGGGGGATCCGACCGGCCCGGGCGCCGGCTTCATACAGTGCGTGGCCGGGGGGTGCCGGTTGGGCGCCGGAATGTTCATCGGCGATCCGGCTGTCCACCAACTGAGGCATGTCGATTCGCCGATCGTCGATTCCCATTTCATCCAGCACCGCCAAGTTCATCAGGGCGATGCTGAGTACCTCCGTCTCGTCGGCGATCACCTGAGGCCGGAGTCGGGTCCGGAAGTTACTGGGCGGCAGGCGGTTTTCCCTGGTTTCGACGGGCAGCCGGTGGGCCCACCAGTTTTCGATGCCGCCGTCCATCACCCGGACATCGGGGTGGCCCAGGTATTCCAGAACCACGAAGGGTACGAAGGTGTAGCCGGGCAGGGTGTCCTCGTAGTCGCTGTAAAGCACCACCGTCTGCCCATGGCTGATGCCGGCCCGGGAAAAAACTCGTTCCAGTTCCGCCACCGGCTGCATGGCCAGGTGCTCATAAACCTCGCCGGCTCGGGGGCTTTCTTCCCGGCGGAAGTCGGGAACGAACATGTCGGTGCGCAGCAGCTTGTGGGCCCGATCACCCAAATGGATGGCGCCGGGAAGGTGGCCCGCCAGGTATGATTCCCGGTCCCGCAGGTCCACCACCAGCCATTGATCCCGATGCTCCCACACCTCCAGCGGGGTGACCAGCAGGCGAGGGTTGGCATCGGTCGGTTGCCAGTTGCGGGGGGCCAGCCGTTCCGAGGCCCCCTGGACCGCCAGGAAAAGCAGAATTCCCACCATAATGGTCCCGGCTGCCGCTGTTTTGCCTAACTTGTTGATCTTCATGGTATCTCCTCCTAGTTTGGGGTAACATGCAAGCACAAGCCAATTGACATATAAAAATGTATTAATATAAAGAGGCACTGTCAAGCCGAATCGCTTTTTGTCAGCTTTTTTCCGAAATGACGCGAACGCCATGGCCAGAGTACTTGTTGTTGCGGGGAGTGTTTCAGGAATGGAACATGGCGGGGTGGCAGGGGCTT
The DNA here is from genome assembly GCF_029210385.1 of Desulfurivibrio dismutans. Classification (GTDB taxonomy): domain Bacteria; phylum Desulfobacterota; class Desulfobulbia; order Desulfobulbales; family Desulfurivibrionaceae; genus Desulfurivibrio; species Desulfurivibrio dismutans. The sequence goes on along the minus strand of NZ_JARGDQ010000002.1, from coordinate 49,422 downwards.
GGCGCGCGGATCTGCTAAAATCTCTGAAAAAGGAAATCCAGGGCGCCGGTGATGGTGAACTGCTGTTCGGTCAGGGAGCAGACGGGATTTTTCAACCGGTCAGACTGAACGTCCAGCAGGTAATGGTTGGCGATGCAGGATCTGAATTTAAAGTCCATGGAATGGCTAATCGCAAAATTTTACACCAGAAAATCAACCATTACCGCCAGCCGTTGCCCCACAGGGGGTCGTTGCCGAACTGGTGGCGCAGCCGCTGGTCGGGATTTTGCTTGTAGAACTCTTCCCGGGTGAAGGAAAATCGGTAGTTGTGGATATAATCGAGGATCAGCCGGTAACCGGCATTGATTTGCCGGATCAATTCCTGGTTCCGGTGGTCGGTGTTTGCCGCTGTCGGTTGCCGGTGACCTGAAACATCACCGGTGGCAACGGCATCATCGGCGGGGTCGCCGCCGTGGTGGTCGGGATGATGCCGTTTGACCAGCTCCCGGTGGCGCTGCTTGATTTCGGCCAGGGTGGCGCCTTCGTCCAGATCGAAAAGATCCAGGGCCGCCCGCAGTTCTTCGTAGGTCATGCTACTGTTCCACACCGCCGTTTTTGTGCTTGGCCAGCAGAAAAGCGGCGCCACTGGCCGACAGCCCCAGGGCGGAGGCAAGTTCAAAATGGTCGGCGGCGGGGTTTTTCTTCAGATAGGCGGCGGCCTCTTCCTCCAGCTCATCGAGCCAGCTTTCAAACAGGCCGAGGATTTCCGGTTCGGCCACGGCCTGCAGCTGTTTGGAAGCGGCAACTTTGTGGACCAGGTTCTGGCACATGTTGGTTGGATCGACACCTTCGTCCAGGCAGCGGGCCAGTCAGAGGTTGACCATTCCGGCCAGTTTGTCCCGGTCATCGCCTTCCAGCAGGCGGGTGAACCAGGCGCGGCGGGCCTCGTCGTCCAGATGGCTCAGCAGTTGCCGGGCCAGAGGCAGCAGTTGCTCCAGGGCGTCGTCGGGTTCCTGGTCGGTGAGTATTTTTTCCAGTTCCTGCATGGTTGTTCTCCGCTCTGTTGCCGGGTTTGTTAGCAGCCCGTTGAAAAACGGACTGTTAAGGGGTTGTTGAATACCCGGCTTACCAAAAGCGGCGGCGTGGCCCGGGCGCTTTTGGTAAGCCGGGCGCTCTTTATAAATGGTGCCGACGGGCCACCAACTCGGTGGTAAGTTGTTGCCACTGTTCCAGCAGTGCGGTGATGCGCGGGTCGGCCAGGCGGCAGAAAACGAAGGGGCCGCGGCGCTCCACCTCCACCAGCAGGGCCCGGCGTAACTCCTTCAGATGATGGGAGACCAGGGGCTGAGAAAGGCCGCTTGCCGCCACCAGGCTGGAAACCGTTTTCTCGCCGGCGGCCAGATAAAGCAGCAGGCGCAGCCGGTTTTCATCGGCCAGCCCCTTGAGTAGGGCCGTCAGGTCACGCAGGTCGGGGCCGGTGGTGTTGGTGGTGTCGGAGTTCCCGTTTTTCAAAGTCAGACCCTGTTGTCGTTTGCCGTCCTCAGCTTTGTCAGCCTACCCTCAGCCAGGCCGATCACCGCTTTTGGCCATCGGCTGAGTGATTTTACCGTATTCAGGGTAGATTACTACGACCGTGGCGCATCTTCCAGAGAAAATAACGTTCCAGCCCCGCCTTGGCCCAGCGGACCCAGCGCTTTTTGTGCAGGATGGTGCGTTGGCGCGGCGGCAGGATGGGGTCGGCCAGCATCAGGGTGGCGGTGTTGCCCATGTCCAGCATGCAGATCACCGTTAGCTCGTCGATGGCCAGACCGGCCGGGGACGGGCGGTTATCGATCTCGGCGGCCAGGTGGGCCGCCGCCGTTTGGGCCATCTTGACCGTCATGTAACCGGTTTTCGGCACCCCGGTGGGCACCGGGGTCGGTTCCCGGGGGGCCAGGGACGCCGCCACTCCCACGGTGTAAATATTGGGGTGCTGCGGGTGGCGGTAATGTTGGTCCACCGGGATAAAGCCCCGGGGGTTGCCCAGCTCCGCCACCCCTCCCACCCCCTTGAAGGGCGGGGCCAGCATGGCCAGCTTGAAGGGCAGGGTGGAGCCGTCGGCCAAATGGATGGTGTTGGCTTCGATACCGGCCACCGACTGGTTGACCACCGTTTTGATGTCTCGCTCGGCAAATTCGTCCTCGATGAAGCGGCGGGAGCGGCCCACGCCGTCGATGCCCATGTGGCCCGGATAAGGCTCGGAGCTGAGGTAAACCATGGGTACCTTGTGGCGCAGCTTGCGGCGGCGCAGTTGGTAATCCAGCTCGAAGGCCAGTTCGTAGTAGGGTCCGAAGCAACTGGCGAACTGGGTGGAGCCCAGCACCACCGGGCCGGGGTCGGCCAGCAGCTTTTCCCAGGCGGCTTTGGCCTGCCGGGCGTTTTCCAGGGAGAAGACACAGTGGGTGAAACCCTGCTCCGGCCCCAGGCCCCGGATTTCCTCACAGGCCAGGTGCGGGCCGGTGGCAATCACCAGGTAATCGTAACCGTGCGCTCCCTGGTCGGTTTGCACCTGCTGGGCCGCCGGATCAACTCCCTTGACCGAGGCCCGGATAAACTCGATCCGCCGGGGCGGCAGTATCCGGCTCAACGGCAGGGAAAGCCGTTCTCCCGTCCGGTGGCCGGTGACCAGCCAGGGCAGGGAGGGCAAAAAGACAAAGTGGTCGTCCTTGCTGATTATCGTGACCTCGGCTTTGTTGCCGAGCCGGCGCTTAATCTCCATGGCGGCGGTTAGGCCGCCGAAGGAGCCGCCCAGCACCAGGATTTTTTTGCCGTTGCCCATGTTGTCTCCAGAATTTGGTTGAGGGTGGCGGCCCGGTGGCCCGAATTCACCGTAAGCGGAAAAGGGGCGCCACCACTGGTGGCGATCGGGTCAGCTTAAACGTGCAATCGGGGACAGATTTAAAATCTCAAATCTGTCCCCGGTTGCGGTCGGGATTGCCGTTGCCGAGGCCGCCCTTAAGGCGTTTGCGCCGCCGGCTGGTTAAAAAGTGAAAACCCGTTCGCTTTCCTCGATCATATCATAAAGATCGGTCATCACGCCAAGGGGGCAGGAGGCTGATCCCGTAAGACCACGGGATTTTACGCAGCTGCCTCAGACCAGAAAGTTGCCTCCCAACTGGTCGAATTCGGCCAGTTGCCCATTAACGTCAAACTCCGGGGTGCCGATCTGCTCATACTCCACCCCCTTGCCCAGCATGAACATGTTGACTTCCTTGCCCTTTTTTATACTGGCATTGGCCAGCCGGGCGGCATTGAACACGGTTTCGGCGTCGTTGGTCGCCACAATGAACAGCCAGCTCATAATGCACCTCCTGATGGTGAAGTTTTGCGCTTGAGCCTGCGCCAGTCAAATTCAACATATACAAATGTATTTATATCGAGGTCGGCTGTCAAGCAAAATATCACCTAAGGGGGGCGTCAGTCGGTCAGGCCCAGGTTTTTGTTGATGAAAGCCAGGCAGGAAGCCGCCTTTTCTCCGGCCGAGGTCAAAATATAGCATTTTTTCTGATCCTGTTCGATAAACCCCGCTTCGCGTAAGACCTTGAGGTGAAAGTTGACCTTGGTGTGATCCTCAATGGCCAGCGCCCGGACCAACTCCATGAAACACATATTACCCTGCTGTTTCAGGGTAAAGATGATCTGCCGTCGCAACTGATTGGCCAGCCCCTGGAAAATATCTTCACTATCCAGGGTTTCGGCGCAATCGGTAAAACTGGCTTCCTGCAGGTTTTTCCCGATGGTGGCCAGCAGGGTTTCGATGGTAAAGGGTTTGCTGAGATAATCGTGGGCTCCCTGGCGCAAAGCTTGCACCGCATTCTGCACCGTGGAAAAAGCGGTGATCACCACGATTCGGCTGCCGGGTGAGTATCTGCGGAGCAGGGGGATGGCGTTCATGCCGTCGGTCCCCGGCATCACCATATCCAGGATGATCAGGTCAAAAGAATCATGCTGCACCAGGGCCAGGGCTTCATCGGCGTTTTGGGCGGTGGTGGCCTGGAAATTTTCCTGTTCAATAACTTCCTTGATGGTTTCCCGCAGTTCATGGTCATCATCGACGATCAGAATCCTGGTCATGTGTGGTTACCTCCCCCCTTTCATGCTTTTGGCGAAAACCCGGCAGGTCAACCGGGAAAACCAGCTTTACCGTGGTGCCCCGGCCGTCGGGGCGGGGCAGCAGGTTGATCTCGCCGCCGTGTTCGATCATGATACCGTAACAGATGGAGAGCCCCAGCCCGGAACCATGGCCGGCGTCTTTGGTGGTGTAAAAGGGATCCATGGCCAGTTCCCGTTGTTCGTGGTCCATCCCTTTGCCCTGGTCGCTGACGGTGATAATGACCTGGTCTTGGTCTTTATGGCCGTAGACCGTAATGGTTCCGTCCGGCGGGGTGGCGTCCAGGGCGTTGTGGAAGATGTTGGTAAACAGTTGCTCCAGCTTGAGGGCGAAACCAGGCACGATAAGCTGCGGCGGCAGGAAATTTGCCAGTTGGTGGCGGCTGCTGCGGTGGCTCAGGGTTTGCCACGCCCGGTCAACCGTTGTTGCCACCGTAATCATGCCAGCGATCATCGCGATCGTCCCCTTCGGACCAGTGGTCGTGAGTGCCGTCCGCTTTGGACCAGTAGTACTGGTAGCGGAGAAAGACGTGACCTTCGTCGCTCTTCACCACGTAACGCTGCTTCCATTTGCCGCCGACCACGTACCTGATCTGGTCCATTGACTGCAACTGACCGCGCCAGCCGTCGCGGCCGATGCCCAGGTAAATGCTGTCGGGGTCGTTGGCCAGTAAATCTTCAAACTGTTCCCGGGCCCAGGGGGCCATGGTGTCTTCGTTGGCCACTTGAATCATCTTGCCATGTACGGTGCCGGCCCAGCCGGCATGTTCGCCGGAGTGACACTCAACACAGGCCGCGGAGCCAACATAATCGCCCCTTGGCTGACCGGCCAGTTCCTCGTCTTCCGGTCGTGGTTCCAGAGTGATGGTTTCTTCGCCCGCCAGTTCGTCCAGGACGGCTTGGGTTACATCATCCATGTTCACGCTTTTGCCGTCTTTGCCGTCCGAGCCGCTGCAGCCGGACAGCCCGGTGCCCAAAATCAAGACCGCCGCCAGCGCAAGCGATTTGATCAGGCTGTTTTTGCCTTTTCTTTCCATTTCTCTACCTCCCAACTCTTTAAAATAGTGTTAATGATGGCGTCTTGCCGTCTGTCTTCGGTTGGTAAAACACCGATTTTGGATCCTGAGATCGCAATTTTTACGGCAGACATTAACAGACATAAACAGAGAGGGAGGAGAAATGATAGATAAGCCTGATTCTCGGCTTGGGCTAATCTGTGAACAAGAGTTAACAGAATGCTTACTCTTTGTTTACATAACAAAAAATCCCTCCGCCCAAGAAGATGACGGAGGGATCGTGAAACAACAAGAAACTCCTGGTTGCATAGGGAGGGTCGCCACCAGGGGGTTCTTGCCTCGGCGATCCGGGAAAGTCCACCGGAGTGTTGGCCGGGTACCTTACCGGAACAGAAGCTTGGCGAAAATCAACCAGGAAATCCAGGGAAAAGATGTTCACTTAACCGGCAGGGGTGTGAACCAAAATTATCAAGAAGGTGGGTTGCTATTCTTCCTCGGAACAGAAAAGCTCGTGCATGGTTTTGATCAACTCCAGGATGCGGCCTTCGCTGATCCGGTTGACGATGAAATTGGCGTTTTTGCGGAAGTCGATGATGCCCTGGTTGCGGAGGATGTTGAGGTGCTGGCTGACGTTGGCGTTGGTGGTCTGGACCTGGCGGTGGATTTCCCCCACCGTCAACTCCTTGTCCTGGAGCAGGCAGAGGATTTTCAGCCGGATGGGGTGGGCCATGGTTTTCAGCAGTTTGGCCATCTCGGCAATATTCTTCTCATTCATTGTGCGGCACCCGGTAGGTAATGGAACAATGTGGCGAAGCGGCGAAGCCTTGTCAAGCTGCGCTTAAGTTGTTGGTTTAATAGCTCGCGGCCCGAAAGTAAAGAAAAAAATACTTCTCGGGGCACACCTGGGGTCGGGTCAGGGTTGACCATGCAGTTTGACCAGCTTATCCAGTTTGACCAGCCTTACCTGCTCCCTGAGGGCGGCTTCTTTTTCCTGCAGAATCTGCAGGGTTTCCGGATAGGGATGACCGATGCCCACCGCCCAGCCTCGTTCTTCGGCAATGCTTAGCAGACGGTCGATTTGCGCCCGGATTTTTTCCGGTTCCCGATGATGATCAATGAAGACATCCCGGCGCAGGAAGGGCAGGCCCTGGTCGGCGGCAATTTCAGCCCCGACACTGGCCGAGGTGGTCAGACTGTCGAGAAAATAGAGGTCAAAGCGGGGCAGTTGCGCCAGCAGCACCTGCATTCCCCGCCGGTCGGCGGTGAAGCGGGAGCCCATGTGGTTGCTGACCCCGGTGGCCATGGGAATTTCGTTTAACGCGGCGGCAAAACCGGTCACGATTTCCTCGTCGCTCATCCTGGTGGTCAGCAGACCGGTGGCGTGGTTCCACTTGTCGTCCAGGGCTTCCAGGGGAAGGTGCAGCAGAATGGCTCGGTGCTGTTCCCGGGCCCGGGTCAGGATCTCGTGGCGGTGGGGGGCAAAGGGGAGAAAAGAGAAGGTCAGCTCCAGACCGAGTTCCAGCATCTGGCGCTCGATCTCCGGACGGTAACCCATATCGTCAATGATCAGGGCCAGCCGGGGGCGAGGGTCATCGGCCAGCGCCGGCGGCGTTTCGGTCGCCGGCGCTGGGGGTTGTAAAGCTTCCCGGGGTAATGGGCCGCGGGTGGCTGCCGTGGGTGGAGAATCCCCGGGAGTTTTCGCAATGTCTTCCTCCCGGGGGTCCAACAGACTGCTTGGCGTCGGGGACGGTTCGGCGGGAAAATCGCCGGGCTGGGGCTGGTGCAGAAAAACCAGGTATGCCAGCGCCCCGAGGCTGACCAGCAGCAGCAACGCCAGCAACAGAGGCCGCCAGGCCGGCAGCAGCAGGCGCCCTTTTTTGGCCGAGCGACGTCGGTTGGGGGCCTTGGCCGGTGCTTTACGGCGAGTCCCGGCAGCGGGGCGTTTTGCGGTGGTCCCGGTTTTTTTGCGGGGAGCGGGAGGCATGTTATTTGTCCCTCTGCAGCACGTATTGACCCAGGGCGTTCAGCAGGCTGCGCTGGGGGTTGGCGGGAAAGACGGCCAGGGCCTGCTCGCCGGCGGCAATCAGCTCTTCCGCCCGTTGTCGGCAGGCGGCCAGCGCCCCGGTTTGCTCCAGCAGTTCCCTGACGCTGGTGAAATGGGCCGGTCGCTGTTCCGGCGGAGCGGCCAGCACCGCCGCCAGTTCGGCCTGCTGGTCGGCGGTTGCCCGTTGTCGGGCCAGCAGCAGGGGCATGGTCATCTTGCCTTCCTGCAGGTCGTTGCCCACCGCCTTACCGGTGGTGCCAGGTTCGCCCAGGTAATCCAGCAGGTCATCAATGATCTGAAAAGCCAGGCCCAGGTTGCCCCCGTAGGTACGCAGCGCCCGGCGCCGGGCCGGAGTGCCACCGGCAGCGGCGGCGCCGGCTTCGCAGGCGGCGGCGATCAGGGCCGCGGTCTTGCCGTTAAGCACCGCAAAATAGGTTTCCTCCCGCCAGTCCTGGTTGGCGGCCGCCTCCTGCTGGATGAACTCGGAGTCGACCATGGCCTGGGTGGCGGTGCCGATCAATTCCAGGCAGTCGATGCCGCCGGCCCGACCGGCCAGCAGCAGGGCCCGGGCGTGGAGAAAATCGCCGGCCAGAATGGCGCTGCCGCTGTCCCAGCGGGTGTTGACCGTTTCCCAGCCCCGCCGCAGGGAGGCATGGTCGATGACATCGTCATGGAGCAGGCTGGCGGTGTGCAGATATTCAAAAGAAATGGCCAACTGCTGCAATGCTTCGGGGGTGGCAACCGTTGCGGCCGGAGGGGGCTCTGCCGCCGCTGCGCTCTGCACCATTTGGGCGGCCAGCAGGGTCAGCAGGGGGCGGATTCGTTTGCCGCCGGCCAGCAGGGCATGCTCCAGGATGGCCGCCAGTCGGGGGTTGGTCACCAGCGCCAGATCCTGTTGGATAACCTGGTTGATTTCACCGGACGCGGTGGCCAGTTGCTGTTTTAATTCCTCGGGGTTCATGTTTGCTCCCGGCTGAAAAATTTTTTTACCTGCCCAAGTTCCCGGCTCAGGGGGCTGGGCGGCAGGCTTTTCAGAAAAATACGGCCGTAACCTTTGTTGAACAGCCGGACATCAAGGATCGCCAGCACCCCCCGATCATTGGTGGCGCGCATCAGGCGGCCGACCCCCTGGCGCAGGGTCAGCACCGCCCGGGGCACCTGGAAATCGAAAAAGGGGTTGCCGCCCTCGGCTTTGATCTTGTCGACCCGGGCCATAATAACAGGATCGCTGGGAACCTCAAAGGGCAGTTTGTCGATGATCACGCAGCTCAGCGATTCCCCGGGCACATCCACCCCTTCCCAGAAGCTGGCCACCGCCAGCAGCACCGAGCGGGTTTGACGGCGGAACTCCTCCAGCAGCAGCGAACGCGGCGCCTCTCCCTGCACCAGCACCGGGTAGGGCAGACGACAACCGGCCAGCTCTTCGGCGGCCTGGCGCATGGCGCTGATGCTGGTAAAGAGCAGCAGGGCCCGGCCCCGGGAGTGGCCGATGATCTCCCGCATGGCCTGACGGGCCCGAGCTGGATAGGCCGGCTGGTTGGGTTCGGGAAAATCCTGATCCGGCACATAAAGCAGAGTGCGGTTTGCGTAGTCGAAAGGGGTGGCCAGGTCCAGGGCCGGGCAGTCCGCCGGCAGGCCCAGGCGGGCTTTGACATAGCGAAAATCGTTGCCGGTGCGCAGGGTGGCCGAGGTAAAGACCGCCGCCTTGACTTGGCGGTAAAGGTGCTCCTGCAGGTGGCCGGCCACGTCGATGGGAGAGACGGCCAGTTGCACCGTTTTTTCCCGCCGCTCGTACCAGTAGATGGCGGCATCGGCGGCCACCGGGGCCGGGGGTGCCGCCTGGTCGCCGTCGGCCGGGGAGGTGGCCAGCCCGTCGGTGTTGCGGGGCAGCTGGGGCATGGAGGCGTGGCCGGGTGGTTGTTCGGCCGCCGCCTGCCCGACCGGGGGCGGGTTGGTGATGGTTTTGAAGGTGGCCAGCAGGTCCTGGCAGCGCCGCAGCACCGGGCCCCAGATCTCCTCCTTGCGGGCCAGTTCTTCCAGCGGTCGGATAACGGCGGTAAAGGCAGTGGTCAGCGACTGGCAAAGCTCTGGCCAGATGGGCTCGGCGGCGATCAACTCCCGCAGTGGGAAGCGGCCCCGGCGGGAGGGGAAAAAATCGAGAAAGGCGCCGGCCTCGGCGGCCAGGGCCCGGGCGGTTTGCACCACCCCGGCCCGGTCCCGCTCCCGCAGCCGGGCCTCGGCCATGGCTTCCAGATCGCGCACCAGATCGATGATCTGGTAATGACTTAAAGACAGCCCGAAATGGCGGGTGGCGATGTTCTCCAGGTGATGGGCTTCGTCAAAGATCACCGCCTCGTAGCGGGGCAGCACCTCGGCATGACCGAAACGGCGCACCGCCAAATCGGAGAAGAACAGATGGTGATTGACGATCAGCAACTGGGCCCGGGCCGCCCGCTGGCGCAGTCGGGTGATGAAGCAGTCGGCTCCGTGGGGGCACGATGAACCCAGGCAGTGGCCGGCGGCGGCACTGATGCCGGCCCACAACGGTGAGTCGTCGGCCAGGCCGCGCAGTTCGCCCCGGTCGCCGGTGTGGGTTTCGTTGAGCCAGGCCGCGATGGTCTCCAGGTTTTGCTCGCCGTGGTCGGCGGCGCTTCCCTTGAACAGCCGACCCTGGGGGTTGACCTGCAACTGGTGCCAACGGTACAGGCAAAGGTAATTCTGCCGCCCTTTAACGCAAAGCGCTTTGAGCCCCGGTGCCAGATGCCGGCGGATAAAGGGAATCTCTTTGGCCAGGATCTGTTCCTGGAGATTGATGGTGTTGGTGGAGACCACCACCTTGCGGCCGGAAAGTACGGCGGGAATCAAGTAGGCCAGGGTCTTGCCGGTGCCGGTGCCGGCTTCGGCCAGCAGCAGGCGTTGTGAGTGGTCACGGGGGGGCGTCGCTGCATGTGGGTCGTCGTAGTTCCGGCCGTCCTGTTCAAGATAAGGATCGACTCCTTTATTTTGCTGGTCTGCCAGGGTGGCGGCCACCGCCCGGGCCATGGCCAGTTGTCCCTCCCGCGCCTCAAAACCCGGCAGTTGGTGGGCCAGCAGGCCGTCGGCGGCGAAAATTTCCTCCATGGCCAAGGCGGCGGAGCATAGCGCTTGACAATCTTCCGGAGCCGCTGGTAGCCTGTCTTCAGGTTCGCCGGTGGCGGCCTTGGCCTTGGCATGGTTTCGGTTAATCATGGTGAGTTTATCATCTTTCCGGGGAGGGTCGGTAATGGACGATGTCCGTAAAATTCTGGTGCCGGTGGATTTTTCCGCCAACTCGTGCAAAATTATGGCCCTGGCCGCCTCGCTGGCCCAGCGTTTCAAGGCGGAGCTGGCGGTGGTTTTCGTGGTGCAGAGCTTCGATGATTATTCCGGCTTTTTCGTGCCCCGCGAGCCCATCGCCCAGTTTGAGGAGGAGATGATCCGCAACGCCGAAGAGAAGATGCAGAGCTTTATCCAGGAATGCCTGGCGCCCGATGCGCAGGTGCAGACCCGGGTGCTCACCGGCGATGTGGCCGACAGCATTGTCGAGCATGCCACCCGGACCGGGGTGGATCTGATCGTCATCGGCACCCATGGTTACCGCGGCCTGGAACGGGTGCTGTTTGGCAGCGTGGCGGAAAAGGTGATCAAGCGGGCCGATTGTCCGGTGATCAGCATCAATCCCTATCGCTCATAACCGCCCCCTCGTGGGCGTGGTTATGAGCGCCGTCACCCCGTTTTTAACGGGCACGATACAGGGCCAGCAAGCCATGGGCCGGTCCGGTCGTTTTTGCCTCCGGGGCCTCGGCCTCCCGGCTGAAATCGCTGATTAACCGAGGCAGCGGGATCCCAGGGAGAAGCTGAAGCTCTAATGCCTGGCTCCCCGGCGGGTGGTTTTGCTCGTGCTCCGCCACCTGCCGGTTCCACTCCGCCGCCGCCGCGGCCGCCTGCTCTCCGCCGCCCTCATTTGCAGCCTGCTGTAAAGCGCTGATCAGCCCTTGTCCGGCTTCCAGCCCCGGCCATTGTTTTGCGGTGGCCGTGGCTGCCTCCGGCCCGGTGGTCAGGCGCGGCAGTTGCAGAGTGGCCAAAGGCTGTGGCGGGCAGCCCATTTTTTCGGCATGTTCAGTTAACAGGCTCCAGGCGTCGGCGTCGGCGCTGAGCAGCAGTTCCGGGTAGACACCACTGCGGAGAAAAAGCCGGCTCCAGGCCCGCAGCAATCGCCTTGCTTGGCGCCAGGGGCGTACAGGCCCAGATGGTTCCTCGATCTGGGCCGGGCTCTGGCTGGCCGCTGCCTCTTCCTCGTTGCCGTTCAGCCGCCGAAAGAGGGCGGCCCGCCTGGCCTCGAAAGCCTGCAGTTCGGTCTCTATTTCCAGCTCCCCCCGTTCCAGGTTCTCCGCCAGTTTGAGCAGCAGCAGGGCCTGCCATAGTTCTTCCCGCTGCCGGTCGGCGTGGTGGTCTCTGGTCTGGCCCAGCAGCGGCCCGATCAGTTCCGGGGCGGTTTCTTCCCGACGGGCGCTGAATTCGGCCGCCAACCCCTGGGCGAACAGCAGGGCGTCTTCCCCCCGGCGGCCTTCCAGTTCCCGCAGCAGGTTCTGCAGCCGCCGGCCGTCTTCGCCGGGGTCGAAGGAAGTAACCATTGCCAGGCGCCCGGCGGCGACCAGCTCGGACCAGGGAGCGGGCGGCTGATCGCCCGGCCAGCAGCGGAGGCAGTGGATGGAAAAAGGCAGCGCCGCCAGGCCGTTGACGGTGGCGGTGGGGGGCAGAGTGTCGGGAAAATAAAGAGCGAAAACAGGGTTCATATGTTAAGTTCGCAGCCAGTAAGTTGTTATAGGGTTAATCTTTTTTGAAATAAAAACATGTCCTTACGTCCGACGATCATTATCACCATCCTTGCGGTCCTCTATCTGCTGGCCTCGGTGCGCTATTTTCCGGGGCAGCCCCTGGACACCCTGCTGGCCACCCTGGGGCACATGCTGCAGTCGCTGCCTTTGCTGGCCGCCTTAACCTACCTGGTGGTGCTGGTGGTGCGCAAGGTGGCGGGGCAGATTCCATCTCGCTTCGGGATTGCCCGGATCTTTTTGCTCATCGCCCTGGGTTATGAATTTATCTTTGCCCTGCACCACTACGCCACGGTTGTCTGAGGGGCTTACCTGATCATGGTTTTGGGCCGATGATAACCGGCCGGGGCGGTGGTGTTGGGCATGACGACGCTGCCCCGCCCCAACAGGGTGCCGGGGTTGGTTACCGCGTTACATCCGGTTTGGCAGCCGGCCCCCAAAATGGCGCCGAATTTTTTCAGGCCGCTGGCGATCCGGCCGCCGGGGTAGCGAATCTGGACCTCGCCGGCGGCAAACCGCAGGTTAGCCAGTTTGGTGCCCGCTCCCAGGTTGACCCCGGGCCCCAGAATACTGTCGCCCAGGTAGGCAAAGTGTCCGGCTTTGGCGTCATCGCAGAAAATCGAATGTTTGACCTCGGTGACATGCCCCACCACGCAGCGGCGGCCGATCAGACAATAGCCGCGCAGGTAGGCGCCCTGGCGGATCTCGCAGTGGTCTCCGACCACCAGCGGTTCTTTCAGGAAAGCCCCGGATTCCACCAGCACCCCCCGGCCCAGATCGAAACGTCGCCCCATGATGATCGTGCCCGCCATCAGGACACTGGCTCCGGCCAGCAGTTCACCGCCCCGGCGGACCTGAAGCCCCCCTTTGTCGGCGCTGCCGTAGATGATCTCGCACTCCTCGCCGGGGATCACCGTGACCGGGGCGGGGACCGCGCCGTTGTCCTGGTGGGGTTGATAGATTACCATGGTATGCGGCAGGGGACCGTCGGCGGCGCCCAGCTTATGGGTCCAGGCGGGATAATCGCGCTGCTCCAGCAGGCCCTTGAGCCCCCGCAGGCCTTCCCAGACCGGCGCGGCGGCCGGGAACAGCTCGGGGGCCGGCGGGGCCTGGTCGGCAAAGAAGGCGACGGCGGATAAAATCTCGGGAGTTTGGGGGGCGGCGGGGAGGGACATGGTTTCCTCTTTCAGAGAATCAAGTAAAAAACGACGATGCATAATGGTAGGTGCTCATGCTTTTTGCAAGCAATTTAAGGGCGTCCCGATGACCGCCGCCGGGGAGATAATCTCTTTTCATCCGGAAATTGAAGGGGACCGGTTTATCTGGGACCGTTCCGTCTGGGAGCCGGAGTTGCCGGAGTTGCTGCGGCGCAGCCGGGCGGTGATTCTGCCCCAGACGGTGGGGCGGGAGTTGTATTTTTTGTGTCGCCACTGTGCCCCGGCGGTCTTTCCCAATTACGACTGCCGGTTCCGCTGGGAAGGCAAGACCGGCGACACCCTGCTGTTCTGGCAGCATCACGTGCCTCACCCCCGGACCCAGATTTTTCCCCGGGTGGAGACCATGGTGGGGGAGCATCCCGAAATGGGCCTCAAGGTGGAACGGCCCACTTTTCCCCTGGTGCTCAAGGCCCGCTTTGGCGGTGAGGGCGGCAGCACCTGGCTGGTGGCTGACGATGCGCAGCTGCAGCATTTGCTGACCGGCCTGGAGAGGCGGGAGTGGCAAGGCGAACGGGGTTTTGTGGTGCAGGAATACATCCCCGGCACCGGCCGGGATCTGCGGGTGACGGTGATCGGCGAGCAACTGTTCAGTTACTGGCGGGTCAACCCCAACGCCTTTCATCATAACCTGGCTCGCAACGGGGTGATCGACCGCCAGGCCGACCCCGAGCTGCAGCGCCGGGGTCGGTCCATGGTGCGGGATTTCTGCCGGCAGACTGGCATCAACCTGGCCGGCTTCGACCTGATTTTTCCGTCCGGCGGGCAGGAGCCGCTTTTTTTGGAAATTAATTATACCTTTGGCCGCAGCGGCCTGGGCGGCGGCGAGGGCTATCGCGCCCGCCTGCAGGAGGCGGTTGCTCACTGGCTGGCCAAAGTGTAGGCTGCTGGTCTATCCAACCGCGCCCCGGATTGCGGTAAGCGGGACAGGTGCGTTTCCCCTTGACTTGCCGGGCGGGGATGCTTAGTTTCCTCTATCGCCCAGGCCGTGAAGGGCCTGCTGCAATTGCCCATTTTCTATCCCGATAAGGAGGATATTTCGTGCATATGGAAGACAGTATCGACCCCGAATTCGAAGGTGCTGCCGAGGTCAACGAACGGGATATTCCCGCTCAGCTGCCGGTGATGGCGGTGCGCGATGTGGTGGTGTTCAATTACATGATTCTGCCGCTTTTTGTTGGCCGGCCTTCTTCGGTGGGGGCGGTCAACGAGGCCATGAGCCGTGACAAGCTGATCGTGCTGGTGGCCCAGAAAGATGCCGGGGTGGATGAGCCCGGCATCAAGGAGATCTATCACACCGGCATGGTCTGTATGGTGATGCGCACCCTGAAACTGCCCGACGGCCGGCTCAAGGTGCTGGTGCAGGCGGTGAACAAGGCCCGGATTACCAATTTTGCTCAGGAAAAGCCCTATTTGCTGGCCGATATTGAACTCCTGCACGACGATGACGTCGAGGAAATTGGGGTGGAAATCGAGGCCATGATGCGCAACGTCCGGGAGCAGACGGAAAAAATCCTGGCGCTCAAGGGCATCATGTCTTCGGATCTGATGGTGGTGCTCAATAACGTCGAGGAGCCGGGCCGGCTGGCCGACCTGGTGGTGTCCAACCTGCAGCTCAAGGTGTCCGACTCCCAGTCGGTGCTGGAATTGCTGGACCCGGTGGCCAGGTTGCGCAAGGTGGCCGAATTTTTGCAGAAAGAGCTGGAGGTTTCCACCGTCCAGGCCCGGATTCAGTCCGAGGCCAAGGAAGAGATGGGGCGCAGCCAGCGAGAGTACTTCCTGCGGGAGCAGCTCCAGGCCCTTAAAAAAGAGTTGGGTGATGTCGACGAGCGATCCCAGGAGCTGGAAGAACTGCGGGATAAATTCAACAAGGGCAGTTTCCCCAAGGATGTAAAAAAAGAAGGCCTCAAGCAGCTCAAGCGCCTGGAGATGATGCACCCCGACGCTTCCGAGGCCTCCATCATCCGCACCTATATCGACTGGCTGCAGGATGTGCCCTGGCGCAAGTCCAGCAAAGACCGGCTGGACCTGAAAGTGGCCCGGGAAGTTCTGGACGCCGACCATTACGGGCTGGAAAAGGTCAAGGAACGGATCCTCGAGTACCTGGCGGTGCGCAAGCTCAACAAGTCCAGCAAGGGGCCGATTCTCTGCTTTGTCGGCCCGCCCGGGGTGGGTAAGACTTCGCTGGGGCAGTCCATTGCCCGCGCCCTGGGGCGCAAGTTTCACCGCCTGTCGCTGGGCGGTATGCGGGATGAAGCCGAAATCCGGGGCCATCGCCGGACCTACATCGGAGCCATGCCGGGCCGCATCATCCAGGGTCTGAAGACGGTGGAGAGCAACAACCCGGTGTTCATGATGGATGAGATCGACAAGGTGGGCACCGACTACCGGGGCGATCCCTCCTCGGCTCTGCTGGAGGTGTTGGATCCGGCCCAGAACACCGATTTTTCCGACCACTACCTCAACCTGCCCTTTGATCTGTCCCGGGTGATGTTCATCACCACCGCCAACATGACCGACACCATCCCGGCGGCCCTGCTGGATCGCATGGAGGTCATCCGCCTGGCGGGCTACACCCATGAAGAAAAGGTGGAAATCGCCAAACGCTACCTGATTCCCCGGCAGATCAAGGAAAACGGTTTAAAGCCGAACCAGATCAAGTTTGCCGAGGCGGCAATTTCAAGGCTGATTACCCACTATACCCGGGAGGCGGGGCTGCGAAATCTGGAGCGGGAAATCGGGGCGTTGTGCCGCAAAGTGGCCCGCAAGATCGCCGAGGGTGGCAAGGGACCGTATTCCATCAGCAGCCGGACCCTGCACGGTTACCTGGGGCCGGCCCGTTACCTGCCCGAGGCGGAAAGCGAAATGATCGACCGGCCCGGGATCGCCACCGGCCTGGCCTGGACCGAGGTGGGCGGCGAGATCCTTTACGTCGAGGTGTCGCTGATGAAGGGTCGGGGCAACCTGACCCTCACCGGTCAGCTGGGCGAGGTGATGAAGGAGTCGGCCCAGGCCGCCCTGAGCTACTGCCGCACCCGGCGCAAGGAGCTCAAGCTGGAAGAGAACTATTTTGATGACCTGGATATCCATATCCATGTCCCGGCCGGCGCCATCCCCAAAGACGGCCCCTCGGCCGGAGTCACCATGGCCACCGCCCTTTACTCGGCCCTGGCCGGCAAGAAAGTCCGCCCCGACGTGGCCATGACCGGGGAAATTACTCTGCGGGGCCGGGTGTTGCCCATCGGCGGTCTGAAAGAAAAGGCCCTGGCGGCCCTGCGGGCGGAGATCACCACGGTGGTGATCCCCCAGCACAACAAGAAAGACCTGGAGGAGATCCCCAAGGATCTGCGAGACAAGATCACCTTTGTGCCGGTGAAGAACATGGAGCAGATCCTTAAAATGATCTTTAGCTAATCATGGAACTGGATCGGTGGCTGTCCGGGCCCCGGAACTTCCGCCGCCGCCCGGCCTTATGGCTGGGGCTGCTGGCGGGGTTGACGGCCCTGCTGTGGTTCTGGGCTTATGCCATGGGGACCGGTCCGGCCAGGAGTGAAACCCTGGTTTATATCGTACCGGGCTCACCCTTTTCGGTCATCGAAAGGACCCTGGTGGAGGCGGAAGTACTGCGCCCCGATCGGCGCTTTCGTTGGCTGGCTGCTTTTGGCGGTTATCGCGGGCAACTGAAGGCCGGGGAATATGCGGTGGCGGCCGGCGCCAGCCCGCGGCAAATTCTGCAACTGCTTGCTTCCGGCCGTACCGTCCGCCGCCAGGTCACCATTCCCGAAGGAGCCAACCTGTACCAGGTGGCCCGGCTACTTGGCGCACAGCAACTGCTGGCCGAGGAGAGTTTTGTCGCCTTTGCCGCCGCGCCGGCAACCCCGGCGCTTTTTGCGGTGGACTCGCCCACCTTGGAAGGCTGGCTCTTTCCCGATACCTATTTTTTTACCCGTGGGCAAAGCAAGGAAGAGATCACCGCCGTCATGGTTCGCCGGGCCCGGGCGGTGCTGGATGAACTGCTGGCGGAGATGGGCAACGACGTCGGCCTGAACCGCCGGGAGATCATGACCCTGGCCTCCATCGTCGAAAAGGAAACCGGCCGGGCCGAGGAGCGGGCGAAAATCGCCGGGGTCTTTTTCAATCGCCTGGAAAAGGGCATGCGCCTGCAGACCGACCCCACGGTGATCTACGGGCTGCAAAGTTTCGACCGCCGCCTCACCCGCCAGGATCTGCGCACCCCCACGCCTTACAACACCTACACCATCCATGGCCTGCCCCCCGGGCCCATCGCCAACCCCGGCCGCGAGGCCATTGCCGCCGTGCTCAACCCGGAAGACACCGATTACCTCTACTTCGTCTCCCGCAACGACGGCTCCCACCATTTTTCCACCAACCTCCGCGAGCACAACCGGGCGGTAAATTTATACCAGCGATAATCTACTCCTTTAAAAATTCGATGTTGGTATCCGCCGACAGCATCAGGGGGTCGACTTCGATGATGATCTCAGCCTGATACTCCTTTTCCAGTTCCAGCAGATCTTCCCGTTTCTTGTTGAAGATGTACTGGGCCACTTCCAGCGGCAGGCGGCACTTTACTTTGCTGGCCTTGCGCTGGTGCAGCCCGGTCTGAATCTGGCGCAGGTAGCTCAGCACCATGTTTTCCACCGAGCGGATCATGCCCCGACCCTCGCAGTGGGGGCAGGTCTTGTAGCTGGTGGTCTGGATGGGGGCGGCCATCTTCTGCCTTGAGATCTGCATCAGGCCGAATTTGGAGATCCGGGAGAAATCCACCTTGGCCTTGTCCTTTTTCATGCACTCCCGCACCTTTTTCTCCACCTCCCGAGTATGGGCGGCGGAGCGCATATCGATGAAATCCACCACGATCAGTCCGCCCAGGTCTCGCATCTTGAGCTGGCGGGCCAGCTCCTCGGCGGCCTCCATGTTGGCGATGAAGATGCTCTCTTCGAAATCCCGGTCTTTGGAGGCGGTGCGGCCTGAGTTGACATCGATGGCCACCAGGGCCTCGGTGGGATTGATGACGATGCTTCCTCCGGAGGGCAGGGAAACGGTGGGCTGGAACATCTGCTCGACCTGCTTTTCCACGTGGTACTGATGGAAGATCGGCTGGCTGCCCTGGTGCAGCTTGACGGTGGTCTTCTTGCGTTGGGTCGCCGGCAGCAACTGCAGGAAATCCTTCACCTGTTCGGCGGCCTCCTCGTTGTCCACCAGAATCTCCTTGATGTCGGTGGTGTAATGATCGCGCAGGAAACGGGCGATGATGTTCTGTTCCTTGTAAAGCAGGGCCGGAGCCGGAACGCTCTGGCCTTTATTCTTGATCTCGGTCCAGAGGTTGAGCAAAAAGCGCAGATCCTGGGTGAGGGCGGTCTTGGTGATCTCCTGGCTGGCGGTGCGGATAATATAGCCGATCCCTTCGGGGATGTTCAGCCCCTCTACCATCTCGCGCAGTTTGCGGCGCTGCTCCTCATCGTCGATCTTGCGGGAAATGCCGGCGGAATCACTGCCCGGCATCAGCACCAGGCAGCGGCCGGGCAGGGAGAGATAAGTGGTCAGGCTGGGGCCCTTGTTGCCGGTGGCATCCTTGACCACCTCCACCAGCACCTCCCGGCCTTTTTTGACCATGTCCTGGATTTTAAGACTTTTCCAGTTGGTGTCCGGGTCCACCTCCTTTTCATAGTATTCGGGGTGGATCTCGCTGAAGGACAAAAAGCCGTTTTTGGGCAGGCCGATATCGACAAAGGCCGCCTGCAGGTTGGCCTCCACCGAAGTAATCCGGCCCTTGTAGATATTGCCCTTGCACTGAGCGCCGCTGGTGGATTCGATGTAAAAGCCTTCCACTTTACCGTTTTCGACCAGGGCCAGGCGGCACTCCTCAGGCTCGTCGGTGTTGATCAGCAGCTTGTAACTGGCCCCGGCCCCGGCTTTGGGGGTGGACTTAACCCCGGTGGCGCCTTCGGATTTCTCTTTGGTCTTACCTTTGGCCGGTGGTTGGCGGCGGCTTTTGCCGCTGGCTGTGTCGGCGGTATTGGCCGTGTCTTCGGTTTTTGGTTTGGCCTGGCTTTTAGCCGGACTTTTTCTCCGGGGCTTGGCCGCGGTGGAATCCGGGTCGGTCTTAGCTGGAACCTTGTCAGCGGTGGCTTTAGCCTTGGCTTTGGCCGGGCTGCGTCCTTTGCTCCGGCCGCCGGCGGTTTTAGCCGAAGCGTTGCCGGTGGCCGATGTTTTTTGGGCTTCAGCCGGGGCTGGTTTGCCATCCAGCTCCGGAGCTTCATCGTTGGCCGCCTTGGCGGCCCGCTCCTTGGCCCGGGCCCGTTGCTCACGGCGGCGGGCGGAAGGGCTTTTGGCAGGTTTTTTGCCACCGGTTGACGTTTCGCCGTTGCCGTTGGCCTCGACTTGCGCTTCCGGTTGCTGATGGTCGGTCACTATTGCGGCCGCTGGCTTATTTTGCTTTTCCGGCATATTACCGTTTTCCTCTGGCTGGGATTCGTTGGGGTTGGTGTCTTTCTTGCGGCCCAGCCATTGGCTGACCCGGTCCAGTACGGAACGTGTTCGTTCGTCGCTCATGGTTTAATCCTGTGGATGCTCCTGCCCACGGGGCAGGACAATGTAATATTTCTGGTCGCGATGATGGGAGGTGCCGACATGGCCGGCTGCGGTCAGTTGCGCCGTGGCCTGGTCAACCCGTTCCCGTTCCATTCCAAGAGCGGTGCTGATGTCGGCGGCGGTGCAGGGTCGGCGCCGCAGCAGGTGCAGCACCTCCTCTTCGTCTTCGCGACGGCCTCGTTTGCTGGCCAAAACATCTCTTACCAGGGGGGGGGCATCGGCGGCGCGGTCGGTGAGAATATCGACCGTCACCGGCAGCGCCGCCGCCGCCGCCCGTAATTCTTCGGCCCGCAGGGGTCTGGCGAAACTTTCCAGTGGCGGGCGGGCCACGGTGTTAAGCTGCACCCGTTCCGGCTTGATCCTTGCCACCGCCGCCGCCAGGGCCGCCAGGTCGGCCGGCGTGTCGTTGATCCCCTTGGCCAGCAGGATCTCCAGCCAGTAATGGCCGGTAAACTCTCGCCGGAAAGCGACCAGACCGTCGATGATCTCGCTTAAGCGGCACTGCCGGTCCGGTCGGTTGATGCGGCGAAAACTCTCATCCCGAGCCGCGTCCAGCGAGGGAATGATAATGTCGGCCTGGGCCAGTTCCCGGCGCACCTGGGGGTCATGGAGCAGGGAGCCGTTGCTGAGCACCGCCACCGGCTTGGCGATCTTTTTTTTGCAGTGGGCGATGATTTCTCCCAGGCCGAGGTGCAGGGTGGGCTCGCCGGAGGCGGTGATGGTCAGGACGTCCAGACGTGCCACCGCCGCCTCATCGGCCCGGAATGCCTCGATTTCGGCGATAATGGCGGCGGTGTCGGCATACTCCCCCCGTTCGTTGGTGAACTCGGTGGTGGGGCCCACCTCGCAATAAATACAGTTGAAATTGCAGATTTTGGGGGGCAGCAGGTCGATGCCCAAAGAGATCCCGAGGCGGCGGGAGTTGACCGGGCCGAAGATGAAGTTCATATGGTTAGTATTCAGGTAAGGTCTTCTTTTTCAATGAGATAGTTTGGGTCAGCTTACCGCTAAGGTCGGCAATTGGCAAGCCATTTTACGGAGACAAACGGCGGGGCAGGGTTAAAGTCATCGGTCTTGGCCCCTGTTCAGACCCCACGCGATTTTGACCCTGCCCGGCTGGGTTAAGGTTTAACGCTTGACAGTAGCCCGACCCTTGCGTAGGTTATGGATTTTGCAAAAATGCTCCCCGGTGTGCCGTCCTGAGGTTTTTGTTCCCTGGTTCACCGGTATTTTCCATCCCTTAACTCTACTCTGATAAGGAAACCACAGCCATGCGAAGCGACGCCCTGCGCAAAGGACTGGAACGCGCCCCCCATCGTTCCCTGCTTAAGGCCATGGGGTACAGCGATGAGGAGATCCGTCGCCCCCTGGTGGGGATCGCCCATGCCCACAACGAGATTATCCCCGGCCACGTGCACCTGGACAAGATCGTCGAGGCGGTCAAAACCGGGGTGCGGATGGCCGGCGGCACTCCCATCTCCTTTGCCACCATCGGGGTTTGTGACGGCCTGGCGATGAACCACACCGGCATGAAATACTCCCTGGCCAGCCGCGAAATCATCGCCGATTCGGTGGAGATCATGGCCATGGCCCACCCCTTCGACGCCCTGGTAACGGTGCCCAACTGCGACAAGGTCACCCCCGGCATGCTGATGGCCATGTTGCGGGTCAATATCCCGGCGCTGATGGTCAGCGGCGGGCCCATGCTCACCGGTCGCTTTCGCGGCCAGGATGTCCACCTGGTCAGCGTTTTTGAAGGGGTGGGCAAGGTTCGGGCCGATACCATGACCATGGAGGAGCTCAACGAACTGGAAGACAAGGCCTGTCCCGGTTGTGGTTCCTGTGCCGGCATGTTCACCGCCAACTCCATGAACTGCCTGGCTGAAGCCATTGGCTTGGCGTTGCCCGGCAACGGCACCATCCCGGCGGTGGCCGCCGCCCGCATCCGCCTGGCCAAGCAGGCGGGGATGTCGGTGATGGACTTGCTCAAGGAAAATATCTGCCCGCGGGACATCGCTTCCGCCGAGGCCTTTGAGAATGCCATGGCGGTGGACATGGCCCTGGGCTGCTCCACCAACACCGTCCTCCATGTGCCGGCCATCGCCCATGAGGCCGAGGTGGAGCTGCCGTTGAGCCATTTCAACGAGGTCAGCGCCCGCACCCCGCACCTGTGCAGCCTGATCCCCGGCGGCCCCCACAGCCTGCAGCAGCTGGATGAGGCCGGCGGGGTCCCGGCGGTGCTGCATGAGTTGGTCAAGGGCGGGGTGGATATCAACCTGGAGGTGATGACCGCCACCGGCAAAACCCTGCGGGAGAACCTGGAAAAAGTAAAAACTTACGATGCCGAGGTGATCCGGCCGGTGAGCAACCCCTACCATAAGGTGGGCGGCATCGGGGTGCTCTACGGCAACCTGGCGCCGGACGGGGCGGTGGTCAAACAGTCGGCGGTGGCCGACGAGATGCTGGTTCATCGCGGCCCGGCCCGGGTTTTCGACGGCGAAACCGACGCCCACAGCGCCATTCTGGACGGCGAGATCAACCCCGGCGACGTGGTGGTCATTCGCTACTGCGGCCCCAAAGGGGGGCCCGGGATGCCGGAGATGCTTTCACCCACCGCCGCCATCATCGGCATGGGCCTGGGCAAAAGCGTGGCCCTGATCACCGACGGCCGTTTTTCCGGCGGCACCCAGGGCGCCTGCATCGGCCATGTCTCGCCGGAGGCCGCCGTGGGCGGTCCCATTGCCCTGGTGCGGGAGGGGGATGAAATCAGCATCGATATTCCCCGGCATCGTATGAAACTGGAAGTGGCCGAAGAGGAGCTGGACCAGCGGCGGGCCGCCTGGACGGCGCCGGCGCCCAAGCTCACCACCGGTTATGCCGCCCGTTACGCCGCCATGGTCAGCTCCGGCTGCACCGGCGCCATCATGTGTACCCTGGGCGGTGGCGGTAAAACGGCACCGGGGGCCTAAGGCCCGGGGAAAGAGGATACCAGTGGCCAGCGATCACTTGCGTCTGCTGCCGCTCCTGCTGCCGCTCCTGTTACCGCTCCTGCTGCTGCCGGTCGGAGCCTGGGCCCAGGAACGGCGGAGTCCGGCGGTGCCGCTGTGGGAGCTCAGCGCCGACAGTTTGACTCACCAGGTGGAGCCGAGCCGGGTAATTGCCGAGGGTGAGGTGGTGCTCTCCCGGCCGGAGAGCCATGGGGCCCCCCTGGCGATCAGGGCCGACCGGATGGTTTACGATCCGGAAGGCGGCATCGTCGAAGCCCATGGCCGGGTACGTCTGGAGTCGCCTGCCGAAGAGGTGGCGGCTGCGGGGTTGGTGCTGCACCTGGAAAGCCAGACCGGCAGCCTGGAGCAGGCCACCATCCATCTGGTGGAAAGCGGGGTTTACATCAGGGGCAGGCATATCGAAAAAACCGGTCCGGAAAGCTACTATCTGGAAGACGCCTGGTATTCCGCCTGCCGCCCCGAGGACGACTGCCGCCCCGCCTGGTCCATCAAAAGCCGGCGGATCCACCTTACCATCGACGGCCTGGCCCACTTTGTTCATCCCCGCTTTCAGGTCAAGGAAGTGCCCGCTATCTATTCGCCCTACCTGATGGCGCCGGCCAATGTTCACCGCCAGAGCGGGTTCCTGGCCCCGGAGCTCTCCAGCTCCAACCGCCGGGGCGACGGCCTGGCCCTGCCATATTTCATCAACCTCTCGCCCAGTGCCGATCTTACCCTGTATCCCAAGTACATGGACCGGCGCGGCCTGCAGTCCGGCGCCGAGTTCCGTTATGCCGCCGCCCCCGGCTCTTTGGGCATGTTCCAGCTCACCTACCTGCAGGACGAGCATGAGGACGCCGTCGATGACAACTATCGTAATGACGGCTGGCTGCGGGACAGCAGCCAGCGCTACTGGCTGCGGGGCAAGGCCGATCACGATTTCGGCGACGACCTGCTGCTGCGGCTGGATCTGGACCTGGTTTCCGACCAGGACTTTATCATGGAATTCGATTCCGGCCGCATGGGGTATGCTCGCTCCACCAGCGATTTCGAGGATCTGTTCGACCGCGAGTTGCAGGAGCCTTCGCTGGCCACTCGCCGTTCCACCTTGCAGCTTTTCCGTCTCCGCCCCACTACCCTGGTGGCCGGTGAGCTGATGGCCCAGCAGGACAGCCGCCACACCCTGAACTACCAGGGGCAGGTTGTTGACCGTAATCGCCTGGGTACCCCGCTGCAGGCCCTGCCCCGGCTGCATGCCTCCGGCCGCAGCCCCCTGCGGAACCAGCCCCTTAGCATGTCCTGGAGCAATGAATATGTCCATTACTGGCGCCAGAAGGGAATCGGCGCCCACCGGCTCGATCTTCATCCCCAGCTGATCGCGCCCCTGCCCCGCAGCGGGGGTTGGACCGAAGGGCGGGCCACGGTGGGGGTGCGCCAGACCATGTACCAGGTTACCGAGCACGATGACCACCAGTGGGAGTACGACCGTTACCAGGATCGCACCGCCTTCGACTTCGAGGCCAATCTCGCCACCACCCTGGTACGGGATTTCCGGCTGACTCCCGGCGGGCGCTCCCGGGCCGCCCTGGATCACCCGGTAACCTCGCCGGGTCTGGAGCACATGGTGCGACCCAACCTGGTCTACACCTATGTCAGCCGCAGCGGCGAGCGCGAACTGCCGGAGTTGGACAGTATTGATCGGCTGGAGCGGAAAAACTGGCTGACCTACGAGCTGAACAATTATTTCGAAGTTTTCGGCCATCGGGCCACTGCGGCCACCGTGCCGACGGTTAACGGTGACCGGCAAAACCCGGCCGGCCTGGATGACCCGGCGCCGGCGCCGTTGGAGGTGCAACCGGCGGCTCCGGCCGGCGACTTCTGGTCCCGGCCCCTGGCTTTTTTCAAGATGATGCAGACCTATGATATCGATGAAGCCCGGCGCGACCTGGTGGCCGATGAGAGCCGCCGGGAGCTTTCCGACCTGCGTTTTGACCTGCAGGCCTCGCCTCTACCCAGCCTGGATCTGCGCTACCAGACCAACCTCAGCATGTACGGCCAGAAGGTCAACCGTTACGAACTCCAGGGCACCTATCGTCTGGCCGGCGGTTCGCTGACCCTCAATTACCGTTATCTCAAGCATCTCGGTATGCGGGAGCCTTATTTTTACACCGAAGCCGGGGACAGCAGTCGTGATGTCCGGGCCGGCTTTACCGCCCCGGTGGGGAAATCCCTGACCTTTCGCGGCATGGTCAATAAATCGCTGACCGAAGATTATATCGCCGAGGCCTCCTTTGGCGTGACTTACCACCCCCACTGCTGGGCGGTGGAGATGGAGGTGCGGCGCTACGTTGATGAAAAGAGCTTCATGGTGATCTTCACCCTGGATACCCTGGGGGAAATACCACGCTGGCTGAAAAGGGGGATCTGATGACCAGACTTTGTTTTGATGTGTTCAACGGCGATGCCGACGGCATTTGCGCCCTGCACCAACTGCGGCTGGCCTCGCCCCGCCCCGGGGCCCGGCTGGTCAGCGGGGTCAAGCGGGATATCGCCCTGCTGGCCCGAGTGGTGGCGGAAGCGGCGCCGGCCCGGGCCGAAGTGACGGTGCTGGATATTTCGCTGGATCGCAACCGGGAGGCCCTGGAGCAACTGCTGCCCGCCTGCCGGGTGCTGTACGTCGACCACCACCACGCCGGCGACATTCCCGAGCATACCCATCTCGAGGCCCATATCAACCCGGACCCGGAACTTTGCACCTCGCTGATTGTCGATCAGTTGTTGGACGGCCGTTTTCGCCCCTGGGCGGTGGCCGCCGCCTTCGGCGACAACCTCCACGGCCCGGCCCGCCGGGCCGCTATCTCTTTGGGGCTGGATGAGAAGAAGACGGCAGCCCTGCGGGAGCTGGGCGAGCTTTTTAATTACAACGGCTACGGCGCCTCGGTAACGGATCTGCATTTCGACCCGGTGGAGCTGTACCGGGCGGTAAGCGGTTATACCGATCCCTGGGAGTTCTGTCATCGTTCGCCGGTGCTGGCCATCCTGCGCCAGGGCTTCCATGACGACCTGGAACAGGCCCGGTCCGTGGCGCCCTGGCAGGAAACTCCGGCCGGCCGGGTCTGGCGCCTGCCCGACCAGTCCTGGGCCCGCCGGGTCAGCGGGGTTTTTGCCAACGAGCTGGCCCGTGCCAACCCGGAACAGGCCCACGCCCTGCTGGTGGAAAGCGCCGACGGCAGTTTTCTGGTCAGTGTGCGGGCCCCCCTGGCGCGGCCCCGGGGGGCCGATACCCTGTGCCGGGCTTTTCCCACCGGCGGCGGCCGGGCCGGCGCCGCCGGCATCAACGTCCTGCCCCCGGACCAACTTGGTGATTTCCGGCGAGCCTTCGAGGCCGCCTTTTAGGCCGCTGATGAAGGGAGAGGTTGTGCGATACCCTGCTTTATTTTGCCTGGTTCTGGGGTTGACGATGCTGCTGTGGTCGGGGGTGTCGCCGGCCGCCGCCGGGGAGTTGCCCGCCGAGGTCGCGGCCCCGGCCGCCGACGGCCGCCCGCTGGAGCTGGACTCCGCGGCCTACCGGGAACTGCTGCGGGAGTTGGTCGATGAGCACGGTTTTCGCCAAGCGCAACTGGAGCAGTGGTTCGGCGGGGTGACTATCCAGGGCCGGGTGCTGGAGCTGATGGACGCCCAGTGGGAAGCCCGGCCCTATCACCGTTATGCCGCGCCGCTGCACGCCTGGTGGAATGTCGGCAACGGTCGGGTGCTGCTTAAACGCCATGCCGGGTTGCTGGATCGCATCGAAGAGGAGTTCGGGGTGGAGCGGGAGATCGTGGTCGCCATTTGGGGCCTTGAGAGTAACTACGGCGGCCAGTCGGGCTCTTTCAGGATCTTTCGCACCATGAATACCATCTTTGCCGCCTATCCCCGCCGCAGCGAATTTTACCGTCGGCAGTTGATTGATTTCCTGCTGATCTGTCGGGAGCTGGAACTTGACCCCCGGACCGTGCGTGGCTCCTATGGCGGCGCCTTTGGCCAGGCCCAGTTCATCCCCTCCAGCTATCGCGCCTATGCAGTGGATTTCGACGGCTCCGGCCGGCGCGATATCATCAACTCGGTGCCCGATGTGCTGGCCAGCATCGCCAATTACCTGCGCCACTTCGGCTGGCGTTACGGTGAACCCTGGTATGCCGAACTCGGCCCCCAACTGCATGATCCACGCCTGACCGAGGCCGCCGGGGCCGGTCGGCGGGGGGTGCTGCCCCGGCCGGTCATCGAACAGGCCCAAGGGGTTGAGTTGCCGCCCTCCCACGATAATCGCCCGCTGCGGATCGTGGCCCTGGAGCAGGCCGGCGGCGGCCACCGTTATCTGGCCGCCTACCCCAACTTTCAGGCCATCACCCACTGGAACAACTCCTTCCGCTACGCCATGGCGGTCATTGAACTGGCGGAGAAACTTGGTGCGGAATAATTTTTTATCCCTGCTGGTGGCAATACTTGCCGTCCTGCTGCTGACCGCCGGGGCCTGCGCCCCGGAACTGGGGCGGCAGAGCGAGGCGCTGCTGCAACGGGATTACCTGGTCATGACGGATGATGAGTTGCATGGCTACTATCGCCGGTTGGGAGATCAACTGGTGCGGGAAACCCGAGCCGCCCGCGAGGGTGGCCTGATGAGCCGCCCCGGGGAACAGGAGCGGCTGGCGCAGTTGCGCCGGCGCTGGAACGAGGTTCGCGCCGAACTGGCCCACCGGGAGCTGGAGTTGTGGTGAACGCCTGCACAAAACTGATGAAGTCGCAAAAAGAGTCCATGGAAGCGGGGGGCGCGTTGATGACTTCTTGCGCAATCATCAAAACTTGCTTGCCGATAATACGGCACTCTGTTAGATTGATCCCTTGAGTTTTACAAACTATTTACCGGTTTTATGGCCGGCAAGCAGCAGCCTGCGGATAAACCTGAGATCGTGAGTATTTTTTCCACAACGTGGTTACGGGAGCGGACCGGTGGCGCCGGGTCATGGCCCACGGCTTTGCCCGGCCGTGAATTCTGGCGCGCCCTGGTGGCCAATGAACGTCGCCTGGAGCAGTTTCGTACCCTGTGCGTGCTGGTACTGGTTATTTTCCTGGCCCAGGCCTCGGCTCGCCTGGTCTGGGCGTTTTTGTTGCCCGCCCCGGAGCCGGCCCCGGTCATCAGCGCTCCCGCCGCCACCGGCCCGGCGGCTCGGCGTTCCGACGGGGTGGCGGTGGACCCGGCCAGAGGGGAAAAACTGGCCGCGCTGCATCTCTTCGGTCAACCCGACCCGCAAGCCGATCCCGAGGCCGAGGCCGCCGCCCTGTCATTGGCCATGGTCGAGGCCCCTGAAACCACCCTCAGCCTGACCTTGAAAGGACTGCTGGCCACCGCCGACGGCCGACGCGGCCTGGCGGTGATTGCCGAACGCCGGGGGGATGACGAGGTCTACGGGGTTGGCGACACGGTGCCCGGCAACGCGGAAATCGAGGCGATCTATCCCGACCGGGTGCTGTTGCGCCGGGCCGGGCAGCTGGAAACCCTGTACCTGGAGGACCGGGACGAGGATCTGCCGGTGGCCGGACGGCGCGCCCCGGCGGCCACGACGGCGCCCGCCGGGGGTGAGCGGCGGCAGGTAAGCCGTTCTTTTGTCAACAGCACCCTGGCCAACCTGCCGGATCTGGCCCGCCAGGTGGAGGTATACATCCACAATCCGGAGGGGGGGCGGCACGGGTTTCGCCTGGCGGCTCCGGGGGGCAGCGATTTTCTTGATATCCTGGGGCTTGAGCCCGACGATATTTTATATGAAGTCAACGGCATCCCGCTGTCCGATGCCGGGGCGGCCATGGTCGCCTTCGAGGAGTTGCGCAACGCCCGGGAAATACGGTTGGTGTTCGAACGGGACGGTCAGCAGCGCAGCAGTACCATCGCCATTCGCTGACTCCGTGGCCCCGGCGCAGAAAGTCGGCCTGCTTAATTAGTTGAGGAATTTATGGTTTCATCTGAAGTTTTTTCCACCCGGCGCCGGTTGCGGCGTCCATTGAGATTGATGCTGCTGTTGGCGGGCATCCTGCTTTGCGGCCTGCTGCTGCTGCCCCGGCCCGGGCTGAGCGAAACCATCACCCTCAATTTCAAGGAAGCCGATATCGAGTCGGTGATCAACTCGGTGGCCCGGATCACCGGCAAGACCTTTATCGTTGACCCGGCGGTGCGGGGTAAAATCACCATCGTTTCATCGCAACCCCTGCGGGCCGATGAGGTTTACGGGGTTTTTCTCTCCATCCTCCAGGTTCATGATTATGCCGCCGTCGAGACCGGCAGCGTGGTCAAGATCATTCCCGCCGCCAAGGCCGGGCAGGATCTGGTGATCACCGCCGATACCGACCAGCCGCTGGAATTGGATGAAGACCGCATCGTCACCCGCATCTACCGCCTGCAGTACCTCCAGGCCGACCGTCTGGTTCCCATTCTGCGTCCCATGCTCAATACCCGCTCCGGCCAGATGTCGGCTCTGGCGATCAAGGAGGGCAATGCCCTGATCATCACCGAACGGGCCGGCACCGTCGAGCGCCTGCTGCGCATTGTCCGCCGCCTGGACCAGAGCTCCGGCGGTGAAATGGAAATCGTCAGGTTGGAGCATGCCGACGCCCGCGACGTGGTGTCGGTGATCCGGGAGATGGAACTGGGCACCGGCCGGTTGTCCGCCGAGCAGTTGCGACTGGTGGCCGACAACCGGACCAACAGTGTGCTGCTGCAGGGTGATCCGCATCACCTGCTGCGGATCAAGGCCACCATTCTGCACCTGGACACCCCCCTGGCCAAGGGGGGAGATACCCAGGTGATTTTTTTGCGGCACGCCAAGGCCGAAGACCTGGTGCCGATTCTAACCGGCATGGGCAGTTATGACGGCTCCCGCGAGGAGCGCCGGGCCCAGCAGCGCCAGGAGGTGGATATCCAGGCCGACGCCAACACCAACGCCCTGATCATGACCGGCTCGCCGGCGGTGCTGCAGAACCTGCAGACGGTGATCCGCCAGTTGGATATCCGCCGGGCCCAGTTGATGATCGAGGCGGTGATCGCCGAAGTTTCCACCGCCAAGGCGGTGGACCTGGGGATCCAGTGGTTTTCCGCCGATGCCGACAAAGTAATCGGTGGCACCAACTTCCCCGGCTCCGGGGCCAGCATGAGCGGCATTGCCGCCGGCGACGAGGGCAGCATCGCCGCCCTGGCCGGCCTGGGCGGCTTCAACATGGGGGTCTTTTCCGGCAGCACCGAGATCATGGGGCGGGAGTTTTTCAACTTCGGGGCGCTGGTCAACGCCCTGGCCCGGGATGGGGATACCAACATCCTCTCCACTCCCAGTCTGGTGACCATGGACAACCAGGAGGCGGAGATCATCGTCGGCCAGAACGTGCCCTTTCTCACCGGCAGCTTCACCGAAGGCGCCACCGGGGTCGGCGGCAGCCCGTTCCAGACCGTGGAGCGCCGGGATGTGGGGATCAAGCTGCGGGTCAAGCCCCAGGTTACCGAGGGTGATGTCATCCGGCTGCAGATCGAGCAGGAGGTTTCCAGTGTCGAGCGCGATGACCTGGCGGCGGGTCTGGTGACCAATACCCGCAACATCAATACCAGCGTCCTGGTGGAGGACGGCAAGGTGCTGGTGCTGGGCGGGTTGATCAGTGACGATGTCCAGGAGACGGTCTCCAAGGTGCCGCTGCTGGGGGACATCCCCCTTTTGGGCGCCCTTTTTCGCCATACCCGCAGTGAACGCTCCAAGCGCAACCTGATGGTTTTTCTGCGCCCGGTCATTCTCCGGGATCAGGATATGAGCAGCCGGATCTCCCAGGGGCAGTACGATATGCTGCGTGAACAGCAACTGGAACGGGATCGGAAAGGGGTCAAACTGATGCCAGGTCAGGACCAGCCGGTGCTGTTGGAGTTTGAGGCCTTTGAGGATCAGCATTTCCATCCGGCCCCGGAAGCCCCGGAAGCCGGTGAAGACGCCGGCGCGGCCCCGGTCGAGCCGGTCCCCCTGGAATCTCTGGAACCGGTAGAGTAAGCAGCTTTGAGTGTAACCGCCCCCAGTAAACGGCCTTCCTTTTCCTTTGCCAAACGGCAGGGGGTGCTGGTGGCCGAAATCGACCAGGGCAAGGCCCGGGTCATCAGCCGGGTCGGGGCGACTCCGGCGGCCCTGGCCGAGGTGCGCCGTTTTCTCGGCCTGCCGCTGCAGGTGGAAAGCGTCAGCCGCGAGCGTTATGAAACCCTGCTGCAGCAGGCCTACGAAGGCGGGGCGGAGCAGGATCTGCTCAACAGCGGCGATTTCGGCGAGGAATTCGACCTGGATTCCATCGCCCAGCAGTTGTCCGAGCCCGAAGACCTGCTGGAAAGCCAGGATGACGCCCCCATCATCCGCCTGATCAATGGGCTGCTGACCCAGGCGGTCAAGGAAAACGCCTCCGATATCCACATCGAACCCTTTGAAAACCGCCTGCGGGTGCGGATTCGGGTGGACGGCATCCTGAAAGAAGTGATGCAGCCCAGCCGGCTGGTGGCCCCTTTGGTGATCTCCCGGCTCAAGGTCATGGCCCGGCTGGATATTGCCGAGAAACGTCTGCCCCAGGATGGCCGGATCTCGCTGAAGATCGCCGGCCGGCCGGTGGATGTGCGGGTTTCCACCATTCCCTCGGGCTACGGTGAGCGGGTGGTGCTGCGCCTGCTGGACAAGCAGGCCGGCCGCCTGGACCTGGAACAGTTGGGCATGGCCCCGGAGGCCATGGCCCAGATGGACCGGATGATTCATCGCCCCAACGGCATCATCCTGGTAACCGGCCCCACCGGCAGCGGCAAGACCACCACCCTGTACGCCGCCCTCACCCGGCTCAATGAAAGCAGCCGCAATATCATGACCGTGGAAGATCCCATCGAGTACTACCTGGACGGCATCGGCCAGACCCAGGTCAACCCCAAGGTGCAAATGACCTTCGCCCGGGGGCTCAGGGCCATCCTCCGGCAGGACCCCGACGTGGTCATGGTGGGCGAGATCCGCGATCTGGAAACCGCTGAAATCGCGGTGCAGGCGAGCCTCACCGGCCACCTGGTGGTCTCCACCCTGCACACCAACACCGCCGTCGGCGCGGTGACCCGGCTGCGGGACATGGGCATCGAACCCTTCCTGCTTTCTTCCACCCTGGTGGGGGTGCTGGCCCAGCGCCTGGTGCGGGTGCTCTGTTCCCACTGCAAGGAGCCCTACACCGTAACCCCGGCCGAGCTGGCCGACCTCGGCGTCGAGGCCGACATCAACAACCTGCCCACCATTTATCGCCCCCGGGGCTGCGATCATTGTCACCACCAGGGGTTTACCGGCCGTACCGGCATCTATGATCTGGTCGCCACCGATGCGCATCTGCAGGAGATGGTCCATAACCAGGCCGGCCAGTACGAGATTGAAAAGTACGTCCGGAGCAGGAGCCCGGATATGCGCCAGGACGGCTGGCGCCGGATCCTGGCCGGCGACACCACGGTGACGGAAGTGCTGCGGGTTACCAGGGAGGATTAGATGGGCGCCTTCGAGTATTCCGCGGTGGACGCCGTTGGCAAGACCCGCAAGGGGGTGCTGGAAGGAGACACCCCGCGCCAGGTGCGCCAGCAACTGCGGGAAAAGGGACTGATGCCGCTGGCGGTCAACCCGGTGGCCGAAGGGCGGGGCAAGTCCCCGGGCCGTCGCTTGGGCGGCGGCCGGATTCAGGCCTCGGACCTGGCGGTGGTTACCCGCCAGTTGGCCACCCTGGTCCGTTCCGGCATCGTGCTGGAAGAGGCCCTGGGAGCGGTGGCCGAGCAGGCGGAAAAGCCGCGGCTGAAAAGCGTGCTGATGGCGGTGCGCTCCCGCATCCTGGAGGGCTACGCCGCCGACCGGGCCCTGGGCGACTTCCCCCGGGTCTTTCCCGAACTTTACCGGGCCACCCTGGCCGCCGGTGAGCAGGCCGGTCACCTGGACGTGGTGCTGGAACGGCTGGCCGATTACACCGAATCCCGCCAGCAGTTGCAACAAAAAGTCTTTCTGGCCCTGCTTTACCCGGTGTTGCTCACGGTGGTGGCCTTTACCGTCATTTCCGCCCTGCTGGTCTACGTGGTGCCCCAGGTGGTGGAGGTCTTTGCCCATATTGACCAAACTCTGCCGGCGCTCACCGTCGGCCTGATTGCGGTCAGCGATTTTCTCCAGGCCAACGGCCTGATCCTGTTGATGCTGGCCGTCGGTGCCTTTTTTCTGGCTAAAGTGCTGCTGAAAAGGGAAAAAATCCGCCGCCGGGTGCATGGCCGTCTGCTTTTCCTGCCGCTGATCGGCAAGTTTATCCGCACCCTGGATTCGGCCCGTTTTGCCCGTTCCTTCAGTATCATGATCGCCAGCGGCGTGCCGGTGCTGGAAGGGCTGAAAATATCCTCCCGGGTGGTGGCCAACCTGACCCTGCGCGAGGCCCTGGAGCGAGTCCGGACCAAAGTCCGGGAGGGGGCCAGCATCAGCAAGGCCATGCAGGCCGAAGGTTATTTCCCCCCCCTGACCATCCATCTGATCGCCAGCGGCGAGGCCAGTTCCAACCTGGAGCAGATGCTGGACCGGGCCGCCGCCACCCAGGAAAGGGAGACGGAAACGGTGATCTCGGCCACCATGGGCCTGTTCGAGCCGCTGATGATCGTGGTCATGGGCGGTATCATCCTGGTCATTGTCCTGGCCATTCTGCTGCCCATCTTTGAACTTAACCAGTTGGTCCAATGAGCCGCCTGGTAAACGTCCGGCAGCACCGCACCTTCGGGCGATCGGCCCGGCTTGCGTACCCGGGGTACGCGGCGCCGGGCCGCTTGCCCGAATCTGCGGCACTGCTGAACGTTTATTTTCTGGTAAATCTTTGTTTTTTGGGGAAAAAGCTGTAATGTGCCGGGCTCGTTCCGAGGGGGGATTTACCCTGATCGAGATTATCATCGCCCTGCTGGTGCTGGGGCTGGTGGCGGTCAGTGCGGTGCAGGCGGCGGGGAATGCGGTCAATAACCTGTTCCACCTTAAGGAACAGACCTTTGCTCACTGGGTGGCGATGAACCGGGCGGCGGAGATCACCCTGTCACCGGTGGGCTGGGAACGGGATCCCAACAGCGGCCGGGCCATGCTGGCGGATATCGAATGGTCCTGGGAAATCGAGATCAAGGACACCCCGGAGCCGGAGATGCGCGAGGTGGAGATCCGGGTCTGGCCCGTCGGCGGTGAAGAAGGTGAGGCGGCGGCGGTGCTCACCGTCTTCCGGAGAGTGCAATGAAGGTAAGCGGTGGGTTTACGCTGCTGGAACTGCTGGTGGCCCTGGCGCTGTTTTCGGTGCTCTCCATGCTGACCTTCACCAGTATCCAGGCCATGCTGGACAGCCGCCAGCAGACTAGGCTGGAGGCCGATCGCCTGGCGGCGGTGCAGATGACCTTTGCCCGCCTGGAGTTGGACCTGCAGCAGGCCAGGGCCCGGGGGGTCCGGGATGAATACGGCAACCACCGGCCCGCCATGTATTACGGCCTCAACCCCGACGATGGGCTGTCCATGACCCGGGGTGGCCGGGCGGTTTACGTGCCCGGCCGGGCCGGCAATTCCCTGCAGCGGCTGCGTTACCGCTTGGAAGACGGCGAGCTGTTCCGGGAAACCTGGCCGGTGCTGGATCGGGGGCCGCGCCTGGAACCCTTCAGCCAGCGTCTGCTGGATGGGGTGGAGGCGCTGGAAATCCGGTTCCTGGACCAGCAGGGCAGCTGGCACGAACGCTGGCCGCCGGACACCGTCCAGCCGGGAATGCCGCCGGCCGCCGACCGGGAAGAAGGGGAGGAGCCGCCGCCGGTGGCTTTCCCGGTGGAACTGCTGCCCGCCGGGGTGGAGATCTGGCTGGAACTGGAGGACTGGGGCCGCCTGCGCCGCCTTTTCCCCATCAGCCAAGGTGACGCTGGATGACGGTAATTAAAAAAAAGTCAGTAGTGTTAGTTTGTGGTAACCGGCCTGGAAAACTTCCAGCAGAGACGCAGATTGCGGCAAGCAGCCCGGCGCCGCGTACACCGGGTACGCAAGCCGGGTTGATCGCCGCAAGCTGTGGTGCTGCCGGGCGTTTTCGCAACGAAAGGGGAGCAGCGCTCATCAGCGCCCTGCTGGCCGCCGCTCTGGTGGCCAGCGTGGCGGCGGCGATGATCTCCGCCCAGCAGCTTGACATTCGCCGCACCGGCAACATCATCCATGGTGATCAGGCCTATCTGTACGCCCGGGGGGTGGAGTCCTGGGCCGGGCTGCTGCTGGGGCGGGCCGCCGAAGGTGAGGAGTATGAATACCTGGGTCACACCCTGCCGCCGATCCCGGTGGAAGGGGGGCATCTCAGTGTGCGGGTGGATGACCTGCAGGGGTTGTTCAACGTCAACAACCTGGTGCTGGGCAGTGAGAGCGGGCAGGAGCATCAGCGGCTGATGTTTCGTCGCCTGCTGCGTTACTGCGGCCTGGAAGAAGAACTGGAGCAGGCGGTGTCGGACTGGCTGGACGCCGACCAGGAACCCCGTTTTCCCGGCGGTGCCGAAGACGGTGAATACCTGCGGCGTAATCCGCCCTACCGCACCGCTGATCGGCCGCTTACCGACGCCGACGAACTGGCCCTGGTTTACGGTTTTGAGCACGAGGGCTACGAAGAATGTTTAAAGCCCCTGCTCACCGCCCTGCCCGAGGTTGCCGCGGTCAACGTCAACACCGCGCCGGCCCCGGTGCTGGCGGCTCTGGCCGAAGGAATAGATCCGTACCGGGCTGAACAGCTGGTGGCGGATCGGCCCGAGATGGGCTACACCATGGCGGAATTTCTCGAACATCCGGCCCTGGCCGGCACCGGCCTGGGAACCGAGGATGGCCCTTTGCTCACTGTCCAAGGCCGGTACTTTATGGTACAATCCGAGGCCGTCATCGGACAGAGCCGGGTGATGCTGCACAGCCTGCTGCAAAGGGAAGGGGAAAATGTCCGGACTCTCCAAAGAAGTAGGTAATTTATATTTATGAAGAAAATTATTGTCAGGCTGGATGAGCGGGCGCCGGCCGAATGCGTCTGGCGGAAGTTTGAGGCCGACGGGGCGGAAGTGGCCGGCTGGGGAAGCCTGGCCGATCTGGCTGCCCTGGCGGCCGGCTATCGCCTGTGGGTGCTGATTCCCGGCAGCGAGGTGTTGCTTACCCGGGTCAGCCTGCCGCCAGGCAACCGCAAGCAGTTGCTGGCCGCCATTCCCTACGCCCTGGAAGAATTTCTAGCCGACGAGGTGGAAGACCAGCATTTCGCGGTGGGGGAGGCCGACCAAAGCGGCGCCCTGGCGGTGGCGGTAATCACCCGGCAGCGCCTGGACTACTGGCTTGAACTATGCCGGGCGCACGGCCTGGTCCCCACCGGCCTGGTGCCCGACACTCTGGCCGTCCCCCTGGCCGACTCCGACGGTCCAGAGGCGGCCGCCCCCGGGCCGTCGCTGCTGCTCACCGCCAACGGTTCGGCCCTGGTCCGCAGTGGTCTCCAGGACGGTTTTGGGATGGACCGCGACAGCCTGGCCATTCTGCCCGGCATGCCGGGTATTGGCAATGAGCCGCGGCTGACCCTTTACCATGAGGAAGAAGCCCCGGAGTTGCCGGAAGAGCTGGCCGTGCTGGTGGCCCGACGCCACCGGATCGGTGATGTTTTTGCCTTGCTGGCTGAGAACCTCAGGGAAAAAGCGACCCTCAACTTGCTGCAGGGCGAGTACCGCCCCCAGGCCCACTGGGAAAAGCACTGGCGGCGCTGGCGCCTGCCCGTGGTGCTGGTCCTGCTGCTGCTGCTTTCCCACACCGGCCTGGGGTTGCTGGAAAACCAGCGGCTGAGCCGTTACCATGAAGGGTTGCACGACGAAATAATCGAAGTTTATCGTACCGCCTTTCCCGCCGCCCAGCGCATTGTCAATCCCCGGGCCCAAATGGAACACCAGCTCCAGACCTTGCGCGGCGCCGACGGCGGCGCCGGTGACGGCCGCGGTTTTCTGCCCCTGCTGGCCGACGGCGGCCCGGTGCTGAGCGGAGCGGACGGCCTGCAGTTGCGGGGCCTGCGCTACCGGGCCGGAGAACTGGACCTGGAGCTTACCATCAGCGATTTGCGGGCCTTGGATGAACTCAAGGCGCAACTGGAGAGCCACGACCTGGAGGTGGATATCCGCACCGCCACCACCCGCGACGACCGGGTACAGGCCCGTTTGCAGGTGAGGGAGCCGCGATGAGCAAACTGCAAGAAATCCGCGCCCAACTGGAGGCCCGCCTGGAAAGTCTGCTGGCCGACGTGCCGCCCCGGCAGCGACCGCTGCTGTTTATCGGTCTGGGCCTGCTGGTACCGTTACTGGTCTGGCTGCTGCTGCTGGCGCCACTGAGCTCTTCCCGTGATACGCTGCAGCGGGAAATCGCCACCCGGGAGCAGGAACTGGCCTGGATGCGGGAGGCGGCCCAAGAGGTTCGGCGTTACGCCATCACCGCCGACGACGGTGGCCGCGCCGCCGGCTCGCCTTTGGCGGCCATCGACAGCAGCGCCCGGGAGTACGGCCTGGGCCGGGCCATGCAGCGGGTGGAGCCCGGCGACGGCGGCGAGGTCCGGGTCTGGCTGGAAGACGCCGTTTTCGACGACCTGCTGCGCTGGCTGGACCGCCTGAGCGGCCGGCACGGCATTGAAGTGGTGGAGGTGGTGGTGGAGCCGGCCCGGGGCGGGCAGGCGGCTCGGGTCAACGCCCGCCTGACTTTAATTCGTGACGTCGAGGCAAGTTGAATCATGTTTACCTGGAAGAAACACCTGGTCCTGGGGCTTGCTTTTTTTATCTTTTTTCTGGTCTATTACTTTCCGGCCCAACTGGCCTGGCCGCTGCTGCAGAAGGCCGGGGTGGATCTGGTGGAACTGCACGGCTTAAGCGGCAGTTGGCACCACGGCAACGCCGCCGCCGGCCGGGTGCTGGGCAACCCGGTGCGCGAGCTTTCCTGGCGCTTTAAACCGTTGCCCTGGGCTCCGGCCCGGGGGGAAATCGAACTGATTTTCGGCGGCGAGGGGCGGCTGGCCGCCGCTTTCAGCAGCGGCTACCGAGGGCCCCAGTTCGGCCGGGCGGAACTGACCGACCTGCGGGCCGAGGTGCCCTTGGCGGCCTTTGCCGACCAGTTGCGCCGTTTCGGCCTGGCGGTTGACGGGCGATTGGCCGTTGAGCTGCCCCGGCTGGTACTGGAAGACGGGCGGCCGGTGGCGGCGGAAGGGGAGATCTGGCTGCTGAACTTCCAGGCCCTGCAGCCGGTCCCCCTGGAGTTGGGTGATTTCACCGGCACCTTCGAGTCCGCCGGGGAAGAACTGCTGCTAAATCTCCGGGACCAGGGCGGTCCCCTGGCCGTCGACGGGGTG
The DNA here is from genome assembly GCF_029210385.1 of Desulfurivibrio dismutans. Taxonomy (GTDB): domain Bacteria; phylum Desulfobacterota; class Desulfobulbia; order Desulfobulbales; family Desulfurivibrionaceae; genus Desulfurivibrio; species Desulfurivibrio dismutans. The sequence goes on along the minus strand of NZ_JARGDQ010000002.1, from coordinate 11,148 downwards.
GTGCGTTTTGATGCCGAAGGTTACCAGCTCAACACCGGGCTTACCCCCCGGGACCCCGAGGACCGGGAGCTGACCAGAGTGCTGGCCTTCCTGGGTTCCCCGGGTCGCGACGGGGCTATCCCGTTACGTTTTTCCGGCCGCTGGTGAGCGCGTCCGGAGCACCGTTGCCAGAACCAAGGACTTTTGACCAACAACCATAAGTTTGATCAACAACCATAGTAAGGAAGTGAGGAGCAAAAGTGAGGAGCAAAAATGCGTTGGCCGAACAATAAGCAGGAACAAATGAAACGGCAGGCCGGTTTTACCCTGATCGAGATCATGGTGGTGGTGGTGATCCTGGGGATTCTGGCGGCGGTGGTGGTGCCGCGGATCATGGATCGCCCCGACCAGGCCCGGCTGACCAAGGCGGCCCAGGATATCCGGGCCCTGGAAAGCGCCTTGCGTCTCTACCGGCTGGATAACTTCTTCTATCCCACCACCGAACAAGGCCTGGAGGCCCTGGTGGAACGGCCCACCACCCAGCCCGAACCACGGCGCTGGCGTGAAGGCGGCTACATCGACCGCCTGCCCCGCGATCCCTGGGGCGGCGAATACCAGTATCTCAACCCCGGGGTGCACGGCGAGATCGACATTTTCTCGTATGGCGCCGACGGCCGCCCCGGCGGCGAGGGAATCAACGCCGAGATAGGCAACTGGAACATTGAATAGAATAGTCGACAAATCAGCAGGTTATGGGCTTTGGTGAACGGTTGCAATAATAAAGGGTTCACTCTTATCGAGGTCATTGTTGTTCTGCTGATCCTTGGCCTGCTGGTGGGGGTGGTTGGTCTTTCCCTGGGCACCCGGGAGCGCCCCCTGGAAACCGAGGCCGAGCGGCTGGCGGCCCTGCTGCGGCTGGCCGGCCAGGAGACCCTGCTTACCTCCACCCCCACCGCCGTCGGCTTTCATGCCGAAGGATATCGTTTCTACCGCTTCGGCGACGGCGACTGGCATCTGCTCACCGCCGGCGCCCTGCGTCCCCGTAAGCTGGACCACGACTTCAGCCTGGAACTGCGGTTCCTGGAAGACGACGACACCCCGGTTAACCTGCCCTACCTGGATCATGAAGACGACCAGCGCCTGCTGCCCCGGATCTACTTCTTTCCCGGCGGCGAGGTCACCCCTTTTGCCTTGGCCATGGCCGCCGACACGGTGTTACGCCGTTATATTGTGCGCGGTAACATCCAGGGGGAGATCAGGCTGGAAACCGAGGAGGAGTACCGGTTCTGAGAGCGGTTATCGTGTTTTTCGTTGACAGAACGGCCTTCTCCTACTACATAGTTCCAGGCACGGGTGTAAATATTTTGTAATGACGGTGTACCGTTTGTTTTACCCCTGGCAGCAGTCCTTTTTAGACCGCAGGTTTTTTTATTAACAACTGTGAGAGAGGAGTTCGCATCATGTTCAACGTTCGTTCCTTTGCCGCCGCCCTGCTGGTGGCCGGGTCGCTGGTCGCCGGCGGCTTCCTGGTGGCCACCACCACCGGCACCGCCGCCATGCCTTCGTTAGCCCCGATTGCCGATGACCAGGCGGTTTCCGCCCACGCCCCCTATCTCACCGGCCAGTGCGGCATGTGCCATGATGCCAGTGAGCCGGACGGCAAAAGCCCCGGCAAGATCGCCGATGATGTTGGGGCCCTGTGCGCCACCTGCCATTACGACATGGATCAGGAGATCAAAGGCAGTTCGGTGGTCCATGCGCCGGCCATGATGAGCTGCACCGCCTGCCACAACCCGCACAACTCGCCGGCTCCCAGCCTGCTGGTGGAGGAACCCAAAAACCTTTGCCTGGGCTGCCACGGTGAGATCCAGCAGACCATCACCGAGGCTGCGGTGCAGCATGACGCGGTGATCGACGAGATGGCCTGCCTCAACTGCCACAACCCTCACGCTTCCGATATTCAGCACCTGCTCACCAAGCTGCCCTTCGATCTCTGCATCTCCTGCCACAGCCACGACAAGCCGGGCGCCGACGGCCGGGTGCGGACCAATTTCGCCACCCTGCTGGAAGAAAACCCCTACCATCACGGGCCGGTGGAAGGCAAGGACTGCAGCGCCTGCCACCTGACCCACGGCGGTGAACACCAGAGTCTGCTGGTGGATGCGTTCCCCGAGCGCTTCTACGCCCCTTACGAGCGCGACAACTACGCCCTTTGCTTTCGCTGCCACAACGAAGAGAACATGCTGGACCCGGAAACCACCACCACCACCCGCTTTCGCGATGGCTCCCGCAATCTGCACTACGTTCATGTCAATAAGCCCGACCGGGGCCGCACCTGCCGCGCCTGCCACGAGGTCCATGCCTCGGAAAACCCGCACCAGGTCCGCGACGCCGTCCCCTTTGGGCCGCGTAACTGGATGCTGCCGATTAACTACACCAAGACCGACACCGGCGGCTCCTGTGCCCGTACCTGTCATCAGACCCTGAGCTACGATAACACCAAAGAATAATGTCGTAAAAATGCCGCAGGGGAAAGTTCCCCGGGGAGGTCGGTATGAAATGTAGACACTGGCTGGGGTCGCTGGCCATGGCCGCGATGCTGTTGTTGCCGCAACTGGTCTGGTCCGAGCCCGGGGCGGCTTTTTATAACCTGGAAGCCGGTAAGGACGTGCTGGAAAACGTTACCCTGCCCACCATCGACGGCGGCGAGGCCACCCTGCTGGACCATGAAATGGGGGCCAACGTCTTTATCTTCTTTCGCCCCGGCCCCGAGCCATCCCGCCGGGGGCTGGCCGACATGGCCCGCTGCGGCGAGGATCTGGCCGCCTACCCGGTTCGCTGGACGGCCCTGGTTTCCGACCGCTACCCCGCCGAGGAAGTGAAGGCGGTGGTGGAAAACGCCAATTTTCGAGGCCCGGTGCTGGTGGATGATGGTAACACCCTTTACGGCCGCTATGGCGTTCGCCTGCATCCGGTGGTGGGGGTGACCGACGCCGACGGCCTGCTCACCGCCTACCAGCCCTACACCCAGATCAACTTCTGCTCCCGGGTCAAGGCCAAGGTACTGCGCACCCTGGGCGAGATCGACGACGCCGAGTTGCAGCAGCGCTTAAGCCCCCGCTCGGTGGACCCCCGGGCCGACAGCGCGGTGGCCCGGCGCAACCTGCGCATGGGCCAGCGTTTTCTCGATATCGGTAACTACCAGCATGCCCTGGACACCGCCCGGCGCAGCCTGGAACTGGATCCGGACCTGGCCGCCGCCCACGGCATGGCGGCCCTGGCCCTGGCCCACCAGGGTGAGTGTGAAGAGGCCGCCGCTTACATCGACCGGGCCCTGGCCCTGGAACCGGCCCAGGACGAAGCCGAGGCCGCCCGGCAGCAGTGTTCCCGGTAAATACGAGGTAGCATGATGAACAAGTACCGTTTTTTCTCTTTTCTCGCCTTCCTGCTGGCCCTGGGGATCGGCGGCGCTCTGGTGGCGGCGGCCGGTAAGCCCGCCGCCGCCGGCCCACTCTTTATCGCCGAACTGCAGCCGGATGCCATGGGTGTGCGGCCGGTGGAAACCCATGCCGGCGGTCGGCTGACCATGGAACTCAGTGCCGACGGCCTGGTGCTGGCCTACAAGCTGGAGGTGGAAAACCTGCAGGACGCCTTCATGTCGCACCTCCAGTACGGCGGCCCGGAAGACCGCTACGGCCCCATCGTGGTCTGGCTCTTCCCCGAAGACGGCAAACGCCGGGAGGTGGTGGAGGGCCGTTTCGACGGGGTGCTGGCCCAGGGCGAAATCCGGGCTGAGGACCTGCAGGGCCCCCTGGCCGGCCACGAGCTGGCGGCCCTGGTGGCGGCCATCGAGGAAGGCATGATTTTCGCCGACGTCCACACCCGCCACCATGTGCCGGGCGAATTGCGCGGTCACCTGCGCCCCGTGCAACCTTAACTTTAACCAAGCGACAAGATTTCATGGCTTCAGCAACTCGGCCGAGGGAAAAATGGGGACCGATTTGTTTTTTTCCCCCGGCAAAAAAGGCAAAAAATCAATCGGTCCCCTTTTTTCTCCCGCTCCTCCTGGCGGTTCCGTTGCTTCTTGGCCTCGTCGCCGCCCCCCTGGCCGCCCAGACGCTGCCTTTGGCGACTACGGCGGTCGGCGATCCGGCCTTGACGCCGATATACATCGAAGAATCCACCCCCGGGGTGGAGATCAGCGGTCGGGCCTCCAGTGAGATCCAGTACCGCACCGAATCCCGCCGTTCCGATTCGGCCCCGCTCTTTCAGTACCTGCAGCTCAACCTGCGCCACTTTGACGAGGAAGTGGAAGAGAAATACGCCGTTTACGCCTACGGCCGGCTTGGCACCGACCTTCGCAACGAGGACGACTGGGCCGACAGTCGCCTCTATTACGCCTATTACCAGCAGGAAGACCTTTTCGACAAAATCGACTTTCGCCTGGGCCGCCAGTTCATCGCGGTCACCGCCGGCGCTTCGCTGCTTGATGGCCTGACCCTGGACTTTCGCCCCGGCGGGGCGCTTTCGCCCTTTACTTTCAGCCTTTTCGGCGGCGGCGACGTGGCCTTCTACACCAGTTATTCCGCCAAGGATACCCTGATGGGCGGCGAGGTGCGGGGCCGCTTTAACGACGACACCCTGGTGGCCGGGCTTTCCTATGTGCAGCGCCGGGAGGATTCCGACAAGGCCACCGAGCTCATCGGGGCCGATTTCGACTACGGCTTTCGCCAGCTGCTCAACCTTTACGGCGAGATCCAGTACGATTACCTGGGCGACCGGGTCAGCTACGGCCTGATCGGCTCCAATTACCACCGCAGCGACCGCTGGGGCCTGCGCACCGAATATCTTTATTCGTTGCCGGTATTCTCCGCCACCTCCATCTATTCGGTCTTTGCGGTCAGCAAGTACCGGGAGGCCATGGCGGAACTCAATTACTACCACGGCCAGGGCCGGCGCAGCTTTATCCGCTACAGCCGGGAGATTTATGAAGACTACCGGGACGCCGATGTTTTTGAAGCCGGCCTGGAACAGGTGCGGATCAACCGCTTTTCCGGTCACCTAAGCGGCGTCTGGCGCTACGCCGGCGACTCAGGCCAGGACATGAAGGGGGTCCGGGCCCGGGTTGCCTGGCTCTTCACCCCCCACGTCCAGGGCGGCATCGGCACCGAGTTGGACGTGCTGGAACGCCGCCTGGACGAGTTTGAAGACGACACCTTAAGTTCCCGCTTCTGGGCCGATCTAACCGCCCGGCTGACCAGCGATCTCGATCTCCAGGCCCGCCTGGAACGGGCCCAGAGCAGCGGCTACTGGGGCTACCATAACCGCGCCACCTTGCGCTTGAACCTGAACTTCTGATAGAAAAGAACCATGCCGAGCTTAAAAATCATATTCAGCGCTTGTCTGCCGGCCGTGTGCGGCTGGCTGCTGATTTTCACCGTCGCCGGGCCGTCGCCGGTCGCCGCCCAGCAGGACTACCAGTTTACCTTCGACCACGAGCAGCACCGCTACCTGGTCTTTCCCGGCTCGCCCTGCATTACCTGCCATTTGCCGGATACCCCCACCATTACCCCGGAGCGGCGGGCCTGCCTGCAGTGCCACGACCAGGAGTTTACCGAAATGGTCAAGTTTCCCGGCATGGTCAACACCCACGGCCCGCTGTGGGGTTTCAACCACGGGCCGCTGGCCAAAAACCGCCAACTGGACTGCGCCGGTTGCCATCAGCAGAACTACTGTCTCAACTGCCACGCCCAGGGTCCGGCCCAGGAGATGGGCAAGTTCGGCGGCTCGTTGCTCAACGTCCACCGCAGCGATTTCCGGGTCAGTCATCCTCTTGCCGCCCGCACCAACCCCCGGCTCTGCGCCAGTTGCCATGAGCCGGCCTCGTGCAACGAATGCCACAGCGATTTCCGCCGCCGGGGCGATCTCCGGCCCGGCAGCCCGTCCCACCGCCGCACTTTCGATTTGGGCATGGACGGCGATATCGCCGCCATCCATGAAGATTTCCGTGGCCCCGGCGCCCTGGCGCGCTGCGATGACTGCCACCGTTCCGACACCGTGGCCCCCAGCATGCATTCCTGGGGCCAGGACCACGCCCGCGAGGCCCGCCGCAACCTGCAGACCTGCCAGGCCTGCCACCCCGGCGGTGACACCTGTATGCAATGCCACAGCGCCAAGTCCGGCCCCGGCGGCATCAGTCCCCACGGCTCCGACTGGTCCTCCACCCGGGCCGACCGCCTGCGCAAGGCCTCCGGTGGGGCCACCTGCGGGCGCTGCCACTGAAACCATGAACACCAAACCTGGAACCGACCGAATCAAGATGAACCGGATCAACGATAATTTCTCTCCCCCAACCGGCCGGCTGCTGCAGCTCGGCCAAAACCTGGCCCTGCTGCTGGCGATCTTCACCCTGCTGCTGTTCACCGCCTGCAGCAGCGATGCCGACCCGGCGGCGGACAATATTCTTGACCCGCTTTACGGCACCGATGCCGAAGGCGCCCGCTATGTGGGCGCCGACCGCTGCCTCTCCTGCCATGAAAACCCCGGCAAGGTGACCAACACCGATCCCGCCGCCACCTACCTGGCTTCCCGCCACGCCACCCCCGGCACCATCGGGGCCGATGCCGACCAGCAATGCCTGGCCTGCCACGATCCCATCGGCGACGGCCTCAACCTGGGCCCCTGGTTTACCGACCACCAGCAGCCCCCGGCCGGCATGACCGCCGTGGGCTGCGAGGCCTGCCACGGCGCCGGCACCCTGCACTGGCTTAATTTCCCGGAACACCCCAACCCGACCCCGGATTACCAGGCCTGCGGCCAATGCCACCAAGCCTTGCCGGCCGGGCACAGCGCCTACGCCGGCCAGGGGAGTTTCACCGGCTATTATGCCGATGATATTCTGGATACGTATCGAGGAAGCGCCCATGCCGGCCAAGTCAACAAGATTGGCGCGCTTTGCCAGCGCTGTCATAGCGACGAAGGGTTTCGTGCCTACGCCGGCCAGACGGTCGGGATGGATGGCGAGGAGCTGACGGAGTTTTTGCCCGGTGCTGGTGCCATTGCAGACCCCTCGCCGATACAGTGTCGGACCTGCCACGACGGCCATACCGGCGAGTTGCGCGCGTCACCGACGGTGGTGCAAAAAGATGGTAAAGAGATAACTAAATATTCCCGTCTGTTCAATCTTTGTACCGCATGCCATCAGGTCTTTCTCAAGGCTGAGTATAGTGCCGCCGAGCAAGTCTTTGTCTACTATCTTGACACCGAGAAGATTCCATTCCATGGCGCGCTTGACGACGCCGGTTTACCGGTGCCGTCGGCCTGGGTGATCTGGGATACCCATTTTGCCACCAAGGATGGGGCGCGTGGAGGCTGGCCGGTGAATCCTGCTTCCGAAAATGCCTGTATGGGCTGCCATGACCCTCATGCGGCCAGTAAGCCTGTCTGGTAGCTGTCCTTCCCCAAGCGACAATGGTTGAATATCTGTGCAGGAAATAGGTGATGATGACCAATTTATTGCTTGCAGTAAGCGGGACGGGAGGCTAGAATTACCAATAATTTGAAGTCCGGTCAGAGTTTCTGTCCGGTTGAGGGAGGCGGTTGGGTATGCGGCGCCATGCCCGCCAAGAAGGTGGGCCTGGGAGACCGTTGCAACCATAGTGGATGGACTGGGGCTGTGAAAGTGGCCTCGGTGTCCCATAAAAAACAATAGCGTTAGGGAGGAGATGTGCTGATGAAAAAGAAATTGGATTTGGGAAGATTGTTTGCTATCGGCCTGCTGGGAGGGTCTTTGGCCCTGTTCGGCTGTAGCGGCGACGATGGTAAAAGAGGTTCTGCGGGCGTTGACGGCGTTGACGGCGTTGACGGCGTTGACGGCGTTCAGGGTCCTCCGGGTCAGGATGCCTTCAGTCTGAGTGCTGAAGAGGCGCATCGTGTGCTGATGCCGCTGGACGCTGAAATCACCGGCGTTACCGTAGGCGATGGCCCGCGTACCATCACCATGGAGTTCACCGTTGACGGCCAGGACGAAGTGCCGGCCGAATTTACCATTGCCAAATGGTCGGCCGCGGACAACTCCTGGGTCAGCATGCTGCAGCGCAGTCGGCTGCGGACAGATGATAATGAAGAGATGTTAGGGGCAGTTGTAGCCCGTGCCGGCAACCTGCGGGTTCGTCGTGGTGACTATGTAGAGGCGGATGCCGACGGCGTGTTTAGCTATACCTTCGCCGACGATGGTACCCCCATCGACTTTTCCGCCGGCGCTTATTGGACCAATGATCGCCCCGACGGGACCGAAGGTGATGCCGACTATCAAGCCTATGTCCAAGGGATAGTGGCAGATATTGATGCCGCAGCCGTGTGGGATGATGAGGCAATTTACCGCATTTCCGTCAGTTCGCAGGAAACTGAGGTAAACGGCGACCGTTTCGTGCCCTTTGAATACATGGCTGTAGCATACATTACAGGTGATGGCACTGTACTGGCTGATGACGCCGAGATTCCCCAGGCGGTCACCGCCGAAACCCTGGCATCCTGCGTCAAGTGTCACGGTGACCGTGGTGAGGGTGACTACGGTGAACGTTTGGTGGCCTTCGACAAGCACACCAGTCGTTACTCCCCGCAGCAGTGCACCACCTGCCACAACGCCTTCACCTACGAAGCCTACAGCTCCGTGCCCGAGGTTGATGGCTGGAACCCGGTGGACATGATGACCATGATTCACACCATCCATGTGGGCGGTGACAGATACTTGGCCGCTGGTAACGCCGGCGGCGACTACAGCGCCACCACCTACCCCGACTGGCTTTTTGGCCGGACCGGAAGCGGTGAAAACGGGGCTCAGAACTGTACCTCCTGCCATACGGGTGAGGTTCCCGCTGCTAACCAAGACTGGAACAGGGTAACGCTGAACACCTGCGTCTCCTGTCATACCGAGCCGGTTAACCACCCGGACACCATCTTCCATTTTGCCGCTAATGATTGCACCCAGTGTCACACCAACCAAGAAGCCGCACGTGGTACCACGGCTGGTACCGCTGACTTCTACCATGGTGAGCTTGATGACAACAAGGGCTTAGCGGCGGTCATTGCCGAGCTTAACGAAGCGCGCAGCTATCAGTATGAGATTACTGAGGTTGTTATGGCAAATGTTGACGACCTGGTGGTTACCTGGCAAGTGTTTAAGGACGGTGTCCCGGTGACGTTCACTGAATTTCACGATGGTGGAGAAAACAGTGCGCGTATAGGCGTCGGCTTTGGTTACGGCGATGACTGGACCAATGAAGGTGGGGTGACCAGCAACGGTGATCATGGGCGTCCGGTAGAACAGATTAGCTCCGACGCCTCTGAAACCGCAATTAACGTCGACGATAACGAGGCAACCACCATCTTTACTGGTTTTCTTGCCGGCCTGGCTGATCGCAACGGTTTTGTGGTGATCGATCAAGGCGGCATCAGCAGCACCGTGCAGTCAATTAAGTGGGATGCTGTTGCTGGCGAGGTGGTGACTTTTGATCGCCGCGCCATTGTGGCCACCGAGAGTTGCCTTGGCTGTCACACCACGGTTAGCCGGCACGGCACCACCGCCGATGTGGCCTCCGGTGTAACCTCCTGTGTAACCTGTCACAACGCCGGCTCGCTCAGCCGTGATGGCAGCGAGGTTCAGGGTACCGTTGATTTCATGTTTATGATCCACGCCATCCACGGGGTGGGTGAAAAACGTGATACCTTTGAGCGCCGATACGAGGTTGAATTTGACGCGTACCGGAATTACGCCATCACCTACCCCAACACCATCCTCGATTGTAACGCCTGCCACGTCAACGACAGCCAAAAGCTGCCGGTTGACTCCAGCAAGCGCCTTGGGGTAATCGCCGATGGTGGCAAGGCTGATTACGATGATGGTATCGGTACCGGAGTTAATTCGCCGCTGTCATCGGTGTGCTTCTCTTGCCATGAGCCAGACGATGCCGTTGCCAAGGCTGACTTGAAGGCCCACATGACCGCCATGGGCGGTGATATGCAGGGCAACAGCAGCCACGAAGACTGGCTGGGACGTGGTGAGGGTTGCATGTTCTGTCACCAGTAACATCCCCAGTGATCATCCCCCGGTGGCCAAAACGACCGGCGGGATGATCATGTAACTGATAACAACCAATAAACCGGCGCCCGTTGGCACCGGCTACCAAAAACCAAAGGACAACGACCACTTGCTTGGTCGTTGTCCTTTTTTGTTTGCCCAGCGTACCGGGCATCCCCGGCCTGTTGAGAAAATGGGGAAATTGGGTGGAAATTGAGGGGAAATTGGGGTCAGACCGAAAGCGCCGGCCAAAGCCGGCAAAGGGTAGGGGGTGTAAGTCCCCCGCATGATAAAGGCTAGCGACCAGTCATGGCCCCGAGTCATGCGTCGGCCCGTTGTAAGGCGGGCGGCGAAGCGTTGACAGGGGTACTGGCAGGCCGGGCTATTGAGCTCCGAAATCACCTCATCCGGGTTGCCGACCTTGTTGTCTGATGGGGAAGGCAGCATGCTGGAGTGCACTATCGCGAGTGCTTCAGTGAACCCGCGGAGTCGTAGAACCAAGGCATGTCAGCACGCCCTTTGTCCGGAAGCCGGGAGATCCCGGAAGCGACCAACGTAGTCCCGCGCCTGGTCCGAGGCAGGAGTCCGGTGCGGTAGTCCCGCACGCCGGGATCTGCGCGGGGGGTGCCGGGCAACCGGCATCCCTACCGCGACCCAATTTCACGGCAATTCCGCCTGAGAACTCGTTCAATCTGTCCCCATTTTACATTCTTCCTTTCTTTCCCTAACGCTTGACAATACGGTCGTGTGCCGTTAGTATAAATCATGTCGATTCAGTCGTTCAAATGTTCGGATACGCAAAGGCTGTTCGCTGGTCAGCGGGTCAAACGGTTCGTGAATATCGAATCCGTGGGCATGCGCAAGCTGGCAATGTTGAACCGGGCCGGTAAGCTTGACGATCTGCGGGTGCCGCCAGGCAATCGCTTGGAAGCGCTGCAAGGAAACCGGGCCGGGCAGTACAGCATTCGCGTTGACGAGCAGATGAGGATCTGTTTTGTGTGGACACCGGAAGGCCCCAAGGATGTCGAGATTGTCGATTACCACTGAAGGAGTATGGATCATGCGCAAAGTTCCCTATCCACATCCCGGCA
>NZ_JARGDQ010000019.1 GCF_029210385.1 Desulfurivibrio dismutans | reverse complement strand
CCTGAATCCGTGATAATTGACCAATAAAATATGGTCCGAAAACAAACTAAAATATTGAATTATGGCCTAAATGTTACTATATTTCACCTGTTCCCAAAACTCACTTGGCAGGTGAAAATATGCAACGTTTCATCCTTGAGCAATCAGGCGATTTCTACTCATCCCACTCCGGTTTGGCCTTGGTGGGGTTGTGCATGAACAAGTACACCAGCTTGGCCAAAATGCTGGGCCGGGAGGTCGGGGTGCTGTCATCGGGCACCTCGCACCCTGATCTGTTACGCAGCTACATCGGGCTGCTGAGTATCGGCAAAAGTGACTATGACGCGATCCGCAACCACCAGCAAGACACCTATTTCAAGAAGTCCTTGGGGGTAAAGCGGGTGCCATCGGCCGAGATCATGCGCCAGCGGATGGACAAACACGCCGAACCGTTCCGGCGGGTGGTGGAGCATTGCAGCGTGGAGATGCTGTGCAAAAGCAGGGCTCTGGTTTCGGCGGAGTCCACCGGGCATGTGCCGTTGGATATCGATGTTTTTCCGATGGATAACTCCGACACCAAAAAGGAGGGCGTCTCCCGCACCTATCACAAGACCGATGGCTATGCCCCCATCGCTGCCTATCTGGGGCTGGAGGGCTGGTGTTTGGAAATCGAGCTCCGCCCCGGCAGCCAGCACAGCCAGAAGGGTTTTATCCCCTTTCTGGAGCGGGTATTGAGCAAGGCCCGCCAGGTGACCGGCAAAAACAAAAAGTTGCTGGTCCGACTCGACTCGGCCCATGATGCGGTGGAAACCCGAGTAACCCTGCGGGAGCAGCAGCGGGTTTCCTACATCCTGAAATGGAACCCCCGCAAGAAGGAAAATTCGGCCTTGGCGGCCAAAGCCTTTGCCGAGGGTCGGGTGACCGAGCCCCGCAAAGGTAAGCGGGTGGCCCTGTTCACCATTGGGCGGGAGCAGGAACACGAAGGGAAAACTTACCGCTTCTCCAAGGTAATCCGGGTAATTGAGCGCACCATCGACAAAAAAGGCCAGATGCTGCTGCTGCCTGAACTTACGGTGGAAGGCTGGTGGACCAATCTCGATCTGCCGGAAGAGCGCGTGATCCGGCTTTACGAAGCCCACGGCTTGAGCGAACAGTTCCACAGCGAGTTCAAAACCGATCTCGATCTGGAACGTCTGCCCTCCGGCAAGTTCGCCACCAACGCCTTGGTGATGGCCATGGCGGTAATGGCCTACAATATCCTCCGCTTTATCAGCCAACTCGGCTTACTGGGAGAGGCGGCACCGATCCGGCATCCGGCCAAACGCCGACGGATCAAGACGGTGATTCAGGAGTTGATCTACCTGGCCGGCCGCCTGATCAGCAGCGGCCGCCGCTGGAAGTTGCGTTTTAGCCGGCATTGTCCCGGCTTCAGGGCCTTTGCCTTGGTTTACAACCATTTGGCCTTGGCTTAGTCCGCATTGGCGGGATCGGCAACAACCACAACAAGGGGGCAGTGCGCCGAAAAACTGAGCAAAATCGCCTGATTTTCAAAGAACCGGGCTGAAAACAGCCTTAATAACCATTTTTTGCATTCAGTTGGCTCGGGCGGTCGGTTGCCTAGCCAGAAAAATCAACCAGCGATGGGGCTGGATATGCTTACGCCAAAACTCGTCACTGATTCAGG
>NZ_JARGDQ010000018.1 GCF_029210385.1 Desulfurivibrio dismutans | reverse complement strand
CGCCGGGATGTGGATAGGGAACTTTGCGCATGGTCCATACTCCTTCAGTGGTAATCGACAATCTCGACATCCTTGGGGCCTTCCGGTGTCCACACAAAACAGATCCTCATCTGCTCGTTAACGCGAATGCTGTACTGCCCGGCCCGGTTTCCTTGCAACGCTTCCAAACGATTGCCTGGCGGCACCCGCAGATCGTCAAGCTTGCCGGCCCGGTTCAACATTGCCAGCTTGCGCATGCCCACGGATTCGATATTCACGAACCGTTTGACCCGCTGACCAGCGAACAGCCTTGGCGTATCCGAACATTGGGACGACTGAATCGAACGGAATAGTATCGATAATGGAAATTGGTGTCTTACTCCAATTTTTCCAAGTTCATCTTAATCCAGTCGTTTCTTCAATTGTTTCAGATTGGGCAACAGAGCAGGAATATCTTCTTCAATAATATTCCACAATATATCGTTATCGATACCCAGATAGGCGTGGATCAGCCGATTGCGGGTAGCGATTATCTGCCGCCAGGGGATTTCGGGGGCCGAGGCGCGAACCTCCCGAGGAACATGTGACGCCGCCTCGCCCAACAATTCAAGATTACGGACGGTGGCATCATAAGTCAGGCCGCTGGCGACAAAACGGGACTGATCAAAACCGGCCGTATAGGCCAGCACTTTTTCAGCAAAATCGATCATATCATCGATGTAAAACTGCCACCGTCGTTCAGACATTGACCGCTTCCTGCTCGATGAAAGGTCGCAACTCTTTACGCAAAGCCTTTTCGGTAACCAGATCAACGGGGCACCCCAGAAGATCTTCCAGGTAAAATTGCACACCGAAATAACGCCGCGAGGTAGCCGGGCCGTCAAAAGCCACCAATATATCCACATCGCTGTCCGGACGTGCCTCGTTACGGACCGCCGAACCAAACAGGACCAGCCTGACCACCCCGAACCGTGCCGCCAGTTCCGGCTTGGCTTCGGCCAGCAGACGCAGGGTTTCATCGCGTTCCATCATGGGCTTCTCCTTTTGTCCGCCATGGTCACCCTTCCCTCGACTCTCTAATCGCGCCAAGAATATCCCCAGTCGTGGATTTTGTCGTGATTCCGGGAACATCAAAAGGTGATTGACTGGTTTTCTTGTACACCAGAGAAAAAGTTTCCCCACCCCTGCGCTTGATCAGCACTTCTTCCTTTTTGGCGGTATCAAGCAACTCGGAAAGACGTTTGCGGGCCACGGAATACTGATATGCCTTCATGCTTTTTCCTCCCAGAGAGGGGGAATTGGTGTCTGACCCCAATTTTTCCGAAAGGATCAATGGAAGACTTCATCTATGGTATTGGCGGTCAGGATTTTCTCCGACCACGTAAGAAGGGACTGGGAATCGGCCTCCTCTACCCGCTTGCGCCAATCAGCGGCTGCACGGGGGCCGTATTTGAGTTCAAGCTGACGGAGCAGGAGCTTAACCTCACCCAGTTTTTCTCCTTGGCCGATACCCTGGCTGATACCTTGGCTGATACCCTCTTTAAGCCCCTGCTCACGGCCATACCGTTCAACACTGGTTACATAAGGCATTTTCATTTCCTCCTCGAAGGCTTTGAGTTCTGCGATAAATCGTTCCTGGGCCGACACCGGCAGGGTGAGTACCCAGTCGATCACCCGGAACAACTCCAGGATGTCGGCGCGGGAGTATTGACGCTGGTAGAGCATCCGGATCAACTGCATCTTCCAGTACAAGCGGTGGTCACCATCGCGGCTCTCGTTGGCTTTGATGTGGGCCATCACCACCACCGCGAAGAGATTGTTCGAGGCCTCCAGTTCCGACCAGCGGCCGGCCCATTCCTGCAGCGAACAACTGGGGAATTGGAACAACAGCCGACAACCGGCCCGCTCCCGGCGGTACTCGCCAATCTTGGCGTCACTGCCGCCGGTGATCACCGCCAGGCTGAGAACTTCAACCCGGTAGCGGTCGAAGATGCGGTAGTTGTAGACGAACATTCGCTGGTCAAAATCCTGATCCACCCGGCCCTGGACCTCGACGTGGATCAGCAGCCAAGTTTCGGTGCCGTCATGGGTATAGATTTTGGCCAGCTTATCGGCATAGCGGCGGCCATGGTTGCTGTCCCGCACCACCTGCAGCATCTCCTTATCGAGAAAGGAGAACCCTCGCGACCAGTCCACCTCCCGTTCCACCACCGGGAAGAGCAGGCCGAGAAATTCTGGAAAGTAGCGCTCCAGAGCCTCTTTCCAAGGGCTGTCAAGGTCATCTTGCACACTCTCTTCAGGGCTGGTCATCGGGGGGCTCACCGGGGTTGGGGTTGGTCGATTTCACCGATGTCTCATGCTTGAAATTAGTCAAACCGGGGCGGGAAGTCAAGAGCTTGGGATCGGGATCAGATTTCAAATCTGCACCCTTAGTGGCCCTTCAAAAAATAAATCTGTCCCGGTTTTTCCGATTTCCACGACGCGATCTCTACGAACGTTATGGGCTGCTGAAGGTTTCCGGGAAAGCGGGTTGGGGATTGACGCATGCTTTGGCGTGAAGAACATTGGAAAGTCGGATGCGGGAAAACCGCACGTCCGGTTTAAGATCAAAGGGGTCAGAGTCGTTGATTTTACTTACTTCGCACCTCCCTGAACGCCGACGATTTCCTATCGCCTCCACGCCCCAGGGGTGCTGACCGCCGCCCGGTCATGGCTTCCACCTGAGCCTTGAATCGATCATCACCCAATGCCCAGGCCTTGTTCGTTGCTTCCCGTATCGCCATCAAATCCCGTTCCGGCATTTTATCGCGAAACAGTGCGCGATAAGCACTTTGTCGCTCCGCGTCGGTTTTGCCCAACTGGTCATACAGCGGATGTGCTGTCAATAGCTGGACGGGCTTGCCAAGAGCATTTCCCTGGTAGCTGGACCAAGGGTATTCCGAGGCGTGGTCCACCATGCCTGCCCGCACAGGGTTCATCTCGATGTAGCGGTACACCGTCAGCAGATAATTGTCCGCACTCACCAGCGTGGACTTGTAGCGCCCCTCCCACAGGGTGCCGGTACGGCCATAAGTAAAGTTGAAGTACTGAACGTACTTTCGGCCCAGAGCCTGCATCATCCGGCTGACGCCCAGTTCGTCGCCGGGTGTCAGCAGCAAGTGCACGTGATTGGTCATCAGCACAAAGGCGTGGATAGCCACTTGGTATTTGACGGCCGCTTCTTCGAGGAAAGACAGATAGGCTTTATAATCTCCAACAGTGCAAAAACAAGCCTCCCGGTTGTTACCACGCTGGATCACATGCTGGGCGCAGCCGGGATAATAAAGGCGGGGCAAGCGGGGCATGAGGCGTCTCCTTGAGTGCTGAGTGCTGAGTGCTGAGTGCTGAGTGCTGAGTGCTGAGTGCTGAGTGCTGAGTGCTGAGTGCATGATAACCACTGCTGGCAGAAAATCAATGACTCTGACCCCATTGATCTGCAATTTTACTTTTTTCTTGCTTTACAGTTACAAGTTCTTGTATATTTACCTCATGACGATCAAACCAGTAGAATTTCTTGGTGACTCCCTCGAAAACTTGCGCACCTTCCCAAACAGTGCTCGGCAAGAAGCCGGGTTCCAGCTGGACTTGGTGCAACGCGGCGCGGAACCGAACGATTGGAAGTTCATGACCACTATCGGCCAGGGCGTCAAAGAAATTCGCACCAGAGATGAAGCCGGCACCTTCCGGGTCGTCTACTTGGCAAAGCTGGCCGACGCGATCTATGTCCTGCACTGTTTTCAGAAGAAGACGCAGGAAACCAGCCAGAAGGATATCCGCCTGGCCCGAAAACGTTACAAAGACTTGATGAAGGAGCAACAGCAATGAGCAACAAGGGACAACGATTCACCAGTGTCTGGGATGCCATCGAAGACACATCTCGGCAGGCCGCCAGCATGCGTGCTCGGGCAGAACTTATGATTGCCCTGCAAAGCTGGGTAAAGGCCAGCGGAAAAACCCAGGCCGAAGCTGCCCGGCTCTTTGGCATCACACAGCCCCGCATGTCCGATCTGATGCGCGGTAAAATCACTTTGTTTTCGTTAGATTCAATGATTGACATGGCCACTACTGCCGGGCTGGAGCCACACGTCACCATTAAGAAGCCGAAGGCTCCGAAGAAACGCCACGATGAACGGCTGGCTACAGCCTGAATTCACCCCTCATACCCCGCCTGGTGGTAGAGGGCCAGGATACCGACCAGCCACAAAAAGACTTGGTTGATATCGTCTCTCTGCGATTCACCAGAGATCGGCAGGGAGAGGAATGAGCTGATTCCCGGCCTTCGCACCTTGCCCGTCAAAAAATACATTATCTTTTACCGCGTAAAATCCGCCACTCTGGAAATCGTCAGAGTTCTTAGCGGCTATCGAAACATTGCCAACCT
>NZ_JARGDQ010000017.1 GCF_029210385.1 Desulfurivibrio dismutans | reverse complement strand
AAAAAAAAGCCCCCGTTATCGACCAAGCGATAACAGGGGCTTTTGTAAAAAAGATTCGGCGGCGACCTACTCTCCCACCAAGTTGCCCTGGCAGTACCATCGGCGCTGAGGGGCTTAACTTCCGTGTTCGGAATGGGAACGGGTGTGACCCCCTCGCTATGGCCACCGAAAAACTGCGTAACCGTTCAGCAGCACCCCGCCTTCGGGCGATCGGGACGACTCACATAGCAGGCTATTGTTCGCCGTCCCGCTTGCCCGAATTCGGGGCACTGCTGAACGGTTACGCCTGTTTTGCTATCGTCATCTGCTGACGGTAAAAAACAGTGATAACTGAATATGTTGTGATGGGTACTCGTAGTAGCGAATCGGCAAGAAATTAAGAAAATGATCAAGCCGCACGGCTGATTAGTACCGGTAAGCTCCATGTGTTGCCACACTTCCACACCCGGCCTATCGACGTCATGGTCTATGACGAGCCTTCAGGTGGGGTTATCCCCACGGGGTATCTTATCTTGAGGTAGGCTTCCCGCTTAGATGCTTTCAGCGGTTATCCCTTCCGAACGTGGCTACCCTGCCATTGCCGCTGGCGCGACAACAGGAACACCAGTGGTTCGTCCATCCCGGTCCTCTCGTACTAGGAACAGATCCTCGCAAATACCCTACGCCCACAGCAGATAAGGACCAAACTGTCTCACGACGTTTTAAACCCAGCTCGCGTACCGCTTTAATTGGCGAACAGCCAAACCCTTGGGACCTGCTCCAGCCCCAGGATGCGATGAGCCGACATCGAGGTGCCAAACCTCCCCGTCGATGTGAACTCTTGGGGGAGATAAGCCTGTTATCCCCGGAGTACCTTTTATCCGTTGAGCGACGACCCTTCCATGCGGAATCGCCGGATCACTAAGACCTACTTTCGTACCTGCTCGACTTGTCAGTCTCGCAGTCAAGCTCCCTTATGCCTTTACACTCTACGGCTGGTTTCCAATCAGCCTGAGGGAACCATCGCGCGCCTCCGTTACTCTTTAGGAGGCGACCGCCCCAGTCAAACTACCCACCAGACAATGTCCCAAACCCGGATTACGGGTTGTGGTTAGAAGCCTAGAATAATCAGGGTGGTATTTCAAGGTTGACTCCACGAGAACTAGCGTTCCCGCTTCAATGTCTCCCACCTATCCTACACAAATTATCCCAAACTCCAATGCCAAGCTGTAGTAAAGGTTCACGGGGTCTTTCTGTCTTGCTGCGGGTAATCGGCATCTTCACCGATAATTCAGTTTCGCTGAGTCCCTGGTTGAGACAGTGGGGAAATCGTTACGCCATTCGTGCAGGTCGGAACTTACCCGACAAGGAATTTCGCTACCTTAGGACCGTTATAGTTACGGCCGCCGTTTACCGGGGCTTCGGTTCGAAGCTTCTCCAAAAAGGATAACCTCTCCCCTTAACCTTCCGGCACCGGGCAGGCGTCAGACCATATACCGCGTCTTTCGACTTCGCATAGTCCTGTGTTTTTAGTAAACAGTCGCTCCCCCCGTTTCTCTGCAACCACCTTCGGCTCCGTAAGTATTCACTTCACCTAATGATGGCACACCTTCTCCCGAAGTTACGGTGTTATTTTGCCGAGTTCCTTAACCAGAGTTCTCTCAAGCACCTTAGGATACTCTCCCTGCCTACCTGTGTCGGTTTACGGTACGGTCGCCATATCAACTCGCTACGAGGCTTTTCCTGGCAGCATGGGATCAACCACTTTGTGGGCTATAAGCCCTCGTCATCACGCCTCAGCGTTGAATGGAGAAACGGATTTGCCTGCTTCTCCCGCCTACACGCTTAAACCGGGACGTCCAACACCCGGATGGCCTACCCTTCTGCGTCCCCCCTTCACTCAAACGTTGATACAACGGCGCAGGAATATTCACCTGCTTCCCATCGACTACGCCTTTCGGCCTCGCCTTAGGGGCCGGCTAACCCTGGGCAGATTAACTTGACCACAGGAAACCTTAGGCTTTCGGTGTGCGGGTTTCTCGCCCGCATTTGCGCTACTCGTGTCAGCATAAGCGCTTGTGGGGTCTCCAGCGCTCCTTTCGGTACACCTTCTCAGACGACCACAATGTTCTCCTACCACTCCATCTTACGATGAAATCCGCGGCTTCGGTGGCATGCTTAGCCCCGTTGAATTTTCGGCGCAGACCCACTCGACCAGTGAGCTATTACGCTTTCTTTGAAGGATTGCTGCTTCTAAGCCAACCTCCTGGTTGTCTGGGCAGTTCCACATCCTTTACCACTTAGCATGCACTTAGGGACCTTAACCGGCGGTCTGGGCTCTTTCCCTTTCGACCACGGATCTTATCACCCGTAGTCTGACTCCCGTGTTTGAGCTTGACGGTATTCGGAGTTTGACAGGGTTTGGTAATCCTGTGGGGACCCCTAGCCCAACCAGTGCTCTACCTCCGTCAGTCATCACACGAGGCTATACCTAAATATATTTCGGAGAAAACCAGCTATTCCCGAGTTTGATTAGCCTTTCACTCCTAGCCACAGCTCATCCAAGCAGTTTTCAACCTACAATGGTTCGGGCCTCCACGAAGTGTTACCTTCGCTTCACCCTGGCCATGGCTAGATCACCCGGCTTCGGGTTTACCCCATGCAACTAAACGCCCAGTTAAGACTCGCTTTCGCTACGGCTACACCTCTCGGCTTAACCTTGCTGCATAGGGTAACTCGCTGACTCATTATGCAAAAGGCACGCGGTTACACAGTCCGAAGACATCGTGCTTCCACTGCTTGTAAGCAGACGGTTTCAGGTTCTATTTCACTCCCCTCCCGGGGTTCTTTTCACCTTTCCCTCACGGTACTGGTTCACTATCGGTCACCAGGTAGTATTTAGCCTTGGAAGATGGTCCTCCCGGATTCCCACGGGGTTTCTCGTGTCCCGTGGTACTCGGGGACACCCTAGGGTGACTCAAGATTTCGTTTACCGGGCTATCACCGTCTCTGGCCGGCCTTTCCAGACCGTTCAACTATCCTTCGTCAATCCCATGTCGGGGCCCCACAACCCCGCAGTACAAGTACTGCGGTTTGGGCTTTTCCGCGTTCGCTCGCCACTACTGACGGAATCTCAATTGATTTCCTCTCCTGGGGGTACTGAGATGTTTCACTTCCCCCCGTTCGCCTCATACACCTATGTATTCAGTGCATGATGACCAGGGTATTCCTGGCCGGGTTGCCCCATTCGGAAACCTCCGGATCAAAGCCTGTTAGCGGCTCCCCGAAGCTTATCGCAGCTTACCGCGTCCTTCATCGCCTCCTGGTACCAAGGCATCCACCGTCTGCCCTTAGTAGCTTGATCAAAATATCCTAAAAGTCTTGCTAGACTCAGCTACTTCAGAGTACTTCACAACATATTCAATTATCAAAGATCAATTACTGCCATCACCACCCGCTGCCCCGTCAGGACAACTTCAGTGGCGCCGCCAAAGACGGCAAAAAATGGTGGAGGTGAACGGGATCGAACCGATGGCCTCCTGCGTGCAAGGCAGGCGCTCTCCCAGCTGAGCTACACCCCCTGGTTAATCGTCCAGCAGCACCCCGGCTTCGGGCGATCGGGCCGGCTCACATAGATGGGCTATTGTTCACCGTCCCGCTTACCCGAATCCGGGGCACTGCTGAACGATTAACCATCTTGGCCGACTGACCGCCGTGGGGGGCTCACCTGATATCAGTGGTGGGCCTAACTGGACTTGAACCAGTGACCTCACGCTTATCAGGCGTGCGCTCTAACCAGAACTGAGCTATAGGCCCATGTAAGGCTTCAACAGCACCGCAAATGCACCTTGCGGCTGCCGAAATTTCCCGTTTACCTACGATCTTCAAAGAACAATCCGCAATCACCGTGGCGATTACGGATGCGATCTCTCAAAACTGAGCAGAAAAGTGATGGTATTGACCCCTATCGGGATAAATCCCGATCTTCCTTATAAAGGAGGTGATCCAGCCCCAGGTTCCCCTAGGGCTACCTTGTTACGACTTCACCCCAATTACCAATCATTCCTTGGCAGCCTGCCTCCCGAAGGTTAGCTCAACCGCTTCTGGAACAACCGACTTTCGTGGTGTGACGGGCGGTGTGTACAAGGCCCGGGAACGTATTCACCGCGGCATGCTGATCCGCGATTACTAGCGATTCCAACTTCATGGAGTCGAGTTGCAGACTCCAATCCGGACTGAGACCGGCTTTTTGAGATTGGCTACTTATCGCTAAGTCGCTGCCCTCTGTACCGGCCATTGTAGTACGTGTGTAGCCCTGGACATAAAGGCCATGAGGACTTGACGTCATCCCCACCTTCCTCCGGTTTGACACCGGCGGTCCCTCTAGAGTGCCCAACTTAATGATGGCAACTAAAGGCAAGGGTTGCGCTCGTTGCGGGACTTAACCCAACATCTCACGACACGAGCTGACGACAGCCATGCAGCACCTGTCTCCGGGTTCTACCTAATGATAGCACTCTCCTGTTTCCAGGAGATTCCCGGGATGTCAAGCCCAGGTAAGGTTCTGCGCGTTGCGTCGAATTAAACCACATACTCCACCGCTTGTGCGGGCCCCCGTCAATTCCTTTGAGTTTTAACCTTGCGGCCGTACTCCCCAGGCGGTGCACTTATTGCGTTAGCTACGACACAGAGGGGGTCAATTCCCCCCTACATCTAGTGCACATCGTTTACAGCTGTGGACTACCAGGGTATCTAATCCTGTTTGCTCCCCACGCTTTCGCGCCTCAGCGTCAGTATCCGTCCAGAAGATCGCCTTCGCCACCGGTATTCCTCCCGATATCTACGAATTTCACCTCTACACCGGGAATTCCATCTTCCCCGCCGGTACTCAAGCCCTGCAGTTTCAAATGCACATCCACGGTTGAGCCGTGGGCTTTCACATCTGACTTACAGGGCCGCCTACGCGCCCTTTACGCCCAGTAATTCCGATTAACGCTCGCACCCTCCGTATTACCGCGGCTGCTGGCACGGAGTTAGCCGGTGCTTCCTTTGAAGGTACCGTCAAAACCTGATGATATTAGCACCAAGTCCGTTCTTCCCTTCCGACAGAGCTTTACAACCCGAAGGCCTTCTTCACTCACGCGGCGTCGCTGCGTCAGGGTTGCCCCCATTGCGCAATATTCCTCACTGCTGCCTCCCGTAGGAGTCTGGTCCGTGTTTCAGTTCCAGTGTGGCGGATCATCCTCTCAAACCCGCTAACCATCGTCGCCTTGGTAGGCCGTTACCCCACCAACAAGCTAATGGTACGCAAGCCCCTCCCTCTACGGTAACTTTCAAGAAGAGGTCACCTTTCCTTACCAAACCTTATGGTCAGCAAGTATATCCGGTATTAGCAGCCCTTTCGAACTGTTGTCCCAGATAGAAGGGCAGGTTACTTACGCGTTACTCACCCGTGCGCCACTCTACTCAGGTCCGAAGACCCTTTCTCGTTCGACTTGCATGTGTTAAGCACGCCGCCAGCGTTCAATCTGAGCCAGGATCAAACTCTCCAGTTTGATCTCTATCGTAATGCGACTGGTTCCTTAGAATTCCTCGGAATTCCCGAAACCAACGCTTACTGCAAAAAAAATCCCATCCAGGCTACAACGGCTTCCCGCTATAACCAAAACAGGTCTTTGGGCCCATCACTTAATTCTCTGCTCAGTTTTCAAAGATCGCTTGTA
>NZ_JARGDQ010000016.1 GCF_029210385.1 Desulfurivibrio dismutans | reverse complement strand
AATTTTGTAGAAGTGTTCCTTTTCCGCCTGACATTTGGGGCAGACCCAATCGTCGGGCAGGTCGGCAAACGGGGTTCCGGCCTCAATCCCATTATCCTCATCGCCAACCGCCGGATCGTAAACATAACCACAGGGGCATTCGTACTTGTCCATCTTTTTCTCTCCCATGTTTTGTTGTGAATTTGGCTTAACCTTTACTTGGTAATAATTACTTTATTCATAAATTTTTTGTTTGTAAAGAGCATTTCGCCCTTAGCGATCTTGCACCACAATCGTGTGCCGAGCCTCTCCCTCGCTGCCATGGATATTGCAGTTAGCCTGGGCGATCAGTTGGGTGGTCCCCTCCATGGCGATGATGACCTCGCGGCTGAATTCGTTGTTTTCCGGCCGATCGAAGGCGGAGAAATCCCAGCGACCAATCTCCCCCTCCTCGGTTCTCAGGGTGACCCAGTTGGTATAGTGGATAAAGTTGTTGCCCCGGTGGGTTATCTGCAGGCGGATGTTTACCTGGGCGTTTCTGGCCGCCGTTGCCGGGGCCTCGATGGTTACCGCCGACTTGTTGGCCAGGGCCAGGGTGGGGGGATGGGCGACGGCGGCCACCGCCCCCGCGGCCATGATTTTGATAAATTCGCGACGTTTGAGCTGCATGATTCTCCTCCTGAATTTTAACGGCCACCACTTTACTTATCCCGTCAAAACGGGAGCTTGGGCGTAAAAGCAATAGGGGTCCCGGTCCCGGGCGGGATCAAGACCGGAACTGAAAATCACCGCCTGGCAACCGCCGCAGGCCTGCAACAGTTTGCAGTTGCGGCAGCCGGCGCTGCCGGCCCGGTAGCGCCGGCCGGCCGGGGAATCATAGGCCCCGGCCAACCCTTCCTGGTAGATATTGCCGATAAAGGAGGGGAACTTGCGGCAGGCGTGGAGTTCGCCATCGGAGAGCAGGGTAAGGAAGTTGAAGCCGGCCCCGCAACCGAAACCGGTACAGCCGCCAAAGGGTTTGCGCCCCTCTTGCTCCCGGATGATATTGATCAGATTGTCCTTGAGGCCCAGCACCGGGTTGTTGGCCGTCTCCGCCATATATTCCCGGAGAAAAGCCTGGTAATCGACGGGGTCGGGCATCAGTAGCCTGGCCCCCTCCCCCACCGCCGACAAGCGGTTGAAGGTGAAAAGGTCGGCCTTGTCGCGCAGGATCTCGCCCAAGGGGAGAACTTGGGCCATATTGTCCCGGGTCAGGGTGAGCATGACCTGGGAGAAGATCCCCAACTCTTTTAAAATCGGCAGAAACTCCAGCACCCGGTTAAAATAGCCGGCCTGGCGGACGAAATCGTTGTGTTCCGGCAGCCCCTCCAGGCTGACCTGATAGAAAGTGGGGGCCTGGATGGCCACCAGCTTCTCCAGACGCTGCCGGGAGGCGGGATTACCCAGAATGCTCACCGGAAACCCCCGTTTGACCGCTTCCAGGTAAAGGGTGTCGAAATGGGGATAGAGCAAGGGGTTGCCCCCGGTGAAAGTCACCTTGCCCCTGACCCGGCGGGCAGCGCAGAAGCTTTCCAGCTGATCCAGCACCTGGAAGGCCTGCTCCAGGGACATGGTTTGGCGGGAGCTGCGGTCGTAACAGTGCTTACAGTTCAGGTCACAGGCCTGGGTGATGTGCCACTGGAGGGTAAAGACCCGGGGTTTTACAAAGCGCTCAAAGGCCTTTTCCTGGGGGACAAAATTCTCCTGGTCCCGGATCAGCAGAGGTTCGGGTGCCAGAATCAGCCCCTTGTTCCGGGCCTGCTCCACCACCCGATGTAGATTGGCCACCGCCACGCCATGTTCCAGGGCGGTGGGGCCGATGGGCAGCTTTTCTGCGATGATTTTCAAGGCCAGCAGATCATCATCGGTGGCCGGCTGGACCCGAACCTGGCCGCTGCGGGGGCCCAGCCAGACCAGCAGGGTTTCCGCTCCGGGGGTAGGGGACGACTGCGGCCGCTCCTCGGGCTTGAGCATGCTGGCCAGATTGCGCCAGGTGCAATTTAAGATTCGCAAAGAGGGATTAAGAATTTTTGCTGCTGGCTGGAGCGGTAATTTCCCCGGCTCACGGCGGCAGGCCCAAACGGCCGCTTCCAGTTTGGCCAGCTCAGCCAGATAGGGCGGCAGGGCCAGACTCTCGGTTTGGGCCCCGATAATTTCGGGCAAACCAGGCCATTGCTTCTCGCCTGTCAACTCCTCAACCAGCCGGCCCCACTTTTCAGGGCCGACAAGGTGGCGACAGGCGGGAAAAATCTCTTTTAGCGGTGCTTCCGGGCAGTTCATCGGCATTTTGCAGGCATGGTGACTCTCAAAAAAGGCGGCAGGAGACCCACGGTTGGTCTCCTGCCGGTGTGCGTCAAGGTTCTAGCAAAATGTTTGAGGACGCAACCTGCGTCCTTGGGCAGCTTTTATCAGCTGCCTGAGCCCTCTCAGCTGCCGTTGCCTTCGGTGCTCTCCTCCTCGTCTGGCTCCTCGCCCTCGGTGCCTTCACCACCGTCGGCGGTGCCGCCGCCCTGGGTGGTCTTGCCGCCGGAAGCGCAACCGCTGGAGCCCAGCGCTGGGGCGGGAGCCGCCAAGCTACCTCCAGCCAGCAACGCGGCCAGGCACAAGCCGGCCAAAAAACCCTTGGTGTCCTGGGACTTCATAAAATCCTCCTTTAATGGTTGTTGCGGGGCTGTAATGGCCCCGCAGCTTGATGAAGGTTGCTACATATTGCTTGCGATTGCCAGTAAACCATGGACCATAGCCAGGATAACCGCCAGTATGCCGACCTTTTTATGGGTGGCAAATGAGGCCTTGATAAGCCGCAGGCCGGAGGTAAGCTGGAAGATCAGCAGCAAAAATAGAGTAATACCCAGTAGCAGCACAACTGGTACGCCGGCAATGGTCATTTCAGCCTCCTTGTTTTACATCTTTTTCCTTGAACTGTTTGGGGATCAAAATCATGCCGCTTATTTCATCTTAGCAAATTGCCCCCTTGCAACTCAATCGTTAATTTGGACCAAACAACTCTTTTTACCTGCTGGAGGCTAGAGGCGGGCGGCCAGACCCGAGGCTCGCTCCACCTTGCGCCCGATGGCGGTGGCGATCACGGCTTGGGGACCCAAGATTCGGACCCGCCTGCGGGCCCGGGAGATGGCGGTGTAAAGCAGCTCCCGGGTGAGGAGCGGCGACGATTCCCGGGGCAGGACCACCGCCACCTCCTCAAACTCCGAGCCCTGGCTCTTGTGAACGGTCATGGCGAAGGCGGTTTCATGGCGGGGCAGGCGGGAAGGTAAAAACCGCCGGATGGTGCCACCCACCGAAAAAAAAGCCCGCAACTGGTGGTCATCTTCCGGAGACTCCCAGATCACTCCCAAATCGCCGTTGAAGAGATTCAGGCCGTAGTCGTTGGCGGTGATCATGATCGGCCGGCCCCGGTACCACTCGCTGGTCGGGTGCAGCAGCCCTTTAGCGGCCAGCAGGCGGCGGCAGAAAAGGTTGAGACTTTCCATTCCGTTCCTGCCCCGGCGATGGGGACAAAGCAGGCGAAAGTCGTTGAGCCGGGCCAGGGCCTCGTCGGGGCTGGTCGCCGTCAGACAGGGACTAAAGCCGGTTAGCAGCAGCTCCTGAAATTCCCGATCCTGCTCAAGGTTGATCGGATCAACCATGGCCACTTCACCGGTCCGATCTTGCTCTAAAATCCGCAGAGCCTCGGCGCTGTCGCCGGCGTTGATCGCCCTGGTCAGAGCGCCGATGCCCCGCTGGGGATCGAAACGAAAACCCTGACTGAGGTTGATGACGCCGGCCGCCAGCTCATTGCTTCCCTCGCCATCGGCGGCGGCGCAGATATCTCCCAGAATGGAGCCGGCCTCCACCGAAGCCAGCTGATCCTTGTCGCCCAGCAGAATCAGCCGGGCCTTGGCCGGCACCGCGGCAAAGAGTTTGTTCATCAGGGCGACATCCACCATGGAGGCTTCATCCACCACCACCAGATCGGCAGCCAGGGGATTGTCGGCCCGGTGGCGAAAGATGGTGGGGGTTTCGGCCTGGTAGCCCAGGGCGCGATGGATGGTCATGGCCCCCTGGGGCAGGTCGGTTATGATCCCTGCCCAGGGTGAATCGGCGCTGATGGTGGTTTGCAGCCGCCTTACCTTTTCCCGCACCGCTTCACCCAGGCGGGCCGCGGCCTTGCCGGTGGGGGCCAGCAGCAGGATCCGAGGGGGTGGCTGGCGGCTGTCGGCCGCCAGCAGCCGGCTCAGGGCCAGGATGAAAAAGATGATCGTGGTCTTGCCGGTGCCCGGCCCGCCGGAGATCACCGACAACCGGTGAACCAGGGCGGCGGTGATCGCCCTTTGCTGTTCCGGGGCCAGGGTAAGGGCGGCGGCAGCGGCCAGGATATTAAGGCTGGCTGCCAGTTGGGCGGGCCCAAGGCCGGGCCCTTTGGCGGCGGCCCGTTTGAGGATGGCGGTGGCCAACTCAGCTTCATACTGTTGGTAGCGCCGCAGATAGAGGCGGTTCCCTTCCAAGACCAGGGGGGTGATGGAGTTTAAGTCAGCCGGCTGCTCCCCCTGGTCGGGGCAGGCCACCAGGGGGGAGAGGCTCAATTCAGCCCGTAACTCTTGCGCGGCCGGAAAAATGAAGGGTTCGGCCTCCTCCGGTGTGGGCAGAGCCCGGCTGGCCAACCGGTCCAGTTCCAGGCAGAGATGGCCCTGGTCGATGGCCGCCCGGGCCAGGGCTCCCGCCAGCAATACCGCCGGGGAGGCCCGGGGGTCCAGCCGGGCCAGCAGCTCAAGCCAGTGGCGGTCAAATTCACCCAGCACCTCCTCCCGCACCCAGCAGGTCAGCAGCTGGTCCATTGCGCTACTCATCACGGTTGCTCCAGATTTATCAGGTGGCGGGTAGAACGGCGGGCAGATAGATGGTGAAGGTGGTGCCCCGGCCGGGACTGGAACTCACCTCGATCCGCCCGCCATGCTTTTCAATCACCGAATGGCAGATGCTCAGGCCCAGGCCGGTGCCCTTGGTGGCATCCCGCTCCTTGGTGGAGAAGTAGGGGTCGAAAATTTTGGCGGCCACTTCCGGTTCCATACCGGGACCGTTGTCCTGAATGGTAAGCCGCAGATAGGGGCCCGGCGTCAGCGACAGGATATTGGCGGGGGAGATCTCCTGGTTGCCGCAGGCGATCTCCAGCTCACCCCCCTCGGGCATCGCCTCCTTGGCATTGAGTAACAGATTGTGGAGCACGTTCCCCACCTGGGCCCGGTCGATATTCGCCTCCCACAGATCGGCCGGAATCTCCAGCTTGAGCCGATGGTGCGGGCCGCTGAGGACAAAACGGCCAATCTCCTCGATCAGCTCGCCAATGGGCTGGACCCGCCGCTTCAGATGTCCGCCGGTGGCAAAGGTGAGCAGTTGCTCGGTGAGGGCCCGGGCCCGGTCGGCTGATTTTTCGGCCAGTTGCAACGAGTTCAGGGCCGGATGCCCGGGGGGCAGGGAGAGTGCCGCCAGGCTGATCTGGCCATAAAGGGCCGCCAGTAAATTATTGAAGTCATGGGCCACCCCCCCGGCCAGAACACCGATGGACTCCAGTTGCTGCTGTTTAAAAAAACGCTGCCGCATGATCTCCTGCTCGGTCATCGCTTGCCGCAGCTGATCACTTAAAAATTCAAATTCGAAGACTCCCCGGTAGTTCGGGGTCTGGTCCTGGCGCAGGGAGGAGATGATCTCCCGAATCGGCTTTTCGATCTGGCGTTTGAAAAAAAGCACGCTCAACAGGGTCCAGATCAGCAGCAGGGCGATGGTGACGTAATAGGCCCGGTGCAGGCGGCGCAGGGCGCCCTGATAGATACTGCTCTCCTTCAGGACAAAGATCTCCCATTGCCAGGGAGAGAAGG
>NZ_JARGDQ010000015.1 GCF_029210385.1 Desulfurivibrio dismutans | reverse complement strand
ACTGCCCGAATACTCTTGGGGTTTTATCTACCTGCCGGCCCTGGTGGGCATCGTCGCCGCCAGCGTGCTCACCGCCCCCCTGGGAGTCCGCCTGGCCCACAGCCTGCCGGTGGACAAGCTGAAGCGGATCTTCGCCTTATTGCTGCTCATCGTCGCCACCCGCATGCTGTTTATGTAGCGGCAACGGCGACATGTGCACCCAATACGCAAGCCGAGGCAAATTATAGTGCCCTGCCCGGCAACCCCGCGTCAGGGCGCAGGCCGCATCGCATTGTTGGTATGTAACTACTCCCACGGGTTTAGCAGGGCAACCCCGCTAACTTCCATATCTGTCGTGTTTATGGTTACAACCGTCAGGTCGTAAGCAATACCTGTAGCGGCAATTTGCCCATCGATTGCGGGCAGGGCTTTGCCTGATATTTCCGAATGGGCTTGGATTTGCCCCCAAACAGCCGCCGTTTGAAGATCGAAATTAATAATTCTGTTTTTGAATCGTTCTTGCAGGGCTGAATTTACCCAGTGGTGAAGTTTGTCTCTCTTTTTGCTTTTGGGTAATTTTTCGACTCCTTTGTGGATTTCTCCGATAGTTAAAACACTGATAAACAGGTTGGTTTCTGCAATTTCTGAAACCCATTTGACGACTTTGGGGCTGGGAGATTTTTTAATGAGTTCTGAAATTACACAGGTGTCCAGCAGGTAATTCATAACTCAATATCCCTCGGCGTTTCCTTGCTTCTGGTTAGGCTTAGCTCCTCTTTAGCGAGAGGAGATGTCTGAAAAAATTTAACCAAGTTTGTTTTGGGCTTGATTAATTTTAGATATTCGTCGATTGAGAGCACCACGACGGCATCTTTGCCGTGTTTGGTCACGACCTGCGGACCATGGTGTTGAGCCTTATCAACCAGATTGCTGAATTTATTTTTAGCATCTTGAAGTTGCCAATGGTTTTCTATCATAGCGACACCTTTGCTTTGGTTATTCTGTCCAGTCTGTCTAGACTATATGCCCTGGATATATTGGTGTCAATTTGTTTTTTTTGCGAAGGCAAGCGCTAAGGCCTGCTATCCCCAAGAAGGGCGGCCACTTCAACCGTAAACCTGGCAGATGCTCAGCGACCGCAGAAGACCCCGCGTCAGAGCGCTGGCCGCACCGCCGCCCGCTCCTCAACAGGAAGAGACTCCGCATCACGTATGATTTCAACTGTGCTTGGCATGGTTCACCTCACGCTTGTTTATAAAAGCACCGTACCATGGTTGCTTATCCTCCGCCAAATCTTAATCGCGGCAGTCTGCAAGGCCCTGGGTGTGCAACTGACGGTAGAGCAAAGGCACTGATAAATGGGCCTTTAATTCACTGACTGTCATCGTTCAGTACAAATGCTGCTGAAACCCCACGAATACTTCGCGGATCTTGCCGGCATGGCCGAGTTCACTCACTGCATCGCCCATGCTGTGGTACTTTAGCTCGATCAGCCGGGGTAGTTTGTCCATGTCCAGTTCGCCGACGCCGCGCTGGATATAGTGATCTAGCACAAAACCTAAAAATTCCTGTTGCCGGTAATCGTAACGGGAGAAAATTATTTCCTTGTGGGCATCAACCCGTTCGGCGCGGCTCACCGGCGGGCGATGGTAGGCAATATAGGCCAGCACGTCGTAGAGGTCGCTGTTTTCGGCCTCGATCATTTTGCCGATTTCACGTAGCTGCACAACACCGTAGCCTTTTTCCTCCAGGCCGTTTAGCAGACCCTTGCGGGTGTCCGGGCGGCTCCACAGCTCGCGCAGCTCCTCTTCGTTTTTGAACAACTGGGGCAGGTCGCCGTAGAGCCGCTGCACAAATTCGGCGGCGGAGATCGGTCTGCCGTCGGGGCTCCAGAAGGTGGTCGCGCTTATGTGCTGGAGGGTGCGTTCCTTGCCGTCGGCAAGTTTCACCTTCACCCGGCGTTGCTTGTCGCAAACACAGGGGCGTTCACCGCACTCGGTGCATTCTTCGGGCGGTTCTTTGGGGCACTCACAGGGGCTCTTGCCGCAAACCTTGCAGGACCGGGGCGGATCAATGACGCAGGTACAGGGCACGTTGCCGCAATGCGGGCAGGGGTCCAAGGGCGGCTCGCCGTCCCATTCCTTGTCGTTGAAGTGCTCGTAGGCCTTCACGAAGTCGTGGATGGTGAAGTAGTCCTTGCCGTCGAACAGGCGGGTGCCGCGGCCGATGATCTGCTTGAACTCGATCATGGAGTTGATCGGCCGCATCAGCACGATGTGGCGCACGTTGCGCGCATCCACGCCGGTGGAGAGCTTCTGTGAAGTCGTCAGGATGGTCGGGATGGTTTTCTCGTTGTCCTGGAAGACCCGCAACCACCGTTCGCCCTCGGTGCCGTCGTTGGCGGTGACCCGCACGCAGTAGTGCGGATCTGTGTTGGTTTTCATCTGGTTGATCAGGTCGCGCACCGCCAGGGCATGCTCCTGGGTGGCGCAGAACACCAGGGTCTTCTCGCGCGGGTCGATGCTTTCCATGAACAGCCGGACGCGGTACTGCTCGCGCTCGCGGATCTCGATGACCCGGTTGAAGTCCTCCTCGGTGTAGCGCCGGCCTTCCTCGATCTCGCCCTCGATCACCTGGTCGTCCGAGGTGAAGACGTAATCATCCAGGGTAGTGGCGATCTGGCGCACCTTGAACGGGGTCAGATAACCGTCGTTGATGCCCTCCTTGAGGGAATAGATATACACCGGGTCACCGAAGTAGGCATAGGTGTCGGTGTTGTGGGTGCGTTTGGGGGTGGCGGTCAGGCCGAGCTGTACGGCCGGGCTAAAGTGATCCATGATCTGGCGCCAGTTGCTCTCGTCGTTGGCCCCGCCCCGGTGGCACTCGTCGATGACGATGAAATCGAAAAAGTCCTCCGGGTAATCGTAGAAGTTGTATTGCGGGTTGCCCTCGGCATCGCGCCCGGTCATGAAGGTCTGGAAAATGGTGAAGAAAATGCTGCCGTTCTTCGGCACCCGGCCCTTCTTGCGGATGGTCACCGGGTCGATGCGCACCAGCGCATCATCGGGGAAGGCGGAAAAGTCGTTGAAGGCCTGACTGGCGAGGATGTTGCGGTCGGCCAAAAAGAGGATGCGCGGCCGGCGCCCCGACTTGCCGCTCTCCCGCACCGCCAGGCTCCAGCGGGCATGGAACAGCTTCCAGGCGATCTGAAAGGCGATGGCCGTCTTGCCGGTGCCGGTGGCCAGGGTGAGCAGAATGCGGTCGCGGCCTTCGGCGATGGCCTCCAGGGCGTTGTTGATGGCGTTGTGCTGGTAATAACGCGGCTGCCAGAAGCCGCCCTTGTCCTCGAACGGCACCGCACCGAAGCGCTCGCGCCAAATATTTCGTTCGGCAAAGGTGGCGTCCCAAAGATCCGCCGGCGTGGGGTAGGCGTCCACATAGCCTTCATCGCCGGTGTGCATATCCACCCGGTAGATGCCGACCCCGTTGGTGGATAAGGCGTAACGGGCCTGCAGCCGCTCGGCATAGCGCTTGGCCTGGCCGAGCCCTTCGGTATCCGGCAAACTACGTTTCTTGGCCTCGATCACCGCCAGCTTCTGGCCGCGATAGATCAGCACATAATCGGCAATGTCCTGCTTGCCGCGCCGGCCCCCGCCGAGCAGCCGCCCCGGCGCGATCACCTCGCGCCGCACCCGGCTGCCATCCACCACACCCCAGCCGGCCTCCTTCAGGGCCGGGTCGATAAGTTCGGCGCGGGTTTCGGCTTCGTTCATGCTGCTGCCTCCTCAACTTCCTTTTCCGCCTCTGCGGTCAGTTCGCCGGAGAAGGCTTTTTGCAGAAGAGAATGCTTTAGTTCGGCGAGGGCGGTGAGTTTTTGTGTATAAATATCTTCAAGACGATAGATTTCATCTGCGAGAGAACCTATGCTCTCCACGAGCAAAGACTGATCGTGGATGGGCGGTAGCGGAATTTTCAAAAATCTGAAGAAGGTCAAACTCAAGTTGGCTCGTGCGTTATCAACTTCATTTTCATGTAGTAACCTCCTAAAGAAAGGGGAGTTGAGCAAATAGCACAAGTAATGGTTATTGAGTAAATCTGGATTGCAACGAAGCAAGCAGACAGCTTGGTTTATATTAGCAAGCTCATCTCTATCAAAAACTGCCGTTCGGCCGATTGAAGCACCTACAATATTAGTTAGTACGTCTCCATTTTTTAAGATCGATTTTGAATCCTTTTTGTTGAAATCTTCCTCAACGTACTTAATTTTCTTAAAGATCATCTTATAGTGACCTACGTTCTCACTTGTGACAAAAAGCACTCCAGGTTTCTCCACATAAGAAATACCCTGCCACTTCGGGGAGGAGCCCTTTGTTGTTTTTAAGCAAACTTCTTCAAGCGTCATTTCAGAATATAGCTTGCGGTAGTTCAAAAAAGTAGTGTTCAGATAACTATCGAACAATTCCCGGGCGTTGGCAAGGTTCTTTTCGGTATTGGTGGTGGCAGTTTCAATCCCCGCGAAGGCCTCGTCGAGAATGGCAACGAGGCGTTTTTGTTCTTCAAGTGGTGGAAAACTAACTGGAATTACTTTCAACTTTGCCTTATTGAGGGTCATTCCTTTTAGCTTTACATCATTTTGAGCTGCTTTTACCCAGTCAAAAAAATGGAGAAAGTATAATAGATAGTTCCTCGAAAGTTTTGCTTCATCCAAGATTGTAAGCGCGGCTATCGCCTCATTGGTATAAAGGTCTCGGCCTGCAAAAGCTAACCGGCCAAGTGTGAGCTTAAAACTTACTAACAGTGTTCCTTTTTTTACGAGTTTGCATAATTCAGCACCCTTATCAGATAAATACTCTTTGCTGTCAAAAATAAAGCCATCTTCTGCATCCAAAAGATCTGCGATTGACAGCCATACATTACTTGTCGTTCTCCCCTCGTCCCAATAAGATGCGGTTGAGCGAGCCGGTGTCTTTCCCAACTGTATATCGCAAAGCTCCCCAAGTTTTCTTGTCTGCCAATTCATTGTCAAAGCATCCCCCGAATCCCTTCCAAAATCTCCTCGCTCTCCTTGTCCAGCGTCTCGATCTCGTTGATGATCACTTCGGGATCGCGCAGGGGATCTTCCTCGGCCTTGTTGGGGTTCTTCGCCGACAAATCCCAGGTCACCTTGTCCACATCCTCGATATTCACCGTCCAGGACTCGTCGGAGTCGGCAAAGCTGGCCTGCAGTTCGATAAACTCCTTCAGGTCGTTGTCGTTGAGCGGGTTGGTCTTGCCCAGGCTGCGGCCGGGGTCGAGGTGGTAGTACCAGATCTTTTGTGTCGGCGCGCCCTTCTCGAAGAACAGCACCACGGTTTTTACCCCGGCGCCGAGGAAGGTGCCGCCGGGGCAGTCGAGGATGGTGTGCAGGTTGCAGTTCTCCAGCAGCTCCTTGCGCAGGGCGCGGGAGGCGTTGTCGGAGTTGGAGAGGAAGGTGTTCTTGATGACGATGGCCGCCCGGCCGCCGGCCTTGAGGTACTTGATGAAGTGCTGCAGGAAGAGGAAGGCCGTCTCGCCGGTCTTGATGGGGAAGTTCTGCTGGATCTCCTTGCGCTCCTTGCCGCCGAAGGGCGGGTTGGCGAGGATGACGTCGAAGCGGTCCTTCTCTTGGATGTCGCTGAGGTTCTCGGTCAGGCTGTTGGTGTGCTGGATGTTGGGTGTCTCGATGCCGTGCAGGATCATGTTCATGATCCCGATGACATAGGGCAGGCTCTTCTTCTCCTTGGCGTAGAAGGTTCGGGTCTGCAGGGTCTCCAGATCCTTGGTGGAGAGATTGCTGCCTTTGCCATCCGGTCCGTAGCGCAGGTAGTCGTGGGCCTCGCACAAAAAGCCGGCGGAACCGGCGGCGCCATCGTAGATGCGCTCGCCGATCTTGGGCTTGATGCCCCGGATCATGGCGCGAATAAGCGGACGCGGGGTGTAATACTCTCCACCGTTGCGCCCGGCGTTGCCCATGTTGCGGATCTTGGCCTCGTACAGATGGGAGAGTTCGTGCTTCTCCTTCTGCGAGCGGAAGCTCAGGGTGTCGATCAGTTCCAGCGCGTCGCGCAGGCTGTAACCGCTCTGGAAGCGGTTGCGGATCTCGCTGAAAATCTCGCCGATCTTGTATTCGATGGTATCCGGCCCGGAGGCGCGCTCGCGGAACCCCTGCAGATAGGGGAATAGCTTGCCGTTGACGAACAGGATCAGATCGTCGCCCGTCAGGGCGCTGTCGTGGTCGAACGAGCCGTCGGCCTTCTTCGGCGCCGCCCACTTCGACCAGCGGAAATCCTCGTCGATGATGAACGCGTACGACTTGCCCACCAGCTCGGCCTCCTGGGCACGCTCGTACTCCAGGTCATCCAAATACTTGAGGAATAGCATCCAGGAGGTCTGCTCGGTGTAATCGAGCTCCGTGGAGCAGCCTTGCTCTTTCCAGAGCACGTCATCTATGTTGCGGAAGGTTTGTTCGAACATTATGGTTTGTGTGATCGCCTTTATGATTATCCGGCTACGCCGGGATTGGGTGGTGTTGGGTTAACGTCCGCGTTCAGGCGTGGCTTGCACGCGCAGCGGGCCAGACGACACCCGCAACGCGATGTTGATTTCACTCCCCGAACGCCTCCTTCACGAACAGAAGAGTCTGCTGGTTTCTGAGTTTGCAGACAACGTTCTGATTTGCGAAAACACCCGAAAAGGTTTTCGCTTCATTTTTTGTAAACGCCTTGATCCATCGTATTCCCACGGCCCATTCTGCTAGTTCTTCATCATCGCGATTTGCGTCGGCCTCAGGGGCGGTTAGCCCCGCCTCCAAGAGAGGTATGCCGGATTCTTCTACGATGAAGTCGCGGACCATAACGGCGGGCGAGATGACTTCTCCGAAACCTACATACCCGATGCCCTTCATGTACGCGTAGATCTTGTCTCCAACACTGAGGCGCTTCAATGCGGAGGAATACCTGACTCCTTGGCCAGCTCCAATATAGCCAAATTTGACGTTGTCTTGCCAGTTTCGTGTTGGGCCTTCTCCAACGTTGACAAACCAGTATCCTGTCCATTCCCGATGGTCCTGCGCACCTGCCCGTTGCTTTTTCTCCTTCTTCTCGATGTAGTCCTTCGCTTCAGGCAGGGGAATGATTGTCTCTGGGTTAATGAAGAGACTTCCCTGAGCATCAAGGAACGGCGCCAACCTTGTGCATTGAATATCTACGCCAAACTCTCGCAACCATATTACGGCCGAGATTACTTCCGAATTGAACTGGCGGGCCGCGAGAATGATTCTTTGGATTGCGTTAAGTTCTTCGATATCAGCATCGATGAATTCTTCGATGGCCTTTTGGGCCTCCACTTCTGAGATGCCCAAGTACAATGCGACTTGGTTGTAGATTTCCTCTGACAGGAAGTTCCCACAATATGACGCATACTTAATAGCCTGCCATTCTACAGCCTCGCCTGAATCATCGCGCTTCAACTCGATGATAACCAGCGCTGCACGTTTATCAATGGCGAGCAGATCAAGTCGCTTTCCAGAGGCCAAGATGACTTCCTTGCCAATGATCAGGAGCTCTTCTCCAAGAATTTCCGGGGTCCTCTCGATCCATTCTTGAATGTCGAACCGCTCCCGAAGCCCAAGCTCAGAGAAGCCCTTTGGGATCAGCCTTCGGAGCTGCTTTCCTTCAATATCAACGTGGAACATCTACGCCCTCCTTGACATCTACGCTTGAGCTCAGGTGACGTTTGACCCGCCGCCCTTTTTTGCTGCCGCAAAAACGGGCGGCGGGTCAAACGTCACCTGCAGCGACTTGTTCGGCGTCATGGCACACCGCCGACCATAGCGTTTATTTTGGCGGCGAGAGGATTTAAATCTGTGCCATTTCTCTCAATGTGAAGCATGACGTGCTGCGGCTTCCTGTGCTTTTGACGAACGGCAGGAATTCCAAGGAACCCTTCAAGATCAGATACAAAGGTATCAATTCCCAAAGTACATGAGTTGGTTGCAGCCTGAATCGTTGCGTCAACGGCGGCATGCCGACCATTGTCGCCATCGTACAAAACGCAGTGTTTGATTCCAAAGCACTCGAACAACCGCATAAAGCGATGGATGTTGAACTTGCCAATTGTGTCCATGATGAACACACCGCTGCATGAAGGCAGCAACCCTTGATCTCTCATGTAAGACAACAGCGCGGTTTCAGTTGGACCTTCGACCAGCAAAATCTTCTCTGCGAAGAATGCGCCACTCCGCTTACCATCGAGCCAAAGGGCGTACTTAACCGCCTCCATATCCGTGAGCAAATCATCAGGGTCAATCTGCATTCCCGCAGCCTGCCAACCTTGGGCGTCCTGCTGATTATTTGCCAATACAGCCGACAACTGCTGCTCAGAAATTTGGTACGCGGAAGTCTGGCAATCCTCCCTCTGCATTCTGCAAATGGCGGGTATTTCTCTAATACTATGGGTGGCGAACAGCGGGTTGTGGCTCGATAACAGAACCTGAGCCCCAGGCGCAGACGCAAGGGCGCGGAGATCGCCACTAAGAACGCTAATTTGAGTGGGGTGCAAGAAAGCCTCGGGCTCCTCGAAAAGTATCCAAGTCAATTCTGGAACGAAATCTTTCTTTTTTGCCGAAGGCTTTTTGGCGCTGTACTTCGCTGCAATCCGAATCAGCGTGTAGATCAGACTTCTCTGAAATCCTTGCCCATAAGAGCTGATCGGTTGCGTTCTCCCTAGGCCGCCGTCCACGATTTCATGACTGACGAGTCCCTTAATGACCTCATCAACCCCAACCGGATTGATGTTCAGTTTGAAGCCAGCTCCCCAACTGGCAAGCTCGTTAGATATGTCGGTCTCGATTCCCTGTATTGAATGCCCATCGGTTGTTGTCTCTGTTTTGATGGCGCCTTCAAACTGGGAAAATGAGTCGTTTAGCGCTTGGTACGCAGGTGATTGCTCCATCACCTTTGATAGCACTGTATTTA
>NZ_JARGDQ010000014.1 GCF_029210385.1 Desulfurivibrio dismutans | reverse complement strand
GGGCGGTCCAGCGTATTCATCGGCCATCTTCAGAAAGATCAGGTAGGTGAGCTGTTCCAGGTAATCGCCATAGCTCACCCCGTCGTCGCGCAGGGTGGTGCAGAAACTCCAAACTTTGGAAATAATGGGGGCGGTGGGGTTCATTCAGTGGTTTCCTTCTTTCGGTCGATACGGTAGCGGGCGAATTGTGCCGGGTGCTTGGTTGAGCTGCAAGTTATTGTTCCTACCCCGTCAGGCGGCCTTGGCCAGCGGCTGAACTTCTTGCCTGATCCGCTTGCCGTCTTCCAACTCAGCCCGTTTCAAGTCGAAAGAGGTTTGCAGACTTAGCCAGAACTGGGCGGTGGTGCCGAAATAACGGGCCAGGCGAATGGCGGTGTCGGGGGTAATGGCCCGGCGCTCAATCCGATTGCCCACAGTTTCCGGCGGCCAGACAAGCTTGCATCACTTCGAGATAGTGCAGGTGGTTAACCAGTCCCTGGCTCTGCTTGGTCGCACCTATGGCTTGTTTGACCAAAGCGATTTCAACCGGTAGGGGTTGTTCGCTGAATTCCACCTCCACATCAAAGTCCGGCTCGATATTGGCAAAACGATATTCAATCGCGCTGGGGGAAACGGTAAAATTTGCGGCCGGGGAAAGCCAACGAACAGCAGCCGCTCCGTGCGGATGAAGGAAAGTAACCGTGGCATCAGTAATGGGGCCATGCCATTCCGCCCCGGTCACCATGATATAGCCGGTGGAGTAGCTGGTCATACCGTCAATTACTCGCACCACTTCGGGCGCCGCCGCAGGCCCGGCCGCCTCCTCTTCTATCTGGCCCAGGAATTGACGATAAGGGGTAATCAGGTAATCATGATTCTTCCGGGGTTTGACCAGGTAGCTTACCTTAAGAGCCACCTTTTCCCCGGGGGCAAAACGCATGTTCCATAACGTCCAGTGGTAAACCGCTGCCTCCTTGTCCGATTCCTGAATTTCATGCTCCACCGCGCTCTTGGTCTTTACCTCCTTGCCATTACGCCACACCCGAAGATCCCTGACCTCATCTTTATAACCGGTAGGAAAGCCGGTTTCCATGATCGCCGCTGATCGGGAGCGGTTTTGCAGAACAAAATCAGCCTCCACCCGACACCACTTTCGATCAAGATGGATGACCACTTCCTGCGATACCATTTGCACCCGACTATCCTTGCGGGTCGGCGTCATCCCTTTGGAGAGCGGATCAGGCGCCACGTCCGCCAGGGAAGAAATGGGGGCAAACAGCATGGCAAACATCAACAAAAAACGGATCGGGTATGTATTCATCATCTTCTCCTTTTCAACGACCAAGGTCTTACGGCGCTCCGGCTTGCAACAAACGGACGATCTCCGGATAGTTGTTGCGCCTCGCCAATGACAAGGCGGTAGCACCATGGTCATGACCAAAAAATATTTGCGCCTCCGGGTCGGCGTCGGCCGCCAACAATACCCGCGCCACGGCGAGGTTGCCCCGGCTGGCCGCGGCCATCAGGGGAGTAATCCCGTGGTTGTTGTCCGCTTTGACATCAGCGCCGTGGGCCAGCAGCAACCGCACCGTCTCCGCCGAGCCGCCGCCATCATCAGAGCGGAACGATGCTTGCTATTCCCGGCATGGACATCCGCTCCATAAGCCAGCCGCAGAAACACGACGGCCGCAAGGCCTGCTTTTATCCGCGTATTTCGTGGGAGGCGCGGCATCGGTTACACGCCTAACGGGTATTCCCGGACAAGACCTGCCGCCGGGCTACCTGATTGATCATGCCGTGGTCGAGATCGACCTGAAAGAAACGATCATGGCCGAGTTTGCCCCCGACCATGCCACGCGGCGGCGGGGGATTCGGGGTCCTGTCCAGGGCCGGACTTTCTTCAACGGTGGGCACCATGACCGTCACCCGGCGCAGAGAGTCTTTGCTCCGTCCGTGCAGATATTGCTGGTAGTCGCCGTCTGCATCCTTGCTCGCCCGGCCTTCCGGCGAGTTAAGCCAACGTGTAAAGGACGGGATCTCTTCCCCGGCGATTTGGATAAAGGTATAAGGCCCCGCTTTCCATGTCGGCCCCTGGCGCTGCCAGAACGCGCCTTTTTCACAAAGCTCAAAGCGTTCTCCCGTCGGCTCGTCGTAGCGTACCAGCACCGAGTTGTTAACCACCCGTTTGCCTTCGACAAAGAGATAGAGGGCATCAGCAGCAAAAATGGCGGCCTGGGCTGACGTAGCCAACAGGCTGAAAAAAATGACCAGCAGGTGGATATTACGCATAAGCGCTCCATCAACATTTACATTTTTTTTCAGCCACCGTTTAATCCAACACCCGGCCCCTGGGTTGGGCGGTCTCCTCGACCTGTTCGGACGGGGCGACTTCGCGGCTGGGAAGCTGCGGGGGGGCTGCGACCGGTTCCACCAGCCTGCCGGACAGGTCGGGGTATGGCTGGGGCGCTATCCGGTTTGTTGAGGGTCTTGCCAGCTCATCCGGTTTTTTATCCAGCAGGAAGGACAGTCTTCTTGGGTCGGCGTAGAGCGGGAACCAGTAGTCCGGGTAGTTAAGGATATACAATGCGGCAAATGTATTACCCTGGTGAACAAGCCCGCCTTGCTCCAGCAGGTACTCATAGGCCCGATCTACCTCCCCGCGATAGGCCATGACCATCGCCTCCAACGCCAGCGCGCTTTTCAGCAACATTTCCCAGCTGTTATCGGTTAAGCAGACGGGGTATTCCGTCCTTAACGAGCGCAGCCTGCTGGCGGCGTTTAGCGCCAGATCGGGATAACCGGAGCTAAACGCCAAAAAACCGTACTCAAAAAGCCGTCTGCCCGCGCGATCAATCACCAACCTATCAGCAAAGCATGTCACTGTGGAAACAGTAAGATGCTGGGTCTGACCATTGCGATTGACTCTAAACTCAAAACTAGAACCGGCAGGCTTGCTGTTCAATATGCGAAGATACTCCTGTCTGTCGGCAAAATTTATACCATCGACCGCCTCAACAACATCACCAACCCGCAGCCCGGCGGAAGCCGCGGGCCCATCAGCATTGGTTATCGCTTCAACCAACCGCGCTCCAGGCAAGTCTTTAAACCGAACACCGAGACTGCCCTGGCTTTTCTCCACCTCCATCAGCTTTTGGTGATGGAACAAAAGCAAATCAGCAAGCTCTGCCTTGCTTAGCCCTTTTTCCGCCAACTCGTCGAAAAAGGGGAAGGTTCTCAACCGACTATATAAGGGTGAGGCAGCAATCCCCTCCTTAATCTTCCCGATGCCGTTGGACTTAAACCCTACAACAATAAGCCCCTCGCCTTCCGCCACAGCCTTTGCGGCCTGAACTACTTCATCAGGGGCGCTTTTCATGCTATATAACTCGCTGCTGCCTCCCCGACCGAAATCGAAACCACCAAACCAAGTGTTAGCGGATTCCACATAAACTGCTTGGCGAAGGTCTGACCCTTCCCTAAATCTTTTGGTTTGCAACAATATTATTTTGTCATCATGCATAAGGTACTCATCAAAGCCACTATTCCAGAGCTTCACCAGCCTATCCATCCCGCCGGAATAAACCGGATGCTGTAGGTTTTCCGGAACAGACAACCGCTTACCACTAGTTACATGGATGACATTAACTGGCGCAGCTGTCCTTAGCGGGGCAAATAGCAGATAGTTACCATCAGGACTAAAGCCCGAGAACTTACCAGGTTGCTCATGAACCCTCAGCCTGGTAAGCCCAGGCAAAGAAAAGACGGAAACCCTGCTAGATACTTCTCTTTCTGGATTATCTAACCACTCTCCAATATCTTCTTTACTTACAGCAAGGTATCGACCCAGTGGATCTAAAAAAACATCTACAATTTGAGCAATTTCGGGGCGAACAGTGAGGCTGACTTCACCAATTTTTTCGGTTGTTGCCACATCAAACACTGCAACAATCCCCCGGGAAGTCAAGTCATGAAGAAAGACCGCAAAATATCGACCATCCCGACTGAAATCCCCACCAGGTACATTTATAGACCGTACTCTGGGAACTTCTATCTCCCGCTGTGTACCATCAACAGTGGAAAGCAGTTTAATTTTTCTATTGGTTACTACTGTACTGCTCTTAGGGTCATAATATGTATAAGCCCATATGTCGCCGTTCCAAGATAATTTGGAGGACAAATTCCCTTCAAGCTCAAGCCCAGTCTTAACAAAGCCGCCCCGTGACTGGTCATAACGCCATAGAATATTCTTGTGGCTAATCTCATCTTTAGTATCTCCAAACCCAGAATGCTTGCTAACAAAGGCGCTACCATTACCGCTGAAATCAAAGACCACAACTGTTTCGGCTAATCGTTCAGGGGTACAGTACTCCTGAAAGAGCAAAGGCTGCTCTGCTTCCTTCTGCGCCTGGGTATTTTGTGTCTGCGTCTGCTGTGCCGCTGGTGGTGGAGTTTGGGCAGGCTGCTTGCCGACAATGTCGCCGGGATTCGTTGTCTGACAGGCGGTGACTCCGATGAACAGGACGATAACGAGAATGCGTGAGAGTGATGTGATCATTTTTTGGTACTCCTTTCTTCGGCAGACAATGGTCGAACTAAGCTTATTCATAATTCCTCCTTAACTCAGACATGGGACAAGGTGCGGCTATCTTCTTACATAGCCCGCCACTACCTCTCTTTCGCCGGGGTTGAAGTTGACCCGGAGCGCGGCGGGCAGGATATCTGTATCGAACACCTCATGGCTACCGTCCGCCTGGTGGTTACGGGAGCTGCTCAGACGGAGCAGCGCCGCCGTTCTTCGCATCATATCCAGCCGGTTTCGCCCCTGAGGGCTGATATAATAGGTTTCTCCTTCTACAATAATCGGCACCAGGGCTGGATCATAGCCGGCCGAGCCAGACACCGGCGCGCCGCTTAAAAACAGATGTGGACTCCAGCGTCCGCTATGCGCTACCGGCCTGCCATGCTCGACCCTGCCGTCCCATGCCCTTAGCGCGGTGACATATCTCGCCCGTGGGTCATTAAGCTGCAGGGCGCCCAAGATAGCGCGCTGGCTCCGGCTGCTGATCCGCGCTGACTGCCGGTTGATCATATTGTTCAAAGCAGGCTTGAAACGCCCCAGCCTGAAAGCGGAGTCGTTTTCCAGCCCTCCCACGGCCCGTCCCACATCCTCCGCCCAACGGATATTCTCGGGCAACAGCCCTATCCCGTCTTTGATCCCCTCAATAAACACGGTGACCAATGCCGACGCCGTCCGGGCCTTCAGCCGGACAAGCTCCCGCTCGGAACCGCGGATCTTGTCAATATTGTAAGCTCTTCCCCATCGGTGAAAATTCATATAGTCCTCGATCCCATGGTTCCCCGGGCTGCGGGCCTTAGCGGTGCTTGCCCGCATCTGTGCCAACAACTCCCCCTTGAGCGTGGACACCATCTGCGTGGACCGGGAATGACGGGAATAGGCCACCCGCAGGAACTGATCAATGAACTGTTCCGCAAGCGCCCTGCCTCTTTCCTCCGCGCTCTCGCCGTTGCTGGTGCTGGCCGGTGTGCTGGGGGCTTGGCTTAATCCCGCCCCCGGCATTGCTGGCGGGGGGCTTACCCTTGGGGACGGCGCCCGTT
The DNA here is from genome assembly GCF_029210385.1 of Desulfurivibrio dismutans. Lineage (GTDB taxonomy): Bacteria > Desulfobacterota > Desulfobulbia > Desulfobulbales > Desulfurivibrionaceae > Desulfurivibrio > Desulfurivibrio dismutans. The sequence continues at coordinate 5,631 of NZ_JARGDQ010000014.1, read as the reverse complement.
GCGGGGACACAGCGGGAGCGGGGCTTACGGCAACGGTCTTTCGGGCCGCTTTCGGGTTTATCATTATCTTCGCCCTGGTCTCGGCGGCCCTGCCTTCCGCGTCGCTCACCTTTATATCAAGAAAACCGACCCTTGCCTCTCTTGTGGCTATCCCGCCCACCGTCCCCGCCAACTCGCCTGGTCTGTTCCCCAGGCTGAATCCCTCACCGGTGGCGCGCATCTCCACCCGCAAGGGATTTACAAAGCTTGCGGGCACCTGCACTGAAAAATGCCGGTTATCTCCAGATCGCAGGCTGTCCGGCAGATCATGCGCCAGCCGGTATGGCTCTTTTTTGAAGCTAACCGTGGCGGAATGCCGTTTGCCGCGAGGCGAGATGATCTCCGCCTTGGCCACAATCTCCTGGTCGGCAGGCAGCAGCGCAGCAGAGATCAAGAGCCCCACCCGATAGGGGGGCTGTTCGCCGGGGCGTGGTCTTTCCACCGAAACACTCTCGAGGGTTTTGCCGTTCTGCTTGAGTATTGCCGTCAGGTTTACTGTAGCCTGCCCGGTCTCCTGCCCCAGGCTGAAATGAGCGTAGAGCAGGGCATCGTCATCGGGGGAAAGAACCGGATGATGCTCCTGTTTTTCCTGGCTGGGGGTAATCAGCAGTCGGTCTATACGCACCGCCTGCGCCACCTCAAAAGCGAAGGTGGCCTTGCTTTTGAGCTCCGGCGCTGAAAGGTAGCTATGGAACAGCCCCAGCACATACCTGCCCTCCGGCAGCTCTTCCAGCAGAAAGCGGAAGCGGGTCTCACGGGTCTCCCCCGCCGCAAGCAGATGCTCTTCCTTCCCCAGCCCGTACACCGGTTCGCCTGTGGCATCATAAAGCTGCCAGAACAGCCCGGACATCTCCGGCTCGCCTGCCGGGAAGCTTATTTCGGACTGGAAGGCGAGGATGTCACCGTTCTGCACCGACCGGGTTAAAGGCGGTCCGTCATGGTCGTTCAGTCGGGCGATTATCTCAAACGGCGCAGGCCGGGTCAGGGGCTGGCCAAGCCTGAATTCAAGCTCCTGGTAGGCTAGTCTTTTTGTGTTTGCGGAGTACAAAGCGACAGCTACTCGGTAATTACCCGGCGACATCCCGCTGGAGTCGAAGCGCAGCAGGTGGGCATTGGGATCAGCGCCGGAGACGGTTTTGTAATTTTCGCCGCTGACCGACCACCATACCTCGTGCTGCTCTGCCCAATTGCCTATGCGTGCCACGGCAAAGGCCAGGATGTCGCCGGGCACGGCCGGCAGCGCCTGCCGCTGACTGCCGGCGGCGAAAAGTGGTGTTCCGCCCTGAGAAGTGAAATGGCCTTTACTGGCGGTGATGGCGCCTATGCCAATCCTGTCCGAAACCGTGAAGGTCGCCTCCCGGAAATCGACCTGCAACCCGCCGGCGCGCTCGAAAACGCGGATGGCGACAATGTGCGGGCCGGGCGGAAATCCCTCGGCGACGGTGAAGCGCAGACGGGCGGCCTCGGGGTCATCCGCGCTCAGGTCGGGGACCATGACCGCGGACTGACCGCCGGGCATGGTCAGCTCCCAGCGCACGAAATAATCGTTGGTCCAGCGGTTGTCTTTCTGCACCACAAAGGCGATGGTTTCGCCCACCTCCACCTCTCCCGCCAAGGGGCCGCCGTCAAAGCCGCCGCGCCGGCCGTACAAGCCGCCAAGATCAAAATTCTCGGCCCGGTCATGGGCGGCCTGTTTCATCTCGCGCAGCAGGCGCTGCTGTTCGGCGTGGCTGAAGTCGGCAAGAAAATTATTGCTCGCATCCCTGGCCAGCCGAAAACCCTCCACCGCCATCTGGCCCCCGGCCACCAGCGGATCCAGGGTCATCGCGGCGATGGTTTCCGCCGTGACCGTGGAGACCACAGCGAACATGACAAAGGCCGGATCGCTCTCCCAACCGGTCTCCCCGCGCTTGACCCCAGCCTCGATATAGGCCCTGGCTCGCTCATCGACCCGCCAGCCGCGCTCCAGGGCATCGATGATCGGGAGAGGAATCAGCTCGGTGGTGGCGATCATGGCGCTTTTCGCGGCGATCGCCAGACCGGAGTCCCCCTGCTCGAAATTCCAGAAGAGGTGGCTGCCCTGCCGGGCCTCCTTGAGCCGCTGCTCGATGGAGATGACGTTGCCGGCCCAGCTTGCGACCCGGCCGGCGGTCTGTAGGCGGGTGGAGGGGGCGGGCGGGGGCGCGGACTTTTGGGCGAATTTGAGCGATTCGGTCTGGCCCCGCAGGTTTTCGGCAAACTCGGCCGGCGAGCGGAAGCCATGCTCCTGGAGATTGCGGGTAACCGCATCCACATCGGTCCGGCTGGTGCCGGTCACCGCCTTGACGATCTCGGAGGCCTGCTGGAAATTCCGCGGCAGGTCCCCGACCCGGTAGCCCTGCTTCTGATAGGAGGCGCGCACCGCCTCCAGGGCCTCCACCCCCTTTTTCATCTGAGCCAGCCCCTCGGCGGTGTGCATCTGGCGCAGGTTGTCGAGCCGCAGGCGCTCGGCGGAGGAGAGCGAGGGGTTTTTCAATTGATTTTCAATGGCCTGGGCCGTACCCAGCTCGGCCCAGCTCTTCTGAAAATACATCTGCGACATGCTTTCGGGATTGACCAGGAGACCCTGGCCGGCCTTGGCCCGCACCACGTTGGGGGTCGATTCGACCTTCAGCCGTCCTGGCCCCCCGTCCTGCACCCGGATGCTTGAATCCGCCGCCATTTTCCGCTTGAACCCGCCCCGGCCGTCGGGTTCATAGGAAAGGGCGCGGGTCTGATCGGAGTAATCGTGGCTCGCTTCCATGTGGAAGCGGTCGGTGGGCATCTGGCGGTAGCGGGCCGCATGCGCCCTCAGGGCCGCCGGGTCGTTCGGATCGCCGGCATAGCGGGTGCGCTGGGCGAATTCGCGATAATAGACATCCTCCCACCTCTGGGTGGGAACCTCGACCCAGCGGTTGGGTTCCACCTCCACCAGCACCCGGACGTCACGGTCGGTGTTGACCGAAACCCCTTGGGCGCCGGGGGTGCGGAAATCATGGGTGATCACTCGCTTGCCCTGGTATTCGGGCAGGGACTCCACATGCCGGACCACCTGCTGGTCCGCCGGCCGGTAAACCCCGTTCTCCATGGTATCCACGAAGGCCTTCTGGTCGGCGGCGGTCCCGAGGTACTTGACGTCACGAGTCTGGCGGGAATCGGCAAAGGTGCGCAGCACCTCGTCAAGATTGCTGAAATCAGCGGCGGCGGCCAGCTGGCCGGTTGTGAGCAACATTGCGGCGAGCAGCCAGGAAAGCCGCCCTGCAAACAAAAGCCGGATCCTGTTCATTCCATCTCCTCCCGGTCCCAGGAGGCGAGCAGGTCGCCGGCATACCGGCGCAACTCCGGGCCGGCGGCGGCGGAAGAAGCCAGGTCCGTCAGAATATTCCTGGCCCGCTCCGCTTCGCCCCCATGCTTGAGCAGCACGGCCTGGCCGGTCGTCACCGCCGGATTGGCCGGATGCATGGCGGCGAGCCGGTCAAAATAGAGAATCCCGGCCTGAATCCGGCCGTCCAGGATGTAACAGAGCGCCAGAGGGGCCGTGTTCATCGGCGTAATCATGGCCGCGCTCTTGGCAAACAGGCTGTCGTACTGCTCGATGGCGGACCAGAAACGGCCCTGCTTCATCAACACTTGGGCCAGCAACAACTGGGCCGGGCCGTTGGCCGGGTTGATATCGACTGCCTCGATGAGCAGTTCGGTGGCCAGCTCCAGGGTTTCCCGATCTCCTGAAAAGTTCGCGTAGATCATCGCCAGCAGCACCCGGGGCTGGTCCCAGTCGGGCCGCAGCTCCGCCGCCGAGGCGGCGTAAAAGATCGCCTGCCGCAGATCGGCGCTCCGGCCGAACTCCCGCCAACGTTCATAATAGCCCGCCGCATGGCGGCCCCGGACCCCGGCCAGCTCGGCGTAGAGGTGCGGGGAGGGATCTTTTTCGATCCTGGCCAGGAGGATGGTCTCATCGGGGAAAAGAGATTCCGCATCCGCGGAGGCAGTTGTTTGTTGGCCCTGGAGGCCCGCGACCAGTTTCTCCGCCCCGGCCCGGTCGATCTCTCCTGACAGCATAATTTGGCCGCTGGTGATGATCTCCTGGATGAACGGGGCCATCATCAGCCGCCCCTCGACCAGGATCGCCAGCCGGCGGTTCAACTGCTCGCGGGTCAGCTCCACCAGCAATTGCCGGCCCTCCGGGGTCGTCTCGATGAAGACGCCGATAAACCCCTGCTCGTGAACCCACGCTTCGCCAATATGCTTTTCGGTCAGGACGGGCGCTGTTTCCACCTGCACGGTTTCAACCGCTCCCCCGCTCGCAAGCTCCATCGGCACGAATCCCGGGCCGGGGCCCTCCGCCGTCCGGCTGATCGCCAGCAGGGAGAACGATTTTTCCGCGGCCGCGGCCGAAGGCGCCCATGTAAACCCGAAAAAAACCACCACCATCAAGACCGGCGCGATGGCCCAACCCCCCCGCAACCCTTTCCATTTGTCAAAGACCCGAAAAGATCTAGCTGTCCCCGGCATCATCCGGCGTCCTCCTCTCTCGCCTGATTTCTATCTACAGAAACACCCGGTTACAAACGCTTATTCGTCATAAACAACTCTAATACCATTACCTCCAGCAGGCGAAGGGATCACTTTCCAACGCAAGTGCACCCCCTCGTTACCATAGGGCGGCGGTATGCGGAGTCTTTGGGCTTCAAGCGCGGAAAGCGGCAAATCCCCATATTTCAACAACACGTAACGCCCTACCGGGATGGGCAAATTTTGCTCCCATTTTCGCTGCGGCGCGATGCCGGCGACGTAAACTGTGGAGGTACGACCGTGTAAGTCCACGTTCTCAATCAGGATATCTATGCTTCGGCTGGTGGAATTGCGCAGTTCAAGAACACGAACCTGCGCTAAGGCCGAATTCAAAAACCCACCGAATATGAATGCAGCAACCAGGAAAACGATCAAACTTTTTCACATGATGAAACTCCCCTATTGATTTTGATTAGCAGCAATTCCAGAATCTTCGTAAACCCCGGTAGTATCGAGGCAATTCAAAAAGCGGTTGTCGTCGTTGGGCAGGGTAGCTCATGAACTCCTGCTCGGCCTGTTCGCCCAGGTTTTTGGTATCCACCAGGAAGAGGACGCGCTGGGCGCCGGCGTAGCGGCCGGATTGATCTTCGACGGTGGTTAGCTTGTGGCCCTGATCTTCGGCCTTGGCTTCAATTACCCCGGCGGCCTGGCCGTTGATGAAGAGGACGTAGTCGGCGGGGCCGGCGTCGGTGCGGTATTCGCGCACCGCGATGCCGGGGCCGGCGTTGAAGTCGATGGCCTTGTTATCCTGCACCACCCAGCCCGCCAGGGCCAGTTGCCGGTCGATGCGGTCGCGGGCTAGTTGTTCCGGGTTCTGGTTGGGCGGCAAGGCTTTTTCTCCCTCCGAGCCAAGAGGGGACAGATTTGAAATCTGTCCCCGGTTAAGCGGTTAAGCGGTTAAGCGGCTAAGTGCCCCCGCTTGTGGGCCGATTACTGCCCCCCTGTCACGATGTGACTGCCAAACTAGCCGAAAGAGTAATGAAAAACAAGAGGGATCGACAG
>NZ_JARGDQ010000013.1 GCF_029210385.1 Desulfurivibrio dismutans | reverse complement strand
CTTCGGAACCGGGCCCTGACGGCCTCGCTCCCTCCCGTGCTGCAGGAGACGGGCAACATAGCCGAAGAGGTAATGCACGTCAACAGCAATTTTAACAAATTTATTAAAAAAGCTCGCAAGCCAGACGGCGAAAACATGAAATCAGCAAGTTAAGCTGGCTGGAAGCACCCTGGCCCAAGCCCGGAACTTCCAGTCAGTCAGTTTGCCCTGCACCTTACAGCCCCCTTTTCTCCAGCCAGCGCAGCAAGAAAACCACGCCGATGATGAAGACGGGGATCACCAGCCAGTGGTTGACGCCCAAGACCTGCGGCACCGTCAGCTTGCCGAGATCGCCCCAGGTGTAAACGGTGCGCAGCAGCCAGGGGTAGGCCTCGGCAAACAGGGCGGCCCCGGTGACCATGCCCAGGATTCCCCAGAAGGCGTCCACCCGACCCTCGCCCAGGGCGCCGGCGGAGGTGCCGGGGCAGTAGCCCAACAGCCCCCAGCCTAGACCGAAGAGCAGGCCGCCGATAATCACCGGGCCGGCCACCATACTCTTGATCGATAACTCGGCCAGGCCCAGGTCCTGCAGCAGGTAAACCCCAACCATGCCCACCATGACGCTGGTGAGCATGAACTTGACGATGGTCATGTCCAGTAGCCGCAGGGCTCCCAACTGCTTGTCATAACGGATTACCCGGGCCTTCTGGAGCAGAAAGCCGAACAAAAAGCCGGTGATCAGACCATAAAGTAACGAACTCATGATTTGCCACCTCCATAGACGATGCGGGCCATGATTACCCCGGCCACAAAGAAACAAATTAATGCCACAAACCCACTGACCGCTAGTTGAAGCGAACCGCTCAACCCGTGACCGCTGGGTCAGCCGTCGGCCAGCCGAGCACCGAACATGGCCACCACCCCGCCGGCAAAAGCCACCACTGCCCGTTTTACCGGGGTGTGACCAAAGCGCCGCTGCCACATATCCGGTACCGTCTGCAGGCGAAAAGTGCCGGAAGCCAGGGCGGCGACCAAAGAACCCAGGAAAATGCCGAAAACAAACATCCACTGCCAGTCGATCCCGGGGACCACCTTGACAAAGTAATCCATTTCTGCGACCCGTTCCGGACCCAACAACTGCTCGATCATCCCGGCGGTTCGCACAAACGAGGTGGACGCACCGAAAAACTGACCGGCCAGCAGCACCGACAGCACCCCCAGCAGGCCGGCCAAACCGCCGGCCAGATAGGGACTCCAGGCACCATTCTGTTTCATGATTCTTCCTCCTTGCTCTTTAAATTTTAAATGCAATAATTAAAGAACTGCGTACACTAAACCCCATATCATCACCAACACGACAGTGTTCAGCTGATAACAATCAATTGTCGTTATTCTAGCTCCCGATTGTCAAGGAAAAACGTTTTTTTATCAGGCGTGCTGTTGAAAACGACGCATGAACCGGCGGTCGATATAGTCTTTGATACGGAAAGCCAAACGGCCGCCGAAAATCAGCCAGCGTTTCTGGAGCACCCCGGTGTCATCACCCAGGTTGTAAATCAGCAGGTAGTCGCCGCCCGGGGCAAACGTCCGCAACTCGCCACCTTCCAGGGCCGCCAGCAGGTTGTGGCGCAGCACCGGGTTTTGCCGCACCGCATAAACCCCGACCTTGTCCAACGGTTGGGGTTCAAAGTAAATACAGTCGCCACCGCCGAATATCTGCGACTTCCCCGGGCAGTGCAGATATTCGTTGACCAGCAGGCCGCCGTCGGGCCCCACCGGCAGGCCGGAGTCGGCAAAGATGGGCGCGGGCCTGATCCCTTGGGCAAGAAAGATAAAATCCGCCTTGCAGTTGTTGTTCCTGCCCTCTATCACCACCCTGCCGTCGTGTATTTCCTGCACCCGGCCCGGCTCCACCACCTCGATATGCCGCCGCGCCAAAGAAGCGTTGACCCGCCGGCGCACCTCTTCGGAAGCCCGGCCCATCAGTTTACGACCAGCAAAGATTCGGATGCAGGGGCGCTGGTGGCCGGCCTCCCGCAGCAAGCGCCAGGTGTTGCCGGCGATTTCCACCGCCGAAGGCCCGCCGCCGATCACCGCCACTTTGGGGGGGCCTTCGATGGCCAGGGCCAGCAACTGTTGGCGAGCTTCCCACAGCCGCTCGATGGGCTTAACGGTAAAAATCGGCACCCCTTCGCCCTCGGCGGCGGTAATGGGCAAACTGGTCGGCACCTGGCTGCCGGCGTTGCAGGAAACCACATCATATGGGATGCGGCCGCCGTCGGCCAACTCCACCTCGCCCGCCACCGGGTCAATGCGGGTCACCCGGCCCAGCACGAAGGTGCCGCCCAGCTTTTCCACCTGCTGCTGGGTAGCGAAGCGAATATCCTCCGGCTGGTAGGTACCCCCCAGCATCCCCGGCCCCATTCCCGAATAATAATGGTAGGGCGAGGGCGCCACCACGGTTACCGAATGCCCCCGGCGAACGAAGTTGCCGATGGCGGCCAGGGTTTGCATGTGGGCATGCCCGCCGCCCACCAGCACCAGTTTTTTACCTGTTTTATGCGGCATTGTCCCCTTCCCCGGCCTGCTCCAACTCACGGGCCAACAGGGCCAGATGCTCTTTTTCTTCCGCCGCCATGGCCAGAAAAAACTCTCGGCTGGCGGCCACTTCGCTTTGTGCGGCCAGGCGCAGGTAAAGATCCTGGGCCTGGAATTCAAGCCCCATGGCCTGATCCAGGGCTTGGGCCGGGGTGGCGGAGGTAAACGATGTCGGGGGCCGGCCGCCTTCCAGCAGTTCATCCTGCCCGGCCGGCTCCAGGTTTTGGCCGGTTTTCTTGCGGTACTCAGCGGCCAGCCGGGCCTTGTGGCCGTCTTCCAGGCCCGCCAGGCGCTGGTAGGTTTTTTGCAGGGCGGCATCGCCGCTGTCGGCCGCCAGTTTAAGGTAAAAACGCTGCAGGCCGTCCTCCATGGCGTAGGCCAAAGCGGCGGCTTCGTCATATTCGGCCTCGGCGGGCAGCAGTTCCAGGCCCGCCTCGACGGGTCCGGCGGCCTTGCCTCCTTCCCAGGCCTTGATGCCGCCGGCCACATTGTAGACCTCCTTGAAGCCTTGACCGTTCAAATACTGGGCCGCCGCCCGGCTGCGCCCTCCCACGGCGCAATAAACCAGCACCGGCCGGGCCGGGTCCAGCTCGGCCTGACGCTGGGCCAGTTCCTTGATGGGAATCAGGCGCGCCCCCGGCAGGTGCTCCGCCTCGTACTCCTTGGGCTGGCGAACATCCAACAACTGGTACTCAGCGGCCGAACGTTGATCCATAAACTTACGTGCCTCGGCGGGGTCCAAAGACGGCGTGCGGGAAAAAAGTCTTTTCCAGTTCATTATCTACCTCTTATGCCTCGGTTATGGCGGTTGATCAGTCGCAAGCACCGGCATGCCGGCGCGGTCAGACGGCGGCCCGGCTGTACAGCACCGCCATAGGCAGGGTGGCAAAAAGATCGCCGCAGGTCAAGTAATTCCCGTCCGGCCCCGACAACACCGGCACCTTGCGGCCGGTCAGCAGATCCTGCCAGCCAGTGGCCTGGTCGGCGGCCCGGTCCAGCGGGGTGCTATCCTCCGGCAACGGCAGAACGGTATTCTGCCAGAGCTGTGGATTGAGCAACGCCATGGCCGGGGCGACCCCACCGGTACCCCCGGCACTTTTAACGGCCGAATCAGCCGCCGCTTCCAGTCTCGACCGGCCGGCATTGCCGCCGCCGGACTCCGGTGGCGTCCCAACCGCCGCCAGGGTGGCAAACCAGCGACCGGTGATCACCAGCAGCCGATGTTCCCGCCACTGACGCACAAAAGCGCAGAGATGCTCGCCACGCTCCCCCGTCGCGGTAAGAGGTTGATAGCCGCCTTCCCCAAAAAGTTCAGGAATTTGCCGTCGCAGATGCAACAGGCGGCTGGTGAGCAACAGCTTGAGGCGGCCGTCTTCCAGGTTGGCCAGCAGTTCTTTGATCATCTCCGCCGTGGCGGGCCGGGTCGGGTCCGGCAAGGCCGCCAGCAGTTCCCGCCGACGGCGGTAATCCACCGGTCGGCGGTTGTCCGGGTCCACCAGGGAAAAATCCCAGAGTTCGGTGCCCTGATACAGATCGGGCACGCCGGGGCTGGTCAGTTTAAGCAGCACCTGGGCCAGGGCGTTGAGGAGGCCGTAAGGGGCCAGTTGCCGGACCAGGGGAACAAAGTCGGCCAGGAAAGGATTGGCGCCGGTTAAACCACCCGGCCCGGCTACCCCGGGAGGGCTCAAAAGTTGCTCCACAAAACGGGCGACGGCCTCTTCGTAGGCCGCGTCCGGATTGAGCCAGGAGGTATGGGTTTTGGCCTCACGAATGACTTTAAGCATGTATTCCCGGATGCGCCCGCGATAGTCGCCCAGGGAGTCGCCCCCCGGATTGTAACCGTTTTGGGCGTTCAGCGGCCAGGAACCCAGCAGGGTCTGGTAGAGAAAATATTCGTCGTTGGGGCTGGGGGCCAGGCGGCCGTTGACCCGGCTTTTGCGGGAACGGTTCAGTCGGCGCCAGCGTTTGAGGTACCGGCCCCACAGCTCCGGTACTTCGCTGAGCACGTTGATCCGGGACCGGACATCCTCACTGCGCTTGCTGTCGTGGGTGGAGGTGGCCAGCATGGCTACGGGCCAGCGGCGCAACCGTTCCTGGGCGGCGTGATGAAAGGCCGCCGGACTCACATAAAAGCGGCGGGGATCACCGCCCACCTCGTTCAAGGAAAGCAGACGATTGGCCACATAAAAGGTGGTGTCCTCCAGGGCCTTGGCCATCACCGGGGCGGTGTACTGCTGAAATTTACGGATGAAACGGGCCGATAACGAAAATTCCGACATTTGCCCCGCCGACTCCCCGGCGACGGTCAACGCCTGCTCAGCCAACACCGAACCGGCGGCGCCGGCTCGGTCCCCGACCCCGGAACCATGCGATTCACCGGTCAGCAGACTACGAATGAAGTCATACAGGCCGCCGTCTCTGGCCCAGGCCCGTTTGCGGGCCTGGGCCACGGCCCATTCCACATGGCGCCGGTCTTCCGGGGCAACCTGGTAAATTGCCGCCCCGGCTTCCGCCGGGATGATATAGGTGCGATAAACGGGAAAAGCCGCCGTTATTTCGATCAGCGCCTCCCGCAGGCCGTTTAAGGTAAAATCCCGGGTATGGCGATCACCCTCGGCGATGTCCTTGAGCAGCCGGGCCAGCACCGTCAGTTCGCTGGCCAACTGGCCGGTGATGATCAGCTTCTTGCGCCGGTAAAGCAGCTCGTCGAAGTCCTGGCGGCGACCGACAAAACGGTGATAGATGCGGCTCAATACCGCCTCGTGGGCCGGCTGGACAAAGAGGCCGTTGACCTGATTGACAAAATCGTAACCGGTGGTGCCGTGTACCTGCCAATTTTTCGGCAGATGCTCATGGACGGCGAGGATTTTTTCCACCACCAGATAAATCCCGGCCGTTTCCCCGCCGCTCTTCTCCGCTGGGGTCGAACCCGGCCCCGCCACCGAGGACGAACCCGGTACCAGTTCCGGGGCGGCGTTACCCTCCGACCATGAAACCGGTCCGGTGCCGGAGTCCGCCCTTACCGCCGCCACCGCGGCCTGCAGGCGGCGGAAATATCCCGCCGGATCGCTTAGCCCGTCGGGGTGGTCCACCCGCAGGCCGTCGATCCGGCCGGCGGCCACCAGTTCCAGCAGCAGGCCATGGGTGGCGGTAAAAACCTCTTCCCGTTCCGCCTGCAGCCCGGCCAGGGAGTTGATATCGAAAAAACGGCGGTAGTTGATTTCATCGCCGGCCACCACCCAATGGGCCGGGCGATAAACCTGCTGTTCCAGCAGTTGATGCAGCCGCTCACCCCGCCGGGCAACGGCCTCCGGCCGGTGGTCGCCGGGCTGGTTGAAGTAATCGAGACATTGTTGCCAGAAGGTGTTGACCCAGGAAAACCGGGCGCCGAGCTCGCGCAACCGCTGCTTGGTGATCTCCTTGTCCCGCCGCCGCTCCTGCCGCCGCTCCGGCTCCCGGTCGGCCCGACCCGGCAGGTGGGCCAGGGCGGTGAGCAGGTTTTCCAACTCCGCCCGGCCCGGGTCATCGGCGGGCAGCCGGCGGCGTAACGCTTCCAGGCCGGGAGCCGCCACCGCCGGGTAGGTGACCGGGTCCAAGGGCAACCGGTGTTCGTAGTAGGCAAAGTGGAAGCTGCCGGCGGTTGAATCATAATCCAGCTTGATCTCGCCCTTATCCAGCGCCGCACCGTAAGGCTGACCCAGCAGGGGCAGCAGGATCTTGCCCCGCAGGGTTTCATGGGCCGGCCGCCAGTCGATGTCGAAGAAATCGGCATACTCGGCGGCGGGGCCGTTTTCCAGCACATCCTGCCACCAGGCATTGTCGGCTCCGCCCACCCCCATGTGGTTGGGCACAATATCGACGATCAGTCCCATGCCGTGTTCATGCAAACCCGCCACCAGACGGTCGAAATCCGCCCGCCCGCCCAGTTCCGGGTTCAGTTGGTGATGATCGACAATGTCATAGCCATGCATGCTGCCGAGCCGGGCCTTGAGCAGGGGCGAGGCGTAGCAATGGCTGACCCCCAGGCGATGAAGATAGGGCACCAGTTGGGCGGCGGCGGCAAAGGTAAAATCCCGGTTGAACTGCAGCCGGTAGGTGGCATAAGGAAAACTACGGGGCCGGGACGACATGGGCGGGCCTCCTGCGGGGCTGATGAACGGTTGTTTTTTGCTGTACAATCACCTTTCATTCCCGCAGACTGAGCAAAAGATCATGCCCCGGGAGCAATCTTGACAGCGGCCAAAGCGGAATTATTGTATCAGCCAAAAGGCTGGTGCGTTAACCAAAAAAACTGATTTCCAAGGAGGTACGTTATGGACATCAAAAAATTTTCCCCCTGGAATTGGTTCAAGAAGGAAAACGAGGAAAGCGGTTCCGTGGTGCCGGTGCGCCGCAGCGGTGCAACGGAGCAACAGCCCTCCCGTCTGCCGACCGGCCGGGCGCATGACCCCATCATGCAGTTGCACCGGGAGATGGACCGGCTGTTTGAAGACGCCTTTCGCGGCTTCGGCCTCGGCCCCCTTGGTCGGGAAGGGCTGCCCACCCCGGTGGCCACCGGCGGTCTGCTGCGCCCCAGCGTCGATATCACCGCCGGCGAAAAGGAGTACACCATCACCGTGGAAGTTCCCGGGGTGGCTGAAAATGACGTCAAGGTGGAGATCAGCGGCGACACCATGACCATCGGTGGCGAAAAGAAGCAGGAAAAGGAAGAGAAGGAAAAGGATTACTACCGCATGGAGCGCACCTACGGCTCCTTCCAGCGGGTTCTCTCCCTGCCTGACGATGCCGACGCCGACGGAGTGGCGGCCAACTTCAAAAACGGGGTGCTGAACATCACCGTGCCCCGGCGGCCCACCAGCGACAAGGACGTCAAGCAGATCGAGATCAAAAGCGCCTGAGCGCTTAAACCAGCAACCACCGCACCGACCAAGGGGGTAACCGGCCTGGTTGCGGATCGGCAACCAGGCTGAACAACTCCCGACCCGCCACCTCCGGGGCCGCCACCGGGTGCTTGCCCAGATTAGCCAGCAACATCAGCCTTTGTCCAGCCGCCAGCGGCCAGCTTACTTTGAGGCCGGTGGCGGCAAAAATTTGATATTCGGCTGCACCAACCGCCAGTTGCGGCAGCAGGGGGATGATTTCCCGGTGGCGCAGGGCCAGCAGGCGGCGGTGCAGGGTTAGCCAAGCCCGGTTGGCCGTTTTTTCCTTTTCCGCCCAGTCCAGCTTGCTGGCCTGAAAGGTGGCCGGGGCGGCGGGATCGGGAATCAAATGTTGTTGTTCGGGCGTGGTGAAGGCCGGAAAATCGGCGAATTCCCGGCGGCGGCCCGCAGTGACCAGTTGGGCCAGTTCGGGCCCGAAATCGGCAAAAAAGAGAAAGGGGGTGGCAGCCCCCCACTCCTGGCCCATGAAGAGCAGGGGGGGCGAAGGGGCCGGCAGCAGGATGGCGGTCAGGGCGCGCAGGGCCGCCGACGGGGCCAGTCGGGTCAACCGTTCGCCCAAGGCGCGGTTGCCGATCTGGTCGTGATTCTGGAGAAAATTCACCATGGCGGTGGGCGGCAGGTGCCGACTGGACTCTCCCCGCCGGCGGCCGCCGCGAAAGGGGGACGGCTCACCTTGGTAGGCAAAACCCTGGCTGAGACAGCGGCCCAGCAGTGCCAAGGGCCGGTCGGCATAATCGCGGTAATAGCCTTCCCCTTCGCCGGTGAGCAAAACATGGGCGGCGTGGTGCCAGTCGTCGTTCCACTGGGCGTTGTAATGGCGGGGTAAAGGCTCACCAGGCGCCGCCGCAAGCGGCGACCGGGCCGGGTCACGGGCCAGGAAACGGGCCTGGTTGGCGTCGTTTTCCAGGATCAGGTGCCGGGGGCGGTAGCCCGCCGGTTTATCGTCAACCGCCGGCCTTTCGCAACAACGCTCAACCTCGGCGGCCAGTTCAAACAAAAAATGGGGCTCGGAATCATCAAAGATGGCGTGCACCGCGTCCAGCCGCAGGCCGTCGAAGTTGTATTCCGTAAGCCAGTAGAGGGCGTTGTCGATGAAAAAGCGGCGCACCCAGCGACTTTGTGCGCCGTCGAAGTTGATGGCCTCCCCCCAGGGGGTTTGATGCCGCCGGGTGAAAAAGGGCGGGGCGTAGGTATGCAGGTAATTGCCCTCGGGACCGAAGTGGTTGTAGACCACGTCCAGCAGGACCATCAGGCCGCGGGCGTGGGCGGCGGCCACCAGGCTTTTCAAATCTTCCGGCTCGCCGTAGGGGGCCGCCGGAGCAAAGGGCAGCACCCCGTCGTAGCCCCAGTTGCGTTGCCCCGGAAAGGCCGCCAGGGGCATCAGCTCCAGGGCCGTTACCCCCAATTCGGCCAGGTAATCCAGCCGCTGCTCGGCGGCGGCCAGGGTGCCCTCGGGAGTAAAGCCGCCGATGTGCAGTTCGTACACCACCGCCTCCGCCCAGGGGCGGCCTGGCCACGCCCGGTCCGGCCAGGACCGGGCGGCGGGATCAACCACCCGGCTGGGGCCGTGCACCCCGGCCGGCTGAAAACGGGAGGCCGGGTCCGGCACCAGCAAACCGCCATCAATCCGGTAACAGTATAGATCACCGGCGGCGGCCCGGTGGCTGATCAGTTCAAACCACCCTTCCCCCGCCGCCGCCATGGCGACAACCTCCACCAAATCACCACGCGCCGCATTTTCCCGCCACCAGGCCGCCTGCAAACTGCCCAGGCCCCCCTCGCCGTCAGCAGCGGGGGCGGCAGCACCGACCATGGCGGGGGCGGCGGGCGGCGTGGTACCGCTAACGACCCGGTTTCCGGCCCGCCCCCCAGCCTGGCTGCCGGGTTGGCTGGCGGTCAAGCCCCCAGCCGACCCGACCAGACGGCACAACTCCACCCGGTCGGCGGCCGGGGCCCAGAGCCGGAAACGCACCCCGCCGCCGGACAGGCAGGCGGCGCCAAAAGGCATGTCATGACAACGCTGCATCATTTTTTGCGCAAATCATGGTCAACGTTCAGCCGTGCCGCAGATTCGGGCAAGCGACCGTCCGGGTACGCAAGCTTGGCCGATCGCCCGTAGATGTGGTGCTGCTGGACGTTCACCTGTCGGGGATGGGCCACCAGCAGGGCCAGGGAACGGGGCGCCAGGGGGAATTGTTCGCCGGGGCGCAGAAAACGCCCGGAGGCCGGTTCTGCGCCGCCGGGCCAGAAGGTGTCCAGCTCCACCTGCCAGAGCTTGGCCGGCGGCAGTTCGGGGATGGTAAAGGGAATTTCTTCGTGGTGGGCGTTGATCAGCAGCAGGAAGGAGTCGTCCCGCACCGGCCGGCCCCGCTCGTCTTCCTCGGCCATGGCCTGGCCGGCGAGAAAGATGCCCAGGCAGCGGGCAAACTCATGGCTCCACTCTTCGTCGCTCATCTCGCTGCCGCTTGGCGTCAGCCAAATGATATCTTTGAACTCGGAACTTTTCAGACTTCTCCCCTGAAAGAAACGGCGACGGCGAAAAACCCGGTGTTGACGGTTGAGTTGCAGCAACCGCTGGGTGAAAGAGAGCAACCTCTGCTGCTCTTCATCCAGCTCCCAGTCAAGCCAGCTCAGTTCATTATCCTGACAGTAGGCGTTATTGTTGCCCTGCTGACTGCGGCCGAACTCATCACCGGCGCAAAGCATGGGCACCCCCTGGGAGAGCAGCAGGGTGGCCAGCAGGTTGCGTTGCTGGCGAGCCCGCAAGGCGTTGATCTCGGGGTCGTCGGTGGGGCCTTCGGCGCCGCAGTTCCAGCTCCGGTTGTGGCTCTCGCCGTCCCGATTGTCCTCGCCGTTGGCCTCGTTATGTTTGTCGTTGTAGCTCACCAGGTCGCGCAGGGTGAAGCCGTCGTGGCAGGTGATGAAGTTGATGCTGGCGTGGGGACGGCGGCCGCCCCGTTCATACAGGTCGCTGGAGCCGGTGAGCCGATAGGCCAGATCGCCGATGGCGCCGCCCTCCCCTTTCCAGAAGGAGCGTACCTCGTCGCGGTAGCGGCCGTTCCATTCAGTCCAACCCACCGGGAAGTTGCCCACCTGGTAGCCGCCCTCCCCCAGATCCCAGGGCTCGGCGATCAGCTTCACCTGGGAAAGCACCGGATCCTGGTGGATGATGTCAAAAAAAGCCCCCAGCCGGTTCACCTCGTGCAGTTCCCGGGCCAGGGCCGAGGCCAGGTCGAAACGGAAGCCGTCCACGTGCATCTCCAGCACCCAGTAGCGCAGGCTGTCCATGATCAATTGCAGCACCCTGGGGTGCTGCATGTTGAGGGTGTTGCCGCAGCCGGTGTAGTCGCGGTAGTAACGCAACTGGTCGGGTTCCAGGCGGTAGTAGGCCCGGTTGTCGATGCCCCGGAAGGAGAAGGTCGGCCCCAGCTGGTTGCCCTCGGCGGTGTGGTTGTAGACCACGTCCAGAATCACTTCAATGCCGGCGGCATGCAGCGCCTTGACCATGCTCTTGAACTCGTCGACCCCGCTGTCGAAGCTGTAACGCCGTTCCGGGGCAAAAAAGCCGATGGTGTTGTAGCCCCAGTAGTTGCGCAAATCCCTGTCCACCAGGTGGCGTTCGTCCACCATGGCATGCACCGGCATCAGTTCCACGGCGGTGATCCCCAGGCGGCGGAGGTAGTCAATGGCCGGCTCACTGGCCAGTCCGGCGTAGGTGCCGCGCAAGTTTTCGGGGATCTGCGGCAATAGCTTGGTAAAACCTTTGACGTGCAACTCGTAGATCACCGTGTCATGCCAGGGGGTGGCCGGCGGCCGATCATCGCCCCAGGTAAAGGCGGGATCGATGACCCGGCATTTGGGCAGATAACGGGCGCTGTCCCGGCGATCCGGCGACAGGTCTTCCCGGCGGCCCCCCACCCGGTAACCGAACAGGGCGTCATGCCAGCGCAGCTCCCCGGCCAGGTCCTTGGCGTAGGGGTCCAACAGCAGCTTGGCGGGGTTGAAACGGTGCCCCTCTTCCGGCGCATAGGGGCCGTGCACCCGGTAGGCGTAGAGCCAGCCGGGCCGGGCCTGGGGAATATAACAGTGCCAGACCTGATCGGTTTGTTCCTTGAGTTCAAGAGAAGCGGTCTGCCGTCCCCGATGATCAAAGAGACACAGTTCAACCTTGGTGGCGTTTTCCGAAAAAAGCGCGAAATTAACCCCCAAGCCGTCCCAGGTGGCCCCCAGGGGATAGGGATGCCCCGGCCAAAAGGCAATTTGCTGTTGGTTCATGATCCTTTGCAACCTCCATTCCGGCAACCGGGGGCCGACCGTTTACTGTTCACAGCCTGCCCGCCCCCACAGGCATCCATCCCGTTTATCAGCCCGTTGAAAAACGGGATGTTAGCTCTGCCCTCTGTCCTCCGACTTCCGGATCTCACAACTCGATCCGGTATTCGGCCTGGTGCAGCAGGCCGACAATCAGGGCCAGGTATTCCCGCAGGTGGCGGGTGAGCAGAAAATTTTCCCGCACGAACTGGCGGGCCTTCTCGCCCATCTCCGCCATCCGATCGCGGCGGTAGAGCAGGTAACGAATCCGCAGTGCCGCCCCCTGGGGGGTGCGGACCAGGAAACCGGTCTGGTAGTTGACCACCTGCAGACGGATACCACCGGTATCGCCGCCGATCACCGGCTTGCCCTTCCACAGCCCCTCGGTGACCGTCAGCCCGAAACCCTCCTTGGTGGATTTCTGGATCACGATATCCGCCGCCCGCTGCAGGGCGTTGATGGTGCGATGGGCGTCCGGCGGCAGCAACAGTACCTTGACGTCGGGATCATCGCCGGCGGCCCGGCGGACATCCTGCAAGACCACCTCCCCTTCCGGATCGTCGGTGGCAGTACCGCCGGCCAGCACCAGTTGCAGGCCGGGCACGAACTTGCGGGCCAGACGGTGGGCCTCGATGACCCCCACCGGGTCCTTGAAGCGATCGAAGCGGGAAACCTGCAGCACCATGGGCCGCTCCGGGTCCAGATCAAACTCCTTGCGCACCCGGTCGATTTCAGCAGTCGGCAGTTCGATGTTTTTGTCGCTCAAGGGGTCGATGCTGGGGGGGATGATATATTCAGGATGGGGCAGGGCCTGGGCAAAGTCCGGCAGGGAAAAGACACTGGCGTCGTAAGGGGCGATATGGTCGCGCAGGTAGCGCCAGAGCGGCCGGTAGGGGCGGCTGGCGTCGATATGGCAGCGCCAGATCCAGCGGCCCCGACGGTTGGGGCACAACCCCAGCAGGGGGGCGGGCTGGGGGTCGTGGATAAAGACGAAATCCGCCGCCTCCAGTTGCTCCCGCAGTTTTTCAGCGTTTTCCCGGTTGGCTTCTTCATAGGCACGCAACAGAGAGTCGGCGATGGGCCCCCGGTGGCCCTGCAACCCGTTGTGCATGGCCTTGGTGCAACGGTAAAATTCATCGTTGCCGCTGATCACCTCCCAGCTGGTGTCAATTCCCAGTTCGTTGCTCAGCGGCACCAGTTTCTCCAGGATCTCCGCCACCCCGCCACCCACCCGAGTGGAGTTGACATGCACCACCTTCATCCCCTGCAGGGGAAGGGACAACTGCTGCAGATGGGCAATGACATCCTGCCCCACCACCTCGGCATAGGCCGCCAGCATCTCCTTCATGATTTCTCCTCCCCGTCGCAGAACTGCCGGCACAGGCCCACCAGCTCTTCCCGTACCTGGCTCAAGCTGGCGAAGAAGGGGTCGATCTTGCCCAGGCCACGGCGCAACTCCTCGTATTCCGCCCCGAAACCGGCCAACCAGAAGCTGAAGTCATCCCCGCCATCTTCCAGGCGGCGACGGGCGTCGATAAAGTGGTAAAACACCGAACCGGTGGCGATCTCCGGCAAAACCGCGGACATCTCCGAGGGGTGCTGCAGGGTTTTGCCGGTGGCAAAGATCACCAGTTGTGAGCGGAGAAATTCAAAGGGCCGCTCGGCCCGCAACCAGGGGGCAAGTTCACTGCTGTCCAGCCGTTCATCGATGATATCCAGCAACTCCCGGCGCAGGCTTTCCAATTTACGGTGCTCGCCGGGGTCCACCACCGCCAGCTGCTCGGCCAGCCCCGGTTCGTGCAGGTGGTGGCGGCACCAGGCGGCAAAGTCGTTGTTGAACTCCCGCTCCTCGAAACGGGCCCCCAGCAACCCACCCCAGAAGTGATGATAAACACTGTCCAGGGTAACATCCCGCAGATGATCGCGAAATTCGACCAGAGTAAAGGCCTTACGCCCGGTGGCGATGGCTATCAGGGAGCAGTCCTTGAGGGCGAAGGGTTGTTGGGCATGAACGGCGGCAGTTGCATGGTCAGAGGAATTGGTGGCAGCGGCGGCAGTGGCGGTCATGTCTCGGCTCCGGGTAGATATTAGACCTCGCCAGGCAAGCAATTGCTCCGGATGCCAGCCTGAAAACCCAGTATCAGGCCGAGCATGAGTTCTTGTCAAGCGCTAATAAAATCTTCGTCCCAACTACGACATGGAGTGGGCGCAGGATGGTGACCGGTTCTGGCTGCTGCAGGCGCGACCAATCACCGCCACCAACATCTGCACCTATTTCGCATTGCAATCGCAACCCACCATACAATTGCAAATAACTTCAGCAGCTAAATCCTTGACTTTGATCCTTCTTTTCCTGATGATTAGTGGAGTCTCCGCGCAATTAAAACTTCATCCCCAACCGCAGAGGGGAGGATACAGGATGAACCAGCAGAAACTTTACTACAAGCTCAACCTTATCTTCACTCTGTTGCTGCTCTTTCCCGTAGCGGGCTTTCTTTACTTCGGCTTCCAATACGGCTTTCTCGAAGATACCTCGGTACAGCTGGTCGTGGTCGTCGGGCTGGTTTATATCTTTGTCGGCTATACGCTGATGCGCCGATTGTTCGACAACATCATCGCCATCTCACAAACCATCGCCGACAAGACCGGCATCGCCGACAACAGCCAAAGCGAACTCCAGCAGATTATCTCTTCCTTCAACGCAATCGAGCAGCGCTTCCGGCAGAGTTCCGAGCGGCTGACCCAGAAGGCGCACGAGATTTCCACCCTCCGGGAACTTTCCGATCTCTGTTATGTAACCCTGGACCCGGGGGAAATTCTCCAGCTCACCCTGGAGCGGGCCCTGACCTTGACAAGAGCGGACATCGGCTCGGTCCAACTGCTGGACCAGGCCAAGCAGCACTTCGTGGTCAAGGCCAGCATCGGCCTGGGTGACTTCGTCAAGATTAACGACCGAATCGCCTTCGAAACTTCCGTCGGGAAGTACGCGGTGATCAACAAGAGTCCCCTGGTCGTCGAGGACATCGAAAAGGAACGCCGTTTCGGCCGTGCCAACCGGTCCCATTACGGCAGCAAGTCTTTCGTGATCATGCCCATCAAGACCATCAAGGATGTTATCGGGGTGCTGAGTCTCTCCCGGCGCGACGAGGCCGCAATCTTTCACCAGGAGGATATCGAAGCCCTAATCCCGCTCTTGAGCAATGCCGCCTTTACCTATGAAAATATTCGCCTGACCAACGACCTGGAACACACCCGGGAGCACCTGCAGGCGATCCGCAAAATCTTCAAATCGTTGAACTCCAGCCTCCAGAACAGCGAACTGCTGCACACCATTTTAAGCGAAATCCAGGAGGTTATTCCCTTTGAAATCGCCATCGTCCTGCTCCGCGACGAGAAGCGGGCCAACAAGCTCAAGGTCATCGACCTGTTGAGCCGCGAACCGGTGGATATCTCCATCGGAACCAGCTTTTCCTTTATAAGGTAATCTCCTGGACCGGGTCATGCAGCAGGGGGCGATTCGAGTGCTCGATGAGGACGCGACTCTGCAGCAGGAGGTCGGCGATCTCGTGTTGCCCGCCGCCGGCCGGGCATGCCTGCTGGCCCCTCTGGTCATGCAGGGCCGGGTCAGCGGCGTGGTACTGCTTTATGCCCGGGAGCCAAGCGTCTTCCACGAAACCCGGGCGATCACCGAAGGCATTATCAACATTATCTCGTTTGCCATCGAAGAGAGCCGGATGACCTCCCTGGTGGCCCAGCGCAATCAGGAGTTGGAAGAAATCAAACATATCGGCAGCGCCCTGGCTTCCTCCACCTTCGACATCCAGCAGGTGCTTGACTACACCATGGAGATGATCCGTTCACTGATGAACGTCGAGGCCGGCTCACTGGCCCTGTTGAAAGACGACGAGCTGGAATTCGTGGTCGCGTTTGAGATCGACGTGGCCCGCCTCCGGCAATACCGGCTCAAGCTGGGCCAGGGGATCGCCGGCACCGTCGCCTCGCGAGGGGAGGCCGTGGTCGAAAACGATGTCATCAATTCCCGGCATTTTTTCACCACCCTCGACCAAGTTGCCGATTTCGAGACCCGCTCGGTCCTCTGTGTGCCGATGTTCTCGCAGGGGCGGGTGATCGGAGTCATTGAGGTCCTGAACCGACGAGAGGGGGAATTCAGCGACCAGGACAAGGAGCTGCTGCAGTCCATCGCCACCTCGGTCAGCATCGCCCTGGAAAACGCCCGTCTGTACAAGGAAACCGTGGCCATGGCCGATAACGAACGCGGCATTCGTAAGATGTTCCAAAAATTCGTTCCCAAGGAGGTCGTCAACAAGATCATCGGCAACGGCGCCGAGCAGGCCCTGATCGAAGAATTCAGGACCATCACCCTGCTTAACCTGGATATCCGCGGCTTTACCGAAATGACCCGGCAAATCGGCCCCCACAAGAGCGTTACCATGCTCAACCACTTTTTTTCAGTAATGGGCGGCATCGTCTTCACCAACCACGGCATCATCGACAAGTACCTGGGCGATGGTTTCCTGGCCCTGTTCGGGGCGCCGCTTTCCTCGGCTCACGATGCCGACCATGCCATCACCGCCGCCCTGGCCATGCAGGAAATCCTGGGTGAACTCAACGAGAAATATTTCCGGGAGATCCTGGGGGCCGACATCGTCATCGGCATCAGCATCTACACCGGTGACGTGATTCTGGGCAACATCGGTTTTGAAATGAAGATGGACTACACGGTGATCGGCGACCCGGTCAACAAAGTTTTTGAACTGCAGGAGCTCACCCGCGCGACCCCCAACGGCATCCTCATCGACCCGGCCACCTCGCGCGCCAGCAGCAGCCGACTCAAGCTGCGGGAATTGGCGGTTGAGGTGGCCGGCGAAAGCGGGGTTTTCGAGTTGCTGGGCAAGAACGAACTCCCGACCTCGCGGTAACACTTGATTTAGGTATGTGGAGCGTCCCATGTTCGTAATAAAAAGACCATCAATAAAGGAAGAAATATTCTTTTGGGGAGCTATTTTCTCCTTTATCACCCTTGTCGTATTCGGGTTACTGTATTTCTCCAGCCTGGCGGCGACCAACGTTGATAAGGCCAAGAAATCACTTCAGGAAACCAACACCCGGGTCGGGATCGTCACCGACAGTCTGTTTAAGGAGATGCGCTTCACCGTCGACACCTTGACCGCTATTCCCCAGGTTGCCCACATCACCTCGGCGAACAGTCCCCAAGCAGCGCGAGCGCTGCTTATCTACGAGAAGATCACCCAGGCCAACGAAGACATCGGCTACCTCTACTCCGGATACGAAGACGGTAGCCTTCTGATCAACGACTACACCCCACCCGAAGGCTTTTATGCCCCGGCAAGACCATGGTACATCGCAGCCATTGCCAAAAAGCCGGAGCAATCTTTTGGCCTGCCGTACCGGGAAGCCAAGACAAATGAGTGGCTTATTTCCCAATCCAAGGCCTTGACCGATACCACCGGCCGCATCACCGGCGTGGTAAGCATCGATGTTTCTCTTGCACGGATCAACAACCTACTGGCCGAAAACAAAGAATACTCCTCACAACGAACATTTCTCCTGGACCGGGAAGGAAAGCTGATCATCCATCCCGACGAAGAATTAATCGGTCATGAATTACCGCACATCACAAACCAAATCAAAGACCGACGCGGTGAGGGTGAGTTTCTGTATACCGAAAACGGGGACACCCGTTGGGCGTTTTTCACCCCCTTGGAGCCTGTTGGCTGGACGGTTGTGACCACTGTCAAACGCAGCGAGGTGATCGCCCCGATTCTGATCACAACTTTCTACTACACCCTGGGCGTAGCGCTCGTTGCTCTCATCCTGGGAGGCCTGCAGAGCCGTTATCTCGGCAAGAGACTGGCAGAACCGCTAACCCGGCTGGGGAAAAGGATCGCAGAAATCGTCGAAGGGCGACCCAAAACCGGCTTCGAATATAACCAGTCCAATCACGAAATTGCCACCATTGCCAACCACATCGAGGAGTTGACGGAACGAGCCCTGCAGAGAAAGGCCAATGAGTTGCAAACGATTCTAGAGTCCTCCAGGGACGGCATTCTGGTGACGGACAACCATGGCCGGGTTACCTATGCCAACTCTCACTATAAAGAGATGTGGCACCTCCCGCTGGAGCCCCCCCTCAAGGCGGATGTTCACCACCTGGCCACCATGATCGCCGGCCAGATCGCAGAGCCGGAAAGTTTTTTTGCCAGGGCCAAAGCCCTGAACTCCTCTCTAAACGAAGATACGGATAAGCTTAACCTCAATGATGGCCGAGTTTTTGAATGGTTTTCATGCCCGGTCATGGATGAGGCAAACATGCTTGAAGGCAGATTATGGAACTTCAGGGACATAACCACTCGTAAACGCGCCGAAGAGAGCCTGTTCCGAATGGCCACCACCGACCACCTGACCGAACTTTATAATCGTCAGTACTTTGAGGCGGAACTGGCTCAGGCGCTGTCCCGTACACAGCGCTACAGCAGCAAAATTTCGCTGGTCATGTTCGATGTTGATCACTTCAAGGCGGTCAATGATACATACGGCCATGATGCCGGCGACCGAGTGCTGTACGAACTGGGCCGGCGGGCCACCGCAACCCTGCGGGGACCGGACACCCTGGCACGATGGGGTGGCGAGGAGTTCGTCGTCATCATGCCGGAAACCATCGCAACCGAAGCCGGTCAGATGGCCGAGCGACTACGCCTGAAAACGGCGGGAAAACCTTTCCCGGGTGTGGGCTCGATCACCATCAGCCTGGGGGTCACCAGCATCCATCCGAGCGACAACAGCAATACCGTGCTGAAGCGGCTGGACAACGCCCTTTATGAAGCCAAGCGCTCGGGACGCAACAGGGTGGAGGTGGTCGGCGCGCATGCGCCATCCATCTCTGAACCATAAGTGCGTCTTAAGAGGAGCCTAGGAGTCTGTTGGTGAAGTCCTCCCCGGAAGCCGGGACCGAAGTCCGGCTCACGATAATTCTGTATACTGTCCCCGGAATACCCGAGCCCTACGTCATGCCGATATATATGGCATGGCACCGCACACCGGCCGCAAGGCCTGATCCCCATGGTGGACGACCGCCAGGAGCACCATGTCGAGGTGAGTTTGAACTGAAGACTATTATCGGCTTACCCGCCTCCCACTGAAGATGCCAGTTCGGCGCGACGCACATGGGTTTCTTTCGGCTGTTCGCTTTCTCGGAATCAGAACCAATTGACAACCCACTATTAAATCGCGCTTTTTGTTGCACAGAGTTCCGTTTTCGGGAAACCAGCCCTCCGACCCCGAGCTGGTCCGATTTAATGAGATGTGTGTTTTTTGCACCAGATACAGGCACAAGAGGTTGCGCGGAGCATTTGGCATGCATGTTGCAGTCATCTCCGACAGCAGCCATTACAGGAGGCGCGGCAAAGTTCTGCTGGCCTGGATTGCGCCCGGGTACCTAAGCACATGAGTTGAATCGTCAATTAAGTTCGGCAACTTCACAAGACAACAAACAGACAAGGAGCAAGCAATGAAAGCAAAAACGGTTGTAAGAAGTATGGTTTTGGCGACGGCGGGGCTGGTGTTCGGTGCTGGCAGCGCTTTGGCTGTTGAGTTCAGTTTTACCGGTGAATACGAATACACCGACGACAGTATTTCTTTTGGTGAAGGGATACTGGCCACTAATCCCGAAGGCGACTTGTTGGCTGGTGGAACCGTGATCATCGACCCGTTGCCGATTGACACCAACGGCGTTTTCGGCGATGGAGGGTATTTTGCGAATGCCTTTACGGTTGCCCATGATGGTCTTGGGGGCACTGTGTTTATCGCCGACTTTGAGGTGGCAGAATTGGAAGGTGAAGAATCCGTGGCCACCATCAATAGCACTCCGACTGTGAATCTATGGAACATCGTGGCAGGTGATTTCTACACTGGCGGCTCAGCGATCGCCGATATCTTCATCGGCATGGGGCAAGGATATACGGTCCTCACGATGCAGTCTGAAAATTTTTGGGGATTGCTGAACAGCGGAACCTCCTTTGAAGGCACTTTCTCCGGAACAGCCTACCCCGGTGATCCGTCACAGGTGCCGGAGCCTGCTTCCATGCTGCTCTTTGGCGCCGGTCTGGCCGGCGTGGCCGGGATTAGCCGGCGGCGGGGGCGGGTGCAGCGGAATGCTTAAGCAAAGCTGATTCATCTAGTTTGACGATTATAATGGCCTCGCCCCTGTTTTCAAAGTGGCGGGGCCGTCTTGTTTGTGCAGGGGGTCGGCACACCGGGGCGATCAGCGCCTGTTCCAGTTCCCGTTCGCTGTGTTCCTCGCCCAGTTCCAGAAAATCGAAGGTATATTCGTCCTTTACCGCCAATTTGGCCTGAGCGCGGAGCTCCGGTGTCAATGCCTGATCGAAATTTGTCTGGCCGAGCAGAGATTTCTCGTAGCTCTGATTTTCGATCTGGTGAAACAGCACATTTTTTGACCACCCAAACTTGCTGGTCATGCGGATGTAGAATTCTCGTTCCAGCGGATCGGAGCAGCGTTCCATGATGACGATGTTATGGCTCCAACCGATTTCTCGCACCAGCGGTGCGAGTTTTTCAACTTCTTGATAGGTTTCAAAAAAACCCTTCATTCGCCACAAGTTGGAGGCCGAGAAACCGCCCACGCCGGGAAATTCCGCCCGCAGATCTGCGGCCAGATTTTCCACCACCGCCTTGCCCCAGCCTTCAGCATCCTGTCGCTCCACGATCATCCGCCCGATGTCCCAGTAAAGCCCAACCAGCTCGGTGTTGACCGCCTTCAGTGCGGCATACTGCGCCGACCGCACCCGCTCCTTGACCAAAGCCAGCAGGCCCGCATAGTCTGTGGGAAGGTCCGAATTATCCTTTTTGCGCTTTTCGCGTGTTTCGCGGTTCATATCGAGCGCACCTCCGTACGAGTGTGGCCGGTTCCCTTGCCGGCCCGGATTCCGCGAGATTGGGAGCCGGCCTGGACGACAAATTCACCGCCATCCAGACGGGCGGTGGCGTGGATGCCGGGCCTGGGAGTATGCAACTCGAACAGGACGGGGGCGTCCTCGCCGTTTTCAAGCCGGACCTTGCCGATTTGCCGGGCTTCCTCAAAGTTTTTTCCGCACATAAAATCCTTTACTTTTTGCCCATATAGCCGATGGATACACGATTTAACCCGCTCTAAAATCTCAGAGGCCGTAATTTTTACGAATGGTTTTCCTGCATCGTTTTTCCGGATTTGAAATTATACATGAAAAATCTTATTATATTTTATAACGATAAAAACATAACAAAGATCAGCGTATTTCAGTTTCCATCCCTGAATATGTCTATATAACGCCTGAAGATGAAAATCCTGTTTCTCTGGAATCCGGTGACCTCCTGCAGGATACCCATATCCACCAGAGACGCGATCAGGCTATTGGCCGGCACATATTTGATTTTCAGCACTTCCATGGCTCTGTTGACGCTGATCGTCGGTGTCCCGTAGAGATAAAGAATGAGCTGCCGGGCGTTCTCAGCCCGGCGACCAAGTTTGAAAATTTCAGCGTCAAGTTCCTGCCGCAGCGCCAGGATGCGCTGAAAGGTCCTTTTGCCGCTTTCGGCGGTCTCAATTACCGCTTGCAGAAAAAAACGCACCCAATGACCGATGTCGTTGGATTCGCGCACACGGGTCAGGGCGTCGTAATAGGCTCCCCGGTGCTTTTCCAGATGAGCGGAAAGGTAGAGCGACGGCTTGCTCAGCAACTCGTGGCTGACCAGATAAAGCGTGATCAGAAGGCGGCCGATGCAGCCGTTGCCGTCCAAAAACGGGTGAATGGTCTCAAACTGATAGTGGCTCAAAGCGCAGCGGATCAGGTGGGGAACGGCAACATTGTCGTTATGCCAGAAGGCTTCCAGGTCGGTCAAAAGATCGACCATGTCCTCGTGGTTGAGGGGGAATAAAAGCGGCATCGGCAAGACTCGCGCCCCCGATCCAGTTCTGGCTGCGACGAAACTCTCCAGGGGTCTTGCGCTCGCCCCGGACGCCGCTCATCAGGATTTCATGGGTGTGGCGCAGCAGACGCAGGGAGAGCGGCAGGGTCTTCAACTCTTCGATGGCCGTGTTCATGGCTCGGACGTAATTCTGCACCTCGTGCCAGTCATCACGGCGTTCCGGCAGGATGGCCTCCTCTTCCAGCACCGCCTCGTCCATCTCGGTGCGGGTTCCCTCGATGCGGCTGGAGGTGTTCGCCTCTTTGATGATGTGCATGCGGATAAAAAGGTCGACATCCGGCACAATCAGCGTGAAGGCGTTTAGTTCACCCAGCGATTTCGTCGCCTTTTCAAACAGAACGTTGATGCGCGGATCTTCCCATGACCAAACCTGGTTGATAGGAGAAGGCAAGAAACTCTGGTATTGGTATTGCTGCTTGTAGCTACCGGAAACAAACGCTTCGAATTTCATCGTCCTCCTCGTTTTTTCATTACCCATCCTGGTTCAGGTTTTCGGCTTCCCATTCCTTGTAGGTTTTGTTGGTGGCCGGGAGTCTCCATTCGATGGTGCCGTTGGCCGGGGAAGCGGTCACCGGCTTGAGCTGGGGCCGGGTCTGGGCCGGAAAGCAACGGATGGATTCGGCCAATTTGTGAACCGATAGAGATGTAACAGGCAGTGCCTGTTGAATCTCTTTCACCCAACCTGTTCTCCGCCACATCCCGATAATACTCCCGCTCTTTGGTGTTTCAGGGATTTTTGGCATTAATCACCTGGATAAAACATCTTGCCAATGACTTATCTATAGCTTATGCTAAATAAGCATGAACCGGATCGAGTGGACGCCAAAAGCATACCGTCAGCTTCGCAAACTTCGTAACCCGCAAGTGGCGGAATTTATCTTTGATGCGGTGGACTCTTTGACCTCGTGGCCCGACTGCCAAAACGTCAAACATCTTACAAATCATGAATACCAGTACCGGCTCCGAGTGGGCCGCTACCGGGTGTTTTTTAATGTCAGCGAAGAAACCGTTACCATCATCACCGTTCAGGAGGTGAAAAAACGCGATGAGCGCACATATTAACTACCAGACCATCATGGAGCACGGGAAGCCGGTTTTTGCCGTGGTGCCTTATCAGGATTTCATGCGGCTTATCGGTCCGACCGCCACCATTCCCCATGAGGTCGTGGGCCTGGTGGTGAAGAAAAATTATAGCCTGTTGCGGGCCTGGCGGGAGCATCTCGGGATTACGCAAGATGAAATGGCCAGGCGCTTGCATGTCAAGCAAGCCGCCGTCTCCCAGCAGGAAGCCCCGGACAAAAAGCCCCGCCGCGCCACCCTGGAAAAATGGGCCGCCGCGCTGGGCTTGAACGTCGAGCAGTTGCGGGAGCAGGCATGAAACAGACTTCTTTGCTGGCGACAAACAGTTACCTGAAAGACCGCGACCGCCGTGATCAGCGCCTGCGCCGAACGGTCTTGACCTCCAGCGCCGTGGAAGGTGTGGGCAAGTCCGCCGTCAAGGCGCTGGGCTTGGATCAGAAACCGGCATTGCCTACTCCTGCCGAAGGGTCCGCGCCAGAACCATCCTGAATATTCATTGCTTTTAGTGCATATTTTGTCGGTCAGCCATGCCCGACAACACGACTTGATGATCATTTTTAGTATTTCATGATCGACTAGCCTGCTAGCGATTTTTAATTCCCTCGAATTCGGGGGAATTAAAATCAGGTTATAGTTTTGTTGGTGGCGTGGAGTTTCCATTCGATGGTGCCGTTGGCCGGGGAAGCGGTCACCGGCTTGAGCTGGGGCCGGGTCTGGGCCGGAAAGCAGTCGATGCGCAGGGCCGGCTTCAGCTTTTATTCCAGCAACTCCGGGTGGTGCTCTTTCAGCCACTTGAGGACGATCTGCCGCAACTCTTCCGTAAAGGCAATCAGCTCGTCCGCATCCGCCTTGCCCACCACCCCGATCTGATCGTATTCGACGATGTTTCTTTTGGCCCGGCAGGCATCGAGATACTGCACATCGGGGTTCCTGGCCTTGCCCAAGATCAGTGCCAATGCCTGAATGGTTCGGTAATGCTGCAAGGTCCGCTCCGCCTTGTAGCCTTCGGCATAAAGCAGGATGGCGCACAGTTTGAGGGCGGCGTTATAGGCGATGCCGAATTGCCAGTCGTAGGAAATGCCGCCTTCTCTGGCGTCCTGCACATCCCGGTCAACAATTTTCAGCAGATTATCGATCTCTTCCCGGCTCGTCTGGTGTCGGCGTAGTCAGCCGTTTTCAGCCCATTGCATCAAGCTCATCTTGATCCCCAATGATGAAGATTTTGTTTGCCGCCATGATCCGGGTGATAAAATGGTTGCCGGCTGCGTGGCGGGCCTTGAAGTCCTCAAGGCTGAGGACATGGGGGTTGATCTCGCGGCCGATCTGTTCCGCTACTCCGGCCAGCAGGCCGGTTAAACCCCGCAGGCCGAGCTGGCCGATCACCAGCAGATCGATATCACTGGCCGCCGTTTCCTCCTGGCGGGCGATGGAACCGAAGACGAATGCGAGTTTGATATCCGGGCTTTTTCCCAGCGCTCGGCGCAAGATATCGACTAGGCCCACGGTTTTCAAAACCAGGCCATGAAGATCGGGATACAGGGGATGGTCTGAATTGGCGCGGTAATAGGTGCGATTGCCGTCCTTGCGCGACGCCACCAGATCCAGCCGGTGCAGCCGGGCCAGTTCGTTTTGCATGGTGCCGATGGCGCACCCTGCCTGCCGGGCCATTTCCCGCATATGCAACTCCGACTTCTTCGCCCCAAAAAGAAGCCGAAAAACTTCCGCCCGCGCCTTCGATGAGAGAATTTCCGCCAGGATGGTCATAGTGTATGATTATTACAGACAATCGTACGGTAAAACAAGTCATTTTGTCCGGCCGAGCTTTTCACCCTTCCTGGTTCAGGTTTTCGGCTTCCCATTCTTTGTAGGTTTTGTTGGTGGCCGGGAGTTTCCATTCGATGGTGCCGTTGGCCGGGCGGCCGTTGACTACGGCGGCGGCTGCGCTGGGGCTTTTGAAGGCGTAGTTTTCCGTGAAGAGGCAGCGGCCATCTTGGGATGAGAGTACCCCGGTGGTCACCAGCTCGGCGAGCAGTTTGCTGTAGCTGGTGTGGCCGGTCCCCTTGCCGGCCCGGATTCCGCGCGATTGGGAGCCGGCCTGGACGACAAATTCACCGCCATCCAGACGGGCGGTGGCGTGGACGCCGTGCCTGGGTTTGTTTGGCTCAAACTTGGCCCAAAGCCCAAATATCGCCATACTAAAAACCTCTTAAAATCAGTTTATTACTTGCGAACGAGCTGACTTGAGCCAAGTTCAATACCTCGATAAGGGGTAAATTGAGCCAAACCAGGAAGGATCATTCCCGGTCAGTATTCTGTAACGAGTGCCGCCACGGACTCAGCATGCCATCCGGTTTCCTTGGGCGTTTCAATGAAACACTCCCTCCTGTTAAAAACAGGTCAAGCAAATCAATATGCATAACCCTGTGTTTTAAAATCAAATTTGCATGAATCGCCTCAATGTACGGCTTCTCCAGTCAAGCAACGGTCAAGCAAATTTTATGGCGGCCATCATGCCCACCACGGCAGATATTTTCTGGCTTTGCTGCCGACTGTTTCATCATGGCAGCGGATCAGGCCAACCTCAATGGTATCCCGGATGATCCGCGAGGCCATGGAGCTGTTCTTCTCCTCAATCCCAAACCGCTCCCGCAGGGTCGTATTGGTCATGAAATCTCGCTGCACATACCGTAGGCAGGCGTGCAGGTAACAAGCGCGGATGCGATCAGCTTTATCCATTTCCCGGAATTCCAGATGCGCAAAGAGAACGGCCCGCGTATGTTCATCGGTCGTTTCAAACAGCGGCGCGGAGAGTTGATACAACTCGGTCTGAAAGACCACTCAGCAATCGCAGCAGCCAGCTTTCCAGCTCTTCGTTGCCGACCTTCGTACTGATGGGGTCGAAGGCGGTTCC
Organism: Desulfurivibrio dismutans; assembly: GCF_029210385.1. Classification (GTDB taxonomy): domain Bacteria; phylum Desulfobacterota; class Desulfobulbia; order Desulfobulbales; family Desulfurivibrionaceae; genus Desulfurivibrio; species Desulfurivibrio dismutans. Next base: position 14,675 of record NZ_JARGDQ010000013.1, on the reverse strand, counting down.
GACGACCTCATGGGTATTATCATCCACGCCCCAGACCAGGTAGGCATGCACCTTGCCCAGCAGCGCGGCGGCATTGGCCAGCGCGGAGAGGTATTCGCCGATCTGCTCCGGATCATCATTGTTGTGCTTGAACTCCACCCATTCGGTTTCTTGTGGAAGCTTGCGCAACTCGTTGAGCAGGCCGAGCAGATATTCCGTGGTCCGGTCGATGGTCATGGTTTCTGCTTCTCCCGTAAAGCTATGAATTCCTCACACAAAGGCGTGAAGGTTTTTAGTGCGTCACTACCCTTCCTGGTTCAGGTTTTCGGCTTCCCATTCTTTGTAGGTTTTGTTGGTGGCCGGGAGTTTCCATTCGATGGTGCCGTTGGCCGGGCGGCCGTTGACTACGGCGGCGGCTGCACTGGGGCTTTTGAAGGCGTAGTTTTCCGTGAAGACGCAGCGGCCATCTTGGGATGAGAGTACCCCGGTGGTTACCAGCTCGGCGAGCAGTTTGCTGTAGTTCGAGCTCAGGCGATAATGAGACAATACCTTCAAGCAACCCCTGTTTACCATCGATATGGGCCGGTAGAGCAATTCCACCTGCTTCGATGATATGTTTCACGGTATCCACAAAGCCGGTTGACGTGGATTTATTCGGATCACCGTAGCCAGATGTAATTCCGCACGCCCCCAGAACGCCGGTCACCTTTTGACTGTCGCAACTCGGGTCAAAAATCGCGAGCAGATGAACCCGGCTGCTGCTGTTGGCAACTGTGATCTCAAACCCCGGGAAAATGGTCAGATCCCTGTACCACCCGGGCCTTGTGTCACGGTCTCGAAGCTCCTTGTTCTTTGCCTTCAACACATCAATCCAGCCGCCCGCGTTGTGATCGGTTATCACCACACAGTCGAGACCGGATTCCATAGCTTTCTGGAGCCATTCCTCCAGTTCGATACTCTTGAAGGATTCATCACCCCGGCCGTAATCGTCCGACTTGGGAGTATGTGTGTGGAAATCAAGCTTCCACCATTTGCTTCCTATGTACGCTGTTGAACTCATTTCACCATCCCCCTCAGCCGGGCAAACAGCTTGTCGATGTATCTGTCACGGTCATTGGTCATGAACAGCACGTGCATATCCTCGAGCTCGTCCTGTGTGTTATCCCATTTCAGTTGTGGGTATCGCGTCCAGGAAAGGATGAAGCTGTTGAGGATCACGGTTGGGTCCTTCAAACGTTGCTCGACATCCTTGATCCGCTTGTGGAACAGAACCTTCTCGCTGGCGGGGCCTTCGTGCAAAAGGCCGTGCGGCTCGATGAAGGTGACGTACTGTTTCTCGCCAATCAGTATCCACAGAATGAAATCGGGGTGGAAGTTGCCCGCCTCGAAGAATCCCACGCCTTTGCCCCGGCTCATGTTCCTGAGCAGGAAGAGTTCCATTCCTTCCTTTTCCAGAGCGGCTTTGTGGCCGTCGCCCCAGGTCTTCAGATCGGTGACAAACTGATATTCGCTCTCGTTGAGGGCGACAGGCAGGATGGTGATTTTCCCTCCGCGCCGAACGTGAAAAAGCGGCTGGAACAGGTGCTTGCCGAAATTGCAGGCGTTCAGATCGCCAACCTTCAGCAGATCATCCTTCTTCTGTTCGAGATCCTTCTTGATCTGCTGAATTCCCTGAATGACCTGTTCTTCATCGCCATCCACGATGAGCTGGTAGAATTCCTCCTGCGGGATGTTGTCATCATCCGGCGTCAGGTCACGTAGCTCCAGGCGCGGTTCGATGTATTCCCGTTTGCGATAGTTGTAGTAGTGATCGCAGTACCGCTTCAGAAGCTCTGACGCCACCTGCTGGAGCAAGAGCACGCCATCAAAGGTTGCCGGATTCAGGCGGGTTTCGGGCAGGTAGAGGGTGTACCAGTTCGGGTCCCCCAGCAGACGTTGAATGCCATCCTTGGTGATATTGAAGTTGTACCAGCTCCGTTCGCGCTTGAACCGCTCCAGCTCGAAAAAGAGCGTGTCATAATCCAGCAGAGCCAAATGCTGTTCACGTAACGATACCTTGTCCTTCTGGGTCGCCAGGGATGTACCGCGTGACTGCATGGCCTGAATGCGCGGGTACCAGTCGGCGACTACCGTGTTGTGCGTCATGTAGTCCGGGATATCCCCGACAGTGGGAACCGCTGCATCTTTCTTGAAGTCGTATTCCTTGCCGTCAGAGGCCTTCCGCTTAGGGCGGAGGATTTTAAGCTTCTTGCCGAAGTCATAGGTGACATTCAGCGGGATGGTAATGATCTTGCGGCGCTCGTTGCCGGGTAGGCCTTCCTCTTTGAGGAACTCGCGGAACTTCTCCATGAAGTCGGCTTCGATGCCGAACACGTTGAGGGTTTCCAATTCCTCGATGAAGGTCGGCCGGAGCGGAGCATGGGAATGGCCGCTGCGCTTGAGGCTCCACTCATAACCCTTCAAGCGGACACCGCGCCCAAAGAGCTGAATGATCTGCGAGCCTTCCGAGCGTCCGACATGCATCAGGCCCATGGTGCTGACGCGCCAGCAGTCCCAGCCTTCAACGAATTTCTTCGAGCCGATAAGCAGATTGACCGGTGACGTGGAATCCTTCACGGAGGCGAACATCGCCTCCGTGAAGTCACTGTCTTCCACGGTCAGTCGTGTGCCATTCTGTGCTGCCACTTCGGCCACGTGGTCGCACAGGCTCTTGGCATCACCGACGTTGATCAGACCGAAGGGCGTCTCGCTCGTGCCCACACGCAAGGCCACTTCGCCGGATTCGCCTTTGATGCGATCCAGTGACAAATGGCCGCCTGCGGCATGGTTAAACAGCCTGGCGAGAATGTCCCGGTAGAGGGCTTCAACGGTTTCACCGACATTCATGGACCGGGCTAGGTAGGTAAAGGCTCCGGCAAAGATGTCATTTCCATCCTTGTCCAGCAGGCCGGTATCCTGGCCTTTGCCGGTGAGGATTTCGTGCATGCGCCGCGTAGCCACTTGGCTGTTGTCGAGGAAGTCGGCGATAAACTGGATGATGAGCGCCACGTCCGTGGCCACGATCTGTTCATCCTTGCTCATCTTGCCGGAGGAAACCGTGCTGCCGACAAAGACCCATAGCGGCTTTTCCAGATTGAACGTCTCGAAATCCTTCGCCTTTTCCTCGTAGATCCGGAGTTGCTGATAGAATTTCAGCAGACAAGCAGTCATGTAAACGGAGTGGGCCTCCTCGAAGGATTCGGGCAGATTGAGAATCTGGTAATCCTTACCGAAACCGTCCTCATAGAACCACCGATAGGAATAATCAAAAATCACCGTTTTTGCGTAGGTGTTTTCAAATTTGTCACTTTTGGCTACAGCAACTGCCTGTTCAAAAGTCGCCGAATACTCGAAGGTAAAACCCTTTTCACATAGTTTTCCCCGCCGCTTGAACCAGGCGTTTTCCTCTTCCTTGGCCTTGTTGCCTGACAATCCGCGATGGCCTTCGTCCACCAGAAGCAGGTTCTGGTCACCAAGACTTCGAGTGGCGATGGTGTTCGGCCCCTCCTGATCGGCCAGTTTGGTAATCTCCAGCACATCCACCCGCTCAAGGCCTTGGGCAAGACCGAACAGCCCGCCACGGGATTGCAGGTAGTTGCCTGCAGAAATATCGCTCTCCCGAAACTCGGTGATGTGTTGCTCCGAGAGACGCTCATTGGGCGTCAGCAGGATGACCCGGGAGAGTTCTTTACCCTTCCCGTGTCTTGCGGCGTAGTGCCGGTATTGCAGCAGGTTGACGTGCATTAGCAGCGTCTTGCCGCTGCCGGTGGCGTTCTGCATGCAGAGCTTGTTCAGGTCATCCTCGTTGTAAGGCGGCACATCGGCGTAATCGTCCCAGTGGCGGTTGAAACGCAGGGCGAATGCATTGAGATCGGCGAGCAACCCTTCACGATTGCCAAAAAAGCGGTCCAGGTAGATTTCAACAAAGATCAGGGTCAGCCATTGGTAGTATTTCCACCCAATCGGGCGGTGGCGCTTTTCGTTGATCGCCTGGGTATGGCGAACAATGTTCTGCTCATAGGTCAACAGCATATCCCGACTGATGCGAAAGCCCGGGAAATCAGCCGTTGGATCGGCATAGCTGAAGAGCGGACTATCGCCGAGATGGTGGTAGAAGAAATGCAGATTATCCTTGTCCAACCCTTCCAGGCGCGGATCACGGATGGGTTCGGCCAACTTGTGAAAGGGGCGAACCACCTTGCCATTTACTTTGTGTTCGGCGAGCGGATCGATGCCGAACAGGCTTATGAGCCACTGGTTGAGCAGCAGCTTGTTGCGGAAGGCGTGTTGCTGCGGGCCTCTGGCCCGGCCCCTGGTTCTACCCCTTGGCATGGCCGCCTCCCTTCGTGTCTTGCAGGTTTTGTGGACGGCAAAACCCGGGAAACGATCCGCAAAGTGGTTTGTGGCTATTCTGCGATCCATAAACCGATTCGCGTATTGCAAGGCAGCGCTTGCGATACACAAAGCCAATAGATGTGGTCAGGCGATACACAAGTTCCATCATACGATCTGCCTCCCCTCGGCAATATTCAGCAATTCCGGGAAACAGAGAACCGCGGCGCGCCTGCCACTACCGGGACGCAGTTCGCGCAAAACATCCGCCGCTTTCAGTTGACGAAGCAATCCCATGGCGGTGGGTTTGTGGATACCCGTGCGTCTGATGAAGTCCGTTGTTTCGAAGATCGGACGATCAAAAATTGCGTCCAGCAGATGCACGGTGTACTGGGAGTGGGTGATGCCATGAATTCGTCTTTTCATCGCATCGTACAGGTCCATGATTGCCTTGACTTTGGCGTTATTGTGCTTCGCCTGCACAGTGATGGCCGTCAGGAAGAAGGCAATCCAGCCATTCCAGTCGCCTTCACGCGAAATATTCTGCAACCGCGCATAGTATTCTTCCCGGTGGTTTTCCAGGTAGGAACTCAGGTAGAACATCGGCTGCGAAAGCTTCTTCTTCTGATATAGGAATAGCGGGATCAGGATTCGTCCGATTCGCCCATTTCCATCCTTGAACGGATGCAGTAGCTCAAACTGGGCATGAACTACCGCCGTTTGCAGCAGCAAGTCAACATCATTGCTGGCCATGTAGCGCTGCCACGCTTCCAGGTGATCCTGTAACTGCAAAGGATTGGGCGGAACGAAGCTGGCCTGTTCGATGGTGCAGCCGTACTTGCCGATCCAGTTCTGATCCTTGCGAAATTCACCGGGGGTTTTGTCTTGTCCGCGCACGCTGTTGAGCAGAATCCTGTGTAACTCCCGCACGAACGACAGGGTGATGGGGCGATCCTCAAGATATTGATGCGAACCACGCAACGCTTCGCGGTAATTGATGATTTCCTGAATGTCTTTTGCCTTTTCACCCTCCTTGAGGATACCGGCTTCCTGTTCCAGAACCTCATCGACTGTAGCCTGGGTTCCTTCGATTTTTGAAGAAAGCACGGCCTCCTCATTGGTCAGCGGTGACAGCATGATCGAAGGATTAACAATTCCCTGCAGCAGCCCATCATACCGGGCCAATTCCGCATTGGCATTGCCAACCAGGGAAAACAACTGCTTATAGTCCAGCCCTTCCAGTGGCAATTTATTCGGTTCGTAGGGTTTCATGAATCGCCTCCGTGCCTGGGTGCGGCATGAACCGACAAGCCTTCCTTGTCAGTTGCAAAAGCTAATCCGTGTCCATCGATGTTCATCTGTGGTTCTCTTTCGTACTTAGTTCGTGGTTACTCATCCTTCCATCTCCCACATGCGCTTCATGAACTCTTCTTCGATGAGGCGGACCTTCCAGTTCTCGTCAGGAAGCGCGAGGTTGGGCAGATTGTTGCTGCCGTTGACGTAGATGGTGTCGAACTCGAAATCGCGGGTGCTGATGCGGTTCTTCTGGAACCATTCATCCAGCATCAGGTTGTCCTGCTCGATGTCGTCGGTGAGCTTGCGCCAGACGACCAAAACCTTTTCCCGCTGGCCATTGTTGGGATTGGCCGCGTCCTTGGGCACCCAGCCTTCGACTTTGCGGAACCACCACGGGCCGCCTTCGTCCTGGCGGATGCGGCCATCCACCACCAGCTTGGTGTGCTGGTCTTCGGGCAGCTCCGGGTCCGTGATGCGCTTGAAGGTCGCCTGGAAGGTTTGCGGCACGGATGTGTGCAGCACGCGCAGGCCGATCAGATAGTTGAAGGTCTCGATCAGGTCGACCGCACGGGTGGCGTACTCGTCCGTCCCCGGCTTTTTGACCTCCAGGGTGTAAGCGGTCGGATCGGCAAAGGCGTCGATATTGAGCAGCGACTGACTTCCCCGTGTCTCCACATCCAGCAGGTAGCGGAGCATGTAGTCTTCTTTGAGCGCCGGGTTGGCAGCTACTGCCCTTTTACGCTGGGGGTGGTGGTCGAGGCGCAGGTTGTTGAGCGTGTCCTCGTAGGATTCCAGACGGACGTATTTGAAGCAGTTAGAAATTCCATCAGTCCTAGATGTCGGTTTTCCATCACTCCAAGAATTGGAATAAATGGCTTTTTGAACACGCGGCTTGGTGGCTGTACCAAAGTAGTCCCCCATTTCCACTAAGACGTATTTTCTTTTGCCATTATCGCTTCTATTCAGATTTAGAACTGCGTGCCCCGTTGTTCCTGACCCAGCAAAGTAATCGAGGATGGTAGCCCTGTGATCACCAAATGTTTGTGCCCAAAGTGCAGTCTCGACTGTATAGATCGATTTTGGATAGTCGAATGCTCCTCGAAGACCCAAGTCTCCAAGAACATTTGACCCATGGATGCCAGCATTGAATTTGCTGTCTGTCCAATTGCTGAAGAGCGTTTCCCTTTTTCCGTCGTGATCTATCGTTTGATAAACCGTTCCACGGTCAGAAACGATAAGTTCGCCATCTTGGGCTCTTTTCTTTCCAGTCAAATGGCTAGAACGCCAAACACGCTCTTCACCTTTTGAGTTGATCGGGTAAATCCGCTGGTGCCCTTCGGGCGTATTCTCAGTAGGATATGCTTCCCCGAGAGGAACTGGCGGTTCAGCATCTACAATCTGATTAGTTCTTGGGTCCAGTAACAAGGCATAGAAACTCTTCCACCTGCCTGAACGGTAGTTGTTTTCTGCTGTTCCGCTCCGCATAAAGCTTCGCTCTTCCTGATAGTCATCTTTGGGTTGACCCAAATAGGATGGAGCATCCGCCGGGCTGCAAAGAATCAAATATTCGTGAGTCCTCGACAAGCGACCGCCTGCTCCTTGAGGATGGTGATTGACTACAACCACAGAGCGTTCGAGTGTGGGGAATAAACCATCCAATAAAGCCGCCAGATTGACAAACTCGTAATCGTCGATAGCTAATCCGAAAGAATAAGTATTCTGCCAAAATGCGGGTGTAATCCTTGCTACATTGGCGATTAAAGACAGCCAAGACGAATGCTTGTACTGGTTCTTATAAACAATTTCGGAGTGAACGGTGTTGTAAGGTGGATCGATGTAAGTTGCGCGAACCTGCTTTCGGTATCTTTCCTCTATCAGTTTCAACGCCTGAAAATTCTCCGAGTGAATCAGCAGGCCATCGCACTGCTCATCGAAGTTCTCAATCGACGCCACCAGCCGTGCCTTGAAGCTGTCATCGAAAAAGCGGGTATCCAGCACCAGCTTGTTGTTGGCCTTGAGGAACTCGACCGTCAAAGGCCGCGAGAACCCCGGGCTGTGCAGATCGGCCTGGATTTCGTCGATGGCGAACAGCCTGATCCTCTCTTCACACTGCGCATCACAGGCGGCCACTTCCGCGTAGAGTTCCTCGGGAACCCGGTCGAGGGTGATGCAGTAGTTGGTTTCAATAATGAACTTCTTCTTGAGCCAGAGCTTTTTCTGAAAATCCTCAAGCTGGGCCAGAAAGTCGATCAGCTTGCCCGCGATCTTGCGCAGCACCTTGATCTTGGCCAGATAGCTTTCGACCGCCGGGGCTTCGGCGTTTTCAATGTCATCAAGGCGCATGACCTCGTTCTTGATGTAGAAGTCCAGCTCCCGGCGTAGAAAGCCGCCCAGGTCCTTATGAATGAAATAGTCCATGGTGTTGCGGGCCGTGTACTGGTTCACGTACTTGGCCAGCACTGGGCGCTTCTTGTCGCTGTCGGTCGGAGCGGGGACCTTGAACAGACGCAGATATTCCGCGATCTGTTTTTCGTGTTCGCCACCGGCGGCAGCCATGGCCTGGAGACGCTCCAGTATGGTCTCCACCGCCTCGGTGTTGCGCTTGTCCCGCCAGGTGTTTTCCTGGCCGGTTTTTTCCGGGTCGGGCCGGTATTCAAAATTGACGACCAGCTCGCCGGTTTCGGTCAGGGCGACGGGATTTTCGGCATGCAGAATGAAGAAACGTTTGTTGGCCTCGGAGGCCTTGACGTTGCCGTGCTCGCCCTCGGTGGCCTCGACGACGCGAAAGTGGACTTTGAGCGGGGAATCGTCCTCTGCTCCGAGCAGGATACCGATCTGATTCTGCTGCCGCAGGGCGCGGATCTCTTGCGCCTGCCGCAAATCGAAAGTGAAGTTGGAAAAATACTCGGCGCTCTTGATGTAATACTGGTCGGCGTTGGCCCAGTGCAGTTTCACTTCCTCGCCGTTGTAGGGCACGGCAAAGGGTGCTGCCTTGCCGGACGTTTCCCGGGTATAATAGCGGCGGGAGATGAAGTCGCCGTCATCGTAGTAGCGCTCAAAGAAGCGATACAAGTGGTCATAGACGTCGGCCTCGGCGCTAGCCGTATCCTTGACTGCATCCAGCGCGGCCTTGGCCTTTTTGACCGGCTCGGTCTCTTCCGGATTGGGAGCGCCGAAATCCTTGGCGGTCTGAATGGCCTTCTCGTAGGCGGCCTGCAGCTCGGCCTTGCGGGCCTCGTCCACATCGCCGAAGGCATCCGCCACGATTTTCAACAGGTCGGTGCTGATGAATTCCTGAACTTCCTGCGCCTTGGCGTGCATGATGCGGTAAAAGCCGAAATCGAGATCCGGCTGGTCGAGCTGGAACAGCTCGGAAAGCTTCTTCAAAAGGCGGCTGCGAAGTTGTTCGGCTGATGGCATTGTTATCTCCTGATTCCTTAAATCACGCTCCACCGGATGGTGAACACCGGCGTGACAGTTGTTTTCTGTTGCATACGTTTTTCGAGCGATTCCACGAGGCGGTCACGCTTTTCAGCAATCTCGTCCTCGATGTCGAAGATCCGCTCGCGTAAATTGCGCTTCTTCCGCTCGAGCTTGGCGATTTCTTCCTGCAGGCTGTGCTGCTCCTCGATGGTGGGAGCCTGGCGGCTGCGCCGTTGCAGGTCGCGGATCTGGCGTTTGGTATCGTCCAATTCTTTTTGGGCCGCCATTTCCATGTCCTCGGCCCATTTGTCGAGCTGGTCACGGGCTTCGGAGAAGTGGCGGTTGTTCTCCTCCAGGTTTTTGGCCAGGGTCGCCTGCACATGCCGCTTTGAATCGGCATCAAGCCGTTGCTTCACCTGTTCATTGATCATTGTCAATTGTCCATTGACCCGCCCGCTGCAATTAAACAGCTTTTCGCAGGTTTCCTGGTCGATGTTGTTGTCCGTATCGTCCATTCCCGAGAAAAGCATATACTCCTCGAAATCAAATGATTCGATGTGGAGTCGCTGAAGGCTCAGCCAGCCGGACCGCCCCTTGAGACGTTCCACCACGGCGATGCGGGTGGAGTGCCCGGAAATATCAAAAACGACTTCGGCAGGCGGGCAAGGCCTTTCCTTAGCCTCACTCAATACGTGCTCTCCCAACGGATGACTGAGCCGGTAGAGATACTCCCCGGGTATATTCTCCTGGGTTTTGGAGATCAGGTGATACCGCCCGGTCGAGACATGAGGAGCCGGGCTGTTGTTCAGGGTGAAAGAGAAATCCGCATCATCAAAAACAGCATGGGTTTCCAGGGCGTGGCGGGTGACCGACCAAAACAGACGGCCAATCCGGTCCAGTCGTTCTTGGGTTCCAGCCAGGTTGACCTTCAGCCGCTCGTGCACGTCTTCGTCAAAATGCTCCAGCAGCATCTTTCGGGTGTCACGCATTCTGGTCTGAATCTGCTCATCGAGTTCGAATCGCAGCTTTTCAAAAGCGGTCTGAATTTCCTCTTCGCTCCGGCATTCTTGATAGATCTCGAGAATTCGGCGCTCAAAATCCACCCCGGCTTCGATGGAGCCCAGTACTTCGTCGCTGGCACCGAAAACCCCGGTAAACAGATTGAATTTATGCTCAAGCAACTCGTGGACGCGCCGGTCGGCCTCGTTGCGCTCGTTGAGGAAATTGATGACCACCACGTCGTGTTTTTGGCCGTAACGGTGGCAACGGCCTATCCGCTGTTCAATGCGCTGAGGATTCCAGGGCAAATCAAAATTGACGATGGCCGAGCAGAACTGAAGGTTAAGGCCTTCGGCACCGGCTTCTGTCGCGATCAAGACACTTGCCTGGTCACGGAAACGATCAATGATTGCCGCTCTGAGATCCACTTGACGAGAACCGGTAGCGCGACCTGACTCCTTGTTGGCGGCAAGCCACTCTTTATAAATTTGACCGGAGGCATCATCCTTGTTGGTGCCATTGAACGTCAGCACCTGACCGGCATAGCCATTCCCCTCAAGGAAGTCTTTGAGCCAGTTCTGAGTTCGCCGTGATTCGGTAAAGACGACCACTTTTTTGGCCGCGCCCATGTCTTCCATGACGCTGAAGCCAATGTCCAAGGCCTTCAGGAGCGCTCTGGTTTTTGTGTCGATGCCAAGACTTCTGGCCCAGCGAATGTAGTCGGTCAGCTCTTCAATTTCAGCATTGAGCTTTTCCAGATCAATCTTTTTAGTCTGCGGTTCCGGTTCTATCTCAGGTGTTGGGGATTCGTCATCGATGAGACCATCTTCTTCGTCCTCGAGGATTTCATCGAGCAGATCGTCATCAATGTCCTCACCAGAAATCAGCAGATCCAAGGCGCTTGCGTTCTGCCTGGCTTCGTCCCTCAATTTCAGCAGACGGTCACGCATGATCTCAAGTGTTCCGGCAACGGCGTGGGGCGATGATGCCAGAACTTTTCGGACAAGAAGTATGAGCAGGTGTTTCTGCCCTGATGGGAGCGCATAGGTTTCGTCACGCATGAGATAGCTGGAAACCGCCTCATATAGTTTGTGCTCTTGCTCCGTGGGCTTGAACGGTCGGGTAATGAGTTTGCGCTCGGTGTAGCGCACGAATTCGATAACCTGGCTACGGAGCGAACGCCAGCAGAATGCGCCCAGGCGTTCCCGCAGGCCGGAAATATCACCGCCATAGTTGATGTACTGCGTTCTGAAAGATGCCAAGTCACCAAACAGCCGGTCATCGATCAGGGTCGAAAGGCCATAGAGTTCGAGCAGGGAGTTTTGCAGCGGCGTCGCCGTCAGGAGCAGCTTTTTGCGATCTTCTGTTGCCCAACGGATACGCTGACCCAGCCGGTTGCTTTCACGGTAGGCATTGCGAAGCTTATGGGCTTCGTCGATAACCACCAAGTCCCAGGCAATCTCTTTGAGTTCTTCCGCCCGGCTGGCGGCAAAGTGCATGGAGCAGACGACGATTTGCTTGTCCCTGAACGGGTTCGGAACACCAAGCCTTTGCTGATCTTTATAGGTTTTTGCATCCAGAACGATGGATGGCAGGTTGAATTTTTCGGAGAGTTCCAGCGCCCACTGCTTGCGGAGAGAGGCAGGGCTGATGACCAGAATGTTCCGCCTGCGTTCTGCCCAGTATTGACATAGTACAAGACCTGCCTCGATGGTCTTGCCAAGGCCGACTTCATCGGCGAGCAGCACGCCCTTTGAAAGGGGTGAGCGTAATGCGAAAAGAGCTGCTTCAATCTGGTGAGGATTCAGGTCTACGCATGCATCGAACAGCGCACGGCCAAGGCGGTCGACACCGGTGCCACCGACCCGGCTCAATTCATGCGCGTAGTAGCTTGCATGGTAGTCGGTGATCATTCCTTCCAATCCTTCTTATTGCGATCAGCCGCGCCGCCAGCTTTCACCCACTCGTCGACTTCGTCTTTCTTGAACTTCCAAAGACGGCCCATGCGATGGGCGGGCATCGCATGCTTGTCGATCCAGCGGTAAACGGTGTCACTGCTGACACCGAGGTACTTGCCTATCTCGTCTACTGATAACCAGCGGTCTTCCAACAAGGTCATTTCCATAACTCCTCATGGGAGATAGGCTTATTACCATAACAGAGGCGGTAATGGGGTTCCATGGCACTGTTTCCCAACTTGAGACTGCATCTGATATATTTAGGCAGGGACAGATTGTCAAACGCTTTCGTCCGGATAAGACCGCAATAGCATGCTCGAGGACGTAGCCATCGGCCGCTGGTGACTCTCTCCGTAATTAAGGGAGGCAAACATCCAGTAGATCCTGGCCGGGATCGGAGTGCGTCCACCCAGCACATCTACCCTCACCCGTTGGTACATGCTGCGCCCGTCGGGTCGAACGCCCTCCAGCCGGTCGATGGACGGCAAAAAACGCCGCCGGCCTGGTCGCTGATCCGGCGGCGGTCGTGGTCGTCAAGCTGCCGGTCCAGGCGGGCCAGGCGGCCGGCCAGGGAGGAGACGGTGTCTTCGTCCCGCGCCCCCATCATCACCCCCATGGCCAGGTCTTTCAGCGCCACCGAGGGTTTGGTGATCAGCGGCTGGCTGGCGGTTTTCAGCGATTTGGTCACCCCCACGGCATCGACGATCACGTAGTGGTTTTTGCCGCCGGGGGCGGACGGGGTCACCTTTTTCAGGCCGTCGGCGTCCAGGGTGCGGGTGCCCCGGCCCTTCATCTGCTCGAAGTAGTTGCGGCTTTTGACATCGCGCATGAAGAGCAGGCATTCCAGGGGTTTGACATCGGTGCCGGTGGCGATCATGTCCACGGTGACGGCGATCCGGGGGTAGAAGTCGTTGCGGAACTGGGCCAGCACCGATTTAGGGTCTTCCTCGGCCTGGTAGGTGATCTTCTTGCAGAACTGGTTGCCCTCGCCGAACTCCCGGCGCACGGTGTGGATGATGTCGTCGGCGTGGCTGTCGGTCTTGGCGAAGATCAGGGTTTTGGGCACTTCCCGACGGCCGGGGAAGATTTCCGGCAGCTTGGCCTTGAAGGCGCGGATCACGGTGCGGATCTGGTCCGGGTTGACGATGGCGCGGTCCAGTTGTTTGGCCGAGTAGGCCAGCTCTTCATCTTGCTCGGCGGGGTTGGCCTCTTCGGCGGCTTCGTCCAGGGGTTCGTCCTTGAGCAGGGAGTAGAGGCGCTGGATGGTGCTGATGCAGACCTGGCTGTCCGGCGCCACGTAGGAAGACTTGAGGCGCTGGACCGTGTAGAGTTCGGTGAACTTGCGGTTGTCGTCGTTGGGCAGGTAGCTCATGAACTCCTGCTCGGCCTGTTCGCCCAGGTTTTTGGTATCCACCAGGAAGAGGACGCGCTGGGCCCCGGCGTGTTTGAGCAGCCGGTAAACGGCGGTGATGGCGGTGAAGGTTTTGCCGGAGCCGGTGGCCATCTGGACCAGGGCCCGGGGATGGTCCGCCTGGAAGGAGGCTTCCAGGTTGGTGATGGCGCTGACCTGGCAGGCCCGCAGGCCTTCGGGGTTGAGCGGCGGCAGGTTTTGCAGGCGGGCGCGCAGGGTGGCGGACTGGCTGAGTTGCTCGGCCACGGCGGCCGGGGTGGGGAAGTTGAAGATTTCCCGGGCCCGGGGTTTGGGGTCGCGGTTGTCGGTGAGGCGGGTAATGATGCCGGTGGCCTCGCAGACCAGGGGCAGCGGGGTGTTGTTGTTGACCCACTTGAGTTTGGCGCTGGCGTAGCGGCCGGATTGATCTTCGACGGTGGTTAGCTTGTGGCCCTGTTCTTCGGCCTTGGCTTCGATTACCCCGGCGGCCTGGCCGTTGACGAAGAGGACGTAGTCGGCGGGGCCGACGTCGGTGCGGTATTCGCGCACCGCGATGCCGGGGTCGGCGTTGAAGTCGATGGCGCGGTTATCCTGCACCACCCAGCCCGCCAGGGCCAGTTGCCGGTCGATGCGGTCGCGGGCGATTTGTTCCGGGTTCTGGTTGGGCGGCAAGTTGTTGTTCCTCCCCCTTATACAGCCTTTTGCCGACTATCAACATAGGCGTCCAGCAACTGCCTGATCATCCGCTGATATTGAGTGTGATGCTTGCCGGCTTCCTCCTTGAAAAAGGATACGCTCTTTTTACTCAGAGTAATCGTCACCTTCACCGACTCTTCCCGAAAGGCAAGTTCTTCCGGAGAGGGGAGAAAGTCCGGGATCACCCGCAAATCCCCAAGGGGTTCATCGCTGTACTTGATTTTCCTGCTCATAAATCACCTTTCCCTTGCGCCAGTAACCGGCCCCGATGATGCGGATCACTTGGTTGCGAAAAGTAAACCTCACGGTGAGGATGCCGCCGCCGACCTTGCCAAAACAATAATAACGCTGTTCCTGGTCGCTGTGGTTTAAATCTTCCGCGATCACGCGGCGAGGATCGGCAAAAGCGTATTGTGCCTCGCTGAAACTGACCCCGTGTTTTTGATCGTTTTCGCGGTCTTTATTGGGGTCCCATTCAAAATCTGCTTTTGGCATATCTTAACTTTATCACAATTGGGGCATAGCGCCATATTTTTTTATGGTTGGCCAGAGGATAACGACGC
>NZ_JARGDQ010000012.1 GCF_029210385.1 Desulfurivibrio dismutans | reverse complement strand
TCCGATGGCCTGGGCACGATCACCGCCCTCAGCGACCAGCGGGCCCGGGTGGTGCAGAACTACCAGTACGACGCCTTCGGCAACCCCGCCCCCGGCGGCGGCAACCGGATCAAACAGCCCTACCGCTACACCGGCCGCGAGTACGACCCCGAAATCGGCCTGTACTTCTATCGCGCCCGCTACTACGATCCGGATATCGGCCGGTTCATCTCCCAAGACCCCATTGGCTTTGCGGGAGGTGATGTTAATCTGTATGGGTATGTCCTGAATAATCCGGTTAATTGGATTGATCCATATGGATTGACCATGATCGGACCGGTCTGGGGCGATGGAGGTTATCGAGAGATCGCAGATATGTACGGCAAGAAGCCACCGCCAGGTTTTTTTGAGAGTTACAATATCTCAGCCCCGGGGGCATGGGACTTAATTGCTGCCGGCGCAGCCATTACTTCTGTAAATGCGAAACTTTTGAGTTATGGAGTCTTTATGGGGCCAAAAGGAATTGTCCCCATAGCGACTGGGGTAACAGGAATGGCTTTTGGTTCTTGGGTGATGATGCAAGGGTTTAAGCAGATAGAAATAATAGAAAAGGAAAAATGTGAAAATTAGGGCATATCAATGTTAAATCGCATTCCAAAAAACCAGAAAAAACGTTTTCTCCTTAATTCATTTGTCTACCTACCTATAGGTGTAGCGATAGGTATATTTGTGTCCCTGATTTTGGCCAGATTATTTGATATAACCCCGACCTTGGGGGAAGTAATTTTTATTAGCACCGTCATTTCATTGGCATGCGTTATAAGTATCATCAATTTTTATCGTAAACTATCTGGAATGAAGGACAAATAAGGAAAACCAGAAAACGGAAAACCGGAAAACCGGGACCGGAAAACCGCGCGGAAAACCGCGGAAAACCCGGTAAAACCGGGACAGATCTATTTTTTCTCGATGGGTTGGGCGGAGCGAGATTGGGTTGTCTCCATCATGTCACGGAGATCGGAACTATGAGGAAAATCATGGGTAAGTCAACTCATCGGAAGTCCGCGTTGGTCTCCATGGGCGTTCGATGTGCATTGTCTGCAGTGCTGGTGTTTGCGAATTTTCCCACCATCGCCTTCGCCCAATCATCATGCCCGGGAATTCACGTGAAAATTCCGAATATAAAAAACAGTACTGGAAATATAGCTTGTGGGATTTTCGAATCACCAGAGGGTTTTCCCAATAAATTTTTGGGTTCGGCAAAGGCAATTATAATAAGGAAAATTCAGAAGACAAAAGCGCAATGCGTCTTTTCGGATATCCCGCCGGGAACCTATGCGATCGCCGTCATCCATGATGAGAACATGAACGGGGAGCTCGACACCAATTGGCTTGGTGTCCCCAAGGAAGGCTACGGCTTTTCAAATACGACCGTTGACGAATTCGGCGCCCCTGCGTTTTCTGCCGCCAGCTTTCCATACGATGGGCAAAACATAGATCTGACGATCAGGTTGAATTACTGAGCGACCTTTACGACGCCGCCGGTCGGCGCACCGGCGCCCTGAGAGGTGGTCACCAATTTCCGGACAGGTGCTAAGGCTGGTCGCCGATAATTCGCAGCAGTTCGTCCACCTCATAGAGGGGAGGGGGGGCAGCGAGAATCTTGTCTCCTCGCCGCCGGTTCCGATGGTTATTGTGTGGGCCACTTCCTGACAATTTGGCGGATCCAGGTCAAAGCGCACCGCCACCTTGCCCCGAGCAAAGCGCCGCATCAGGGTTGACTTGCCGACTTTTCTGGCGCCTCGCAGCACCAGGGGTTTACGCCGCTTATTGGCGGGCAAGAAAAAAGAGAAATCATTCTGGTTGACAAGGTTACTACAGGTAGCGTACGATTTGACGTACGTTAGGGAGGCGTCAATGACCACAATTACTGCAACCGAAGCCAGAAAGCATCTCTACAAGCTACTCGACGATGTAGCCGAGTCGCACGATCCCATTCAGATCACCGGCAAGCGCAACAACGCGGTCCTGGTGTCTGAAGACGACTGGCGTGCCGTGCAGGAGACCCTCTACCTGCATTCCGTTCCCGAACTGAAGGAATCGATCCTTGACGGTATGAAGACGCCAGTTGAAGAGTGTGATGAGGAATTGGACTGGTGAACTGGAAGCTGGTCTACACCAAACACGCCCAAAAAGATGCGAAAAAGCTTGCCGCTTCCGGCTTGAAGCCGAAAACACAGCAATTACTTGATATCCTCGCCGACAATCCCTTCCAAAATCCACCACCATACGAAAAGCTCGTTGGTGATTTGGCTGGTGCCTGTTCGCGGCGCATCAACATCAAACATCGGCTTGTCTATCAAGTTTTCGAGGATCTTCGCACGGTGAAGGTGCTGCGGATGTGGACCCACTATGAATAGAAGAGAGCACGCATCCAAGCCGCGCTTCTCGTGCGTCGCTGGGGCAGGGCAAGTTTGTTGTTTATTTGACTTGCAAATCGAAAATCGGGCGAAAATGGCGGGCCAAAATGGTGTCTGACCCCATTTTCTGCATCGGTTATCATCACGATGCCCTGGGTCGGCTGCTGGTCAAGCAGTACCCCGACGGCACCGAAACCACGTTCAGCTATAACGCCCAGGGGCGGATCACCCGGGCTGCCAATCCCGAGATCAGCTACAGCTTCAACTACGATGACGCCGGGCGGATCACCGGGGTCAGCGACTCCCGGGGCTGGAACCTGGAATACAGCTACGACGCCGCCGGTCGGCGCACCGGCGCCCTGACTCCCGACGGCCGATGGGTGGATTACGGTTACGATCCCGCCGGTCGGCTCGCCGAGATCAACGACAGCGGCCGCACCTTCAGTTTCCGCTATGACCCGGCTGGCCGGCGTGCCGCCCTGGTTTACCCCAACGGGGTCAAGGCAGACTACGATTACGATCCTGCCGGTCGCTTAACGGGCCTTGTCCACCGGTCAGGCACCGCCGTCATCGCCGCCGCCGTCTACGATCTCGACCCGGTCGGCAACCGCTTGCGTCTGACCGGAGCGGATCAGGAGATCGACTATCGCTACGATCGCACCCACCGGCTGCTGGAGGCCAACCCGGTCGCTCCCGGCGGCAGGCCGGCCACCCCCGGCCAGGAGGGACAGGGCCGGGGACAGGGCCGGGGGCTGGAGCAAGGCGGAGCACCCCAGGGCGGGCCGCAACAGCCGGAGTTCTACCAATACGATCCCGCCGGCAACCGCCAGGCCAGCCACCGCCACGACGAATACCGCCACGACCGGAACAACCGGTTGCTGAGCGCCGATCAGGCCCGGTACGATTACGACGCCAACAGCAACCTGATCAGCAAGGTGACCGCCGAGGGCGAGACCATTTATCGCTGGGATTTTGCCAACCGGTTGCGTGAGGTGGTGATGCCCGACGGCACCAAGGTGGAGTTTGCCTACGACCCCTTCGGCCGCCGGCTGGAAAAACGGCTTGCCGATCCCGAAGGGGCCGAGACCACCACCCGCTACGTTTACGACCACGAGGATATCGTGCTGGAGACCGACGCCAATGGCCAGATCGGCAACCGTTACCTCCACGGCCCCGGCATCGACGAACCCCTGGCCCTTTACCATGGCCGCGAGATCTATTACTATCACTCCGACGGCCTGGGCACGATCACCGCCCTCAGCGACCAGCGGGCCCGGTTGGTGCAGAGCTACCAGTACGACGCCTTCGGCAACCCCGCCCCCGGCGGCGGCAACCGGATCAAGCAGCCTTACCGCTACACCGGCCGCGAGTACGACCCCGACATCGGCCTGTACTTCTACCGCGCCCGCTACTACGATCCGGATATCGGCCGGTTCATCTCCCAAGACCCCATCGGCTTTGCGGGAGGTGATGTTAATCTGTATGGGTATGTCCTGAATAATCCGGTTAATTGGATTGATCCGTGGGGGCTGACCCGAACATTTTTAATCAAGCAATTTGTTGATAAAACAATTAGAAGCATTTCTCAAAGCTATATGCGAGATATTGATCCAGCAGGGAGAAGAATTATTAGTGCCGGTCTTGGCGGTGCTGCTGCTGGTGCAGTTGGCGGTGCAATCGTTGGTGTTCCCGCCTTGGGCATTGGGACTGTTCCTTCAGCGATAGTCGGGGGTGCTGCTGGATTCAGTGGAGGTCTACTAATTCAAACAGGGTTTGAGGTTGTAGGATTGGGACAGTCTATTGAGGAACTTACAAATGAAATAATTGACAATTTTTTTAACTCGATCATTGATGCACCAGGTGATAGCAGTACACCATGCAAATAGGATAAATCAGAGCAGGAAAAATAATCATGGCTGCAATATGCAAAATATGTAGTAATGAACTAGAGGTAAAATATTACAAAAAATATGGACTTATTGTTCTCATAAGTTGTTTGCCAATGTTTCCTTTGTTGATGTTTATTGCTTATGGCACAATAATTCCATTTTTATATATTTTATTTGCAGTTATTTCTGGAATTTTATTGCTTTTAAAAAAAGAAAGGTATTTTTACTATTGCAGTAAATGCAAACTAAAAAAGTCTCGTTCTGAAGTTGAGTGAAGTTTGACTATTCCCGATCTGGGAATAAAATGGTGCAAAATACTATTTATCTCACGGTCGGCAACTTGGTGGAACGTGTCGATCCCGACGGAGCCGTCCTCGGATCACCCGGGCTGCCAATCCCGAGATCAGCTACAGCTTCAACTACGATGACGCCGGGCGGATCGCCGGAGTCAGCGACTCCCGGGGCTGGACCCTGGAATACAGCTACGACGCCGCCGGTCGGCGCACCGGCGCCCTGACTCCCGACGGCCGATGGGTGGATTACGATTACGATCCCGCCGGTCGCTTAACGGGCCTTGTCCACCGGTCAGGCACCGCCGTCATCGCCGCCGCCGTCTACGATCTCGACCCGGTCGGCAACCGCTTGCGTCTGACCGGAGCGGATCAGGAGATCGACTATCGCTACGATCGCACCCACCGGCTGCTGGAGGCCAACCCGGCCTCTCCCGGCGGCAGGCCGGCCACCCCCGGCCAGGGCCAGAGCCGGGGACAGGGCCGGGGGATGGAGCAAGGCGGAGCACCCCAGGGCGGGCCGCAACAGCCGGAGTTCTACCAATACGATCCCGCCGGCAACCGCCAGGCCAGCCACCGCCACGACGATTACCGCCACGACCCGAACAACCGGTTGCTGAGTTCCGATCAGGACCGGTACGATTACGACGCCAACGGCAACCTGATCAGCAAGGTGACCGCCGAGGGCGAGACCAGTTACCGCTGGGATTTTGCCAACCGGTTGCGTGAGGTGGTGATGCCCGACGGCACCAGGGTGGAGTTTGCCTACGACCCCTTCGGCCGCCGGCTGGAAAAACGGCTTGTCGATCCCGAAGGGGTGGAGACCACCACCCGCTACGTCTACGACCACGAGGATATCGTGCTGGAAACCGACGCCAATGGCCATATCGGCAACCTCGCCCCCGGCGGCGGCAACCGGATCAAACAGCCCTACCGCTACACCGGCCGCGAGTACGACCCCGAAATCGGCCTGTACTTCTACCGCGCCCGTTACTATGACAGGAGTTTAACCATGGCGCACATACACAAGAAAATCAAAAAAGGCAGACCCTACTATTACCTGCGGGAGATCGCCCGAGTGGATGGCAAGCCCAAGGTGGTCAACCAGGTTTATCTCGGCAGCCCCGAGCGGTTGCTGGAGTTGGCCAAGGGTGCTGGTAGCCGGGAGGTCGAGCGCATCCAGGTGCAGGAGTTCGGCTCGTTGTGGCTGGCCGAGTTGCTGGATCGGGAGATTAACATTGCCGGCCTGGTTGATTCGGTGCTGTCGCCGGCGGAGCGAAAAGGCTCGCCTTCGGTGGGGGATTATTTCTTCTATGCCATCGCCAACCGGATGGTGGCCCCCAGGTCCAAACGGGCCTTGGCGGAATGGTATCGCACCACCGCCATCCAGCAGATCCGGCCGGTGGCCCTTGATGCCTTGAGTTCCCAGGCCTATTGGAAGCAGTGGGAGAAGATGGACAGTGCCAAGCTGGCAGCGGTGGCCGATCTCTTTTTCCGTAAGCTGGCGGAGCTGGAGCCCTCATCGGCGGACGCGGTGATGTTCGATACCACCAACTACTACACCTTCATGGCCGGCAACACCTCTTCGGAACTGGCCCAACGTGGTCGGAACAAAGAGGGGCGGCACTGGCTGCGGCAGGTCGGGGTGGCCTTACTGGTCGCCAGAGACAATCGGCTGCCGCTGTTTTACCGAGAGTATGAAGGCAATCGTCACGACTCCAAGGTTTTCCTCAAGCTGGCCCAGGAGCTGTTCAAGGTCGCCGGCCGTGGCGGCCAAGGCACCATGACCATCGTTTTCGACAAAGGGATCAACGCCGAGGCGAATATCGCCGCCATCGACGCCAATGACCGGCTCCATTTCGTCACCAGCTATTCGCCCCATTACGCCGAAGAGCTGATCCACGTGGATCGCAAGCATTTCCAGGTGGTCGATACCGCCAAGAACCGGCAGCTCAAGGCCAAAGGCCGCGATGACGACCTGTTGCTGGCCTGGCGGACCAGCCGGGAGTTGTGGGGCAGGGAGCGCAGTGTGGTGGTCACCTATAATCCCCGCACCGCCACCAAGCAGCGTTACGCTTTCGAGCAGAAAATGCTGCGTTTGGAGGAGGAAGTGCATCTGATGCGCCACAAGGTCAACGGCCAGGCAGCCCAGTGGCGTAACCTCGCAACGGTGCAGGAGCGTTATCTCAACCTCTGCCGGGAACTGCACCTGCCGGATGATCTTTACCGAGTGGAGCTGTTTAGAGACGGCAAGCGCTTACGGATGAACTGTCGCAAAAACCACTATCGGATCGGTCGCCATATCGACTACTTCGGCAAGAACATCTTGGTCACCGATCATCCCGACTGGAACACCGACGAGATCGTCCAGGCCGGCCTGGACCGCTACGTGGTGGAGCAGAGCTTCCGCCAGAGCAAGGATCACGAAATGGTTGCCATGCTGCCCCTGCGCCACTGGACCGACGGCAAGATCAGGTGCCATATCTTCACCTGCGTGGTTGCCCTGGCCTATCTGCGTCTGCTGGAAATCCGCCTGGCCCGTAACGGGCTCAGGATCTCCGCCGCCGAGGCCATGGAGAGCCTGCGCACCCTCCATTCCTGCCTGCTCTGGCCGACCGGTGCACGAAAGGCCCAACGCCGCCTGGAGGAACCCAACGAAAAACAGGCGGCAATTCTCCAGGCTTTGGGCTATAAAGTGATGAATGGGGCCTTACAGCCCGGGCAGTGACATTTTTTTGAATATGCGTTGTTTTGTCGCTCTGGTATGAGCTGAGTGGTTAAACTCCTGCGAGAGTTGCGATAAATGCGGCCGCCCCATGGTCTACAAACATGGCCGCTTCGGAAAATTTCTGGCCTGTTCGGGTTACCCGGACTGCAAAAACGTCCGGGCCATCAGCACCGGGGTGGGCTGCCCGGAAGAGGGCTGCGACGGGGAACTCGTGCAGAAGGTCTCCAAAAGGGGCAAGGTCTTCTACAGTTGCAACCGCTACCCCAAGTGCACCTTCGCCCTATGGGACAAACCAGTGGCCAAACCCTGCCCGCTGTGCAACTCCCCCTTCCTGGTAGAAAAAAGCAACAAGAAGGGCCGCCGCCTGGTCTGCCCGGACAAAGAGTGCCGCTACTCCGAGGAACTGCCGGAAGAAGAGTAAGCCGCCGCCCCCGGCCGGGCCGCCTTGACAAACATTCCCCAGCAGAACTATCTTCTAGTGTATGACAGTCCGTTGAAAAAAAGTCAGAGATGGCTTTTTCAACGGACTGATGAGTGGCGCGCCGTTTTGCGGCCGGGTCGGGAATCGTCCCGTTCTGGAGCGAAACGGTGGCTGGCCACGGCACGGGGAGTGGCAATATGAACGTGAACGGCATTACCGGCAACAACCCGCTACCGCTGGCTCTTCTCGGTACCCGGCCGGGGATGCCCTGGAATCCGCCGACCGCTCAAGAGACCGCCCCGGAATCCGGCACGGAGGCGGCGCCCACAACCGGCCAGGCTCCGGTCGGCGATATCGTCAACCCGACCCCCCCGGCGGTCGACATCAACTTCCAGCAACTTGAGGTGTTACGCCGGATCGCCTTCCCGTCCCCGCCGGCACCTTCGTCCCTGCCGCCGACCTTGGCCAACCTGCTTGAAGGCCGGGAATTGGAGCCTCCCGTGCAAAGGGAGCAGATCCTCAGCCAAGCCTTGCTCACCCTGGGAGCCCGGCCGGAGGCCGCGCAGCACCCGTTTCTGCTGCCGGATATCCCCACCACCCTGGAATTCATCGGCTTTGAGGGTGAACTACCCGCCGCCGCGCAAAGCGCTCTGCGGATCAGCGCCATGCTCCAGACACTGGCCCCCCCCACGCCAATGCCACCGGCAAGCCCACCGCCGCCCGCCATCACCCCGGTCGCCGCTTCTTCACCGCCGGCAGAACAGGTTGATCGAGCGGTTCCTCCCGCCGCCGTTACCGAACCGCCCGCACGGGAAGCCGTGCCGCCAACCGGACCGCCCCACGCAACAGCGGTTGCGCCTTCACCGGCGCCAACGCCGGCGGAACCGGTTACCCTGACGGCGGCCTTTCTGCCTCCGGACCTGACGCCGGCCACCCTGCCGGTAAGCCGCTTTCCGGATCGCACCCCCTATGTGCTGGTCGTGATACAACCCCATGACCCTTCAACTTTTCCATCCAAACCGGCCCCCATGGAGCGGCAAGTAACGCCGGTGCGGCCCATCGCCGCCTCCCGGCCGATTGGCGATGCCTTCAGCCGGCAGTTGCTGTCTCGGGGCAAAAGTGCACGCCAGGACAAGGTTGAATACGGCACCGCCACAACCACCCTTGCTCAGGCGGAAAAATCAATTCGCCACACCCTGGCCTTGGCCAATGAGGATATCAGCACCCAGGGATTACCCTTGCACCTGGTGTTTACCAGGAGTCCCGGCGGCCCGGGGGTGGATGTCTACGATTGCTCCGACTACCAGATCTGTCGGGTTTCGTACCATGCCCCGATCAGCCTGGAGAACCTGACCGAGACCCTGGACCACCTGCAGCACGAAACCGGAATCATCGTCAACCGACGATCTTGAGCCAACCGAGCTTTTCTGATGATTTTTCAGTAACTGGAAGGTATACTTGGAACGTGCTTCTCTTCGCGAAACAAGAGAGCCTTTCTTAACCTTAAACCCCAAAGGAGACAGGCGATGGTTTCCGGCATTCAATCGGCACTGTCCGGCCTTATGGCCCTGCAGAAAAAGACGGCGGCCACTGCCCATAACACCGCCAACGTCAATACCGACGGCTATAAAAAGGTTAAGGTAACCCTGTCTGAAGGCACCCCGGTGGGCACCATCGAGGCCCGGGCGGAAAAGATCGAGACCCCCGGCCCGGTGGTCCAGGAGCAGACCGCTGCGGGAACGGAAATGGTGGAGAAATCAAACGTCGACCTGGCGGAAGAGATGCCCAACCTGATGCTCAGCCGCCGCTACTTTCAGGCCAACCTCAAGGTTGTCCAGAGCGAGGATGAGCGGCTGGGGAGTCTGCTGAACATCAAAAGCTGATCTCCTGATGCGTAATGCGGCCATCCATGATGGTCAGCATGGCCTTACCCTGCATTTCCCAATCGATAAACGGTGAGTTACGGCTGCGCGACTTGAGTTCGTCGGCCCGGAAGGTGAATTTATAGTCCGGGTCGATGAGGGTCAGGTCTGCCGGCTCACCCACCGCCAGCCGGCCGCCCGGTACGCCCAGGATGCGGGCGGGGTTAGTGCTCAGCCGAGCCACCAGTTGCAAGGGGGTCAGCAGGCCGTCCCGGACCAGGGCCAGGCTTAAAGGCAGGGCGCTTTCCAGGCCGATGATGCCGTTGGCCGCCAGCTCAAACTCCAGATCCTTTTCCAGATCGCTGTGGGGGGCATGGTCGGTGGCAATCACCTCCAGGGTGCCGTCGGCCAGGGCCTCCCGGATCGCCGCCACATCGGCGGCGGTGCGCAGGGGCGGATTCATCTTGGCCCGTGTATCGTAAAGGCCCACCGCCTCTTCGGTGAGAGTGAAGTAATGGGGGGCGGTTTCCGCCGTCGCCTTCACCCCCCGCGCCTTGGCCCGCCGGATCAGGTCCACCGAACCGGCGGTGCTGACGTGGGCGATGTGGACGGGCCGACCGGTGTACTCGGCCAGGGCCAGTTCCCGGTGAACCATGATCTCCTCGGCCACCGCCGGAATCCCCCGCAGACCCAGACGGGTGGCGGTTGCCCCCTCGTTCATCGCCCCGTTGCGGCTTAAACTTTCCTCTTCGGCGTGGCTGATCACCAGCAGGTCGTGGTCACCGGCATATTCCAGGGCCCGCCGCATAAGCTGGCTGTTGACCACCGGGCGGCCGTCGTCGCTGACCGCCCGCACCCCGGCCCGGCGCATCTCGCCAAAAGGCGCCAGGGTTTCACCCTGCAGCCCGACACTGATGCTCCCCACCGGATAGACCCGGGCCGCCGCCCCGGCCGCCGCCGCCAGTATTTGCAACGTCACTGCGGCACAGTCATTGAACGGTCGGGTGTTGGGCATGCAGACCACGGCGGTGAAACCGCCGGCGGCGGCGGCCGCCGCCCCGCTGACCACCGTTTCCTTATGCTCGTCGCCAGGCTCCCGCAGGTGCACATGGAGGTCGATCAGGCCGGGGGTCAGCCAGCGACCGCCGGCATCCAGCCGCCGCAGTTCCGCCGGCAGCTCGACCCCCTCGGGCCGCCCCGCCGCCACCGCGGCGATTATGCCGTCCCGCACCAGCACGTAGCCCAGCGCATCCAAACCGCCAGCCGGGTCAAGCAGCCGGGCATTTTCCAGCAAAATCACGGATTCCAAATTATCAACAGACATAATTCTCCCTACTCGCCGCCCATGATCAAATACAGAAGCGCCATTCGGATCGCCACCCCGTTGGTCACCTGGTCCAGAATCACCGAACGGGGACCGTCGGCCAGGGCAGGATCGAGCTCGATGCCGCGGTTGATGGGACCGGGGTGCATGATGATGGCGTCGGATGCGGCATGTATCATGACTTCCGGCGTAATCCCGTAAAAAATGGCGTACTCCCGGAGCGAGGGCAGCAGGGGATCCTGCTGGCGCTCCTTCTGGATGCGCAGGGCCATCACCACATCGGCCCCGCTCACCGCCTGGCGCACCGACCGGCAGTGCTGTGCCCCCATGGCGGCAATCCCCGGGGGAATCAAGGTGGCGGGCCCGGCCACCCGAACTTCGGCCCCCATTTTAGCAAATCCGATGATATTGGAGTGGGCCACCCGGCTGTGGGTGATATCGCCGATGATCGCCACCTTCAGGCCTTCGATCCGGCCCTTGTGCTCCCGCACCGTCATCAGGTCAAGCAGGGCCTGGCTGGGGTGTTCGTGGGCGCCGTCGCCAGCGTTGATCACCGATGCGTCGATGTGGCGGGCCAGCAGCCCAGGGGAACCGGAGCAGGCATGGCGAATGATGATACAGTCGGGGTTCATGGCCGCCAGGTTACGGGCCGTATCCACCATGGTCTCCCCTTTGACCGTACTGCTGCCGGCCCCGGAGATATTAAAGGTGTCGGCGCTCATCCGCTTGGCGGCAATCTCAAAGGAGAGCCGGGTCCGGGTGGAGGGTTCCAGAAACAGGTTGATTACCGTCTTGCCCCGCAGGGTGGGAACCTTTTTGATCGAACGCTGGGATATTTCCTTGAAACTCTCGGCGGTTTTAAGAATGAAATCGATATCGGCGGCGGCCAAGTCACCAAGCCCCAGGATATGTCGATGCGGAAACAGGTAATCAGCGCTCATGGTTACTCAATCCTCTGCCCCAGTCGGTTCCAGCGCACCCCGGTTTCCTCCCGGTCCCAGGACCAGTAAAGAACGAAGGCCTTGCCTCTTAGCGCGGTGGTTTCCACCATGCCCCAGAACCGGCCGTCGTGGCTGTTGTCCCGATTGTCTCCCAAGGTGAACAGCTCATCGGGCCCCACCGTCACCGGGCCGAAGTTGTCCCGGGGCTGGCGGGAGGGCGGCAGGATGTCGTCATCGCGAAAGACCGCCCGGGGATCATCCAGCGGTTCACCGTCGATATACACCTTTTTGTCGCGGATCTCCACCGTCTCACCCGGCAACCCGATGATCCGCTTGATATAGTCCTGGCTGGGATTACGGGGATAACGAAAAACCACCACGTCATAGCGCGCCGGCTCCTGCAGACTGATCCAGACTTCCCCGTTGAAGGGGTTGCGCACCCCGTAGGTGAACTTGTTGACCAGCAGATGATCGCCGATCAACAGGGTCGGTTCCATGGAGCCGGAGGGAATTTTGAAGGCCTGCACCACAAAGGTGCGAATCAGCAGGGCCAGCACCAGGGCAACAATAATGGCCTCTGCATATTCACGAAAAACGGATTTCCGTGAAGAGTCCCGAGTTGTATCGGCCAAACTTTTTCCTCCAGCAAGATTTTTAAAAGACTCGGTTTATTTTACGGCCAGCCGCCCTGCGGTTACCGAACAGTACCGACAAAACCCTGCAACCATCAGGGTTTTTGGCCGCCGCCGGCGGCGGCCGGTAAACCTTGTTAGCTATACCGCAAAGCGCAAAAAAAGACAAGCAACCGCTTGATATTCAAGCTTTACCCTTGACATCGCGGCCCTTTTATGTCCTTAATGCGAACATCACGTTAGGGTGAAAAGCCCGGAAGTACCCGGAAGTATAAAGAAAGGCAACGGGAAGTTGCCCGATGACATAAAAAACGTGCAAGTCTGGTACAGGATCAGTAATGGCCCTAACCCTGCCTAAGATCAAAATAAGCCTGCCTTCCTTCGGGCGACTGACCCTGCCCGGTCGCGGCGGTCCCCCCTTGGCGCTGGGGCTGGACATCGGCTCCCACGCGGTCAAGGTCTGCGAACTGCACCGGCTTACCAGGGGCTACCGGCTGCTGACCCTGGGCAGCTCCCTGATGCCGCCCGATGCCACCGAGGACGGCGCCCTTACCGACGCCGAGGCCGTGGCCGGAGTCATCTCTCCTTTGCTGGCCAACCTGAAAAGCAAAAACCGCAAGGTGGCCATTTCCGTTTCCGGCTACTCAGTAATCGTAAAAAAAATCAACCTCCAGGTGATGAGCACCGAAGAGTTGGAAAAGCACATCGTCGAAGAGGCAGAACAGTACATCCCCTTCGATATCGATGATGTTTATCTGGACTTCCACGACCTGCAGACCAACCGGGAAGGCGACGAAAACACCGACGTCATGCTGGTGGCGGCCAAGAAAGAACTGGTGGACGGCTACCTGGATCTACTGGAAGGTCTGGGCCTGCAAACAGTGGTGGTGGACGTGGACGCCTTTGCCCTGGAAAATGCCTTTGCGGCTGGCGAACCCCGAGTGACAACGGAAAACGTTGCCCTGGTGGACATCGGTGCCGGCAAGATGAACATCAATCTGCTCAGCGGTGGCAGTTCGGCCCTGACCAGGGATGTCACCCTTGGCGGTCGGGATCTTACCATTCAACTGCAAAACGCCCTGGGGCTTTCCTTCGATGAAGCCGAGGATCTGAAGACCGGCAAAACGCCGGCACCCACGGAAGAATTGCAGCAGAAAGCGGTGGGCGTCGTACAGGACACCTGTCGGCAGTGGAGCGAGGAGATTAAACGGGCCATCGCCTTCTACATGTCCACCAACGAAGAGCACCCCATAAGCCGGATCGTAATCAGCGGCGGCAGCGCCAGAATCACCGGCCTGGCCGATTATCTCGCCCACCAGTGTGAGTTGCCCTGCTCTGTATTCAACCCCTTCGCCAGGACTGAGTACGACCCACTAAAAATCGACCCCAAGTACCTGCAGGCCGCCGCCCCGGAGATGGGCCAGGCCTTCGGTCTGGCCACCCGGTCGGTGGAGTTTTAGGGGAAGGCCATGATTAAGATCAACCTGCTGCCAATCAAAGAAATCAGGCAAAAGCTGCGCCGGCGCTACGAGTTTTTCGGGCTGTTCGGAGCCTTGGCCGCGGTACTGGTGGTTTTGGGCGGCGTCGCCATGGTCATGGCCATCCAGGCCGGGCGGCTGGAAGCGAAAATCAGTGAGCTTGAGACGGAACGGGCGTCCTATGTCGCCATCCAGCGGGAAATCGACTCCCTGAAAAGAAAGCGGGAAGAGCTGGAAGTCAAAATCGGGGCGATCAATAACTTGCGCACTGACTCCCAAATCACGGTCCGCATTCTGGACGAGCTCAGCAACCTGACCCCGAGCGCCAGAATGTGGCTCACCTCCCTGCGGCTGGCCGGCAACACCATCAATCTGGCCGGAATCGGCCTGGACAACCCCACCATCGCCCAGTACATGCAGGCCCTGGAACGCTCCCCCTATTTCGGCAGCGCCGATCTGACCAGTTCCACCCAGACCGAGGTGGGCGGCAACCGGCTCAAGTCCTTTTCCCTGGTTATCCGGGTAACCCCCCCCCCGCCGGAAACGGAGGAAGCGGAATGAACCAGAAACTCAAACCGCTGCTCAGAAAGCTGGATGTGCTGCTGGAAACCAAGACCGGCATGCTCACCGGCCTGCACAAACTGCTGATCCTGGTCGGGGTCTGCGCCCTGCCGGTGGCGATCTTCACCTTCCTGGTGTTCATCCCCAAGGCCGGCGAAATGGATCAGGCCCGCGACCGCATTCAGAATCTTGAAAGCGAGATCGCCCGGCTGGCTCGAGTGGCCCGGGAACTGGACCGGCACCGGGAAGAAACCCGGGAGGTTGAACTACGGCTGGAAGAGCTCTCCCTCCTGCTGCCGGAGGAAAAAGAGATTCCCCTGCTGCTGACCAGCATCTCCAATCTTGGTACCAACTCCGGCCTTGATTTTATGCTGTTCCGGCCCCAGAGTGAGGTGCGACAAGAGTTTTACGCCGAAATCCCGGTCAGTATCTCGGTTCGTGGGCCGTACCATAATGTCGGCGCCTTTCTCGACCGCATCAGCAAACTGCCGCGCATCGTTACCGTGCAGGATCTCAACATGACCTCACCGACCCGCACCGGCAATCGGATGTACCTGACCACCAACATCACGTTGCTGACTTACCGCTTCATCGAACCGGAAACGGCGCCGCCACCCCCGGCCCGCTCGCGGAGGCGATAGAAGACCATGCGTTACCCGGCAAGCAAAATAATTTTCCTTTCCACCCTGGCAGTGGTCATGGCTTGCAACCTTTCCTGGTCGCCGCGGGCCGTCGCGGAAGCGTTACCGGCCGGCGGCGAAATCGCGCCGGAGGCCATCCTGGAAGTCCCGGTGCCGCCGGAACTGACCGGCACACCAGGGTTGCAGCCGGGACAGGACAGCGCTTTCGTCTATCGCCTGGTGGGGCGTCCGGACCCTTTCATGCCCTTTGTGGAAACCGCTCCCGTCCCGGCACCGGGCGAGCCCGTAGAAGACGGGGAAGAAGAAGTTCTCACCGGCCTGCGCCGTTTAGAGCCCGGCCAGTTGAGCCTGACCGCCATCTTCGTGAGCGACCGGGAGACCATGGCCATGGCCGAAGATTCCACCGGGCGCGGCTATTTCCTCCGGCCCGGTGATTTGATCGGACGCAAGGGGCGGGTGGAAAGCATCACCCCCGGCCGGGTCATCATTAAAGAGTCCACGATGACCCCGGCGGGCGAAACGGAATACCGCACCATCGAAATGTTTCTAACCCAAGAGGGAGATTGACCGTGATGACACCCATCCCCCGACATATCAAGGCTATTGCGCTGGCGCTGCTGCTGGGCGGGCTGCTGGGCGGCCACCAGAATGTCGCCGCCGCCCCGGCTGCCGACTATCTGGTGGATGCCATTACCCTGGAGCAAAAAGACGATGCCATGTTGCTGCGAATCTCCGGCAGTTCGTCGCCGACCTTTACCAGCTACCTGCTGTTCGACCCGCCCCGAGTGGTGGTCGACATTGCCGACGCCGGCTGGGCCGAAGATCTTGCCACCCCGCCGGGCTTACCCCGGGGTGAGCTGCAGGAACTCCGCCGCCGCACCCTGACGCAACAGAACATCATCCGGCTGGAGGCGATCCTGACCAGCACCCTGGATTACCGCACCACGGCGGAAAACCACGACATCCTGGTGACCCTGGCCACCCCGCCGCGGGTCATGACCGCCGGCAAGGCCAAACCAGGGCCGGTCCGGGAGGAAGAGGTCAGCAAGACCATCCCCGCCCCCAAGACCAAGCAGCCGCCGGCGCCAAAGCCCGATGATCCTGCCGCCGCCATCCTGGCCGACCTGAAAAAGGCCCAGCCGCCGTTGGCAACGGCCGAGCCGGTGGTGCCCAAGATTCCGCCCCTGGAATTCCACACTCGCCCCCGCCAGGAACCGGAAACCCCGGCCTATGATCTCTCCGACGCCGCCGTAACCGAAGCGGAGCCGGAGCCACCGACCATGGTGGCCGAAGTGATCGAGGCCGAGGAAGAGAGCCCCATGCGGGTTAATGTGGAGTTTTTTAAAACCGACCTGCATAACGTCTTTCGCTTTTTTGCCATGGCCACCGGCCGCAACGTGGTGGTAGACGAAGGGGTGCGGGGGCAACTGACCCTGACCCTTAAGGATGTGCCATGGGATTTCGCCCTGAACATCATCCTCAACCTCAAGGATCTGCAAAAGGAAGAACGTCACAACACCATTGTCATCTCTCCCCGGGCCAAGGAGTTTGTCTGGCCGGAGAGGGAGGAAACCGTCGAGCAGCAGCAACTGCAGGTGCGGGCCGCCGCCCCGCAGATTGCGGTGCGCCAGCGGATGGAACTGCCGCCGGAACATGTCCGGGCCCGGGAGTTGATCCGCCAGGGGACTGAACTGGAAGAAACGGGCAACCATGCCGGAGCCCTGACCGTTTATGAAAAGGCTCTGGAGTTGTGGCCGGAAAATTCCCGGCTGGCGGAGCGAATTGCCACCATCTACCTGGTGGAACTGGGCAACAATGCTCGGGCCCTGCATTTTGGCCGGACGACGCTGCGGCATGACGAAACCAACGACCACGTCGCCCTGCTGGCCGCCATCGCCGCCGCCAATATGCAGCGGGGCGCCGAGGCCAAGGAGTTGTTCGACCAGTCGATCAGCCAGCCTCAACCCGCGGCCGAGGCCCTGATCAGCTACGCCGCTTTCGCTGAAGAACACGACAGCCCCAAAGGAGCCCTGGCTTTGCTGCAACGCTACAGCCAGCTGTTCGGCGATGACCTGGAAACCATGATCGCCAAAGCCCGACTTTTTGACCGCACCGGTGCCGTGCAACAGGCCCGAGAGCAATACCGCGCCATTCTGCATTCCGGTTACGAGCTGCCCCAGGATCTGCGGCTCTTTATCCGGAAGCGAATCGCCGAGACCGGAGAGTAGAGGAGACCAGGACCATGCGAGTACTAAACAGCCTGAAAAAATTACCGGCCTTACTGGGAATCATCGCCCTGACTTTTGGTCTGGCCGCTTGCTCCCCTGCCCCCCCCGACCCCGTGGAACGTGAAGCCCCGGCCGTTGAGCAGGAAACCGCCGCCGAATTGCCGGCGCGCTTCCAGCGCCCGGCTTATGCCCTCCGCACCCAGGATGCCCGGCGGCAGTTGGATGTGGGGGATGAACCCGAGGTCCGGGTGCCAGTGGGGGCCGACATTTCCTCCACCGTCGGGCCGGTACCGCTGCGGGAGATCCTGCGTAAACTGGCCAACCTGAAAGGGATGAACATCAGCTGGGCCAGCGATGTTGATCAGCACGTACCGGTGGATGTGGACATCCGGGCCGAGGATGATTTTTACCAGGCCATCAACAACCTCCTGCGCCAGGTTGACTATTTCCATGAGATGGAACGCAACACCATCGTGGTCAGGTACCAGGAAACCCGGGCCTTTCACGTGGCCATGCCCTTTATGCGCTCCACCTACAGCACCGGGGTGGGCGGCGATGTGCTGGGCGCCGGCGGCATTGGCGGCGGCTCCGGGGCCCTGGTGGGCAATATCCAACTGACCAGTGACGGCAACGAATTCGACATCTGGGACAACATCCGCCAAAACCTGGACCAGCTCCTGGAGATCTGGGATGAAACGGTGCAGACCAGCCCGGCCCCGGGCACCAACGGCGAGGTGACCACCACCCGGCGGCGGGATGTCAAGGGCGGCAAGGGTTATTACGCCATCGACAAGCCTATCGGCCTGATCACCGTCACCGCCCCCCGGCCACTGGTCAACAAAATTGAAGAGTATCTGGACAACCTGAAAAGCCGCCTGTTCCGCCAGATCTCCATCGAGGCCAAGATCGTCGAGGTCAACCTGGACGAACAGCACAAGAGCGGTATTGACTGGCGCGGGGTGTTAAGCGGCAAGCATCTCAACTTCGAACTGTTCGGCCCCCAGGGCATAATTTATCCCTGGGACGCCGCCGGCGGCGGGGTGACCCAGGCCACCATCGGTCCCAACCCTTTTCAGATACTGCTCGACGCCATTGAGTCACAAGGCTCCGCCGATGTTCTGGCCAACCCCAAGATCAGCGTCATGAACGGCCAACCGGCAATGATCACGGTGGGTGAAACCTTCCGCTACATCTCCCAGGTGGAAACCACCACCGACACCGGCGGCGGCGTCTCGACCAGCGTCACCACCGACACCGTGATGTCCGGCCTGGGGCTGGCGGTGCTGCCCACCATCACCGACGAAGATGAAATCGTCCTGAGCCTCACCCCGGTGACTTCGAGCCTGACCCAACCCATGCAGGAGCGGTCCTTCCAGGGCATGATCGTCCAACTGCCCCAGATCAACATCCGCGAACTCAACAGCGTGGTAAAGATCCGGAATGGCGACACCCTGATGATCGGCGGCCTGATCGACAACGTGCAGGACACCACCAGTAACCAGGTGCCGATTCTGGGCAATATTCCCATTTTAGGAAAACTGTTCAGCCACGAAACCAAGACCTCCCGCAAACGGGAGCTGGTCATTCTGCTGCAGCCCACCATTATTTGATGCCGGAGGGGGAACATCAATGCTTAAAGCAGCAAAAATAGCTGGCCACGGAGCCCTGCTGCTCCTGCTTCTGTTCATGTTCAGCGCCTGCGCGGAAAACAAGAACGGCGACGATGACGACAACGACATCGACATCGACAATGGTGAATTTGCCGATGTCGGCAGCATTACCCTGCTGGCCAGCAGCCCCCAGTTGCCTTCCGCCGACACCGAACCGGTAACCCTGGACGCCATCGTTTATGATACCGGTAACGTCCTGATGGAAGGAGTCAATGTCAGTTTTGCCATCGTTGATGGCTACAGCGGCAGTTTAGCCGTGGTCAATGCTACCACCGATGAGGCCGGCCGGGCCCAGGCCCGCCTTTCCACCCCCGGCGACAAAAGCAACCGGGAAATCCAGGTCAGGGCCAGCGCCGGGACCGTAAGCGATACGGTCAGTGTCATGGTCACCGGCACAGAGCTATCACTGCTTACTGCTCCCAGTACCGCTACCTTTGACAGCACCCTCCAACTGGAGGTGGCCCTGCGGGACTCGGCCGGGGCCGGGATTCAAGGCGTCACTCTAACCGCCGAATCGGCGGCGGAAAACAACATCGCGGAAGTGCCTCCCACCAACACCGACGGCCGGACTACCATCACCATCGAAGTAACCAGCGATGATGACGACATCATTACCATCAGTGGTGCCGGTACCGCCATCACCCACTCTTTCCAGGTTACTCCGGATATCTTTGTTTTTATTGCACCAACAGCAGACGACGGCGAAGAATGGCCGGAGCTGGATTTGGGCGAGTCCTATGAGGTAACCCTACAATGGACCGATGCCGGCAACCCGGTGACGGGGGCAGAGATCGTTTTCCACACCGCTCGCGGCACCCTTTCGTCAACCACCGCCACCACCGACGCCGAGGGTAAGGCCACCGTCACTCTCACCGCCACCGGGGCCGACGGAGCCGGTTTGGCTAAAATCATCGCCGATTATACTGAAACCGGAATGAAGGCCGAAACCGAGGTGCTGTTTGTTGCCACCATCGCCGACTCCATGACCCTCCAGGCCGATCCGGCCATTATTGCCCCCGGGGAACAGAGTGAAATCATCGCCACGGTACGTGATCCGCAGAACAACCTGGTTAAAAACAAAACCGTCAACTTCAGCCTGGCCGATAACACCAGCGGTGTGATCGACCCTGTTTCGGCGGTTACCGACCGCTATGGCCGGGCCAGAACCATTTACTATGCCGGCGATTCCTCAAGCGCTCTGGATGAAGCCGTGGAGATCACCGCCCAGGTGGCCGACACCTCGGCGATTACCAAAACCGTTACCATTACCGTTGGCGGCTCGGCGCTGTTTATTACCTTGGGCACCAGCAACGTCATTGAAGAATATAACTTGCTGACCTACGCCCTGCCCTACGGGGTACTGGTAACCGACTCGGCCGGCGGCCCGGTGGCCGGCGCCAAGGTAACCCTGAGCATCTGGCCCACCCACTATTACAAAGGTTCCTACACCTGGGGCGGGACCTACTGGACGCCAACCACCACCGCCACATGCGACAATGAAGATGTCAACCGAGACGGTATACTGGACGCCGGGGAAGATCAGAACAACAGCGGCAACCTGACCCCTGGCAACGTGGTGACCCTGTCCAATGAGGCGGGCACTTCAACCACCGTCGAAGCCATCACCGGCGATGACGGCTTTGCCCACTTCGACCTTCGTTATTTCCGGGAACTTGGTCACTGGATCCGGGTTGAACTGACCGCCAGGGCCATGGTGGGCGGCAGTGAAGGCAAAAGAACCCGCTATTTCCGCCTCCCCATGCTGGCCGATGACCTGAGCGACAGCGGCATCAACCCGCCGGGTAATCCCAGTCCTTTTGGTGAGTCCGGCAGTTGTTCTGACACGTTATAGTTATAGGCCCGTCTCTCCCGCCGGCTGAGATAAGACCAAAGGCCGTGAACCTACACCCCGGTTCACGGCCTTTTACCTTTGATTTCTGCCGATTTTTCCCTACTGCTGGGGAGCGGCGGCACCCTCCTGCTGCTGTTGCTGCTGCTTGCGGGAGTTTTCATACAGGGCCAGGAAGTTGACCGGGTCCATCAGGAAGGGCATGAAGCCGCCGTCGGCGGTGGTCTGGCTGATGATCTGGCGGGTGAAGGGGAACAGGGTGGCCGGGCATTCCACCGCCAGCACCGCTGGCATGTGCTCGGGCGGAATGTTCTGGAGCAGGAAGACCGCCCCGTGCTCCACCTCGACGATGAACATGTTTTTGCCGGTTTTGTTGTTGGTCACCGTGGCGGTGATCTTGATTGTCACCTCGTACTGATCGGCACTGTCCAGCTTGCGGTTTTCCAGCTTCAACTGCACGTCGGCCTTGGGGTCAACCCCCTGCTCGGTGAAGATCTCCGGGGCGGTGGGGCTTTCAAAGGAAAGATCCTTGAGGTACATCTTCTGCAGCCGAAATACCGGGGCCGCGGCCTGCTGCTGCCCCTGGCCCTGACCTGCCGCCGCACTACCTTTTTGTTCCTCGCTCATTGCTCATCTCCTTGCTCAGTCGGTTATTTTTTCATGATCCCCGCAGGGTTAAGTCATCATATATGACGATGTCGCAAAAAGTCCGTCCATGGACTTTTTGCTCCCCGGAAAGCGAAAACGCGGTTTCCGCTTTCCTTACAAATCAATAGCTTACCCCGCAAGCTATTGATTTGCGCGCCCATCCATGGGCGCGTTGATGACTTCTTGCGAAGTCATCATATATAGCGAATATCACCCCGAATGCCAAGCCTTACCTGTCAGCCCACCGGGCAACGTCAAAGTCATCTTGCGCTTGGACGGGTGCCGATAAAACCGGTAGCGGCGGGTTCGGCGGCGGCCGAGCGCATGGACGCGCAGGAGGCCGCCGCCGCCTCGGAGGCGGGCAGGGATGCCCGCCGAGAATGAGCCGCTACCGGTTTTATCGGCACCCACCCCCTACCCACAACCAATGACCTGGTCAACCCGGCTCAACCCAGCAGTGGCTTGAGGTACTTGCCGGTGTGGGACTCGGGGCAGGCCGCCACCTTTTCCGGGGGACCGGCGGCCACCACCCGGCCGCCGCCCTCGCCGCCTTCCGGCCCCAGGTCAATGAGGTAGTCGGCGGTCTTGATCACATCCAGGTTGTGCTCGATCACCACCACCGTGTTGCCGCCATCCACCAGGCGGTTCAAGACATGCAGCAGATGCTCGATGTCAGCGGGGTGCAGGCCGGTGGTGGGTTCATCGAGGATGTAGAGGGTACGGCCGGTCTGGCGTTTGCTCAACTCCCGGGACAGCTTGATCCGCTGGGCCTCGCCGCCGGACAGGGTCACCGAGGACTGCCCCAGGGGCAGATAACCCAAGCCCACCTCAAACAGGGTCTCCAGCTTGTTGCGGATGGCCGGCACGGCGCTGAAAAAATCCCGCCCTTCCTCCACCGTCATCGCCAGCACCTCGGCAATATTTTTATCTTTGTAACGGATATCCAGGGTCTCTTCGTTGTAGCGCTTGCCGTTACAGGCCTCGCAGGTCACATACAGGTCGGGCAGAAAGTGCATGGCGATCTTGATCACCCCGTCGCCCTCGCAAGCCTCGCAGCGCCCTCCCTTGAGGTTGAAGCTGAAGCGGCCGGGCTTGTAGCCCCGGGTGCGGGCCTCCGGCAGGCGGGCAAAGAGTTCCCGTGCCGGGGTCAGCACCCCGGTGTAGGTGGCGGGATTGGAGCGCGGGGTGCGGCCGATGGGGCTTTGATCGATATCGATGACCTTGTCGATCTGCTCCAGACCGCTGATTTTTTTATACTCCCCCGGTGTGTCCCGGGAGCCGTAAAGGTGACGGGCCGCCGCCTTGAACAGGGTCTCGATGACCAGCGAGGACTTGCCCGAGCCCGACACCCCGGTGACACAGGTAAAAAGCCCCAACGGCAGGGCCACTTCCAGATTCTGCAGGTTGTTGGCCGCCGCCCCGCTGAGCTTTATCCAGGCACTTTTTTTACCCGGCCGGCGGCGCTTGGCCGGCACCGCAATGGCCAGCCGGCCGGCAAGATAGCCACCGGTTAGCGACTGCTCCGCCGCCAGCAGCCCCGGAACATCGCCGTTATAAACCACCCGGCCGCCGTGCACCCCGGCGCCGGGGCCCATGTCCAGCACATGGTCGGCGGCGCGGATGGTATCTTCGTCGTGTTCCACCACGATCACCGTGTTGCCCAGATCCCGCAGCCGCAGCAGGGTGTTGATCAGCCGGCGGTTGTCGCGCTGGTGCAGGCCGATACTGGGCTCATCGAGGATATAAAGCACTCCGGCCAGCCGCGCCCCGATCTGGGAGGCCAGCCGAATCCGTTGGGCCTCGCCGCCGGAAAGGGTGGAAGCCCGCCGGGCCAGGGTAATGTACCCCAGGCCCACGTCGTGGAGGAAGGTCAGCCGGTCGTGAATCTCCTTGATGATCCGGGCGGCCACCGGCGCCCGGGCCGGGGCGAACTCCAGGGCCGGCAGGGCGGCCAGCAGCTCTTCGATACTTAAGGCACACAGCCGGGCGATGGAATAGCCGCCGACCATCACCGCCAGGGCCTCGGGCCGCAGGCGGGCGCCGTGGCAGGCCGGGCAGGGCTGCTCGTTCATGTACTGCTCCAGTTCTTCCCGCACCGCCGCCGATTCGGTTTCCAGATACCGGCGGGTAAGCTGCGACAGCAGGCCCTCAAAGGGCTTGCTGTGGGTGCGGCGGCGGCGGAAACGGGTGTAGCTGAAGGTAATCGCCTCATCGCCGCTGCCGTTAAAAATAAGCTCTTTGGCTGCCTGGGGCAGCCGGCCAAAGGGGCGGTCGGGATCGAAACCGTAACGTTCGGCCAGGGCCTTGATCAGGTTGCGGACATAGGAGCCGGAGCTGCGTCCGCTCCAGGGCAGCAGCGCCCCCTGGTTGAGGCTGAGCTGGGGGTCGGCCACCACCCGATCCGGGTCGAAGACCTGCTTGACGCCCAAGCCGCCACATTCGGCACAGGCACCCTTGGGGTTATTGAAGGAAAAAAGCTGGGGCGAGAGTTCCGGCAGGCTGCGGCCGCAACTGATGCAGGCGGCCAGTTCGCTGAACAGCCGTTCCTGTTCCCCTCCCGCCAGGTCGGGGAAATGGGCCAGCAACTTGCCCTCGGCCAGGCGCAGGGCGGTTCCCACCGAATCGGCCAGGCGCCGGGCCACCCCCTCCTTGATGATCAGCCGATCCACCACCGCCTCAATGGTGTGCTTTTTGGTCTTGGCCAGGTTGATCTCCTGGTCGAGACCAACTATTTCACCATCGATCCGGGCCCGAACAAAGCCGTCGCGACGGAGTTTTTGTAAGACCCCCTGGTGTTCGCCCTTTTTATCATCGATCAACGGGGCCAGCAGGATCAGCTTGCTGCCTGCGGGATAGTCCAGCAGGGTTTTGACCATGTCCTGCAAAGACTGGGGCTGGATGGCCTCGCCGCAATGGGGGCAGTGGGCCTGGCCCACCCGGGCGAAAAGCAGCCGCAGGTGATCGTATATTTCGGTGATGGTGCCCACGGTGGAGCGGGGATTGCGGCTGGTGGTGCGCTGCTCGATGGAAACAGCCGGCGACAGGCCCTCCAGCAGATCAACCTCGGGTTTGTCCATCTGGCCGAGAAACTGGCGGGCATAGGTGGAGAGAGACTCCACATAACGCCGCTGCCCTTCGGCATAAAGGGTATCAAAGGCCAGCGACGACTTGCCGGATCCCGACAGGCCGCTGAAGACCACCAGTCGGTTGCGAGGCAGGTCGACATCAATATTTTGCAGATTATGCATCCGGGCACCCCGGATGCGGAGATATTGCGGTTCCATCAAGCAGTTACCAGCAACGGGCGGTTGGCCCGATTTTAAGCATCATTTGCGACCAGGGTCAGGCGGGCGGCAAAAAAACCGTCCAGACCGGTTTCCGGCCCGCAGCGGAAGAAACCTTCCCGGTCCACCAGCGCGGCGGCGGCCGGCGGCAGCAAGGCCCGGGGATCGGTGATGGCAAGGCCCGGCACGCGGCGCATAACCGCATCAATCACCTCCCGGTTTTCCTCCGGCTCATTGCTGCAGACCACGTACACCACCATGCCGCCGGGGGCCAGCAGTTCGACGGCCTTTTGCAGCAGGGCGATCTGCTGCTGCTGATAGCGCCGCAGATCTTCGGGCCGGCGATTCCAGCGGATATCGGGATGCCGCCGCACCACCCCCAGGCCGGAACAGGGAGCATCCAGCAGTATACCCTGAAAGGGACGAGTAACGGAAGCCGAATCAAGCAGGGCGGCAAAGCTTTCCAGGGTTTGCCGGCCAAGCATTACCGGGTGCTGGTGGGCAGCCGAAGTCGGCAACCGGCGGGCCAATTCTTCCGACGCGACATGGGGCGGCAACTGAGCAAACTTAATACCCAGGCGGTGCAGGTTATCGCCCAGCAGGGCAAAACGACCGGCGTGGGGCTCCAGGGCCACCAGCCCGGCGCCAAGGGGCAGCAGCTCGGCCAGGTGGGCGGTCTTGCCGCCCAGCCCGGCGCAGGCGTCAAGGTACAACGACGTTGTATTTAGCGGCGTTGCCGACTGGTCGGCGGAGGGAGCGCCAGCCAGCAGCATGGTCACCAGTTGCGCCGCCTCGTCCTGCACCGCCAACCAGCCGTCGGCAAAGCCCGGCAGCTCCTCCACCCGGCCATGGTAAGTCGGTAAGCGTAACGCCGCCGGGGTCAGATATCCTTCTTCCACCTCGAGACCGGCGGCCCGCAGGCGGGCAGCCAGCTCCGGGGGCTGGATTTTGACAGGATTGACCCGCAGCACCAGAGGCGGTGCCTGGTTTTCCGCCTGGCTGCGGCGGCGGGCCAACTCCGGCCCAAGTTGTTGTTCCCGCCGTTGCCGCAGCCAGGGAGGAACGCTGAGCCAGTCAGCCTGCTGGGCAGCCTGGCCCAGCAAATCCTCACGCTCGCGTGCCGTATTGCGCAACAGCCCGTTGACAAAGCCGGTGAGCCAGCGGGGCTGATGGGCCGCCTTCAAGGCGCGGATGGTTTCATCAATGGCCGCCGCCGGCGGCAGGCGTTCAAAAAAGAGCAGTTGCGCCAACCCCAGGCGCAGGGCCGCCAGGGTAAGAGGTTTCATTTTGGCCAGCGGGTGTTTGGCGTAACGGGCCAGCACCTGATCGAGAAAACCGCGGCGGCGCAGCACTTCGTACACCAGGGCCCGTACCAGTTGCCGGTCACGCCGGTCGACCGGCCAACGCCCGGGCGGATATTCAGCCAGCACCTGATCGAGCGGCCGGCCCTGCTGTTCCTGTTGCACCAGCAGCTCCAGCGCCACCTGCCGGGGACTAAGACGTAAGCGATCCCGGGGCACCGCCGAAAGCGGCGATCGGGCCGGCTCACGTACGGTGGTACGCTTCGCCGTTCCGCTTGCTGCTTTCGGCGGCCCCCCGGAACCGCTTACCCTGTGATCAGTTGCTTTACCCTTGCCGGTTTGCTTCATGCCGCAATCACCGAGCCGTTACGACCACCGGCGCGATCGCGGCGATAGGAAAAAAAGTCCTCATCGCAGCGGGTGCAGATCCCGGCCGGTTCGATATTTTTCGGCGCCAGGCCGGCGCCTTGCAGTTGATCCCGGCTAATGGCCCAGAAATCAAAATAGTTCTCCCGTACCTGGTAGGCTTGAAAGCCTGGCGGCAACTCGCGGCGGTAATTAATAAACTCGGCGCAGCAGGGGCCCAGCGAAGGACTGACGGCAGCCCGCAACTGGCCGGGAGCGCAGCCAAAAGTATCAACCATCACCTTAACAGTGGCGGCGATAATGTTCAAAGCACTGCCCCGCCACCCGGCATGGATATTGGCCACCACCCGTTGCCGGGGGTCATAGAGCATTACCGCCTGGCAATCGGCCTGACAGATCAGCAACCCCACCCCGGGATGGGCACAGACCAGGGCGTCGCAAGCGGCAAGCTCCAGGTCCGTATCCGGCACCCGCTCCACCACCGCCACCCGGTCGCCATGAACCTGCTTGGCCGCAACCAGCACCGACAAGCCCAAAGCCTCCCGCACCCGCCGGCGATTCGCCGCCACCCGGGTCGGCTCATCGCCCACTCCGAACCCGACATTCAACTCGGCCAGCGCCCCGCTGCTGACCCCACCCCAGCGGCCAAAAGAACCATGCACCGGAGCCGGGCTCAGATCAGTAAAATTACGGTAGCGGATAATTTTCATCAGTACAAATCCAAAAAAAATGAAGCAGGTAGGAGCTGCTTAGCTCCTACCTGCTTCATAAGGGGGGTACGGTTTTGGTGCAAGCGTTTTTTCTACAGCTCCTTCTCCAGCTTGACGCTAATGGCCACCTTATAGAGGAGGGTCACCACCAGGAAGCCGGTGGCCCACACGGCGGCGGTAATCCCAAGCTCCTGAATGGATGGATAGTACTGGGTTACCTGCCCCATGGGGTTGGGGACAAAACCGCCCAGCACCATGCCCAGGCCCTTGTCGATCCACAGTGACAAAAAGATCAGGGCGCAGGAGATACCCAGCAGGATATCGGACTTGCGGGAACGGGCGTAGAAGATCATGGCAATACCGATGACCCCGATCACCACCGAGGCCTGCATGTAGGGCACCAGGTTGTTGAAGATATTACCGTCCTTCTCCAGCCCGAAGAAGAGGTAGTCTTTGGTGTACATCTTGCTCGGGTACTGGCTGTAGTAAGCGCTGAAGAACTCGCAGGCCAGGAAGAAGAAGTTGATGATGGCGGCATAAGAGATAATGGTCACCAGCTTGTCCTTGGCCACCTGCCCCACCCTAAACAGGGTGTTGCGCTCGATGATCAGGGCGATGATCAGCAGCAGGGCCGGCCCGGCGGCAAAGGCCGAGGCCAGAAAGCGCGGCGCCAGGATGGCGGTGAGCCAGTAATCCCGCCCGGGCAGACCGGCATAGAGAAAAGCGGTGACGGTATGGATACTGATGGCCCAGGGAATGGAGAGATAGATAAAGGGCTTGACCCAGTTGGCGTACTTCACCCCTTTGTACTCGGAATGGAGAATGGCCCAGCCGCAGACCAGGTTCAGGGCCAGGTAGCCGTTGAGCACCACCATGTCCCAGAACAGCATGGACTGCGGGGTCGGATACAGCAGCACGTTAAGCGCCCGCATCGGCTGACCAAGGTCGGCGATGATGAACATCAGGCACATGATGATGGCGGCAATGGCCATGAATTCGCCAAGGATGGTGATCCGTCCGAATTCCTTGTAATTATGCAGATAATAGGGCAACACCAGCATCAGGCCGCCGGCGGCGACCCCGACCAGGAAGGTAAACTGGGAAATGTAAAGCCCCCAGGATACGTCCCGGCTCATCCCGGTGACTCCCAAACCGTAGTTCCACTGCTGCACGTAGAACATGCCCCCGATGGCGATAACCGCCAGCAGACAAGCTATCCACGTCCAGTATCCTTTGCTCCCCTGTAACGCTTTTTCAATCATGACGGCTCACCTTAAATGATATAGAAGACGGATGGATAGGTTCCCAGGGACGGTCGCCGCTGAATGGTGAACTTCTCCCGCAGCACCCGGCTGACTTCGGAGTCGGGATCGTTAAGATCACCAAAAAACATGGCCTCGGCCGCCGCCGCTTCCTCGACACAGGCGGGAATCTTGCCCACCGCCAGCCGCTCGGTGCAAAAATTGCACTTTTCCACCACCCCCATGGTCCGGGCCGGATACTCGGGGTTGATCTCACTGATGAAGGAGCGGCCATGCTCATCCATGCCCCGCGGATCACGCCAGTTGAAGCTCCGGGCGCCGTAGGGGCAGGCCGCCATGCAAAAGCGGCAGCCGATGCAGCGATGGTAGTCCATCCCCACCACCCCGTCGTCCTTC
Organism: Desulfurivibrio dismutans; assembly: GCF_029210385.1. GTDB lineage: Bacteria > Desulfobacterota > Desulfobulbia > Desulfobulbales > Desulfurivibrionaceae > Desulfurivibrio > Desulfurivibrio dismutans. The sequence goes on along the minus strand of NZ_JARGDQ010000012.1, from coordinate 30,881 downwards.
TTGAAGGTCGCCTTGGTGGGGCAGGCCCGCACACAGGGCGGGTTATCGCAGTGGTTGCAGAGGCTCAGCACCGGCATGCCCTGCAGATGCTGGGCCTGGCGATAGTGGGTGTCCTTGACAAAGACATGTTCGAACCTGTCGGTCCACAGCCACTTGATCTCATCTTTGGGGTTGCCGAAATCCGGCACGTTGTGAATCTGATGGCAGACCCGGATGCAGCGTTGGGCCAGGTCGCGGTTATCGATGAACTTCTGGATATCGATCACCATCCCCAGGCGGGTGCCACTCTTGTCCTTCTTGGTGCCGGCCCTTTTCAGGCCGGCGGCCTCGGCCTCGCCGCGCAGCAGCGAGTGAAAGGCGGTGGATGAGCCAACCCCGGCGACCGCCGCACAGCCCGCAAGTTTAAGAAAATCTCGCCTGTCCTTCTTCATCTTAGATGGCCTCCTTGGTCGGTTCGAGATGACAAGCCCAGCAGTCGGGGACCACGGCGGTGTAATCGTGGCACTGGTCGCAGAAGTTTTTCTTATCGTAGTGACAGCTCATGCAACCCTTCTGCAGACTGCGCTCATACTGCATGCCGCTGGCGGTCACCCCGGAGCGAGGGCCGCTTTTCCGGAGAATGTCGTCGCGCCATTCGTGCAGCAGCACCATGTGGCTCTCGCGCATGAATTGGGTGTCGCGCACACATTCACTGTACTCGCTGGGCAGCACCAACTCCGGCGGCTGCTGGGCCTTGCCGGCGTTGTACCAGATGGGAAAGGTCATCAGGCCGACAAAGATGATCAATGCTGGAATGATTCGTCCGCTTCCGTACATGTTTTAACCCTCCATTCCCGGCAGGGGTTCGCCCCGCAGGTCCGTTTCCCGCTCTTTTTCTCCCTCCATGATGAGGGCGTTGCCGACCAGTTCCGAAACGCCGCAAACCTGCACTTCCGGGTTCCAGTATTGATTGAGGGCCAGCAGGGTAGCCCGGTCAATGGCGCAGACACAGGAGAGCATGTTGACCCCGTGGCGCTCGGCCACGTACTTGACCGCGTTGGCCCGGGGCAGCCCGGCGCGCATCCGCAGGTCCATGATCTCGCCGGTATTGAGGCCGGTGCCACTGCCGCAGCAGAAGGTCTTATCCCGGATGGTGTTCTCCGGCATCTCATGGAAGTTGTTGCAGACACTGTTCAAGATATAGCGCGGTTCCTCCATCAACCCCATGCCGCGGGCAGTGTTGCAGGAATCGTGGAAGGTCACGATCTGGTTGTCGTTGCGGCTCTTGTCGATTTTGAGCTTGCCGTGGTGGATCAGATCGGCGGTGAATTCGCTGATATGCACCATCTTGGTGGCGGCGGCATTATCAAACACCGTGCCGGTGATGGGGCTCTTGGGCATCTCCAGGAAATCCGCCGGGCCGTTCATGGTGTTCATGTACTGGTGAATGACCCGCCACATGTGGCCGCACTCACCGCCCAGGATCCATTTCACGCCCAAACGCTTGGCCTCGGCATACATCTTGGCGTTGAGCTTCTTCATCAGACTGTTGTGGGTAAACAGCCCGAAGTTCCCCCCCTCCGAGGCGTAGGTGCTGATGGTGTAATCCAGGCCAATATGCTCGAAAAGCATGATGTAGCCCATGAAGGTGAAGATGCCGGGGTCGGCAAAAACATCCGCCGAGGGGATGATAAAAAGCACCTCGGCCCCTTTGCGGTTGAAGTTGAGATTCTGCAACCGCACCCCGGTGGCATCCTCGATATCATCAATTAGGAACTCGGCGTTTTCCTTGAAGGTATGGGGCTGCAGGCCCAGATGGTTGCCGGTGCGGTTGGAGTTGGCCGCCGGCTCGAGAATCCAGTTGGTGTTGACCCCCACCAGATGCAGCAACTCCCGGCCCATCATGGTCACCTCAGCGGTGTCGATGCCGTAGGGGCAGAACACGGAACAGCGGCGACACTCGGTGCACTGGTAGAAATACATGAACCACTCTTTCAGCACCTTGAAGGTCATGGGCCGGGCCCCGGCGATCTCGCCCAGAATCCGGCCGGCGGTGGTGAAGTCGTTACGGTAGACCGAGCGGAAGAGTTCGGCCCGCAACACCGGCATGTTCTTGGGGTCACCGGTGCCCAGGAAGAAGTGGCACTTGTCGGCACAGGCGCCGCAGCGGACACAGCAGTCCATGAATATCTTCAACGAACGGAACTTGTCCAGCCGCTCCTTGATGCCGTTGATGATGATCTCCTTCCAGTTCTCCGGAAGCTGCCAGTCATCACTTTCAATTTCCCAGTCGCGCGGCTCGCCGAACAGGCCGGGGAGATTCTTGCCGTGATATTCAGCGATACTCTTTTTGGCCGGATAGCAGTAATTGCCCGGCTTAAAGATCGCCTCCACATCCCACCAGTCGCGGGTGGGGACGGCGCCGGTCATCAGCGACGGCTCCTTGACCACCTTAACCTTCATTTCTGCTGCTTTGGTATCTGCCATTGTCGTCGTTCCTTATCTGAAGATTTTATGCACTGTTGGCAAGGCCGACCCCGTCACGCCTTGGGCTTTTCCTCGGCGTCGGCCGGAGCGGCTTCTTCAACTTCCGGCTCGGCGGGTGCGGGTTCCGGCTCTTTCTCCACCGGCAGACCGGCATCGACCATGAACTCGCGGAACTCATCTTCGTAAGCCGCATAGGAGTGCGGCTTGATGTTGGGATCGTTCCACGGATTCTCGTGGCGTACCATGCGGCTGTTGTTGGCCATGTTGCGGGTGGGGCTCATGAAGACCCCGCCCAGGTGCATCAACTTGCTGAAGGGGAAGTAGGCCAGCAGCACACAGACCAGGAAAAGGTGAACAAAGAAGATGGCGCCGATCTGCCCCTCAATGGAGGGTGAAAAGGTCACCAGCCCCATGGTCAGCTCCTTGACGGAAACGATGTCGACCCGAAAGACGTGGCGCATCAGGATACCGCTTACGCCGATGCCGAAGATCAGCAGCAGCGGAAAGTAATCGGCGGGCAGCGAGATGTAGCGCAGGTAGGGCCGCAACACCCGGCGCAGGAAGAGGAAGGTCACCGCCGCCAGCAGAATAAAGCTGCTCTGATAGATGGTGGTGGCACCCACTTCCAGGAAGCCGTCGCCAAACTCCAACATGGGCACGAAGCCGGCGATGGGGTCGGTGAACAGTCGCATGTGGCGCAGGATAATCACCAGAAAGCTGTAATGAAAGAGGATGGCGAAGAGCCACAGCCACTTATTGGAGCCGTAAGCCAGCTTCGGACCGTCGTGGATGGAGGCCCGGGTGTTACGGAACAGGGAGCGGAACAGCAGCACCTCCAGCAGCATCCGGCCCACTACCTGGGTCTTGGTGGTGGGGCAGTCCAGCTTATTCTGCTTGATGAAGGACAGCGAACTTTCCTGCCCGCAAGTGGTGGGAATGCGAAAGGGCACCGGTGATTTGGCCCAATACATCACCCTGTAGATAAAGCCGCCCAGGAAAATGGCAAATGCCAGGTAGGGCAGCACTATCCCGAGCAGGCTTTGCCCGCCAGGCACCTGGGCCACCACCAGGGCGACCAGGACCAGTGCCACGACCGCGATAAAGGCTTTCAGAACTCTCATTGACCATTACCTCGCTTCGTTGCTTTGAGTGTGAAGAGGTTTAACATCCGCCATTAACTGCGTGGTTTTATCCGCCAGCCCGGCCGATGGACAGCCGTGCTTGGTAAGCATATGATTCATCGTTTTAATTTCGTTCAGATGGGCCTGAAAGAGGCGCTCCCGGCTGGCCATGTAGAGGTCGAAAACCACCAGGGCCAACTGGTCCAGGGTGTCGTGGAAGTTGGCCCACTCTTCCGAGCTGACTTTCAGATCACGCTGCTTGCCGACGGCCTTGCGGACCACGGCTTTCAGGTCGTAGATGAACCCCACCGCCGAGGCGGGGGTAAAGGTCTGCACCGCCCGGATTTTGATAAAGGTCTCAAGTTCGTCCTTGAGCCGCTTGAAATCCACTTCCGGCTGATCAAAAAGCAGGGAATAGATGGCGGTGAGAGTGTGGCGGGTGTTGTAACCCACCGGGTTGGCAAAACGATCCTGCTCACCCTTGAAAATGGTGGCGGCGTCTTCGGCATAGCTATCCAGAACCCGGTTGACCCAGCGATCCTGCAGCTCCCCCTTGTTTTCAGCTAGAAATTGCTCCAGCGTCATCCCCCGAGTTCCTCCCTCTCCCTCTTTTATTCCGCCCGCCATTACAGATAAAGACAAGGCGAAAGCGGTGATTCTGAATACCGATTCAGAAATTAAGAGGCATTGGTAGCACGTTCGACCGGGGATTTCAAGACAAAAAAAGAGGAAGGGAACACAAAAAAGCGGGGCTATCAAGTACGGGTGTCCACCAGCAACCCCGCCTCTTCTTCCAGGTTGCGGAGCAGCATGGGCAGCTCATCGAGGGTGATGACCAGATCGGCCGCCAGATGACACATTGTATCATCGGTGCAGTCGTAGACATCAAGGTGGAAACCATCCTCCTGCCGGCTCAACACCAGGCGCAGTAAAATACCCTGTTCCTCAAGCTTACCATTGGCGTAGCGGAGCTGCCGACGCACCTCCCGCTCCTGTTCCGCATTAAGGCTCCGGGGCCGTGGCGACTGCCGCTGCTCACCCCGGCGGCGATTCCACTCCTGCTTGAAGGCGCCGATGCGGGCCACCGGCGGCACCGGATCGACTTCCTCGACCCGGCGGCGCTTGCGGAAGGAATCCACCGGCAGTACCCGGGGAAATTTGAACTCGTCGGAGATAACCATACCGTCACCGGTGTTGCCCGGAAACATAACCGGCCCAGGGCCGGAGTTCGGCTGCCGGCCATCGCCGGTCAGCCCCTGCACTGCTTATCTTTTCGGCAATAACTCCTGGTTTGTCCAGTCTTTTTTTTAACGGTTCAGATCTCCACCTCCATACCCTCCCGGGCCATGAAAATATCCGGGCCTTCCTGGCCACCGCAGTAGTCGGCGGCCAGTTGATCCAACTGGTCGTCGGTGCGTTCGGGATCGTGATGAAAAAGGGCCAGGCGCTTTACTTCGGCCCGACGCGCCACGGCAATGGCGTGCTCGAAGCTGGAATGACCCCAGCCCAGCTTGCCGACCCGGTACTCCTTTTCGGTGTACTGGCTGTCGTGAATCAACAGATCGGCCCCGGCAAAAAAATCTTGCTGGAGCCGGTTCTGATCCGCCGCCACCTCTTCCCCCTCCCTGGCCATTTCGGCATCGTAGCCGGGGTCGGCGGGATCGGTCACAAAGAGGTTGCGGTAGGGTTCGGTATCATAAGCGGTGCACAGCACCCGGCCGCCGAACTCGATGCGGTACCCCAGACAGAGCACGGGGTGATTGAGATATCTGGTCACCAGCGTGATCCCGTCACCCAGGTCCAGTCGCCCTTCCTTCAGTTCCACATAATTGATATCGGCGGCCAGTTCCGCCTCCCGCACTGGAAAGTAGCGGTAGGTTAACTGCCCACCGACAATGCCCTGCAGGGTATCTTCCTCGTAGCTCACCGGCCCGTAAATGGTGAGCTTGTTGCCCGGCACGTAGATGGGCACGAAAAAAGGAAAGCCCATGATGTGGTCCCAGTGGGTGTGGGTGAGGAAGATGGAGGCGTCAATGGGGCCCTGCACAAAATCCTTGGCCATCATCTGGTTGCCCAGACTGCGCAGGCCGCTGCCGGCGTCGATGATCAGCAGGCGATCATCCAGTTCGGGAAAGCGGATCTCCAGGCAGGCGGTATTACCGCCGTAGCGCACGGTTTCCGCCCCCGGACAGGGCACCGACCCCCGCACCCCCCAGAATTTTAACTTGATCTTCTTATTCATAAGCTCTCCTTGCTCTGGGCCACCGTCAGAAAAACCTGCGCCTTTTCGATTTCCGCCTCCACCTCGGGCAGCAGTCCGGCCAGGGCCCGCCAGTTTATTTTTTCTTGCTGCAGCAGGGCCTTAAGATTTTCCTTGTCGGGGTAATAATTGCCTGCGGCCCCGGGCCCCCGCAGGTTGATGAAGGCATCGGCCACCGCCACCAGGGCCGCCAGGGCACGAACATCTTCCCGCACCTCGGCCGAGGCGCGATGGTGGCCAGCCAGCAGTTCCACCAGGTCGGAGTTGAGTTGCCATTTCTCGCCGATCATCCGCCCCACCCGGCCATGGTCCAGCCCCAGCACCGCCGCCTCGGCCCGGTCCAGCGGCAGACGCCGGACAGCGGCCAGCTCCTGCACCTTCCGGTACTCCTGAGGGAAACAGGCGTTGAGAGGGATTTTTCCCAGGTCGTGCAGCAACCCGGCCACAAAATATTCCTCTTGCTGCTGCCGCAGCCCCCCCCGCCGGCCGGCCAGCATCTTGGCGGTCACCCCCACTCCCAGAGAGTGAGTCCAGAACTTATCCATATCCAGGGATTGAAAAGAGTCTTCACGGCCGATCCCGCCCAGCACCGCAGTGCTCAGAGCCAGGTTCTTGATGGTGTTGACCCCCAGCAGGATGATGGCCCGGGTCAACGAACCGATCTGATTAGGCAGGGAATAATAGGCGGAGTTGATCAGTTTGAGCACCTGGCCGGTGAGCACCGGGTCCAGGGCGATCACCCGGTTGAGATCGTTGGCCGAGGTAGTGGGCTGATTGCAGACATCCAGCACCTTGGTAACGGTGGTGGAAAGGCTGGGCATACGCTCGATGAAGCGGCGAATCTTTTTTTCCTGGTCCGCGTTGCTCACTCGCCCTCCCCTCTGCAACAGGCATAAACGCTCAACCGCATCACTTCTTATCGGCGGCGGATAAACGCGGGCCCACTCCAGGCTGAGCCTCCGGGATCACTGGCCCTCTTGGTTGAAAGCCACCGCATCCCGATACATTACCCCGTTTCCACCAAAAATGTCCAGTGCGCTGCCGATGGTGGCGTCCAGGCGATCACGGCCCAGTTCCCTGATCCGGTGAAGGTCGGCCAAGGTGGCTACGCCGCCGGCGTAAGTTGTGGGCAGGGGCGTGGCGGCGGCCAGCAGTTCCAGCAGATCTTCCGCCACCCCGGCGCATTTGCCCTCCACATCCACCGCATGGATAAGAAATTCGTTGCAGAAGCGGGAAAAGTAATCAAGCGAGGCGGCGTCCACCGCCATGGAGGTAAATTTTTGCCAGCGGTCGGTGACCACCAGGTAGCGGCCATCGCGTTGGCGGCAGCTGAGGTCCAGCACCAGCCGCTCCCGCCCCACGGCCTTGACCAGGTGGCGCAAACGCTCTTCCAGCACCTGGCCGTCGCGGAAGACATAAGAGGTGACGATAACCGCCGCCGCACCCCGATCGAGCCATCGGCCGGCGTTGGCGGCGTTGATCCCGCCGCCCAGCTGCAAGCCGCCGGGCCAGGCGGCCAGGGCATCGGTCGCCGCCGCCTCGTTACCCGGCCCCAGCATGATCACATGTCCGCCGGTGAGCTTATCGCGCCGATAGAGCTCGGCATAGTAGGAGGGGGGCTGTTCGGCGACAAAATTGGTGGCCAGGGAACCCTGGTCGGAGTCGGAAAGGGTGGAGCCGACGATCTGCTTGACCTTGCCCTCATGCAAATCAATACAAGGCCGAAACTTCATAGCACCCACCCCAAAAACATAAAGGGGGCCGGACGGCAAAACCCGCCCCCACTTGCCACAGCTAATTATGATGATGTCGCAAAAAACCGCCAAGCAGGTTGGTCGGGAATGCGAAAACAAGCAGTTACCAAGCGTGCCCAGTCGACGGCGCCGCTTTTTGCGACGCCGACAATTATCGTTCAGTGGACGGCCATGCCACCCACTGAACTAACAACCTTCTTTGACCATGAAGGTGATCGGATCCAGCTGCAGCACCCTGTCCCCGGCCTTGCCGGTGGTATCCTTGAGGATGTTGAGGTCGATGCACTCGCTGCCGGCGGCCGGCTGCAGCAACACCACGGTGTCGAACAAATCGGCCACCTCGTGACATGGCGCCGGCACCCCTCCACCCTTGGCCTCTTCATCTTCCTGGTGGCTGACTGCTGAAAACCAGACCTCCAGGTCCATGGCCCTGGCCATTTCTCCAAGGTCTTGCAGGGTTTGGTGATCGACGACGGTAAAGTCATAACCGTCCACCACCATGCAGCCAGGGCGGATCAGGTTCTGGTAAACCAGGTCGTTGAGGCGTTCTTCCAGGCGGGCCCGGCTGAAGGATGACTCCTTGAAAGTCATGATCATCCGGTTACGCATGATTTCGTCGTAAATCTCGTAGGGGCTGGCCAACTTACAGCCTTCAACGATGTCCTTGAAGATGTCATCGTACCAGATGCGGGTTTTTTCCAGGCTCTGGCCGATACTGACGTGAATCACCTGCTTGCCGTTGAGCAGCGAATCCAGGGCGATCTGCACCAGCATGGCGGTTTTGCCCAGCCCCGCCCGGGCCATGACCAGCCCCATCTGCGCGCGGGCCTGGCCTTCGGACCCGGCTTTCAGGTGACGAATCGGGTTCTTGGCAATCAATTCCTGCTTAAGCATGATGGGGTCTCCTATTTTTTATCCTGTTGTTCCTTTTCTTTCTTGGCCTTGGCGACCAGCTCTTCGGCCACGCTCTTGGGCACCGGCCGGTAGGCGGCAAACTCCATGGTAAACTCCGCCTTGCCCTGGGTCAAGGAGCGCAGATCGGTGGAGTAACCGAACATCTCGGACAGCGGCACCTCGGCCTCCACCACCGTGTAATCTTCTTCCTCGGTGGTGCCGATGATCATGCCCCGGCGCTGATTGAGACTGCCCATGATCCCGCCCTGGAACTCGGTGGGGCCTTCCACCGCCACCTTCATGATGGGCTCCATGATCACCGGCTTGGCCTTGAGATAACCGTCCCGGAAGGCCCCCAGAGCCGCCTGCTGGAAGGCCACGTCGGAGGAGTCCACGGCGTGGGATGACCCATCGTTGATCACGCAGCGGATGCCGGTGATGGGAGCACCCACCAGCGAACCCTTAGCCATGGCCTTTTGGAAACCCTTGTCACAGGAGCTGATGAACTCCCTGGGGATTACGCCGCCGACAATCTTGTCGACAAACTCGTATTCGCCCTCTTCCAGGGGCTCCAGGTAACCGGCCACCCGGCCGAACTGGCCACTGCCACCGGTCTGTTTCTTGTGGGTGTAGTTGAACTCGGCCTTCTGGGTCACGGTTTCGCGGTAGGCCACCTGGGGGGCGCCCACCTCCACTTCGGCCTTGTACTCCCGTTTCATCCGCTCGATGTATACTTCCAGGTGCAGCTCACCCATGCCGGAGATGATGGTCTCGTTGGTCTCGGTATCAACAAAAGTTTTAAAGGTGGGGTCTTCTTTGGTGAAGCGGTTGAGGGCCTTGGACATGTTGCCCTGGGCCTTGTTGTCCACCGGCCGGATGGCCAGGGAGATAACCGGAGCCGGCACGTGCATGGAGCTCATGGAGTAGTTGACGCTGCCGTCGGTGAAGGTGTCACCGGAGGCACAGTCCACCCCGAACAGGGCGACAATGTCGCCGGCGCCGGTTTCCTCGATATCCTCCATCTGGTCGGCGTGCATCCGCACCAAGCGACCCACCTTGATCTTCTTACCGGTGCGAATGTTGACGATGCTGTCGCCTTTCCTCATGGTTCCCTGGTAGGTGCGCAGGTAGGTAAGCTGACCGTAACGGCCGTCCTCCAGTTTGAAGGCCAGGGCGATGAGGGGATCCTTGGGATCGTTGGTCACCCGAAACTCGGCCTCCTCGTTGTTCAGGTCCAGGGCGTAGTTGGTGACCTCCTGGGGATTGGGCAAATAATAGGTGACGGCGTCCAGCAGCGGCTGGATGCCTTTATTTTTGTAGGCCGAACCCACCAGCACCGGGGTCAGTTCCCGGGCCAGGGTGCCCTTGCGGATGGCAGCTCGGATCATCTCTTCGTTGGGCTCGCCTTCCAGAATCGCTTCCATCAGTTCGTCGGAAAACATGGAGGCGGCGTCCAGCAGGGCCTCGCGCTTAGTTGCTACTTCCTCGCTCAGGTTGTCGGGAATTTCCGCCTCGCGGATAATCTCGCCCTGGTCACCCTCAAAGTACAGGGCCTTCATGCTCACCAAGTCCACCACTCCGGCCAGGTCGCTTTCCAGGCCGATGGGTACCTGCAGGGGCACGGCGTTGAGGTTGAGCTTGTCGCGCAACTGCTGGGTCACCCGGTCGGGATTGGCGCCGGTGCGGTCGCACTTGTTGATGAAGGCCATGCGCGGCACCCGGTAACGGGTCATCTGCCGGTTGACGGTGATACTCTGGGACTGTACCCCGCCCACCGAGCAGAGCACCAGGATGGCGCCGTCCAGCACCCGCAGGGCTCGCTCCACCTCGATGGTGAAGTCGACATGGCCGGGGGTGTCGATGATGTTAATGGTATAGTCCTTCCAGTCGCAGAAGGTGGCCGCCGAAGCGATGGTAATCCCGCGCTCCCGCTCCAGTTCCATGGAGTCCATGGTGGCGCCGACCCCGTCCTTGCCGCGAACCTCGTGGATGGCATGAATCCGCTGGGTATAAAAAAGAATACGCTCGGTCAGGGTGGTCTTGCCCGAGTCGATGTGGGCGCTGATTCCAATATTACGGGCTTTGGCCAGGTCTCTCATGGTGCTTTCCTCGTTTACTTCGTGAATATTTTCGCAGTATGCCGTATTGGCATTATGCCGTCATTGAAAGATTAAGCAGTGCCCCAGGTTGCGGCAAGCGGAACGGCGCCGCGTGCACCAGCCGGGCCAATCGCCGCAAGATGCGGTGCTGCGTATCCTTCAATGCGATCAAAGAAAGCCCGCCTTCCCGTCAGGCGGAAGGGCGGGCTTGTCTGTACCTTGGTGCCGGGACCAGGATTCGAACCAGGGACACTCGGATTTTCAGTCCGATGCTCTACCGACTGAGCTATCCCGGCAGGCTCGTTTATGGAAACGAGAAGAGTCTATTTATTGAAATGCCGACGGAATGTCAAGCTTTTTCTCGCCGGCGGCGATAATATTCACTGGGATCATGACCCTGATCGCCGGACCGCTTTATCCGGTTGCCAAAGCTTGACTATCCGACTATTTTGACGGCGGCGCTGTAGCGCCCGCGGGGCACCCCACCTTGCGGCGATCAGCCCGGCTGGCGTACTGATGTGCGCGGCACCGGGCTGCTTGTCGCAATCTGGGGCACCCCGCGGGCGCTTACTCCTCGGCGGTAGCCGGGGATACCCTGGACCCAAAACCCTTGATTATAAGGAGTAGTTGATGCCTGCTGTTTACCGCCGGACCCTGATTTTGGGCCTGATTTCACTGATTCTTCTGACCGTCGCCGCTTGCGCCGGCCGCACCCACCAGGTCCGCCATCTGGCCTCCGACATCAGCATGCTGGAGCGGGGCGACCGCGAACAGGAAGTACTGGCCATGATGGGCCCGCCGGACCACCGCCGCAGCCTGGCCGACGGCGGCGCCGAATTGCTTTACCTGGAGCATCGCCAAAGCCGGATGAAGCGCAGCCTGCTCTTTAGCTGGCTGGGCAACGAGGATTTTCACCTGGCGGTGGTCACCCTCCACGACGGGCGGGTCAGCAACCTGGCCTACCGGCTCCTGAGCGCCGAGGAGTTTCGACGTTTGCGGGATGACCCCAGGCAGATCCCGGAATTGGCCCCATGAACAACGGCTACGAGAAAACCCGGCAGCGCATGGTGGAGGAGCAACTGATCCCCCGTGGGGTTAATGACCCCGCGGTATTGGAAGCCATGGCCGCCGTCCCGCGCCATCTCTTTGTCGAGGAGGCCCTGCGGCCCCAGGCCTACGGCGATTTCCCCCTGCCCATCGGCGAGGGTCAGACCATTTCCCAGCCTTACATCGTCGCCCTGATGACCCAACTGCTGGAGCTGCAACCCCACCACCGGGTACTGGAGATCGGCACCGGCTGCGGCTACCAGGCGGCGGTACTGGCCGCCATGGGGGCCCAGGTCTACACCGTGGAGCGGATCAAAAACCTGCTGGCCCGGGCCCGTCGCACCTTCGACCGGCTGCATTTTTTCCATATCTTAAGCAAGGCCGACGACGGCACCGAAGGCTGGCCGGAACACGCCCCCTTTGACCGGATCATCGTCACCGCCAGCGGCCCCCGGGTTCCCGAACCCCTGGTGGCACAACTGGCCGACCCCGGCATCTTGGTTATTCCGGTGGGCGACCGCGACCTGCAGGCCCTGACCGTGGTCCGCAAGGAAGGCGGCGAGGTCACCAGCCGGGTGGCGGAACAGGTCCGTTTTGTCAAACTGCTGGGGGCCCACGGTTGGCAACATGACTCATGAGTGAGGAGTCAAGCCGGCGCGGCCCGTTAAGGCGCCTGTACGATTACTGCCTGTACCTGATGAGCAAACCCGGCGGCGTCTGGGTGCTGTTCTGGGTGGCGGTGGTGGAGTCTTCGGTCTTTCCCATTCCGCCGGATGTTTTTCTCATGGCCCTGGCCATCGCCGTCCCCGCCAAAGCCTTCCGCTTTGCCCTGATCTGCACGGCGGGCTCGGTACTGGGCGGCATGCTGGGCTACGGCCTGGGTTATTTTTTCATGGAGCTGATCGGCCACCAGGTCATTGCCTTTTACGGCATGGCCGACCAGTACCTGCAGGTCCAGGCCCTGTACCAGCGTTACGACGCCTGGGCGGTGGGCGCCGCCGGCTTCACCCCCCTGCCCTACAAGCTCTTCACCCTGACCGCCGGGGCCTTTGAACTCAACTTCGCCACCTTCTGCCTGGCCTCGCTGATCTCCCGCGGCGCCCGCTTTTTCATGGTGGCGGCCTTCATTTATTACTTCGGCCCGGCCATCCGCAGCTTCATCGAACGCTACTTCAACCTGCTGACCATCATCTTCCTGGTCCTGCTGATCGGCGGTTTTGTGGTCTTCAAAACCATGCTCTAGCAGGTTTCCAGCTCGATGCACTGCTGGGCGCACATTTTTACCGCCTCAGCCAGCTCCGGGGTCAACGGGCGGCAGTCGGCCTTCAGCAGTTCGGCCTTCTCCCCGGTTTCATCCATGCGAAAAACCTCCGGGCAGAGCTCGGCACAACCACCGCAACCGTTGCATTCATAGGTGTCCAGCAACACCTTGACCTTACTTGCCGCAGGCATTGTCTATCCCCATCAAGGTTTCTCCCCAAAGATGCGCCACACAGATCTGCTCCCATCTTTGCCCATCTTTATCTCGGCCGCAGACATCGCTGGCTCGCCTTGTTAGCGGCGCAGCAAGCGCAGCTCCGGCGGCTCCCAGGAAAGGCGGAAAGGCGACTCGAACTCGGGCAGACCGGCCAGGTAGTCGGGCACCAGTTCGGCCAGTTCGGCCGGCGGCCGGCCATGACGGGCGCGATATGCCTCGACGGCCTCCTGCACCGCAATCGCCCGCTGGAACATGACGATACTGTGGCGGTAACGTTCCCGCCGCAATTCATCTTCCTCCCCGGCCAGCATGGCCTCCAGCAGCAGCAGGCCACCGTAAAGATCGCCGCCCTCGCCGGACAAGGTGGCGGCCAGATGGCCAAACCAGGCCGGGGCCTTGGGGCGCCGGGCGGCCTCCTGCAGATGACTGGCGGCGGCGGCATGGTCCTGCAGGTAATAAAAGCTGTTGAAGCCGGCAAAAAAGGGCAGATCGAAACGCTCGGGCAGCGCCGTCATGCCACGCCGGTGCAGATCGTTGGCCTCCCGGGCGTACTGCTCGTTGAGCATCGGCAAAGTCGCCTGGACCAGGTAATAGGAGTCGATAAATTGCGGGTGCAGGTGCACCGCGGCCCCCAGGGTGGCGGCCAGGGGCGCCGCGTACTCCAGGGGATCGCGCTCCGGGTCCACCCCGCCGTGGAAGACGGCGGCCCGGACAAACTGCATCTCGCCCCCCAGTTGCTTAAGATACCCCAGCCCGACCTCCTGCACCAGCGGCGGCAGCGGATGACTCAACTCCACCGACGCCGACGCCAGCCCCCGCTCCTGCTGACTGAAGGCCAGCAGGTACAGGGCCAGAACACCTAAAGCCAGAAGAGGCCATACCACTTTCATGATTTCACCCGTTCAAGCTTCCACCGGGGCTTGATTACCGGCAACCATTTACCCGGGCTGGCAACCTGTTGATTTAACAGGTCGTAACCGAACAGCCGTGCCGCAAATTCGGGTAAGCAGCCAGGTGCCGCGTACCCCCTGTACGCAAGCCTGGCTGATCGCCCGAAGGTGCGGTGCGGCTGTTCGGTTACCATTATTGCAGGTCCCGCCGCTGATAGACCGCGCAGGCCAACCACAGGGCCAGGACCATGTAGGCCGTGGCCAGGCCGAAGTTGAGCAGCAGCTCACCCGCCGCCGGCAGGGGGCCGGCCACGGCGATCAGGTGCTTGTAATCCAGGTGATTATAATCGGGGAACAGCGCCGCCAACCCTTTAAGCAACCCCACCAGCACCGGCAGTTCCTCGGCCTGTCGGGCCACCGCCTGCCGCACCACCGGCAGACCGGAACAGATGGCGTAATAGGCCAGGGTCAGCAGCAGCACCGGGAAACTGCCCCGCACCAGGCCGGAAAAGAGCAGAATCACCGCCAGCAGGAGCAACTGCAGGGCAAAAAGCCCAGCCCAGGCCAACAGATAGGCAGCCAGGCTAAGCTGCGGAAAATAGCTGGCCAATACCATGCCCTTGATCAAGTACAGCGTCCCCAGCCCCATCCCGCCCAGCAGCAGGTTGAGCAGCAGCAGCAGCAGGGCCAGCCCGGCAAAAACCCCCAGCACGTACTCCCCGCGGGACAGGGGGCGGGCCAACAGGCCGTAAATCACCTTTTTTTCCTCATCCAGGGCCATCACCTGCACGGCGTGGAAGAAGAGAAAGATCAGCCCGGCAAACCAGGCCATGGAAAGCACGAAATCCGCCGCCGCCCGGCCGATATCCCGGGGGATGAAGTCGATGAAAAACAGCGCCCCCAACTGGCCGGCCACCGCCAGGATCACCAGCCCGATCAGGGCGTGGCGGCGCAGGCCATCCAGCAGCACCAGGCGGGAGAGTGCCCCGATGCGGATCAGTTTAGCGGCCATGGCTCTCCCCCTCGCTGTGCACCAGGTCGAGATAGCCGGCGGTGAAATCCCCGCCGCCCCGCTGGGCTCTCAGCTCCGCCGGGGTGCCCTCAAAGAGCTTGCGCCCCTGGTGCAGCACCAGCACCCGGTCGGCCAGCCGGTCCACGTCTTCTAAAATATGGGAGCAGAACAGAATGGAGCGCCCGTGGGCCTTGAGTTCGCCGATCAGGCCGAGCATGTCGGCCCGGCCGATGGGGTCCAGGCCGCTCATGGGTTCATCCAGGATCAGCAATTCCGGCTCATGCAGCAGGGCAAGGGCGAAGTTGGCCCGCTGCTGCATCCCCTTGGAGTAATCGCGCAGGGGGCGCTTGCGGTCCTGCCAGAGCCCCAGCCGGGAGAGCCATTTCTCCGCCCCGGCGGCGATCTGCCCCCGGTTCAGGCCGCAGGTGCGGCCACTGAAACGGAGCATGTCCAGCACCGTCAGGTTGGCCGGAAAGTTGGCGGTCTCCGGCAGGTAGCCGATGTGGCGCCGCACGGCGGGATCTTTCGGGGTCGAGCCCAGCAGGGTGATCGCGCCCCGGTCGGCCCGGATGAAGTCCAGCAGCAGCTTGATGCAGGTGGATTTACCGGCCCCGTTGGCCCCCACCAGCCCCATGGTTTCTCCGGGCGCCAACGAAAAGGAGACCCCGCGCAGGGCCTGCTTGGCCCGCTGCCCCAACTCCTTGGCATAGGTTTTATCAACACCGTTAAAGACGATCATCGTTTCAGCCGGGTCCGTTACAGGTGGTTTTTGCTGGCTGTCCAGGAAGAAGCCATATTACTGGAAAAAATAACCGCAAACAAGACGATATTACGGAGTAACGGCGGCGGACCGGGCAAAACTTCATCACCGTTGCCGGCGCCCATCGGATGCCTGCCAATGTCACCCCAGCCTGCCACAAAACAAAAAAAGCACCAGTGCCGATGGCAACTGGTGCTTTTTTGTGGTTATGCGGTTAGCCGATCAGATTTATTGGGCGGCCCAAGGGTTCGGGGCCGGAATTTCTGCAAAGTCATCCTGCTGAGCGACCGGAGCGGGAAGAAAGTCAGCGATTTGCTCTCCGACGGCGCTGTCAGAACTACCTTGACCAGGATCAAGATTTTCTTGATCACGATAAATGGCGGTTGAGTCGCTGTCGGCACCGTACATGGTGTTGCCCTGCAGATGCTTGGAAATGGCGGTGTAGGAAGCGGCGTTAGCGTCGACATCGGCTTGCATCGACACACCATTTCCGATGGCCAGCGGCAATTCTTCATGACTTGCTGTGCCGGTAACGAACTGTGCAATTACCATTGCGGCACTGCTTGGTCCATCAAGCAAGGCTCCATCTTCTGCTACCGCAGCAAGTGGGCCACCTGTATTATTATAAGTAACCGCATACCGCTGCCAGTCGGCGAAGAACGCCTCCTGGGCGGTGGTCAGGTTGCGGATGTCGCTCAGGGCCGAGGAGTTGAAGCCCCGGATGCGGTACTGGGCGAACTGCGGGATGGCGACGGCCGCCAGAATACCGATGATCGCTACGACGATCATCAGCTCCACCAGGGTAAAACCCCCTTGTCCTTTTTGATGCATGCGCTGTAACATTTTCCTTACCTCCTTAATGTTCTTTTGGCGGCAACCCTGCGGCCTGGCGCCCCACCCGGGACGGGCCGATTGCCGGAATTTAAACCGGTACCGGCAATTACCCCGACCAACGGGCCAGGGTGCCGGCTTTGTCAGTTTCATAGAGCACAACTCGTGCCAGTACGGCTTATTTTTTTAATTTTTACGTTTTTACCGACAGTTAACCAGCTTTTACCGTAAATCGGCCACCGCCCCCGAAGAGCCGGTCGCCCCATTTAGTTGACACATTTTGTCAGTGTGCTGCCAATTTGTGTCAACGGGCAGCAAAAGTTGTCGGCGGCGCAAAAAACGGCGTCGCCGACTGGGCACGCTTGGTAACTGCTTGTTGGTGCGTTACCGACCAACACTCGTGGCTGGTCTTTGCAAGGTTGTCAAGGTTGTCGGCGGCGCAAAAAACGGCGTCGCCGACTGGGTGCGATTGGTAACTGCTTGTTGGTGCGTTACCGACCAACACTCGTGGCTGGTCTTTGCAAGGTTGTCAAGGTTGTCGGCGGCGCAAATAACGGCGTCGCCGACTGGGCACGCTTGGTAACTGCTTGTTGGTGCGTTACCGACCAACACTCGTGGCGGTTTTTTGCGCGGTTATCAAAGTTGCGTAACCGCCGCCCAAAGCCTGACAATTTATGTCACCCAAAGCAACCACGACCGTCAGCAACCTCCCGCCAATTCGTGTCCTTTTCAGCGCCAATCCAAAAACTCTATTACCAACCACCAGCGGCCATGGTATAATAACCCCGCGACTCCCGGAGCATTTCCCGCCTGTCCAACGGCCCGGGCGTTGATGTCGGCAGCCAGTCCGGGACCCCGGGAACGTTTTTTGCAACATACTTTGGAATGGTTACAGGCCACGAAATCCTGTCGGCATGATTTTAACCCCACGCCGGCGAACGCTACCTCACCGATGCCCGGGCAACCCGGGGCGGGAAACCAGAGCATGCTGACCAAGCTACACAAAACAAGGCCGGGCGCCGGGGGCTTCACCCTGGTGGAGTTGATGGTGGTGGTTGCCATCCTGGGGATCCTGGGGGCGGTGGCCATTCCGGTGATCAACAACAGTCTGCCCAACTACCGCCTGCGGGCCGAGGCCCGCGAGCTGGTCAGTAATTTCAAAAAGGCCCGCCTGGAGGCGGTGAAACGCAACCGCAACGTGCTGATCGAGTTCAACCTGGCCGACAACGAGTACCGCATCTTTGTCGACATAAATGACAACAATATCTACGAAGTCGGGGTCGATGTGGAGCTGGTCAACCATACCTTGCGGCCGCAGACCGAACTGGTTAACTCCACTTTCAATACCGGCGGCTTCGACCACCTCACCGGTTACAATTCCCGCGGCCTGCCGCTAGGCTCCGTCGATCGTTCCGTCACCTTGGGCACCACCGCCGGCACTCCCCGGTGGTACACCATGTCCCTTTCGGTGGCCGGCAACATCAACCTGCAGGACGGCCAGGTTGCCGACGGCGATGATGAAGGCAACGATGAAGTGTAAGCGTGAAAAATGGAAATACAATGAACGATGAGCCGACGGCAAAATCATGAACCACGGAAACCGCTGCAGACAACAAGGCTTCACCCTGGTGGAAGTACTGATCGCCCTGGCCCTCGGCGGGGTGGTGATGGCGGCGGTGATGCTCTCCTTTCGCGGCCAGCACGCCACCTATATCGCCCAGGACCATACGGTGGAGATGCAGCAGAACATCCGGGTGGCCCTGGACATGGTGAGTCGGGAAATCCGCAGCGCCGGTTTTCCCGGCGCCGGCCAGGCGCAGCAGGGGCTGGGCTTCACCATCAGCAACAGCCCCAGCCGGCTGGTTTTTTCCCGGGTGGGTGATGACGGCAACGTGGAATGCGTCATGTACGATCAGTACGACAGCGCTTCCACCCAGTCCCCCGTCCTGGGGCGCGTCCGCTCCAATGTGGCCTGGGCCGGAGGCGACTGCAACCTGGCCTCCCTGCATGCCGGCAAATCGCCGCTGGCGGAAAACATCGAAGAAGCGGAGTTTCTTTACCTGCTGGCAGACGGCACCGCCACCACCGCCCCGGACGTCAATGATCTCGACAACATCCGGGCGGTGGTGGTCTCCCTGCTGGCCCGGGCCGGGCAGCCGGACCCGCGTTTTAACTCGGGCGGCAACGCCATTGAGTATGTAAGCGCCGGCGGCACGATGTGGCTGCGCGACGACAACACCCGCCGCCGACTGCTGATCCATACCATCCACGGCCGCAATCTGGGGTTATGAACATGAGCCGCACCCTAAAACAGCAACAAGGGTTCACCCTGATCGAAGTGTTGATCGCCATCACCATGCTGGCGGTGGGCATTCTGGCCGCCGCCTCCATGCAGATTTCGGCCCTTGGGGGCAACCACCTGGCCATGCGGATCACCACCGCCTCCTCCCTGGCCGGCTCCACCATTGAAGGAATGATGCGGCTGGAATACGACGACCCGGCCCTGGTCGCCACCCTTACCGCCCCGGCTGACTACGACCCGGCGAACGCCGCCAGCCTGAACAACGCTTTAAACGACCTGGAGCATGAGGATATCGCCACCTGGCCCACAGGGGTAGATGGCTTCGAAATTTTTTACCATGTGGCGGAAGACTACCCCCTGCCGGACAACAAGACCATCCGGGTCACCGTCCGCCGCGACGACCGGGGCGTAATGCGCACCGTGGCCATGGACTACATTAAGATGCAATTCTGATGAAGGCCGCCATGCAGAAACCAAATCATTACATACCAGCGGCCGGCGCCATAATCGCCACCGGTGGAGCAAGTCGGCGGCAAGCCGCCAAGCCCGCAAGCGACCAGGGAATGTCACCGGCGGCGGCTCGCCATCGCCGGCCCCAGGAAGGCGGCTTTGTGCTGGTGGGCGCCCTGCTGATCATGCTGGTACTGGTACTGATCGGTATTTCCGCCACCACCTCCACCAACCTGGAGCTGCAGATCGCCGGGGTGGACAAATCCCACACCGAAACCTTCTTCCACACCGACGGCGGGGTGGAAATGGCCACCATGCTGCTGGAGGAGAATATCATCTGCGCCGGTTTCGCGGCCGGCACCGGCGACACCGACCGCCAGATCGGCCCGCTTCTGGTATACTTCGATACCCTTAGCTTCTGGGAACAGGACCCGCCGGAGTTCCCCGCCGATATCCTGGCCTTTGCCGATGACCCGGTGGGGCAAGCCGATTTCATCATGAATGATTTCCCCTGGCAGACCCCGGACCCCAACCGCCGCACCAGCGTCAGGATGGGCGGGCAAAGCGTGGAGGCCTTTGGCGGCGCCCAGCAGATGGCCGCCGGCTATGTCGGGGTGGGCAAGGCGGCGGGCAGCGGCTACAGTTCGTCCCTGGTCTATGACATCTACGTCCATCACCAGGGACCGCAGAACACCGAAAAGATGTTGCAGGTACGCTGGCGCGCTTACGGTATGCTGGAAAGCGGCTGCCGGGTGGATTAATTGCAAGGTAACCGTTTACGAGACAAACTGGTGGCCCTGCATCGTCGGCCGACGGACAACAAGAGAACAAGATCGAGGGGATCAGACATGACGGCAATGTACCAAAGCATCAAGACGGCACTGACCACCGGCCTGCTGGCCCTGCTGCTCCTGCTGCCGGCCCAGGCGATAGCGGGCTACTGCTACAGCGACGACCCCGACAAGGTGCCTCCCTTCCTGACCCCGGGGGTGGACCCCAACCTGCTGATGATCATCGACAACTCGGCCAGCATGTACGACCTGGCCTACGTCCATGACCCCCGCTACTGCTACGACGAAACCTACTCGGCAACCCAGCCCTACGCCGGTTATTTCGAAATCGACGGCTGGTACCGGTACGATTTTACCGCTGAGCGCTTCGTGCCGGAAGCCACGGAAACCGGCTGTACTGCGGCCAATTACCGCAAAGGGTTGGCGGGGGCCCGCGAGATCTGCCTGGACATCGCCACCACCACCGACATCGACGGCGACCCGGTGGTCACTTTGGAGAGCTTCGCCGCCCGCGGCAACTACCTCAACTGGGCGGCGGCCTCCAAGATGGATATCGAAAAGGGCATCCTTACCGGGGGCAAGCATGAAGACGGTGCCCTGGTAATGGAATCGCGGGGCTGCCTGGAAAAGCGGTTTGTCAAGCAAACCGTGATCAGCCCGGCCGGCAATGACGGCGCCGGCACCCACCGTCTGGCGGTGGCGGTGCGCCCCCCCAGCCCCATGGAGCGGTTGCTCAATCCGGACGACCATACCACCCGCATCGAAATTTTTCCGGTTACCGACAGCGCCGGCGCCTACGATCACCAGGCCTGCCAGAACGCGGTGGAGGAACTGCGCAAAGACAGCCCCAACCTGGGCGCCCTGAAGGGTTACATCGACGACTGTTTCGATTATCGTTCCGGCACCGCCGGCGACCACGAGGTTTCTTCCCAGGCCGCCCTGAACCACGCCATCCAGACCTGCTGGTTCATCGTCAAGCACAATGACCCCGATTCCATCACGGTGGGCGATATCAACCGGACCATCAACGCCTGCGAACAGATTTACGAGGGCAACGGCCCGCCCGGCATCGACCCCAAGGACATCACCACCGACCACATGGGTTATATGTGTTTCGGAGACTATGAAGCCAAGCGACTGGGACACGGCGGCGAACACCCCTTGCACGTCAGCGGTTACGTGGGCTACTGCTGGGACCACAGCACCGTAACCTGGCGCCCCAATGACAAAATCGATAATGACGGCTGGGCCCCGAACACCTATGCCGATGTTAACGCCTGTGTGGCCGACGGCCTGCTGCGCTACTGCGGAATCATCGATGTGCCGGTGGTTACCGACCCCAGCGATCAGGTAACCGGGGTTGGCGACGACACCGGCGAGTTCTGGAACCTGCCGGCGGTACTGGTGGATTCCGGGGTACTCAGCCAGATCGGCCACCCCATTGCGGTGCTCCAGGGCCGGGTGGCGCAAACGGAGGCCCCCTCCGGCCTGCTACAGGAATTTACCAACGAGCTGCGAATCGGCGCCATGACCTTCAATCGCGACGGCGCCGCCTACGAATGCACCCTGTCGGACACCCTTTACGCCTGCGACGACGGTGTCCGCGACGGCGGCCTGATCATCCAGCCCGTCGGCCAGGGCGAGACCCACACCACCAGCCTGGTGGCGGCGGTCAACGCCATTGTCGCCGACACCTGGACGCCGCTGGCGGAATCCATGTACAACGCCATCGGCTATTTCACCCAGGGGGAGCAGGGTATTATTTCAGGCGTTGAGATGCGCCTGCACGCCGACGACTTCAACATCGGGGTGGGGCACTCCCCCATCACCGACTGGTGCCAGACCAACAACATCCTGCTGATCACCGACGGGGCACCAACCGCCGACCTCGCCCCGCAGATGGTTGATTTCGCCTCGGCGCTCAATTAC
This sequence comes from Desulfurivibrio dismutans, assembly GCF_029210385.1. GTDB lineage: Bacteria > Desulfobacterota > Desulfobulbia > Desulfobulbales > Desulfurivibrionaceae > Desulfurivibrio > Desulfurivibrio dismutans. The sequence goes on along the minus strand of NZ_JARGDQ010000012.1, from coordinate 8,798 downwards.
AACCTGGGCAGCGGCACCTGCGACGCCCTGCACGGCAGCACCTGGCTGGATGATCTGACCCGCTACGCCTACAGCGGCCTGGCCGAGGATACCACCCTGAACTTTGCCGCCCCGGACGCCGTTGCCGAGGGCTACAACCGGCCCATCACCACCCACGTGGTGGCGGTGGGTGATTTCCGCGATGATGCCGCCGACAAGTGCAGCCCCCACAACCTGCTGGCCGAAAGCGCTAAAAGCGGCGGCACCGAGTTGTACCAGGCCACCAACCTGGCCGAGCTGGAGGGCAACCTGCGGGACGCCTTCCGTAACATTCGGGCGGGGGCGGCGGCCGGTTCCGCCGCCTCGGTAATTTCCGCCACCCGCTCCGGCGAAGGCGCGGTTTACCAGGCCATCTTCTGGCCGGATAAATTTGACAACGCCGACAATGAGATCAACTGGGCCGGCCAGGTCCAGGCCCTGCTGGTGGACACCCATGGCCGGCTCTACGAGGACACCACCCAGAGCCGCCGGCTGGAACCCTGCGCCGACCCCACCGACAACAGCGGCGACTGTGACCGGCCCGTCACCGTCTTTCACCATCCCGGCGACAGCGTCTCAAAAGCCTGCCTGGGGGTATGGAACGAAGAAACCAGCTTGTGCGAGGGTGAGGTCCGGGAAATCTCCGATGTCAAGTACCTCTGGAACGCCAACGACTGGCTGGCCTCCATCAGCGGCGGCTCCATTACCACCAACCGCAGCGATTACCTGAGCAAAACCGACCGCCGGCGCCATATCTTCACCTGGCACGACAGCAACAACGACGGCGTGGTCCAGGATGTCTTAACCGGCGGCGAAGTGCTGCCCTTTGAAGCCGCCGAGATCACCAGCCTGGGTCCCGGCGTATACCAGGACCTTGGGGTAAGCGACGAAACCGAGGCGGCGGAGGTGATCAACTGGATTCGCGGCCTGGACCAGGTTGGCCTGCGCAGCCGCGAGATCCTCAATAACGACGCCGAACTCATCACCTGGCGGCTGGGCGACGTGGTCCATTCCACCCCCACCGTGGTGGCGCGGCCGGCGGAAGGCTACCACTTCCTCTACCGTGACTCCTCCTACGCCCGCTTCGTCAACCGGCACACCAAGCGCCGGCACATGATCTACTTCGGCGGCAACGACGGCATGCTGCACGCGGTCAACGGCGGCTTCTTCGATCCGGGCCAGAACCGGTTCTGCCTGACCCCGGACTGTATCGACGAAGACGGCGCCCAGGCCCTCCCCCTGGGGGCCGAGATGTGGGCCTATGTCCCCTACAACCTCTGGCCCCACCTCAAGTGCCTCACCGATCCCGACTACGGCCACAAGTACTACGTGGATCTGGTGCCGCGCATCTTCGACGTGCAGATCTTCGAGGATCAGGACCCCGATATTTACACCGACGGCTGGGGCACCATTTTGGTGGGCGGCATGCGCTTCGGCGGCGAAAAGGTGGAACTCAACGGCAAGACCTTCTCTTCGGCCTTTTTCATCCTGGATATAACCAATCCGGAAGAGCCGCCCCGGCTGCTGGCCGAGATGACCTTCAACGAAACCGACACCATGGCCATGGGCTTTACCACCGCCGTGCCCACCGTGGTGCCCATGGTCAACGATACTCAATCGGAATGGTACCTGGTGCTGGGCAGCGGCCCCACCAATGTCAAGGGTGAAAGTAACCAGCAAGCCGGCATCGGGGTGATTTCCCTGCGGGAACTGGTTCATGACACCGACCCCGTCCCCTTCCGGATCCCCAAGACCGAACCGGGCGAAATCACCGGTAAGCAGACCGGCAGCTTCATGCTTTCCGACCCCAACACCTCGATTTCGGAACTGATCACCGCCGACTTCGGTCTCAACTACCTGGCCAACGCGGTGTACTTCGGTACCGTCAGCGGCAATTTTACGGAGGGCTGGGGGGGCAAGATGTACCGGCTGGTTACCGACAGCCGCACCTTGGACGGTCATCAGGAGGCCACCAAGCCGGACCAGTGGCCCGGTTTGCTGGATACCAGCCCCAACCCGGTGGAACTGATCGACGTTGGTCAACCGGTAACCGCGGCGGCTTCCATTTCCTTCGACTACCATAATTACTGGATCTATTTCGGCACCGGCCGGCTGTTCAACAGCAACGACTACAACGACGAAGATTTTTTTCACTATTACGGCGTCAAGGAACCCCGGGACTGCGAGGTGCCCGGCACCTTTACCTGGGGCACGGTGGCCCATAAGGATTACCTGGCCGACGTGACCACCACCGACATCGGCAACCGCGGGCTGCTGCGGGTCGACCAGATCGAGGTGCAGAGCAACCACCTGGCCAGTGCCGCCGCCCTGGAATGCAGCGACGCCAGCCTTTGCCTGCCCAGCGGGGTGGAATATTTCAAGCAACTGCAAGACTACATCGCCGGCTTCGGCTGCAGCTTTCCCGCAGATGAACAGGGGCTGGACGGCTGGTACCGCCGGTTCCACCGTGAAGGCGAGCGCAACCTGGGCCAGGCCACGGTACTGGGCGGGCTGCTGACCTATTCCGCCTACCTGCCCAACGATGATGTCTGCAACCCGGAAGGCACCTCGGACCTTTACGCCCTGTACTTCCAGACCGGCACCGCCTGGCACCGTTCGATCTTCGGCAAGCAACTGGAGGAAGGGGAATGGGTCGACTACCAGGTGCTGGTGGGGCCCGGCCTGGCCACCACCCCCAGCCTGCACGTGGGGGCCGATACCGGCGCCAAGGCCTTTTTGCAGACCAGCACCGGGGCCATCATCAGCATCGACCAGCCGGAGCTGCCCTTTGAGGATCACCGCCCCGGCCGGGCCTGGTGGCGGGAGCTGTACCGCCATATCTTAACCGATTAGCAAGGCGAGGTGAGCGGTGCTGAACAGCCGGGAAACAGGCTTGCGATATTTGCAGGATGCAGCGCTGCTGGCCGATCTGCTCTACGACCGGCGCCTGCTCAACCAGCAGCAGGTGCATCTTTTCCGGGAGCAGGTCGAAAGCCGGTTGCAAAACCTGCGCAAGGCCGGCGGCGGCCGGCAACAGCGGCCGGGGCCGGGCAACGCAGGGCGGCCGGACCTGCTCGACGCCCTGCTGGCCTTCCGTTTTGAAACCGGCGACAAACCCGGCGAGTTGCTCAGCGAAGAGCAGGTGACCCGGGCGGTGGCCGAAGCCGCCGGCCTCCCCTTCAAAAAACTGGACCCGCTGGACCTGGATCTGGCGGTGGTGACCAAGACCATCCCTCGCGGTTTCGCCGTCAAGCACCTGATTCTGCCCCTGGCGGTGAAAAACGGGGTACTGGAGGTGGCGATCCACGACCCCGACCACCGCGGTGTGCTGGCCGAGATCGAGCGGGCCGTACAGATGACGGTGCGCCCCCATCTCGCCACCCGCAGCGACATTCTGCGGATGCTGCAGGAGTTTTTCAACTTTCAAAGCTCCATCTCCGCCGCCGAGGACAACCTGGCCGGCCCCGGAGTCGACCTGGGCAACCTGGAACAGTACGTCAAGGTCGCCTCCTCGGATGAGGCCGCCTCCACCGACCACCACATCACCACCGCAGTGGATCATCTCTTTAACTACGCCTTCGAGCAGCGGGCCAGCGATATCCATATTGAACCCAAACGGGAATGCAGCCAGGTGCGCCTTCGCATCGACGGCGCCCTGCACACCGTCTACCAGTTGCCCAAGGTGGTGCACGCGGCGGTGGTTTCGCGGATTAAATCGCTCTCGCGCCTCAATATCGCCGAAAAACGGCGGCCCCAGGACGGACGGATCAAGATCGACCGGAGCGGCCAGGAGGCCGAAATCCGGGTTTCCACCATCCCGGTGGCCTTCGGTGAAAAAGCGGTGCTGCGGATTCTCGACCCCGAGGTGATGTTCCAAAATCTGCAGGAAAGCGGCTTTTCCCCGCGTGACTACCGCTGCTACCAGCAGATGATCCACGCTCCCCACGGCATGATTCTGATCACCGGCCCCACCGGCAGCGGCAAATCCACCACCCTTTATTCCACCCTCAAGGAGATCGCCTCGCCGGAGATCAATATCGTGACCATCGAAGACCCGGTGGAGATGGTGCACGAGGAGTTCAACCAGATCGCCGTCCAGCCGCAGACCGGGGTTACCTTTGCCTCGGTGTTGCGCAACATTCTGCGCCAGGACCCCGACGTGATTATGGTAGGCGAGATCCGCGACCACGAGACCGCCACCAACGCCATCCAGGCCGCTCTTACCGGCCATCTGGTATTTTCCACCCTGCACACCAACGATGCCGTCTCGTCGCTGACCCGGCTGGTGGACCTGGGCATCCAGCCCTTCCTGGCCGTTTCCACCCTGCTGGGGATCATGGCCCAGCGGCTGGTACGCCGCATCTGCCCCCATTGCACCGAAAGCTATCAGATGCCGGCGGCGGAGTTGCGGGCCCTGGGGCTGCCGGTGGCCGAGGAAGAAGGAGACGAGCTGACCCTGCGGCGGGGCAAGGGTTGCCGGGCCTGCCGCAACACCGGCTACCTGGGCCGCTGCGGCATTTTTGAGGTATTTACGGTCAGCGAGGAGATCCGCCGACTGATCGCCGCCCAGGCCCCGGAAGACGAAATCCGGGCTCGGGCCCGCCAGGAAGGAATGCTGACCCTGCGGGAAGATGCCTGGAGCAAGGTGAAAAGCGGCATCACCAGCCTGGACGACGCCTTACGAGTGACCACGTAAACGGGCAGCAGCACCGCATTTTGCGACGATCGCCCCGGCTTGCGTACCCAGGGTACGCGGCACCGGGCCGCTTGCCGCAACCTGCGGCACTGCTGCCCGTTTACGTTTTTGTTTATTGCTTTGGGTTATTTGATATCAAATTGTAAGCGATCACGGGGTGCCCCGGATTGCTTACAATTGCTCCCCTGCTCGGTTCATGTTATGCTTGGGCCATGAAAAAGAAGGATTCCGGCGGCAAGGTGGTCTGCACCAACAAAAAGGCTTATCACGATTACACCATCGAGCAGGAGTTCGAGGCCGGCATGGTGCTGAACGGTCCGGAAATCAAATCGCTGCGCGCCGGCAAGGCCAACCTGAAAGACGGCTACGCCCAGGTCAGAAACAACGAACTTTTCCTGTATAACGTCCACATCTCGCCTTACCCCTACGCCAGCATGGTGCCGCCGGACCCGCTGCGGGTGCGCAAGCTGCTGCTGCACCGGCGGGAGATCAACAAGCTGATCGGCAAGCTCAAGGAGCAGGGCTACACCCTGGTGCCGCTGAAAATCTACCTCAGCCCCCAGGGCCGGGCCAAGCTTGCCCTGGGCCTGGCCAAGGGCAAGAAGCTGTACGACAAGCGGGCGTCCCTGAAGAAGAAGGAAACCGACCGCGAACTGCAGCGGATTATGCGGCGGGGATAGCCGAACGGTTACAAAAAACCGAACCTTTTCCACAAACTGGTTGTCTTATAATAACAACCGGCTATGATCGGATGAGATAAAATGCCGGGCGGCGGCTCCCACCGCTTTGCCCGGCAAACCCACAGACACAACAACAAGGGGGGCGAAACGGCTTCGACGGGGATATATAAGTACGGGCTGCATGTCGAGGACTCCATCACCCTCGTAAATCCGGTGGAACTAAATATAGTCGCAGATGACTATGCTTACGCAGCTGCCGCCTAAACAGCGAGCACTGCCGTCCTGCTGAACCGCTCTCGCGGGTTCAGAACCAGGGCGTCGACTAGCGGGATAGTCTTCGTAAAGGCCTGTGTTACGAAGGCGAAACTAAAGCAGGATAGTGTCGCGGCTGCTGCGCTCCGGCGGCAGACCGGCACGATAAACCCACTCCCGGAGCTAAGCATGTAGACGCCTGATGCGGAGTATTTCCGGACCCGGGTTCAACTCCCGGCGCCTCCACCAGTTTGCCAGGTATTTTTGCCGGCTGATGTTAATTTACGATTCCATCCAGCCGCGGTAGATTTGCCGCTGAATAAAAAAACCGCTTGCCGTGGCTGATAACCCCGGCAGGCGGTTTTTTGTTGGTGCCCGGCATTGGAGGAGGGCCGGCTTCCGGCCGTGGTGCTTAATCTTCCACGGTGACGCTGTCGCGCAAATTTTCCAAGGTGCGGGGGCCGACCCCCCGCACCTGCACCAATTCGTCGATGCTGGCGAAATCGCCGTTGTTTTCCCGGTATTCGATAATGGCCGCCGCCGTCACCGGGCCAATGCCCGTCAAGCCCTGCAACTGTTCCTGGTCGGCGGTGTTGATATTCAGGCCCGCCAGAGCGGACCCCAAGGTGAACAGCACAAAACAAAAAGTAAGTACCAGTGTTCTCAGCATAAATACCTCCGTAATCGTTATGCCCGGGCGGAAGCCCGCCCTGCCCCCTCCACATACCGAAAACGGCCCCGCATAACCAGCAGTCGCCGTCGACACCAAAACTAAAGCCTGACCGCCAGATGCGTCAATATTTTTTTTGCTCGACTACAGATTTTTTTCACATCTCAGTTTTGAGCAAATTGGAAATTGGGGTCATAAAATTGGGGTCAGACCCCAATTTTCTTCGCGGAACGGCCGGTCAGCCACAAAAACTCAATTTCATCCTCCAGCCCGTCGTACTCCTGACGCGCGATCCGGGTTAGGGCCAGGTAGCAGCGAACCTCCGGGTCGGCAGAATCCGGCCCGTAACGCAGCAGCGCCTCATCCTCCCCCCGTTGGCCCAGGCTGCGCAACCAGGCAAGTTCCAGGGTAGCGGCAAAGGACCAGTCGGGATAACGGGCCAGAAAATTGGCCAGCACCGCCGCCGGCACCTTGTCCAGCCGCTGTCGCAGCAACTCGTATTCCAGGTAGGGCACCAGGGGATAGTCAGGCAAGGCGCCGATGGCCAAGAGCAGGCCGGTCTGGTCGCCCCGGCCGGCCGCGGCCCAACCCTGCCGGAAGATCTCGCGTTGGCGCTCACGCTCGCCCAAGGGTTCGGCCCCGGCAACCCCGACCGCCGGGATGGCCACGGCGAGGGCGAGGAGCAAAATGATCAGCCAGCGATATTGCCCTCTTGCCTGCATGGATTTCAGCATTCCATCTGCCTAACATATCTGAAGTAAAAAAACCCTTCAAATCCATCCTCGCCGGCTGGCAAGGCCCGGACGGCGGCCCTCGGATTAACCTTCCCTCGACTCTCTGATCGCGTCAAGAATATCCGCTGTCGTGGTTTTTGTCGTGATTCCCGGAATATCAAAGGGTGATTGACTGGTTTTCTTGTACACCAGAGAAAAGGTTTCCCCACCCCTGCGCTTGATCTTCTTACATCGATCCGGCCCCAATTTCTCCCAATTTTTTCTTGATTTTCCCTTTATGCCCCTTTATTTTAATCTGTACGCTAAAGTTAAAATAAAGACGAATCTTATTTTAGATTCGAGGCAGGCAAGATGAAACGAGAACTCCAAGGCAGATACGTTACCATATCGTCGGTGGGTGAGAAGGCCCAGGCTTTTGTACCCGCGCCGCTGCCGCCGCGTCCGCCGATTGATTGGACGCCGGAGTTGCGCAGTAAGTTTGATCAGGCGCTGCTGGCGCTCGGGCGGCTGGACAGCGTCTCAACCCTGCTGCCGGACACTTCGCTGTTTCTCTACATGTACGTCCGCAAGGAAGCGGTGCTCTCCTCTATGATCGAGGGGACCCAGTCGTCGCTGTCCGACCTGCTACTGTTCGAGATGGACCAGGAACCCGGCGTGCCGCTGGATGATGTGCGGGAGGTCAGCAACTACGTCGCCGCCCTAGACCACGGCCTGCATTTGCTGGCGGAAGGACTGCCGCTATCGTTGCGGCTGTTCCGGGAAATTCATGGCGTTTTGCTGGCCAAGGGCCGGGGCAGCAATCAGACCCCGGGCGAGTTTCGGCGCAGCCAGAACTGGATCGGCGGCACCCGGCCGGGCAATGCGGCCTTCGTTCCGCCCCCGGCCGAAGAGGTAGCGGAGTGCATGAGTAAACTGGAGCTTTTCCTGCACGACCAGCCGGAACCGACCCCGGTGCTGCTCAAGGCGGCGCTGGCCCATGTCCAGTTCGAGACGATCCACCCGTTTCTGGACGGTAACGGCCGTCTCGGTCGTCTGCTGATCACCTTGCTCTTGTGCTCACGATCAGTGCTGCGCAAGCCGATGCTCTACCTCAGCCTCTACTTCAAGACGCACCGGCAGTACTACTACGAACTGCTCAACAACGTGCGACTAACCGGCGACTGGGAAGCCTGGCTCGATTTCTTTGCCGAGGCGGTGATCACTACCGCCACCCAGGCGGTGGAAGCGGCGCAACAGCTCCTCGAGCTGTCGAACCGGGACCGTGACCAGATCAGCGGTCTCGGCCGGGCGGCGGCCTCCACCCTGGAGGTCCACCGAGCGCTGATGGAACATCCCATCGCCACCTCGGGCTCGCTGGTGAAGAAGACCGGCATCACCCCGGCCACGGTCAACAAGGCCCTCGGCCATCTGGAGCAACTCGGCATCGTCAAGGAGCTGACCGCCCGGCAACGCAACCGCCTGTTCAGCTACGCGGGTTACATCGAGATCATGAGTCGCGGCACGGAACTGCCGGGCAGGTAAGCCAATTCGATTCCCGGGCGGAAAATCGAGGCAATTGGGGTCTGACCCCGATTTTTATTCAAGCCTGACCGCCGGATGCGTCAATCTTTTTTTTGCTCGACTACAGATTTTTTTCACATCTCAGTTTTGAGCAAATTGGAAATTGGGGTCATAAAATTGGGGTCAGACCCCAATTTTCTTCCAATTTTCCTTTTTAATGGGTGACCCCTTGCTCGGCAAAGTTCTAC
>NZ_JARGDQ010000011.1 GCF_029210385.1 Desulfurivibrio dismutans | reverse complement strand
CTTTTCAAAGAGCTCACCGATCTGCTTGAAAGACTTTTGCTTCAGCAGAGCTATTTTTTTGGGCAAGTTTCTGCTGGGATGAGCGTGGTTTTCGACGCAGAGTCCGCAGATGAAATCCTGGAAGCATTGGCATTGCATTTTTTGTATTTCGCATTGGCAAATATACCAATTTTAGCCAATATTTTCAGGTGGTTTATTGTATAAAAAGAGCTTAAACTAGCGCCATTCGGGACAGACCACAATTATTTATCCGCACTTGTACCGCCATCACACCGTTTCCCCACACGTTTCCGGGTGCGTGCACCTCGAACATGGTGCCACATCGCGTCTCGTCATAGCACCTTCTCTGTATTTTCGATGAGTTGAGCTGTTATAGATATCAAGTACACTCATAAACTTCACATTTCCCAGATTCACCTCTCCAAATCCATCCATGCAACAGAGCGCAGTATCGCCTGTAGCAGTGATAGAAACCTGAAACCACGAGGTACAGCCGATGGGTAATACTTGGCTGTGGGTTCGGCTTGTTACTTCTCCAGCCCAGTTTCCCGCTGGTTTAATCATTACCTTGAATGCGGGGAACTGGGCTTTGACCCACTGAATGAAAGCGTGATCATCTTCCCGTTTGCCGCTCACTCGACCGATGGCTACGCGATGGGGGAATTGACCACTGACCATCTTTTTGTAAAGCACCCTGAGATTGGTCACAGTGCGCTCAAAGGGGATGCCCATCTCTTCTTCGTAAACCTCGCGCCGGTGATCGTTTAAAGAGATAGTCAGGTCCAGTGGTCTTTTGGCCGCAGCGAGTTTTAGTATACTGCTTTCGGTCAGCCCTGCGCCGTTGGTAGCAAGCCAGACGCTCGCACTTGGCAGTTTTTCTTCGACCATGCCGATAATGTCGTAAAGGCGATTGTCGAGTAGCGGATCGCTGATTTTGAATGGGCAGACATTGAACGGTACACTGCTTGGGATTTCACACAGATCGTCAATGACCTTGGCAATCAGCTCATCCGACATCCGCGTGCCAGTGCGCTTCATCCGGGTGTGGGGGCAGAAGGTACACTTTGCGTTGCATACGGCTTGCGTTTCGATATGCACCTGCTGTGGATAGAGAAGGTAATGTGATTTGCGCCATTTCTCGACTTTGGCGTGGTAATTCTTAAAATGGTGCTTCTCTTTCTCCGTCAAGTGGTTTGCACTTGCAATCTCATCAAGATTATTTGCCGGGATCATAACACCCCCTGCTTCTGCCAAATAGCCAACCCCGGCGTATACCACGAGACAAATTCCATGTTGACCAGGTTGCCGCCATAGAGCGCGGGCATGTCGCGCAGGAAGCCGTTGACGCGCTGATCTTCGCCTTCGTCGGCGATACGGTAGGTGTTGTCGAAGATGACCAGGGCGTCGTCGCTGAGTTTGGGCAGTACGGTCTCAAATTCCTGCTTGACGTCGTGGTAGAGGTGCGAAGCGTCGAGAAAGGCGAGGCGAATCCCGCTGATATCTTGCAGTGCTTTGGGCAGGGTCTGCCGGCTATCGCCGAGATGGAGTTCGACGCGACTAGCCACGTTGGCAGCGGTCAGGTTAGCCTGGGTGCGGCTGGCATTGTCTGGGTCGAGTTCAAAGGTGAGAACGCGGCCCCGGCATCCGGCGTCGATGAGCGCTTGGGCAAGGACAATGGTGGTGCAGCCCCAGTTGGTGCCGGTTTCGATGATTATTTCTTCGCGGTTGCGGTCCAGGTGCGCAAGCAGCAGGTGGTAAATGAGCCCCCAGCCGGGGTAGCCGATGGTGGCACCACTTTTCTGGCGGGCCTGATCGATGGTGGTAACGCCATGTTCGAGTACGGCGAGCTGCGGATTGGGTAGCAGGCCAAGGTTGTAGCCGAACATGCGGTGATAGATGGGGTGCTTCATTGGCGATTCTCTGTAATCATAACCCGTTCCAAAAGCATCGTTCCTTTAGGAAAAGGTGGGTTACTTCCCGAATAAATTCCCATAAAATCAGTCCCGCAAGCCTGGGCAGCATCATAATCCGTCATTGCATCCCCAACAAACAGACAATCTTGCAAGCGATAAGAATACCGTGAGGCGATGTCCTTAACAATCTCATGTTTTTCCCGAGGGGAGCCATGCACTTCATGAAAATATGAAGTCAGGTTCCTATGCTCGACAATAAATTGCATCTCCTCATGGGGTGTTCCCGATACAACGAAGGCGGGGACTTTATGCTGCCTGAGACACTCCAGGGTTTCCATTGCTCCGTCGATATAAGGGGCCGCCAACACCCCCTCAAGGGCCAGTCGGGTGAACTCCCGATTCAAATCATCAAGCTCTTCTTGGGTGATGGGCTTTTGCAGCAGGTGGCGGTAATAATATTTAAACTTTTCAAACCGGGAAACCCCGCCATTGGCCAGGTGGTAGTCCACCACCGCATGCTCGATCTCCGGGCCATACTGGCGGAACAGGGCGGCGAAAGCCCTGGTTTTAACATCTACGGAATCCAGAATCACCCCGTCAAAATCAAAAAAAACCGCCTGCCACTTAATCTTGCCCATTGTTCACCACCAGACCGGATTCATCGTGTTTGCCGGGGTTTCGTTCGTAAATATCGGCCATGCACAACAACAGGCCCTGGCCCATGTCGATATGGGGGTTGGCCACCAGCTTTTTCCCCAGCTTGGGGCTGAAGTTGTAAGGGGTTATTTTGTAATGGGCTTTGCGTTCCGAAGGAATGGTCTCGATGGTGATCCGGTGGCCGAGGATCTCCTTGATCATCTCCAGCAGTTCCAGGTAGCGCATCTTCTCGTTGCCGGTAAGGATGATGTGGCTGTTTTCATATTCCGGCTTAAGAATTTCGACGCTGCTTTTGGCCGCGTCCCGCACGTGGATGAACTCCCGCAGTTCATCGCCCTGGCCCCGGTAGGTGATCTTGCCTTCCTGGACGGCCTGGCGGAGCAGGCGGAAGATGCTGTTGTTTTCGTCGGCCCGTTCGCCATAGAGAGAGCCGTAGCGCAGACAGGTGTATTTCAGGCCGAAGAGGTTGGCGTAATCATCGATAAAGGATTCGCAGGCCCGTTTGCTGCTGCGGTAAAAGTAGCCGGAATCACTGAACACGTAAGCGGAACTGGCAAAGACAAAGCGTTGCACCGCCGCCTGGCGGCAGGCTTCCAGCAGTTGCACGGTGCCCAGGACGTTGATCCGGGCGGTATCGGTGGGGCGTTGGGCGCATTCGTCGATATCGGCGATGCCGGCAAAGTGATAAACCACGTCGTGGCCGGCTGTTGCCCGGTGGAGCAGTTCCTGGTCCATCAAATCGCCGATGACCATTTCCTGTTCGGGCCGGCGATGGGGGGATTCCTGCCGGTCGAAGATGGTAACCTGGTGACCGGCCTCGCTCAGGGCATCGGCCACATGACTGCCCAAGAAGCCGGAACCGCCGGTGACCAGGATTTTCATGACTGCAACTCCCGGATGAGGTTTTCCACTGCCTGCTCTTCCATTCTGACCCGGCCTTCCCGGGCATAGGAACCGACATGACCGGTGAGCACCACGTTTTCCAGTTCGGTTAACGGCCCCTGGTAGGGTTCCTGTTCGAAACAATCCAGGGCGGCACCGGCCAGGTGGCCGGATTGCAGGGCCTGGTACAGGGCGTCTTCATCCACCAGACCGCCCCGGGCGGCGTTGATCAGGTATGACCCCGGTTTCATCATGGCCAGGCGTTTGGCGTCCATAAAATGGTGGGTTTGGGCGGTATAGGGTAAATGCAGGGAGATAATATCCGCTTCCGCAAGCAGTTTTTCCAGCTCCACCAGTTCAAAATGGTCGTTCACCGGACAGGCGGGGTCGCCACCCAGCACCCGGCATTCCATGGAAGAAAGCATCTTGGCCAGCCGGGAGCCGATCCGGCCGCAGCCGACGATGCCCACGGTTTTGTGCTGAAGCAGGCGGCCCATGGGGCGCACCCAGCGGCTCTGGCGGATGCCGCTGTCCGAAGCGGGAATGCCGCGCAGCAGGGAGAGGATCAGGCCCAGGGCCAATTCGGCGGCGGGGACGGTGGGGGCGTCCGGGGTGTTGGTTACGGTGATGCCCAACTCCTTGGCCGCGGCCAGATCCACCGAATCCAGGCCGATGCCGCAGCGGGAGATCGCCCGCAGGCCGTCGGCGGCGGCTAGCACCGAGCGGGTAAGGGGTTCAACCCCGGCGATCATGCCCACCGGCTTATGCTGTTGCAGCAGGTTGGTTGCTTCTTCTTCGGTGAGTTTTCTTTTTAAGGGATTCAGCACCACTTGCAGGCCGCTTGCTTCAAGTTGTTTGAGCAGTGCGGGTGAATCCACGGCGAATGAAGAGGTGGTTATAAGAACGGTGTTCATACTTCCTCCCCGGTGGGGTATTGGGTTTTGATTTGCTCCAGGCCGGTCAGGCTTGCTCTTAGCAGCATGGTGATATCCAGGCTGTAGGCGATAAAGCGGTAGCCTTCCTGCAGGCGGGCCACTACTTCGGCCGGTTCGGGTTGGACCACGTGGATGCCCGGGGCAATGCCGTGTTTTTGGCAGGCAGCCAAAATGTGCTTGGTGGCGGCTCGCATTTCGGGGTGGTCGAACTGGGCCGTGATCCCCATGGAGGCGCTGAGGTCGTAGGGGCCGATGATGGCGGCGTCAATGCCTGCAACGGCAAAGATCTGGTCCAGGTTGGCCAGGGCGTCGGCATGTTCGATCTGCACGCAGACAAAGGTTTGCTCGTTGGCTTGGGCCACCGAGCGTTCCAGGTGCAGGCCGTAATCATTGGCCCGGCAGTAGCCGACTCCGCGCATTCCTTGAGGAGGGTATTTGACGGCTCGGACCAGTTCCCGGGCTTGATCGCCGGTGTTGATGAAAGGTGCGATCACCCCGGCGGCCCCGGCATCGAGAAAACGCTTGGTGTCGGCATAGACGTTGCCGGCCAGCCGGGCCAGGGGGGCGCAGGCGAGGTTGCCCGCCTTGATGGCCTGGAAAAGGGCCTGGGCCTGGGGCAGGTCCACCGCCGAGTGTTCGATATCCACGGTGAGAAAGTCGAAGCCTGCCGTAGCCATCAGTTCGGCGGCGATGGGGCTGGCGGTGTTGAGCCAGGAGCCGATTACCGGGTGACCTTGGCGCAGGCGTTTCCTAAGCTGCATGGTCGGTTTCCTCGGCACGCATCAAGTAGAGCGCTTCGGCCAGGCGGAAATCGACTTCCTCGTCGATATCCACTGCTTCCAGTTTATCCATGGGGTACATCAGCGGCTTGAGGCCGATTCTTTTGTTGCCGGCGGCCGCGAATGACTTTTGGGAAAAGATGAAAAAGTTGGAGTTTTCTTCAAAAAGCGGCGGTAAGTCCTGGGTTCGCAGCAGTTCGGCCGGGTTGTGGTTTACCGGCTCGCCGGATTCCCAGTAAAGCCGGGTTTGGTGGCGGGTAACGGAGAAGATTGAGTCGTACTCATTGAGAACACTGAAATAACGCTCGATGGCGGCTTCCAGGGTCTCCTGGGTAAGCAAAGGGTTGGTGCTGTGGGTTTGCAGGTAGTGCCGGCCGGAGGTGTTGGCCAGGTCGTAGGCGATGATGTCGTTCATCGGCACGAAATCACCCTGCAACTCCGGGGGACGGCGGATGATTTGCACCTTGGAGAAGTGGCGGGTGGCGTCTTCGGCGATAAAGTCGCTATCGGTGTTGATGACAATGGTGTCGATGCGGGAACAGGCCTCAAGGGTTGCCGCCACCCGGTGATACAGAGGTTTGCCGGCAAATGAGCGGATGTTTTTGTTTGGCACCCGCTCGGAATTGCCTTTCATGGGCAGTAAAGCGATTATTTTCTGGAGTGTATGGTCTTTTTGCATGGCCGATCAAGATAGCAGTATTTTTTGGTTTGACAACCCTTAATTTGTGCCCCGTTTAGCGGTGGTTGGCAAATTTCCGGTAATCGATTTTATCAAAAACCGTACATGCCCCATCAACGGTGGCATCCCAAATGCGTCGGCCCGCTTTTTCGTATTCCTGCCGCGCAATACGGTAAGACTCTTCGGAGCGAGCCAGGTTTGGGTTATCCCAGGTTTGGCCGTAGCCGAAATAGTCCGGGCAAAAATGGTTTGGGTCGGGGCCATCCAGCCGTTTGGCTTCATCCGGCTGGCCGCTGTACTGGTAGCGGTGGTCGAGGCCGATGATGATAATTTCCTTAAAGCCAAGATAATAAGCGATTTGCAGGGCGGCATAGGTAACTGTCCACCCTTCATGAACCCCCTCGCTGATGTCGTGATAAAAACGCTGCTGGCGGTTGCGGGTAACAACATGGTAGGTGAGCGCGTCTTCCGGAACAAACGCTGCCCCCCGTTCACCGATAAACTTCACACAATTAAGCTTTTTAATTTCTCCCGCCGCTTGCTGAATAACCTTTTCGTTCACTGCCACGTAATACTTGGGGTAAAATTTGAACTTCCTGAGCCCCAGAAAAATTTTATTCAAACCAATAACATTTTCCCGCCGCAGAAAGCCCAGATCCATGCGGTTGAGCGACGGGCCGTTGGCGACCAGAAAGGCCCGTTCGCCGATGTGGCGGTTATTAAAAGCTGCGAGCCGGGCATCCATTTACGTTAAGGCAACTGACTTTTTACGGGCCACCGCCGTCCGTGATATAGCGCCGACATATTCAAGGTCGGGGGACTTTCTTAGGTCTTCATCAATAAACTTTTGCACACCTGGCCATTCTTTGGCGTTGTAGTCGTCAAAAACCACATAACCGCCTGGTGCAAGCAGTGGAAAATAATTGTCAAAATCGAATTTAACGCCTTCATAGCTGTGATCACCATCAATTATCAGGAGGTTGATGGGCAGCTCTTTAGCAGTGTTAAGGGCAACCGGATCTGTGCTGTAGTGCTTTAGTACCCGGTAGTCTGCTTGCGGCACATTGGCCAATTCCATGTTGCGTATAAAGGTCAGGTCATTTACCGGTTGGTTAAGAACCGCATCCATCGCCTTGCCATAGTAACCATCAAATGGGTCCAGGCAGACTACTTGCACCTTGTCGAATCTGGTAATGGCATGATTGTACAAAATTGCCAAGCTGACACCGTAAAGAGCGCCGATTTCCAAGATGCACAATTCTTTGCCTGAAACAGATTCAGCGACAAGCTGCCGGGCAATCGCATCCTGCACGGTAGTCGCCAAACGGCCAACACAGTTGCGCTCGATCTGAATTGATTTGGCAGCAAGGTAGTCGATATAAGCTGCTTTGATTCCCTCTTTTTTCAGGTTGATCGAAGCGAAGTCCCGCAGGGTTTTATTGAAAGCCGGGGTTAATGTGCGGTTATGGGCGTATGGATTGGGGTTGTTAGCCTTGATGTCTGCCTGAACTTCGGACTTTATCTCTTCTTTAATTTTCTGCTGACTAGTAAAGAGTTGATTTTTGAGCAGGGAAAGGGAGGGGGCTGTGACTTGCTTGCCATTAAGATGCTCTAGTGCTGCGTTTGCACCTTGAAACCCTAACTGATGCAGTTGCTCCCCTGCACGTCCTTGAACTAGCAATCTCGTATCACCACCCGGTGTGCCGATGGCCACCGCCCGCTCAAAATGATCCAATGCCTTGGCCTGCTTCCCTGCCACCGCCGCCGCCCGCCCCAAGCTGTTATGCACCCCGGCAATCAAAATCCGGCTGACCAGTTTCTTGTCGCAGCCCCAATCCCGGGCCAGGCGGACGTAGCGGCGGGCCTGGTCCATGCTGCCGCACTGCATGTGACCGGCGGCGGCCAGCAGGGCCAGCTTGGCCCGGTCCGGGTGGTGTTGCAGGCGGGGGGTGGAGTTCTGTTCCGTCCCCAGTTCGGCCAGGCTTTGCCAGTCGCCGAACTGCCATTGGGTGCGGGCGCGTTCTAGGAGGTTTTCGTCGTAAGGTACAAGGGAGGCAGGGGCAAGGGGCAAGTTGCAAGGTTCAGGGGCAGGGGTAGGGGCAGGGGCAGGTTCAAGGTTCAAGTTGCAAGGGGCAAGGGGGGCTTTGGCAGCGGTTTTGGTGGCCGGCGGGTTTGGGTGGTTGTTTGGGCGGGTCCGTTGGCTTTTTTGTTTTCTTTTTTTGGCCATTGTTTTCTTGCTGCTGTTTTGCTTGGGTTTTGCCGGAGTTACGCCGGGTGAGGGGGTTTTTTAGCCTATGATTGGGGGGGTGTCAAGGGAAAGAAGGGGCAAGGGGTGAGGGGCAAGTTTCAAGGGGCAAGGTTCAAGGGGCAAGGTTCAAGGGGCAAGTCCAAATTCCTTTAATTTCTTTAAACGGTTGAGGGCGGTGTTCTGGTGGACACCCAATCTGTTGGCGATCTGGCTGCTGGCCATTCTTCTGGTTTACTTGGTTTACTAGACGGAAAATCCGTGATGGGTACCATCAGAAAATTCGACATCAATGCGTAGCTTACCACCGGTTGCCTCGACATAGCGCTTGAGGGTCGAGAGCTTCAAATCACGACCAAGCCTTTCCATACCCGCCACCGTTGGTTGTTTAACACCAATCGTCTGCGCGACTTCCCCCTGAGTTTTATTCACGTGCTCCCGCAATTCGGCCAGGTGGATGCCCAGCAGCATCTCTGCCGCTTTTTCCCGAGCCTCGGCGACAACTTTTGGTTTCTCTGCCGTCAGCATCTGGTCAAGAGTCTTTGCCATAACGGTCACTCCTTCTCCAATTTTTCCAGGTGCGCCGTGAACTCACGGTCGGCCATTGGAATCATTACTTCATAAAATCGATTGCATACCATATAGCTTTTAACCTATAAAATCAATTGCCAATACGGTTACTCCCGGCCCGCTTGGTGAGGGGCAAGGGGTGAGGGGCAAGTTGCAAGTTTCAAGGTTCAAGGGGCAAGGGGTGAGGGGTGAGGTTTGAGGGGTTTGGGTGGCTCACTGAATAACGTACGCGGCAGCGGACCACTTGCCCGAATCTATCGCCGATTACGGTTTAAGGGCGCCAACGGGGATCACCATGACGCCGTCATTCCGCAAGTAGCCATAACCCGTGCCGGTGATTACCGCCAAAAGCGATGGGGAACCGCACCTGGCGGTGTCAACGCGGCCCGCAAATTTCAACAAAGAGGCCGCGCCTTGCGCCACCATCCCTGCTCCCAGTTTTATTTCAAACGCACCCCAACGGCCATCGGCGCACTGAACCACCGCATCCACCTCCAGCCCCGTGTTATCACGATATTGCAAGACATCGGCATATATGGCCTGGGCGTAAACCCGCAGGTCACGAATGACCAGCGATTCAAATAAAAAAACCAGCA
This sequence comes from Desulfurivibrio dismutans, assembly GCF_029210385.1. Lineage (GTDB taxonomy): Bacteria > Desulfobacterota > Desulfobulbia > Desulfobulbales > Desulfurivibrionaceae > Desulfurivibrio > Desulfurivibrio dismutans. The sequence goes on along the minus strand of NZ_JARGDQ010000011.1, from coordinate 92,175 downwards.
GATTAATGTCCTTGAGCACTTCACTGGCGGCCAGATTCCGGGCCGTTGCCGTCTTACCGCAGCTTTCGGCCCTTCGATCACCACCGCATTTCAACCCATCACCCTCTACTCACTCTTTACCCTGGCAATCAACCATTGCCTACCGGCCTCCGTCAGTTGATATTTTTGCAGCTTGCTTCTGGGTTTTTCGGGAATGGTTAATGCGAGCAACCCTGTTTTCAGGGCCGGCCTCAAGTAGGTCTCATAAAAATATTTTCTGTCTTTTATTCCAAGGTCCACCTGCAACTCTTCGCGTCCAGCCGGTTTATCACAAAGTAGCAATAATTTCTCAACATGGGGGGTAACATGGGGGGTAAGATGGGGGGCAACATGGGGGGTGATGGGGGGGGTAACCGACCCGATCTGCCGCAACTCGGCCTTAAAAAAATCGCCGATTTCCTCGACCTTAAACTCGATTTCCGGGTATAAACTCAACGCCTCCCGAATGCGCACAAAACCGGTTCCATAGCGCTCGATATCGCCCATCAGGAAAAAGGCCTCGGCCAGCAAGCGGTTTCTTATCGAAGACACATAGTCGTTACGCTGCAAATCCTCGATTCGCAACTTGCCATAGAGCTTTCCCGGGTTGGTAAAAACAATCCGATCATCGAAAATTTTGATAACAATATCGGAGGGGCTCTTGTAATCGCGGTGCACCACCGCATTCAACAAGAGTTCACGAAGCGCTTCCATGGGGTACTGCCAACGCTCCTTGCGCTCCAAACTGCCATCGAAGTGATAGGAAAGGTTGACATGTTTCTTGATAAAAGTCAGCGCCTCCTCAACGGCCAGAAGCAACGGCGCCCGAACGACATTATCATCAATAATGGTCGCTTCGGACTTAAACCGGCCGATGCGGATGGCGCAGTCCGGTGCCCCGAACAGCAACTCCGCGGCAAAGGTGATCTTCCCGTCGCGGATTAGTTTCAGTTTAACAAGATTGGTCCGCGAATCATCGGCAAGGGTCACTCTCCCCCTGCTATTCACGCGGGTGAAAAACCGCTCGATCAGCTCGGTATCCAGATCGGTCAGGGAAACCAGAGAAGAATAGGCATCGAAGGATAAAGAGAGGGCCTGCTGCTGCAAATCCACTATCTCATCCAGGGTCAACAGATGGTTGGTAAGCGCTCAGCAAACCCCAGTCATCTGGCAACTACCAGGTTACGATCAATATACTGGGGCAGCAGCGCCTTGATTTGTGCCTTGGTGCCGGCCGCCGGCAGTCGTTCAAACAAGGCGCGCAGGTACCAGTAGGGCTCCAGGCCGTTGGCTTTGGCCGTTTCGATAATGCTGTAGATCGCGGCACTGGCCTTGGCGCCTTGGGGGGTGCCGGAGAAGAGCCAGTTCTTCCGGCCCACGACAAAGGGCCGGATGGCGTTTTCCGCCGAATTGTTATCCAATCGCAGGAGTCCATGTTCAACGTATCGTTGCAATCTTTTCCATTGGCTCAGGGTATAGGCGATGGCCTTGCCCAGCAGACTCCTGGGCGGGACTTCCCGCTGCCGGGCCAGCAGCCACTGCCGGAAATCAGCCAGCAAGGGTACCGCCTGCTCTTGCCGCTGCCGGTAGATTGCCTCCTGATCAAGTCCGGCCTCCCGCATGTGTGCCTCGATTTTGTACAATTTGCCGATCCAACCCAAAGCCTCGTCGGCAATGCCTTCCCGCTTGGCCGGCTTGCCGGCGGCCTTGAGGACATCGTTGAACTTGCGCCGGGCATGGGCCCAGCAACCGGCATGAATCACCCCCGGCTGATGATCCAGGAAGTCATAACCGATATAGCCGTCGGTCTGGACACAGCCCCGGTAGCCACGGAGAAAAACGGCGGCCGGATCACCGCTCCGGGTGGGCTGATACTGGAACACCAGGGCCGGACGTTCGGGTGCACCGCCGCGAAAGACCCACATATAGGACTTGGCTTTGGCGGCCCGGCCGATTTCGGCCAACACCTGAACGGTGGTCTCGTCAACATTGACCACCGGTCCGGAACGAATCTCCTCCTGCATCAACTCCAGCAGAGGCTCGCAACGCCGGGCCACCTTCATGGCCCAGCCGCACATGACACCCCGGCCGATCTCCACCCCCAGCCTGGCAAACTGCCCTTCCTGGCGATAGAAAGGCAGGGCATCGGCAAACTTGGCGGTCAATACGTGGGCCAGCAGGCCGGGGCTGGCGATACTTTTGGCGATCATCTGCTCCGGGGCTGGGGCGATGACCACGGTCGGCCCTTGGTCTTCGACTCCTTCGCACTGCCGGCAGGCGTACTTGGGGCGGATATGGCGGATTACCTGCATCCTGGCCGGAATCATGTCCAACTGCTCGGAGACATCCTCGCCGATCCGGCTCTTTTCGCCACCGCAGGCGCAGGTTTTGGCCTCGGCGGAAACATCATGGACCACTTCCACCCGGGGCAGATCCTCGGGCAGGGGCTTGCGTCCCTTCTTGCGGCGGCTATGGGGCGCCACCTGGACTTCAGGCTCATACGCCTCTTCGGCCTGGTCACCAGCTGCGGCCTGTTCGTCAAAAAGCGGCAGCTGCGGAGACAAAATATCCGCCATCTTTTCGCTTTTGCGACCAAACAGCTGGGCTCGCAGCAGCTTGACCTGGGCCAGCAGCAGATCAACCTGCTCTCGCAGGAGATCGCGCTCGGCGATCAGCTGCTGGACATATTCGGGGGTGTCGGCGGGGATCGAAGTCATGCCGACAACGTATCTCATCTTACTGAAATGTCAAGCAAATACTCGCCTGAAACCCTAAAAAATCCGGCTGTATTCCAGCTTTTTATGGGCTCGTTGCTGCTCCAGTTCAAGCCCGTCGAGCAACCAGGCCAATTCACGGCGGCCGACGGCCAAGACCTCCTCCCGGCAACGGGGCCAGCGGAATCGTTCCTTCTCCAGGCGTTTCTGCCACAGGCAAAAACCATTACGGTCCCAGTAGAGGATCTTGACCATGGTCCGTCGGCGGTTGCTGAAGGCGAAAAGCCCGTCGCCGAGCGGATTCAAACCCAGTTGCTCCGAGACCAGCAGCGCCAGGCCGTCAATACTCTTGCGCATGTCGGTCACCCCCAGGGCCAGATAGACCTGCACCGCGAAATCGGCGGGGATCATCGGCCGACCTCCAGGCTGGCTATCACCCGGGACAAGGTCGCCACATCGAATCCCCGGTTGATTTCCAGGCCCAGCCCCCGGGGCAGCAGCAGCCGCAGCCCGGAAAAATCACCAACGGTGACTTTCGGTCCGGCTACGGTTGGTACCTGGACCAGTACCGGCAGCTCAGCCGCCGGCCGATCCCTGAACTTGCGCCGCCACCAGCCAAAGGCATGACGGCTCAGGCCGTACTCCCGGCAATACGCCGTCTGGGTCAGGCCGCTCCGCTCCCAAGCCGATAAGTGGGCAACCCAGAAACGCCGCTTGCTCCCCCTGCCGTTCTTGTCCATGATCTCCTCCTCGGGCAAAGTGCGGCCGAGGATATCCCGACCGCCAACCGGCGGGAGATATTGCCATGGCGGGGGAGACAAAAAAAGAAGGGGTTCATTGAGCGCTTACCGATCAGCTCGGTATCCAGATCGGTCAGGGAAACCAGAGAAGAATAGGCATCGAAGGATAAAGAGAGGGCCTGCTGCTGCAAATCCACTATCTCATCCAGGGTCAACAGATGGTTGCTGTTATGTACCCGCTTATAATAACGCCCTTTGTAGGAAACCGGCTTGACCGGAAACTCGGGGATTTCAAAGATGACAATCTGCTTGCCGTCTCTTTCCGCAACCTGGGCCTTGGGCGTAAGCTGGGGATAGGTGGCGACCTTGATCTCGTTCAAGTAGCGCTGTACGGTTTCTGGCCCGACTTCCAAACCACAGGGCTTGCCGCTGTCATCAACACCAACAACCACCGAGCCGCCCTCGGTATTGGCAAAGGCCACAAGAGAGATAATCACCTCTTTGCCAAACGACTTTTTATGCTCAACGAATCGTGTTTCCATAAGAAAAAGAGTAATACACCTTTTAGCACAGCGGGGCAAGGGATGAGGTTTGAGGTTCAAGGGGCAAGGTTCAAGGGGCAAGGTTCAAGGTTCAAGGGGCAAGGTTCAAGGTTCAAGGGGTGAGGGGTGAGGGGTGAGGGGTGAGGGGTGTGGGGTTTGGGTGGCTCACTGAATAACGTACGCGGCAGCGGACCACTTGCCCGAATCTATGGCTGATTACGGTTTGAGGGCGCCGACGGGGATCACCATGACGCCGTCATTCCGCAAGTAGCCATAACCCGTGCCGGTGATTACCGCCAAAAGCGATGGGGAACCGCACCTGGCGGTGTCAACGCGGCCCGCAAATTTCAACAAAGAGGCCGCGCCTTGCGCCACCATCCCTGCTCCCAGTTTTATTTCAAACGCACCCCAACGGCCATCGGCGCACTGAACCACCGCATCCACCTCCAGCCCCTTGTTATCACGATATTGCAAGACTTCGGCATCCATGGCCTGGGCGTAAACCCGCAGGTCACGAATGACCAGCGATTCAAATAAAAAAACCAGCAGATTAATGTCCTTGAGCACTTCACTGGCGGCCAGATTCCGGGCCGTTGCCGTCTTACCGCAAGCTTTCGGCCCTTCGATCACCACCGCGCCGGTGGTTCAAGGTTCAAGGGGCAAGGGGCAAGGGGCAAGGCTTGAGGTTCAAGGTTTGAGGTTCAAGGGGCTAGGGGCAGGGTTCAAGGGGGTGGGCTTAGCCACTTCCAGGTGGGGAGGAGTTTAACACTGTTTTCTTGCTCCTTGATCTCGCCATCTTCATCCCAGGTGAGTACCAACAGGTTGGCGCAGCTCAGATTTCTGGTTCAGCGTGCCTTGTTCGACCTGCGCCCGGAAATGCTGTTTGAGCGTGTTGCGGCCGGTACTGATTGCTTCTTGCGTTGACAATTTGTACCAGAAGGGGTATGACCCCTCTTGATGCCGGGAGAAGCGCCCGCTATTTCAGCGATAACCAGAACCAGTGCTTGAGGCACATCCCATGATCGAAAGAGAAGTTGCTGAAAAGATTGTCCAGTATGCGGCCCAGTACCCGGTGGTGACCATTACCGGGCCGCGGCAATCCGGCAAGACGACGCTCTGCCGGATGCTTTTTCCCGACCGGGCATATGTGAATCTGGAGAGCATCGATGAACGGGGGTTCGCGGAGCGGGACCCGAAGGGGTTCCTGGCCCGTTTTCCGGACGGTGCGATCATCGACGAGATTCAGAGGGGGCCGGACCTGCTCTCCTACATCCAGGTCGAAGTGGACGAGATCCGCCAGGCAGGCAGGTACATCATTACCGGCAGCCAGAATTTCGAGCTTCTCAATACGGTAAGCCAATCCTTGGCGGGCAGGACCGCCCTGGTCAGACTGCTGCCCCTTTCAGTTGCCGAAGTCAGAAAAACCGGTAAGATCGCCAGCCTCGATCAACTGCTTTACCGAGGCGGCTATCCCAGGATTTACGACCAGGATCTGAACCCCACCGAGGCCCTCGCCTTTTATGTCGGCACCTATGTGGAACGGGATCTCAGGATGTTGATCAACATCAAGGATCTTTCCCGTTTCGAGGTTTTTTTGAAATTATGCGCCGGTCGTACCGGCCAGATCCTCAACCTCTCATCCCTGGGCAACGACTGCGGGGTGAATCACAATACCGTCAAAAGTTGGCTCTCTATCCTGGAGGCCAGTTTTCTGATCAAGCTGCTCCCGCCCTATTACCGGAATTTCAATAAAAGAGTGATCAAGTCGCCCAAACTCTACTTTCTCGATACCGGGCTTGCCTGTTTCCTGCTGGGCATCCAAAGCGAAGAGCAGCTGCCGACCCATCCGCTGCGGGGGGCGCTGTTTGAAACCTTTGTGGTTTCGGAACTCTTAAAAAGCCGGTTCAACCGGGGAAAGACGGATAACCTTTACTACTTTCGGGACAACAAGGGAAACGAGGTGGACCTGGTGCTGGACCAGGGGATTGCTCAGCGTATTGTCGAAATAAAGGCCGGGCAGACGATCAATTCCTCCTTTTTCAAGGGCTTGCACTATTTTACCAAGTTGAGCGGGGAGGTGGAAAAATCCTTCCTCGTGTACGGCGGCAAGGAAACTCGAACCCAGGAGGGAATCGAAGTCACCGGTTGGGAGCGGGTGGATTCCGTCGGGGTTGGATGACAAAGGTGCACCAGGTGCATTACCATGACCCGGGCGACTTTATCGTCGACGACCGGTTCATCATTCTTACCGCAGGTCGTACCAAACTCCACGGCCACTGCCGTGCTGGTTCAGCGTGCCTTGTTCGACCAGCGCCCGGAAATGCTGTTTGAGTGTGTTGCGGCCGGCCCCGGTCAGCTTAATAGCCTCGCCCATGGTGACGCGGCCGTGCTCGCGGGCGAACTCGACGATCTGTAGCCGCAGTTCAGGCATGGTTGCCAGCACGATCTTCTCGCGCTCGATCTTCTTCTCCAGTCGCCGCACCTGCTCAGCCAGAGAGCGCAGGAAGAAGACCAGCCACGGCTGCCAGTTCGGGGAATCCGTGCGGATCGTGCCTTGCGTCTGCCGCAGCGCCAGGTAGTAGTCTTCCTTGCTTTGTTCAACCACGCTTTCCAACGAGCTGTAGGGAACGTAGGCATAGCCGGCCTGCAGGAGCAGAAGGGTGGTCAGCACGCGGGAGAGCCGACCATTGCCGTCCTGAAAGGGATGGATCGCCAGAAACACGACGACGACCAGGGCGATGACCAGCAGCGGATGGAGCCGGGCCGTCTCGCGCTCACGGTTCACCCACTCCACCAGCTCCGCCATCAGCCGGGGTGTGTCGAATGGGGTGGCGGTCTGGAACACGATGCCGATTTGCGCGCCGTTCTCGTCGAAGGCGGCGACGCTGTTAGGGTGGGTCTTGTAGCTGCCGCGGTGTCGGGTGTCCTTCTCGCTGTAACGCAGAAGGATCTGGTGCAACTGCTTGATGTGGTTCTCGGTGAACGGGATCTCCTGCCAGGATGAAAACACCAGGTCCATCAGTTCGGCATAACCGGCCACTTCTTGCTCGTCACGGCTGGTGAAGGATTTGATCTCCAGGTTAGCCAACAGGCGGGCAACTTCCCGGTCGGAGAGTTTGCTGCCCTCGATGCGGGTGGACGAACCGATGCTCTCGATGGTGGCCACCCGTCGCAGGGCCGACAGCCGGTCGGGAGCAAGCGTGCCCAGGGCGCGCCAGGCGCCTTTAAACTCGTCGATCCCGGCGATGATGCTCAGGATTTCCGGAGTAATCTGGAGGGAGTCGGTACGCAACATGCGCCAATGCTACCCCCATTTACACCCAATTGCAAGCTCTGGACAAGGGGACGGAATTGTTTTAGTAAGTTAACCTACGGCTTTGACCATGGCCTCCGTCAGTTCGAGCTCGATGAGGCCTTTGTCCTCCATGAGGTAAAAAGGCTCGTTGGTGCTTCCGGCCGCGATGGGGAACCGCACCTGGCGGTGTCAACGCGGCCCGCAAATTTCAACAAAGAGGCCGCGCCTTGCGCCACCATCCCTGCTCCCAGTTTTATTTCAAACGCACCCCAACGGCCATCGGCGCACTGAACCACCGCATCCACCTCCAGCCCCGTGTTATCAAGATATTGCAAGACATCGGCATCCATGGCCTGGGCGTAAACCCGCAGGTCACGAATGACCAGCGATTCAAATAAAAAACCCAGCAGATTAATGTCCTTGAGCACTTCACTGGCGGCCAGATTCCGGGCCGTTGCCGTCTTACCGCAAGCTTTCGGCCCTTCGATCACCACCGCGCCGGTGGTTCAAGGTTCAAGGTTCAAGGGGCAAGGGGCAAGGGGCAAGGGGCAAGGGGTGGGGCAGGTTCAGGGTTCAAGTTGCAAGGGGCAAGGGGCAAGGGGTGAGGTTCAAGTTTCAAGGGGCAAGGTTCAAGGGGCTGGGGGCTGCCGCCAAACCTTGGCCCAGCCCGGGCCTACATCTTAAACCTGGGCGGTTCAAAAACGTTCCCGAGTGACTGCGCCACCTGTTCACATTCCGCGCAGACAACACTGGTCAGATAAGACCAGAACTCTTCATTCTCAATCGTTTCCGCCACGATGCGCGCAGGCAGGAATCGTCTCATTTCTTGAATAAAATCAGTGCGGAGCACTGCATTCATCTGCAATTTGGACTTACGCTCATTCAGCAAATCCAGAAATTCTGCCGTACTCCGATGACGATCCAGAATCTTTTTCGGGATCAAACCAAGCGGCAGATCAATACCTTGCTGCTTCAGCCAGACAATATCCCAAAGATCACGATTTTTAAGCCGGTTTGCTCGTAAGGCCAGGGCAACAAGTTTATCAGCCAGGATTTCTTCCCGGCTTTGCGCCTGAATGATCAGGCCCGAGGTTCCCATCTCGACACCGTAATGGTTGCGCAACATCATAGGGCGCCTATCATGGCTGGGCAGGGTACATATATCGATATTTATTCTTTGGGAAGGCAGCGATTTTTGTTCCGGCCTGGTGACAACGTTCATCTTCCAGGTATCGACATTCCCGGTATCTTTCTTCGGCTCACCCACCGTAACATGCAAACCATATTTCGCTTCCAGCCTGTCAACAAGAATAGCAGCCAAATCGCTCAGCGTCTTCCGGTTAAAGTTTTTTCCCCCCGTAAAATCTAAATCCTCACTCAACCGATTAGAACCATAACAGGCCCGCAGGCAAGTCCCACCGATAAAGGTCAGGGAATCGAGAAGGCCGGCTACACTCATTTCGCGAATGATATCGTGATGAAGAAGCTCTTTCTCAACCACCATACGCAACGGCGCAAGCTCAGCCTTATTTTTCATTGCCTGAAGGACGAGTTGATCAAACAAGTTCATTGGCTGCATTCCAATCAATTAAATCGGTACTCCGTTTGGTGGCCCGCATATCCTTTATTGCCAAGGCAACGGATGCACGCCACAAACGACAACGGGAGTCGTAGATCAGGTGATCCGTCAAATTCTCCGGCCGCTTCTTGGTGTGAACAAACTCAATACGACCGAATTCACCACAATTTACAATGTGACTGCGACCGGAAGACATCAAGGTGATCCAGTTTATAGGAATCTGAGAAATCACCCCGGCATCGCTGAGCGCCGTCTCTAGGCTGATATAATTAAACGCATCGGCCCGCAATCTCGCCGCCGCGTGAAAAAGCACCAATCCACCGGCATAGTCAACCGACGGATACAGGTATAACCCGCGGCAGATACGCTTAAGCAAGCCATCCTTTACCCCTCTGCATACCAGCGCCTTGAATCCACCCTGACTTTGTTCGGGCATTGCACCCTTCAGGTCGGCAAGGGAAAACAGGTAATGTTCATCATCCGCCAGTCCAGCAAGAATCTTTGCCAGTTGTTTAATCGGCTGCATAGGCCACCATGGTCCACATAAGGTTACGGTTAATATAACTTTATGTATACCAAAAAAATCAGACTGTCAACATCGGCGGTGTTGAACAGGGCTTAGCCGAAATCCACTAGGGTAAGGTTTAAGGGGCAAGGGTTGAGGGGCAAGGGGCAAGGGGCAAGGTTCAAGGGGCTGGGGGCTGGGGGCTGGGGGCTGGGGGCTGGGGGTTAGGGGTTAGGGGTGATGGTAGCAGCGCAGTAAATTGGGGTTACCAATTTACTGCCAATTTCCTGGGTTTCTTCACTTCAGCCAGTTCTCTGTAGAGAGGTTGGTAATTCTTGAAAATTCGATGATGTTGGCGGTAACCACTGTCAGTCCGCAGGAAAGGGCGTGGGAAGCGATCAGTAGATCATTGGGGCCGATGGGGGTACCGTGCGCTTCCAGTTCCGCACGAATCTCGGCGTAATGGCGATCAGCACCAGCATCCAGCGCCAGAACTTCGATGACGGCAAGGATCTCTTCCACTCTGGCCGCAATAATCGCAGATCCCTTCTTGCGAGCCCCAAAGCGCAACTCACAGGCAACCACAATGCTGGTGCAGACGGCCCTTTCTCCCTTTGCGGCAATTTGCTGCGCCACTTTGCCGGCCGGGTTCCGGATCAGATCGGAAATGATATTGGTATCCAGCAGGTAAACAAAACCGTCCATCTTACAACTCAATGTCATCAAGAGGCGGCAGCGCTTCATCTACATCGGGGAAATCTTCGGCCAGGGGCTCCCAATCGGCCAGAGTCGCCAGCAGGGAACGGCGCTGCACCGCTTCAATGATCAGCCTGTTGCCTTCCCGGCGGATCACCGCTTCATCGCCAGGCAGTTCATACTCCCGGGGAATCCGTACCGCCTGATTACGCCCATTTTTAAAAAGTCGCACATGTCTTTCAGTCTGCATAATCTCCTCCCAAACATTGTATATGTCTTGGCATATGCTGATATGCTAGCACGGCAACAAATTTTCGGCAAGGGGGGGGAATTGCAAGGGGCAAGGTTTGAGGTTCAAGGTTTGAGGTTCAAGGTTCAAGGGGCTAGGGGCTAGGGGCTAGGGGTGAAACTCTTTAAATCTTCGAGGACCGAGCGCAAATTGGTTACTAGCGCAGGGATTTCCGGCCGCGAGATAACCAAGGCCGCGGTGGGATGATCTCTGGATCTCTGAATCACTTGCGGGAAGCCTTGTTGAGCGCCTTATCAAAGGAGAAAATGGGCAATTTGTCGATTCTGGACTTGGCAAGGAGGAAGCAATCCACCGGATCAAGGTTGCTGGTGGCAAAATAGTTTAGCCCGTCAGCCAGGATCGCCTTGTTCGGGTTTACGATTCCCTTGTAGAGAAGAAGATCGGACAAAGCCCGGGCAGCCTCCTGGCGGGGCACCTGATAGTATTTTGTCAGCACATAAAGGCATTCCAGCAGCACCCCTTCCATGAAGAGAGCCCGCCGGGTGCCGGTGCGAACTTCTTCAAAGAATGTTTCGACTTTGGCAAACTGCTCCGGATCATCTCGCAAGAGATAGCGAAGCACTACATTGGTGTCGGGCAGAGAATCAGCCTTTCCGGTCACGGGCAACCTCCTCCCACACCTTTTCCCGGATTTCATGCAGGGGTTTCGCTTCCCTGCCCTTGGCATGGTCGGCAAGGACGCCCGCCACGCTCCGTACCGGTTTGATCCGAACCTCGCCGTCCACCACATCAATCTCCACGATGCGGGAGTCAAGAAATTTTCGGATCTTACTGGGAATGGTGATCTGCCCTTTAGCTGTAATAGTTACCGAGAATGACACGGGAAAACCTCCTTTCTTATTTTGCATTACATATACGAACGGTAATGCAAAATAAAATATGCGTCAAGCCGTGATTTTGACGGCCGGCGGTAAGGGGCAAGGGGCAAGGTTCAAGGGGGGGGAATTGGGGTCAGACACCAATTTTGAGGTTCAAGGGGCAAGGGGCTAGGGGCAAGGGGTGAGGGGTTTGTTTATGGTTTTGTTCTGGTGCGGATGGTTTTTATTAGGGCGTGGAGCATGCGGGAGATTTCCTCTGCTTCGGTGAGCCATTTGCGACCGGTGTCTTTGGGGATGTAGCCGATTTCTATGCCGATGTAGGTTTGTGTTCGCAGTTCTCCTGCCGAGCCCTTGGCGTAGTTGAGGAAGTTGGCGATTTCTTTGTTGCCATCCCGTTCGTATCCTTCAGCGATATTGGATGGTATCGATAATCCGGCCCGAGTGATCTGATCCCGATAGCCAAAGTCCCGCAACTCGGCCAGCGTTTTGTATATCTCCGCACTCAACCGCGCCGACCGCTTCCAAACCTCCAGATCCTCAAATCGCATCCCCCCCCCAACCACCAATCATAGCCCCTCACCCCTGCTAGCCCCTAGCCCCTTGCCCCTTGCCCCTTGCCCCTTGCCCCTTGAAAACAAACAAGGTCAGACACCATTTTATGCCAATTCCATCATAATCCCGGATCGCGCAACAAGACATCCTTGATCAGGTCGATCTGGCCTTCGGCCCGGGCCATCTCTTCGGCCAGCAGGCCCTGGCGGGATTCAAATTCCGCCAAGGTCGATTCCAGTTGTTTAATCCTATTCTGACGCTCGCTCGCCAGCTTGGCCTGTTCCGCCTTGGCCTGGGTGGCTTGATCCAGTTGTGTCTTGAGTTCCGACACGTGATGGCTCTGCTCGTCGCGGGACTTGATCAACTCATTGAGCTTGGCCTGGCGCTCGGCCGCCAGCTTGGCCTGTTCCGCCTTGGCCTGCTTCAGTTGCTCAAGCTGAGATCGCAGCTCCCGGTTTTCGATTTTGAGAAGATTTTTTTGCAACACCCAGCAGGGGCGGTCCGGGTCCATCTCGGCCTCACAGCTCACCACCTCGAAACCGTTATCATCCAGAAGCCGGAGCAGCAGCTCGGCATCCCGCCCACCCTCGTACAACGCCACCTTGCCGCAATGGAGCACGATCCGGTCGAAGAGATGAAGCCTGCCCGCCTGCTGCAGGGCCTCGAGAACCTCGGCTTCTTCGCCGGGAACATCAATAACCAGCCAGTTTTCCTGCTCCGCGGTTGGGCCGATTTTATTGATCAGGTCCGGGGTGGTCAGCGCGTTCACTTCGAAGTCCTTGTGTAGCCGCAGGCCGGGAAACAGTTCCGTAATACCGCTCGGGGTGCGCAGGCTGTTAAACCGGGGCAGGTTAAACCCTTTCAGCACGGCCTTGCCGGAGGTCGCCGCAACCGCCACCGGCAAGACTTCGACCTGGGCCAGGGAGGCCGTGCGGCGCTCAAGGGCGCGGACGGCCGACGGTTCGGCTTCCACCAGGACGATTTTTTCGGGGCGGAGGGAGAGGTAGTTGTCCAACTCATGCCCCTGTCCGGCGCCGAGGTGGATGATGACAGCGGGGCCGTGGCCGGTTGTTTTTTGGCGCATCCGGTTCATGATGATGTTTTCCTGGCCGGCTTTAATAACTTAACCGCCTTTCGCAGGGGGCTGGTTATTTTCCAGGAGGTGGATTTTTTTACTCTGTCGTAGCGTGCTTTTTGGCTTTTCAAATCTTTCTGCAGCGTTTTTTTATCCTTTTTCAGGGCGGCAAGTTCGGTTTTGGCCTGCCGGTGCTTCTTCTGTTCGGACTGCAGTTGCAGATAATAGCTTTCCAGCTCTTCCTGAACCTGGTGCAACTGCAGCAAAAGGAGTTCGTTTTCCTCTTCGAGCTGCTGCTTTAGGTTCCGGTAATCCTGGTATATTTTTTCGCAATCGACGGTTGGGGTGGCCGGTTCGGCCAGCGGCAGCGAGCTGGCCTCCAGTTCGGCGATCAACTCGCCGATTCGTGGAGACTGGGCCACCATCTGGGCGGCGATCAGGTGATGAAGATCGTTTGAATCGGTGTTTTCCCCGGTTGGTTGGTGGTCATTCGGTGGGGATGTCTTTTTAAGGCCGAGATGATCGTGGCAGGCCCGCATGAAAAGTTCGGGGGCGGCCAACGCGCAATCAATGTCGATCAGGGAAGTTCGTTTTCGGTTGTGCTTGTGGACCTGCAGCAGTTGCTCCGCTGCCTGCTGCCATTTTTCCAAAGCTTCCCGAGGTTCGCGATTATCGTCCATCGCCTGTACCAGGGCCGGTTCCGGGCGGGAGTGAAAAAGCAGCAGGCGGGCGGCGGCAAATTCCTTTTCCGCCAGGTCCAGATGCTGAGCGGCGGCGTTATCGCCCGTTGCCAGCACGGTGGGGGCAGCAACAGGGTTGCCCAGCAGTTCGGCGCAGGCCTGCTCCAAAGACGATCCGACCATTGCCGGCACGGCACAACCAGCCCTGGTCAGCAGCGGCAGCACCCGCTCCCAGTCGCTAGCCGGGGTGGAACCTACAATAAGATACATATCTTTCTCCTTCGTGGGGCTAGATGCGCTTGCAAAGTTGGAATTAATAGCAAATTAAGAACGCTAAGTAAAGGCGAAAGACCTCTTTTACTGCCACGACTCGGTAAGGATGCGCTCCAGGGTGGTTGGCTCCAGGGGGGCCAGGATGTTGCCGGCGCGGTCCGGGGTGATCATTTCCTTTTGCAGGGCCAGCAGGGCCTGCAGGCTGGGGATTTGTGCCTTTATTTTTGCGCCCACTTGCAATTGGGTGTGGAGGGCGGTGAAGAGTTGCTCCAGGTCGGCCGGAGTTGCCCGGTGGCCCAGCAGGGCTCGGGCGGTTTCGCTGAAACGGCCGTCTTCGGCCTGGAGGCTGAAACGGAGCACCGCCGGCATGGTAAAGGCGCAGGCCAGGCCGTGGGGGACGCCGAAGTGGGCGGTAAGCGGGTAGGAAATGGAGTGGCACAGGGCGGTGCGGGTGTGGCTGATGGCCAGGCCGGCCAGCAGGCTGCACTGCGCCAGATTATCCCGGTTATTTTCGCCACCGCCCACGGTTGCAGCCGCCAGTGGCGGCAGGGCCGGCAGGCCAAGTTGCAGGGCTCGGATGGCGTAATCCAGGCTTACCGGGTTGGCGTTTTGGTTCCAGATGGACTCCGCCGCCTGGTTGATGGCGTCCAGGCCGGTGGAAAGGGTGATGGCGGCGGGCAGGGTATCGGTAAGGGCCGGGTCGACAAAGGCGGCGTGGGGGAACACCGCCGGGCCGGCCAGGGAATGTTTTTGCTTGGCCTGGTGGTCCCAAATCGTGGCATAGGGGGTTACTTCGCTGCCGGTGCCGGCGGTGGTGGGAATGGCATACAACGGCTGGGGGCGGGCCTGTCGATAGAGGGTTGGGTCGGCCAGCAGGTCTCGCAGTTGGCAGCCGGAACACTGCTCGGCAAGCGCCAGGGCCAGAGCCTTGGCGGCATCCAGGGGGCTGCCGCCGCCGAAGGCCAGCACGGCGTCGAAGCTTTGCCCGGCCAGGCGGTCGATTTCACCCTGCAGGTAGAAAACATCCGGGTTTTCGCTGATGCCGTCCACCCAGAGATGATCCGGGTTGGCGGCCAATGGGCCCAGCCAGGGGTCGTCGCTCAGTTGGCGGCGGCCCCGCTGGGTGGTTACGATCAGGCAACGGGTGGCGGCCAGCTCCGCCGCCGCCCGGCGGCGGCAATTACGGCCGAAGTGCACCCGTACTGGGTTGTGGAAATGCCACTGGGGGGCAAGCTGGCAAGGTTTGGTGATGGTCGGTAAATTCATGGGCGGCGCAGGCGCTGGGTGAATATTTGCTTGTTTTCCGCCGGGCTTTCCTTGGGCCGGCCCAGGTCCGCCCGGGGGGCGGACCGGACTTGAATTTCCAGGAAATTGGGGCCGGGCTGGGCCAGCAGGTCGGTTACTGCCCGGCTGATTTCTTCCGCCGCGGTCAGTGGCCCTGCCACTGACCGGTAGCCGCAGGCTCGGGCAATGCCGGTAAGGCTGATCTCCATAGCCACCGTCGGCTGGCCGCCCACCGAGCCGTGCTCGCCGTTGTTGAGCACCACATGCAGGTAGTTCAAATTGCCGCCGGCGCCGATGGTGGCCAGGCCGCCCAGGTGCATCAAGGCGGCGCCGTCACCGTCCAGGCAGACCACCGGTTGCCGGTCGTCGGCCAGGGCCAGGCCCAGGGCTATTTGGGAGGAATGGCCCATGGAACCCACGGTAAGGAAATCTCCCGCCCGGTCCTGGTTGGCTCGGAGGCGCTGTTCGTAGAGTTCCCGCGAGATATGGCCGGTGGTGGCCACCACGGTGGCGGCGGCCGGCAGAGCGGCGGTGACCGCTTCCACCGCCTCTTCCCGGCGCAGCAGTTCAGCGGCGGGGGTTTTGGCCGGGCGCCTGGCCTCGGCCGGGGCAAAGGTTTTCTTGCGCACCAGGATGGCCACGGGGCCGCTGCGTTCCCTGGCTTTGTTCACCAGGTCTTGCGCCAGGTCGGGAACGGCGGCGGAGTCGGCGCTCAATACCTGGTATGGAATCTCCATGGCCTCCAGCATGGCCGGCGACACCCGGCCCTGCTGGACGTGCTGGGGCTCGTCCTTAACCCCCGGTTCCCCCCGCCAGCCGATAAGCAGCACCAGGGGAATGCCGTACACTTCCGGGTCCGCCAGCGACAGCAGGGGGTTGACGGCGTTGCCCAGGCCGGAGTTCTGCATGTACACCAGCGGCACCCCGCCGGTGGCCAGGTGCACCCCGGCGGCAATGCCCACGGCGGCGCCTTCGTTGGCGGCGATCAGATGCTGGGCTGGCGGCAGGGCGGCGTCGATGTAGGCGCAGAATTCTTTAAGCAGGGAATCCGGCACCCCGGTTACGAAGTTTACCCCGGCGGCGGCCAGGGCCTGGTGAAAGGCCTGGGGTGAAATCATAACCAGTCGCCCTCCGGAATCAAGGTGAGGATGTCTTTGATGGACAGCAGGTTGTCGTCCACCTCCTTGGAACGTCCGTTTAAGAGAATGCTGCGAGCGGTTTCCAGCATGGCCGGGTAGGCGCTGCGCAGCAGGTGGTTGGCGTAGATCACCACGTCCACCCCCATCTGTTGCAGTTCGTGGTCATAAACGTGGTTATAGCTGGAAGGTACGGCCACCAGGGGGACCCGTTTTTTGAATTTCTGGTACTCGGAGCAAAATTCGGCAATTTCATCCACGGTTTTTTTCCGACTGTGGATCATGATGGCGTCGGCCCCGGCTTCGATGTAGGCCCGGGCCCGGCGCAGGGCGTCTTCCTGGCCCTGCTCCAGGATCAGGCTTTCAATGCGGGCGACGATCATGAAGCTGCTGGTGATCTTGGCCCGATTGCCGACCTGAATCTTTTCCGCCATCTCCTCCACGGTGGCCTGCACCTGCCCTACTCCGGCCCCGAACAGAGAGTTGCGTTTGGGGCCGATTTTGTCTTCGATCACCGCGCCGGAGACCCCGAAACGCTCCAGGGTGCGGACGGTGAAGGCGAAATGTTCCGGGCGGCCGCCGGTGTCGGCGTCGTAGAGGATGGGCTTGGTGGTGACCTCAACGATGTCGCTCAGGGTGCGCATCCGGGAGGTGACGTCGACCGCTTCGGTATCCGGCTTGCCCTTGGCGGTGGAGTCGGTAAGGCTGGAAAGCCACATGCCGTCGAATTCCAGGCGGCTGCCTTCCCGCTGCTCAAAAAGATTTTCCACGATCAGGCCGGTTAGTCCGTTGTGGGCCTCCATGAGGCGAACCATGGGCTTGGCGTCGATCAGCCGGCGCAGGGTGCCCAGGCGCTGGCCGGGAGTGGTGCCATAACATTTGACGCTTTTGTTGAGCTGGGTCGAGGAAATATCCGGGGTGTAGGGCACCTCCACCAGCTCGCCGCCCCATTCGGCCAGGGCGTCGACGACCCGCTGGCGGGTCTGTTTCTGGACCCCCTGCCGCCAGTCGTCGCCGTGGACCACGAAGTCCGGGCGGACCAGCCGCAGGTTGGGGACATAGTCCAGGGTTTCCTGGGCGATGACCTCATCGACCCCCTTGAGGTTGAAAACCACTTCTTTGCGCTGCTCGAAGGTCATGTGCGGCAGCCGTTTGTAGCTGGCGATGGCCTGGTCGGTGAGAAGACCCACCACCACCCGGCCCAGCTTGCGGGCCTCACGCAGAATATTCAAATGACCGGGGTGCACCAGGTCGGCACTCATCCCGACGTATACCAGGGGTTTTGTTTGGTCGCTCATCTGTTCTCCATTTGCGGGCGAGGACAAATTCAAATCTGTCCCCTGTTGCGTTGTCTAACTCCGGGCAGGCTACCGCCATTCGGGTGAGCATATTTGTTCACCGGCCGAACGGTGCAACCTTGCTTATTAATGGATAATCAACGGAATATCAAGAAAGAAAAAGGGGTCAAGTCTTGACATGACAGTTTTGAGGCAAACTGTCATGTCAAGACTTGACCCCTTTGCCCCTTTGCTGAGGCAGACTGTCATGTCAAGACTTGACCCCTTTGCCGTGGGTGAAGACGCCGTCCCAGTCCGGGGGTGGGGGGTGCTGGTGGAAGCGGCGGCAGCGGTCGCGGTAGAGGCAGTAGAGCAGGCGTTTGGGGTCGGCCTGGTGGAGTTCTTCGAACTGTTGGGCGGCGGCGGTGAACTGGCCCTGGCGGTAGAGGTTTAAGGCCTGGTGGTATTGGGCAAGGGCGGCGGTGGTGGCGGGGTCAAGTTCGGCGGCCGGGCCCAGGGGTTCGAAGATGGCCACCGGCCGGGCCTTGCCGCTTACCCGCACCAGGTCCAGCTCGCGGCAGGCATAGTCGGGGACCAGGTCACGGGTGTGGCGGCTGATGACAATCGGAACCCCGTAGAGCTTGGTCAGCCCCTCCAGGCGGGCGCCCAGGTTGACGGCATCACCCATCACGGTATAGGCCATGCGGAATTCCGAGCCCATATTGCCGACGTTCATGGGGCCGCTGCTGAGCCCCACCCCGATGTGGATGGCCGGCCAGCCCCGGGCTTGGAATTTTTCCCGGATGGCCGGCATCACCGCCACCATATCCAGGGCCGCCTGCAGGCCGTGGCGGGCGTGGTCGGCATCGTGCAGCGGCGCGCCCCAAAAGGCCATGATGGCATCGCCCATGTACTTGTCGATGGTGCCCCGGTGCTGGTGGATAATGCGGGTAAGGGGAGTGAGCATGTCGTTCATCAGCCGCGACAGCTCGGTGGCTTCCAGGTTTTCGGAGATGGCGGTAAAGCCCCGCACATCGGAAAAAAGCACCGTCATCTCACGGCTTTCGCCGCCCAGGGCCAGGTCGTCGGGCCGGAGTGCCATTTCCTTAACCAGCTCCGGCGGCACGTACTGGCTGAAGGCCTTGCTGATGAAGCGTTTCTGGCGGCCTTCAAAGAAATAGTTGCTCAGGGTGACCACCATGAAGATCAGCACCAGGGTGGCCAGCGGGTAGACCAGCCCCACCACCTGGTTTTGCAGGAAAAAGAAGTAGTAGTTGCCGGCCACTGCGGCGATGATCAGCCCCAGGGCGGCCAGGCCGCCGGCCAGCGGGCCGCTGTAGACCAGCAGGAAGGTAAGCAGCAGGCCGCCGCCGATGACGGTGGCGTGGGTAAGGCCGATTTCGGTGTAGATGTCGTGCACCAGGGGGTCGCCGGCCAGGATGTTGTCCACCACCGTGGCGTGTACTTCGACCCCGGGGAAGACCTCGGAAAAAGGGGTGGCGCGCAGGTCCGAGAGGCCGGCGGCGGAGGTGCCGACGATGACGATTTTATTTTGGAAGATCTCCGGCCGGCGGTTCTCCAGGGCATCCACCGCCGAAACGTAGGTGAAGGTGTAGGGCGGCCCCCGGAAGTTGGCGCTGAGCTGGCCCTGTTCATCGGTGGGGATGTAGCGCGGCCCCACTGACACTCCCAGCAGGGCATGGCGCCGTTCGCCGTAGGTGAGCTCTTCGGCATGGATGGTCAGGGTTTCCTCGCCCAGCCCGAGGCGGGCCAGTTCCAGGGCCAGGGAGGGATATGGGATACCGTCCATGCTCATCAGCAGCGGCACCCGGCGGACGGTGCCGTCGACATCGGGGAAGACGTTGAAAAAGCCTTCGCTCAGGGCCAGGGAAACCTCCGGCACATTGAGGATGGGGCGGTAGGCGGCGATCAGTTGCAGGTCGGTGAAACTCAGTTCCGGGGGAGCCAGTTGGATACGGGCGGCGGGGAACGGGGCCTGGTGGGGGTCTTTCAGGCCATCGTCCCGGCGTTCAAAAACGTAGCCCAGTACCGACGGCCAGGCAGCCAGGGTTTCGCCCAGAACCTGGTCGTGGTCGAGTTCGCCGGCGGTCAGCAGTTGCTGCAGGGGGGAGTCGGCCAGGGCCCGGGGGTGGCGGTCGGCCAGGTCGTGCAGCAGGGTGGCCGGCGAGGTGCGGTCCGGTTCGGCAAAGACCATATCCAGCCCGATGGCCACCGCCCCGCCGGCCCCGATATTGGTAAGCATTTGCGCCACCTGGTGGCGGGGCCAGGGCCATTGCCCCACCTCGCGCAGGCTGCGTTCGTCAAGATCGACGATGATCACCCGGTCGCCGGCGGGTACCGCCCCGCGCCAGTGGAACATGGTGTCCACCACCCGCTGGTCCAGGGCCTCCAGCAGCCGGGGCTTTTCGGTGCCGAAGGAATAGAAAAAAGCGACGGCCGCCAGGATAACCAGGCAGCCGATCTTGAAGGGGGTGGGGCGCAACAGGGAGCGGAACCGGGCCATCAGCCACCCGCCCCGGTCACCGGTCGGCCGGTTGTAGCCGAGCCCTGCAACCGGCCGCCGGCTTTTGCACTATTCAAGATTGCCTCCGAAGATTCCCAGATATTGGGCAGAACCGGTGTCCGCGTGGAAATTGCCGCCGACGGATTCGGCGTTGGGGCCGAAAAAGGCGCCGCTGATCCCGCCGGAAGCCGTGAACGGTTCATTTACAAAATCATAAGCCGAAATGATATCGGCTGCAAAACCGTCGGCCGTTAATGCCGAATTCCCGCCGATTTCCAGGCCGACAACATCCGGGAAGACAATGCTGCCATCGATGGCAGCGGTGCCGAAGTTGATGTTCAAGGTAGTCTGCCCGTTGTACAGGTCTTCCATGGTGTCTGCAAAGATCATCAGCCCCTCGGCTCCGCCTGTATACGTACCGGTGAAATTGTCACCACCGATCAGGTCATTCACCGTTTCCGCCGGGGTAAGCTCGCCGGCCACCCAAAAGGAGCCATGGGGGCTGAAAACATGCGGCGCCCCGTCCTGGTCCACATAAGCCAGTCCCCAGTAGCCCCAGGAAACGTGCTCGGCCAGTTCGCCGATATGATATTCGTAGTAGTAATCCTCAATGTTCTCAGAGTCGACGCCATCATCCTCAAAATCATAACCGTAGAAGTGCGCTTCACCGCTGCCGCCCAGCACCCCCTGCAGGTCGGTATCGCTGGCGCTGCTGATCTCCCCGGCCAGGAAGTTGTCGTTCACGTAAAAGCCGACCACTTCCAAACCGCCGATGCTGAAACCTGCCGTGGTTGCCGACTCGGCCTCAATGATCTCGCCACTGAATAACCCGGCCTGGCGGTCGATCTGCAGTTGAAAATCATCGGCTTCGGTGTTGCGGAACAACTCCGGCGGCGTGCCCGGCTCCGCCCACAGGTTGAAATCCATGGCGGTTACAAACCCCTGCCAGGTGGCGGAAGCAGACTGTTCCGGCAAGGTAAAGACGGGATCGCGAAAAGCGCCGCCCACCACCGACCAGTTTTCCACTTCATCGTTATAAAACAGGGCACTGGACTGCCCTTCGGCAACAACCCCCAGCCCCTGGTGATAAGTGCCGTAAAACTGGGCGAAGGTACCGCTGCCGGCGGTAACCCAGGCATCAACAGAAGATCCGTCGCCGTAATAGTTGTTTTCGTAGTCCAGGCCGAAAATTTTGGCCGCGGTCAGGGATGAGCCGTCCACTTCCGCCGTCAGGTAAACGGGGATCGGTCGGCCATAGTAGTGATCGTCATCCATGAAATAGCCGACCACCTTGCCGGTTTCCCAGTTCACCGCCACCGAGAAATCACCGAGAATTTCCTCCCATCCGTAATCCACGTCATCGACGGCGCCGGTGAAGAGACCGTGATAAATCGCGCCGCCGCTGACGGGCATTAGCTCGGCCGGGGTGTCCTGGCCGTAGAAAAACAATTTTTCACTGTAAGTCCAGCCTTCGTCTGTTTCGGTGTCTGACCAGTGTTTGTAAAGCCAGAACTCGCCACGGTTATCAACCATGGCAAAGCTGCTGCTAATATAAAAGCCTTCTTCATTTTCAGGTTCTTCAAATGAAAAATCACTGTAAGACCAGATCTCTCCGTAAGCCTCATCGCTAAAGCCATCCTGCTCATTCTGGGCCAGCAAGTCGGCTTCAATTTCCGTCAGTTCGGCGGGTTTTGCCGTCAGCACCAGATGTTCAACTGTCGCCTCTAATTCCGTGCCGTCGTACACGATCTCAATGCCCCGGCCGGAATACCCGGCAGCCTCTGGTTCAGTGGGTTCCGGTTCAGTGGTTTCCTCCTCCACAGTCTGTTCCAGTTCCTCCTGGCCCGCTTCGGTGGTGGTTTCACTTACCTGCTCCACCGTGGTGTCGGTGGTCGGGGCCGTGGCGGCGGCGACCGGGGTCTCGGCGCTGTCCGGCTCGTCAAGGGCGGCTTCTTCCCACTCTTCCTCGGCCGGTTCTTCGGCCGCCGCCTCATCTTCCGTCGCCCCCTCCTCGGTCGTCTCTTCCTCAGTCTCTTCCTCGGGCTCTTCCTCCTCCAGGGCGTCCAGATCTTCCTGGGTGAAGACGGCCGGCGGGGTCGGGGCGGTGGTGCGGGAGGCTACCCTGGTACCCATGCCGGGGGTGGTGATTTCCACCGTGCCCGCCGGGTTGCTGACGATGATCCCGGTGCCGCCCTGGAAGACCACCGCCAGGGCACCGTCGCTCACTCGGCCGGCGTACATGGAACCACGGATGCCGATGGTGGCCGCCGGGGTGTCGGTGGTGAATTTCTCCGGCGAGGTGCGGGCCACGGAGCCGCCCATTACCCGGAAGGCCCCCTGGTTGACCCGGGTGTTCAACGCCCCTGCCTGCTGGTCCCACTCATATTCGGCAATCTCCAACTCGGCGTTGATGCCCAGGCTGATGATGGTGTTGTCGGTGAACATCAACTGCAGCCGCCCCCGGGGGCCGGTGCGGATGGTATCGTCCACATACACCGGCGCCTTGATGGCCAGCGCCCGCTCCGCTCCGGCGGTGTCCACCGCCACCGCCGCGCCACGCAGGGCCACCACTGTGGCTACTTCGGCGGCCGCCGCGATAGCCGTCCCGGCGAGCAGACAAACCAGGGCGGCAAGAAAAACCACGGGCTGTAACAGAGTGCGCTGAAACATGGAATTCACTCCTCTTAAGCTTCGCTGGCGGCCGCCGTTGCCGGCAAAGCCCCCGGGGGCCCGGTGACAAACAGCGTGCCGGGCGGGCAGATTAAAATGTATAGGTAAGGGCCAGGTTGGCTACGCCTTTGGTGTATTCGAACAGCTCGATATTGGATTCAGCATCGGTGTAAGCGTAGCTGAGCTGGCCGGAGAAACTGCGCCGGGAATCGCCGGAACGCCAGAACACCTTGGAAACCCCGAGGCTGTAGAACATCGACTCATCCTTGCGGGCTTTGTTGAACAGCGGGTAGTCGTCATCGTAGTCGGTTTCCTGATAGCGCATCGCGGCAAAGGCGGCAAAATCGGCCGGCAGCTTGCGATCATAGCGCAGGGTGACACGCCGGCGATCGTAGGAGTGGTGTTCGACATCGGCATCGTCGGTTTCATAGCCCAGGGTCAGGCCCAGCCGGTTGTCGCCGTGGCTGAAGACCGGGCCCAGGCTGATGAGCAGGTTGGTGGAGTCCCGGTCGTCGTTCTGGTAAAAATCCCGATCGCGCAGCTCAATGCCGCCGTTGAGCGCCCACTGGGGCGAAAGCAGCCAGGTGGCGCCGGCGGACAGCCCGGCCATGCCCAGGTAGCGGTCAAAACCCAGGTCAACATGGGTGAAGCTGACGGCGGCCTGCAGCAGCAGGCGGTCGCGGCGCCAGGTGGGGCCGGTGCTCAAGCCAAACAGGTTGAGGTCCATGTCGTTGGCGCTTTCATGGAAGGCGTTGTAATTGGTGAAGCTGGTTTTCCAGTTCAAGGGGCTGTTGTAGCGGGGCCGGTAGATGTGGTTGACCACCAGGTTGGTGTTGAGCAGCCAGTTGCTTTTTTCCTCACCGTCCAGGTCAAACTGGAAGCCATTTAAACGTACCGTGTCGTTGCCCGGGAAGGTGTTGACGTTGTCGTCATGCCCCACCCCCACGGTGACCAAACCGTTTAAAAAATGGCGTTTCTCCGCCGCGTCCATGGCCGCCAGAAAACGTTGAATGTTCTGCCAGACGGCCTCCGGCGGGTTGGTGGCCAGCACCTCGTGGAAGTACTGGCGGGCCAGTTCCCGGGAACCCAGGCGCATGTACGAGCGGGCCAGTTCCAGCTTGGCCCGGTTGGCCTCCGGATTATGCAGCAGCACCCGCTCGTAGGCCATCACCGCCTCTTCGGTGCGGCCGGACTCGAAGGCGGCGCGGCCCAGCATAAAATTGATCTCCGGGTGGCCCGGGTCGGCCCGGAAAGCGCTGTGCAACAGTTGGTAGGCCTCGTCATACTGCCGTTCGGCCAGCAGTTGGCGGCCGGTGGCAACCGGGTCGGCCGCCGCCGGCAATGGGGTGGAAAACAGCACCAGAGCCAGCAGGGCCAGCGCTGCAAGGCAACAACCGAATCTTTGTTTTTCCATTATAAACCGCCCGCCTGAACTTAAATAAAGATGGACTGACAAACATAAAGATGGACCAGCAAAAAACCATGCCTGATTAGACGTGATTGCGCCTGGTTAGCAAACACCTGACCGCCCTCCCCCCATGTCCATATAGTTAACCGGCAACCAACTTGTCAAGCCTCAATTTGGCCGTCGCCGGGCCGGAGTAGAAAGGAAAAAGGGGCAAAAAACATAATATTTACCCCAAATTTACTCAAAATTTACCTGTTTATTTCCTACTTATCTTCGATAAAAATGGTAAGAGATACTAATAAAGGTTATATTGCGGATCAGATCGGTTGCTCGAGCCGATTCAACTCATAGATCACGCATCGATCACACGGTAATTATTTCATGCGCATTGTACCTCTTGGCTTTTCAACCGGCCGCCGGCTTGGCTTGGCGGCGGCCGGGCTGCTTTTATTTTTTTTGCTGGTCTGGCAGCCGGGCGTCGGTTCACCCGGCCCGGCAACGTCCGCCGCTGCCCCGGCAGCCTGGGCGGCCGCGAAGACCCCCGAGGGGGCGACCCGCACCGTTCGCGAGCCCATCAGCCCCATTCCTCGCCGCATTGACTACGATCCGGCCAAGGCCGAGCTTGGCCGGCGGCTGTTTCACGAAACCATGCTCTCGGTCGACCACAGCGTCTCCTGCGCCTCCTGCCACGATCTGGACGGCGGCGGCCACGACCCGCGCCCGGTATCCATCGGCATCCACGGACGGGAGGGCAACATGGCCTCGCCCACGGTGTTTAACGCGGTCTTCAATTTCCGCCAGTTCTGGAACGGCCGGGCCGTCGATCTGCAAGAACAGGCGGCCGGTCCGCTGCAGGATCCGTTGGAAATGGGAATGAGCAAAGAAGAGGTGGAGCAGCGCCTGTCCGCCGACCAGGATTACCGTACCACCTTTGGCCAGATCTACGGCGGCCGGCAGGTGCGCTTTGAACAGGTGGTTGACGCCCTGGCCGAGTTCCAGCGGGCCCTGATCACCCCGGACAGCCCCTTCGACCTTTACCTGCGCGGAGAGGCGGTGCTCCAGCCCCACCAGCAGCTGGGTTATCTGGAGTTCAAGGAACTGGGCTGTGTTACCTGCCACAACGGGGTCAATATCGGCGGCAATTCCTATCAGCAGATGGGCGTGATCTATCC
Organism: Desulfurivibrio dismutans; assembly: GCF_029210385.1. Classification (GTDB taxonomy): domain Bacteria; phylum Desulfobacterota; class Desulfobulbia; order Desulfobulbales; family Desulfurivibrionaceae; genus Desulfurivibrio; species Desulfurivibrio dismutans. Next base: position 66,907 of record NZ_JARGDQ010000011.1, on the reverse strand, counting down.
CCGCGAAGAGCGGAAAGACCGGGAAATCCAGGATCGTCGGGCGATCACCGGCCGGGAGGCGGACCGCCAGGTCTTCAAGGTTCCCACCCTGCGCAACATCGCCCTGACCGCCCCCTACTTCCACGACGGCTCCGCCGCCGACCTGCCGGAGGCCCTGCAGATCATGGCGCACCACAACCTGGGAGTGGAACTGACCTCGCAACAGATTTTTGCCCTGGTCGCCTTCATGGAAACCCTGACCGGCCAAAAGCCGGCCATCTTGAGATAAAGCTATGAACCCTGAACGGGAACACACGGCAACTGCGGAAAACCATAGCCCTGGGCTGCGCGCCAAAATCTATTTTACCATTGCCGTCGCCCTGCTGGTGGGCGTGCTGTTTGCTTATTACAGCAAACAGGCCAAGGAACAAACCACCACCCGGCTGACCCTGATGAGTGTGCTGAACCAGTTGGACCACCAACAACAGGAACTGGACGGTGAAATTTTGCACAGCGGGTTTTTCCTGTTCCACGACTACGACCGGCTCCACGCCATGCTGGCGAGGATAGATAAATCTCTGCAAGACACCACTGAACTGTACTCCCAAGTGGCCTTGGACAAGGATTCCCCGGTACCGGAACTGCTGGCCGCCTATCACGCCAGCCTGGCCGACAAGGAAGAGTTGATTTTCCGATTTCTTACCGCCAATTCGATGCTGAAGAACTCGGCCATGTACGTGCCGGGGCTGAGCCGCCGGATTATGCTGGAGCATCCCGGAATCAGCCACGATTACCATCGCCTGCTCACCGACCTCACCTCGGCTCTGTACCTGGCCCATAACAGCATGGACCCGGACTTGCTGGGCGCTATGGCCCAACCTCTGGAGGGGCTGGCCGGCCACCGGCCGCAAAACGAGGGGTTGCAGCAACTGCACCAGGCCCTGCTGGCCCATGGCCGAGTGTTTAACAAAACTTTGCCTGACTACAACCACCTGCTCAATGCCACTATGGACTCCAGCGGGGGCAAGGTTCTGAACCAGTTGCAACAGGCCCTGCAGGAGGAAAACCGGCGCTGGCTGACCCGTCTGAACTCACTTTCCTACTTGTTTTTTGCCGCTTTTATGGGGTCGGTGGTATTAATTATTCTGCTGCTGTTCAAAACCGAGCGGGAAAACCAGGCTCTGAACCGGATGAGCAACGCTCTGCACCGGGCCGCTACCCGGGACCAGTTGACCGGCCTGGCCAACCGCTTCGCCTTTGATTCCGATCAGACCCGCTGCCGTCACCCGCTGCTGCTGCTGATCAACATCGACGACTTCAAGCATGTCAACGATTTGTACGGGGTCCGGGCCGGCGATTACGTGCTCAATGAGTTGGCCGCCATTTTCCGGCAATTGTTGCCGGAGAGCCCCTGGGGGGATTGCTACCGGCTGGGCGGCGACGATTTCGGACTGCTGTTGGATGAAGAGAAGGAACAGATAGCCGCAGAAGAGCTGGCCCGCCGGGTTCTGACCGCAGTGGGCCAGGCCGAATTCAACTACCGGGATCAGCCCATCCGGGTCAATGTCTCCCTCGGCATTTCCCGCCTGCGGCCCCTGCTGGAAACCGCCGACCTGGTCCTGAACGAAGTCAAAAAACATCGCCTGGGCAGTTTTCTGGTCTATCAGGAAGAGCTTAATCTGCAGGAACGTATTGCCGGCAACCTGGAGGTATTGGAAAACGCCCGTCGGGCGCTGAACCAGGATGATGTACTGGCCTATTACCAGCCCATTGTCGATAATACCAGCGGCGAGATAATTAAATATGAAGCTCTGGTGCGGCTGCGCAACCCCGACGGCCAGGTGCTCTCGCCGGTGATGTTTTTGGAGGTGGTGAAGGAATCATCGCTGTACCCGGAGTTCACCCGCCGCATGGTGGATAAGATTTTTGCCGATTTTGCCGACTGCCGGTACGGTTTCTCCCTCAACCTGTCCATTGCCGATATCCTGGAAAAGGAGGTGCGTGATTACATCATGGCGAAAGTCCGGGACTATCCCGAAATGGCCCAGCGACTGACCTTCGAGATTCTGGAAAGCGAGGGGGTGGAAAACGTGGAGCCGGTACAGGCCTTTATCGAGCAGGTAAAGGCGGCGGGCTGCCAGATTGCCATTGATGACTTCGGCTCGGGATACTCCAACTTCGCCCATATTCTGCAGTTTAAAGTGGACAGCATCAAGATCGACGCCTCCCTGATCCGCAATATCCACCAGGATCAGCAGGCCCGGGTGCTGGTCCGCACCATTGTCGATTTCTGCCGCCAGCTTGGCATCCGCACCGTGGCCGAGTTCGTGCACTCGGAAGACGTGCTGCGGGTGGTCAAGGAGCTGGGCATCGACTACTCCCAGGGATACCACCTGGGCCAACCCACCCCCCACTGCCGGCCGGAATAGCCGACAAAAAAAACGGGGGCAAAAGCCCCCGTTTTTTGCTTGCTGAACCGTGGTTAATCAGCGGTTCTGCTCTTCCTCGATCATGCCCATGATCTGCGCGTGCAGTTCCGGCGAGGTATTCATGGCATTGGCGATGGCGTTGTAGGTCTGTACGTCCAGGCCTTCTTCCTCCACGGTGGCCACCATCTCTTCGTTGGCCTGCCGCTGCAGCTCAATGGCCTTTTCCTGGTCCTGCACCCCTTCCAACTGTCCGGCGTACTCCTGCTGGATCTCCTGGAGATGCACCGAGGCCACGGCAAAGCTCTGCAGGGTGGACTGGTCAAAATCCTGCGGCGCCGCCTGCTCGCCCATGCCGGGCTGACCGCCGCCGGAGCCGGGGTAGGCCATTACCAGGCCGGGAACGGCCAGCAACAGAATAAAAAGGGCGCCGGCCAGCAGACCTTTGCTGATTCCCTTGCTTTCGATGGTTGCAACTTGCTTGCTCATTTAATGATACCTCCTGAAAAGTACTTTTGACCCTTTGGGGCCATGGTTCCGGCACTCGCTCCGAGCGTTTCCCATGAAACGTTGGCGCTGGCACCGCTTCTATTCGCCGCCGGGAAGCTGACCGGACCATGCCTGGTCTGCGATTCGCCACCCCGCGCCGCGTTGGTTGCCCTGATTAGTTGCAACCACGATGCCAACGTTGACAAGTCCCTCCTTTTTTCTTTGGTCTTTGTATATCGTATTGTTTGAGCGGTATAAAAAACAACCTACCCAGACTTCCCCCTGGGTTTGACCCCATGGCCTCAATGTGTCATAATGGCGCATGAATCATTATGGAGGTTAACGATGACACAAGCATGGCTCAAGCGCGGTTTCAGCCTGCGCCTTACCCTAATTCTATTTCTGGTGCTCCCCCTGCTGCTGCTGCTGGGCGCGGCTTCGCTCTCCGGCCTGCGGGGTCTGGAGAACCGGGTGGAATTACAGATGCAGAAAGACATCGAGCTGATCGCCCGGGCCATCCGCGGCCCCCTGGAGCACGCCCTGGAATTTGAGCGCCAGCGCAGCCTGGACCGCACCCTCTCTTCCGCCTTTCGTTTCAGCGAGGTATACGGGGTTTATGTCTACGACCGAGAAGGACGCCAGGTGGCGGCCAGCGGGCCGACGGAACCGGAAGTACAGCGACGGGAACTGGTGCAACTGGCCGCCGAGGGCGATCGCCTGGGCGGCTACGATGAAGCCGACGGGGAAGAGGTTTATTCCTATTTCGTGCCGCTGAGCGATTCGGTGGGTCGCACCCTGGGGCTGCTGCAGCTCACGCGGGACGGCAGTCAGTTCAAGGACGATATCATGCAGGCCCGCCACCGGGCCCTGCTGTTGCTCAGCCTGCTCAGCCTGACCCTGCTGGGGCTGGTGCTCTTTGCCCACCACCGGATCATCGGCGCCCATCTTACCGCCCTGGTGGAAAGCATGGCCCGCATTGCCGCCGGCGAACGACGGCATCGGGCAACCCCCCTTGGCCCCACCGAGATTCGCCAGTTGGCGGTGGGGATGAACAACATGCTGGACAGCATCGCCGCGGGGGAGGCGCAACTTGCCCGCCAGCGGGCGGAACAGCGGCAACTGGAAGAGCGACTGCGGCAGTCGGAAAAAATGGCGGCCATCGGTGGTCTGGCCGCCGGGGTGGCCCATGAACTGGGCACCCCACTGAGCCTGGTGGCCGGCAAGGCACAGCGGATGCTGCGCCGGGAGCAGAACCCGGACAACGCCGCCGCTTTTCAGGAAATCCGCCGGGCGGTGGAACGGATGAGTCATATTGTCCGCCAGTTGCTGGATTTCGGCCGTACCAACCAGGACCGGCAACCCCGGCGCAAAATGGTGGACGCCGCCCTGATCGCCGGCAACGCCGCCGACCAGGTGCGGGAACAGGCCACCGCGGCAAAAGTCGAACTGGTCCTGGCGGGTAAGCAGCCGCCGCCCCGCCTGCGGCTGGACCCCATCCGCATGGAACAAGCTCTGGCCAATCTGCTGCTCAATGCGGTCCAGGCCTTCGAGGGCGCCGCCCCCACTTCCCCGCCCCTGGTTCGCCTCACCTGGTTCGGTGACGATCAGCAGGCTGGTTTCACCGTCGAGGATAACGGCCCGGGCGTGGCCGAAGAACTGCACTCCCGCCTTTTTGAGCCTTTTTTTACCACCAAGGAGGTGGGTCACGGCACCGGCCTGGGCCTGGCGGTGGTCCACAGCGCGGTGCAGGAGCACGGCGGCGGCATCGAAATCGGCCGCAGCAAACTCGGTGGCGCCAGCTTCACCTTGCACCTGCCGGGTGAAAATCAGTAAACGGTGGCAGCCCGTTGAGCCTGGCCGGGAGCAAAAGGTTACAAAAAATGTAACTGTCCAGCAGCACCCCATCTTCCGGCGATCAGGTCGGCTTGAGTACCTGATGTACGCTTCGCCGACCTGGCTTACCGCAACCTGGGGCACGGCTGAACAGTTACGTGCCAGAATGAGCTGGATGTACCAAAAAATATGGACACAACAGAAAAAATATTAATTGTTGAAGATGACCGGGGGCTGCGCGAGCTGCTTGGTGAAGAGCTGACCGACGCCGGATTCAGGGTCCGCAGCGCCGGCGATGTGCCGACGGCCTGGGCCCTGGTGCAGAGCTGGCAGCCGGACCTGGTGCTAAGCGATCTGCGCCTGCCCGGCCCCGACGGCCTGGAGCTGCTGGAGCGGCTCGCCGCCCTGCCGCCGCCCCGGCCGGCGCTGATTATCATCACCGCCTTCGGCACCGTCCCCCAGGCGGTGGAGGCCCTGAAAAAGGGGGCCGATGATTTTCTCACCAAGCCTTTGGACCTGGATCATCTGTTGCTGTGCCTTAAGCGGACGCTCGAAACCCGGCGGCTACGCCGGGAAGTGGAGCATTTCCGGGAACTGCTGGGGCGCGGGGAGGAGGATTTCCACGGCATTATCGGCCGCAGCGGCGTCATGCGCCGGCTCTTTGCCGCCATCGGCCAGGTGGCGGCGGCCGGCGGCCCGGTACTGATTACTGGCGAAAGCGGAGTGGGAAAAGAGCTGGTGGCCCGGGCGGTGCACGCCGAGAGTTCCCGCGCCGCCAGCAAGATGATTGCCGTCAACTGTGCCGGCATTCCCGCCGAACTGGCGGAAAGTGAGTTTTTCGGGCACGCCGCCGGAGCCTTCAGCGGGGCGGAAAGACCCCGGCAGGGGCTATTCCTGGAGGCCCAGGGCGGCACCCTGCTGCTGGATGAAATCGGTGAATTGCCCCTGAACCTGCAGGCCAAGCTACTGCGCATCCTGCAGGACGGCCGTCTGCGGCCGGTGGGTTCCGACCGGGAACAGCAGGTGGATGTAAGGATTATCGCCGCCGGTAACCGGGATCTGGAAGCAGAGGTGCGGGAAGGCCGTTTCCGGGAGGATCTTTATTACCGCCTGGAAACCTTCCGCCTGGAGGTGCCGCCCCTGCGCCGGCGGGGAGACGACCTGGAACTGCTCTGCGCCCGTTTCATCGATCTGTTCGCCACCAGAATGAACCGCCCGGCCCGCAGCATTTCCCCCGACGCCCTGGCCCGCCTGCGCCGTTATACGTTCCCCGGCAACGTGCGGGAACTGAAAAACACCATGGAGCGGGCGGTGGCCTTCTGCCCGGGGCGGGAGATCGGCCTGGAACACCTGCCGGAACGGGTACGGCGGGGCACCAACAACGGCCGGCTTAACGGCGAGGAGGATTGGCCAGGAGCAAGCCACCCCGGCGACCCGGCCGGCCTGACCCGGCAAATGCTGCCGGAGTCGCCGGACGATCCGGGTGAGTTGCCCTCGCTGGAAGAAGTGGCCAACCGCTACGTCCGTCTGGTGCTGGAACAAGTGGACGGCAACAAACGTCGGGCCGCCCAAATCCTGGGCATCGGCCGGCGCACCCTTTACCGCCGCCTGGACGACCCATAAAAACCAGTCAGCACCGCAGGTTGCGGCGATCGGCCCGCTTGCCGCAACCTGCGGTGCTGACTGGCTTTTATCTTCTTGGGGATCGCCTCGGGGTTTATTTACTGTTGGTGGCCAGGCGACAGAGCTTGCTGCCTTTTTGCTGGCAGGCGATGGTCAGTTGAGGCTGGTGGGGATGATGGGTGATGGCGGCCAAGGCGGCGTGGACGGCCTGGGCGGCCAGTTCGGGGGTATTGTTGGTTTCACTGAGATGACTCAGAACCACCTGACTTAAGCCCGGATGAAGCAGTTCCGTCAGCAGTTCGGCGGCTTCGTGGTTGGCCAGGTGGCCGTGGCGGGAACGAACCCTTTGCTTCAGGGCCGGGGTGTACGGGCCGGCGGCCAGCATCTCCGGGTCGTGGTTGCATTCCAGCACCAGGGCGTGGCAACCGGTTAAGCGGTGGCGGGTCAGGCGGGAGACCATGCCCAGGTCGGTGCAGTGACCCAGCCGCAGGCCGCCGGCCTCCAGCAGGAAACCCACCGGTTCGGCGGCGTCGTGGGAAACGGCGAAGGGGTGAATCCGGAGATCCCCGCAGTAAAAAGCAGCGCCGGAAGTGAACTCATGGACGGCGGCGGGACTACCCAAGCCTTTGGCCGCCGCCTGCAAAGTAGGGCGATTGGCGTACAGGGGCAGATGATAGCGGCGCGACAGCACCCCCGCTCCCCGGATATGGTCGCCGTGCTCATGGCTAAGCAGGATGGCGGTGAGCCCGGCCGGGTCGATGCCCAAGGCGTCCAGCCGGGTTTCGATTTCCCGGCCGGAAAAACCGGCATCGATCAGCAGCCGGGTCGCACCGGCTTCCACGTAAGTGGCATTACCCTTGCTGCCGCCGCCCAGTACGCAAAAAAACAGCTCTTGCAGGTGGCCGCCGGCGTCAGTTCCCTCGGGCATAAGGTCTACCTTTCAGCCATCCAGGGCGCGCCAGTCCAGCGCCTCTTCGTCGTCCTCGGCCACCGGCCCCAGGGCAGTGGCGCTCAGGGGGCGGGCAAAGAGCTCCGTCGCCAGTTGCCGGATATCCTCGGCGCTGACCCGCTTGAGAGCGCCAAGGATCTCCTCCAGGGGCAGAGGGCGACCGTGGGTGATGATGTTGCGGGCCAGGCGGGCCATCCGGCTCTCCATATTCTCCTCGGCCAGCAGGATCACCGCCCGGGCGTAATCGCGGGCCTCGGCCAGTTCCTCGTCGCTGAGCCGCTGTTGGCCCAGGCGGCGGACCTCCTGTCCCACCACCGCCAGGGCCTCGTTGGCGGCCCGGGGATCAATGCCCAGATAAATGGCCAGGGCGCCGCTGTCGCTGTGGGAGTTGACATAAGAAAAGACGGCGTAGGCCAACCCCCGCTTTTCCCGGATTTCCTGGAACAGTCGGGAACTCATGTTGCCGCCCAGCACCGTGTTAAGCAGGTGCAGGGCATAACGCTCGGGGGCGTTTTCCGCCGGGGCGCTGACCCCCAACACCAGGTGGGCCTGTTCCAGATCGCGGTTGATAATTTGGCGGCTGGGCTGGGGCCGCACCGGCGGCTGGCGGGAAAAATCAGGACCGCCGGAAACACTGCCGCCGGCGGCGAGCTGGTCCCAGCCCTGTCGGCAGAGTTCACAAAAATGTTGGTGATCCACCTGACCGGCGGCGGCGATGACGATCCGAGAAGGTTGATAATGGCGGCGATGGAAGTCGCGGATATGACCTGGAGGAAGGGCGCCGATCACCCGGGGCAGCCCCAGGACCGGGTTACCCAGGGTATGCCGGCCCCAGAACTGGCGATTGAACAGGTCGTGTACCAGGTCGTCGGGGGTATCTTCCACCATGGCGATTTCCTGCAGAATCACCTCCCGTTCATGCTCCACCTCGGCCGGGGCAAAGTTGGAGTTGAGCACCATGTCGGTGAGCAGGTCCACCAGTTGCGGCAGTCGTTCGGCCAGCACCGTGGCGTGATAACAGGTGGCTTCGGTGGAAGTGAAGGCGTTGGCGGTGCCACCCATAACATCAAACTCGCGGGCGATCTGGTGAGCCGCCCGCCGCTGGGTGCCCTTGAAGAGCATGTGCTCGACAAAATGGGAACAGCCGTTGGTCAGATCGTGCTCGTCCCGGGCCCCTACCTGCACCCAGAACCCCACCGAGGCCACCCGCGACGGGGTGGCCTCGGTGACGATCCGCACTCCATTGGCCAGTGTAGTTTGCTGGATCAGGACTTATCCTCATTCAGCAAAGCTTTGCGGCTCAGCCGGATTTTGCCCCGGGAATCGATCTCCAGGACCTTGACCATCACCTCGTCGCCCTCGTTGAGCACGTCGGTGACCTTGTTGACCCGCTGATGCTCCAGCTCGGAGATATGCACCAGACCGTCGGTGCCGGGCAGGATCTGGACAAAGGCGCCGAAGTCCATGATCTTCTGGACCACACCCTTGTACACCTTGCCCACCTCGGCCTCGGCGGTGAGGCTCAGCACCTCTTCCTTGACCTTCTCGGCGATCTCGCCGGAGGGGGCGAAGATCTTGACCTTACCGTCGTCGGTGACATCCATCTTGATGCCGTACTCGGCGGTGATGGCCTTGATCACCTTGCCGCCGGGGCCGATGAGGTCGCGGATCTTGTCCGGGTTGATGGTGATGCTGAACATCTTGGGGGCATGGGCCGGCACGTCGCTGCGGGGTGCGTCGATGGCCTCCTTCATTTTGCCCAGGATGTGCAGCCGCCCTTCCCGGGCCTGGTTCAGGGCCTGGCTCATGATCTCCCGGGACACCCCTTCCAGCTTGATGTCCATCTGCAGGGCGGTGATGCCGTCTTCGGTACCGGCCACCTTGAAGTCCATGTCGCCCAGGTGATCTTCATCGCCCAGGATGTCGGAAAGGACGGCGATGTCGTCGCCTTCCTTGATCAAACCCATGGCTATGCCGCTCACCGGTTTTTGCAACGGCACCCCGGCATCCATCAGCGACAGGGAAGCGCCGCAAATGGTGGCCATGGAGGAGGAACCGTTGGATTCCAGTACCTCGGAGACCACCCGGATGGTGTAGGGAAAGCTCTCGGCATCCGGCAGCACCGCCTGGATGGCCCGCTCGGCCAGGGCGCCGTGGCCGATATCCCGTCGGCTGGGGCCACGCAGGAAACGCACCTCGCCGACACAGTAAGGGGGGAAGTTGTAGTGCAGCATGAAGGGCTTGAACGACATGCCGCTCAAAGATTCAATGCGCTGCTCGTCCTCGCCGCTGCCCAGGGTGGCGCTGACCATGACCTGGGTCTCGCCGCGGGTAAACAGCGCCGAACCGTGCACCCGGGGCAGCACCCCCACCTCGCTGCTGATGGGCCGTACCTCATCCAGCCGGCGGTTGTCGATCCGCACCCGTTCTTTGGTAATGCGCTCCCGGATCATCTGCTTCTTGAGATCCTTGAGATGCCCCTTGGCTTCCTTCAGCTTGATCGGCAGCTCGTCACCGGCTGCGGCGGCCAGTTCTTCCTCGAGAGCCGTCAGCACCTTATCTGTCAGTACCGCGTCGGCTTCGCCCCGCTCCTGTTTGTCGATGGTGGTGATCACCCGGCGCATGTCGTCGGCGGCCAGCTCGTGCACTCGCTGGCGCAACTGCTCGTCCACCTTGGGTGCCGGCACCTCCATCTTGGGCTTGCCCGCCGCCGCCTGCAGTTCATCCTGCATGGCCAGCAGGGGCTGCAGGGATTCGTGGGCGAAGAAGATGCCGTTTTTGACCTCCTCCTCGGAGAGGCTGGCGGCCCCGCCTTCCACCATCACCACCGCCTGCTTGCTGCCGGCCACGATGAGGTCCAGGGTGGAGTTCTTGCGCTGCTCCTGGGTGGGGTTGAGGACATACTCGCCGTCCACCATGCCCACCCGCACCCCGGCGATGGGACCAAGAAAGGGAATGGAGGAGACGCCCAGGGCCGCCGAGGCGCCCAGCATGGCCATCAGGCTGGGATCGTTCTCCTGGTCGGCGGAGAGCACGGTGGCGATAATCTGGGTTTCATGGCGGTAACCGGCGGGGAACAGCGGCCGCAGGGGGCGGTCGATGATCCGGCAGGCCAGGGTTTCGTTGTCGGTGGGGCGGCCGATTTCACGGCGGAAGAAGCTGCCGGGAATCCGACCGACGGCGTAGAAGCGCTCCTGATATTCGATGGTCAACGGCAGAAAATCGAGATTATCCTTGGGCTCGCGGGAGGCGGTGGCGGTAACCAGCACCACGCTCTGGCCGTAGGTTACCAACACCGAGCCGCCGGCCTGCTTGGCCAAACGACCGGTTTCGATGGTGAGGTTTCTGCCGGCAAGTTCAATACTTACTTTCTTTTCCATGTTTTCCTTATCCTTCCTTTTCCTTATTCCTTGGCATACAGCTTAGGTCGTATCTCCCTTGAAATGCGACCTACACAAAAACGTAATCGTTCAGCAGCACCGCATCTTCGGGCGATCAGCCGGGCTTGCGTACGCGGAGTACGCGGCGCCCGGCTGCTTGCCCGAATCTACGGCACTGCTGAACGATTACGACCCGTTATAATCGATTGGTTATCGGCCTGGTGAACAGTTACCAAAAAACACGGGGGTCAGATCTTGCACAGACCTGACCCCCCCCCATCGCGGCATCCCGGCTCAGTATTACTTGCGGATGCCCAGGCGCTGAATCAGATTACGATACCGTTCAACATCCTGGTTTTTTACATAATCCAGCAGGCGGCGGCGCTGGCCGACCAGCTTGAGCAGGCCCCGCCGGGAGTGGTGATCTTTCTTGTTAACCTTGAAGTGCTCGGTCAGGTAGGTAATCCGGGCGCTCAACAAGGCGACCTGTACCTCGGGCGAACCGGTGTCCTTGTCGTGGGTGCCGTATTCGGCCATAATGGCCTGTTTGTCTTCAACTGTCAGGGTCACGATGAAACTCCTTAAAAAAAATTAAACATTCGGGAGATGGTCAGCGGTTACCGGCCATTCCTACTTAACGGCGCAACAATCAACTAACAACTAACAACTAACGCCTAGCTCTACATACTCAAATCCGCCCCGACCGTCAAGGTTTTAGTAGTTGGCCCTGGTGGGGTTCGACCTGGGCGTTGCCCTGCAGCCGGGCTTCGACTTCCGGTAACTCAAGGGCATGGGCGGCAAGAGCGGCGGCGGCCTCGGGTTCCAGCAAACGCTCGCCGGGCAGGGCCTGCTCCACCTGGAAATCCCCGCTGGCCAAGCGGCGCAAGGCCGCCAAATGAGCGCCGCAGCCCAGGTTTTGCCCCAGGTCGTGGGCCAGGCTGCGGATGTAGGTACCCTTGCTGCAGCGCACCCGCAGCACCGCCCGGCCCTGCCGACGGTCCAGTTCGATCAGTCGCAGTTCATGGACCAGCACCCGGCGGGGCGGCTTGCTGATCATCTCGCCCCGACGGGCGTAGCTGTAAAGGGGTTTACCTTGGTGCTTGGCGGCGGAAAAGGCCGGTGGGCTCTGCCACAACTCGCCCCGGAAGGATTGCAAAGCCTCTTCCAGGCCGCTGAGGTGGCTTGCCGTGACCGGGTGATGCGCCAGGATATCCCCTTCCGGGTCATGGGTGGTGGTGGCCACACCCAACTGCACCGTGGCTTCATACTCCTTGTCGCCGACCATCAGGCGATCAACCAGGCGGGTGGCCGGGCGGCCGATGCAGATCAGCAGCAGGCCGGAGGCAAAGGGGTCCAGGGTGCCGGCGTGGCCGACCTTCTTGATACCGGTGGCCCGCCGTACCAGTTGCACCATGCGAAAGGATGACGGCCCCGCCGGTTTATCCACCGGCAGCACAGCCCCATTCAGCACTTTTCCACCACGGGTTCCAGGGCCCGCAAAAGCTCGCCGGAGAGTTGCTCAATGGAGGTATCGAATCGCTTGAAGCCGGCGGCGTTACGGTGGCCGCCGCCACCGAACATGGCCGCCACCCTGGAGACATCGTAACCCGACCCCTTGGAACGCAGGCTGACTGTAACCATGCCGGCTTCCGCCTCTTTCAGGAAGGCCGCCACCTTAACGCTGGTAAGGGCCCGGGGGTAGTTGATAAAACCTTCGGTATCCTGGGGTGCGGCCCCGGTTTCGGCAAAGAAACGCTGGGGGGCGCTGATCAGGGCGATACGGCCGCCGCAGTGCAGACTCAGTCCTTCCAGCACCCGCTGAAACAGCCGCAGCCGGGCCAGGCTGTAGTTATCGAACAGTTTGCCCGCCACCTCCGCCGGTTTGACGCCCTTCAGCACCAGTTCCCGGGCCACCCGGAAGGTTTCGGCGGTGGTGGAAGAATACTTGAAAGAACCGGTATCGGAGACAATGGCGGTATAGAGGCAGTAGGCGGCCTCGGGGGAAATCTCCGCCGCCAGGGCCATCGCCAGGTCGTAAACCATTTCCCCGGTGGAGGCCCGGTGGGGGTCAACCCAGCGCCGGTCGCCAAAATCCTGGTGGCCGGCGTGGTGATCAAGCACCAGGAAGGGCTTGATGGCCAGCAGCGCGGTCATGTTTTCACCCAGGCGATGAGCATCGCCGCAATCAAGGGCGACGGCGCAGTCGAACGCGGTAAGATCGGGCAGCTGGGTGGTGATCTCCCCGGCGCCGGGGAGAAAGTCGTAGAGGTGGGAAACCTCCGCCTCACCGAAGAGGCAAACCTCTTTGCCCATACCCCGCAGGACCATCCCCAGACCAAGCTGCGAGCCCAAAGCATCGCCGTCGGGGTGGACGTGAGTCAGCACCAGTACCCGCCGGGCCTGCTGCAAGACCTCGGCTATTTCCATCACCGGCAATGTGTTCATTCCCGTTCATCTTCCTCGGCGTTGATTTCCTGGAAGATTCTCTCCAGTTTTTCCTGTTCGGCCAGTGAGCGATCCCGCTCGAAAATCAGGGCCGGCACCACCCGCAGGGCCAGATTTTTGGCCAGGCTGCGCCGGATGAAGCCCTTGGCGCTTTCCAGACCTTTGGCCGCTTCGGCGGCGACGGTCTCGTCAAAAACACTGTAGTAAAGCCGCGCCTGGCTGAGATCGGGGGTCACCGTGGCCCGCAAAATGGTCACCTTGACCACCCGGGGATCCTGGATCTTGCTCACCAGCAGGCTCGCCACTTCCTGGCGGATCTCGTCGGCGATCCGGTCCGGGCGGCGTTTGCCGGAACGGACCGGGAGGCCCGGCAGGGGGGGGACAACGGCTTTACGACGGGCGGCACTCATCTTACAGCTCCGGTTGGATTTCCTTCATGACAAAAAATTCAAATACGTCGCCTTCCTTGATGTCGTTAAAGTTGCGCAGCGAAATACCGCATTCGTACCCGCTGGCCACCTCCTTGGCGTCGTCCTTGAAGCGCTTGAGTGAGGTGAGCTGGCCGGTGTGCACCACCACCCCGTCGCGCAACAGCCGTACCTTGGCGTTACGCTCGGCCTTGCCATTGGTGACGTAACAGCCGGCAATGGTGCCCACCTTGGAGACATGGAAGGTCTGGCGCACCTCGGCCGTGCCGATGACATCTTCGACAAACTCCGGCTCCAGCAATCCTTCCATGGCCTTTTTAATGTCCTCAAGGGCGTGGTAGATGACGTCGTAAAAACGCATATCCACCTTTTCCCGCTTGGCCAGTTCCTGGATCCGGGCATTGGGCCGGACGTTGAAGCCGATGATCAGTGCTTCGGAAGCGGCAGCCAGCAGTACGTCGGATTCGGTGATGGTACCGGTGCCGGAGTTGAGCACCCGGACCTTGACGTTGTCGGTGGAGAGCTGCTCCAACGAGGAGGTAAAGGCCTCCAGGGTGCCCTGCACGTCGGCCCGCAGGACCACCATCAGTTCCTTGACCTCGCCTTCCTGCAGGCGGTCGAAAAGGTTCTCCAGGGAGATCTTGCTGTCGGTGGCCAGTTCCTTTTCCCGCATCTTGAGCTGCCGCTCGGCGCCGACGCTTTTGGCCATCTTGTCGTCCCGGACCACGACAAATTCGTCGCCGGCCTGGGGCACACCACTCAAACCCTGGATTTCCACCGGGATGGAGGGCCCGGCCTCCTGCACCTGCTCACCTTTGTCGTTGATCAGGGAGCGGACCTTGCCGGCAAACTGGCCGGCCACAAAGGCATCACCCACCCGCAGGGTGCCCTGCTGGACCAGTACCGTGGCCACCGGGCCACGGCCTTTGTGCAACTGGGCCTCCACCACGTGACCTTTGGCGTGGCGCTGGGGATCGGCTTTGAGTTCCAGCATTTCCGACTGCAGCAGAATGCTGTCCAGCAGCGCGGAGATCCCGATACCCTCCTTGGCGGAGGTTTCACAGTAAATGGTATCCCCGCCCCACTCTTCGCTCATCAGCCCCAGATCCGCCAGTTCACGCTGAACTCGCAGCGGGTCGGCGTTTTCTTTGTCGATCTTGTTGATGCAGACCAGAATCGGCACCCCCGCGGCCCGGGCGTGGTTGATGGCCTCCCGGGTCTGATCCATCACCGAATCGTCGGCGGCCACCACCAGCACCACGATATCGGTGACCTGGGCGCCGCGGGAACGCATCTCGGTAAAGGCCTCATGGCCGGGGGTGTCGAGGAAGACCACTTCCCCCTGGGGAGCCCGGACATAATGGGCCCCGATATGCTGGGTAATGCCGCCGGCCTCACCTTCGGCCACGTCGGTTTTGCGGATGGCATCCAGAATCGAGGTCTTGCCGTGATCGACATGGCCCATGACGGTGACCACCGGCGGGCGCGGCTTGAGTTCGCCGCCGCCTTCCTCTTCTTCCAGGTGGAGAATGGTCTGCTCTTCGGTTTTGCCCTGCTCCACCTCGTAACCAAATTCGGCTGCCACCAGGCCGGCGGTATCGAAATCCATGGCCTGGTTGACGGTAGCCATGACCCCCAGCCCCATCAGTTTGGCGATCACCTCGTTGGCCTTGGCGCCCATGCGGTGGGCCAGATCACCCACCGAAATGGTTTCATAGACGGTGATTCTTTTTTTAATGGCCTTGGTTTCGGCGGCAAACTGAGGTTTATCATGCTGCTGCTGTTTGCGTTTGCCGCCGCCCCGGCCACCCCGGCCCAGGCGTACCCCGGCCGGCACCAGACCCAGTTCGTCGAAATCCTCGGCCACCACTTCAGCCTTGCGCTTGCGTTTGCCCACCACTCCTTTCTTGGCCGGACCCCGATCAGCTTCCGGGGTGAACTTAACGAATCGCTTGCCTTTCTTTTTACCGGCGGCATCATCAGGATCGGGTGCCCCGGCCACCGGGGCCGGTTTTTTGCTTTTCTCCGGCTTGCGGGGTCGGGGGCGCTCGTCCGGGGTGGGGGTGATGGTAATGGCCGCCCGTTTGATCACCCGGGCCAGACCCTTGCGTTCCGGAGCTTCCGCAGCTTCTGCGGCTTTTTCCGCCGCCGGGGCCTCGGCCTCCGCGACGGGGGCGGCCGTGGTCGGCGCGGCCGGCGATTCCTCGGCCTCGGCCGGCGGGGTCGTACCCTCGGCCGGTGGGGTGGCCGGGCTTTGGTCATCCTTGGCCGCCGCCGGGACGGGTTGATCTTCGGCGGCAGCTTCCGGCTGTAGTTCCGTAGTTTTGGCCGGAGCCTCGGGCGGCGTCTCGGGAGCGGCGCCTTCCGGCGGTGCGGGGCTCTCGACCACCGGGGCGGCGGCCATTTCCTGCTCGGCCGGTTTTTCCGGTGCCACATCCGCCGGCGCGGCTTCTTCCATCGCCGCCGGCTCTTCCGGTGGCGGCACCACCGCCTTGCGGCGGCGGATAATGGTGCGGCGCCCCTGGTCCTGGATCCTTTTTTCCTTGGTTTCCGTCTGCAACAGTCCAAGCTTAACGCGAATCTCCCTGGCCTCATCCTCGGTCAGGGTGGAGCTGTGGGATTTCACCTGGTACCCATCATCCTGCAGACGGGCCACCAGCGCCTTATTTTCCAGCCCTGCTTCTTTGGCCAACTCGTATACGCGAACTTTCTTCATTCCATACTCCCGAAGAGAATCTTCCGACTCTTCGTCAATATCCCGGTCGGGGCGGTTTGCTCACCGCCCTGCGTACCGCAACTTTCGTGACCATCGTAACCATGCGCCAACTTTCCTGGCACCAACTTTTACGCCACTTCCTAATCGCTTTTTATCAAACGGGTCAGTATATCATGAACGCTTGTCACTGTCATCCTCCGACGGCACCGATTCACCCGCGGGTTCTTCACCGGCGGGATCTTTGTCGGCGTTCTCTTCGCTGGCAGGCTTAACTTCCTCGGGCGGCACAGTCTCCGCGACCGCTTCCGGATCCGGCGCGGCCGGTGGCGCTTCGGCGCCGCCGGCGACCGCCTGCTCATCTTCTTCCCGGGGCGCCACCTGGGCCGCCGCCGTTACCAGGGCTTGTGCCTCGGGCTCTTCCAGGCCCAGGGTGGCCACCACTTCGGCCGGGTCCGCCGCCGCCAGCTCGGCGGCCGAGGCGACCCCGCTGTCGTACAGCTTCTCCGCCTGCTTTTCGGTTATCCCTTCGACATCGAGCAGGGACTGGAAGCCATCTTCGATGGAGCGGGAATATTTTGTTTCGCTCTTAACGTCGATCCGCCAGCCCAGCAAGGCCGAGGCCATCCGCACGTTCTGGCCCTGGCGGCCGATGGCCAGCGAGAGCTGGTCGTCGGGCACCACCACCAGCAAGGTGTTGTTTTCCTCATCCACCACCACCATGGAGACCTGAGCCGGGGCCAGGGCATTGGAGACAAAACGGGCCGGGTCCGGGCTCCAGGGCACGATATCGATCTTCTCACCCTGCAACTCCTGCACCACATTTTGGACCCGGGAACCCTTCATCCCCACGCAAGCGCCCACCGGATCGACGTCACTCTCGGTGGAGCTTACGGCGATCTTGGCCCGGGAGCCCGGTTCCCGGGCCACCCCCATGACCTTGACGATGCCTTCGGCGATCTCCGGCACTTCCATGGTGAACAGTTTGGTGAGAAATTCGTTGCAAGTGCGGCTCAAAATCAGCTGCGGCTCTTTGGAGGACTGGCGGACATCCAGCAGGTAGGCGCGGATGCGGTCGCCCTGACGGTAAGACTTGCGGGGCATCTGCTCACGAGAAGGCAAAATAGCGTCGGTCCGACCCAGGTTGACGATCATGTTGCCCCGTTCAAAGCGCTGCACAATGCCGTTGACGATATCCCCCTTGCGCTCTTTGAAGAGATCGAAAACCACATCGCTTTCCGCTTCCTTCATCTTCTGGATAATGACCTGCTTGGCAGACTGGGCGGCGATCCGGCCCAGGTCGGCGGCGGAGTCCATCTTGCTGCCCAGCTCATCGCCCATCTCCACTTCCGAGTCCAGCTCTTTGGCGTCGATGAGCGAGATTTCGGTCTGCTCGTCGGTCACCTCGTCCACCACGGTGCGAAACTGGAAGAGCTCGATCTCGCCGTACTCGTCGTTATAGCGGGCCTCGATCTCGCGGCGATGGCCGTATTTCTTCTTGGCCGCGCTCATCACCGCCTCTTCAATGGCCTCAATAAGCAGATCGCGGTTAATGCCCTTGTCGCGGCTGATCTGATCGATGATTCTCTTAAGTTCGGATATCATTTGCCAACTCCATACTTGATGAATTCGCAAAAAGTCCGTCCATGGACTTTTTGCTCCCCGGAAAGCGAAAACGCCGTTTCAGCTTTCCTTACAAATCAACAGTTTACAAAGCAAGCTATTGACTTGCGCGCCCGTCCATGGGCGCGATGATGACTTTTTGTGAAGTCATCATACTTGGATGTCTAACAATCTTTAAACGTTATACAATTACCATTCAACCAGCAGACGGGCACGGCTGACTTGCGCCAGCGGCACCCGAACCGGACCGGTTTCGGTTTCCACCACAATATCGCCGTTTTCCAACTCGCCGAGGCGACCGATAACCACATTCTGCCCATCAATTTTTTCCCGGCAGACGATTTTGGCCATCTTGCCCCGGCAGCGAAAATAGTCACGTTCGCGCTTCAGGGGGCGATTCAACCCCGGGGAGGAAACCTCCAGGCTGAAGGCCTGCTCAATGGGATCCTCAACCTCCAGTAGATGCGAAACCTCGCGGCTGACCCGGGCGCAGTCGTCGATGCTGACTCCGTCATCGGCATCGATGATCAGACGCAGCACCCAACCCGGCGCCTCGCGGCGGAACTGTAGTTCCGCCAGATCGAGACCATGGTCCAGCACCACCGGCTCCAGCAGCTCATGGAGACGACGGACCAAAGCTGATTCGGATTCTCCCGCCGACATACACCTTAACTCCATTAGCAGTCCGTTGAAAAAGCCATCCCTGGCTTTTTCAACTAACGGTTGGCCAAAGATGGCTTTGGCCAACCTCACGAATTCATTGCCACTTTCAGTGCCAATGAATTCGGCGGCCCATCCATGGGGCCGCTAACAGCCCGTTTTTCAACGGGCTGTTAACCAAAATCAGGTTACCAAAACAAAAAAAGCGGGCTTGCGGCCCACTTTCAAAATTCCACCCGACCCGGGCGGCTCTGAAAAAACAGCAGACGGTGAAACGACAATCTCACACCGCCCGCCGGCGATCAAGAAAGCCCCCTTAATGGGGGACCTGGAGCGGACAACGGGATTCGAACCCGCGACACCAAGCTTGGGAAGCTTGTACTCTACCAGCTGAGCTATGTCCGCCCTCTTCCTGATGGCAACGAATATACAGATTTTTGCGAACTTGTCAAGGGTGGCGGCAACGGGAACGATGGTAATCACGGCCGGGCAAAAAAGGTCCGGGCAAAAAAAATCTGATGCGTTATATTGTCGTGCCAACGAAAATCGGTAAACGTTCAGCAGCACCCCACCTTCAGGTGATCAACCAAGCTTACGTACGCGGGGTACGCGGCGCTTGGCTGCTTACCCGAATCTGGGGCACTGCTGAACGTTTACAGCCCGTTAAATCGACACTCTGTTGGCCCTGGTGAACGGTTAAGAAAATCGGTAAACGTTCCAGCCGGTGATTCTGGCCCGGCGCCATTAACAATAAATTATAAAATTTGCCAAGGAGCCCAGCATGCTTGCCCGCATCGAGGTTGGCCTGAAAACCCGGATTAACGATTCCTTTGGCCAGGCGACCCGCAAACGGATCGCTGCCGACCTGCAACTGGCGGTGGAGGAAGTTCGCACCATCAAGGTTTTCACCGTGGAAGCGGACATCACCCCGGAACAGCTCCAGGCCGCGGCCGCCGGCCCGTACTGCGACCCAGTGACCCAGGACTACGCCCTGGATTCCCTGGCCCGGCGCCAGGAACTGGCCTTTGACTGGTGCATCGAGGTGGGTTACCGCCCCGGCGTTACCGACAACGAAGGCCGTACCGCCAGCCAGGCCCTGGCTCTGCTGCTGGGCCGCCCGTTGAACGACCAGGAGGCGGTTTATACCTCCATGCAGTATCTGCTGCAGGGTGAGCTGACCCGGGGGCAGGTGGAAATTATCGCCGCCAAGCTACTGGCCAATGAACTGATCGAGCGGTTCACCATTCTTGATCACCGGGAGTTTGTCGACCAGGGCGGGGTGCCGGCCCACGCCCCGCGAGTAACCGGCGGCGACCAGTGGCGGGTAGCGGAAATCGACCTCAATGTCAGCGACGAGACCCTGCTGCAAATCAGTCGGGATGGAGTGCTGGCCCTGGGCCTGGAAGAGATGCAGGTAATCCGGGACCACCTTGCCGACCCGCCGGTCATTGAACAGCGGCGCGGGCTGGGGCTGGGGGAAAAGATCACCGACGTGGAGCTGGAGGTGCTGGCCCAGAGTTGGTCGGAACACTGCAAGCACAAGATCTTCAACGCCCAAATCAGCTACGAAGACACCGTCAGCGGTGAAAAAACCGTTTTTCACAGCCTGTTCGACACCTTCATCAGGGCGCCCACCGCCGAAATTCGCCGCCAGATGGGAGATAACGACTGGTGCCTGTCGGTATTCAAGGACAATGCCGGGGTCATTCGCTTTACCCAGGACTGGAACATCGCCTTCAAAGTGGAAACCCACAACAGCCCCTCGGCCCTGGACCCTTACGGCGGCGCACTGACCGGCATCGTCGGGGTCAACCGCGACCCGTTCGGCACCGGCATGGGGGCCAAACTGATCGCCAACACCGATGTTTTCTGCTTTGCCTCACCTTTTTACGAAGACCCGCTGCCGGCCCGACTGCTGCATCCCAAGCGGATCCTTGAAGGGGTGCGCCAGGGAGTGGAGCACGGCGGCAACAAAAGCGGTATTCCAACGGTCAACGGCTCGCTGGTCTTCGATTCCCGCTTCGCTGGCAAGCCCCTGGTTTTCTGCGGCACGGTGGGGATCATGCCGACCCTGGTGGGCGGCCAGCCCTCGGAACACAAAAAGGCCAATCCCGGGGATTTGATTGTCATGACCGGCGGCCGCATCGGCAAGGACGGCATCCACGGGGCCACCTTCTCCTCGGAAGAGCTGCACGAAGGTTCGCCGGCCACGGCGGTACAGATCGGCGACCCCATCACCCAAAAACGGATGTTCGACTGCCTGCTCAAAGCCCGTGATTTGGGGCTTTACAGTTGCATCACCGACAACGGCGCCGGCGGCCTCTCTTCCTCGGTGGGCGAGATGGCCGAAGACACCGGCGGTTTTGAACTGCACCTGGACAAGGCGCCGCTCAAGTACCCGGGCCTGCAGCCCTGGGAGATCATGATTTCCGAGGCCCAGGAACGGATGACTTTAGCGGTGCCGCCGGCCAGAATCCAAGAGTTCCTGGCCCTTTGCCGGCGCATGGAAGTGGAAGCCACGGTGCTGGGCACCTTTACCGATTCCGGCAAGTTCCATGTGCTGTACCAGGAACAGACGGTGGCCTGCCTGGACATGGATTTTGTCCACCACGGTCTGCCCCCCATGCAGCTCACCGCCCGCTGGACCCCGCCGATCCACCCCGAACTGGAGTTGCCGGCGGCGCCCAACCTGGGCGAGGAACTCCACGGCCTGCTGGGCCGGCTCAACGTCTGCAGCAAGGAATACGTGGTGCGGCAGTACGACCACGAGGTCCAGGGCGGCAGTGTGGTCAAGCCGCTGACCGGGGCGGAAAACGACGGCCCGTCCGACGCGGCGGTTATCCGGCCGCAGCTTGATGCCTCCGAGGGTCTGGTAATCGCCCACGGCATCTGCCCCAAGTATTCCGATATCGACACTTATCACATGGCCGCCTGCGCCGTCGATGAAGCCATCCGCAACGCGGTGGCCACCGGGGCGGGGCTTGATCACATGGCCGGGCTGGACAACTTCTGCTGGTGCGATCCGGTGCAGTCCGAAAAAACCCCGGACGGACCCTACAAGCTGGCCCAGCTGGTACGGGCCAACCAGGCCCTGGCCGCCTGCGCCGTGGCTTTCGGAGTCCCATGCATCTCCGGCAAGGACTCGATGAAAAACGATTACATGATGAACAACGTCAAAATCTCGATCCCCCCCACCCTGCTCTTTTCGGTGGTGGCCAAGATCGCCGACGTCAATAAAGCGGTGACCATGGACGCCAAAAAATCCGGCGACCTGGTCTACCTGCTGGGCACAACCTATGATGAACTGGGCGGTTCGGAGTACGCCGCCCGCCTGGGCGGCATCGGCAACAACGTGCCCAAAGTCAACCCCGTAGCCGCCCGCCGGCGTTACGAGGCCCTGCACCAGGCCATGACCCGGGGTCTGGTGGCCTCGGCCCACGATCTCTCCGACGGCGGCCTGGGGGTAGCGGCAGCGGAGTGCGCTTTTGCCGGTAATCTGGGACTGGACATCGACCTGGGGCTGGCTCTTGCTGAAGGGGTGTACCGCGACGACGTACTGCTCTTTGCCGAAAGCGCCAGCCGCCTGCTGGTCACCGTCGCCCCAGCCGACGCCGACGAGTTTGAACAGACCATGGCCGGAGCCGAATGCAGCCGCATTGGGGTGGTGACCTCGGAACCGGTACTGCGGGTCAGCGGCCTCAATGGCGAAACGGTGCTGGTGGAGCGGACGGAAGACCTGAAACGGAGCTGGCAGCACACGCTCGCCTTCTAGTAACCATGCAGTAACACCGTATTTTCGGGCGACCTGCCCGGTTTGCCCGAAAATGCGGCATTCCGTGACTGCTTACGGGACAAACCCGGTGAATTGGTTACGTTACAATTACTGAAGGAATCAGGATTATGAATGGCGAGAAAGGGCTTTTAATTGCCGAAATCAAAGAAGGTCAGGCGGTGGACGGGGTTTTCCTGGTCAAGGAACTGAGCCGGGGCGAGACCCGGGCCGGCAAGCCTTTCCTGCGCCTGAAGCTGCTGGACAAAAGCGGCGAGATCGGCGGCCCGGTGTGGGACGACGCCGAAGCCCTGGCCCCCTATTGCCAACCAGGCAACTATATCCAGGTAAACGGCCATGGTGACAGCTACCAGGGCAGCCCGCAACTGAAAATCAACCGGATCAGCCCGGTGGATCCGGCGACCGTCGACCCGGCGGATTTCATGCCCAGCGGCGATTTTGACCGCCGGGAACTGGAGGAAGAACTCCAGCGGCTGCTGGCCGTGGTGCAAAACCCTCCTTTGCGCCGGTTGCTGGCCGCTTTTTTTGCCGACCGCCCGTTCTATCAGCGCTTCATCACCGCACCGGCCGCCAAAAGCATGCATCACGCCTATCTGGGCGGCCTGCTGGAACACACGGTGGCCGTAACCCGGCTGGCCGAGGCGGTCAGCCGTCTCTATCCCGGCATCGACGCCGACCTGCTGCTGTCCGGGGCACTGCTCCACGACCTGGGCAAAACCGATGAGCTGACCTACCGGGAGTTCCCCTTTGGCTACAGCAACCGGGGACGGCTGGTGGGTCACCTGGTAATCGGGGCCGAACTGATCGGGGAAAAAGCGGCGGCCATCGAAGATTTCCCCCCTGAGCTGCTGGAACGGCTGCAACACCTGGTGCTGAGCCACCACGGCCACCACGAATACGGCTCCCCCACACTGCCCATGATGCAGGAGGCCTTCATCCTGCATTTCCTCGACAACCTGGATGCCAAGGCAAACTACTTTCACCGTTTAAACCGGCAAACCACCGAGCCAGGCTACCAGTGGAGCGACTACCAGCGCAACCTGGAGCGTTTTCTTTATCTGCCCGGCCCGGCCCAGGAGCTTGCACCGGATAATGAACCGCCCGCAATCCCCCGACCGCAACCCAGGAAAAAAGGGGGCGCGCCCAGAGCCACTGCCCCGCCCCAACCGCCGCCACCCGAGCCTAATCCCCCCGCCGACCTCGTTGACCCCCGCCAAAAAACCCTGTTTGGCTAGCAGCACCCATGCTGATCCCCTTCTCCCAAATCATCGCCCAAGACCAGGCCAAAGAGATGCTGCGCCGGGCCCTGACCGGCGACCGGCTGGCCCACGCCTACCTTTTCCGAGGTCCGGAAGGAATAGGCAAAAAAACCGCAG
This sequence comes from Desulfurivibrio dismutans, assembly GCF_029210385.1. Classification (GTDB taxonomy): domain Bacteria; phylum Desulfobacterota; class Desulfobulbia; order Desulfobulbales; family Desulfurivibrionaceae; genus Desulfurivibrio; species Desulfurivibrio dismutans. The sequence continues at coordinate 43,193 of NZ_JARGDQ010000011.1, read as the reverse complement.
CACGGGCCCTGGCCGCCGCATTAAATTGCGTAACCGTGCAGCAGCAGCGCATCTTCGGGCGATCGGACCGGCTTGCGTACCCGGGGTACGCGGCGCCGGACCGCTTGCCCGAATCTGCACCACTGCTGCACGGTTACGCTTCCGTGCCAACTGAGCGCATCTTCGGGCGATCGGACCGGCTTGCGTACCCGGGGTACGCGGCGCCGGACCGCTTGCCCGAATCTGCACCACCGCTGCATGGTGACGCTGCCGTGCCAACTGGGCGCCCCGACCCCCTGGAGGCCTGCGGGCTTTGTCCTTCCTGCCGTAAGTTTGCCTCCGGCAACCACCCTGATTTTTTGGAGATTATGCCCGAAGGGGCGGGAATCAAGATCGGCCAGGTGCGGGAAATCAAAAAATCCCTGCAGTATCCGCCCATGGAGGCCGGTCGCCGGGTGGTGCTGTTGGGCGAAGTTCATACCATGCGGCGGGAGGCGGCCAACAGCCTGCTCAAAGTGCTGGAGGAACCGCCCGCCGACACCATCCTGATCCTTACCGGCGACGAGGCCGGCGGCATTCTTCCCACCATCCTTTCCCGCTGCCAGGTCATTCCGTTTTTTCCCCTGCCGACGGAGACCCTGGCCTTGGCCCTGTTAAAGTCAGATCCGGAGACCGGCGGGCGCCAGGCGCCCCAAAACCGCCGGCAAGACCCACCATTGCCGGAAGAGTTCCTAACCCTGGCGGCGGTGGCCGAAGGCAGCCTGGGCCGCGCCCGGCAATTGCAGCAAAAGGGGTTTCTGGCCCTGCGCCGGGAGGTACTGGATGCCCTGCTGAACCTGCGGCCCGAAGAGCCGGCGGCCACCGCCGTGGTGTTGTACTGGGCCGAACGCTGCGCCCAACTTAAAGATGAACTGGAAGACTTTATAGACCTGCTGGCCTCCTGCTACCACGACCTGTCACTGCTGGACGGTTATCGCCAGTCGAACCAGCCGGATATCAAGGCGTCGAAGCTTATCAACCGTGATCTTCTGCCTTTGCTGAGCGCGGCGGCGGGCCGGCGGGACACAGCCGCGCTGGGCCGCTGCCGCCAGCATCTGCGCCGGGCTAAAAGCCGGCTGCGGCGCAACTGCAATCGCACCCTGGTCTGCGAAGTGCTTTTCTTTGACCTCCTTTAATGGTATCTTGTCAAACTTGTCGGCGTCGCAAAAGCTGCGCCGCCGACCGGGCACGCTTTGTAACTGCTTGTTTTTGCACTACCGACCAACACGCTTGGCGGTTTTTGCGAGGTTGTCAAACTTATGGAAAACGCCAGCCCTCAACCTTCACCTGCGCCGGCGGCGCCCATGCTGCCACACTGCTGCACTGTCCGCTTTCGCCCCAGCGACCAGCCAGCTACGGCCATCAGCCGGTTTACCGACCTGCGGCGGGACGAAGTGGTTATGCTGCAGACCGATCACGGCCTGGAGCCGGCAGTGATTATCAGCCAGATACCCGCCGAGCGCCCCGATCTTGACCAGCCCGCAGCACCCGGCCCCGAAGAGCCCCAAGGCCATTCCGCCAAAGACGACAAGGGGCAAAAAGCAAACCACGAAGGGAAAAAAGACCGGACCTCGTCCCGGGTTACTCCCACCGTGGTCCGGCGAGCCTCCCCGGAGGAACAGGAAAAATACCGCAGCCTGCTGCAGCGGGAAAAGGAAGATTTTGCCCTGGCCCAAAAACTGATCGGCAAACATGGTCTGCCCATGAAGCTGATCCGGGCCGAACGCTTTTTCAACGGTGGCAAGATCATCTTCTACTTCACCGCCGAGAACCGGGTGGATTTTCGCGAACTGGTCAAAGACATGGTCCAGGAGTTCCGCACCCGGGTTGAAATCCGCCAGGTGGGGGTCCGGCACGAAACCAAAATGATCGGAGGTTTGGGCTGCTGCGGCCGGGAGTTGTGCTGCAGTTCGTTTATCAACCAGTTTGCCCCGGTGTCCATCAAGATGGCCAAGGAACAGGGCCTGCCGCTGAACCCCGCCAAGATTTCCGGAATCTGCAACCGGCTGCTCTGCTGCCTGACCTACGAGTTTGAAACCTACCAGAAAATGCGCCGCCAGATGCCCAAAGCGGGCAAAATCGTCAGCCTGGATGGCCGCCAGTTCAAAGTGCTGAAGCTGAACATCCTGGAAGAAAATGTCGAAGCCTGCGACCTTGAAGAGCCGGAACGAAAGATAATCTGGCAGGCCAGCGAGTGGCGGCGCTGCGAGCCGGTAAAGGGCGGCGGCAAGCCCGGGCCGGAGCAGGCGGCGACCGACAACAAGGCGGGGGAGCGCAAAAAAAGCGAACGCGGCCGGCGACACTCCTCGCCGTCGCGCCCCAATGCCACCCCCAAAAACAGTAAATCCGGAAGCGAGTAATGAGCCTGTATCTGACTACCCCCATTTTTTACGTCAACGCCCAGCCCCACCTTGGCCACGCATACACGGCGGTGGTGGCGGACACCGTCAGCCGCTTCAACCGCCTGGACGGCCGCAAGGTCTTTTTCCAGACCGGCACCGACGAGCACGGCGACAAAATCGCCCAGGCAGCGGCAGCGGCCGGCGCCGAAGTACGTGATTATGTGGACCGGATCAGCGCCATGTTCCGGGACGCCTGGCCGCCGCTGCTGGTGGAGCCGGACAACTTCATCCGCACCACCGACCCGCAGCATATCGCGGCGGTACAGCAGATCCTGCAACAGGTCTACGATCGGGGTGATATCTATTTCAGCGATTACGACGGTCTTTACTGCAAGGGCTGCGAACGGTTCCTGACCGAAAAGGAACTTGTTGACGGCAAGTGCCCCGATCACCTTACCGCCCCGGAGCAAGTGGCCGAACAGAACTATTTTTTTGCCATGGGCCGTTACCAGCAATGGCTCATTGACCACATCAAGGCCAACCCGGAGTTCATCACCCCGGAGCGTTACCGCAACGAGGTGCTCTCCTTTCTGAGTGAACCGCTGGATGATCTCTGCATTTCCCGCCCGGTCAGCCGCCTCTCCTGGGGGATTCCGCTACCCTTTGACCAACGGTTTGTCACCTATGTCTGGTTTGACGCCCTGATCAACTACGTCAGCGGCATCGGCTACCCCGACGGCCCGAATTTCGCCCGCCGCTGGGCCGGCGCCGAACACCTGATCGCCAAAGACATTTTAAAGCCCCATGCCATCTTCTGGCCCACCATGCTCAAGGCCATGGGACTGGAACCCTACCGGCGGCTGCATGTGCACGGCTACTGGAACGTCAACGAAACCAAGATGTCCAAAAGCATCGGCAACGTGGTGCGACCGGAAGAGATGGTGGCCGCGTACGGGGCCGACACCATCCGCTATTTCCTGCTGCGGGAGATGTCTTTCGGCCTGGATTCATCATACTCCGATGAGGCGGTGCTGGCCCGGCGTAACTCCGATCTGGCCAACGACCTGGGCAACCTCTTTGCCCGCAGTCTGACCATGGTCAAAAATTTCGCCGAGGCCCGGGTGCCGGCGCCGGGGCCGCTGAACGACGAGGACCGGGAGTTGCGGGACGCCGCCCTGGCAATGCTGGAAGAATACCGGCGGCACATGCGCGCCTGGTCCTTTCGCCAGGCCCTGGAAGCGGTGTGGGAAGTCATCGGCCGGGCCAACCGTTATATCGTCCACAACGCCCCCTGGGAACTGGCCAAGGATCCGGCCCAGGCCGAGCGGCTGGCCACGGTGCTCAATACCCTGCTGGAAACCCTGCGCCTGATTAATTGCGCCTTGCGCCCGGTGATGCCAGCGGCGGCGGGAAAAATGGCCCTCGCTTTAGGGCTGGAGCCGGAGACCGAATTGGCCACGCAGCAAAAATGGGGGTTGCTGCCGGTGGGCGGCGCTATTAATCTGGGGGAAAACATGTTTCCCCGGATTAAAACAAAGGACAAAAAGTAACGAGATGTCACGGCACATGGATCAAGCCCGGGAAGCAAATGATGCCGGTTTTTTTCTGGAGCAGGTCCGCCGAGAGGCGGCAGCAAGGCCGCTGCAAGTGTTTTCCCTGCCCGGTGGCCTGGTGCTGCTGCAGGAAGGGCTCGGTGAACCGCAGCTTCAGCATTTCCTGGCCTTACTGAGTCGGCAAATCGCCCCCCCGGGGCTGCAGCTTACCCCCGCGGCCACGAGCTGGCAACCGCCCGCCCCGGCCAGGAAAGACTCAACCCAGCCGTCGGCACTGCTTTTACCGGAGCAAAATGACAAAAGAGAAAAGGGCGAACAAGCCGCCGGGGCTGCTTACGCCGCCGACGATGGCACCATGGAACACTGTCAGGTAACGGTGGAAGAGCGTCGCCAACTTTTTTCCTGTTTTCAGGCCGATTGTCATCAGTAACCGTCAAGGAGATTTTTGATGTTTATTATCAGCAACTTCCTCAACGCCCTGGCCGGGGTTATCAACGTCGTGTTCAGCGTTTACATCTGGGTGATCCTTGGCCGGGTGATCATCTCCTGGGTCAATGCCGACCAGTACAACCCCATTGTCCGCTTTCTCTACGAGATCACCGAACCACCCCTGCGCGTCATCCGCCGCTACCTGCCGGTGATGGGCGGATTCGATTTTGCCCCCCTGGTATTGATTTTGGGCATCATCTTCCTGCAAAGCTTCCTGGTTCCGACCCTGCAGCAACTTGCCCGGGCCTTCGGATAGTGACCACCAATTAAATAAGGAGATCGCGCCATGCTTGATCACCAAGACATTCAAAACCAGCAATTTCATGTTCGTTTAAGGGGATTTGACACCGAAGAGGTGGACGACTTCCTGGAGCAGGTGGCGGCCACGGTGCAGAAGCTCAGCGAGGAAAACAAGGAGCTGAAAGAACGGCTGGATACCGCCGAACGGCGGGTGGCAGCCTATAAACGCCAGGAGAAAACCGCCATGAGCGCCATTCTGTCGGCGCAGAACGTGGCCCAGGAGATGAAAGAAAAGGCCCGGGAGGAGTCCCGGGAGGTGCTGACCAAGGCCCGGCAGGAGGCCAAGGAACTGGAGGAAAGCGCCAGCCGGGAAATTTCCGATTTGGAGCGCGAACTGGATCGACTCCGAGGCATTAAAGACCGGGTCCGCGACGAGGTGCGCATGCTGCTGGAGTCCTACCTGGCCAAACTTGACCCCGAGGCGGCCGATCGTCCGGCGCCCGTCCATCGCGAGACCCCGGCCGTTGGCAAGCCGACGACGGCGGCAGAGACCGGAGTGGCAACGGCGGCTACGGGGGCGGGGGCAATGTCCGCGGGGGCGGCCAGCGATCTTTATCAACACATTGAACTGACCGACGACCTGCTGCCCCCACTTAAAGAAGAAAAGAAGCCGGCCCCCGATCCGGACGGAATTGAAGATCTTTCCGCCGAGGACCTGACCGGCGAAGATCTCTCCACCGCCGCCATTTTTGAAACCGGGGCCGGAGAGGAGGTTGGCGCCGACGGCAATACCCTGCCGGATCTCGACGGCGATCTGGTTTTCAGCCTGGAAGACCCGCTGGACGAAGAAGATAACGACGCCAGGGCAGGAGATGACCAGGGCCTGGAGCCGGTGATCAGCATTGACGACGAACCGGAGCCGGAGCGGAAACCCTAGCCATAAAACCTATGGACTGTTTGCGCCGCACCGAAGACGACCGGGCCGTACTTGTCCATATTCGCGCCCAGCCCGGAGCGGCCCGGACCATGTTGCGCGGCGTTTACGGCCAGGCGCTGAAAATCGCGGTAGCTGCCCCACCGGTGGACGGCAAGGCCAACGTCGCTTTAGTGGCCTTTCTGGCCGGGGTTTGCGGACTGCCCAAAAGCGCCGTCCGCCTGGTGAAAGGGGCCGGCAGCCGCGACAAAGTATTTCGCCTGGAAGGTATTGACCGGGCGCAAGCCGCCGGTGCTTTGCACCAAGCCGGCCTTGCTCCGGATCGCCGGTGACCCTTAACCCCACTCCGACCGCCGTGATCAGCCACGACACCACCGCCGCGGATAAGCGATGAAGATCACCCCCATGCTCCAGCAGTATCTGGAGATCAAGAATCAGCACCCGGAAGCCATCCTTTTTTACCGGATGGGCGACTTCTACGAGATGTTCTTCGACGACGCCGTGGAAGCTGCCAAAATTTTAAGCATCACCCTGACCGCCCGCGGCAACAAGGCTGACGAGGAGAAGATTCCCATGTGCGGGGTGCCCTACCACTCCGCCTCCTCCTACCTGGCCAAACTGATCAAAGCCGGCAAACGGGTGGCGATCTGTGAACAGATGGAAGATCCCGCCCAAGCCAAAGGCCTGGTCCGCCGCGAGGTGGTACGGGTGGTCAGCCCCGGCCTGGTACTGGAAGAACAGTTGCTGGAGGATAAAGAAAACCTCTTTCTGGCCGCCATCACCCGGCATGACAAGCTTTTCGGCCTCAGCCTGCTGGATCTTTCCACCGCCGAGTTCGCCGTCGGAGAATTTGCCGGCGAAGATGAACTGCTGGACGAGCTGAGCCGGGTTAACCCCTCGGAAATTTTACTGGCCTCTGCGGCTGATCACCAGTACGGCGACACGTGGGGGGAGGCTCCGGAGGTGCTTGCCGCCCGGCTGCCCCATTGTTGCCTGACTTCCCGCCCGACCGAGGAGTTCCTGCCCCACCGGGGCCGAGAACGATTGCTGGAGCATTTTCAAACCGCCAGCCTGGCCGGCTTCGGCTGTGACCATTTCCAGGCCGGTCTGGGTGCGGCCGGGGCGATGCTCAGTTATCTGCAGGAAACCCAGAAAAACGAATTGCGCCATCTCGAGAAGCTGCGACCCATCGAGCATGAAAACGTGCTGCTGCTGGACGAGGCCTCGAGGCGCAACCTGGAACTTACCGCCGCCATCAGCGATGGCCGGCGGGAGGGATCCCTGCTGGCGGCCCTGGACCTGACCCGTACCCCCATGGGCGCCCGGCAACTGAAGAAAAGTCTGCTTTCCCCCCTGAAGGATGTCCGGACCATCAACCGGCGGCTGGACGCGGTAGAACAACTGATGACCGCCCCGGACCTGAGCCGGCGGCTGGACGAAGCCCTGAACACCGTTTATGACCTGGAACGGCTCAACAGCAGGGCGGTGCTGGGCCGCGCCAACGCCCGGGACCTGAACGCCCTGGGCGTTTCTTTCGGTCAGTTGCCCCCCATCAAGCAGCTGCTGGCGGATCATGACGGTCTGCTGGGGGAGTTGCGAGACGCCATCGACGATCTGACCGACCTGCACCAGCTACTCACTGCGTCCATTCGCGACGACGCCCCCACCGGCCTGCGGGAAGGCAACCTGATCAAACCCGGGTTCAACGGCGAACTTGATGAACTCACCGCCATTCAGCGCGACGGCCGGCAGCTCATTGCCGGGCTGGAGGCGCGGGAGCGGGAACGCACCGGTATTGCTAACCTCAAGGTGGGCTTCAACAAGGTGTTCGGATATTATCTCGAGGTCAGCCGGGGCAAGCTGGCGGAGGTGCCGGATGACTTCATCCGCAAGCAGACCCTGGTCAACGCCGAGCGCTTCATTACCCCGGAACTCAAGGAGTTTGAAAGCAAGGTCAGCGGGGCGGAGGAAAAACGCCTGGAACTTGAGTACCAGCTGTACTGCGAAATCCGCGATCAGGTAGCGGCGGCCGGTTCACGCATCATGCAAAGCGCCTCCTGCCTGGCGATGATCGACATGCTGGCGGCCCTGGCCCGGGGCGCAGCACAGTTCCGTTACACCCGCCCGGAGGTCAATGCCGGGCCGGAAATCAAGATCACCGAAGGGCGCCACCCGGTGATCGAACGGAACCTGCCACCGAACCGTTTCGTCCCCAATGATGTACACCTGGACCAGGACGAAAAAGAAGTGATGATCATCACCGGACCCAACATGGCCGGTAAATCCACGGTGTTGCGCCAGACCGCCCTGATCGTCCTGATGGCGCAGATGGGCGGCTTCGTGCCGGCGGCGGAAGCCGCCATCGGGGTGGTGGACCGAATTTTTACCCGGGTGGGGGCCATGGACGATCTCAGGCGGGGTCAGTCCACCTTCATGGTGGAGATGAACGAAACCGCCAATATTCTCAACAACGCCACTCCGCAAAGCTTGGTGATCCTCGATGAAATCGGGCGGGGCACCTCCACCTTCGACGGCCTGGCCATCGCCTGGGCGGTGGCCGAAGCCCTGGTGCAAAAAGAGGGCCGGGGAGTCAAGACCATGTTCGCCACCCATTACCATGAACTGACCGAATTGGCGACCACCGAGCCGCGGATTCACAATTACCATATCGCGGTAAGGGAATGGAACGACACCATCGTTTTTCTCCACAAGTTGCTGCCCGGCGGAGTCAGCCGCAGCTACGGCATCCAGGTGGCGGCCCTGGCCGGGGTACCGGCCACCGTGGTTGCCAGAGCCAAAGAGTTGTTGCATAATATCGAGCAGGGCGAGTTCAACCGCCAGGGACGACCCCGGATTGCCGCCGGAATGATGGCGCCGGAGGAGAACGGCAAACCCAGTCAGTTACGGCTGTTTGGTGAGGACGACCCCCTGCGCCGCCGACTGGCGGAAATCAGCCCTGATAACCTGGCGCCGCTTGAGGCCCTGAAACTCCTTTACGAAGTAAAGCAGATGATATGAAACACTATCGCCTCTTTTATAACTTTGGGTTGTGTTGGCTGCCGGTTTTGTTGCTGGGGTTGCTGGTGGCGTCGCCGGCGGCGGCCGGAGTCGACCCCGAAGAGCAGTTTCAGCGGCTGCACGGCTATTACCAGCGGCTGATGAACACCGAGGCGGGAGACGCACGTGAGAACTGGCAGCGGGCGGCAGCGGCCCTGCAGCAACTGCACCGGCAGCAGGCCCGGCAGGCGGTTGGGCCCAAAAGCCTTTACCTGCTAGGCAACCTCTACCATCAAATGTATCGCCGCAGCGGAATACCTCTGGATCTGGCCGAGGCGGTAACCAGCCTGCAAGACGTTCAGGGCCTCTATCCCGACCATCCCCTGGCCGACGACGCCCTGTTCTACGTGGCCCATATTTTTTTCTATGAACGGCAGGACCGGCAACGGGCCGAGCAGATCCTCGGTCGGCTGCTGAAACTTTACCCCACCGGTGACATGGCCGCAGGAGCCCGGGCCATGCTGGCGAGCATCCGTCCTGATGCCGACCGCGCCAAAGTCGACAGTGGCGGTAAACCGGTAATCCGGGCCGACGGCAAGTATAAGCAGGCCGTTGCGTCCAGGGGGAAAATTGAGCAAGCCCGACGCACCGTCGACCGGGCGCCCAACGGCGAAGAGCGGATCGCGGTTATGCCGGTGCGGTACTGGTCCAGCGACAGCTATACCCGGGTGGTGGTCGAAACCGAGTCGCCGCTGAACTTCCGCAGTCACCTGCGGGAAAACGGCGACAGCGCCCAACGGCTCTACCTGGACCTGGACGGCGCCCGGCTAAGCCCCAGGATCGGCAGCCCGATAAAGCAAGTGGCCGACGGCCTGCTGAAACAGATCCAGCATACCGAAACGGCCGCCGGCGGCGTGCGCTTGATTTTAGACACCCAGACCCGGCTCGATGATTACAAGGTGTTCAGCCTGGACAATCCGCACCGGGTGGTAATCGACCTCATCGGCCAACCGGTTCCAACCCTGCCGCCACTGCCAGACCCGCCGCCGGTGATGGCCCGCCCCGCCACCGGCGACAGCCTGTCCCTGGCCCAGCAGTTGGGCATGGGCGTCCGGCGCATTGTTATTGACCCCGGCCATGGCGGTAGGGACCCGGGGGCCATCAGCCCTTCAGGCATCAAAGAAAAGGATGTCAACCTGCGGATCTCGCGCCTGCTGGCGACCGAACTGCGCCGCCTGGGCCACGAAGTGATCCTGACCCGCGACCGGGATATTTTCCTGCCCCTGGAAGAGCGCACCGCCATCGCCAACAGCCACGGGGCCGACCTTTTCATATCGGTGCATGTCAACGCCGCCGCCAATCGCCAGGCGCGGGGGGTTGAAACCTATATTTTGGATGTGGTGGCCAGCGACGATCATGCCATGCGGGTGGCAGCCCGGGAAAACGCCTCCTCAGCCCGCAGTTTCGGCGAGTTGCAGGGCATTGTCCAGGAGTTGCTCAACCACGCCAAGCTGCAGGAGTCCCAACAGTTGGCGGAGTTTGTTCACCAGACCACCATGAACACCATGCGTGGGGCTTACGGCGAGAAGATCGAGGACCGGGGAGTGCGTCGGGCACCCTTTGTGGTGCTGATCGGGGCCCGAATGCCGGCCTTGCTGCTGGAAGTTGGTTTTTTGAGCAACCCCGAGGAAGAGCGCCTGCTCAGCGATGAGCGCTATCTGGCCCGCCTGGTGCAGGGGATTGCCGGCGGGGTCAAGCAGTATGCCACCAACCTGAGCCTGGCCGGCCGGTAAACGCGCGGCAGCACCGCATCTTGCGGCGATCGGCCCGTCTTGCGTACCTGGGGTACGCAAGACGGGCCGCTTGCCGCAACCTGTGGTACTGCCGCGCGTTTACCTGCGTGGGGGCGTTTGGTCTGGTTCAGATCCCGCCTAGCAGCGCCAATAACCTGATCATGTTCAACACCAAAACGGTAACAATGGGGCGTAAACGTTCAGCAGTGCCGCAGGTTCGGGCAAGCAGGGAGGTGCCGCGTACTCCAGTACGCAAGCCTGCCTGCTCGCCCGAACCTGCGGTGCTGCTGGACGTTTACGTGGTGATGCGGCCTTGTTTGAGGTCCTTGCCCTGGAGCAGGCGGTGGATTGATTCGGCGGCTTCCTTGGCCTGGAAGACGGCCTTGGCCACGGTCTGGGGGCCCAGGACCGCGTCGCCGGCGGCGAAAACCCAGGGTACCGTGGTCTGCAGGGTTACCTCGTCCACCTCGAAGGTGCCCCAGCGGCTCAGCGCCAGGTCCAGGCCGCGGCCGGCGGTGACGTCGACATCCTGGCTGATGGCCGGGATCACCGCGTCGGCATCGATGGTAAAATTGCTGCCCTCCACCGGTTCGGGGCGGCAACGGCCGGATGCGTCGCAGGCGCCAAGCTGCATGCGGATGCACTCGATGCTCTTTAAGCGGCCGTTTTCCCCGTGCACCTTGACCGGCGCAGCCAGGGTTTCAATTCTTACCCCCTCTTCCTCCAGGTGATGTATCTCGGCCCTGGAGGCCGGCATCTCATCCCGGCCGCGGCGATAGAGGATGAAGACGTTTTTGGAGCCGGTCCGCAAAGCGGTCCGGGCACAGTCGATGGCCACGTTACCGCCGCCAACCACCACCACGTTTTCACCCAGGTTGAGGTTTTCGCCCAGGTTGACCCGACGCAGGTAATCCACCCCGTGGATCACCCCTTCCACCTCTTCGCCATCCACCCCCAGCTTGCGGCTGACATGGGCGCCCGGCCCCAGAAAGATCGCCTCAAAGCCCTCGTCCTTCAGGTCGGCCAGGGTTTTATCCTGGCCGATGGTCACCCCGGAGATCACTTCCACCCCGCAGTTGCGCAACGCCTCAAATTCGGCAGCGATTACGGCACGGGGGAGTCGATACGGGGGAATGCCCACGGTGAGCATACCGCCGTTGAGCGGCAGGCTTTCGAAAATGGTACAGGCATAACCTTCCTTGGCCAGGTAGTGGGCCACCGACATGCCGGCTGGCCCGGAACCGACAATGGCCACCTTGCGGCCGTTGGGCAGGGCGCAGGGCTGCAACATGTTTTTGCCGTGGCTGACCATCCAGTCGACGATATATCGTTCCAGCATGCCGATGGCCACCGGATCCCCCTTTTTCCCCAACACGCAGTGACCTTCACATTGGAATTCGTGGGGGCACACCCGAGAGCAGATCGCCGGCAGAGTGTTGGTCTGGCGGTCCAGCCAGTAGGCCTCTTCAATCCTGCCCTCGCGAATCATACGGACAAAACCGGGGATATCGTTGTGGATGGGGCAGCCTTCCCGGCACTTGGGCTTCTTGCACTGCAGACATCGCTCGGCTTCGCGGCAGGCCATTTCATCATCATAGCCAAATACCACTTCGTCAAAATTATTGATCCGTTCAGACACCGGCAACTCCCTGGGTTGCTGGCGAGGAATTGCCATCCGCTGCTTTGCATCCATTGTATTGCTTCCCTCCAGATATGGGTTAAATAAAAATTGTCGGTCAGCCTCACCTCCGGGGCCGGCCCGGAGACTGATCCGTTATTAACGCAGTTTCTCGTTAAAAATACTTGACAAAACAGCCACGCCCGACCAATTTAAGCAGTTGGTAAACGCCTTCCACATTCTCCGATGGAGTTTTTTAATTATGAAAGCCGAGTTGATCAACCCTTTTCTTAAGGCCACCAAAAATGTCATAGAGACCATGGCCCAGACCAAAGTCAAGGCCGGGGCTCCGCACGTCAAGAAAAATCGCAGCGCTTACGGCGAGGTCACCGGGGTGATCGGGATGAGTTCGGAAACCATCAGCGGCTCCATGATCGTCAGTTTTACCGGCCAGGCCATACTCCAGATCGTCGCCAACATGCTGATGGAACCGCCCAAAAGCAAAATCGACGACGAGGTGGTGGACGCGGTGGGCGAGATAACCAATATGATCTGTGGCGGAGCCAAGGCGGAACTGGCCAAGATCAACCACAAGTTCGACCTGGCCACGCCCACCATGGTGGTGGGCAAAGGGGTTGAGATCTCCAATTACTCCAGCGACCCGACGGTGGTTATTCCCTTTGAAACCGCCGACGGCAGCTTCGTGGTCGAGGCCAACCTCAGCCCGAAGAACTAGGTAGGGTTGAACGCCTGGCCATTGGCCGATGGCTGGCATGCTACGCCGGTGAAAGCTACCTTGATACTGCTGGCCGCCATGACAAGTCCACAAAAAAGCCGCCCTGGTGTATAACCGGGACGGCTTAATCTTTTCTGTAGGACCACTCGCTCAGGACAGCTTACCTGCGGCCTTGAGTCTGGCCAGGGCCCTCTGCAGGGCAGCCTCGGCCCGGGCCCGATCAATCCTCTCTTGTTGGGCGGTGGCCTCGGCCAAACGCCTTTCGGCGCGCTCCTTGGCCCGCAATGCCCGTTCGGTATCGATCTGGGCGCCCTTTTCGGCGCTTTCAACCAAGATGGTTACCTTGTTGTTGGATACCTCACAAAAACCGCCACTGATCATGAGCACTGCATCCTGCCCATCTTTTTTATAAACCAAGGTGCCGATCTTTATGGTGCTGAGCAGCGGGGCATGGTTGGCCAGTACCCCGAATACCCCGGCATAACCGGGAGCGGTAACCATGTCCACCTGCTCGCTGATTACCGCGCCTTTGGGGGTCACCACTTCCAGTTGGATCTGTGTCGCCATGTACTTTTCCTCGCCTGCTATACTTGGTTTGCGCAGCCTATTTGTTGTGTGCCGACCGGGCTCCGGCGCTTATCCCGCCTGAGGCGCAGCTGGTCTCAGGCCTGGGCCTTCTCCTTGTTGGCCTTTTCCACCGCTTCGTCGATGCCGCCGACCATGTAGAAGGCCCCCTCGGGCAGGTCGTCGTGCTTGCCTTCGAGAATTTCCTTGAAGCCGCGGATGGTCTCTTCCACTTTCACGAATTTGCCGGGCATCCCGGTGAAAGTCTCAGCCACGGTGAAGGGCTGAGAGAGAAAACGCTGAATCTTCCGGGCCCGGGCCACGGTGAGCTGATCCTCTTCGGAAAGCTCGTCCATCCCGAGGATGGCGATGATATCCTGCAGGTCCTTGTACTTCTGCAGGGTAACCTGGGCTCCGCGGGCCACCTGGTAGTGCTCTTCACCCAGCACGTTGGGGTCGAGGATGCGGGAGGTGGAGTCCAGGGGATCCACCGCCGGGTAGATGCCAAGCTCGGCGATCTGACGGGAGAGCACCACGGTACCGTCGAGATGGGCGAAGGTGGTGGCCGGGGCCGGGTCGGTGAGGTCGTCGGCCGGTACGTATACACACTGGACGGCGGTGATGGAGCCCTTGTTAGTTGAAGTAATCCGTTCCTGCAGTCCACCAAGGTCGGTGCCCAGGGTGGGCTGATAACCCACCGCCGAAGGAATGCGGCCCAGCAGCGCCGAAACCTCGGAACCGGCCTGGGTGAAGCGGAAGATGTTATCGACGAAGAACAGTACGTCCTGCCCTTCCTCATCACGGAAATACTCGGCGGCGGACAGACCGGTCAGGGCCACCCGGCTCCGGGCACCCGGGGGCTCGGTCATCTGGCCGTAAACCAGGGCAGCCTTGGGGAGAACGCCGGATTCCTTCATTTCATGGTAGAGGTCGTTCCCCTCACGGGTCCGCTCGCCCACCCCGCAGAAAACCGAAATGCCGCCATGGTGCATGGCGATGTTGTTGACCATCTCCATCATGATAACGGTCTTACCGCAGCCGGCGCCGCCGAACAGCCCCATCTTGCCGCCCCGGGGGAAAGGAACCAGCAGGTCGATGACCTTGATGCCGGTTTCCAGCACGTGCACCTCGGTATCCTGCTCGGTGAAGGCCGGAGCCGGCTTATGAATGGGCCGCATCTTGTCGGAGGTGATGGCGCCCATGCCGTCCACCGAGCGGCCCACCACATTCATGATCCGCCCCAGGGCCGGCTTACCGCAAGGAATCTCGATGGGTTTGCCACTGTCCTTGGCCGCCTGGCCACGCACCAGACCATCGGTGCCGTCCATGGCTACGCAGCGGACCACATTGTTCCCCAGGTGCTGGGCCACCTCGACGACCAGGTTGTCTTCCTCATCGCTGATCCCTTTGTTGCTGACCAGCAGGGCGTTCATGATTTCCGGAAGCTTGCCCGGTTCAAACTCTACGTCAACTACCGGTCCGATGACCTGAATTACCTTTCCCGTGTTAACTTCGCTCATCTGACAAGCCTCCTGATAATATTTTTCATTCGCAATGAAACTTTCGACACTGTTGGTTATTAACCTTTAAGGGCCTCGGCGCCGCCGACGATGTCCATCAGCTCACCGGTAATTCCGGCCTGGCGGGTTTTGTTATAAACCAGGGTAAGGTTGTCGATCATGTCGTTGCAGGCCCTGGTAGCGTTATCCATGGCGGTCATGCGGGCGGCGTGTTCGCTGGCGCTGACCTCCAGCATGGCATGGTAGACCATGACGTTAAGATACATGGGCAACAGCACCTCCATGATCTCTTCCTGGCTGGGTTCGTAGATATAGACCGCCTGGCTGGCGGCCTGACCGCCGGCATCCTCGCCGGTGCTTGCCGGGGGCTTGACCGGCAACAGTTCGAACTGTTCCGGCTTCTGCACCCCCACACTGTGAAAACGGCCGTAAATTACCCGCACTTCGTCGCACTCGCCGCTGAGGAAATTACCGGCGGTATCCTGGGCGATGGTGCGGGCGTTGAACATTTGAAAGGTGCCCATGATATCCGGGTAACTCTGGCGGACTTTGCCCGAGCGCCGGAAATGGTTACGGGACTTCTTGCCCACGCAAACCAAGCTGACCTTTTTGCCCTCACCCTCCAGGCGGGCTATGGTTTTTTCCGCCATACGCAAAATGTTGCTGTTAAAACTGCCGCACAGACCGCGATCCGAGGTGACCACCACCAGTTCCACAGCCCGAACCTCACGCACCTCCATCAGCGGGAAGTTGGCGCCGCCGGTACCGGCGGACAGGTTACGCATGGCGGTGTTGAACTGTTCGGCGTATGGGCGGAAGTCCTCCATCCGGGTCTGGGCGCCGCGGAGTTTAGCCGCCGCCACCATATTCATCGCCCGGGTAATCTGAGAGGTCTTTTTTACCCCTCCGATCTTACTCTTTACGTCTTTCAGGCTAGGCATAAAAGCCCCTCCTTGAACCGGCTCTTAATCGTGATGGATTTACTTCACACCCAGTGCGGCCTGGAAGGATTCGCCGAAGGCATCCAGGGCCTTGCGCATCTTAGCCTCGAGGTCGCTGTCGATTTCCTGCTTGCTCTTGAGGTCATCGAACACGGTGGGATCGTTCTTTTCGATGTAGTCAAAAAGCTGGGCCTCGTAGTCGGCCACGGACTCCAAGGGCAGTTTGTCGAGATAGCCCTTGGTACCGGCAAAGATGATGGCAACCTGTTTTTCCATGGGCAGCGGCTGGTACTGGGGCTGTTTAAGGATCTCCACCAGCCGGGCGCCGCGGGTAAGCTGGGCCTGGGTGGCGGCGTCGAGATCGGAACCGAAACCGGCAAAAGCCGCCAGTTCCCGATACTGCGCCAGATCCAGGCGCAGAGTGCCGGCCACCTGTTTCATGGCCTTGACCTGGGCCGCACCACCAACCCGGGAAACCGAAAGGCCGACGTTGATGGCCGGCCGCACCCCGGCAAAGAACAGGTTGGGTTCCAGGTACACCTGACCGTCGGTAATGGAGATTACGTTGGTGGGGATGTAGGCGGAAACGTCACCGGCCTGGGTTTCAATAATCGGCAGGGCGGTAAGCGAACCGGCACCGAGCTCGTCGTTCAGCTTGGAGGAACGCTCAAGCAGCCGGGAGTGGTTAAAGAAGATGTCGCCGGGGAAGGCCTCACGTCCCGGCGGCCGCCGCAACAGCAGCGACAGTTCGCGATAGGCCACCGCCTGCTTGGAAAGGTCGTCGTAAATGATCAGGGCATGCTTGCCGTTATCCCGGAAATATTCGCCCATGGAGGTTCCGGCGAAGGCCGAGATGTACTGCATCGGCGCCGGATCGGAAGCACAGGCGGCCACCACGGTGGTGTACTCCATGGCCCCGTGCTGGCGCAGAATCTCGACTACCAAGGCGACGGTGGATTTCTTCTGGCCGATGGCCACGTACACGCAATGCATGTCGGTTTCTTTCTGGGCCAGGATGGCGTCGACGCAAAGGGCGGTTTTACCGATCTGGCGATCACCGATGACCAGCTCACGCTGGCCCCGGCCCACCGGCGTCATGGCGTCCACCGCTTTAGATCCGGTGTAGCAGGGCTCGTGGACCGACTTACGGGCGATAACGCCGGGGGCCACCACCTCGATCTTACGGGTTTCCTTAGCGGTAATGGGACCCTGACCGTCGATGGGGCTGCCCACCCCGTCCACCACCCGGCCCAGCATCTCGGGGCCCACCGGTACCTCGGCGATCCGACCGGTACGCTTGACAATGTCGCCTTCCTTGATGTGGCGAACATCACCGAGGACGGCACAACCGACGTTATCCTGCTCCAGGTTAAGAGCCACCCCCAGGATGTTACCAGGGAACTCCAGCAGCTCCATGGCCATGCAGTTTTCCACCCCGTACACACGGGCGATACCGTCACCCACCGAGAGCACGGTCCCGGTTTCACTCAGGTCGACCTTGGCTTCATAGTCTTGGATCTGACCCTTGATAATCTGGCTGATTTCTTCGGCTTTGATCTGCATCGTTTATTCTCTCCCCTTGATCGATTCCTTTAACCCTGCAAGTTGCGACTTAATGCTGCCATCAAGCACCAAATCACCCACTTTGGCCACCATCCCGCCGATGATGGCCGGGTCGATCCTGTTGCCTAGCTCGACCTGCTTGCCGGTGAGTTTTTCCATGGTCGCCTTAATCTTGGCGTTCACTTCCGGGGGCAGCTCGGTGGCGGACGTCACCATGCCCCGTACAACGTTGTTTTCCTGGTCCAGCATCTCCTGGTAGACTTGGGCGATTTCGGGCAGGATACCGGCCCGATTTTTCTCCACCAGCAGTTTGCAGAAGTTAACCATCACCGGCGGCGCCTGCAGGGCTCGGGCCAGACTCTCCATTACCTTGAGACGGACATCCTCGGGGTAAAGGGGGTTGGTCAGGGCGTCGGGCACTTCGGGCAGCCCGGTGTAAAGTTCGCTCAGCTCGTTGAGCAGTTTGGCATAGTCGGCAAAGGCCCCGTCTTCCTTACCTACGGCGAAGAGAGCCTTGGCGTAACGTTTGGCCAGCACGGTATTTTTCACTGGACACCTCCCACCCGGTCAAGACTGCCGGCAATCATCCGTTCTTCATCGGCCGGCTGCAGGTTTTTGCGCACCAGCTCTTCCGCCGCCTTAGCGGCTTCCTCGGAAATATCGGCCCGCAACCGGGCGGTGGTCACCGCCAGTTCATGCTGGACCGCCATTTCCGCCTGGCGCTTCATATTTTCCGCCGCCCGCTCGGCTTCGGCCAGAATGCGCTCCCGCTCGGCTTCACCCTGGCGCACCGCTTCGGCCACGATCTCTTGGGCCGAGCCTTCCAAGGCGGCCATCTTGGCCTCACTTTCCTTATAAGCCTGCTCCACTTCCTGCCGCTTAGCCTCCAACTCCTCGAACTCTGCCCGTATCGACTCCCGCCGGTTGCCGAAAAAATTGACGATGGGCTTTTTGAGGAAATAAACCAGGATGAACATCAGCACGGCAAAGTTGAGCACCCGATAAAAAAGATCCCAGACCTTCTCCGGGCCAATATCCGCCGCCTGAGCCGAGGTCGCGGCGACCATCAACAGTCCCGCCGCCAGCAACGCCACCCCGTGTTTAGCTTTCAGTTGTCGCATTACAGAGCCCTCCCCAGAACCTTGGCCGCCATCGCACCGGCAAAGGCACTTACCTGGCCCTGCAGTTCCTGGCGGGCGGTGGCGAACTGACTTTCGATTTCCTTGAGTTGACCGGCTTTGGCGCCTTCCACTTCACTGCGCAAAGCAGCCAGGTTTTCGCTGCTTTCAGCCTGGGTGGCGCTCTTCAACGCCTCAAATTCACCCTTGGCTTTACTGCGGGCTTCCTGGAGCTTGCGCTCAAACTCCTCCAGGCGCTGCTGCCGGTTTTTTTCAAATTTTTCAATATCGACGTTGAGCGCGGAGATTTTTGCCTGGCGCTGTTCGAGGATATTGCGGATGGGGCGGTAGAGAATGATATTGAGGATGACGGCCAACAGCAGAATGCTGATTAAATGCAGCGGCATGGTCATGTCTATGGTGATCATATGGCTGGCTCCTCTTCACTGACTGTCGGTAAAGCGCGACCGCAAGGGGGGTTGACCCCTTTATTCGCGCCGGGTCCATTCCACGCTTGAAAATGAATGGTCATTCACAAACAAATTGGCGTTCTAATCCATTAAAAAAACCCTGTCAATATTATTTTTATAGACTTTTTTTACAGCCCACCTAAAGTTGTCGGCGCCGCAAAAAGCCGCGGCGCCGACTGGGCACGCTTTGCGTGCTGCTCGTTTTCACGTTGCCGACCAACACGTTTGGCTGGTTTTTGCGAGATTATCAAAGTTGTCGGCGCCGCAAAACTTACAGCTCGGCCACAATGCCCGGCACCGCGGCCAGGGCGGCGTCGATTTTTTCCGGGTTGCCGCCGCCGGCCTGGGCCATGTCTGGCCGACCGCCGCCGCTGCCCCCCACCAGTTGGGCCACCTGCTTGACAATATCGCCGGCCCGGTAACGGGCGGTCAAATCTTTGCTGACCAGAGCCAGCAGGCTGACCTTGCCCTCCGGTTCAGCGGCCAGCACCGCAATGCCGCTGCCCATTTTATCCCGCAGTTTATCGCCGGCCTCGCGCAGGGTCTTGACCGAATCGGCCTCCACCCGGCAGGTTGCCACCTTGATGCCGTTGACTTCCGCGGCCAGCCTGAGGACCGATTCAGCATCGAAGCGGGAGGCCAGCGCCGCCAGTTCAGCCAGTTTACGCTCCAGCTCTTTCTGGCGGTTCAGCAGTTTATCGAGCCGCCCCCCCAGTTCGACCGGGGTGGTTTTCAGCCGGGCGGCCCACTGCTGCACCTCCTCTTCCAGGGCATGGACCTGGGCCAGGGCCGGCCCACCGCAGCAGCCTTCAATCCGGCGGGTGGAGGCAGCAATACCACTTTCAGAAATAATTTTAAACAGGCCGATCTCACCGGTGGCGCCCACATGGGTGCCGCCGCAGAGTTCCTTGCTGAAATCCCCCACCGCCACCACCCGCACCGTGTCGCCGTATTTCTCGCCGAACAGGGCGGCAGCGCCGCTTTGCAGGGCCTCTTCCCGGGCCAGATTGGCCACTTCCAGGCGGGTGTTGGCCCGAATCTCTTCGTTGACCAGTTCTTCCAACCGGCGGATCTCCTCCCGGCTCAGAGGAGAGAAATGGGTAAAATCAAAACGCAGGCGCTCGGCATCCACCAGGGAACCGGCCTGCTTGACGTGCTCCCCCAGGATCCGGCGCAGAGCAGCATGCAGCAGATGGGTGGCGGTATGATGGGCGGCGATCCGGCGGCGGCGGCCTTCCGCCACCGCCAACAGAACCTCCTCTCCGGCCTTCAGGGCGCCGTCAACCACTTCGGCCTGGTGCACCACCAGTTGATCGCCAACCTTAAGGGTATTGAGCACCCTGGCCCGGCCGTGGACCCCGGCGATTTCTCCCCAGTCGCCCACCTGGCCGCCGGCTTCGGCGTAAAAAGGAGTTTCATCGCAGACCAGGCTTACTAAATTGCCGCCCCCGGCTTCATCGAGAAGCTCACCCTGTTCGTCGAGCACGGCCAGCAGTGAAGCGTGGTGCCGCCGGGTTTCATAACCGACAAACTTGCTCCGCACCCCACGCTCCAGCAGTTCTCTAATGCCAGATCCCAACTCGCCCAGGCCTCCACCCTTCCAGGACTTGCGGGACTGCTCCCGCTGGCGGGCCATGGCGGCGGCAAAACCTTCTTCATCGGCGCTCAGTCCCTCTTCCTGGGCCACATCTTTAGCGATGTCCACCGGAAACCCGTAGGTATCGTAAAGCTTGAAAATAAAATCGCCGGTGATGGTTTTAATCCCTTCACCCTGCAGGCGCTCAATTTCACCGGCCAGCAACCCGAGGCCGTGATCCAGGGTTTCCAGGAAACGTTCTTCTTCATGGCGGACCACCTTGGCCAGCAGTTCCCGGCTTTCACCCAGATGGGTCCAGGCCTGACCCATGCTCTCGGCCACTTCGGCGCAAACCACGCCCAGGAAAGGCTCGGTCAACCCCATGGTCCGTCCGAAACGCACCGCCCGGCGCATGATCCGTCGCAGCACATAACCCCGCCCCTCGTTGGAAGGCAACACTCCGTCGGCCACCAGAAAGGTGGTGGCCCGGGCATGATCGGCGATCACCCGCAGGGCCGTATCGGTACGGGCATTTTCCCCGTAGGTCACCCCGGCCAGGGCGCAGGTGCGCTGGATGATGGGCTGAAAAAGGTCGGAATCGTAGTTGTTGAACTTGCCTTGGGCCACGGCGGCGACCCGCTCCAGCCCCATGCCGGTGTCGATGCTGGGCTTGGGCAGGGGGGTGAGGTTACCCTGGCTGTCCCGCTCGTACTGCATAAAAACCAGGTTCCAGATCTCGAGGAAGCGGTCGCAGTCGCAGTCCACCCCACAGTTGTCTTCGTGGCAGGGGACCGCCTCGCCCTGGTCGATATGGATTTCCGAGCACGGCCCGCAGGGGCCGGTGTCGCCCATGGCCCAGAAGTTGTCTTTCTCGCCCAGACGAACGATCCGCCCCGGCGGCAGATCCTCGACCTGCTCCCAGATCCGGTAGGCCTCGTCGTCTTCCTGGTAAACCGACACCCAGAGCTTTGCCGGCGGCAACCCGATCTCCTTGGTGAGGAAGTCCCAGGCCAGGCGGATGGCCTCTTCCTTGAAATAGTCGCCAAAGGAAAAATTGCCCAGCATTTCAAAAAATGTGTGGTGGCGGGCGGTGTAACCGACATTGTCCAGGTCGTTGTGTTTGCCGCCGGCCCGCACGCAGCGCTGGCAGGTAACAGCCCGGGAATAATCATGTTTTTCCTCGCCGGTAAACACCTTTTTAAACTGGACCATCCCGGCGTTGGTGAAAAGCAGGGTGGGATCGTCGTGGGGAACCAGCGGCGAGCTTTCCACCAGGGTATGGCCCCGCTGGGTAAAATATTGCAGGAATTTTTCCCGGATTTGGTTGCCGTTCATTTAATTAATACCGATCAAAAGTTCATTGATATGTGATGGCTTCGCAAAAACCGGCTTATTCCGCTTTGGTGTTTTTAACGGCCTTGACGGCTTTGCCGGGAGCGGCAGCCTCGGAACCGTCGCCGGCCGCTGCTGCCTCGCCGGTCGCTTGATCCCGGCTTTCACCGGGCATGGGCAACCCAAACCCCAGGCGCACCTTGCGCTCGATTTCGTCGGTCATCTCCGGGTGTTCCCGCATGAACTGCTTGGAGTTCTCCCGCCCCTGGCCGATGCGCTCGCCGTTGTAGGAGTACCAGGCGCCGCTTTTGTCGATAATATTCTGGTTAACCGCCAGGTCCAGCAGATCGCCCTCCCGGGAAGAGCCCTCGCCGAAGATGATGTCGAACTCGGCCACCTTGAAAGGCGGGGCCACCTTGTTTTTCACCAGTTTGGCCTTAACCCGGTTGCCGATCACCTCCTCACCGTCCTTGATCGCCGCCATGCGGCGGATATCGATGCGCATGGAGCTGTAGAACTTCAGCGCATTACCGCCGGTGGTGGTCTCCGGGTTGCCGAACATCACCCCGATCTTCATGCGGATCTGGTTGATGAAGATGATGGCGGTATTGGTCCGCTGCAGAATCGCCGCCAGTTTACGCATGGTCTGGGACATCAGCCGCGCCTGCAGGCCCATATGCGAGTCGCCAATATTGCCGTCGATTTCCGCCTTGGGAGTCAGGGCCGCCACCGAGTCCACCACGATGACGTCCATCGCCCCGCTGCGAATCAGGATTTCGGTAATCTCCAGGGCCTGCTCGCCATAGTCGGGCTGGCTGATCAACAAATCATCGGCGTTGACCCCCAGCCGCTCGGCATAGGTCACGTCCAGGGCGTGCTCGGCGTCGATAAAGGCCACCGCCCCCCCCTGGCGCTGGGCCGCGGCGATGATCTGCAGGGCCAGGGTGGTCTTGCCCGACGACTCCGGGCCGTATATTTCGGTGATCCGGCCGCCGGGAATACCGCCGATGCCGGTGGCGATATCAAGGCTCAAGATGCCGGTTGAAATGGCCGGCACCGCCACCCGTTCATCGGCCCCCAAACGCATGATGGAGCCTTTGCCGAACTGCTTCTGAATCTGAAAAATGGCGCTGTCCAGGGTTTTTCCCTTATTTTCCACTGCCACGTTAGCCATGTCCTTCTCCTTTTGGTCTGCTGTCTTCGGTCGGTAAAAGCTGGCGGCGCAGCAGGTCCAATGCCCGATGGGCGGTGGTTTCCTGAATCTGGCCGCGCTTGCCGGTTAAGGTGAAAAGTTCGGCCCGGACGCCACTGGCCGTGGCCAGGCCGACATAAACGGTACCCACCGGCTTCTCATCACTGCCGCCACCGGGGCCGGCAATGCCGGTGACGGAGAGGGCCAGGTCAGCGCCGGTCAGTCGGCGGATCCCGGAGGCCATCTCTTTGGCCACCGCCCCGCTTACCGCCCCCTGGGCGGTAAGGGTGCCGCCGGCTACGCCCAGCAGCTTCTCCTTGAGTTCATTGCTGTAAGCCACCACCCCGCCCACAAAATAGTCCGACGAGCCGGGCACCCGGGTAATGGCAGCGGCGATCAGGCCCCCGGAACAGGATTCGGCCACTGCCAGGCGTAAGCCCCGCTCCCGGCAAAGCTTCCCCACCACCTCTTCGAGGCTGTCTTCATCCAGGCCGTAGATATCATGCCCCAACCGCCGTTTGATCTCGCGGTCAAAATCGGCCAGCAGTTTATCGGCTTCAGCCCGACTGCCGGCTGAGATCGTCAGGCTGACCTGGACCTCGGGGGAAACCGGATAATAGCCGATCCTGACCCGCTCGTCACGGTCTTCCAAATCGGCCAGCCGCTGGTTGATTTCCGCCTCGCCGGGGCCGCTGACCCGGTACACCCGCTGCCTCACCCGCCGGGCCGGTTTGCCGTCCCAGACCGTCAAGCGGGGCAGTACCGCTTCCACCATCAACTCCCGCATCTCGTGGGGGACCCCGGGCAGAAAAAACACCGGTTTGCCTTCGTGGACCAGAAAATAGCCCGCGCTTTTGGCCTCGCTGTGCAGGGCGTGGGCGCCGTCGGGCAACCAGGCCAGTTTTTCCAGCGAGGCCCGGGCCCGGGGCGAGAGATGTTCGCTGTGGGCTTGAATTTTACGCAGAATTTCCGGATAAAAGGTAGTCGGTCGGGCCAGGGCGGCGGAAACCGCTTCGTTGGTCAGATCATCGCTGGTGGTGCCCAAACCGCCGGTGACGATGACAAAATCGGAACGGGCCAAGGCCTGGAGCAGGTTTTCGCTGATCAGTTCCAGGTCGTCGCTGATGGTGGTCAGCACTGGCACCTCGTAACCGGCGGCAAACAGCCGGCCGGCGGCGAAGCAACTGGTGGAGTTGAGAATCCGGCCGGTGGTCAGTTCATCTCCGATGGCGATTATCTCCCCCCGCATCAGGCCACCCCCGCTCCACTGCCGCCATTTTCTTCGTTGCCCTCGACCACCGGCACGGCTCGCACCCCGTCCTCGGCCAGTTCCGCCAGGCGCACCCGGATAATTCGGTTGCTCTCCGCCGCCCCGGGGGGCAGCAGCACCGGCACGTAATTGTCGGTGAACCCCCGCCGGCCGGCCGCATTATCCTTATCACCACCCTCCACCAGCACCGGCCGCACGCTACCCAAGTGGCGGCGGTAAAACTCCGCCCTTTTCTGCCGGTCCAGGGCCCGCAGCCTGGCCGTCCGGCGCTGCTTCACCTTCTCCGGCACCTGCTCCGGCAGCTTGGCCGCCGGGGTGCCGGGCCTCGGCGAATAAGGGAAAACATGGAGATAGCTCACCGGCAGCTCGGTCAGCAAAGCCAGAGTGTTGTGGAAAGCCTCGTCATCTTCGCCGGGAAAACCGGCCAGCACGTCGACCCCGATGGCGGCGGCGGGCAGCACCTGGGCGCAGCGGCGGATCACGGCGGCAAAATCATGCCGTCGGTAGGGCCGGTTCATGGCCGCCAGAATCCGATCATCACCGCTTTGCAAAGGGATATGCAAGTGGGGCTGCAGGCTCTCCTCGGCGGCCATCAACTCCAGCAACTCGGGGGTGACCTCCCGGGACTCCAACGAACTCAAACGATAGTGCAGCGGCAGCCGCCGGGCCAGCAGTTTTTCAAGCAGGCCGACCAGGGACCGGGTCGGCTGCAGATCGAAACCGTAATGGCCCAGATGAATGCCGGTGAGCACAACCTCCCGATAACCATGTTCGGCGTAGACCTCCGCCTGCTCCAAAACCAATTCCGGCACCACACTGCGGCTGGGTCCCCGGCTGATCGGCACAATACAATATGAACAGCGCTGACTGCAACCGTCCTGCACCTTCAGTACCGCCCGGGTCCGCGACCCGGGTCCGCGGACCAGCAGGGGCGCCACCTCCCGGCACGCGGCCATGTCGGCCAGGTACATCTCCAGATCGCAGGGCGCCGCCGCCAACACCGCCTCGGTAACTTGATTTTTGTGGCTGTTGCCGACGATGCACAGGGGATGACTGGTGAGCTCCAGCACCTCCTGGGGGGCCACTTGGGCGTAGCAGCCCGTGACCACCAGGCGGCTGCCGCGCTGCCGGGCGGCCCGGCGGATCAACTGGCGGGACTGGGCGCCGGCCCGGGCGGTTACCGCGCAGGTGTTGATCACATAAACCTCGGCGGCCTCGGTGAAAGGAACGATTTCCACCTCTTCCCGACCAGCCAGCTCAGAGAGAAAAGCGGCGGATTCATACTGGTTGACCTTGCACCCCAGGGTCGTCACCGCCACCCGTTTTTTACCTTTTGACTGTTGCCCGACCATGGCCATGGAAATAACCGTTTCCGGCGCTATTTGCAACGCAAAAGCATGACCGGCGGGACGGCGGCGGCGACGTCAAAGCCCACCGGCAGCGGGCAACGCCCACCGCTGGAGTCAATTGTTTTTTTGTAATTCATTTACCTCAACTTTACATGGCATGTGGTACAACTCCAGACGTCGCAGGTTTAAGCCATCTTGCCAGAATAAAGATGATTTTAGGCTGCTCCATCCGCAAGTCGGGACAACTGATTACAAACAGCAAATCCGGTCCCTCAGCGGACCGCCGACCCCGGGAAAATGCCGGCTGCCGGTACTTTCCCCACAAAAACACCCTGTTTTAAGGAGAGGAGGTGGATGATGCTCAAGAAAATGCTTTTACCCTGCACTCTGGCGGCCACCGTGGCCATGGGAGCGACCCTGCAGGCGCCGCCACCGGCCCACGGTTTCGCCAACAGCGCCCCCAGTTTTCAATGCATGAGTTGCCATCCCGGGCCCATGCAGCCCGAGATGATCAAACTCAGCAACCTGCCTGATTCCTACCGCCCCGGCCAAACCTACACCTTTACCCTGAAGCTGGACTCCACCCTGGAGAGCCTGGGTGAACAGCAGGGCGGTTTTGCCATCCAGGCTTCCAGCGGAACGATGATCATTGAGGATCGGACCCACACCCAGATCGTCGACGGCATCCTCACCCATACCCTGGAAGGCTCCCACCGCCGCTCCTGGTCTTTTTCCTGGCAGGCGCCGGGCGAGTCCGGACCCTGGTGGCAATTCTGGCGGCGGCCCGAGCCGGGGCCGGATGTCAGCATTACGGTAATGGCGGTGGCAGCTAACGGTGACTACTCCGCCATCGGCGACGAGATCGGGGCAGCCGGGGTCACCCTGAAGTCCGACCGCTGAACCACTACTGTCCGTACATAACCCGCATCCATATTGGGAGGAGGATCAACATGCAGATCAGCAGAAGAAGTTTTCTCAGAGCCAGCGCCATTGCCGCCGCCGCTACCGCCGCCGGGGTCCAGATCGACCCCAGCCTGGCCGTGGCCGCCAACTCGGTTAAAACCTTTCCCGTCGGCCAGTGCCGCTACTGCGCCGTGGGCTGCACCATCGTCTGCGACGCCCAGGTGGACGCCGCCGGCAACGCCACCAAGATCATCGCCCTCAAGGGCGACATGCAGAGTACGGTCAACCGCGGGGTGCTCTGCACCAAGGGTTTTTACCTGCACAAGGCCATCGAGTACAAGGACCGACCCAAAGGGGCCCTGATCCGCAACGAGTGGATTAACCCGGCCACCGGCAAGCCCGACCTGGTCAACTCACCTCGGGTCCGTGACGGCATCACCACCAAGGACCCCAAAGGCCTCCAACCTTCGGAAGTGGACCTTAAAGAAAACTTCACCCTGGTGCCATGGGAAGACGCCATCGAGTTCGTGGCCGGCGCGGTGGAAAAGACCGTGAAAGAAAACGGCAAGCACAGCGTCGCCTATTACGGCAGCGGCCAGTTGGGCACCGAAGAGACCCATATTATGAACAAGACCTTCAAGGGCGGCGGCATGATGGCCAACAACGCTCTTGAAGGCCAGCCCCGGACCTGCATGGCCTCGGCGGTGGTGGGCTACCTCTACACCTTCGGCAAGGACGAGCCCTACGGCTCCTACGACGACCTGGACGTACCGGATCCTGATTTCAACAAACACGCCGACACCTTTTTCCTCATCGGCAGCAACACCGCCGAGGCCCACCCCATTCCCTTCAACCGGATCGCGGCGGTGAAGCAGAAAAATCCGGACAAGGTCAAGGTGATCCTGGCCGACCCCCGCAAGACCCGCTCCGGCACCATCGCCGATTTGTGGCTGCCCTTTGCCACCGGCCGCGACCTGGCCCTGCTCAACTCCATGGCCTATGTCATCGCCCATGAAATGGACAACGCCGAGCACGACGTGGAAAAGGGCACGGTGAGCGCCGACTGGAACTATCTTGACCGCAAGTTCATCGAGCGGCATGCCAACTTCGGCATCCATGAGGATGTCAAAAAGACCTGGCTCAAGACCGAGTACGGCGGCATCCGCGGCACCACCCACGACATGAGCCACTCCATGGGGCTCAAGCGGGCGGTCTATCCCAATCTGAAGAAAAAGTACGATTCGGAAGACGAGATCATGGCCGACCTCTACAAGGGCTTTGCCATGTTCCTGGAGTTTCTCACCGATTACAACCCGGACAAGGTCGCCGACATCATCTTTGAAGGTGAGTCGCCGCTGCTCTACGACCGCGACACCCGGACCTGGAAGAAGATCAGTGGGGCGGCGGCCATCCGGCTGGCCGCCGAGTGGTTTGCCAAGGGTTACACCACTTCGGTCTGGTGCATGGGGGTTAACCAAAAGGTGCAGGGCACCTGGACCAACGCCTCGCTGCACATGCTCAACCTGATCACCGGCAAGACCTCCAAGCCCGGTCGCCACTCCTTCAGCTTCACCGGCCAGCCCAACGCCTGCGGCGGTATCCGGGCGCCGGGCGCCTTGTGTCACGCCCTGCCTTACGGTCGGATCGTGGCCAACCCCATCCACCGGGGCCAGGTGGAAAAGATCTGGAAGGACCGTTCGGCGGCCTACCTGAAAAAACGCGGTGAATCCGACGCGGTGATCCAGGCGGAAACCGATAAGATCAAGATTCATCATCAGCCCGGGCCGCATACCCAGGAGATGTTCCGCCGCCTGGCCTCGGGCCAGATCAAGGTGCAGTTCGTGGCCTGCGTCAACCCCGGCCAGTCGCTGGCCTACTCCTGGCCCTACCGCCAGGCCATGGGAGCGGCAAGCAAGGGCAGCAGCTGGCCCATCACCGTCACCATGGAATCCTTCCCCACCGCCACCACCACCATCTCCGACGTGGTGCTGGGGGCCTCCAGCTGGTACGAGAAGGAGTTCATCTTCGGCAACCTGGAGCGGCGCTACCAGATCATCAAGCAGGTGATCGAGCCCTACGGCGACACCATGGCCGACCATACCATCTTTGCCTGCCTGGCACGCCGGCTGGAGGAAAAGGGGCTGGTGCCCAAGGGCCACGTCTCCCAGTTCTGGCCGACGGAATATGACGGGACGGACTGGCTCAAGAAGACCGTGGCCGCCGCCAAGACCAAGGAGTGGAACCGCGAGTTTTCCAGCAACATCTGGGAAGAGCTGCAGACCCTGTCCGGCGGTACCGGTTACAACTTCACCGGCATGAACCGCGACATTCTGCTCAAACGCAACCACGGCTACCGGATTCCCTTCCCCGCCGACGTCCATACCGACCCCGTCATGAAGGCCCGGTACGACAAGTACGAGTCGCGGATCGTCTACTCCTATCCCTACGACACCATGATCGAGCGGGCCACCAACGCCTACCTGGGCAACCAGAAGGCCATCAACCCGGTGTATGGGCAGTGGCTGGAGAAAAACCTGGCCGCCATGCAGGCCGACACCGACTACCACCGGCGGGAGAACGTGCCGGAGGGCTGGTACGCCAGCTTCTACAACTCCAACGCCTTCATCAACGGCTTTATCGATCACCCCAAAGGCCACAAGGTGCCGGGCTTCGACGGCCGGGCCATCATCTGGGCCAACCCCTGGTGGGCCTGCAAGTTCGACGGCAAGAAGTTCGCCAAGTACAACACCGTGGACGTGGTGGAACGGGCCTTCAACGCGGAGAAGGTCAACGAAACCAGTGTCGCCCCCTTCGATGTCAAGACCAGTTACACCGTCAAGGTGGTGGGTGATCCCGAGCGCGACGTCAAGGCGCTCAAGAGCATCGTCTTCAGCCCCGCCGACATCCAGAACCACAAGGAAGAGTTCATCAAGGACGACGGCTCGCGGCTGGTGATGTACGATACCACCGGTTATGTTTACGGCGCCTGCACCGGCCGGGTGGTGGAACACTGGCACACCGGCAGCATGACCACCCGGGTGACCGAGCTTTCCCGGGCGGTGCCCAAGGCCTACGTGGAGCTCAACTCCATACTGGCGGACAAACTGAACATCCGCGAGGGTGACTCGGTGATCGTCGAGTCCCGCCGGGGTAAAATCGAACTGCCGGCCAAGGTGCTGGATGTCGCCCGGGCCACCGGCGGCCCGCGCCACGATTACGTCTTTATCCCCTGGTTCGACGAGTACAAGCTGGTCAACATGATCATGAACGAGCACTTTGACCCGCTGAGCTTCCAGATGGATTACAAGATGTTCTCGGTTAAACTGAGCAAGGGCACCATTCGGGAACAGGCGCAAGCAGTTCCCGGCCCCATCATTGCTTAGTGGTAATCGCGCCGCAGCACCGCACCTTGCGGCGATCGACCCGGCTTGCGTACCTGGGGTACGCGGCGCCGGGTCGCTTGCCGCAATCTGCGGCACTGCGACGCGATTACCGGCGAGGTTGACAATCTCGCCAAAGCCTGCCAAACAGGTTGTTCGGCAATGTAAACAATCAGTTACAAGGTGTGCCCCGTCAGCGGCGCCGTTTTTTGCGACGCTGACAATGCCGGGTGTTTTTTATATGCTCCTCCCTTGGCGGGCGGGAAAAGTTGGTTTGACGGGCTTTTCCCGCCCGCCTTTTTTGCTGATGGTGTGATTATGGGACTTAACAGGC
Source organism: Desulfurivibrio dismutans (assembly GCF_029210385.1). Lineage (GTDB taxonomy): Bacteria > Desulfobacterota > Desulfobulbia > Desulfobulbales > Desulfurivibrionaceae > Desulfurivibrio > Desulfurivibrio dismutans. The sequence continues at coordinate 12,961 of NZ_JARGDQ010000011.1, read as the reverse complement.
GAGCTTTTTTGAAGGTGGCGGCGGCCGCCGGGGCGGCGGGAGTGGCCGGCGGCAGCGGCCTGCTGCTGCGGGAAGATGCCCGGCGGCGGCAAGCGGCGGCGGCCGAGCGGCACTTGAGCCCCCTGCCGGAGATTGCCGAAACCGGCCTGGTACGGCCACCCGGCGCCCGGCCGGGGCGGGAGTTCCGGAGCCGGTGCAGCGGGTGCGGGGCCTGTCTCAATGTCTGCCACACCATGGGCTACGACGCCATCGCCATGGCCGGCCCCCGCCACGGTCGCCAGGGCGCCACCCCCTACATCAAGGACATGCGGGATTTTCCCTGCACCCTGTGCATGGAGTGCCCGGACCAATGCCCCACCGGGGCTTTGCAGCCGGTGGAAAAACCGGCGGTTAAGATGGGTATTGCCCTGATTGACCTCAAGCTCTGCTTCGGCTGGAACGGCGATGTCTGCCTCTCCTGCAGCAAGGCCTGCCCGCTGGGCGCCTCGGTGTTTGATTTCTACTACGGGGCCTGGGGCAATCAGCCCTACATCAATGAAAAGTGCGTCGGCTGCGGGTTGTGCGTGAAGTACTGCCCCCTTGGCGGCTCGGCGGTGAAGGTGGTGACCCCGGAAATTTACGCCGCCCTCAAGGACGACTACCTTGCGGAAGTGGACCAAACCCTGCACATATCCGGTGAAGAGCGCTACGAGATGGTTTACGGTCGCAATCTGCCGGAGATCATGGCCCGTGGCCGGCTGGTGGAACGGGAATACCGGTAACCATGGAAAGAGAAGGCCGGCGGCAAAAGTAACCGACCCGGCTACCCGTCGGCCATACCTGGAAACAAACGGTTAGCAACATGCAAAAAGCTTCCCCCCCAACCACTCCCGCCAGCGGCCGGGCCATCCCCTGGACCCTGCTGCGGCGCTCGGTGATGCTGGCCATCCTGGCCCTCTTCATGCTGCAGTATTTTGAACTTCGGCTGCTGGTGGGCAGTCTTTCCGGCTCCACTCTGCTGGAGAGTATCAAGCTGCTGGATGTCTTTGCCTTTTTCGAAGTCTCGGCGGCGGCCAAAGGGGTCGGCCTGACCCTGCTTACCGCGGTGCTGCCGGTGGCCCTGCTCTACCTGGTGCTGGGCCGCGCCTTTTGCGGCTGGGTCTGCCCCATGGACCTGCTCTTTTCCCTGGTGGACAAACTGCGGCCCGGCGACCAGAGGCCGGTCAAACTGCCCCTGTCGCCCGGGGTCGGCTACTGGCTGGCCGGCGGCCTGCTGCTGCTGGCCCTGCTGTTCAGCCTGCCGCTGTTCACCAACTACCTGTCGCACCTGACTAACTTTTTCCGGGCCATCGCCGGCGGCGTCTTTCTGGCGCGCGACCTGCCGGTGGAGCCGGCGATGGTCGCCTGGTCGCTGCTGACCCTGCTGACCCTGCTGATGCTGCACTACTTCTACCCCCGGCTCTGGTGCCGGGTACTCTGTCCGGTGGGCAAAACCTACGGGCTGTTCAACCGGGTCAGTCTGCTCAAGCTCCGCTTCGACCAGGGCGACTGTGAGGGCTGCGAGTTATGCGAGCACAAATGCTACATGGGAGTAAAGATCGTCCGTCACCTGGACCGGGGCAAGCTGCGCGACCCCAACTGCATCTACTGCGGCCGCTGTATCGAGGGCTGCCGCCACAAGGGCAAACTGATTGGAATGAGTCTCAAATAACCGGCGCCCACCGCGCGCCAAGGAGTATAACCATGCTGGTAGCCAGCGGCTATGTGGAAGTAAACGAAGAAAATGAACTGGAGCAGGTAAAGGCCACCCTAGCGGCGGAGCGGATCGAGGTCACCGAGGCCCAAGGGGTCAAGATCGTCTTCCTGATCGAGCGTGACCATGCCAAGGAGGTCAAGGCGGCCCTGGACGGCCTGAAAGACATCCCCGGGGTGCGCACCGTTTACCTGGCCTACTACAGCCTGGAATGCAGCGACCAGGAGAAGGACGAACTGCTGGCCTAACCCCGCCCCCTCCCGGCTCCCATGAAACAAAGGTCAATGCCTTGCGCCAGGCTTTGGCGACCGGCGAGGAGAGTGGGTGATCAACGCCTCGCCGCTTATTCTCTTTGCGAACACTTATCACCTGCTGCTGAACAGTTACCCTCGGCATGAGCTGGATAGTTACGGATTATCTTTGCTTGTTCGTGGCCAGACGATCAAGTGTTTTCAGCGCCCCGGCGTAATCGAGCTGCTCCAGGGCGGCAGCCAGCTCGGCCAGCGGCTCGGTCGCCACCGTCGCCGCCAGCTCCTCCCGGAGGGCGGCAAAATGTTTACGGGCTTTGAAGCTGCTGGCGGCTACCAGTTCCCGCAACTCCCGCAGGGCCTGCTGCTGTTCCGGCGTCAAGGATGGAGCGGCGACCCCCTCCGCCGGTCCATCGGCGGGCCGCTGTAAAGAGCTTGCCGCCAGCCGTTCAATCGCCGCCACGGCCGGGGCCAGTTCCTGCTCCAGGACGGCCAGCGGTCGCTCCAGCCCGATTTGGTCTCCATCGGCCAGGGCCCGTTCTACCGCCATCGCCGCCGCCGCTAATTTCCCGGCTTCCAGGCTAGCGGCGTTCCCCTTCAGGCTGTGCGCCCAGCGGTGCGCTTCCTCGACCTGGTCGGCCACCAGCAGTTGCCGCAAGGGAGCCAGGCCTTCCCGGTACTGTTCCCCGAAACGGATCAGCAGCCGGCGCAGCAAGTTGCCATTGCCGCCGCATCGCTGCAGGGCTACGGCAAGATCAAAGGGCGGCAGCGAGGCGGGCAACTCCGGTGAGGATTCTCCGGCGCCAACTCCGGCCGCCGGGTCAGCATTTCCGATTTCCGGTTCACCGGCCCCGGAGGTTGGGCTCCATTCCGCCGCCCTTGGCTCATGGGGCTTGACCCTCTGTGCGCCATCCCCTGTTCCCTGCCTCCGGTCATCTATCTCCGGCCTCGCGCCCCTCGCCAACCAGTGGACCAGGGTGGCCGCCAAATGCTCCGGGTCGATGGGCTTGGTCAGGTGGTCGTTCATCCCGGCGGCCAGGCTTTTTTCCTTATCGCCTCTCATGGCATGGGCGGTCATGGCGACGATCGGCAATTCGGCAAAACGGGTGTCCTTACGGATTTCGCGGGTGGCGTTGAGCCCGTCCAGCACCGGCATCTGGATATCCATCAGTACCAGGTCAAATTTTTCCCGCTTTACCTTCTCCACCCCTTCCCAGCCATCCACCGCAACTTCCACTGTCAGGCCCAGGTCGTGCAGCAACTCCATCGCCAGTTCCCGGTTGATGGCGTTGTCTTCCACCAGCAACAGCCGCTTGCCGACCAGCACGGCCGAGCGCTCGGCAAGTTTCCGGGAGCATCGGCCTTCCGATCTGACACCGGCTGAAGCCGACCGTGAGCCGCCCGGGCCGCCGGTCGTCGGGAAGGCCTCCCGGCCGGCGCTACCGGCGGCCGATGATCCCCTGAAAATATCCATCAGGGCGTCGTAAAGTATGGACTCGTTGACCGGCTTGAGCAGGAAACCTTCCAACCCTAACTCCTCGGCCTGTCTCATCACCTCTTCCCGGCCAAAGGCGGTGACCATCAGGATGGCCGGCGGCTCCGGCAGGTTGTCGGCGCTTTTAATCCGCCGGGCCGTTTCCAGGCCGTCCAGGCCCGGCATCCGCCAGTCCATCAGTACCAGATGAAAGTTCCGGCCGGCGGTTGCCGCTTCCTCCAGGCGAGCGATGGCCTGAAGGCCGGAATGGGATGTCTCCACGACGCAACCGAAGCCCTCCAACATCTCCACCAGAATCTGCCGGGCCCCGGCGCTGTCATCCACCACCAGCACCCGCTTGCCCGGCGATACCTCCGGCCGGGAACACTCTTCCTTCAGCGGTGCCGCAGCCACCGCCAGGGTGATCTCAAACGAAAAAGCGCTGCCCCGGCCTGGGGCGCTCTCCACCCCGATCTCGCCGCCCATCAGTTCCACCAGTTGTTTGCAGATGGACAGACCCAGACCGGTTCCGCCATGCTTACGGGTGATGGAGTTGTCGGCCTGGCTGAACAACTGGAACAACTTGCTTTGCAAATCTTTGGTTATGCCGATGCCGGTGTCGCTGACCACAAAGCGCAGCCGCACCTGCCCGCCGGCGGCAAGATCCACCGCGCCTGCCACCGGCTCGACCGTCACGGCGATCATGATCTCCCCGGTTTCGGTGAACTTCACTGCGTTGTTGGCCAGGTTGTTCAGTATCTGGCCCAGCCGCAACGGATCACCCAGCAGATAGCGCGGCACTTGCCGATCGATCCGGAAAAGCAGTTCCAACCCCTTTCCCTCAGCCTTGAGTCCGACGATGTCGGCCACCCCGGTGAGCACCTCATCCAATCTGAAAGCGGTTTCTTCAAGCTCCAGTTTGCCGGCCTCGATCTTGGAAAAGTCGAGAATATCGTTGATGATGGTGAGCAGCGATTGGGCCGCGCTGTTGATCTTGGTGAGATAGTTATGTTGTTTGGGGGTCAGTTCGGTGCGCCGTGCCAAATGCACCATGCCGATGATGGCGTTCATCGGGGTGCGGATCTCGTGGCTCATGTTGGCCACAAACTCACTCTTGGCTCGGGCCGCCGCTTCGGCTTCTTCCTTGGTCCGACGCAGATTTTCCTCCGCCTGCTTACGACTGGTGATATCCCGGACCACCGCCTGCAGCAGGGTCTTACCCTCAAGCTCGATGGCGGTCAGCAACACTTCGGCGGGAAAGACCCGACCATCATCCAGCCGGCGGTGTTGCCATTCAAAAAAATTGCTTCCCCGGTCGATCGCTTCGGCGATCCGTTGTTTTGCCAGCATCAGGGAATCTTCACCAGCCGCCTGATGCGGCGGCGACAACTCGGAGGGATGGCGACCCAGAAATTCTTCGGAACCGGAGCAGCCAAAGGTGGCAAGGGTTGCCTGGTTGCAGTCGACAAAACCCCGCTCATCCAGCAGCATCACCGCATCGGTGGTGGCCTCGAACAGGGCCCGGTATTTGGATTCCGACAACCGCTTGATCTCTTTCTCACGGGTCTTGATGGTGGCGGCCATGGCGTTGAAAGAGCCGATCAGCTCGCCCAGCTCATCTTGCCGTTTTTCTTCCAGCCGGCGGTCCAGGCGGCCGGCGGCCAGTTCTCCGGCCGCCTGGCTGAGTTCCCGGATGGGCCTGGTCAGATGACGCATGAAGAAAAAAGCCAGGCCAGAGGCCACCAGCAGCAGGGCAAGGGTGAAAAACAGAATCCGGTTGCCAACGGCCCGGCCCCCCTCGTGGAGTTCCTCGGTGTAGACCGAGGAGGCGATATACCAGTCAAGATCAGGAAGATACCGGACCCATGAGATTTTTTCGTGTACCCGTTGGCTGTCGATTCCCGGTTTGTCCCAAAGATAAAGCACCCCTTCCTCCCGGTCGGCGGCATCCATCAAATTGTGCATCAACTCGTCGGCGTTGATGTCGAAGATACCTCGCCCTTCAATGTCCGGGTTGGGATGAATGATGAGCTGCTCGGAGTCGAAGATGTACATGTAACCGGTGCGGGCAATGATGATGCCGCTGATCAGCTCTCGCAATTCATCGATCATGGCCCGGTGGCGGCGTCGTACTTCAGCCTCGATGTCGTCGATGTAAACACCGGTGCCGATGATCCATTGCAAATCTTCGAGGTTCCGCGAATAGGTCAGTTTTTCGATGGGAATTTCTTCCCCCAGGCGTCGCCACCAATAAGAAGTGTAGCCATCACCCGAGCTCCGGGCAACTTCCACCATGGGCGGCACGATGAAGTTGCCGTGGATATCCTTGACCTGACTGAAATCGGCTCCGTGCAATTCGGGGTCGGGATGCGAAATCAACCGCGAAGAGTAATCGGATATCCAGACATAATCATTGTTGCCGTACTGGAAAGGCCGGATTTCTTCCAGGAGAACTTCATGGACCCGTGCCTCTTCCATACCGTCAGCCGCCAGTTGCCGGTAACGGTTAAGCAGATGATTGACCGCCACGTCGGTAATATGGCGTAATTCCCGCTGGTGTGCTTCCCGGGCGAACCGCCGGTGGACCTCAATATCCTGATACTTGGTTGCTACCAGGTCGCTGACGTTGTCCAGCAGGGTCCGGGCCGCCCCCTTCTCCAACTCATAGATGGTCTCGTTGACCACACTGCGGGAGGCCAGCCAGATAGCCAGGAAAAAGATCGCCACGATTACAAAAATGGCAGCAAAGGCACGCAGAAAAAGGGATTTGTTGAACATGGGAACCTGTCCTGCTAGCAGTCGGTCGGGGAAGCGGAAGCGTCATCGCCGGCGGCATCCTGACAGACTCGGTTGCGGCCGGCTTCCTTGGCCCGGTAGAGCTGTTCATCGGCTCGGGCGATAAGATGGAGGGCAGATTGCTGATGGTGGCAAGGGCCGGTGGCCGCCCCGATGCTCACCGTGATGTAAGGGGCAACCGGGGAATGGCCGTGGGAAATCCGCAAGTCCGCCACCGCCTGCCGAATTCGATGGGCCATCTGCAGGGCGCCGGCGGCGTCGGTGTCGGGCATTATGCAGGCGAACTCCTCGCCGCCGTAACGGGCCGGCAGGTCGGTTGCCCGGCTGAAGGTTGCGGTGAGCACCCGGGCAAGTTCGCGCAAACAGTCATCTCCCTTGAGATGACCGTAATTGTCATTGTAAAGCTTGAAACAGTCGATATCCAGCAGCAGCAGGGAAAGATCGCCGCCGGCGCGCATCTGGCGGGCGTACTCCCGCTGCAGGGCTTCGTCGAAGTGACGGCGGTTGGCCAGGCCGGTGAGGCCGTCGGTGACCGCCAGCCGCACCAGTTGGTCTCTGGCCTGCTTGAGTTCGATCTGGTTGCGGACCCGCACCCGGACCACCGGTGGATTGATAGGTTTGGTGACGTAATCGGCGGCCCCCAACTCCAGCCCTCGGACCTCGGCCTGCTGGTCGCCTATGCCGGTGACGAAGATCACCGGAATATCGGCGGTAATCCGTTCAGCCTTGAGCCGGGAACAAACCTCGAAGCCGTCCATCCCCGGCATCACCACGTCCAGCAGGATCAGTTCGGGCCGGGCCTGGGCCGCAAGCTCCAGGGCCTTGGCTCCACCGGTGGCGAACAGCACCTCGTAATCGTCGCTGAAAACCTCGGCCAGCAGCTCGATATTGGTGACCTCATCATCAACTACCAGGATTCTGGGTTGCTTAATACACATAACCCTTTTGTCCCCCAACGGCCGAGGTGATAGGAAGTTGCTTTTCTCGACCCTGGCAAAAAAGGGGCATCAGCGAATACCCCGTGCAACTTGCCCCTCAAAAGCCGACACTTTTGTCAATAACGGTTGCCGTCCGGCATGTCAACGAAAAATCCACCCCCAAAACAGCCTGATTTCGGAAGATTCCCGCATCTTGCACCAGCGACCGGCAAAAGAGCATGCACTACCCCAGCCGCCTGAATCCCCTCGCAAAAAACAGGCCCCAGCCCCTCCCCCCCCTGCTACACCGTGACCAACGGCTCATCATGCTCTTCATACTGAGACCAGCCATCGTCGAACGGTTCATATCGCCTTTCACGGTCAAGGGCTGGTGGGGCGCCGCTGGCTTTGGCTTCTTGACCGTCCATAATCCCAGATGCTCCAGAATCCGGCGGATGATCGCCGCCTCGGTGATGAAGCTGATGATCTTCATCTCCCCGCCGCATTTAGGGCAGGTGAGCGGATCGATCTCCCAGACCTTCTTGATGCACTCCCGCCAGGTCGGGGACGGAATCTTGCGGGGTCGGTAGTCGGATACGTTCAGCACTTCCACCTCGGCCGGGGGTGGAGACTGGGCGGCGGCATCGGCTTGGCGGTTTGCCCTCCCTCCCCGGCCCCGGTTCGAGTACCAGCCGTAGTAGCGCACCAGTTGGAACGACTTCTCCGGGATGTGCTGGGTGATGGCGGCGGTGAACTCGGTGGCGCTGAAGACCTGGAAGTTCCTGCGGCCGCCTTTACTGCCCGACGGGGTCGGCTTGGATTTGTTGATAACCATGCCGCTGACCGGGTTATAGGTGATCTTGCTGACCGCAAAAGGGTTGCGGATGATGTACTGGGCCAGGGCCTCCCGGCCGGCCTCATCGTCGCGGGCCAGCCGCCCCCCGTTATGCACCGAAAAACCGGAGTTATGCCGCCAGGTAAGCAGGTTGGCGATCAGGGCGTCGTCGATCCGGCCTTCCTTCTTGAGCAGCGTCAGGACCTTGGCCCGAAACAGTTCGGCCAGTGGCGCGAGGTCCACCTTCGGCACCACATATAGATCGCCGCATTGGCGGAAGGCTTCCACTACATCGGGAATAACCGACTTCTGGCTTGTTGTAGTCATCGTTGATCCGGGTGCCCCGGCCGATGATCTGCTTGAACTCGGCCATGGACTGGATGCGCTGGTCCAGGAAAATATTTTTCAGGCAAATTCAATTTGCGCATTCCGCCCGCGCTCCATGAACAGCTCGCGGTGCAAGCGGCGGCCCACGGAAAAAGTATAAATGCTTGGGTGCTTGATTTGCTGGCGGAGCAGATCACAGCCCACGCGAATTGATTGAGGAAATAAGCGACTTCTTGGCCACTTCGCAATCTGCTCCATTCCCGTCCGCAAACATAATTCCAGGGCCTGCCGGTAGCAACGGGCCGCCTCGGCCCAATCTTCCTGCTCCTCCGACATGGTTTAAGCCTCTTGTTTTAAAATCCAGCGGCGCTGCTAAAGCAATAGCCACGGCACGGTCAAATAGATTTTGCTAATCCGGCGGGCCCCCGCCGCCGGGTCGGCGCCTGGTCTTGCCTCAGCAGCCGCAACCACTGGCGCAGGAACTGCCGCAGCCGCTGCTGCTCAGGGGTTTTTCCGAGCTGATGACAAAACCGCCGCCTCCGCCGCAGCCGCAACCCGAGGCTTCCGCCTTCTTGAAGTCGATGGTGATGGCACCGGTGTCGTCCAGCAGGCCGCGGTCGGTCAGGAACACCAGACCATCCAGGCTGTGAACCTGATCACTGTTGGCGGTTTCGTCCAGTACCAGCCCCAGGCTGGTGCCGGCGCAACTGCTTTGGGTCATTACCCGGATGGGGGAGTCGATCTTGTTTTGCGCCAGATACTCCTTGAGTTTGTCCATGGCTACGGGGGTTACGGTCAACATTTTTTTGTTCCTCAGGGTTGGGGTTGATTGGGGCCGGGATCAACAGCACTGTTCTCCCGGCAAAGGCCGCGAAATACATAGCGTAAAGTCTCTTGGTCGATTCGCTCCAACAGGGCCGCTTCATATGGGTCTTCTTCAGGGGGATCTTCTTTACTCTCCTCGGCAAGCGGTTGGCCTTTCCCTTCCTGGCTCCCGACGAAAACCCGGCCGGCCCTTTTTACGGCCTCCGGATCAATGGGGTCTTTCAGCTGTTTTTCCAACCAGTAATGGCACTGGTCATGGCTGCCGATCCAGGCCAGGATCAGGCAGCCGTCGCCAAGAACGGTTATCATACGGTAGCCCCCGCCCAAATCGTATTTGCGGCAGTCGCTTAAACGCTGTTCGCCAAATTTGGTCTCCTTGCGCCAGCGTTGGTGCAGAGGGGTGGTTTCATCGTTCAACAGGGCGATAATCTCCACCGCCTGGTCCACTGCCATCACGCCTTTGCGGCTCGAACGGCGCAGCCTCTCCAGTTGGCGCACAAAGCCTTTGGTTTGGTAAATTTGTTGCCCCATGGTCGTCCCTCAGCTTTCGCCCGGTTTACCCAAGGCCTTGGCCACCGCCATGCACTGGATGAAGGCAATTTTCTTTGGGTGCTTATGGATGGATTCTCCGGGTAATAGGGTGACCGCCCGCTAACGGCCGGACAAAACAAAACGGCAACAACTATGCCTTGGTTACCGCCGCTTGTCTAATAGTTAATATTGATTATCTTGAACCATGGTATCGACTTTGCCGATACCATGAACGGGGCTTTTGTGCATATGACCAGATTTTACACGACAACTATTCTTTGGTTTCCTAACATTGACATATGCTCACAATAAACGGTCGACGGGGCCATTCTCACCAATAATCCCGGCGGCTTGTCAGCACGGCTCTCGGAGCACTTCGGACACTGTGACAATTTTACACTGGTCGATCTGGTCGATGGTCGGATCGTCGGGGTGGTGACCACGTCCCTGAATGGCACCGCAAACTTGCGGTGCTGCTGAATGCCTACCTGAAGAAGCGTGAGGGGCCTTCCAGCACTCCGAATTCGACATCGAGAAACATCTCCCGGCATTTGGGTACGGTAAAGCCCCTGCCATCTTCAGTCTTCTCCTTGATATCGCGGGGGTTGGCCCCGATTTCGGCCCAGAAGAGGTTGGCTCCGGCCGCCGCCGCCAGCAGGGTGGGTTCGTGGGTGCAGTTGCCCAATACCGTCCGGGGCAAGGCCAGGCGGGTGATCGCCACCACCTGGGCCATCCGCAGCTCACTGATCATTCCGTATTTTTCCGCCAGTTCGGTGCCGGGAATCGAGATCCGCCGCGCCGCGCCGCTGAAGGCGGGGTTCAACTCGGCGGTGAAATGGATCCGCTCGGCCAGCTCCTCGTTGCTATGTTCCGGGCCGATTGGTTCAACGCAGGTGCCCACCGTCAGCCCGGCTTCCTGAAAGGCCCGCAGGCTGGCCAGCCGAACCTGGGGGTCGATCCCGGTCTGACGCCCTTCGCCCAGGCGCAAGGCGTGGTAAACCCCGGAGAAGCCGACCTCCTTCATTGCTCTGGCCTCGGCCGGGGTGCGATCGCCCACATTGGCGATCAGCATGGTCTCCGGCTTGAGGGCGGCTTTTATCTCGCGGGCCATTGCGATGGTCTCGGCAAAGGGGAAATTGTCGGTGGCCATCATGTAGATGGCGCTGGAGCCCAACTCCTCCAGGTGACGGGACGATAAAACCGCCTCTTCTGGTGAGATTTTGCTGGCTTTGGTAAAAATTTTGTTGCAGGCCGCAAAGGAGCAGAAGAGGCAGTTGGCCCGGCAGGGCGCCAGATTGAGGGCGAACTGACCGTGGACCTCGGCCCGGTCGCCGGTAAGCTCCCGACTTAGGCGGCGGGCCTCGGCCATTACCTGGTAGGTTTCCGGGGCATCGGCGGGCAGGGAGAGCAGAAAAAGGGTCTGTTCAGGGCGACAGGGGATGCCGTCCAGGGATTGTTTGATAATATCGGCAACATTCATGCGGGTCGAACTCCTTTTGCTGTTGTGAAAGGCAGCGGGGTTGTTGGTTGTTGCGCCTTGGAAATCATGCGGCTACTATCCGGATCGCACTGCCGCAGTAAAACCTGAATTGAGCTTAACCGCCTGGAGAAAAGAATGAAATATATCGGCGCCCATGTCTCCGCCGCCGGCGGGGTGCAGAATGCCCCCCTCAATGCTCGGGCGATCGGGGCCACCGCCTTTGCCCTCTTTACCAAAAACCAGCCCAGTGGCAGGCCAAACCCCTGGATGGGGCCACCATCGCCGCCTTCAAGGAGAACCTGGCGGCGGTCGGGATTGCCCCGGAGCTGGTCTTGGCCCACGATAGCTATCTGATCAACCCGGGTCATCCCGAACCCGAGGGGTTGGCTAAATCCCGGAGGGCCTTTCTTGATGAGATGCGGCGTTGTGAGCAACTGGGCCTCAAGCTGCTCAACTTCCACCCCGGCAGCCATCTGGGCAAGATCAGCGAGGAGGAGTGCCTACAGCGGGTGGCCGAGTCGATCAATCAAGCCCTGGCGCAAACCGTCGGGGTGACGGCGGTGATCGAGAACACCGCCGGCCAGGGCAGCAATGTCGGCTACCGCTTCGAACATCTGGCGGCGATCATTGCCGGGGTGAGCGACCAGAGCCGGGTGGGAGTCTGCCTCGATACCTGCCACTCCTTGGCCGCCGGTTACGACCTGCGGACTGAGGAGAGCTGCGCGGCGGTCTTTGCCGAGTTCGAGCAGGTTGTCGGCTTCAAGTACCTGCGGGGGATGCACCTCAACGATATCAAGAGCACCATGGGCTCCAAGGTGGACCGCCACGCCAACCTGGGCCGGGGCAACCTGGGCCTCAACGTCTTCCGTTACCTGATGAACAACCTCCGCTTCGACGAGATCCCCCTGATCCTGGAGACCATCGACGAAACTCTCTGGCCCGAGGAGATCAAGCTGCTCTATACGTTGATTGATAAATAACCATCCAGGGTGGTGATCAGTGCCTTGGCGGCGAGCTTCTCAGGCTGCCAGATGGTTTGCAGATGCTAGTGGTAGTGCGACTGCCCACTCCACCGCCAACTCAGCGAGGAGGGCCTTGGCGATGGAGTGGGCGGTGGTGTTGTTTGGCGGGGCTACTTGGCTACCGGCAGGCCGACGGCCTGCCAATCGGCAAAGAGGGTCTGGCGGAGATTTTTGTACTCCATCCGCATGAGGCGTCGGTAGGCCATGTAGCTTCTGCTGCCGGCATTGCAGTAGATGACCAGAGTCTTGTCCTTAGGAAGAATATCCTGCTTGGAAGCTATGGTGGAGGCCGGAATGTTGATGGCGGTGGGGATGTGTCCATCTTTGTATTCCGATTCATCTCTGGCATCGATGATCAACAGGTTTTGAGCGCCGGAATCAATCATCTTCTTGAGTTCGCCGGGGCTGATCATGGATGTTGCAATCTTTGCCTCGTAGCTGGGGCCGGGAACGAAGTCATAACCTTTTTCTTCCCAGACCGGAAAGCCATCGTCGTAAATCATGATGTTGCTGTAACCCATTTGGGTCGCTACCTTAGCTGTTCTTCTGCTTTTTCCGCACTTTACCCCGCTGCAGTACATGATGAGTAAAGCATCTTTGTCGGACAGGATTTTTTCGGCATTTGCTTTGAAGCTCTTTTCAGGAATGTTAATCGCCCCTTTGATGTGAGCCTCCTCGAATTCGGGAATAGTACGAGTGTCAATTAAGAAAAAGCCGCCCTTGCCCTCGTCGAGCATTTCCTTCAGCTTTACGGTTGTTAGAACCGGGAAATCT
>NZ_JARGDQ010000010.1 GCF_029210385.1 Desulfurivibrio dismutans | reverse complement strand
ACCGGCGGGTGACCCGCCGGAGAAGTTCGTTTTATACTCAGTCTTGCTTGCCGTGTCAATCGTTTTTTGTGATCGGTGGCAAAACTTTTCGGCCGCCGGCGCCTGCCAGCCGGCCTCTCCCGGGTGACCCGGAAAGGCCGGCAAGATAGCCGCCCTCTCTTCGCTTGTCAACGCCTTTTAGCATTTTTTTAGCAACCCCCCCCCATCGGGGTTCACACCCTACCATTAATAGCGTGAGCCGCACAGGCAGCACCGAAACCATTGTCGATATTGACCACCGTCACTCCCGGGGCACAACTGTTGAGCATCCCCAGCAGGGCGGCAATCCCGCCAAGACCAACCCCATACCCGACACTGGTGGGCACGGCAATCACCGGCTTGCTCACCAGGCCGCCAACCACGCTGGGCAATGCCCCTTCCATGCCGGCCACCACAATCAGGACCGAAGCATCATCCATGGCCTGACGCTGACCCAGCAGCCGATGAATACCCGCCACTCCAGCATCATACAGCCGGGCCACCGGATTGCCCAAAGCAGTGGCTGTGATAACGGCTTCTTCGGCCACCGGCTCATCAGAGGTGCCGGCGGAAATCACCAGAATGGTGCCCCGGCGATCCCGATCGCTTAGTTCCGGCAGGTTAGCGGTCAGCATTCTGGCCGCCGGGTGGTATGTCAGTTCAGGCACCAGATCGATCACCGCCGCCGCCTTGGCGACATCAACCCTGGTGGCCAGCACTGTTTCCTGCCGGGCCAGCATCCTGCGCATGATTTGCGCCACCTGTTCGGCACTCTTGCCCTCACCGAAAACAACTTCCGGAATCCCGGTACGCAGGCGCCGCTGGTGATCAAGGTGGGCGCAACCCAGCATTTCCCCGGGCCAGTGCCGGAGTGTATCCATGGCCTGCTCCACCGGACAGCGACCGGCCGCAACCTCGGCCAGCAGTTGCGCGAGATCTTCTTTTTTCATGTTCCTACTTTAACAACAAATACCCTGATTCGTAAAGCACAAGCGCCATCCCGACGTGGCCGCGAGGTGGTTTCGGTTGTCTTCCGCAACCGCTTCCGGTACATTCACCAGAAAGCTGAAGTCGGCAGCAACACCCCGGCGATTACCCGCGCGCCGCTTAGTGGCACGGGTGACCACACAGATCAATTCGACCACCAGGCCCAGCACCATGACCAGCTCCCCCCGTACCTGGCTCAAGCTTACCGTCCAGTGCCCGGCTGAACAGGCCGACAACGTGTCCGCCCTGCTGGCCTCCTGCAGCGCCGGCGGCGTGGAACATGGCTTCACCGGTTTTGATCAGGACTCCCCATGGGAGGAGATCAGTGTCTACCTGGAACAGGACGACAGCCTCAACGATTGCCTGCAGGCCATCAACGATTACCTTGAATATCTGCGCCACCAGGATCCGGCGATCGAGATTCCCCCGCCCCAAAGCGAGGTCATCACCGAACAAGACTGGAATGCTGCCTGGAAAAAAGAATTTACCCCGCTGGCCGTTACCCCCGGTCTGATCATCAAGCCCACCTGGGAAACCTATGCCCCCGCCCCCGGAGAACAGGTAATCGAAATGGATCCCGGACAGGCCTTTGGCACCGGCCATCACGCCAGCACCCGACTGGCCCTGCACCTGCTCAAGCTGGTATTTGCCGACCCCAAACCACCGGCCACCGTTCTGGATGCCGGCTGTGGCACCGGTATTCTGGCCATGGCTGCGGCCCTGTGGGGGGCGGAAAAAGTTATCGCCATCGACAACGACCCGCTGGCGGTTGAGGCTACCCGTTTTAACAGTGAAAAAAACCAGTTGGACGGGGTTATTAAGGCCAGCCTGACCCCCCTCAAGGATTTGACCGAACCTTTTCAGACCATATTGGCCAACATCACCGCCGACGTGCTGCTGGACATGGCCCCTGACCTGGTGCGCCTGCTAAAGGCCGGCGGTCACCTGATCCTGGCCGGCATTCTGGCCGGAGCGCAGGAGGCCGAAATCAGCCACAGGTTTCAAGAGCTTGGTCTGACCATCCGCCAGCAACCCCACCAGGGGGAGTGGGCCGCTTTACTATGCCAGAAAGTAGTCGAAGCTCAGTCATGAGACGTTTTTTTATTGACCCCAAGGCCGTCGAGGGGCAGCAAGCCACCCTGACGGGCGGTGACGCCCACCACCTACAGGTGCTGCGCCTGACCGCCGGGGACCAGGTGGAACTTTTTGATGGCCGGGGCACGGTTTACCAGGCCAGGATCGCCCATATCGACCCGGGCCTGGCCAGACTGGATCTGCTGAAAGCCATCAACACCCCGCCGGAGAACCTGGCCATCCACCTGGGACAGGCCATGCTCAAGGGCAAAAAAATGGACCTGGTGGTACAAAAATGCACTGAACTCGGGGTGCGCTCCCTGCGGCCCTATACCTCGCAGCACACCAAAACCCCGCCTCCCGGCACCGACAAACTGGAGCGCTGGCAGCGAATAATCCACGAATCCTGCAAACAGTGCAACCAACCCTGGCCCCCGGCTTGTCACCCGGCGCAAACCTTCCATGAACTGCTGGCCACAGCGGCCGATGTCGACCTGCGCCTGATCTGCTGGGAAGAACCGGATGCCCCCCCGTTAAGCAGCATTGTGAAGCAATTCAGTCCGCCGGACTCAATCATGGTTTTAATCGGACCTGAAGGCGGTTTCAACCGGGATGAAATCGCCAGCGCCCGGCAGGCCGGTTTTTTGCCCGTCGGCCTGGGGCGCCGCATTCTGCGGGCGGAAACTGCGGCCATCGTAATCATCGCCCTGCTGCAATATATTTTCAGCGATCTAAACTGACCCCCTCAAAACCTGCCAGTCCACCCGGCTAACAATTTTTTTTCATAAAAAAACTAGCTTCACCACCAACTCCCATTAATTGATATTGACAATTATGCAAAACAAGTAGTAGTTATGTTTTCCGTACCGCCAGTTGCCTGCTGTGCACGTAATCGCCGGCTCGTTACGCTTAAATCCAGAGGAGGGTTCCCTGTACCGTTCTGCTGTTTGTATTTTGAGTAATCTCCTTCCTGCAACGCGCGCTGACTAACCACAAGAAGAGCGCCACCATCCTAAAACATTGGGGAGAACTGTGGATGAATGTTGATATCGGCCCCATCACCCGGATCGAAGGCCACCTGAACGTAAAAACCACAGTGGAAAACGGGGTAGTAATCGACGCCCGCTGTGAAGGCGAGATGTTCCGGGGGTTTGAGATTTTTCTCCGTGGCCGCGACCCCCTGGACTCTCAGCAGATCACCCAACGCATCTGTGGAGTCTGCCCTTACGCCCACGCCATTGCCTCTTCCACCGCCCAGGAAAACGCCTATCGGCTGAACGTCCCCCCCAACGGCCGTATTCTGCACAATCTGATCCAGGGCGCCAACCATCTGTACGATTACCTGTTGCACTTCTATCAACTTTGCGCCCTGGATTATGTCGATATCACCGCAGTGCTGGAATACACCGGCAAAGATCCGGAACTGAGCAAAGTCCGCGACTGGGTAAAGGCCGAGGTTGATTCCGGCAAGCGCTACCCGGCGGCGCCCTTTTTACCCCGGCTTTCCGGCAAATACCTCAACAATCGGGATGCCAACCTGGGGGCCATAAAAAATTACCTGGAAGCCATGCGGATGGAACAAAAGGCCAACCAGGCGGCGGCCATCTTCGGCGGCAAGTTCCCCCACGCCACGTCGATCTTCCCCGGCGGCTGCACCCAGGAGGCCCGTATCGACCTGATTGTTCCATACCAGTCACTGATCCGCGAGGTGCGCGACTTCATTCATCACAAATATATTCCCGATGTCCTGGCAGTAGCCGGAGCATTTCCCGAATACTGGGATATCGGCCGCAGTCAGGGCGGTTTCCTCTCTTACGGCCATATGCCTTTGGGCCCCGAGCCCGACAGCCGGCGCCTGCTGGCACCGGGGGTACTGTTCAACGGCGAAGTAACAGCGGTGGATTTCAACCAGATTCGCCAGGATGTCAACAACGCCAAATACTCCTCCCCCACCAACCTGCAGGTCCGCGACGCCGCCATCACCCCCCAGCCCAACAAACGCGACGCCTATTCATGGATCATGGCCCCCCGTTATGCCGGCAAAATGCTGGAAGTGGGGCCGGCAGCCCGGGTGCTGGTGGATTACACCCAAGGGCACAACCCGACCGTCAAGGAACTGGTGGATCGTTTCGCCAGCCAGGCCGGCATCCGCCCCGCCCAACTCAATTCGGTACTGGGCCGGCACCTGAGCCGGGCTATTCTGGCGGCGGTGCTGGCCGATTTTCTCCTGGCCGAAAGTCAACGTCTGGCGCCTGGCCAACCCACCATGGCCGCCATCGATCCACCTGCCTCGGCGGAGGGTTTCGGCGCCACCGAGGCTTCCCGGGGCGCCCTGCTGCATTACATCCGGATTGAAAATTACAAAATCGCCAAATATGAATGCGTGGTTCCCACCACCTGGAACGCCTCGCCCCGTGACGACCAGGGTCAGCCCGGGGCCATGGAATCCGCCCTGATCGGCACCAGAGTCAACAATCCGGAGGAGCAGATCGAGTCCAAGCGCATCGTCCGCTCTTTCGATCCCTGCCTGGCCTGTGCGGTACATTGAGGAAGGAGAAAAACACATGTTTGACCGCCGAAAATTTATCAAGCTTGCCGCCGCCCTGGCCGCCGCCTTCGGCACCAAGGGCTTGAGCCAACCGGCTAAAGCGGCCCTGAATGAAATCGACCCACGCAACGTACCCAAACTGCTTTATCTGCAGGGGCTTTCCTGCACCGGCTGCTCCATTTCCCTGCTCCAGGCCGAATCGCCTTCCCCGGTGAGCATGATCACCGACTACTCCCAACTGGTTTTTCACACCGACCTTTCCGCCACTTCCGGGGCCCAGGCCATGGAACTGATCAACTCTTTCATCGACGGCGAAGCCGGCGACTACGTGCTGGCCATCGAGGGGGCGATTCCGGAAAACATGCCAGAGGCCTGTATCATCGACCATAAACCTTTTGCCGATTACCTGGAGCGGGCCGCCCACACCATGAGCGGCGCGGTGGCCATCGGCTCCTGCGCCTGCGACGGCGGCATTCCCGCCGCAGAAGGCAACCCCACCGGCGCCATCGGCCTGGCGGAATTCTACCGTAAACGCAACCTCACCCAGCCGGTGATCAATATCCGAGGCTGTCCGATACACCCGGACTGGGTCTGGCACACCATCACCCATCTGGCTTTAGCCGGCAACCCCAGCATGATCAACGGTTCACCGCGGGTATTTTTTGAGCGGCGGCTGCACGAACTATGCCCCCGCTATTATGATTTCCAGGAGGAAATATTTGCCGAAAAGCTGGGTGATCGCGGTTGTCTGTTCAGACTTGGCTGTCTGGGCCCCATAACCTTCGCTGATTGCCCCACCCGCTGGTGGAACGGCGGTCGCACCTGGTGCGTGGACACCAACGCTCCCTGCATCGGCTGCGCCTCCCCCAATTTTGCCCGCAAAAAAGATCTGCCCTTCTACCGACTGTCCGAGGGGAAAGGTCGTAACCGCTAACCTAATGATGGCCTCGCAAAAACCCGCCAAAGATTTTGGGCGGTAAAACGAAAACAAGGAATCAGCAAATGCGCCCCGTCAGCGCCGCAGTTTTGAGCGGCGCTGACCAAAGTTGCAGTTCACGGAGAACCATTCATGCCAGGCAACGCCACCCACCAACGCTCCGTCATCGCCCGCGTCATGACCGCCGTACTGATCGTTCTGGCCATCGCCCTGATCGGCGGGACCATCTTTCTACATACTTTCGTCAAGCAGCGGCTTTCAACCAATTACCTGAACTCGGTTTACACCCTTTTTGATTCTTTCGAGGAAGGGGTCAAGGGTTCCCTGGAACGAGGACAGATGAAGACATTCCTGGAGCTGCTCTATCGTCAGAATGAGATTACCGGCATCATCGACGCCTCCCTCTACGACCCGGCTGGCCGGCTCAATCTCTCTTCCACCGACGGCAACCGGGCGGAGCGGGAACTGGCGCCAGCCACCAGGCAAGAACTGGATAACATGAAAATGGTGGAAGAGCACCGGGGAGATTACCTGCGGCTCTACGGCCCACAACCGGTGGTGCCGGACTGCATTCGCTGCCATACTGACTGGCGGGAAGGTGAGTCCGGCGGCACTCTGGCCCTGAGTTACGACCTCAGTCGGCTGAATGACACCCTGCGCAACCTGACCCTGTTTCTGGTCTTTGGCTGCGTTACCCTGCTGGCCCTGGTAAGCGCCTCCATCGGCCTGGTCATGAACCGCCTGGTCAGCCGGCCGGTCAATGCGGTGATCGAAGATCTGCAGGAGAGTACCGGCGAGGTTTCCCACAGCGCCCACCAATCCGCCGAATCGGGCCAGGCCGTGGCCGACCGGGCCTCCCAGCAGGCGGCGGCCCTGGAGCAGACCAGCGCCTCCATTGAGGAA
Source organism: Desulfurivibrio dismutans (assembly GCF_029210385.1). Lineage (GTDB taxonomy): Bacteria > Desulfobacterota > Desulfobulbia > Desulfobulbales > Desulfurivibrionaceae > Desulfurivibrio > Desulfurivibrio dismutans. The sequence goes on along the minus strand of NZ_JARGDQ010000010.1, from coordinate 105,758 downwards.
CTGGCCTCCATGACCAACAAAAACGCCGACAGTGCTGATTCCGCCAACAGCCTGATGACTGAAGCCAATCAGGTAATGACCGAAGCAAATGAGGCCATGGGGCAACTGACCGAGGCCATGCGGGAGATCACCAGCGCCAACGAAGAAACCAGCAAGATCATCCAAACCATTGATGAAATTGCTTTTCAGACCAACCTGCTGGCCTTGAACGCGGCGGTGGAGGCAGCCAGGGCAGGCGAGGCCGGGGCGGGTTTTGCGGTGGTGGCGGACGAGGTGCGCAACCTGGCCATGCGGGCGGCGGAGGCGGCCCGCCAGACCACGGCTCTGCTGGCCACCACCAACGACCGGATTGAGCGGGGTTCGCGACTGGTGGGCAACACCGACGAATCGTTTAAAAACGCCGCCGACCGGGCCCAAAAAACCGCCGCTATTCTGGAGGAAATCGCCACCGCCTCGAAAGAGCAATCCCAAGGTATTCGCCAGATTTCCAAAGCCATCCAGGAACTGGACGAGTCAACCCAGGACAACGCCGCCGAAGCCGAGCAACAGTCACAGCTGGCCGGCAGCATGGAGGAGCAGGCCGAACAGCTCAACCATTGTGTGGCAACCCTGATCACTCTTATCCAGGGGCAAAAATCCGGCAACCGGGCGGCCTTGTCGGCAAAAAGGAAGGAGGAAGGAAAAGAAAAACAGAAGTTATTGTCCTGACCTACCGCCCTTTTCCGAGTGCCGCCAAAGCCGCAACAGGTTGGCCCGGGCCTGGGAGTCTTCGATCCCGGCGATGATTTCCTTGAATCTGGCCTCCCGGTCTGGATCAATCGCCCTGGGCGACGGCGGCGGCTGGGGTTGGGCCTGCTGCTCCCGATCCAGCTCATGGGCCAACGCCGGATCAAACCGAAAACGCAAGCCGGTCAGTTGGCGCTCACCGGGCAAACGGCGATTAACCGCCTCCATGATGGCGTTTTTTTCATACTGTAATTGCTGCCCCCAAACCGGGTCCGCCACCCGCACCCACAGCACCGAATCCCGGATCACCTCCGGCCGGCATACGGCGGCGGTTTCCTCCCCCACCACCTGGGCCCAGAACAAAAAAACCTGGTGCTGGGCCAGACGGGACCGCCAGTTACGGTTCCCCGCCAAACCTGTCAGCATCTCTCCCACACGGCCTATCTTACTGCTTTCCCTCACTCATCCTCTCCCTGTTGATGCATCCGCCAAAAATTCATGGGCACGACAATGACTTCTTGCGAAGTCATTTATTGGATTGGTTTTACTATAAACCAAGTTTATCCCACGGCACGTTTACCTTGCCCATTGGGACAGAACCCATTATTAAGAGGGGGTTTTGTTAAAAGATCATTCTAACCAAGTTAAGGAAATAATATCATGGGATTTCGTTGCGGCATCGTCGGCCTGCCCAATGTGGGCAAGTCCACCATTTTTAACGCCCTCACCGCGGCAGGGATCGAATCGGCCAACTACCCTTTCTGCACCATCGAACCAAACGTGGGCATGGTGCCGGTCCCCGATGAGCGGCTGGACCGGCTGGCCGCCATGGTCAAGACCCGAAATAAAGTCAACGCCAAGATGGAGTTCGTCGACATCGCCGGCCTGGTCAGCGGCGCCAGTAAAGGCGAGGGCCTGGGCAACCAGTTTTTAGGACATATCCGCCAAGTGGATGCCATCGCCCACGTAATCCGCTGTTTTACCGACGACAACATTGTCCACGTCGGCGGCTCCATTGATCCCCTGCGGGACCGTGAGGTAATCAACACGGAACTGATTCTCGCCGATTTGGAAACAGTACGCAAGCGTCTTGATAAAAGTGCGACCCAGATCAAGTCCGGGCTTAAGGGAGCCAAGGAGCAACAGGCCTTTCTGCAGGCTTTGGAAAAACACCTGGACCAGGGACAGCCGGCCCGCACCATGGAGCTTGACGATACCGGCCGGGAGCTGATGAAAGAGCTGTTTTTGCTCAGCGCCAAGCCGGTACTCTATGTGGCCAACGTCTCGGAAGCGGAAATCAACCGCGGCAATCCCTGGGTGGAAGAGTTAAAACAGGCGGCGGCCACGGAACGGGCCTCGGTGGTGATGATCTCCGGGTCCATCGAAGAAGAGCTGAGCCACCTGGAAGAGTCCGAGCGCCGGGACTTCCTGGATGATCTGGGCCAGAGCGAACCGGGCCTGCACCGCCTGATCCGCAACGGCTATGAACTGCTGGGGCTGATCACCTACTTCACGGTGGGCGAAAAGGAAACCCGGGCCTGGACCATTCCGCAGGGCAGGAAAGCCCCCCAGGCCGCCGGGGTAATCCATACCGACTTTGAACGGGGGTTCATCCGGGCCGAAGTGATTTCCTGTGAAGATCTGATCGCTTGCGGCAGTGAGGCCAAAGCCCGGGAAAAGGGCCTGCTGCGCCTGGAGGGCAAGGATTACGTGGTCCTGGACGGTGATTGCATGAATTTCCGCTTCAACGTTTAGCAGTCTGATAAAAAAGCCATCCCTGGCTTTTTTATCTAACGGTTGGCCAAAGATGGCTTTGGCCAACCTCACGAATTAATTGCCACTTTCAGTGCCAATTAATTCGGCGGCCCATCCATGGGCCGCTAACAGCCCGTTTTTCAACGGGCTGTTAGCCCCGCCTTTTTAAACCCCAAAAACAATAACCATGACCGGGAGCAAACCATGCTGAAAACCAACCGGGAGCAACTGGTGTGTCAGTCAGTGATCGGCGAGATCACCTCACCGCTGGGCGGCATCAACCCCTACCGGATCAACCCTGAAGGCCACTCCGACATCTACCCTGGAGTCGGGGGTATTACTTATAATCTGCGCATCGGCGACCGGGCCTGCGGGCTGTTTGCCGACCATGTCGAACCCGGGGTTTCCATCAGCAACTTCACCCAGTTTCAGGGCCAGCCCGGCCCCAACCGGGCCCTCAACCTGTACTCCTGCGCCGGTAACCCGGCCACGGTGGTAAGCGGCGAGGCCAAGGGCGAAAAAGGCCGGGTTACCGGCAAACACGGGGGGATTGAACATGTCTTGCTTGATTTCCCGCCCGAGGTGCTGGAAAAACTGGTAATCGGCGATAAAATTCAGATCAAGGCTTTTGGTTGCGGACTGCGGCTGATTGACTTTCCGGGTATAAAAATCATTAACCTCGACCCTGACCTGCTGGCCAAACTGCCCCTAAAAAAGGGGAAAAACGGCAAGCTTCTGGTACCTGTGACCCATCGCGTACCGGCGGCGATCATGGGTTCAGGCATCGGTTCCCCCCACAGCAACAGTGGCGATTATGATATCCAGCTCTTTGACCGCCCCACGGTGGAAAAATATCAATTAAAGGATCTGCGCCTGGGGGACCTGGTGGCCATTATCGACGCCGATGCCTCTTATGGTCGCATCTACCGCAGCGGCGGCGTGGTCATCGGCATCATCGTCCATTCCGATTGCGTACTGGCCGGTCATGGCCCCGGGGTGATGGTGGTCATGGCCGCCGGGGGCGGTGAAATTGAGCCGGTAATCGATGATAAAGCCAACTTGGCCCATTACCTGCCAAAACTTTAAGCCACCGTCCCTGCCAAAAGGGCAAGTTTTTTTTGCCTGCAGCCCGCTTTAAGGTTATACTGCACGGCCGATAAGGCAGAAAGCCGAGATCATCGTGGCAGCCGGTGTCTTGGTGGCTGCCCTCCTCGCATCCGCCTCTCCTTTTGAGGTTTACCCCTTGGTCCCGGGGCGTCGAGTTTTATCATCATGAGCAGGGAGCTGCGGTTTTCATGAGCAAAACCATCTTGATTGTAGACGATTCCGCCATGATCAGGCGTATTGTCAGCCAGCTGGTGCAGCAGTTGGGGCACCGGGCGATCGCGGCGGAAAATGGCCAGGTTGGTGTAGAAACCGCCCTGGCCGCCGACCCGGATATGATCATCATGGACATTGAAATGCCGGTACTGGACGGCATTGAAGCCACCCGCCGGCTCAAAGCCGACCACCGAACCACCGCGATTCCGGTGATCTTCTTTACTTCCCTGGGCAGTGAGGAAAACATTCGCGAGGCGCAAGAGGTTGGCGGCAACGGCTTTCTCAACAAACCCATCTGCAAGGAAGAACTGGGGACAGCCATCAACAAAATTCTCAATCCCGATGCGGCGACCCCATGAGTTCCATTTTTGACCACCTTTTTGACACGGAGTTTCTTAACCTGTCATTGCAATATCTCAGCGACGTACTCAACCTGGCAGTAACAGTTCAGGACAGCCATGGCCAAACCGTGCTCTCCCAAGGCCTGCCAGGCGGCCAGGCCACCCGTTCTTACACTTTTAATTACCCGCAAAACATCGGCGGTTTAACCTGCACTGCCGCCGACCAGGCGGCCCTGACCGCCAGCGAACCACACATCTCTTACTGCCTGGCCGCCATCAACAGCCAACTGGCACGGGAAGAGGAGTTACGTGAAACCTCCGAGGAAATGCTGGCTCTTTCCAGCCAACTCAACTTCCTCAGCAAGGTGGCCCGAAAAATCATCGGGGTTGAGGATCTGGAGGAGTGTTACCAGATTATTCTGCAGGAAATCTCAACGGCCATCAACGCCGACCAGGCCCTGATCCATACCCGGGGCCGATGGGATGATGAAGTGGAAGTGCGGCTCAACATCACCCTGGCGGAAGAGAGACAACTGCAGGAATGCGACTGTCTGCGCAAGCCTCGGAATATTGAACAGCCCATCATCTGCTCCCTGGCCAACGGCAAGTCCATGCTCTACCTACCCATCAGGGAAAAAGACGGGCGCATCAGTGGCCAGATGTTTTTCCTCCGGCCCGCCGACCAACGACCGTTCACCGCATACGAGAAGAAGTTTGTCGGTATAATCGAAAACATCATTTCCCCCACTTTTGAAACCCTGCGCCTTTACGACAGTCTGCAGGATCTCTACCTCAACACGGTCAAGGCGTTGGCCGCCGCCATCGACGCCAAGGACGAATACACCCACGGCCACTCTTTCCGAGTGGCCAAATATGCCGTGACTATTGGGCAACAGCTTGCCCTGCCAAGCAAAGAGCTCAGCGACCTGGAAATCGCGGCTTACATGCACGACCTGGGCAAGATCGGGATTTCCGAATCAATTTTAGGCAAGCCGGGCAAGCTTACCAGCGAAGAATTTTACCATATTCAACAGCATCCGGTTTTCACCGATAAAATCCTGCAGCCCATCCATTTGGCCAACAACATTATCCAGGGTGCCATTCAGCACCATGAACGCCTGGACGGCACCGGTTACCCCATGGGCCTGAGCGGGCCGGAGATCTCACTGTTCGGCCGAATCATCGCGGTAGCCGATGTCTTCGACGCCCTGACCTCCAAACGGCCCTACCGCGACGCCATGCCGGTGGAGACCGCCCTCAAGATTCTCTGCAGCGATGTGGACAAACAGTTTGACCGCAATGTGGTGCTGGCCCTGCTCCAGGCCATACAAGACAAGATGCCGGGCAGCGAATTCGGCGAGGTCAGCGCCACCCTCAAATTCGATGCCCTGCAGAACCTCAACCAGTTTTTAAAGGAACTGACCGAATTTGTGACAACGCCGCCAACCGGCAGCAGCAGTATAACCTAACGGTTGCACATTAAACCCAGCTATTTCAAGGACGGACCAGCATGAATGATCGTCAGCGCCTGCAGCAGATTATCCGAGAAAAATCATACCGTCAGGGCACTTTTAAATTATCATCGGGAAAGGAATCGGATTTCTACATCGACGGCAAGCAGACCACCTTGGACGCCGAAGGGGGATATCTTTGCGGCAAGCTGCTATTTGAGATGATCAGCAAAAACCCGGAAAAGATCCAGGCGGTGGGCGGCATGACCCTGGGTGCCGACCCCATTGTCACTGCGGTTTCCCTGGTGAGCTGGCTTGATAAGGCGCCAATTCCGGCCTTCATTGTCCGCAAGGAATCCAAACAGCACGGTACCGAGGCCTACCTGGAAGGAGAAAGCAACCTGCCGCCAGGAGCGGTGGTGGCCCTGGTGGAAGACGTGGTCACCACCGGCGGCACCCTGCTGAAAGTCATCGACCGGGTGGAAGCACAAGGCTACAAAGTCGGCCTGGTGGCCACCATTGTCGATCGCGAGGAAGGCGGCGCCGAGGCCCTGGCCGACAAGGGCCACCAGCTGCAGGCTATCTTCACCCGCCAAACCCTGCTGCAGGACTGAGATGTTTACCTCCGGTACCACCACCACCATGATCTGCCCCCAGTGCGACGACGGCCAGCTGACCATCATGCGCTCCTGCGGCCGGGTGCGCATGGAATGCGGGCAATGCCATCGGCAGTTTCAGATCCACGAAGTGGCCCACCGCCTCGATGCGCAGACCGAGGCAATTCTGGAGCGCTGGAACAGCATCATCTACGACTAAAAAAACGCGGCGCAGCACCGCCGCAAGCGGCGATCAGCCCAGCTTTGCGTACCTGATGTACGCGGCGCCGGGCTGCTTGCCGCTTGCGACGGCACTGCGCCGCGTTTTTTGTTTGTTGCCAGCCCTGCCTCTGCCGTCTACGCCTTTTTTCTTATTAAATCAGCCCGTTACCACAAGTAAACGGACAGCAGTGCCGCCGGTTGCGGCAAGCGAACCGGCGCCGCGTACATCAGTACGCAAGCCGGGTCGATCGTCGCAAGATGCGGTGCTGCTGTCCGTTTACTTACCATTCCAGGCGCAGGATACCGTCCAGGGGATCGGCTTTGGCGATCTTGACCGCAATCACGTCTCCCGCCTCGATGCTCAGTCCCCGACCGGGAGGGAGATCGCCTTCCAGCAGACAGTCGGTTAGTACCACCGTTACCCGCCTTGGACCCCGAGCCACCACCAGAACATCCACCCGCTGACCGACTTTGCCTTGCAAGTATTTCAGTAGCCAGTAACGCTGGCGCTCTCGCTTGACCTGATTCAGCCGTCCCTGGGTGGTGTTGATGGCGGCCACCAGATCCAGCATGTCCGGTTCAGCAAAAACCGCTCCCTGCCGGGCAACCAGCCCATGCACCTGATGCTGCATGGCCAGATCCAGCAGGCGCCGAATGGGTGAGGTGATGGTGGTGTAACTGGCCGCCCCAACCCCGCTGTGGCGTTCCGGCCGGGTCAGCAGCTGGCCGGGCTTTAGTTGTTTGCGCTGACGCCAAATGGTGAAGATATCCTCCTCGTATCCATGCACCAGCCGCTGATGCGGGTCATCCTGACTGCGGAACAGGCCGGGTACCTGCTGCTGAGCCACGTACTCCGCCGCCAACATGTTGGCCAGCACCATCATCTCCGAGACCAGCAGGCGGGCCGGAATATCCACATCTTCCAAACTGACCTCGGGGTTGCCGGCATCATCCAGGCGTATATTGACATCGGGGATGGGCAGCAACAAAGCGCCGGCCTCAATACGGCGGCGGCGCAGGGCCCGGCTTAAAGCCAGCAGATCCTGCAGGTCACCATCGCTGGGCAGCAGTTCATCCACCTCTTCGTAGTTCAGCCGGCGGGCCACCCGAACCACGCTGGCTACAATCCGGGAAGAGACAATGTCACCATCCGGGGTCAGGGTGACCATAAAACTCATGGCCGGACGATCCCGGCCGGCCACCAGGCTGCACAGATCTTCCGACAGCCGGGGCGGCAACATGGGCACCTGGCCTTCGGGAAAATAAAGCGAGGTAACTCGCTCCATCGACGTTTTGAACAGCAGTGAGCCGGGTTTGACGTAATGGGCCACGTCGGCGATATGGATGCCCACCACGAAGTTTTCCCCCTGGCGTTCCAGGTGCAGAGCGTCATCGAGATCACGGGTGGATTTGCCGTCGATGGTCAGCACCGGCAAATGGCGCAGATCGTGGCGTCCCTGGGCCAGCAGGGTGTCGGTGTCAGGCTCACGGCAAGCTTCCGCCGCCGCCATTTCTTCCTCGCTGAAAAACACCGGCACCCCGGCCCGCAACAGGGGGATATTTTCATCGGCCTGCCAGATGCCGACCGCCACCAGCAGATGATAAATATCGTGGGGCCGGGTCAGGCCCGAACGCTTGAGCAGCTCCCGGGCCAGTTCGCTTTCTTCGGCGTCATTGGCCAGCAGGTAGTAGTCCTGCAACAGATCAAGACAACGCTGGCGTTCCGGCCAGGCAACTTCATCGGTGGCCACCGTTTCACCATCGCCACGGATGGCGGCCGGCGGCTCAACCTGGCTCACGTCGGCGGCAAACAGAGCCTGCAGGCGGCGGGCACCGTCGGCCAGCAGGGCTTCCCGCTGTCGATCCCGCTCCAGGCGGGCCCGCAATTGCTCCACCACTTCGGCTGGATGGGCCATCACCTGGCCATCCTTGTATTTAAAATAAAGCCGGTCGATAAACACCGCCCGCAGGAAGGCCGCCACCTGGTCATCATCGGCCTCGCCGCCGAAGTTGAGTTGGGCCAGGAAAAGGGGGGTGAAAAACTGATCCGCCTCGGCCGCCGCCAACTCCCAGACCGTTTCGATTTCGATTTGGTCGGTCAACTCCCGCCGCTGCCGGTCAACCTCCTGTAACCGATGGCGCTGCTCATCCCGGGACAGGCCGGCGGGCAACGGGTACCCGGAACAGTGCACCACCCGGGCCCGGGGCAGGTTCAGTTCACGACCATTCTGATTGAAAACACGCAAACGGTTGGCGGCCACTTCCACCACCACGCCGCAGATAAATTTACCTTGCTCGACATACTCAACGATATTTCCAGGATAAACCATAAACCATCCGATGATCGGGTTAACGGGGACAAAAACAAGCCTTTCCCTCTAACAGGAATCAGTGGACTTGTCACTTAAAACAGCTCGGCGTCCAACACGGCCAATTTTGACCATCCTCCGAACCGTCCAGCAAAGAAGGGGGACAAAAAACAGCAAAGCGGGTAGATTGGAAAGTTAAGGTCAACAATCGTTAAAGGAACAAATTTATGACTGCCGATTCATCACCGGAAAAAATCACCTGCGGCTTTGTCGCCCTGGTCGGCCCCCCCAACGCCGGTAAATCCACCCTGCTCAACAACCTGCTGGGCCAGAAGATATCCATCGTCTCACCCAAGCCGCAAACCACCCGCAACCGGGTACTGGGGGTCTTCAACCAGCCGGAGCGCCAGATCGTCTTCCTGGACACCCCCGGCCTGCACCAGGCTCGCAGCCGCCTCAACAGTGAAATGGTCAAGATCGCCCGCAATACCTTAAACGAAGTAGATGCGGTGGCCTACATGATCGACGTCAGCTCCCCGGAAGCAGACAGCCGCCCGGAGCAGCGGCAGCAGGCCGGCCGGCTGCTGGCCCGCGCCAACCTCCCCACCCTGCTGCTCTGCAACAAGATTGACCGGGTGGACAAGGCAAAGCTGCTGCCCATCATCGCCGCCTGGCAGGAGGTTTATCCCTTTGCCGCCATCATTCCCCTCTCCGCCCTGGACGGGGATGGTCAGGAGACCCTGCTTGATGAATTAAGCAAGCTGCTGCCCCAGGGACCACGGCTGTTCCCCGAAGACATCCCCACCGACGCCAGCGAACGTTTTATCTGCAGCGAGATTATCCGGGAAAAAATCATGCTGCTCACCCGGGATGAACTGCCCTACTCCACCGCCGTAATGATCGACCGCTTCCGGGAAGAACCGGGGGGGGGCACCCCGCTGACCACCATCGACGCCACTATCCTGGTGGAGAAAAATTCCCAGAAGGGAATTATCATTGGCAACCGGGGACAAATGCTGAAACAGATCGGTCAATCGGCCCGGCGGGAGATCGAGGCCATGCTGGGCACCAAAGTGCTGCTGAAGCTCTGGGTGAAAGTCCAGAAAAACTGGACCGGTAACCTGAGGGTACTGCGGGAGTTGGGAATCCAGGAAGACTGAAACAAATTCACGGCTGGGGAAATGATAAGCCGGGAAGAAAGGCGGGCAGACAAAAAAAACCGGCGGCCATACACTGCAGGTATGCCGCCGGTGATAAAAGCACTGCAGACTGCGGGGCCACCCGCACTAAACTACACCATAACGTCGATGGTCCGGCGCTGCGGTTCCCGGACCTCACGGGCCTGCTCTTCCCGGTTGGCCTGGGCTACGCCGCGGTTTTCCCGCTCCATGTTGTCATCACCACGGGTGGTGTCGGCGGGCTGCTCGGGATCGGTGACCGTCCGCGCCAATTCCATGGCGGAGGCGGAAAACTCGGCCACCACCCCGGGGGTCATCTCACTGGTCCGGCCGGCCTCGTTGCGCTCGGGCTGGGCCCGGTTGGTATTATCGGGCACCGGGCTGACATCCGGCCGTTCCGGCCGCATCTGGCCTTGATTTATGCCACTGTTAACGTCAAGGATCATGGCGCACCTCCTTATTTTCGTCCCGCCGCAGCGGAAACTCGCCGCCACCTGGCACCACCTGTACTGACCGGCGGGCATTGACGCTATTCACCTTTTCTTATGATCATACAACAAGTAAGTCACAATTGCAAATAACCGAAATCGCCGTCCGCTTTAAAAAAACAAATCCGCCAGGGCCGCAGTCATTCATTGAACATTGCGACAAAAAACGCTATAACCTGCGCACATTATTTTGCCACGCTGCAAGGCTTGGTGCCTTTACTTCGAGTATCACAAGATTTATTGTCCGGCGATCAAATTTGTCGCTGCCACTGACACCCCCGGCACCGACCGGGATCACGTTGCAACTCTTGTTTTTTGCGTTGCCGTCCATCATCTTGTGGCTGGTTATTGCATGAACACAAAAAAATATTCAGGAGATCTGTGGCATGAGTGAGGTTCGCGTTCGTTTTCCCCCCAGCCCCACCGGGTATCTGCACATCGGTGGCGCCAGAACCGCCATTTACAACTGGCTGTTTGCCAAAAAACACGGCGGCAAAATGGTGCTGCGCATTGAAGACACCGACGCCGAGCGCTCCACCGAAGAATCCATCCGCGGCATCATTGACGGCATGGAGTGGCTGGGGCTTGATTGGGACGAAGGCCCCTATTTTCAGACCGACCATGCTGAAGAGCATAACGCGGCGGCGGTCAGACTGCTGGCCACCGGCCAGGCCTACAAATGTTTCTGCAGCAAAGAAGAGCTGGAAGCCCGACGGGAGGCAGCGGTCAAGGCCAAGGCCGACTACCGCTATAACGGAGCCTGCCGGGATTTAAGCCCCGATGAGGTGGCCGCCAGAGAAGCCGCCAGCGCCCCCTTCGTCATTCGCTTCAAAGTACCCCGCGAGGCCGGTGCCGTGGCTTTCAAGGATGCCGTGTGTGGCGGCATTGAGCGCAGTTACCAGGATATTGAAGATTTCGTCATCGTCCGCTCCAATGGCCAGCCTCTGTACCTGTTGTGCAACGTGGTGGATGACATCCGTGACCGAATCAGTCACGTCATCCGCGGCCAGGATGGATTGGCCAACACCCCGCGCCAGATCCTGCTCTACCGGGCCCTGGGAGCCCAGCCGCCGGTGTTTGCCCACATGCCGCTGACCCTGGACCTGAACAAGGCCAAAATCTCCAAACGCAGCCACGGCGAGGTGGTGGCGGTGCATTTTTACCGGGAACAGGGTTTTATTTCCTGGGCCCTGGTCAACTTTCTGGTGCTGCTGGGCTGGTCGCCCGGCGATGACCGGGAGATTTTTTCCCAAGAAGAGCTGATTGAGGCCTTTTCCCTGGAGGGGATCAGCAGGGCCAACTCCATTTTCAACTACCGCAAGGATGACCCCAAATTTTTCACCGACCCCAAGGCCATCAACATCAACGCCCATTACCTGCGGACCATACCGGTCAGTGAGCTGGCAACCCTGGTCAAACCTTTTCTGGAGCAGGAAAAAATCTGGGATCCGGCTTACGACGGAGACAAGAAGGAGTGGTTTGAAAAAACCCTGGTGATGATCCGGGAGCGCTTTCATACCCTGAAAGACTTCACCACCTTGGGCCGGGCCTGGTTTGCCGATGATTTCACGGTGGATGACAAGGCCTTGCAGAAAAATCTGCTGAAACATCCGCCACTGAAAGAATGGCTGCCGGAACTGGCCGACCGGCTGGCGGCCCTGCCGGAGATCACTCCGGAAGAGGCCGAGCGGGTGGCCCGGGAGCTGGCCGAGGCCCATGGGGTCAAACCCGGCGTGCCGATCAACGGTGCCCGAGCGGTTATCACCGGGCAGATCAAGGGCCCCAGCATGTTCGAAGTCTTTGCCCACCTGGAACGGGACAAGGTGATCTGCCGCCTGCGGGAGACGGCAAAATATTTTGTCGTGGAGAGTTAAAAATGAGCGATCACGCCAAATTCGTACCCGCCGACTTTATCCGGGCCATCATCACCGAAGACCTGGCCGCCGGCAAGCACACCGAGGTGGTCACCCGCTTTCCGCCGGAGCCCAATGGTTACCTGCATATCGGGCACGCCAAGTCCATCTGCCTCAACTTCGGCCTGGCTCGCGAGCTCACCCCGGCCCGCTGCCACCTGCGCTTCGACGACACCAACCCCAGCAAGGAAGAAACCGAATACGTCGAGGCCATTAAAGAGGATGTCCGCTGGCTGGGGTTCGACTGGCAGGAGCATCTTTATTATGCCTCGGATTATTTCGAACAGCTCTACGAATACGCCGAACACCTGATTAAAAACGGCAAGGCCTACGTCTGCGAGCTGAGCGCCGAGGAGATCCGGTCCAGCCGTGGCACCCTAACCGAACCGGGCACCAACAGCCCTCACCGGGAGCGCCCCAGCGAAGAAAGCCTCGATCTGTTCCGCCGCATGCGAGCCGGAGAGTTCCCCAACGGCGCCAAAGTGCTGCGGGCCAAAATCGACATGGCCTCGGGCAACCTCAACCTGCGGGATCCAGTGCTGTACCGCATCATGCACCGGGCCCATCACCGCACCGGTGAGCAGTGGTGCATCTATCCCATGTACGACTTCACCCATCCCCTCTCCGACGCCCTGGAAGGGGTGACCCATTCCCTGTGTACCCTGGAATTCGCCGACCACCGGCCCCTGTACGACTGGATTGTCGACAATCTGCCGGTGCCCTGCCGCCCCCGGCAGATCGAATTCGCCCGCCTCAATCTGGCCTATACCGTGGTCAGCAAACGCAAACTTTTGCAACTGGTCAACGAAGGTTATGTACAGGGCTGGGACGACCCCCGCATGCCCACCCTGTCCGGCATTCGCCGTCGGGGCTATCCGCCGGCGGCAATCCGCAACTTCTGCGAACGCATCGGCCTGGCCAAAAAAGAGAGCCTGGTGGACATGGGTCTGCTGGAACACTGCGTGCGGGAAGAACTCAACGAAACCGCCCCCCGGGTGATGGGGGTACTGGAGCCTTTAAAAGTGGTAATCACCAACTACCCGGCCGGGCAAAGCGAAGAGCTGACCGGCCAGAACCACCCGCAAAAACCGGATATGGGCACCCGTCCCCTGCCGTTTGGCCGGGAAATTTACATTGAACGTAACGACTTCATGGAAGAGCCGGTAAAAAAATTCTTCCGCCTTGCCCCGGGCCGCGAAGTCCGGCTTCGTTACGCTTACTTCATTAAATGCGAGGAAGTGTTAAAAAATGAGGCCGGCGAGGTGGTGGAGTTAAGATGCACCTACGACCCGGCCACCCTGGGGGGTAATGCCCCCGACGGCCGCAAGGTCAAAGGCACCATCCACTGGGTGGCGGCCGACCGGGCCATAACGGCGGAAATCAGGCTCTACGACCGGCTGTTCAGCGCCGAAAGCCCGGAAAAGGCTGCCGCCGACGGGGCTGACTTCAAGGATTTCGTCAACCCCGACTCCTTGGTGGTCCTGAAAAACTGTCGCCTGGAGCCCAACCTGCGCGATGCCCAGCCCGGCCATCCATATCAGTTCGAACGCCAGGGCTACTTCTGCCCGGACCCCAAGGATTCTACCCCCGACCACCCGGTCTTCAACCGCACCGCCACCCTTCGCGACACCTGGGAAAAGATCAGCAGAAAATAGAGACAAGCGGCAAGGGGCAACAAGCGGGCAGCAAATGGGCAGCAGTGCCCCGATTTGCTATTTAAGACGCATCAGGGTCTGGTGGATCTCGTCGGCGGTGGTGATGGACTTGGAGTTGGCCTGGAATATCCGCTGGGTCATGGTCAAATCAACAAACTGGCGGCCCAAGTCGACGTTGGAGCCCTCCAGTGAATTGCCCAGCACCTGACCAAAAGAACCGTTGCCTGGGGTACCAATCACCGGATCGCCGGACTCGGCAGAGGAGCGATAGGTGTTGTGGCTGCCAGGGATCAACCCGTGGTAATTGGCAAAGTCGGCCAGCATTACCTGGGCCTGATCGTGACTCTGACCGTTGGAGTAGTTGCCGACAATGGTCCCGTCGGGCTTAATGGCAATGGTCTGCAGCACCCCCGAGCCATGACCGTTCTGGTCCTGGAAAATGGTGGTCGAAGCGGTGGCGTAATTGGTGGTGCGAATCGGCGACAGCATAAGATCTTCGCCCATCGCCAGGGCAAAACCGGCCCCCTCTTCACCAAACGGCTGCGCCAGATCAGGATTGTCCGCCGGACTGTTGCCGGTGGCATCCAGGTAATTGACGGCCGTCACCGCCAGTTGACTTTCGCCCGGTTCATTGGCATGCAGCTCCAGGCGACCGTTCCTGAGCAGGGCCGTGGCGTTGAAGTCCTGCTCAAGCTGCAGCATCAAATCTTCCACCCGCTGATCGTAATCAACCACGTAGTTTGAGGTCACCTCCTCCCCCTGGTGGTTGTACCCCTGAAAAATCAAAGTATCGCCTTCCTGCACCCGTTTCCCGTTGCTATCATAGACTTGATCCCAGGAACTCAAGACGTGCACGTTGGGGGCGGCAGCACCGGAACCACCCGCCTTGAGCACCCCACTGCTGGTCGCCACCTGCAGGGACAAAGTGGTGCCGAAATCGATGGTGGAACTCAGGTTGTCACCAATGCCGCTGATATTGTAGTCAAAGGAGTAAAGACCGCTGCCGGAATCTGGCTGCTGCCAGTATTCACTGGGAACCAGCTCACCATTACCGTTTTCTTCACCGTTTTCACCGTTGGCCTGCTGCCACAGCTCCAGGTTGCCGTCCGGCGGCACTTCCCAGGTCTGGATATCAAGCAGTTCACCGGTGGTGTTGAAGATCAGTTTGCCATAAAGCAGGGCGCCGGCCCCTTTTTCCGGCTCCGGGCCACTGTTGTACCGGCTGCCGTCAGGGAGCAGCCGACGATCCAGGGCAGGATCATGGGTGACAAGAAACTCCCGTTCATGGGGGTTTTCCGTCTGGTCAAAAAAGATATTCAAATTGAAGCTCTGCCCTTGGTCATCGTAGGCCTGCATGGTGGTTTGGTAATCATAAGCTCCGGCGGTCATGGGCGTGGAGGCGGCACCATTCCAGGAATCGTAAAGAGGAGTACTGTCGGCAACACCAGTCCCGCTGCTTTGCAGGTTCAAGGCCATGGTTACATTATCGGTGGCCTGCGGCAGGGATTCCCGCCGCACTAAAACATCCCCCAACTGCCCATTGCCAGCGCCATCTTCCAGGTTAACTCCCTGCACCCGGTAACCGGCCGGAGTTACCAGGTTATAAAAACCCGCCGGGGTATAATCTTCCAACCGGAGATCAAACTGACCGTCTCTGGTGTAAAGCACTTCCCCCGCGTCATCGTTAACCATAAAAAAGCCTTTTCCGGCAATGGCCATATCGGTGGCTTTGGTGGTTTCCTCCAGGGGACCGGGGCGGAAATTTTTACTGATCGCCTGCAGTTGGGAACCGTTGCCCACTTCATCAAAATGCTGCTGGGATGAGGTGAGCACATTCTGGAAAGTGGTCTGGGCGTTCTTGTATGAAACCGTGTTGACATTGGCGATGTTATCGCCCAGCACCGCCATGTTGCCGGCCATGCTGTTGATTCCGCTCATTCCGTTGAACATCATGTTGTGCAGCGACATATTTTCCCTCCTGCCGGGACGGATATCAGTTAAAAATCTTCTCGCCCAGGCTTTACAGCAAATAACGTGCCAACAAAACAAAGCCCCGCCGGGGAAAATATTGCCGCCCGAGGTTGTGCTCAGTTGTCGTTTACGGTTTAACGGGACTATACGTTCAGGATAAGCGGTGCAGGAAGTTGAAGCTGCCGGCCCCGGCAATTGGCCGGGCATCTTTGCCGGCCCGGCGCAGCAGCAGCGACAAGTCCTGGCGATTGAGTTGCTGATAACGCAGATCAACCACTCCGAAAGCAAGACCGGAAGTCGCCAGTTCACCGCCCCGCGACAGGAGGGAAAAGGGATGCGCCGCCAGGGCCATGGTCCGATCATGCTCCCGGAGCAACAGGAACCGCTCGCCCCGGGGGCTGAGAAAAGGGGTCCGATAACGGAAATGGATGGAATCCAGGCGGGAGGTAAAAAGCGGTGGGCGGCCATGCAGGGTTAGCCCCAAAGACGGTGCCGCCGCTTTGGAACGGTTCTTTTTACTCGACGACCGCAATCCGCCCAGCAGGGCCAGCAGGTTGTCCTGGTCGGTTTCGATGGCCGCCTGCAGCGAAGTGAAACCCAGCTGCCGGTAGCCTCGGACGGCCAGACTGTTGAGGATATTGAGGGTATAGTCACCATGTAAAAGCAACGGGGCCCCCCGCCGTCCTTTTTTGCCGCCGCCGGCAGCAGAGGCAATTTCGGGTTGGTCGGCAAAAAACAGCAACTGGCCAAGGTGACCAAGCTGCCAGGCATTACAGCCTTTACTTTGCAACTCGGCAATTTTTTCACGATAAAAAGGCAGGTCATTTTCCAGGATAATAGGCGGCAGGGCCCAGACCAGTCGATCACCCAACGGACGCCAAAGCTTCCCGGCCGACGCCAACTGCGGCCAGCTATGCGGTGAAAGGGGCAACACCACCTGCGCCACTTCCGGTGGCAAACGCCGCGGCAGCATTTTCAGGTCATCCAGGCGTAACCACAGCGGCAAAGAAGGGAGTTCCCCCCTTCCCCGTCGGGCGGCGTTTTCCGCGGCCCGGACCTTGCCGCCGGCCTTGCCACGGCCGGAACCGATTCTACTGCCGGCCCCGATAAAGCTTACAATCTCCAGGTTGGGCTGCCTTTTTTCCCAAGCCGCGGCCTGCCGCCGGTGCCGCTCGGCAACCGTCAGGTCACATCGCGTCGCCTGCCGGCGCCGTTGGGCCAAATCTACCAGATACAGGCTGTCACCGGCCCGGGCCGCCACCGGCAGGCGCAACTCAATTTCCTGGTCAACCCTGGCTTCCGGTAAAATTCTCGTCCGGCTCGCTTTTTCTTTACCGCTTGGCCCGCTCCGGCCGCTGCCCATCGGCCTGAGTTCCTGCAGGGTAAAAGCCGACCGCTCGCCATCGATTTCGCGGTGCAGCCGAAGACGATCACCTTTGCGCAGTGGATGCCGCAGTTTGAGCCGCCCCCAGGGGCCATTGGCGGCGCTGAGCTTCCCTAAAAAATGACCGATATTGCCTGAGTGTCCCGGGCTAACCAGATCTTTAAACGGCTGGCGCAGATAACCAGCCCCGGTCCGGCGGCCCATGGCTTCCGCCAGCAGGGCTCGCCCTTCCTCCAGGGCCTCGGCTAAACCGGCCGGCGGGGCGACCGGGCGCGAGGAAACGTGGTCAAAGAGGGCAGCGCCAGAATTGCCCACGGCATCAACCACCCGCCGGTAAGCCCGCACCACCCGATCCACGTACTGGGCGCTTTTCATCCGCCCCTCGATCTTCACCGACCCCACCCCGGCCCGCTGCAATGCCGGCAGCAACTCCATGGTCTCGAGATCGTTCATGGAAAACAGATAAGCACCCTTGGCGGCCGGCTCTTCCCGGCCGGGCTTTCTCCACCCCCGGCCTTTTGCCTGCCCGGCAGACTGCTCTCCAGCCCAGCGGTAGGCCCGCCGGCAAGGCTGCACACAGCGCCCCCGGAGGCTGCTCTTGCCACCCAGGTAACTGCTGAACAGACACAGGCCGGAGTAACTGAAACACATGGCCCCGTGCACGAAAACCTCCAGCTCCACTTTGGTTTCCCGGCCGATGGCGGTAATCTCTTCCAAAGTCAACTCCCGGGCCAGCACCACCCGGGCAAAACCCATAGCGGCCAACTGTTGCACCGCCAAACTGTTATGGGCACCCATCAGGGTGCTGGCATGCAGCCGCAAGTCGGGAAAAAAACGGCGGCAAAGCTGGTGCAGCCCCAGGTCCTGGATAATCAGAGCGTCAATTTTGAGCCCCGCCAGCATTTCCACCGTGGCGACGGCCTGAACCAACTCATCTTCCTTCAGCAGGCTGTTCATGGCCGCGTACACCCGCACGCCGCGCCCATGGGCATAGTCGATCATGGCGGCGATTTCCGCCGACGGCAGATCGCGGGCCAGGGCTCGGGCGTTGGCGGCGGGCGCCCCGATATACACCGCATCGGCCCCGGCCTCCACCGCTGCGGCAAAAGTTTCCAGGCTGCCGGCCGGGGCCAGCAGTTCCATGGAGCATCGTTCATCGTTGCCGCTGGCGGCACAGACTTGCGATCCCGCGGCGCGTTTACCCGGCCCGCTGCTTGAAGGGACGCCACCCGGTGGGTGTTCAGGATTCATCGGCAGAAAGGGGGAGAATGAAATAGAAGTTATTGCCCATGACGGTGGGCTCATAACCCACCACGCCGCCGTGGATTTCCACCACCTGCTTGACAAAAGCCAGCCCGTGGCCGGTGCCGGGTTTACCTTGGCCGGCCTCGCCCCGGAAACCGTCGCTGAACAGCATCTGCGCTTCGCGCTCGCTTAAGTGCTCACCGGTGGTAAAAACGTTGAACTTGATTCCGTCTCTGCCGGGGCCGAAGTAATCGATTAGATGTTCCCGGCCGTAGGCCATGAGCTTGACTGTCTCACCGTTATGGTCGTGCACCGATGAGGTGTACTTGACGGCATTGGAAAACAGATTGGCATAAACCTGAGAAAGCAGGCCCACATCCACCCGCAGGTGAAGCTCTTCTTCGGCCATGTCTCTGGGCTGATCTATTTTGATGCCCTGCTTGACCAGGCGATTGCCGTAGTGTTCCAGTTGCGGGGCGATCACTTCTTTTTCAACGGAACAAGCCCGGGGGCGCAGTACCAAGTGGCCTTTGCGAAAATGATCTCGCCGGAAAAGGCTTTCCAGAAAGAGGCTGTAATTGTTGTAATGCTCCTGCATCTCCCGGTGATTGGCGGCCAGCTCGTCGTAAATGGCCTCCAGTCGCTGCTGCACCAGGCCACAAGCCTCACCGTCACAAAGATCGGTCTGACGCATGTGGGAAAACTCCTGGCTCACCTCCTCCAACTCCGCCAGCCTTTTGCGCAACTTGTTGAACAGGTGGCGAAAGTACATATTGGGGGTGATCACGTTGTGCTCGATGTCGGCCACCAGGTTATTGATGAACTTGAGGTGCCGGATATTCTGCTGAGCAATCAGCCGGTTATGAAGATTGTAACCGACCCGGTTGGCGTATTTACGGAGGAAAAAACGCACCGCCTTATCCATCTCCGCACCGCCGGCAATTTCCAGTCGTCCCAAGACCAAATCCGCCACCGAGCGGCTTTCAGCACCACCACCATAGAGCGAGGTTTTGCGCTGAATGGGCACCAGCAGGGAGGAATCCCTGGCCTGGGTGCGACAACTCAGCTCCATCTCCCCTGAAACCGGCACCGGTGGGCTGACCACCCCGGACTCACTGTCACAGAGCAGTTCCAGGGTATCCCGGCGTTCATTGAGCAGATAAAGGCGGACTTTAAGACCCAGCATAACCCGGGGCACGGCCACGCAGACCCGGTAAAAGTCATCCATGGAGTCATATTCCTGGGCCAGGTCGAAAAAGGCCCGCAACACGGCATTTTGGGCCTCGGAAAAATTATAGCGCCGGTAACTGCGATTTTTTTCCTGTACCCGGGCCAGCACCCGCTCCAGGGCCTCTATTTCTTGCCCGTCATTCATCTTTACTCCTGGCGTACCAGCACCACTTCATCCACCCCGTCATGCTCCCGCAACAGCACATGGACATGCTCGCCCATGCCCACCTGGACATCCAGGCCGGTGTAGTCCGGTTGAATGGGCAATTCCCGACCGCCGCGGTCCACCAGAGCGGCCAGCTGAATGCAACGGGGCCGCCCCAGGTCCATGATGGCATCCAGGGCGGCGCGAATGGTGCGACCGGTATAAACCACGTCGTCCACCAGCACCACCGCCTTGTCCTGGAGAGCAAAATCGATGGCGGTCTTTTTTACCACCGGGTTCTGGGTCGCCAGGCTCCAGTCGTCGCGATACAAGGTAATATCCAGACTGCCGGTGGGCAGGTTGATCCCAAACTGCTCCTGGATCAGCACCTGAATGCGCTGGGCCAGGTAAACCCCGCCAGTGTAGATGCCGATGATGGCCAGGTTTTCCACCCCATGATTATGCTCGACAATCTGCATGGCCATACGGGAAAGAGTGCGATCAATATCGTCTCCGTCCAGCAGCCTAGTTTTGACTTTTTGCATGTTTTACCTCATTTGTTGCCGAAGATGACTACCCGCAGTAAACGTTTGGCTGCTAGGGCCAGAAATAGTCGATCCCTTTGGTCGCCACCAGGTTCACCGCCTCGGGGTAGGCCCGGCATTCGGCGGCAAAGACCCGGGCGGCGATATCTTCCGGGTTGTCTTCATCTTCCAGGGGCACACAATGCTGGACCACAATGGGCCCCTCGTCGTACACCTCGTTGGCGAAATGGACCGTGCAGCCGCTGACCTTCACCCCCCGGGCCTTCACCGCCCGGTGCACCCGCATGCCGTACATTCCATCGCCGCAAAAGGCGGGAATCAGCGAGGGATGAATATTGAGCACCGACCGGCGCAGGTGCTCAGGCGGCGTGTAAAGCTTGAGAAAACCGGCCAGCAGCACCAGGTCCACCGGGTGGTCGGCCAGGATGCGGTTGATGGCCTCGTTGTTTTCGCCATGAAAGGCCGGATAGCCGTAGCCACGGGCCTTTTCCAGCCCCAGGGCGTCGGCGGTATTGGCCACCACCACCCGGATTTGCCCGGCCATCCGGCCTTCACTGATTTGCTGATGAAAGTTGTCCAGGGTCCGACCGGAGCCGGAAAGTAAAACCGCCAGATTCATTGTTTTCACCTCTGCGGGCGCTTCGCTCCCGCTTTACCAAACTTGCCGACCACCTCGCTTTCTGCCCGGCAGCCGCGCCCAACCTTAGCCCTGCAGCGAGGGGTCGTTGTCCGCATCAACCTGCTTTAGCCAGGTGGTGATGGCGGTATCGTAACAGCCGGTCAGTTCAAAGACCTTGACCGCCAGGCGGAAACGGGTCTTCAGGGTGGTGTTGCCGTGCTCTTTCAGTTCGGCCAGCACCTGGGGGTAATCGGCGGGGTCGACGATCACCGTCACATCCCGGAAGTTCTTGGCCGAAGAACGGAGCATGGTGGGGCCGCCGATGTCGATGTTTTCGATGGCCTTATCCAGGGTGCAGGCCGGGTCGGCCACGGTCTTTTCAAAGGCGTAGAGGTTGACGGCCACGATATCGATGGGCTCCAGGCCGTGCTCCTGCATCTGGCGCACGTGCTCGGGGTTGTCGCGCCGGGCCAGCAGGCCGCCGTGGACTTTGGGGTGCAGGGTCTTGACCCGGCCGTCGAGCATCTCCGGAAAACCGGTGAATTCGGCCACGTCCTTGACTGCAATGCCGTGCTCCCGCATCTTCTTGGCCGTCCCGCCGGTGGAGAGAATTTCAATGCCCAGCTTGGCCAGTTCCCCGGCAAATTCTTCAATCCCGCTCTTGTCCGTCAGGCTGATCAGCGCCCGTTGTGCTCTGCCCATGATGGTTTCTCCTTTCGCAACAGTTTATCACTACATGGTAATGGTAATAAAGTTTATGGTTCCTTTTGTTTCGAACCGAATCGCAGGCCGCAATTTAACACAGTAAGCAGCGGGAGCACAGTGGAAAAGCAGGATAGCGTGGCAATCGGTAAATTTGCAACGGGGTGAAGGCCATGCGTCCGTCCCAGCGTTAGGCAGCTTTGACGATTCCTTGATGGCTATTCATCGCTTTTACGAATAAATTTTTTAATCAGGCGGCGATCTCTTTTGCCGGGGCGGCCGGCCGGCGGCTGGGGCGCCACCTGCCGGGCCAGGCGCCGCTGTTCAATCAGTTCCTGCCGCCGGGCCAGGCTGGCCGGCTCTTCTTCATACAGTCCCGCCGCCAGGGGAGCCGACAGCCGGCGGCTGGCCACCTGTCGCACGGTGAGGACAAACTCATACCCACCCTTGTGCACCGTCAGCCGGTCACCGGCCCCCAGCAGCCGGGCCGCCTTGACCCGCTGGCCATTCAAGTGCACCTTACCACCGTTAACCGCCTGGGCCGCCAGACTGCGGGTCTTGAAAAAGCGGGCGGCCCACAGCCACTTATCGATTCTGACTTTGTCCGAGCCGTTCTGTGGGTCCATTTTGCCCCCGTCAGCCGTCGCCAAGATCGTCACCAAGCCCGTAAACGTGCAGCAGTGCCGCAGATTGCGGCAAGCGGACCGGCGCCGCGTACCCCAGGTACGCAAGTCGGTCCGATCGCCGCAAGGTGCGGTGCTGCTGCACGTTTACGATTTTATCGGTAGCTGCTGCGGGCATGAACCCTCTTCTTCGATGGGCTTAAAGAAACGGGCAAAGTCTATTTGGTAATCGAAATCATCCTGCTCCTTGCGGCGCTGGCCGCGCAGGTCCAGGTTGCGTACCAGGATCAGCTCGGCGGTGATGTTGGAGGCCTGGATCAGCTTCATCCCGGAAGGCGCCCATACTCCGCTGCCGCCCCAGAAGTAATCCCCGGTTACCTGATGGTGCCCCACGGCGTTGGCGGCCAGGCTCCAAACCTGGTTGTAGGCAGCCTTGGAGGAGTTCATCAGATCCCATAGATAACCGTAGTAATGGTCGGTCATGATGTTCATCCGATCATACTCCCGCACCGCTTCCGAGCGCCAGTGGGCCATGGTGACGATGGCATCCACTTTGTCCTTGAAAGCGTACTTACGGGCCATCTCGACAAAACAGAGATCGTAACAGATCAGAAAGCCAAAGGTGCCCCACTTGGTCTCAATGGTCAGCCGCCGGTCGGTGCCCTGCTGGAAGTAAAGTTGCTCCAGGGGAGGGAGAAAAATCTTGTCGTAAATAAACTCTTCCCGGTTGTAATCCAGGCTGTGGTGCAGGATGAAGGTGGAGTTGTAGCGCCCGTCATCCTTGCGCCGGACATTGTTGTAAAAGACGTACTCCAGCCCCTTGCCGTCGTCCCGCAGGCCGTCGCGAATGCGCTTGATGGTCGGGGCAATCCGGCTGTTTTCACCGGCGGCCAGCAACTCCTCCACCTCCCCCCGCCCCTGGTCCTCCCAGACATAACCGGTAACGCACAGCTCGGGAAAGATCAGGATATTGGCCCCATGGGTATGGGCAAGCTGCACCACCTCCTCCATCCGGGCCAGATTAAGCTCCACGTCGGAAGTAACATGCATATTGGCCAGCAGCACGCTGGGACAATCCTCGCAATCGGAAAAAACCCGTTCAATCAATCGCAGCATCAGAAACTCAAACCTCCCAAAATTTAAGCGGACTTAAGACGATCCAGGCGCAACCGCTGCCGCTCGTCAAACAGTCGCCGGCCGCCGATCCAGGTGGCCAGTAAAATGGCAAAACCGGTGCCGGCGGTGATCATGAACATGATCAGAATCTGGTACTTAACCGCCTCCATGGGCGCGGTGCCGGACAGGATCTGGCCGGTCATCATTCCCGGCAGGCTCACCACTCCGGCGGCGGCCATGGCGTTGATGATGGGAATCAGGCCGATGCGCACACTCTCCCGGATGTTGTCCCGCATGGCTTCCCGCCACTCCTGGCCCAGGGCCAGCCGGGTCTCGATCACCGCCTGCTGCTGCCAGGCAAAACCGGTGAGCCGATCCAGGGCCAGGGCCACCCCGGTCATGGTGTTGCCCAGCATCATCCCCAGCAGCGGGATGGCGTACTGGGGATAATACCAGGGATCGTTGCCGATGATCAGCAGCAGGGCAAAAACGGTGGTGGCAAACGAAGAAACAAACATCGCCCCGGTACCCAGGGCATAGCCCCAGACACCGCCAAAAGGCCTTTTCTGCCGGGCCATCACTTCGTAACCGGCAATCAGCAGCATCACCAGGGCCATCAGGCCGACCCAGGACAAGGTGGCATGGGCAAACAGCGCCCTTAACACCAGCCCCACCAGCAGCAACTGCACGGTGGTGCGCAGAGCGGCAATCAGCAGTTGCCGCTCCACCCGCAACCGGAGCAGCAGCGACATGGCCGCCAGGGCCACGATCAGGCCGGAGGCCAGCAGCAGATCAAGATAGCTCAACTCAATCAGGTTCACACCGACACCTCTTCCACCCCGGTCCCGTTAATCTGCAGCCGCCGATCGGCCACCCGGGCCATCTGGGCCGGATCGTGGCTGACCCACAGCACCGGCGCCCGATGTTGCTTGCGGTAGCGGTCAATCAGCCCTTCCACCCGGCCGATACTTTCCTGGTCCAAACTGGCGGTGGGTTCATCCAGCAACAAGGCCGCCGGCGCCAGGGCCAGCAGACGCAGAATCGCCAGCCGTTGCCGCTCACCGGTGGAGCAGCGGGTAACCTGCCACCCCATCACCTCGGGGCCAAAGCCCAGGGCGGCCAGTTCCGCCTGCACCGGCCGGGGAAAATGCTCCCCCACCGTCGTCGCCCACCACTGGGACTCCGCCGGCAGCAAGCCCACCCGACGCCGCCAAAGGTGGGCCGGCATGGCGGCGCACTCCTCGCCGTTGAAACTTATCCGCCCCCGGTGGGGAATCAGATCGGCCACCGCCCGCAGCAGCAACGACTTGCCGCTACCCGACGGGCCGCTTAAACAAACAATTTCTCCCGGCGCTATGGTCAGGTCCAGAGTAACTTCCTGCACCCGCAGGCCTTCTATGATCAGCACTTTTTCCGCCCTTCTGTTATACCACCGGACCCGATGACCATGGCAATGTATCAAGCTATGGGTAAGACTTTTTAAAACCGCCCTCTTTTTAATTAGTGCCGGTCACGGTGTCAAAGCAAATCCCTGCGGCAGGTTCAACCCGCAAAACCAAAAAGCCAGGAGGTTACCATAAAAACTGCAACTCACCTGCCATTACCCGCCGGTCAACGGCGACAATTGTATGGTTTAAGGTTGGGTGTCGACCGGCAGCTGACAACTCTCCGCAGTGCGGCAGGCCACTTCCTGGGCCTTCTCCGCCAGGCGCGACCGGCGACGATCCTGGGCCTGACGGTTGCGCCGCCGGTCTTCATCGTTGACCAGCAACAGGGGCGGTACCGGGCGGGGACGGTAGTTATCGTCCAGGGCCACAAAACTCAGGTAGGCCGAAGCGGTATGTCGTATTTCTCCGGTTTGCAAATCCTCGCTCTCCACACAAACCCCGATTTCCATGGAACTGGTGCCTACCAAGTTCAGGCTGGCTTTAAGAGTCAGCAGATTACCAATGAAAACCGGATTATGAAAATCCAGGCGGTCGATGGAGGCGGTAACCACGTTGCACCGGGTATGGCGCAGGGCCACCACGCTAGCCGCGTCGTCAATGTGTTTCATCACCACCCCGCCGTGGACAATCCCGGCGGGGTTGGTATCCTGGGGCAACATCATGTGAGACATGATCACCCGGCTCTCGTCCACACTCTTTGCAGGCTGTTCCGGTTTGGAGTTGTTGGTTGCGCTCATTTCTGCTCCTGGAGTTTTTTGTTTTAGACAAAGGTAAAGAGCCGGGTTGACGATCCGTCGGCATCTGGGTTGCGGAGCTCTGATCAACAGCAGGTGACGTTGCCGGCCGTCAGCGGCAGATAGCGGGGTTGCCAGCGCATTTCAGCGATCAGGCGGGCCAGCCTGGCGGGGTCGTGGTGGTGCTGGTAGGTGCTGAAGGCGCAGGGGCCGGCCACGCCCAAATCCATGGCACTTTGCCCCACCGCCGCCGCCACCGCCCGGCTTACCGGCCGCAGGTCGCTGACCTGGGGCAGCAAGACGCCGGCCGACAGGTCGGCAGGGTCAACCTGGGCCGCCACCGCCCGGGCGGCAGCGGTGAAGAACTCCGGCCGCACCTCGGCCGCGCCGGCGGCCAGGATGCCGAGGCCGACGCCGGGGAAAACAAAGACATTATTGCACTGCCCCACCCGCACCCTGCTCCCCTGGCGGGTCAAAGGGGCAAAGGGACTGCCGGTGGCCACCAGGGCTCGGCCCCGGCTCCACTGATCGAGATCGACCGGCCGGGCCTCGCTCTGCCCGGTGGGGTTGCTCAAGGGCAG
Source organism: Desulfurivibrio dismutans (assembly GCF_029210385.1). Taxonomy (GTDB): domain Bacteria; phylum Desulfobacterota; class Desulfobulbia; order Desulfobulbales; family Desulfurivibrionaceae; genus Desulfurivibrio; species Desulfurivibrio dismutans. The sequence continues at coordinate 79,461 of NZ_JARGDQ010000010.1, read as the reverse complement.
AATCACCGGCCGGTCGGTGTTGGCCAGCATGGCCTGAACCAGTTCCCGGTCAAAAGAACCCGCCTGCCCGGAAGTACCGATCAGCACCGTAACCCCGGCCTTTTTGACCACCTTAAGCAATGAGCCATCCTCTTCCCGACGCAGCCAGGGCAAGGCGGCCGGGTCGTGAGCGAATTTTTCTTTGTAGGGTTCCAGTACCCGGTCGGTGGTGACCAGCCCCCGGCGATCCACGGTGAAAATACGGGCCCGGGCCGCCGCTTCATCCAGGCCCTCACCCTGCAGGGCGACGGCCATCTGTTCGGCAATGCCGATGCCACCGGCCCCGGCCCCATGCACCAGGAAGACCTGGTCACTCAGCTTTTCTTCTTTGATCCGCAGGGCGGAAAGAATGGCCGCCAGAGCCACGGCGCCAGTACCCTGGATGTCATCGTTGAAGGAAATCAGTTGGTGCAGGTAAGTATCCCGGATGGCAAAGGCGTTCTGCTTGGAAAAATCCTCCCACTGGCAGAGGGCGTGGGGAAAGACTGTTTTAAAGGCCCGGGCGAAGCGCTGCACGAAGGCCACGTATTCATCATCCTGCAGACGGGGATGCCGCCAGCCCAGGTAGTTGTCGTCATTAAGCAGTTCCGGGTTGTCGGTGCCCACGTCCAGGGAGATGGGCAGACAGTGCCAGGGAGCGATGCCGGCTCCCTGGGTGTAGAGCATCAACTTGCCCAGGCAGATGGCGATCCCGCCCACCCCCTGGTCCCCGATACCCAGAATGCCCTGGTTGTCGGTAACCACCGCCACCCGGATCTGGCGCGGCACGAACCGCCGCAGGATCTCTTCGGCCCGGTCGATATTGCCGGGGTAGAAAAAGAGCCCATGGGCCTTGCGGAACATGGAGGAATAGTGGCGGCAGGCCTCCCCCACGGTGGGGGTGTAAATGATGGGCAGATAGCGCTCAATATCGCTGGCGATCAAGGCGTGGGCCAGGGCAACGTTGCGGTCGAACAGCGAACGGAGATAGATAAACTTTTCCAGGTCGCTGTTTTTCCCCTCACAGGCCTGACGGCTGTTGGCCATCTGGCTGACCATTGAGCGGACGCTGGGCGGCAAGGTGCCGTGCAAGGCGAAACGGTCGCGTTCTTCCCGGGTAAAAGCAGTGCCCTTATTGGTGAAGGAATTGTCGTAGACATCGGCCCCCCGGGTCAGGATCTCGATTTCCCGGGTGTTGCCAAACTCGTTGTAATGCAGGCGGTAGCTACTTTCAAGCGGCACGGCAACCCTCCCGGCAGGCCTTGGCGACGATAAAAAAAACGCAATGATGCCGCAAGGTATCGGGTTTACCGGGGCTTGTCAAAATGTAACTGTTCAGGCCAGCAGCCAGTCGTTAAGACGCTCGGCGAAGCAGGCCTTGAGGTCGACAGTAGCTTGGGCGGTGCGGGCCTCCAGGGCGGGGTGTTTTTCCAGGTGTTCGGCGGCGGCCCGGTCGATGGCCAGGTTGACCAGGGAGCCGGCCAGAGGCGAAAGTCGCGGGTGCTGGCTCATGGTGGCCTGGATCTGCTCTAGCATCTGCTGGGAAGGCGGTGGGTTATCAAAGGACCGACCCGAGCCGGCTTTTTCCACCTGTTGCCGGGCCTCCGCCGCTTCGGTGGCGCGTTCATCTAGCCACTCCTGCAACTGCTGCCAGCGAGCCTGCAACACCTGGCCGTAATCAAAAAGGTCGGCGGCCGGCAACTGCTCGGGCTGCTGGCTCCAGCCGGCATGGGCCGGCAGCGCCGGGCCACGCTCACGGTAAGCCGCCTGCTGGCTGATCATACTGGTCTGGATAAAGGTGGCCTGCAACTTGGCAATACTGCCCATGTCGCCCAAAACGAGGGCCCCGGCCATGGCCTGTTCGTAATCGCCATTAAAAAAATCACCGGCTATGGAGGTAAGATCGCCCAGCAGACGCTCGATATCACGCAGCTCTTCTTCGTTGAGATCACCCTGCACGCTGATGGCAAAAGCCTGCTGATCGAGCCCGGCCATGGTCAGGCTCTGCGCATGCCCGCCGGCCTGAACCTGCTGCCCGTAGGCCAGGGCATGCCCCTGCTGCTGGCTGCTGCGGATGGTCACCACATCGCCCTCGGCGGTGGTCAGAGAAATAGCGGCCTGGCGGCTGAAAGCGGCAAATTCCCGATAGGCAACCTGCTGCTGATAATTGGCGGCAAATGGCGCGGCAGAGGCCGGCAAGGCCTTGCCGGCAGGCAGACAACAGTTCATAACCCGGCTCCCGAAAAGGTTGACAAGCAGGTTCAAAAAAATGAAACCCGAACACCAAACCATATCGACAACACAGCTTTTTTTCTTTAAAGAGCAAACGCCATTAAACCACTAACCACCCAATTTAACAGGCAAACATCCAGCAGTGCCGCAGATTACGGCAAGCGGATCGGCGCCGCGTACCCCGGGTACGCAGCAAGCCGGGCCGATCGCCGCAAGGTGCGGTGCTGCTGGATGTTTACCCCAGAGCACCGCTTTGGACCCGCCAGAGCCCGGCATAGACTCCACCTTGGGCCAGCAGTTCCTCATGGGTGCCCCGTTCGGCGATGGTGCCCTCCACCAGCACCAAAATCTCGTCGCACTGGCGGACGGTGGACAGACGATGGGCCACGGCCACCGTCATCCGGCCGTCTTTCAGGCGCTGCAGGTTTTGCTGGATCAGCTCCTCGGTGCGGGTATCCACCGCCGAGGTGGCTTCATCCAACACCAGCAGGGCCGGATCGCGCAGCACCGCCCGGGCCAGTGAAACCCGCTGCTGCTGGCCGCCGGAAAGCTTCAGGCCCCGCTCACCGATCATGGTGTCGTACTGCTCCGGCAACCGCTCGATAAATTCCGCCGCCCCGGCGATCTGCGCCGCCCGGCGCACCGCCGCCGGGTCAGCGGCCGGCGAGCCCAGGCGGATATTTTCCGCCACCGTGCCGTAAAACAGGAAGGCCTCCTGGGAAACGTAACCCACATGGCGGCGGTAACTTGCCAGTTTGACCAGCGGCAGAGGCCGGTCGTTGATCAGAATCTCGCCACTGCCCGGGTCATAGTAGCGCAGCAGCAGCTTGATCAGGGTGCTTTTGCCCGCCCCGGTGGGGCCGACAATTCCCAGAACCCGGCCCCGGCGCAGTGCGAAGTTGATCTGCCGCAGCACCGGTTGCTCCCGGCGGTAGGCAAAACCCACCCCGCGCAGCTCAATCTTTTCCGGCGGGTCGGCCAGGGGGGCGGCCCGGGGATGATCCCGCACCCGGGACTCGGTGGCCAGCAGCTTGGCGATCCGCCGGGCCGAGGCCTCGGCCCGCTGAATCTGGTTGATCAACATGCCGAAGATAAACAGGGGGAAGACCAGGCGCACGGCAAAGAGCACAAAGGTGGTGAAACTGCCGATGGTGGGCCCCTGTTCGGCGGCGGTCAGCCAGGCACCGCCGGTGATCAGCAGGGCAAAGGCCATCCCGGCCACCAGATAGATCAGGGGGATGAAGCGGGCCCGCTCCCGGGCGGCGGCAATGGCCGCTTCCACGTAAGAGCTGGAACGCCCGGCCACCAGCCGCAACTGTTCGGCCTCGGCGGTAAAGGCCTGAATAACCCCGATGCCGCGGATGTTGTTTTCCAGGATGCTGTTGATTTCCCCCACCGAGCGGCGGGCCTTGCGGTACTGGGGCTGCACCCGGACGGCAAAAAAACGCACGGCGATAATGGCAAAGGGCAAGGGGGCGATCAGCAGCAGGGCCAGCCGCCAGTCCAGCCAGAAAAGAAAGCCGTAGACTCCGACGAAGGTGATCACCAGGCGCACCACGTTGGTGGTGACATCGGAAAAAAAGTGCTCCAGATTGTCCACGTCGTTGGAGGCCACCGCCAGCAGGTCACCGGTCTGCCGTTCTTCGAAAAAGCCGGCGTCCAACCCCTGCATCCGCTGGTAAACCGCCAACCGCAGGTCGTGACGGACCTTCTGGGCCATGGAATCCAGGCAATAATCGCTGATGCTCTGGAAAACCGCCAGGGCCAGGAAGGTCGCCAGCACCGCCAGGCCGAACCAGGCAAAAAGCCCCGGTTCGGCGGCCTCCCCCCCGGTGCTGATCACATCCACCACCCAACCGATGAGCACCAGCGGCAGCAGATCAAACAGCCGGGCCAGGGCGTTGAGCACCAGTCCTACCCCCACCCGCCGCTTATAAGGCGCGACAAAGGGGAAAATCCGCCAGAGATAGGTTCCCAGGGAGGAGGAACGATCGGCGTCGGCGTCGACGGCTTCGGGAGTTGATGGCGGCGGGGCGGCAGAGCTCATTGAAATGGCTGGATCCGACTTTCGTCTGTCATTTACGGCTGAAACCGGGTATAAAGGCAAGCCTGTGCCCCCGGGAAAAGACCAAAATCTAATTTGAATACTGCAAACTGCTATGGAACTGCAAAGCGTCGGCATCAAGGATATCAGTTACCCCATCACCGTGCGAGAGAAATCCGGCGGCCTGCAACCGACGGTGGCCACCATCGACCTGCGGGCCAACCTGCCCCGCCAGTACCGGGACACCTGCGTGACCACCTTCATCGAGGTGCTGAACCGCTACCAGGAAGAGATGAGCAACCGGATTTTCCGCCAACTGCTGGCGGAAGTCAAGGATAAGCTGCGGGCGGACTCGGCCCACGTGGAGATGACCTTCCCCTATTTCCTGGAAAAAAAGGCCCCGGTAAGCGGGACCGTCAGTCTGATGGAATACACCTGCCGGTTTACCGGCGGCATCGGCCCCGACGAGGATTTCCTGCTGACCGTGCAGGTGCCCGCCACCACCCTTTGCCCCTGCTCCCGCGAAATCAGCGCCTGCGGGGCCCACAACCAGCGGGCGGAAATAACCTTAAGCGTGAAATACCGGGAATTTATATGGCTGGAAGAGCTAATCAGCATGGCCGAGGCCGGCGGTTCCTGCGAGGTCTTCGCCCTGCTCAAGCGCCCCGATGAAAAATACGTCACCGAGGCGGCCTACCAGAACCCCATGTTCGTCGAAGACGTGGTCCGCAAAGTGGCGGAACTGGCGGCCCAGCACCCGGCCATCTCCTGGTTCGGGGTGGGGGCGGAAAGCTTCGAGTCCATCCACAAGCACAGCGCCTACGCCTACGTGGACAGCAACGACCTGTAAACTTCTCCACCAGGTGCCCATCCACGACGAAAATCTAAGCTCCCCGATCACGAACACAAAAAAAAATTGCCATTTTGGTTTTTTGTTAGTCTTAAAATTTGACAAAGTTTTCACATAACCTATACAATCCTTACTAATAACGCGTCGCCTGGCAATCGGCGACCTTTATTCCCGGGCATTAGGCACCGCACCTTCATTCACCCACTCTCAAGGATAAGGAGTAAGGCTTATGAGCTCGCATCCTCCGCACGATGATCAATCCCGGCCCAGTTTCAGCACTCTGGCCAGCCAGGCCAAAAAACGTTTGGCAGAACTTGATCGGCGCCGTCCACTCAACGCCGGCCCCGAACTGAGTGAAAAGCTGGCCCGGCAAGGTGTAAGCCGCCGGGATTTCATGAAGTGGTCGGTGGCCATGACCGCCGCGCTCTCTCTGCCGGCCAAGTTTGCTCCCCTGACCGCCAAAGCCGCCGAGATGCTTAACCGGATACCGGTGATCTGGCTGCACATGGCCGAATGCACCGGCTGCTCGGAAAGCTTTATCCGCACCGACGCCCCCACCCTGGACACTTTACTGTTTAACCATATATCTCTTGAATACCACGAAACCCTGATGGCGGCCAGCGGCTGGCAGGCGGAAGAAAACCTGGCCCGGGCCCAGGAAAGACACCGGGGCAATTACCTGCTTATCGTTGAAGGAGGTATTCCCACCGCCGCCGGCGGCACTTTCCTGACCATCGGCCCCCATGCCCACACCGGCCTGGATATCTGCCGCACCGCCGCTGACGGGGCCATGGCGATCTTCGCTTTCGGTTCCTGCTCATCTTTCGGCGGCGTGCAGGCCGCTTATCCCAACCCCACCCAAGCCAAGGCCTTGAGCGAGATCATCCGTAAACCGGTGATCAACATCCCAGGCTGTCCCCCCAGCGAAAAAAATATGGTGGGCAGCCTGCTGCATTTTATCCTGTTTGGCTCCCTGCCGGCCCTGGACCTTTACAATCGCCCCCGCTGGTCTTACGGCCTGCGGGTGCACGATCTGTGCGAACGCCGAGGGCGCTTCGACGCCGGTGAATTTGTCGAACGTTTCGGCGATGAAGGGGCCAAGCTCGGCTATTGCCTGTACAAGGTCGGCTGTAAAGGGCCTTACACCTTCAACAACTGCTCCCGGCAGAAGTTTAACCAGGGCACCAGTTGGCCGATCCAGGCCGGTCATGGCTGCATGGGATGCAGCGAACCGGATTTCTGGGATGTCATGGCTCCGCTGGTGGAACCCCGCAAGGATCGGCTTTACCGCACGGTATTTGGCGGCCGCGGCGCCGACGCCACCGCCGACAAAATCGGCCTTGGCTTCCTCACCGCCGCCGCGGTCGGTATCGGCGCCCATGCCGTGTATTCGGTAATAAAGGGCAACTTCCGCAACCCGCCGCCGGAAGATGATAAAAAGAGCGGCAAAGAAAAAAACTCCGCCTGAGGCTTTCCACCGGCAGGCCAATCTTGATAGCCGGCAGCTAGCAGCTGCGCCTTATTAAAAGGATTTTCAGCAAGGATTTTCAGCGAACCTTAAGGAGAACCGCTTATGGCAGCCAAACGCATCGTGGTGGATCCCATTACCCGCATCGAAGGACACCTGCGGATGGAGGTTATGGTAGATGACAACAACGTCATCCAGGATGCCTACGCCAGCAGTACCCTCTGGCGGGGAATCGAGCTTATTCTCAAGGGCCGGGATCCCCGTGATGCCGGCCTGCTGACCCAGCGCATCTGCGGAGTCTGCACCTATTCCCACTACCGGGTGGGAATCGAAGCGGTGGAAAACGCCCTGGGCATCGCTCCGCCCTACAACGCCATCCTGACCCGGACCCTGATGAGTCAGGCCCTGTTTCTCCATGACCATATCGTCCATTTTTACCACCTGCACGGGCTGGACTGGTGCGATATTACCCGGGCCCTGGAGGCCGACCCCCGCAAGGCATCGGACCTGGCCTTCAAGTATGCCGAAATCCCCATCGCCACCGGCGCCGACGAGTTAACGGCGGTCCAGACCAGACTCAAGGGATTTGTCGAGGAGGGGCACCTGGGTCCCTTTGCCAACGCTTACTGGGGCCACAAAACTTACCATTTCACCCCCGAGCAGAACCTGATTGTTCTGTCTCACTACCTGAAAGCCCTGGAAGTGCAGCGCAACGCCGCCCAGATGCTGGCCATTTTCGGCGGCAAGCAGCCGCACCCCCAGTCGCTGGTGGTGGGCGGGGTGACCTGCGTGATGGATTTGCTCAACCCCAACCGGCTGGGCGAGTACCTGACCAAGTTCGACGAAGTCAGCGATTTCATGAACCGGGCTTATTATGCCGATGTCAAGATGGCCGCCGAGTCCTTCATCGGCGAAGACAGCGTCCTCAAGGGCAGCGGGGTGCAGAACTTTATCGCCGCTCGTGATTTTCAGATCAGCCGCAACGAGTGGCTGTTCGACCGCGGCATGGTCCTGGACGGCGATCTAAGCCGGGCCCACGATGTGGACGAAGACAAGATCACCGAAGAGGCCACCCACGCCTGGTACCACGACGACCAAAGCCGTCACCCGTACCAGGGTAAAACCGAGCCCAACTACACCGGCTTCCGGGACGGCGACACCATGCAAGGGCGGGCCAAGATCATCGATGAAAAGGGCAAATACACCTGGGTTAAGGCCCCCCGCTACGACGGTCGGGTCATGGAAGTCGGCCCCCTGGCCCAGATGCTGGTGGGTTACGCCCGGGGTAACGAAAAAGTCCGCGCGGTGGTGGACGACTTCCTGGCTGAAACCGGGGTTCCGGTGCCGGCCCTGTTCAGCACTTTGGGCCGCACCGCCGGCCGGATGCTGCAAACCAAACTGATCGCCGACCACGGCAAGACCACCCTCATGAACCTGGTGGAAAACCTCAAAGTGGACCAGGAAACCTGCGCCCCCTACGTGATTGACCGTAACCGGGAGTATCAGGGCCGGGCCTTGAACGACGTACCCCGGGGCATGCTGGGGCACTGGGTAAAAATCAAAAACGGGGTGATCGAAAATTACCAGTGCGTGGTGCCCACCACCTGGAACGCCAGCCCCATGGACGGGGCCAGGCAACACGGTCCCTATGAGGCGGCTCTGATCGGCACCAAACTGGCCGACCCCAACCAGCCCCTGGAAATAATCCGTACCATCCATTCCTTCGACCCCTGCCTGGCCTGTGCCGTGCATGTCATGGATTACCAGGGTAATGAGCTGGCCAGCTACCGAGTGGAGCCGGGACGATGACTGACGGCCGCCAACTGCAGACAACTTCCCATGGAGGTCCGGCAAGATGATTACCGAACGTGAATTTTTTGCCAAGCTCTACTGTTTTTCCGCCGAAGTTCGCGGTTTGCACTGGTTGCGAGCCCTGTTGATTGTTGCCCTGGTAGTCACCGGTTTCTACCTGGCCAAACCCTTTCTGACCCCCAGCCCGGCCCTGGAACCGGTCAACTTCCAGAATTCCCTGGTCCGTTTCTGGCATGTGGTTTTTGGTTTTGGCCTGATGTTTGTCGTGATCATGCGGATTTTTCTCTTCTTCTTCGACGAACACAGCCGACGTTACGAACGGGCTTCCTTCCGTGACACCTTGAGCCTTTCATCCTGGGGAAAACAGCTTAAGTATTATCTGCTGCTGGGCTCTTTTGAGCGCAAAGGGGCATACGGGCCACTGCAACACGTGGCCTACATGATCCTTATGCTGCTGTTGCTGTTCCAGGTCCTGACCGGGCTTATTCTGCATGCCGCCAATTACCACGACGGCCTGGGCGGCGTACTGGGCACCCTGCTGGGGCCGGTGACGGTCTGGCTGGGCGGGCTGACCGGGGTGAGCAATCTGCACTACATTATAATGTGGCTGCTGCTCATCTTTATCCCCATCCACCTTTACATGGTTTACTGGTCGGCCAATATAAACCCAGGCGGCAGTACCGAGCCCATGTTCAGCGGCTACAGTTTCAAAAAGATTCCCCCTAAAGTTTGACCGCTTTGCACGAGTTACCGAAAACCCTGGTGCTGGGGGTGGGCAATGTGCTCTTTGGCGACGAGGGGCTGGGAGTACACCTGGCCTCTCTGTTGCAGGCCAATTATCGTTTCAGCACCGATTCAAACCCCGCCGCCCTGCCCCTCGCCATTGTCGACGGCGGCACCTTGGGACCGCACCTGATCCCTTTGCTGGCCGATTACCGCCGGGTGTTGCTGCTGGACAGCATCACCGCCAATGGTGTCGCCCCCGGCGAGGTGTTCTGCTTTGATTACCGGCAGGTGCCGGCCCCGCTCAGTGGCCGGGGCAGCGCCCATGAGGTGGAGATGCACCAGACCCTGGCGATGATGCGACTGGCCGGGGATATCCCGCAAATTACCGTCCTGGCGGCGGTCCCCGAAATAATCAGCGAAACCACTTTCCAGCTCAGCCCGGAAGCTCAACGGGCCGCCGTACTGATGGAACAAAAGGCTCTGGATATCCTGGCCCAATGGGGCTATCAAGCCACCAGGGTTGCCGCTGCCCCCATCGCCGAAATCGCCCACCACTGTTGCCGGGGAGGTGCATGTGGGCCATAAAATCCGTTTTTTCTTCCGTACTCTAACTTTAAACAGCATCTTGCACGACTTTCTGGCCCGTTTTCAATCCGAGTCAGAAACCCCTCTGCAACTTACTCAGCCCCATCGGGAAATCAGCTTGCTGGCCGTCGGCGAGGAAGAAGAGCTGGCCGTCCTGGCGGAAACCCTGGGGCGGGAAATCCCTCTCTCGATCTTTCTGACGCAAAGTGGGATCCAGCCGGCCGACGAAAAGGACAATGACGGTAATTCCGTGGCCCAACCGCGGCCTGGCAACCCGAGCGGACCGGGTTGGACCGCAGGTTTCAGGCTGCCTCCCTGCCCCCGCTGCCTGCGCCAGGCCGAGGAGCATTTCCAGGCCGGGCGGACAGAGCTGAATATTCATTGTGCAATCTGCTCCCGGTCTAACCCGGCAGCATGCCAGGTAAAGCTTGCTCCCTCCGGTCCGCTGCGATTTGAACCAACTCCGGCTACCGCCGCCGTGCCTGACCCCCGGGCCCAGCACACGTTCCTGGCCCAGGCCGCCGGCCGGCTGGCCCAAGGACAGGCGCTGACGATTATCTCTCCCACCGGCACCGCCACGGTCTCCAGCCAACCTGCCACGGCCCGCAACCAGCTCCAAGTGCTGATCACCGACCCGCGATCCATCCCCAATCACTGGCTTTGCGGTGATGACGAACTGCTCCGGCTGGCGGCCTGGGAAAAACCTCTGGTGATACTGCACCCCAGCGAGCATGCCCAGCAAAGTTACCAGTTGCCTTCCGCCCCCCTGCCAGTGGGTCTGGCCGACGATCTCGGCTACTGGTACCTGAGCCGTCATTTGCAAAACCTTGAAGTTCCGCTTCTGTTCCTGACGGAAATCCAGGCCGCCCACCAACGACCGCTGCTCTTTACCGACCACGGACAATGCTGGTTGCTTAGCGGCACCCGGGCCATCACCCCACTGCTGGCGCCGCTCAACTTTACGCCCGAGCTTACCGGCAGTTCCAGCCCGGACGGCTTCCGGGTCACCGTCCGGCAGCCCAAGTCCGCCGTCGGCAACCACATTAGCCAAGGAGCCGGCTCAGCCACGGTGGTGCTGGAAGAAAACCACCCGGCGGTGGCGAGCGAAAAGTCCTTTGACCAGCCCAGCCAACCCGACTTGCACCGCCAGGCCTTTGCCGGCTTTCTTGCCACCACCCCGACCACCCCGGCTTTCGGCCGGGTTTTCGGCATCACCCTGACTTTTGAACCCGACGGCATGGCCCTGCTGGCGGCCCGAGCCGAAAAAGAGACGGCCATCATCCTTTCATCTCCAGCCCACTACCAGCCCATTAAGGCCAGTACCATTATTGCCCAGATCGCCGGCCTCGACCCCCAGGGCATGCGTCTGTGGGGCAACTTCAGCCGGCATTTTCCCGAGCGTCGGCAGGCTGTCAAGGCACTGGAACCACCCCTGCAGATCACTGCCCTGGGCGACCTGTGCGCCCTTTTGCTGCTGCTTTGCGGCCAACCGGCAGACACCCCCATGGCAGCGCAACAACGTTTCCTCGAGCTGGCCGCCCAAACCACCCCAGGGCGCAGCCCGCAGTTGGAACTGATCCGGGAAGAGGATCGCTTCGTGCTCGATCATCGCCTGCTGTGCCGCAGCGCCATGAGCTACGCCCTGGCCGGGGCCACCCCCGCCGCTATCTGCCGGGGTTTCCTGGAAAGTCTGGCGGAACGCCTGGCCCGCTGCATATGGGAGCAAACCCCGCCTGGTTCCGCCCCGCAAGTGGCGCTTTGCACTCCACTCTGCCTGCATCCCGCATTTTTTCAAGCCATTCGCCGCCAGGGGAATAGCGATTTTCTGCTCCCGCCTCCTCCCGTGCCCTTGAACAGCCTGCCGACCATCGGCCGCCTCTGGGACCAACCCTCCTCTTCGGACCACCCACCGTTGCCAGCCGCCCGCCCGTCCAGCCCTGCACGCCGGGAACTTCTTAAAAACGCCCTTGACATTTTCAAGTGAACCGGCGGGCGATGAAAAAATTCTCTTACCTAAAGCCCCTAAAGACATTGACGAAAGACAAAATTACGGGTTTAATTGTCCAATTTTGCCAAGCGTGAAAGAAACACTTTATCGACCAACAAAGTTACCCCAAATCAAGCTGTTATTTGGCCCTATCGCTCACCGGGCCGCAGTTACGCACCACACGATCGGGAAATTTTTGCAAAAGGCTGTCATTAATTGGCTAATTTCATCTACCAGATCATTGCCTGGGCATGTTTTCTGGTTATATCACCACTTTTTGTCATTTATTCGCTGGGGGGCAAAGCTTATGAGTGGCGGCAACGCCTCGGGTTTCACCCTCGTACCCCTCTGCCGCCGTTGAAAAAGCAACGCCTCTGGCTGCACGCTGCTTCGGTGGGAGAAGTACAGGTGGCCCGGGCCCTGATCCCGGCAATCGAGCGTCAGATTCCGGAGGCCGAGATATGGGTATCAACCCTGACCCGACACGGCCATCAACTCAGCTGTGAGACTATGCCGTCAGGAGTTGTTTCGATCTTCGCCCCATTGGACCTTTTCGGAGTCTGCCACCAGGCCATGGGCAGGATTGCGCCGGACCTCTACGTCGGCCTGGAAACCGAACTGTGGCCGGAGATCATTCGTCAGGCTGAGCTGCACCGGGCCGGGCCCCTGCTGCTCAACGCCCGGCTTTCAGAAAAATCGTACCGTCGTTACCGGACGTGGCCGGTTGCACCTCTAATCGGTCGAACCATTGGCCGCTTTCGGGCCATTTCCGCCATCGGTGACGATGACGCTCAACGTTTCCGCAAGTTGGGTGCTGTCCCTGAAAGCATCCGAGTGAGCGGCAACGCTAAGTATGACCTGCGGCCGACCGCCCCCGGGCCAGCCGACAAACTTGAGCTGGAGGCCCGGCAACAAACGGAACAGCTGCGGAGCCGATTGGGCCTGCACCCCGAGCAACCAGTACTGGTCGCCGGCAGCACCCACACCGGCGAAGAAGAACTGCTGCTGGCCGCCTGGCAGCGTTTAAAGCGCAATCTTCCCGGCCTGGTACTGATCATTGCCCCGCGCCACCTGCGGCGGCTACCGGAGATCGAAAACTTTTTTCAGCAACGGGCGTTAATATACTGGCGCTACAGCGACCGGCTCAAGGCCTCCGAAAACGACGAAGCAACTGCCGGCCGGCGGCCGGCGCAAAACGCTGATATTCAGAGCAAACGGAGCCTGGTTCTGCTGGTGGACCGCATGGGCGAACTGGCCGCTCTTTACGGCGTGGCCGACTACGTTTTCTGCGGCGGCAGCCTGGTGCGGAAAGGCGGCCACAACCTGCTTGAAGCGGCATCTTTGGGCAAACCGGTACTGTTCGGGCCTTACATGGAAGATTTTCGGGAAGATGCCGAATTGTTAATCAACGGCGGCGGTGGCTTCATGGTCCGCGACGATGAAGGTATTTGTCAACGCATTATGGCCTTCCATACCCGCCCCGCCGAATACCACCGCGCCGCCGACAAGGCTCGCGATATCGCCCATACCCTGCGAGGGGCGGCCCGACAACAGGCGGAACTGATCAAAAAGCAACTCTATTCAGAGAACAGCAGTTGTCGGCGTCGCTAGGGCACCGCCAACTGGTACGCATTGCAGATATTTTTTCCGGTTCTATCCCGGGACAGTTTTTTTTGCGTTACGTTACCGACCAACATGTGTGGCGGTTTTTAGCAAGCTCGCCACAGTTAACCAAAAAGGGAAAACCGCCGATGAAAGCATGTATCGCCCTGGAAGACGGGACAGTTTTTGAAGGAGTCTCTTTTACCGGTGCCGGTGAAACCACCGGCGAAGTCGTATTCAACACCGGCATGAGCGGCTACCAGGAGTTGCTGAGCGACCCTTCCTACAAAGGTCAGATCGTAACCATGACCTATCCTCTGATCGGCAATTACGGGATCAACGAAGAGGACATGGAGTCGGAGCGGGTGCAGGTGGAGGCCTTCATTGTTCGCGAATACTGCTCTTTTCCCAGCAATTTCCGCTCCACCGGCACCCTGGCGGAGCTGCTGCAGAAATACGGCGTTCTGGGCATTGAAGGAGTCGACACCCGGGCCCTGACCCGCCATATTCGCCAGGCCGGGGCCATGAAAGGGGTGGTCTCCACCGAAGATCTGGACCATGCCTCCCTGGTGGCCAAGGCCAAAAGGTCACCGGGCCTGGTGGGCCGGGACCTGGCTCGGGAGGTCACCTGCCGGGAACCTTACGGCTGGACCGGCAATGGCCCGGTGGCCGGTTCCAATTTTACCAGCGCCGACCCCGGGCAGTATAAGGTGGTGGCCATCGACTACGGCCTGAAGTACAACCAACTGCGGTTGCTGGCCGCCCATGGCTGCCGGGTGCAGGTGGTGCCGTGCCATACCGATGCCGACACCATCCTGGCCATGGAACCCGATGGCATTTTCCTTTCAAACGGCCCTGGTGATCCCGCCGGGATCGCCGAGGTCACCGACACCATCCGGGAATTGCTTGGTAAAAAACCGATTTTCGGCATCTGCCTGGGAAACCAGTTGCTCAGTCTGGCCTACGGCGGCAGCACCTATAAATTAAAATTCGGCCACCGGGGCATCAACCAGCCGGTCAAGGATCTAGCCACCGGCAAGGTGGAGATCACCTCCCAGAACCACGGTTTCTGTGTCGACATGGCCAGCCTGGATAAAAACGAAGTGGAGTTGACCCACATCAACCTCAACGACAACTCGGTTGAGGGTATCCGCCACCGGAAAATGCCGGCCTTCTCCGTCCAGTATCACCCGGAAAACGCCCCAGGCCCCCACGATGCTGTATACCTGTTTGAACGTTTCGTAAAGATGATGGGTTGACCATGGCTTTTGCTGCTCACTGAAAGCCCTGTTCACCATGCCCCGTAACCTGATGATAAAGACCTAAGGATAATCGATCACCATGCCCAAACGCACCGACATCAAAAAAATTCTGATCATCGGCTCCGGCCCCATCATCATCAGCCAGGCCTGCGAGTTTGATTATTCCGGCACCCAGGCGGTTAAAGCCCTGAAGGAAGAGGGTTACCAGGTGGTGTTGATCAACTCCAACCCGGCCACCATCATGACCGATCCGGAGATCGCCGACGCCACCTACATTGAACCGATCACCCCCGAGTTTGTGGCCAAGGTTATTGAAAAAGAGCGACCCGACGCTCTGCTGCCCACCCTGGGCGGCCAGACCGGCCTCAACACCGCCATCCGGGTGGCGGAGATGGGGGTTCTGGAAAAATACGGGGTTGAGCTGCTGGCCGCCCGCATCGATGTAATCCGCAAGGCCGAAGGGCGGGACTCCTTCCGCGAGGCCATGCGCAAGATAGGCCTTAAGGTGCCGGAAAGTGTCATCATTCACACCCTCGCCGAAGCCAAGGCGGCGGCGGTGGAGATCGGCTTTCCGGTGATTGTCCGGCCCAGCTTCACCCTGGGCGGCACCGGCGGCGGCATTGCCTACAACCAGCAGGAACTGGAGGAGATCTGTGAGCACGGCCTTGATCTTTCCATCAACAGTGAGGTAATGCTGGAAAAAAGCCTGCTGGGTTGGAAGGAATACGAGCTTGAGGTGATGCGGGACAAAAACGACAACGTGGTGATCATCTGCTCCATCGAAAACCTGGATCCCATGGGAGTTCATACCGGCGATTCGATCACCGTCGCCCCAGCCCAAACCCTCACCGATCGCGAGTACCAGCAGATGCGTGATGCCTCGCTGGCCATCATGCGGGAGATCGGGGTGGAGACCGGCGGCTCCAATGTGCAGTTTGCCGTCAACCCCGCCGACGGCGAACTGATGATAATCGAAATGAACCCCCGGGTCAGCCGCTCTTCGGCTCTGGCCTCCAAGGCCACCGGCTTTCCCATCGCCAAGATCGCCGCCAAACTGGCAGTGGGCTACACTTTGGATGAAATCCAAAACGATATCACCCGGGAAACCTACGCCGCTTTTGAACCGACCATCGACTACTGCGTGGTCAAAATCCCCCGCTGGACCTTTGAAAAATTCCCCGAGGCCGAAGACCTGCTGACCACCGCCATGAAGTCGGTGGGGGAAACCATGGCCATCGGCCGCACTTTCAAGGAGGCCATGCAAAAGGGGCTGCGTTCTTTGGAAATCGGCTGCAGCGGCTTCGGCGCCGATCCCAAGTTCGAAAAATTCACCCACCTGGACGATACCGACCTGGAAAATGCCCTGCGCAAACCCAGCTCCCTGCGCATTTTCCAACTGTATGAGGCCCTGCGCCGGGGGATTGGAGTGGAACGCCTGCACCGGGTAACCATGATCGACTCCTGGTTCCTTAATCACCTGGCCGGGATCCTGGCCCTGGAGGGCGAAATCCGCCGGACCGGCTTTGCCGGGCTGAACCGCGAGCTGCTGGAGAAGGTAAAGCGCTGTGGTTTTGCCGATCGCCAACTGGCCTTTCTCACCGGCACCTCGGAAGACGACGTGCGCGAGTTGCGGGAAAAACTTAACTGCAAGCCGGTGTATAAACTGGTGGACACCTGTGCCGCCGAGTTTGAGGCCTACACTCCCTACTATTATTCCACCTATGAAACCGAAGATGAAGGCCGGGAAAGCGGCAAGCGCAAAGTCATGATTTTAGGCGGCGGCCCCAACCGCATCGGCCAAGGCATCGAGTTCGACTACTGCTGTGTGCACGCCTCCTTCGCCTTGCGTGAGCTGGGAGTGGAATCGATCATGGTCAACTCCAACCCGGAAACGGTCTCCACCGATTATGACACCTCCGACCGGCTCTACTTCGAACCCCTGACCCGGGAGGATGTGCTCAATATCATTGACAAGGAAAAGCCTGAAGGGGTTATTGTTCAGTTCGGCGGTCAAACCCCGCTGAATCTGGCCGTACCGCTGGCCAAGGCCGGGGTGCCGATCCTGGGCACCTCACCTGATTCCATCGACCGGGCTGAGGATCGGGAACGTTTCCAGCAGTTTCTGCAGAAACTGAATCTGCGCCAGCCGGCCAACGGCCTGGCCCGTCAGGCCGAAGAGGCTCTGGCGGTGGCCCGGAAGATCGGCTATCCGGTGGTGGTCCGTCCCTCTTACGTGCTGGGCGGCCGGGCCATGCGTATTGTCTACAATGAACGGGAGTTGAATAACTATATCGCCAATGCCGTCGATGTCTCACCCGAGCACCCGATCCTGATCGACAAGTTCCTCAAAGACGCCATCGAGGTAGACGTGGACGCCGTTTCCGACGGCGAAACCACCATCATCGGCGGAATCATGCAGCATATTGAAGAGGCTGGAATCCACTCCGGCGACTCGGCCTGCGTTTTGCCGCCCCATACCCTGGCCCCGGAGATGCTTGAGGAAATCAAGACCGCCAGCAAGGCCATGGCCGCCGAACTCAAGGTCAAGGGGCTGATGAACATCCAGTTTGCGGTCAAGGACAACAACCTGTTTGTGCTGGAAGTCAACCCCCGGGCCTCCCGAACCGTACCTTTTGTCAGCAAGGCCACCGGGGTTCCGCTGGCCAAGCTGGCCACCAAGGTGATGATGGGCGAGACCCTGGCCTCTTTAGGGCTGACCACCGAGGTTAAAATCAAACATTACGCGGTCAAGGAGGCGGTTTTCCCCTTCGACCGCTTTGACAATGTCGATACCATTTTGGGGCCGGAAATGAAATCCACCGGTGAAGTCATGGGGATCGATGACTGCGTGGGACTGGCCTTCGCCAAGTCGCAACTGGCCGCCGGCCAGAAAATTCCCCAGACCGGCACCGTCTTTCTAAGCGTCCGCCACCCGGACAAACCGGCCATTTTACCCATTGCCCGGCGCCTGAGCGAACTGGGCTTCACCCTGGTAGCCACCGCCGGCACCGCCGACCACCTGGCCCAACAGGGGGTGGCCTGCAACCAGGTCAACAAAATTTCCGAAGGCCGGCCGCATGTGCTGGACATGATCAGCAACCACGAGATCCAGTGGATCGTCAATATCTCCATGGGAACCCGCACCACCGAGGACTCCTACACCATCCGCCGGGCCGCCCTGGACTACCACCTGCCCTACACCACCACCATCGCCGGGGCGGAGTCCATGGTCCGCGCAATCAGCACCATGCAAGAAAAAACCATGGGGGTAAAACCGATCCAGGATTTTCAAAAAATGTAATCAACCCCATAAAATGGGCGCATCAATTAACCGGGAAAGTCCAGCAAAGGTAGTACTGGACTTTCCCGGGCGGCTGTCTTAACTTATCCTGATCATGTATCCAGTAGACAATCCCCGATAACAAGCGGAGGCAGTTTTTTGAATCTCTTCTATAAAAATCTCTCCATGTGGCTGATCATCGGCCTGACCCTGATCATGCTGTTCAATCTCTTCAGTCAGCCCCAGCCGGAAATAAGCGAGATGAGCTACTCCGACTTCCTGACCAGTGTCGAGGCCGGAGCGGTCAGTGAAGTGCTGATCCAGGGCCACAAAATAAAGGCTAAAGGCCCGGAAGGACGCACCTTTAACGTGGTAATCCCGGAAGATGCCGAAATGATCCCGCTGTTGCGACGCCAGGGAGTTAATATCAAAGTTGAAGAGGAGGCGGAAACACCATGGTACCTCACCATGCTGATCTCCTGGTTCCCTTTTCTGTTGCTGATCGGGGTCTGGATCTTCTTCATGCGTCAGATGCAGATGGGCGGCGGCAAGGCCATGAGTTTCGGCAAAAGCAAGGCCCGTCTGCTGGATCAACAGACCAGCAAAGTAACGTTCGAAGATGTGGCCGGGATCGATGAGGCCAAGGAAGAACTGGAGGAAATTATTGATTTCCTCAAAGACCCCAGCAAATTCACCCGTCTCGGCGGCCGCATCCCCAAAGGGGTATTGCTGATGGGCTCACCCGGCACCGGCAAGACCCTGCTGGCCAAGGCCATCGCCGGTGAGGCCGGGGTACCATTTTTCTCCATCAGCGGCTCGGATTTCGTGGAGATGTTTGTCGGGGTGGGCGCCTCCCGGGTGCGGGATCTGTTTGTTCAAGGCAAGAAGAACGCCCCCTGTATCATCTTCATTGATGAAATTGACGCCGTGGGTCGGCATCGTGGCGCGGGCCTGGGCGGCGGCCACGACGAGCGAGAGCAGACCCTTAACCAATTGCTGGTGGAAATGGACGGTTTTGAGGCCAACGAGGGCGTAATCATCGTGGCCGCCACCAACCGTCCCGACGTGCTGGACCCGGCCCTGCTGCGCCCGGGCCGTTTCGACCGCCAGGTTACGGTGCCGCCGCCTGATGTACGGGGCCGTGAGCAGATTCTCAAGGTGCACGCCAAAAAGACCCAGATGGACACCAACGTCGACTGGGTCCGAATCGCCCGCGGCACTCCCGGTTTTTCCGGGGCTGATCTGGAGAACATGGTCAACGAGGCGGCTTTGCTGGCGGCCCGGGAAAACGCCGAGATCATCACCGAAAAACACCTTGAGCAGGCCAAGGACAAAGTGATGATGGGCTCCGAACGCCGCAGTATGATCATCACTGAAGAGGAAAAAAAGATCACCGCCTACCACGAAGCGGGGCATGCCCTGGTGGCCAAATTGCTGCCCGGCACCGATCCGCTGCACAAAGTAACCATTATCCCCCGGGGCCGGGCTTTGGGTCTGACCCAGCAACTTCCCCTGGAAGAAAAATACACCTACCCCAGAAGTTATCTGCTCAACAACCTCTGTATTCTGCTGGGCGGCAGAACCGCCGAAGAACTGGTCTTCAATGAAATCACCACCGGAGCGGGCAACGACATCGAGCGGGCTACCGCCATGGCCCGCAAGATGGTGTGCGAATGGGGTATGAGCGATGCCATGGGACCGCTGACCTTCGGCAAAAAGGAGGAACAGATCTTCCTGGGCCGGGAGATTTCCCAGCACCGTGACTATTCCGAATCAACCGCCATCCAGATCGACAACGAAGTAAGGCGGATGATCATGGAGTCCAAAGACAAGGTTCGCGACCTGCTGGAGGAAAACCTGACCATCCTGCACCGGGTGGCAGAGGAACTGCTGGACAAAGAAACCCTGATGCTTGAAGATATTGAACGGATAATCCGCGAGGAGCGGGGGGAGGCCCCACCGTCGGCCCCGTCATCACCGCAGGCCGAGGAGTCTCCGGAAACAGACGGGACAGGGGCAGCCAACAACGTCTCGCCGACGTCGGCGACCGCCAGCGATTCCGCCTCGGAACCGCAACCGGACAGTTCGGGAAAAAACGAACCACCACAGTGATGAACATGGTTGCTGAGGCGCTGTTTACAGTGGCTGCCACCGCCAACGGCGGCCATCGCCGCCCACTGATCATGGGCATCCTCAATGTAACCCCGGACTCCTTTTCCGATGGCGGCCGGTGGACCACAGAGGCGACCGTCAGTCGCCAGGCGGAGCAAATGCTGCATGACGGGGCCGACATCATTGATATCGGCGGCGAATCAACCCGTCCTTTTGCCCCGGCGGTGACGGCGGAGGCAGAATTGGCCCGGGTGCTGCCAGCGATCCGGGCCGTCCGCCGACTGCACGCCTCCATCCCCATCTCGGTGGACACCACCAAGGCGGTGGTAGCCCGCGAAGCCCTGGCGGCCGGAGCCAGCATCATCAACGATATCAGTGCCCTGCGTCTTGACCCGGCCATGCCGGGACTGGCCGCCCAGGGTGACTGGCCGGTGATCATCATGCACATGCAGGGCACCCCGGCCGACATGCAGATCAACCCCCAGTATGATGATGTGGTCACGGATATCAAGGCCATGCTTGCCAGCCGGATCGAGGAACTGGTCACCGCCGGTATCACCCGGGAACGGCTGATCGTTGATCCCGGCATCGGTTTTGGCAAAACGCTGTTCCACAATCTGGAGATCATCCGCCGGCTCGACGAATTTCGTACCCTGGGCCAGCCCTTGCTGGTGGGGCATTCGCGTAAATCCTTCATCGGCAAACTGCTGGATGACCTGCCGGTAAACCAGCGCGATCTGCCCTCGGCGGTGATTTCCGCCCTGTGCGTACTGAAGGGCGCCGATATCATCCGGGTGCATGACGTCCAGGCCACAGCACAGGCCATTAAAGTAACCCTGGCCTGTCAATCTTCCGGGGAAACCGGGACTTGACAGGCAATCACCATAGATACCAACGTACACCGGACGGGCGATACATCACGACCTTTTGAGGCTGTATTGCCGGCTAACCCTTGGGCTGTTTCGGGCAATTCCATCATTATTATTGACGACAAGATTTGAACATGGGCCTCAAGGAAAAAATAGCCAGATACCGCCGGTACAACGAAGAGCGGATTGCCAAGTCGGTGCTGTTAAACCCCCACAAAAGCAATATCATTTTTGCGGCCGTGCCTTATCTGCTGCATGTCAATCATCCCGACCTGCCCGGTTATATCTGCGACCCGGGCGCACCCGGCGGGATCTGTAATTACGACCCCGCCGCCGCCTTCAGTTTTGAGCTTTTCCATCGCTTTTTCCCCGGTCAGTCGGTACCCCGTGGCGAAGAAAAAGTGCAGCCCGGCAACCTCTGTGCCGTCCGCTCTCTGATGACCATCGGCAGCGTAGGTACCATCGGCCAGTCGGACAAGTCCGACTGTGATTACTGGGTCAGCGTCCATCGCTCTCAACTGGGGGACAAGGGCATGGAACTGATGGCGGAAAAATGCGCCGCCATTGAAGCGTGGACTGCCAAAAAAGGGGTGGAAACCCATTTTTTCCTGATGGACATCGAGGAAACCAGAGAGAACCGCTTCGCATCCGCCGCCGAGGAAGAATCCGCCGGCACCTCCTTGAAAATTCTGCTCAAAGACGAACTTTTCCGTACCCATGTGCTGGTGGCCGGCAAACCTCTGCTCTGGTGGTTTATGCCCCCCGGCCTGGAAGAAGCACAGTACCACGGGCTGGTCAAACGCCTGGTGCGGGAACGAAAAATCAACCCTGACGACTACGTTGACCTGGGTTGTGTGGCTTCCATTCCCAAGGAAGAAATTTTCGGGGCCTGCCTGTGGCAGATGAACAAGGCTCTGGACAGCCCCTTCAAGTCGGTGATCAAGTTTGCCTACCTGGAACTTCTGCTCCAGCAACGGCAAAGTTCACCGGCCCTTTTTTCCGATAAAATCAAGAGGCTGGTAACCTATCCGGAGAAGCTCCCCAATCGCATGGAGATGCTGGACCTTGGCGAAATTGATCCCTACCTGCTGCTGGCCCGGGAAATCATTGCCTTTTACCAGCAGGCTGAAGAGCAATTAATGCGACAATGGGCGGATCTGATCCGGGAATGCCTGTTTCTCAAAACCCTGGAGATGGTGGAATCACAGAAACAGGCCAAACTGGGAGAGAAAAGTCATCATCAAGCCATCATGACCCAAATGGAGGCCTGGGACATCATGCCCGCCAACCGGCAGCATTTTCTCAACTTCCGTTACTGGCAGTATCGTGATTTGCTGACTTTCGGCACCCGAGTGCATGGTTATCTGGCGGAAACCTACAAGCGGCTGCGGCGAGTTTTCAAAGAAATCGATCCGGAAGTGGGACTGACCATTTCTGAACGCGATATCGCCACTCTGGGGCGTAAACTTTTCACCTTTTACGAAACAAAACCCCACAAAATCGACTACATTCGCAGTGTCTCCCGCTACCACATGGCCATGGAAGACATTACCATCCACATCACCAAGTACGAAGAGCGTTTTTTTTACTACGCCTTCCAGGGGGAACTGGCTCATTACACCATCCGGGAACAGGTGGGAGCGGCCATTCGCCGCGATGACCACCTGATTCGCCTGATCACCTGGCTGATGGTCAACGGTATACTGGCCCGCCACACCAAGCTTCATCTAACCAAAAACTTTCTTCCCATCGATCTGGCAGATATCCAAATCCTGACGGATAAAATGCTGGACACCTTTCCCTTGGTTGATTTTTCCAAGATTCCACCACAACATCTGGTGGAACAGGAAAATATTCTCCGGGCCCTAGTGGTGGTTAATTTTTTCAAAGAACCGGTCAAGGGCAGTAAAACTCTGCCCTCAACCATCATCAGCGAAAACAGTTATGGCGAATATTTTTTGCACGATTACAATACCCTGGCTCAATTGAAAAACGCTTTACTAACCCTGCTCACCCGCCATTACGTAAGCCGCTGGAACAATAATTTGACCGTTTTCATTCCCAGCCAGGATGAAATTTCCACCATTAAAACCATGCTGGAGAAAGGATGAGGAAAAAAACACCCAAAACTCCCGAGATTCCTCTGGCCAACGACCAGTGCCCGAGCAAGGAACCCGCCGGAGCGGCCGATTTCCGCTCCCACCTGCCGGAGGTGGTGGCCCAGATGGTGGCCACCTGCAACTCCCATACCTGTTTTGAGCATATCGCCGCCGAGCCCCTGCCCTCCCGCAGCCAGGCCGTGGCTATCCTCAAAACCTGCCGGGAGCTGATCTTTCCCGGTTATTTCGGCAATAAGGGCATCGACCGGATCAACCTTGAATACCGGATTGGCCTAGAGATATCCGGGCTGTTCAACTGCCTGGCGGAAGAGATCGCCAACGCCATCCGCCATGAGTGCACCCGCCACGGCCAAATCTGCCAGCACTGCGAGGAAGCGGGCCAGGAAAAGGCATTCCTTTTCCTGGAACGCCTGCCGCAGTTGCGCCAACGGCTGGCCAGCGACGTACAGGCAGCCTACCAGGGTGATCCGGCCGCTGCCGGCTTTGACGAGATTATCTTCAGCTACCCCGGCCTGCACGCCATCACCATCTACCGCATCGCCAACGAACTCTACCGCCTGGAAGTACCGATTTTGCCCCGGATCATGACCGAACACGCCCACAGCATCACCGGTATCGACATCCATCCGGGCGCGCAGATCGGCGAGAGCTTCTTTATCGATCATGGCACCGGGGTGGTCATCGGCCAGACCGCGGTACTGGGCAAACGGGTCAAGCTATACCAGGGCGTCACCCTGGGTGCCCTGGCCTTCAGGCGGGACGAGGCCGGCGAGCTGGAACGCCACACCAAACGCCACCCCACCCTGGAAGACGACGTCACCGTTTACGCCGGCTCCACCATCTTGGGCGGCGAGACCATCGTCGGCGCTCGCTCGGTCATCGGCGGTAACATCTGGCTGACCCACTCGGTCCCCCCGGACACCAAGGTGGTGCTGAACCCGCCCGAACTGGTCTACAAAAAATCGTAAGCAACAAATATTTCTGGAAATGAAACGGCAATTCGTTTAGACTAGCGTGATTTGCCGTGCGCCGGCAAAACCCCACATTTAAAAACAAGACAGTTCAACCAATAGGGACACACCTTTACCACCGCCAAACCAAAACCCCAAGGAGTCAAGAAATGTCGCGTAAAATGGTCACCATCGACGGCAACCAGGCCTGCACCCATGTAGCCTATGCCACCAGTGAAATCATCACCATCTACCCCATCACTCCTTCCACCCCCATGGCCGCCGAGTCCGATACCAAGGCCGCAGCCGGCCAGAAAAACATCTGGGGCTCGGTGCCGGTGGTAACCCAGATGCAATCGGAAGGCGGCGTTGCCGGCGCCCTGCACGGCTCGCTGACCACCGGCGCCCTGTGCACCACCTTCACCGCCTCCCAGGGGCTCTTTTTAATTATGCCCAACATGTACAAAATCGCCGGTGAACTGACCCCCACCGTCTTCCACGTCACCGCCCGCTCGGTGGCCTGCCAGGGGCTCTCCATATTCGGCGACCACGGCGACGTGATGGCCGTCCGCCAGACCGGCTGGGCCCAACTGGCCTCCCAGAACGTCCAGGAAGCCCAGGACATGGCCCTGATCGCCACCCAGGCCACCCTCAAGTCCCGGGTGCCGTTTGTCCACTTCTTCGACGGTTTCCGCACCTCCCACGAGATCCAGAAGATGGAACAGCTCAGCCATGAGGACATGCGGGCGATCATCGACGAAGACCTGGTCACCGCCCACCGCCAGCGGGGCCTGAGCCCCGACCGGCCGATGATGCGCGGTACGGCCCAGAACCCCGACGTTTACTTCACCGGCCGGGAAACGGTGAACAAGTACTACCAGGCCTGCCCGGCCATCGTCCAGGAGACCATGGACCGTTTTGCCGAGCTCACCGGCCGCCGCTACCACCTCTTCGATTATTTCGGCGCCCCCGATGCCGAAAACGTCATCGTCATGATGGGCAGCGGTTCGGAAACCGTCCGCGCCACCATTGAGCACCTGATCGCCAAGGAATCGGCCAAGGTGGGCCTGGTGGTGGTTCGTCTCTACCGCCCCTTCGACACCAAGGCCATGGTCAACGCCCTGCCCGCCTCCGTGAAACGGATCACCGTGCTGGACCGCACCAAGGAACCCGGAAGTGCCGGCGAGCCGCTCTATCTTGACGTTCGCGCCGCCGTGGGCGAGGCGGTGGAAAGCAACCGCCCGGCCTGCCAGCCCCTGATCCTGGGCGGCCGTTACGGCCTGGGCTCGGCCGAGTTCAGCCCGGCCATGGTCAAGGCAGTGGTCGACAACATGACCGCCTGGGCCCCCAAGAACCACTTCTGCGTCGGCCCCAACGACGACGTGGCCTTCACCAGCCTGGACTACGACCGCTCGTTTACCATTGAAGGCAAGGACGTCCACCGCTGCATGTTCTACGGCCTGGGCAGCGACGGCACCGTGGGCGCCAACAAGAACACCATCAAGATCATCGGCACCGAAACCGACAACAACGCCCAGGGCTACTTCGTTTACGATTCAAAAAAGTCCGGCTCCATGACCGTCAGCCACCTGCGCTTCGGCAAGAACCGGATCACCGCCCCTTATCTTATCGACAAGGCCACCTTCATCGCCTGCCACAACTTCACCTTCCTCGACAAGTACGACATGCTGGCCAACCTGGAAGACGGCGGCACCTTCCTGCTCACCTCGTCGTACGGACCCAAGGAAGTCTGGAAACAACTGCCCAAAAAAGTCCAGCAGCAGCTGATCGAGAAGAAGGCCAAGTTCTACGTCATCGACGCCATCAAGCTGGCCGAGGCCATCGGCCTGGGCGCCCGGATCAACATGATCATGCAGACCGCCTTCTTCCTGATCTCCGGTATCCTCACCAAGAAGGAGGCCGTCGACCGGATCAAGGACGCCATCCAGAAGACCTATGGCAAGAAGGGCGATAAGGTCGTCAAGATGAACTATGACGCGGTGGACACGGCGGTCAATAACATCAAGGAAGTGAAGGTGCCGACCAAGGCCGACGGGCATGAGCTGCCGCCGGTGGTCCCCGCAGAGGCGCCGGAGTTCGTCAAGCAGGTCACCGCCAAGATGATCGCCGGCAAGGGCCACCTGGTCAAGGTTTCCGAGATGCCCGCCGACGGCACCTGGCCCACCGCCACCACCCAGTACGAGAAACGCAACATCGCCGTGCATGTGCCCGAATGGCTACCGGAAAACTGCATCCAGTGTGGTCGCTGCTCTCTGGTCTGCCCCCATGCCGCCATCCGCATGAAGATCGTCAAAAAGGCCGATCTCAAGGGTAAGGGCAAAACCTTCAAGACCGCAGATGCGGTGGGCAAGCAGTTCAAGGGCCAGGAAACCGCTCTGCAGGTTTTCACCGAGGACTGCTGCGGCTGCACCCTGTGTGTCGAGGTCTGCCCGGCCAAGAAGAAGGCTTTGAAGATGATCGACAACACCGACAAGCTGCGCCAGCAGGAGGCCGCCAACGTCAAGTTCTTCCTTTGCCTGCCGGAGGTAAAGGACGCCGACATCGACATCTCCACCGTCAAGGGTAGCCAGCTCAAACGGCCGCTGATGGAATTCTCCGGCGCCTGCGCGGGCTGCGGCGAAACCCCCTACATCAAGCTGGCCACCCAGATGTTCGGCGACCGCATGATGGTAGCCAACGCCACCGGCTGCTCCTCCATCTACGGCGGCAACCTGCCCACCACCCCTTACTGCAAGCGCCAGGACGGCCGCGGGCCGGTCTGGGCCAATTCGCTGTTTGAAGACAACGCCGAGTTCGGCCTTGGCATGCGCTACTCGGCGAACAAGCTGGGCGCCCAGGCGGTGGAGTTGCTGGAAGAAGCGGTGGCCGCCAAGCTGATCACCAAGAAAATGGCCGACGATCTGATCAAGGCTTCCCAGACCACCCAGGACGAGATCGAAGCCCAGCGTGACCGGGTGGCCAAGCTCAAGGAGAAGCTAGCCGATGACAACTCGGTCATCACCAAGCGCCTGCTGCCGGTGGCCGATTACCTGGTGAAAAAATCTGTCTGGATCATCGGCGGTGACGGCTGGGCCTACGACATCGGCTACGGCGGCCTGGACCACGTGCTGGCCTCCGGCGAGAACGTCAACGTCCTGGTGATGGATACCGAAGTTTACTCCAACACCGGCGGCCAGATGTCCAAGTCCACCCCGCGGGCGGCCACCGCCCAGTTCGCCGCCGGCGGCAAGAAAATGCCCAAGAAGGACATCGGCATGATCTTCGCTACCTATGGCAACGTCTACATCGCCCGGGTGGCCCTAGGCGCCAACCCGATGCAGGTGGTCAAGGCCTTTGCCGAAGCCGAGGCCTACGACGGTCCCTCGCTGATCATCGCCTACTCGCACTGCGTGGGCCACGGCATCAACATGGCCAAGGGCCTGGAGCAGCAGCAGAAGGCGGTTGAATGCGGACACTGGCCGCTATACCGCTTCAACCCGCTGCTGGAGGATGAGGGCAAGAACCCGCTGCACCTTGATTCCAAGGCTCCCAGCATCAAGTTTGCCGATTACGCCATGAACGAGAACCGCTACCGGGCTCTGAAGCTGATGAACCCGACCATGGCCGATGAGCTGATGGCTCTGGCCCAGGGTGACGTGGAGAAGGGCTGGAAGCGGCTGCAGGGCATGTTCAAGGCCCTGGAACCGGCAAAATAAACCATAAGTAACCGTTCAGCAGCCCCGCTGAACGGTTACAACCATATAAACCTAATTTGTCCCGGCACCCGCGCCGGGAAACAAACCACGGGCGCCGGGAGCCAAGTTATCCCGGTGCCCGTTATTTTTTCGTAACCCAAGACAAGATTAATCTGCAAAAGAGACAACAGGTGATAACCGTGCCCATTTATGAATACCGCTGTCAGGACTGTCAGGCCTTGTTTGAACTCATGGTCTCCAACTGCCAGGTTCCCGCCGGGGTAAAATGCACCAAATGCGGCAGCCGGCGAACGCAGAAAACCATTTCCGCCGCCAGTTACCGGGTTTCTTCAGGTAAAGGAGCAGGTGTTCCCGCCGGCGCCCTTACCGGCTGCGCCAGCAAAAAAGGCTTTTCCTGAGCTTAACAGAAAAAGGCGACCTGGATGGTTGCCCCAATAAAAAAAACCGCGTTTGGTCCCAATATACTGGGATCAAACGCGGTTTTTTGGTTTGTGTGGGGGGGAGGCCGTACCGGTTTAAAACTGCGGGCCGCCCCGTAAACGTTCAGCCGTGCCGCAATATGCGGTGCTGCTGGACGTTTACAGTTTGGGCAGGTTTTTGGTGGCCTCGGCAATGGCCTCGTCGGGCATCTCGTAGTTGATCAGTTCTCCGGCGAAGTATTTTTCGTAACTGGCCAGATCAAGCAGGCCGTGGCCGGAGAGGTTGAAAAGGATTGTCTGGGGCTTGTCCGGCTCCCGAGTGGCTTCAATGATTGCCGCCCGGATCGCGTGGCAGGACTCCGGCGCCGGGATAATACCCTCGGTGCGAGCAAAGAGAGTCCCGGCCTCAAAACACTCCAGTTGGTTAAGGGCCGTGGCCTCCATTAGATTTTCCCGCATCAGAGCGCTGATCACCGGAGCCATGCCGTGATAGCGTAACCCACCGGCATGAATCCCCGGGGGAATGAAATCGTGCCCCAGGGTGTACATGTACAACAGCGGCGTACGTTGGGAGACATCCCCGAAATCATAGGCAAAACTTCCCTTGGTGAGGGTCGGGCAGGAAGCCGGTTCCACCCCCAGCAAACGGATGTTTTTCCCCTCCAGCTTGTCGGGCAGGAAAGGTGCCGCCAGGCCGGCAAAGTTGGAACCGCCACCGCAACAGCCAATGACCACATCGGGATAATCTCCGGCAATGGCCAGCTGCTGCTTGGCTTCCAAGCCGATTACCGTCTGATGCAGGCAGACATGGTTCAGAACCGACCCCAGGGCGTACTTGGTGTCATCCCGGCTTACCGTGTCTTCCAGAGCCTCGCTGATGGCAATCCCCAAAGATCCCGGGGTATCCGGGGTTTTGGCCAGAATTTCCCGGCCGGTGGGAGTGTCCGGGCTGGGGCTGGGGACGATCTCGGCTCCGTAGGTGTTCATCATCACCTTGCGGTAGGGTTTCTGATCGTAAGAAACCCGCACCATGTACACCTTGCAATCCAGGCCAAACTTGTGAGCGGCAAATGAGAGCGCGCAGCCCCATTGGCCGGCGCCGGTTTCGGTGGCCAGCCGCTTGACCCCTTCCCGCTTATTGTAATAAGCCTGGGCCACGGCACTGTTGGTCTTGTGGCTGCCGGAAGGTGAAACCCCTTCGTACTTATAATATATTTTCGCCTTGGTCCCCAGGGCTTCCTCCAGGAAGGTGGCCCGAATCAGGGGGGAGGGCCGCCAGATCTGCCAGATATCAAGAATTTCTTCGGGAATATCAACCCAGCGCTGGCCGCTCATCTCCTGTTCCAGCAGCCCCATGGGGAAAATCGCCCCCATCTTGTCCGGCCCCATAGGCTGGCCGGTGGCAGGATCCAGGGGAGGAGCCAGACCGCCGGGGATATCGGCAATGACGTTATACCAGCTTTTGACCTGCTGGTCGGGAGGTAAGAGAATGTGTTTTTGTTTCATAACCCAGACCTTTTTAGTTAAGTTAACATTGAAGCGGTAACCTTGTCGGCGTCGCAAAAAGCCGCGCCGCCGACCGGAAACGCTTTGTAACTGGTTGCTTTCGCACCGCCGACCAACGTGCTTGGTTGTTTTTGCAAGGCCATCAACTTAAAAATCTTCAAAATCGTCGTCGTCGAAGGGGATCACCTCTTCGGATTTTTTGCTGCGGCGGGAGCCCGCCGCAGCGCCGGCGGCCGGAGCTGCGGTCGTGTTTTGCCCCTTACGATGATCGGCAGTGGCGCCGGTAGCTTTACCTTTGCCGGCTTTGTCGGCCGCCGGGGCCGGCAACTCAGGCTTACCAGCCACCGCTTTGGCTGGCCGCAATCGCCCGGCGCTGCGACTGAGCCGCCGCTCTCTCCCCTGTGAGGGCAATGAAAGCCCAACAATGATACCCAGTTCACCGATCAAGCGATTCAACTCATTGGCCTGGCCGGAAAGCTCCTCGCTGGAAGAAGCCGCTTCCTCAGAGATGGCGGCGTTACCCTGGGTCACCTTATCAACCTGAGCCACCGCTTGGTTGATCTGATTAACCCCCTGGGCCTGCTCATCGCTGGCCACCGAAATTTCTTTGGCCAACTGGCTGACCTTGTTCACCCCGTCGACAATCTGGACCAGAATTTCCCGCACCTCGGCCGCCGATTCCACCCCATGATCAGCATTCTTCTGCGACTGTTCAATGAGCTGTTCGGTGTTGCGAGCCGCCTCCCCGCTACGCAGGGCCAGTGAACGCACCTCGTCGGCCACCACCGCGAAACCGGCGCCGGCCTCACCGGCCCTGGCCGCCTCCACCGCCGCATTCAAGGCCAGCAGGTTGGTCTGGAAGGCGATCTCATCAATGGTTTTCATAATAACCGCCGTCTCATCAGCGGACTTCTTGATATTGCCGATGGCCTCGCCCATTTTCTCCATGCTGCGCTGAGCGGTTTCCGCCGAGTTGCGGGCCGACTCGGCCATCTGGCTGGTTTGCTTGACGTTTTCTGCATTCAGGCGGGTCATGGAAGACATTTCTTCCAGGGAGGCCGAGGTTTCCTCCAGGCTGGCCGCCTGGCTGCTGGCCCCGTCGGCCAGCTCATGGCTGGCGGAAGAAACCTGGGTGGCGGCGTCCAGCAGATTGCCGGCATTGCCGCTCAACTCTTCAACGATCCTGGAAATGGGGTTAATCACCGAATTGGAGACCACCCGCAGAACCAGGGTGGCAAACATGATTGCCATCAGCACCAGGCCGGCCGCTACAATCCAGGCAGCTTTACCCACCGTTTGCTGTAACTGGAGATCTGCTTCATCCAAGGACTGGATAACCTGAAACGCCCCGTGGAGCTCACCGACCTGCCAGCCTTCCATGCGGCCGCCGGTGGGATCTACACCCCGGTCGTTACCCCATAGACGGCGCGAATCGGCAGGATCACCATGGCAGTACAGGCAAGTTTCGGTGAGACGAACCGCCCGGAAATAGCGCACCGAGTTGGTGGACTCATCAATTTCATAATATTCATCCAGATTTTGCTCAGCCATGGTCCGCAGGGCCCGGGCCTCCAAAGGATCGGGCTCGTTGGACGGGTTACGGGGTTGGAATTTTGGTACCCGAAAGGTATACCCACCTTCGTCGGCCTTGCGCATGGCGGCATTCCAAGCCGACACCACCGGCACTGCGGCCAGAATCTTGTCCTGTTCCCCGCGCTGGGCAAATTCCCTGAGTTGCTCGACGGAAAACAGCCCCATCCGCCATTTGGCTTCCATTTCTTCACGGGTTGATTCAGCGGTCAAACAGATTGCCCGAGCCTTGTCGGTAAAGGCTTCCAGGGTGTTCTCGCGGGAATCGGCAAGGTACAGGCGAAAAAGGATAATAATCAGGATGGTGGGCAAGACAACACCGAGCAAGACGATCTTGCCCCGCAAAGACCACTTTTGAATGTCCATCTAGCATGCTCCTCATGTTTTTGTGATATTGTTTTTCCCCGAGCTACCCCAGGGCGGTCACCCGGCTGATCCGCCGATGCTAGCCGTCGGTATAACCCAGGGCAGGCATGCCGTCAGCAAACTCGAAAAGCTAGCATAAACGAGCGGGAAAAGAAAAAGAATTATTTATTACCGTAATGTTGCTGCCATTGATTTTTGATGTGACGATAACGAAAGTTCAGCACCAGGGTTATCGCCACCACAAAGAGTATTCCTCCCATGGTGAGCCAGGGGTTGTTGCGGTCGAGGTAGTGGTTGATCAGAGAGGCGCCGAAATACATGACCGAGCAGCCCACCAGGCTGCCGGTGATCACCCCGAGAAAAGTAGCCGCCCGGGTCATGCCCAGCAGGCGGCCGAAAATCGACCCCCCCACACTGCCGGTAGCGGCCAGGGGGAAGGTGACAAAGGCCACAATCCCGATAAAGGTGGCCCTTTTCATCCAGGGATGGGCATGGAGAATAAAACGACCATCTTCAACCAGGAGGCGCAAGTGATCGCCGAAAAACGGCAGGCGAAAAAGAAAACCGATGTGAAAGGCCAGCAGGGAGGCGACCATGGCATCCATATAAAAAACCAGCAGCGCCAGTTCCCCCGGGGAAAAAAAACGGGCCGCATCTTCCAGGCCATCGGTGGCGTTGCCACCCAGAATGACAAAGCGGCCGAAAAAGAAAAATACGGCCAGGGCACTAAGCAGCAGCCCCCGCACATATGGCCAGCCATGGAGCAGGTAGAGGGTAGCTATGATCGCGACCGTCAACAAAAATGGGCCCAGCAGCGTCAGATACCAGAGGAAAGGGTTGTCCCGACGCAGGGAGTCGTTCTGCTGCAGCCAATGGGCATCGGATAAGTGGCGCATATCGCTATCGTTTTTCCAGAACCCCCCATTCGGTCAGCCGTTGCCGGGCATAAGCAGACTGGCCTCCCTCCCCCACCATCTGCAGATATTCCACATATTCCTGAGCCGCATCCTGCCGCCGTCCCATGTTTTCCAGACTCACCCCTTTGAGAAAATTGCTGTTGGGGTTGCCAGGCAGCAGCTCATCATAGGCGGTGAAATGCTGATAAGCGACTTCATTGTTGCCCAGACCCAGGCGAGCAATACCAGCCACCTGCAGGGCCTGAGCCTCGCCGGGATAGGTTTCGCGTGCCAGGTCGGCAAAACGGACGGCTTCTTCTTTTTTGCCCAGACCGTACTGGCAGCGGGACATCAGGACCAGCCCGGTGTAATCGGTCGGCGCCAGTTGCAGGGCTTTTTGGAAATAAGGTTCAGCCTGGGCAAATTTTTCCCGGCCCATCTCCCTTTCTCCTTCCTGTTGTTCTTTGATGGCCGGGGCCAGGCGGCGTAAACCGGCAATGCTGGCCTGGTATCGCTCATCATGCCGGGACCGCTCATGCTGGCTGCGGTATCGCTGCTCCATCATCCGCTCCGCCCGCTCCATTCGTTCACTGCTCATGGGGTGGGTTGAGAACATCAGTTCGATGGCGCTGGGTTTACGTTTTGACTGCTCCAGCAGCATCCGGTGCAGATCCACCATGCCGGCGGGATTTTGCCCGGCCCGGGAGGCATATTCCATGCCCAGGTCATCGGCCTCCCGTTCATTTTCCCGGCTGTAATGGGCCAGCAAAGCGCCGGCGCTGAGCCCTCCCAAAGTCTGCACCAGCGGCGCCAGCCCCTGACGGTCCTCGGAGGTGGCTACTGCCACCGTGGCCCCGGCCACCGTTAATTGGGCGATCATCCCCCTGGTCATCCGCTGGGCGGCATGACGGGCATTGACATGGCCGATTTCATGGCCCAACAGGGCCGCCAGTTCAGCCTCATCATTCATTTCCAGCATGATGCCCCGGGTTATCCCGATGGTACCCCCGGGGAAAGCGTAAGCATTGATATAATTGGCATTCACCACTTGAAAGGAATAAGGCATGCCAGCCCGGTGAGAGCGCACCGCCAATTCCTGACCCAGGGAGGCGATATAATCATTCAGCTCTTCATCCTGTGAGACTCCGAAATCGGCAGACAGCTGGTGCGGGGCATGCTCTCGGTCAATGGCCACCTCCTGGTCTTCGGACAACAGCATCAATTCCCGGCGCCCGGTGACCGGGTTGACGGCGCAGCCCCCCAAGGTGAAGCTTAAAGCGGAAGCCGACATCAGGGCCAGAAAATCGCGACGGTTGAGGCCGGTCCGGCCCCGACGACACTGAACTCTATTCATGATCAGCTCTCCTTAATATCTGGCAGCCTAACTGAACCGCACCCGGCAGAAACGGCGCTTGCCCACCTTCAGCAAAACTTCACCGGCGGCAGCGACGGTTGCTTCCACCTCGGCCACCTTCTCTCCGTTGACGCTGACCGCCTGCTGCGAAATCATCCGCCGGGCCTCGCCGGTGCCCTTAACCAGACCTGCTTGCACCAGCAAACGGGGCAACCAGACGGCCTCGTCAGCGGCCGGCAGGGTGATTTCCGGCAGATCCTCCGGCAGTTCATGCTGTTTAAAAACCTTGTCGAAATTGGCTGCGGCCCGTTGGGCGGCCTCAGAATCATGGAAACGAGCGGTCAGTTCACGGGCCAGCTGCTGCTTGATCTCCTTGGGATGAGCCCGACCGGCCTCCATTTCCGCCTTGAGTCGGGCTATCTCTTCGGGGCTGAAATCACTGAGCAGTTCATAATAACGGAACATCAGGCTGTCGGGCATGGACATGGTCTTGCCGTAAACATCATCGGGGCTTTCGCAAATACCGATGTAGTTACCCAACGACTTGCTCATCTTGTTGACCCCGTCCAGGCCTTCCAGCAGGGGCATGGTAATCACCACCTGCGGCTCCTGGCCCCAGACCCGCTGCAAATCGCGACCGGTCAGCAAATTGAACAGCTGATCGGTACCGCCAAGTTCGATATCCGCATGCAAGGCCACGGAATCGTAACCCTGGATCAGAGGATAGAGAAATTCATGCACGCCGATGGGCTTTTCATTGGTAAAACGCTGTTTGAAGTCCTCCCGCTCCAGCATCCGGGCCACGGTGAGCTGGGCCGCCAGCTTGATGAAATCCTGCGAGGAAAGCTGGTTAAGCCAGGAGGAGTTGAACACCACCCGGGTTTTGTCGGGATCCAGAATCTTGAAAACCTGCTCTTTATAGGTTTCGGCATTGCGGGCCACATCTTCGGCGCTCAATGGCTTTCTGGTCTCCGATTTACCGGTGGGATCACCGATGCGACCGGTGAAATCACCAATCAGAAAAAGAATCTGATGACCCATATCCTGAAAGTGCTTCATCTTCTGGACCAGCACCGTATGACCCAGGTGCAGATCCGGCGCGGTGGGATCAAAACCGGCCTTAACCCGCAGAGGTTCGCCGGTTTCCTCGGCCCGCAGGAGCTTTTTGCGCAGATCTTCGGGAGAGACCACCTGCACCGCCCCCCGGGAAAGATAGGTAACTTGCTGGTCGATGTTCACTTGGCGTACTCTACGTTTCTGCTTTCACGAATCACGGTGACCCGAATCTGGCCCGGGTAGGTCAACTCTTCTTCGATTTTTTTGACAATATCCTTGGTCACCATGGCCGCCTCGACATCGCTGAGTTTGATCGAGTCCACGATCACCCGGATCTCCCGCCCAGCCTGAATGGCGTAGGATTTATCCACCCCTTTAAAACCGTTGGCGATTTTCTCCAGGTCCTCCAGACGTTTAACGTAAGATTCCAGCATCTCCTTACGGGCCCCGGGCCGCGCCCCGGAAAGGGCATCGGCGGACTGCACCAGGATGTCAATAATCCCGTCCGGTTCCACATCTTCGTGATGGGCGGCGATGGCATGCACCACCTCCGGCGACTCGCCATACTTTTTGGCCAAATCAGCCCCGATGCTGGCATGAGAGCCCTCAACCTCGTGATCCACCGCCTTGCCGATATCATGAAGCAAACCGGCCCGCTTGGCCCGCTTGACATTGAGCCCCAACTCGGAGGCCATAACCCCGCAGAGAAAGGCCACCTCCAGGGAGTGCTGCAAACAGTTCTGACTGTAGCTGGTCCGGTACTTGAGCCGCCCCAGCAGCTTGATCAGTTCGGGGTTGACCCCGTGGGCGCCGACATCGAAGGTGGCCTGTTCCCCGGCTTCCCGCATCCCCACTTCCAATTCTTCCGCCACCTTGTTGACCACCTCTTCAATCCGGGCCGGATGAATGCGACCGTCGGCAATCAAGCGCTCCAGGGCGATCCTGGCCACTTCCCGACGCACCGGGTTGAAGCCGGACAGGATCACCGCCTCGGGAGTATCATCGATGATCACATCGATTCCGGTGGCCGCTTCAATGGCCCGGATATTGCGACCTTCCCGGCCGATGATGCGGCCTTTCATTTCATCGCCGGGCAAGGGAACAACGGAGACGGTTTTTTCCGCCACGTAATCCCCGGCATAGCGGGAAATAGCCAGGGCCAGGATGTTTTTGGCCTTGCGATCGGCCTTCATTTTCATTTCGTTTTCAATCCTGACCACCGCCTTGGCCGCTTCCATCCGGGCTTCGCTCTCAATACTTTCAATGAGTTTCTGCTTGGCCTCTTCCCGGCTTAGACTGGCGACTTTTTCCAACTGGCTGCGCTGCTCTTCCACCAGGCGGTCAATTTCCTGGTTACGCCCGGCCAGTTTTTCTTCTTCTTTGGTCAGATTCTGCTCTCTTTTGTAAAGCTCCATCTCCCGCTGGTCCAGCAGCTCGATCTTACGCTCTATCTGGTCGAGCTTTTGGATCAGCCGTTTTTCTTCTTCGGAAACCTCTTTTTTACGCTCCCGGATCTCTTTTTCCGCTTCCTGTTTAAGCTGCAGGCACTCATCCCGACTCTGCAGCACCGCTTCCTTTTTGATTCGCTCGGCTTCCGCCAGAGCGTTTTCCACCAGTTTGCGCCCCTGGGCCTCGGCGTCCTCATGGCGGCTGTCGATGATGAATTTACGCAGGTAAAACCCTGCGGCCACCCCGACAGCCAGAGCCACCAGCCCGGCGATTAAGGCTACAATTATACTATCGGACACGGGAATCCTCCCTTGGTTAAAGTGGACAGCTTCGCAAAAAATACGAAGAGTGTGGAACAAGGCCACTAAATATAAAGAGAGGAGGAAGAAAAAAAGACAGGAAAGCGGCTAACCGGCCTTACTTTAATACACGGTGGCACGGAGGCAGGAGCGGGCCGGTTTCCCAATAATGGCGCGGAACCGGCAGTGGCGGGAACGCGCCACTGCCCTTCCCGTCCACCTCGGCATCATGTAATTAAAGTAAAACCTGGATAACAGGGTTCAAAAAAACCACGGTGCACATAGTGCCTAAGAGGGGCTCCCCGGAAAACCATCCAAGAACAACACCCGCTCCACCGTGCCCTGAATATTGCCGGACGTCGCGACCAGTTACCAACTTCGGCCGCCACGCTTAAAAAACACTTCTTCCTCTCTCTCCCAAGCACAACATATGTAAAACCCGGCCTCGGTCTGAACCCGGCCACCGGGCTGAAACTGCAAAAAATCCCCCGCCATTGCCGTCCTCGGGCGGTGACATCGAACCTAACTGAGTTAGGTGGGCGATACCTGCGTCTCGTTTAAGGAATTCGGCCGGAGCCGACTTCCTTGCCGGAAACAGCTTAGGTCACCCTCAATGTCAATGTTGGCTCGAAATTATCCGTCCAAACACCAACAAGGCAGGGGAAAAACGGTTTCCTCATCACTCCGTTGCGACCGCGGTTTCTTCGATACGGTCCGCCAACCGCGCAAAGGAGCTTTCAACCAACTGCCGGTACTCGGCAAATTCTCTTTTCAGGCGAACATATTGGCTCGCCATGTTCAGGCTGGTAAGAATGGCGGCCTTGTTGGCCGGTAACCCCCGGGAACCGCCTCCCTGGCTGGCTTCTTCCAGCTGCGTTTTAACCAGGTGCAGTATCTCCTGGACATCCTCTTCCGGAGCGTCGGTATATAGTGGAAACTCCTGGCCGAGCACCTCGAATTTAACCAAGCGTTCCAAGCTCCACTCCCGTTAGCTAAGGGTTACCAAAAACTGCGGCGCTTAGCAATAGCAAAGGTTAAGCAGCCTCAGGTCCGGATGATCCGGATGCTTTCTTTTCCCATTGCTCAATGGATTCAATGATGTCGCTGACCCGGTGGCGCACCTGGTCTTTTTCCTCACGCAAGCGGGCCACCTCCTGCTGCAGCTCGCTCTTTTCGGCACCGAGCTGCTGCAACTGCTCCAGCAACTGTTGCTTTTCCGCCGCCACACTGTCCAGTTTGGCAAGCAGGTTGTTAACAATACTTTCCAGACGATTAAGGTTTTCTTCATGACTCATGATAAATACTCCAGAATGGAGACAGGCACCTGCTCAAGCAACAACAAGCACGAAAAACCGGACACCTGCCGCAGGTTATTAAGAAAACACGACAGTGATGCAATCTACCTTGGCCCACCGCACCGGTCAAGGTTTTTCACCAGTCAACCGGGCAACATAAAAGTCGTCGGGCGCCAACAACAAAGACCCTCGACTGAGACCTTGAAAACCGGTATGATCAGGAGCGAGAGGAACTTCTTGGACGGGCGGGAACCGCAGGCCTTTTCCCTGGCATCCGCCGAAATCTACCATCAATTTGTATTAAGGAGGTAATGATGAAGAAAACAACCTGCCTGCTGGCAGCGATAATACTGTTAGCGCTGCCGGCCAAGGCCCTGGCACTGGGATTTGAGGTGGCGGTGGGGGTATGGTCCCAGAGCCCGTCCGGTGATATTGGCTACGAGATCGATTCGTCCAGCGACCTGGTTGATCTGAAGCGGGATGCGGGATTTGACCGGGAAAGCCGTTTTCTGGGGCGTGCCAAACTGGAACTGCCGATCATCCCCAACATCTACCTGCAGGCCACGCCCATGGAGTTTTCCGGCAAAGGTGACAAATCGGTGAATTTTCAGTTCGGCGACCAAACTTTTGACGCCGATGTGGATTTCAAATCTAAACTGACCCTGGACCAGTACGACGTAGCACTCTATTATGGGGTGCCACTGACGGGGCTGGCCACGTTGGGCACCGTCAACATCGATTTGGGCCTGAACCTTCGTTTTGTCTCTCTGAAGGCCGAAATCGACCAGCCGGACACCGGTTTCAAGGAATCCAAAAGCGCCACCCTGACGGTACCCATGCTCTATGCCGGGGTTCAGATCTCGCCGGTGGACCGCTTCGGCCTGGATCTGGAAGGGCGTTACATAACTTACAGCGGTAATCGCTACCTTGACCTGGTGGCCCGCCTCAAGGCCAAAATTACCGGCCCGGTTTTTGCGGCAGCCGGCTGGCGGTACCAGGACATCAAGATCGACGCCCGGGATATCGAAGGCAGCCTGAAGGTAAGCGGCCCCTTCCTGGAGACCGGTTTTACTTTCTAGGCGGTAACGCCGTCCCACCAAAACAAGCTCGTTGGGTAACACCAACCAGCGAAAACAAAAATCGGCGCCGCCAAACCATGGCGGCGCCGATTTTTGTTAAGTGAACAGCGGCAACAGCAGCCTGGTTACCAACCGATATTCATCCTGAGCATGTAGCGCCGGTCAGCATCCTGGCCGGAATAGGCCCCCAGCTCTTCGGCGTAGGTGACAAAACCGAGACTGAGGATGGCCAGTCGCAGGTCGGCGCCGAAGGTATAATGGCCCTGGTAAAGTCCCGCCTGCACTTCCAGGGTTGACCAGCGCCGGTCCCAGATGTGCAGGCCGGCGCCGAGGCGCACCCGCTTCATGAAGTCGCTGTCCTCTTCGTAGTTGTTGAACAGGTCGACGTAATCAGCGGCCAGTACCAGGCGGTTGAAATAGCGAATCTCGGGACTGACCGACACCCCCAGGTTGACGGTCATGGGGATGGTACCGGCTTTGCCGAAGCTGGTATCACCAAAATTCAGCACGGACAGTCCGACGGTGGGGCTTAACGGGTGCTCACGCTGAAAATCATGCATGACTCCCAGGTCAAAACCGACGGCGCTGCCGTCTTCCAGATCGTCTTCCAGTTCGTAATCATCATCGTCCACCAGGTCGATGATACCCCGGGCGGAATAAGAACGATCAAGGCGCTCCATGGAAAGAAATTTGACCGAGGCCCCGTAGGTGGTAATCCCCCGGATGTTGGACTGTTCATAAGCGCCGCCGAACACCGGGCCATGCACCAGGCGGCCGTCCACCTCCAGCAACCCTTCGCTGCCGTAACCCTGATGGCTTCTCATATCAACCTTGGCCGACCCCAGATAGCCGATATTGAGGGCCACCGCTTGCCCGCGCCAGCCCACGGCGGGAAAGGTTTCCAGGGCGAAATGGCCGTTTTTGCCCCGATAATCGCCCAACACATCAAGCACGGCATCGAGTTGCTCATCATCGTCATCGATATCCATGGCATCATCCATGTCATCGACGAAATCCTTGGCGGTCTTGCCGTAGCTGAAAGTAACCGGCACCAAATCAACGGTGAAGCCGCCGTCCAGGCGACCAATCCCAGCCGGGTTGGTAAAAACGGAGCTGTTTTTACCCCCCACCGCCACACTGGCCCCGCCCATGCCCATCACCCGGGAATCTTTATATAGATATGGGTAATCATAGCTGCTTCTGGCCATGGCCTGGCCGGAAACCAAGACCCCTGCGGCAACCATCAAAGCGGCAACGCCGACCTTGGAAAAAGAATAAACTTTTTTCATCTCTGCCTCCTAATTACCGCAACAGGTAATCTATGATCATATCTTCAGTGATTTCATCGCAGGGGGCGCCACAAATCTCGGCGCGAAACTCGCCCACGTCTTTTTCGACATCTTCGCGTTCATCCTGGGGCAGCATCTCGATGAGAGAGTCAACGTCTTCATTGAGGGCCGTTACCAGGGTGTCGGTCATGGTCAGCAGTTCGCCGTCATCGTTAATTACCGGGCAGGGCCAGCAGGTGTTGTTGGCAATATCGGCGGCGTAATCCGGACTATCACAGGAAGTCATGTCCTCCCGGCAAAACCCCTTGGTATCGACAATGGCCACGGTATAAACACCGGAACCGGCGTCCACCTCGGAAAGCATCCGGTAACGGCTGAACTTGTTACCAACGACTCCCGTTTGGTCTGCTACCTCGTCAAGACAGTTGCCGTCGATGGTGATATCAACCTTGACGGGGATCAGGCTCACTGGATCACCATTTTCCGGCGTAAAGGTGAGGCCTGCCCCTTTTGCCCCATTAATGGTGGCACTACCACAATCATCAGTGGGGTCTTTGGCGACCTTAAGGGCACAGGAGGTGATTTGCCCCTGATCAGCCCTGTCATCCTGATTACGATCAACACTGCAGGCCAGGTCGTCACTTTTATCCAACCAGGCCTTAAGCTCCTCAAGCCCCTCTTCACCCCCGAAAAGCAGAGAGAAAGTGGCCGCGGCCTTGGCCGCCGACAGCAAACCGTTGTTAAAACAGGCATCTTTCTGGTAATCGCTTAAGTTCCGCTGTTCGGCCTCTTTGCAGGCCGCCCTGATGGTATCGCCAACCAGCGTTTCATCCAGCAGCATTTTCCGATAAGCGCCGGTGGCCCGATCCAGGTCATTCATCCCGCTACCGCTGGCCCGACTGGCAAAGGCTTCGATCAAACGGGCGTCGGTTTTGGCACCATCATCGTCATCGACATTGACAATCTCTTTAACCAGATCGAGGATATCGTAGCCGGCCCGGCCGATGTAGGCGGCGCCCCGGTTCAGCAGCAGTTCCTCTTCGGAAAAGGCCGACCGGCAGGCAGATTTGTCCAGCAGGTTCAAAGCCTTGTCGTAGTTACCCTGGTTCAGGGCCATGAGCGCGTCATAGCGACAGGCTTCCTCCGAGTTTTTGTCGCCCGAACAGCCGCCGAGCAACAAAAGCAGCCCCAGCAGCAGTGCGAGGCCCGATAACAGTTCTCTTCCCTTGTACTTTTGCATGTGCTCCCTCCTCTGTCTGCAAACCGCTGCGGCCAGCCCCTAACCCATGGTTTGGTGAAGGCCACCGACGGATTTCAGAGTTAATGGACTAACAACTCGTCAAAAAAAATTACAATCTGTTGATAATTACAACAGGCAACTGGTGGCTGTCAACGATAATTAAAGTCACCAAACAGACCTTGCAACCAAAGCAATTCCTTTACTCACGGTGAAATGGGGCCACCTCGGCGCCGTTGGGCAAATCGCAGTTGTGCAACAAATTAAAGGAGTTGATGGTACAACCAACCCCGATGCGGCTGGAACCGCTGATGGTAACGTGGGGATGGATAACACTGTCTCGGCCAATGCTGACCCCGGGAGCAACCTGAATGGTTTCCGGCTGATACATGGTTACCCCGGCGAGCATCAGTTCGTGGTTGCGGCGTCTTTGCAAATGAGCGTGGGCCCGGGCCAGTTCCACCCGGGAGTTGACCCCCAGCAGTTCATCGGGATCGGCACAGCAGTAGCTGTGGGCCCGCAGGCCTTCGCGGACGGCGATTTCCACAATATCGGTAAGGTACATCTCCCCCTGGCGGTTGTCGTTGCCCACCCGGGCCAGGGCCGGAAAGAGAAAGTCGATCTCCGCGCAGTAAATCCCGGCGTTGATCTCCTTAATCAGCCGCTGTTCGGCGGTAGCGTCTTTTTCTTCGACAATGCGCTCCAGGCGGCCGGCCCGGTCGCAGACAATCCGGCCATAACCAAAAGGATCCGCTATCCGGGTGGTCATCACCGACAGCTTGTCGCCCCGCTGCCGGTGGGCTGCCAGCATATCCTGCAGGGTTTGCGGGGTTACCAGGGGAGTGTCGCCGCAGAGAATCAGCAGGGTGCCGGCACGCTCCCGCAATTCCGGGGCAGCGGCCAGCACCGCGTGGGCGGTGCCGTTCTGCTGCTCCTGGACCACAAACTCAAGGTCCCGACCGGCCAGGGCCGCCATCACCTCCCGCCGCTGATGGCCCACCACCACCGAGGTGGAGGCCGGTTCAAGGGCGGCCACCGCCTCCAGGACGTGGACGATCATCGGGGCAAAAAAAATCTCATGGAGCACTTTGGCCCGGGTTGAGCGCATCCGGGTGCCTTTGCCCGCCGCCAGTATCAGGACATGAAGTTTGGAATCGGTCATCTTTGGCTCTTGTTGCTCAGGGGGTTAACAGTGGTTGCCATACGGGCACATCTTCAACAGGTGCTGCCGGGGCAGACTATCATATCCGCTCAAACCTCACCACCCATGACAAGATAGCGCAGGTAATGAAAAGAGGAGAAAAAAGCAAACAGCAGCAGCAAAAACAGCGACCACCGTACCGCCAGGCTTTGATAACGCGGCACAATCAAGCCCTCGCGGTCCTCCCTGGCCGAGGTGCCGGAGCCGGAAAAGCGACCAATCAGCAACCCGGCCAGAGGCGCGGACAGGGCAAAAAAAGCGGCGGCCAGCAGGGTGCCGTAAATGGCGAAACCGATATAAGCGTACTCCTGTTTGAGGATACAGAAGGGACAATTATGGAAAGGCATGGCATAAATGTACGACGAAATCACGGTGGTA
This sequence comes from Desulfurivibrio dismutans, assembly GCF_029210385.1. Taxonomy (GTDB): domain Bacteria; phylum Desulfobacterota; class Desulfobulbia; order Desulfobulbales; family Desulfurivibrionaceae; genus Desulfurivibrio; species Desulfurivibrio dismutans. The sequence goes on along the minus strand of NZ_JARGDQ010000010.1, from coordinate 36,414 downwards.
ATGGTCAGCAGGGCCAGGGGCAAAAAAATCAGCCAGGCCAGGCCATAAAGGGCTGCCAACAGCGAAAAGGAACGAAAACCGGGAAACGGCGCAGGGGGCGGTATGGTCGCCGCCCCCTGCCAATGATCGACCGGAGGCCGCAAACGCCAGGCCAGAACGCCGCCCAGCAGGACCAGCACCACCAATGCGCCATAGAACCAGGGCACCAGCCGGTCACCGGCCAGTTCCACAAAAAACTGGCCGTCTCCGGCCCCGGCGCTGAACACCACGGCGCAACAGGAAACAATGACATCGGGATGGATATGGAGCAGATACATGGACTGCAGAGTTATATCGACGGCCACCAGCGGCAGCAGCGCCAGCAGGTACCAGCATTTGACCTTGACCAGGGGATAATGCTCGGAACTTACATCCAGGCGATGAAGCACCAGCCAGAAGCCGTAAAAAAAGACCCCGGCCAGTTTGACCAGCAGGGATGGCAGGCCGAATTCGTTGACCTGCAGGGTGCCGGTGGCGCACATGGCGCCGGTGATCACCCCGGCAAACTCGTCGGCGGCCAGCGCCAGCAGCACCAGACTGATGATCTGAATGATCAGAGCGTAGGCCACCAGGGTGGAAGAGAGCCAGATTTCACTCTCCAGGCTGATCTGTCGTTCGTCATCGCTGGCCGGGTTCCAGTGGCGCAGCACCCGCACTGCGCTGATGGCCGCCACCGTCAGCAGAAAAACCACCAGCAGGCTGCCCAGGCTTAACGCCAGCGACCAGGTGTTGAGCAGCATCAGCCGCCACCTCCCACCGAAGACGGGGAGTGCAAGCGATCACCGGGCACCCCATCTTGCGGCACCCCGTGACCGCTTACACCGTGGCACCCGTGATCAGTTACCGAAGAGTCACCGGCCGGCGGGCCGGCGGCTGCCGGCAACACTCGCCCATCATGGACCTCCACCACCCGGTCGATCACCGGATGTTCGGCCACCAGCGGATCGTGGGAGGTAACGATAATGGTCTTGCCGGCGGCCTTGAGGTCGGCCATGATGGCCATGAACTCCCGGCTCAAGGCACTGTCCAGGTGGGCCGTAGGTTCATCGGCCAGTACCAGGGGCTGGTCGTTGATCAGGGCCCGGGCGATGGCCACTCGCTGCTGCTCGCCGCCGGAAAGCATGCGCACGGGAAAATTCTCCCGGTGGGCAATCCCCAGGCGCTCCAGCAGCACCCCGGCGCGCCGGCGGCATTCACTGGGGGAAACCCCCAGGGGGAGCAACGGCAAGGTGATATTGTCCCGCACGCTCAAGGCCGGCAGAAGGTTGAAACGCTGAAAGATAAAGCCGATGGTTTGCCGGCGATGGATGGTGAGAAAACGATCCGGCAGCCGGGCCAGTTGCCGCCTGGCAATGGCCGCCCGGCCGCTGCTGGGCGGAAAGACACAGCCGATGATGGCCAGCAGGGTGCTCTTACCCGAACCGCTGGGCCCCCGCAAACACACCATCTCGCCCTCCCCAACCCGCAGGTCGGCATCCCGCAGGGCCCAAACCTCGTTGGCCTTGCCCTTGTTATAAATCTTATTAACCCGCTCCAGTTCAACCAGCATCATAGAAAATCTTTCAACCAAGTTTCATCTTCGCTCCGTAATCGTTCAGCAGTGCCGCAGATTGCGGCAAGCAGACCGGCGCCGCGTACCACGGGTACGCAAGCCGGGCCGATCGCCGCAATCTGCGGTGCTGCTGGACAATTACGCATCATAAGGCGTCTTCTGCCGGTACTGACGCGCAACGCCAGGTGGGAATCACGGTGGCGGCCAGATAGGGCAGCACGGTGAGGCTGAAGAGCAGCAGCACGTCTTGGGCCTCAATCCGAGGCACCAGGGCAAAGCCGGGGTGAATCACCGACCATCCCACCATCACCGGCCGGAAAAGCCCGGCATCGAAATAGACCACGTGTATCCAGGCGCCGATAACCCCCAGCAGGAAGGCAAAACCGGCCACCAGCAGGGCCTCCCAGCAGCGCAAGGCCAACACGTCCGGAGTTTCCCAGCCGACGATTTTTAAAATTGCCACCTCCCGCCGCTCTTCCGGCGACAATCCGGAGGCCTTGTCCCAGGCCAGGATGACAAAGGCGGCCAGGGCGGCGAGCAGCAACACGGCGGCAAAACCGCTGCGCCAGCCGAACACCGCCTGATAGGTGCGCTGAATCTGCTCCCGGGTCAGCACCCGGGTGTCGGGCAGGGCCTCGGCGATGCGCCGGGCCATATTGTTGATCTCCGCCGGGTTGTAGACATAAACGCAAAGATCGGTGGCCAGATGCGAGGGGATTTGAAAGAGATCACGGGCCTCATCAAGATGCAGGGCGATCAAATCACCGCTGAGCAGGTCGCCATCGGCCCGGAACAGGCCGCTGACGGCAAAGGTTTTCAACGACAGATCGGGGCGAAAAAGGGAGAAATAGTCACCCTTTCCGACTTCCAAGGACGCACTGACCAGGCTGCCCAGAACCGCCGGCGCCACCCCGGCGGCAACCTGGTCGACCGGCTCGGCTGCACCATCTCCAGTTGCCGTACCTACTTGCGCATTACCGGCGGCCGCCCCCTCCCCGCTCACCCCGGCGCCCGGGAACACCCCAACCGCCAAAGTTTGTCCCAAATGCTCCCCCAGGGGCATCCGGGCCGGGTCCACCCCCAGCACGGTGAAATTGGCCCCCCTGATCTCGTCGAAATAATAGCCCCAGATGCGGGGGACCACTTTTTTGATACCGAACAGCCCGCCCAGTTCCTGCTCGTAAGCCAGCGGCACCGACTCCTGCCGGCCAGCGGCCATATTTTGAATGACGATATCCGGCGCCGACGCCAGCAGCCGCTCGGCGGTAGCGGTCAGCGCCGTAGTAGCCAGATGAAAAGAGGCCACCAGAAAGATTACCCCGGCAAAGACCAGCAGCACCGCCCCGTTTTTAAGACGCCGCCGCCACAGCGAAGAGAAGGCGAAATCCAGCAGGTTGAACTGTTTGGCAAGAAAACATTTCATGGTTGACGCCGGTAAGCCGGAGGCGGGGCCCAGAAGGAACCGGTGGGAAAATGTTCGATGGCCCCGGGATGACTCATAAAAGGGGCAACGGGATCACTGACCGCCGGATGCCGGGTATAACGGGCCTCGGTGGACAAACAAAGGTCGGTAAGCCCCATACCGGCCACCAGAATCGCCAGGCGCGGCCCAACCGCCGCCTGCCGGGCCGCCAGCTCCCGTCCATGACCCAACAGCCCCCCGACCAGCAACAGCAAAACCAGCAAAACCAATCCAATCCCGGCAACAGGACGCATGGAACCTCCTTCATGAAACGAACTGAAAAAAGTAAAATTTTGGTTGTGGCCAGGGGGGGGTGGGGGCCGCGGCAACCGTCCAGACGCCAAGCAAATTTGACGTTGCCCAGCCCCCCAAGATAAAGGTAAACGCACGGCAGTGCCGCAGGTTGCGGCAAGCGAGGCGGCACCGCGTACCCAAGTACGCAAGCCGCCTCGATCGCCGCAAGATGCGGTGCTGCCGGGCGTTTACCGGCCCATACGGTGGCCGGTGCGCATGTTCTGGACCCGCTCGGCGGTGATCTCGTCAAAGGTCATAATCTCCTCGCCCTGGTGATCCCGCATAAAGGCCTCGGCGGCTTCCCGCGAGGCCAGGGGAATAAATTCATGCCCCATGGGGCCATGCACCCGACTGCCCACCACAAACCAGGCCTGACTGGCCTCCACCCACTGCAGGGTGTAATAATCCTTGGCCCAGATCGCCTTAACTACGGCATCGGCCCGGCCACCGAATTTTTCCGGATTAAAGTAGTAGGCCAGCAGATCCTTCATGCCGTCAAAATGATGGGCTTTGCCATCGTCCAAGTGCAACTGACTGATCCATTCCGGGTAACGGGCGACAAACATGCCGCAGACCGGGCATTTCTCCCGCTGACTGAGGTTTTCCACCGGCGGCGGTAACTCCGCTCCCCGGCCGGTTGCAGCCTCTTCCTCGCCGGCCAGGCCGCCGGCCGGCAACAGTAACAGCAATGCCAGCACCAGGCCGGCCACCGCCGAAAAAATCATGTGTCTGTTCATTGCAGATAACCTCCCAGCAGTCTTGCCATTTCCTCTTCTCCAACGCCCCCCAGCACGGCGGTGGCCAGCTTGTGATCGGGATCAATGAACACCGCCTGGGGATCCAACTTGATCCGGTATTTTTCGGCAATCCGGCCCCCCTGGTCGATGATCACCGGAAACTCGATCTCCAAATCGGCAATAAAACGCCGGACCATCTCCTGATCTTCGTTGAGGCTGATATAAATAACCGTCAGCCCCTGGTCCTGGTAGCGCCGGTAGTAGTCATTGAAAATCGGTGTATCGGCCCGACAGTACTTGCAATCCACCGACCAGAAACGCAGCACCACCGGCCCGCCGGCCAGATCGGCCAGCCGGATGGTATTACCGTACTGATCCGTAGCGGTAAAATCCGGCGCCGGGTCACCCAATTGCAAGCGCCGTTCACTTTTACCACAGGCAGTCCAAAAAAGCAGTGAGCCAACCACCAGCAACAACAACAGTCGACGGCCACCGATGAATTTTGTTTTTCCGGTCTGACGACCGGCCAGTACAGCCATCATCGAAATATCTCCATATAAATATCCAAATAACAAAACCCGGCATCTCGGACAGAATTTTGAATCTAGCCGAATGCGCCCGGTGATTCCAGAAAATTATTCATCCCTCACCCGGCAACAGCCAATCAACCGCCGGCCTTACAAAATAACACATTAATTAATGTTGACCCGGCTTAAGTTTGCCGATATCGTAACCAGGGGATTTCAATAGCAGTTATCAGTGGTACAAGTTTGCGTCAAACCTGGGGAACAGGAGGAGGGTTTGCCGATTTTTTTGCCGGCCATCACAGATGATAACCGTAAAACGGTGCACTTTGGTCATCTGCTGGTCCTGCTGCTGGCGGCCTTTGCGGTGCTGGTCTGGGCGGGGGCGTTCCAACCCCCCGACTTTATGTCCGAGCCCGTCTACCTGGCCGTGCACGCCGCCTGCGAAATTTTTGCCATCGCCGTCGCCCTGCTGATCTTTGCCGTGGGCTACCATACCCTGGACCGTCAGCGTGTCGGCGGCGGCATTATCCTGGCCTGCGCCTTTCTCGGGGTAGGCATGCTGGACCTGCTGCACACCGTCTCCTACCCCGGCATGGGAGATTTTTTAACTCCCAACACCATGCACAAGACGGTGGTGCTGTGGCTGGGCGCCCGCCTGCTGGCCGCCGCGGCCCTGCTGGCCTTTGTCCTCACCCCCCTGCTCTGGCCGCACCGCAAACCGCGCCGGCGCACGGCCTTGTGTCTCTGCCTGACCTACACCTTTATTCTTGGCTTCATCGGCGTTTTTCGCCCCGAATGGATACCGGCCACCTATCATCCCGAAACCGGACTGACCACCTTCAAGGTGGCCCTGGAATGGCTCTTTATCGTCCTGCACCTGCTCACCCTGGCGTTGCTGTGGCGCTACCGGCATCGTTTTTCGCCCTCCATCAGGGTTTTTCTGGCTCCGGCGCTGCTGCTGCTGGCGGCCAGCGGCCTGTTTTTCACCATCTACCAGACCATCAGCGACGGGCCGATTCTCCTGGGCCATCTGTACAAGGTGGCGGGCTACCTGCTGCTCTACCGGGCGATTTTCATTGAAAACATTCACCGGCCATACAACCTGCTGGAAAAAGTTCAACAGCAACAACGTGAATCGGAACAGGCCCTGAGCAAGAGTCACGCCCGCCTGCTTGAGGCGCAACGCATCGCTCATCTGGGCAGTTGGGAATGGGACATCACCGACAACACCCTGAACTGGTCCGACGAGGTTTACCGGATTTTCGGGGTCGCACCGCAAGAATTCGGGGCCAGCTACGACGCCTTTCTTAACTACGTGCACCCGGAAGACCGGCAAGCGGTACAACAGGCGGTCAACGAGGCCTTGGCCGGCAAACAACCCTACAGCATCGAACATCGCCTGGTGCTGGCCGACGGCAACGAACGCTGGGTGCACGAACAGGCGGAGGTGGAACGCGATGAAGCCGGGCAACCGATGCGGATGATGGGCACGGTGCTGGATGTCACCGAGCGCAAGCAGATGGAGGAGCGGGAGCTGCAAACCGACAAGATGAGTGCCATGGGCCTGATGGCCGGCGGTATTGCCCACGACTTCAACAATATTCTCACCCCCATCATGATGCACACCCAACTGGCTTTAAGAAACGCCGGGGATAACCCGCAACTGACCAACAGCCTGGAGCAGGTGCGCCTGGCAGCGGAACGGGCCGCCAACCTGGTCAAACAGATTTTGGATTTCAGCCGCCAGGGCCAGCATGAACCCATGCTGGTGAAGCTGAGCATGATCGTCAAGGAGGCGGTCAAGTTTTTGCAGTCGGTGGTGCCGGCCAACATCAACCTGCAGTACCGGATCAACACCGACCGCGACAGCCTGGCCGCCGACCCCACCCAACTGCTGCAGGTACTCATGAATCTTTCCTTAAACGCCATTCATGCCATGGGTGACCAGGAAGGAGTCCTGACCATCAGCCTGGACGAGGCCGACGGACCACCGCCCAGGACACCAAAAGCAACAGAAGGAGTTGCCGACATCAGCGGTAAGAACCGGACCTTTTCCCTGAACACCACCGAAAACGGCACCTGCACCCTGATCCCGGCCACCTCGGAAGATGCGGCTTCCCACCCCGGAGCCCTCCGGCGGGCCGACCAGGAGCAGCACTGGCTCAAGCTGACGGTGCAGGACACCGGCAGCGGCATCAAACCGGAACATTTGCCCAAGCTCTTCGACCCCTTCTTCACCACCAAGGAAAAGGGCCAGGGTACCGGCATGGGGTTGCCGGTGGTCCACGGCATTGTCAGCCGACATGGCGGCCGCATCATGGTGGCCAGCACTCCCGGCCGGGGAACCAACTTTGAAATCTTTCTGCCCGGCCTGGGCGGCGAGGTCGATGTTACCCCGGACTCTCCGGTGATACCGCAAGGCAAAGGTGAGCATATCCTGCTGGTGGACGACGAACCGGCGGTGCTGGAGGCCGCCGTGGCGGGGCTTACCGGCATCGGCTACCGGCTCACCACCGCCGATGACGGCATCGAGGCCCTGGAAATGCTGCGCCAACAGCAGGGCCAAAACTTCGATCTGCTGCTCACCGACTACAGCATGCCCAAGCTCAAGGGCACCGAACTGGCCGCCGCCGCCAAGGTGATCCGGGAGGATCTGCCGATTATTCTCTGCACCGGCTACAGCAGCCGCATCGACGAGGCGGCGGCGGTGGCCATGGGCATCTCGGCCCTGATCATGAAGCCCTTACGCCAGGAGGTACTGGCCACGGAAATCCGCCGGGTGCTGGATAACCGGCAGCTGCACCGGGGCAACGGCTTCCATGAACAATAAGGTTCCGGTTACCTGAAAATATCAGGTAACATCGCATATCGACATTTGGGGGAAATGTTAATGGCTCGAATTTTGGTGGTTGACGACGACCCGATGATCTGCAGCGTGCTCTCCGACTTCGTCTCTTCCCAGGGACACGAAGCGGTGGTGGCCCTGCGCCTGCAGGAGGCCATGGGTAAACTGGAGCAGGCCCGGCCCGATCTGGTCTTTCTCGATGTCAACCTGCCCGACGGCAGCGGCCTGGAGGCCATCGGCGCCATCCGCAACCATGAAACCGCTCCCGAGGTGATCATCATCACCGGCGAGGGCTCCAGCGCCGGCGCTTCCCAGGCCATCCACAACGGCGCCTGGGATTACGTCCGCAAGCCGTTGTCGGTGGAATCGGTGGAACTGTCGCTGAACCGGGCCTTGCAGTACCGCCGCCGTAAAAACGGCCAGAACGCCGCTAAAGCCCTGCACCGGGGGGAAATTATCGGTAAAAGTCCGGCTCTCAACCAGTGCCTGGAACTGGCCGGCAAGGCGGCGGCCACCGATGCCCCGGTGCTGATCACCGGTGAGACCGGCACCGGCAAGGAACTCTTTGCCCGGCTGATCCACGAAAACTCCCAACGGGCCGGCCACAACTTCGTCATCGTGGACTGCGCCTCCCTGCCCCCCACCCTGGTGGAAAGCATCCTGTTCGGCCACGAAAAGGGCACCTTCACCGGCGCCAACCAGAGCCGCAGCGGGCTGGTTGGCCCAGGCCCATCAGGGCACCCTCTTTCTTGACGAGGTGGGGGAAATGCCCCTTGCGGCACAAAAGGTTTTCCTGCGGGTGCTGCAGGAACAGCGCTTTCGCCCGGTGGGCGGCGCCAAGGAACGGGTCAGCAACTTCCGCCTGGTGGCCGCCACCAACCGCGACCTGGAAGAGATGGTGGCCCATAAAACCTTTCGCCAGGATCTGCTCTTCCGCCTGCGGGGTTTCAACTGCCAACTGCCGCCCCTGCGGGAGCGGGGCGAGGATGTGATCGACCTGGCCATGGCCCATCTGGCCAAGCTGTGTCGCTACAACCAACGGCCGGTGAAGGGTCTCTGCCCCCAGTTTCTGGCCACCCTGCAGCAATACGACTGGCCGGGCAACGTCCGGGAGTTGATTAACGTCATCACCACCGCTTTTGCCCACGCCGGTGATGAATCCATCCTTTACAGCATTCATCTGCCCGCCGAGATCCGGGCCAGGGCCAAGTCCCTCGAGGTACAGAATGATTGCCGAATGGAAGCGGGGGCCGCCTCCGACAATCTTTTGCCCGGCCAGGATCAAGCCCGGTCCCTAACTCACCAGCACAGGCCACATCAGGCCACCGAGGCGCCGCTCTATCCGGCCGCCGCCTCGTCGGTTTCCCCATCCCCGCCGACCCCGTCATCCCCGTCATCCCCGTCATCCTCGTCATCCTCGGCATCCCCGTCAACCTCGGCAACCTTGTCGGCTCCGCCCGATCGAACCGCCGCCGAGCCGAACGGCCGGCGTTTTGCCGACGGCCAACCGCTGCCAGGGCTGCAGGCGGCCCGCGAGGCGGCCATCAAAGAACTGGAACAGGATTATCTTGCCGCCTTGCTGAGCCGGACCAACAAGGACATGCAACAGGCCTGCGCCCTCTCCGGTCTGTCCCTGTCCCAGCTCTACCGGCTGCTGCGCAAGCACCGGCTTAAATAAGATATTTTTGCTACCACCACCCGCGAAAGTGCCTGGCCACGAGAACCCGCCGAATTATGCCCCTTAACCGGCCCCTCTGACTGCCACATTGTTCGCATCCGACGCCAAAGTGAGGAAACCTCCGCCCCCCTGGAAGAAATCTCCTCCATGACCCAACAGAACGCCAAAAACGGCGGCGGGGAACGGTAACCGAGCCGTGATGACGGGGGCAATCCCAGCACGCGGTGACAGAGAAATCTTCGGGTAGTGATGGCTGATAGCAACTATATTTCTTGACTTCATGTTGGCTGTTAGCTAATATTATCGAGATGAAAAAAATCACCTACAGCCGGGATGCTTTGAAGACGTTGAGTCGAATGCCCGCCGACGCCGCCCGTTTGGTTCGAGCCAAGATCGAGCAATATGCCGCGAAGCCGGCGAGTTTGGCCAACAATATCAAGGCGTTGAAAGGGGCTGCTGGTTACCTTCGTCTCCGCGTTGGCGACTGGCGGGTTATTTTTTCGGAAACCGGCGAAGTCATCGCCGTCATTAAGGTCGCGCCGCGTGGCGTCGCCTATGATTAGGAGCAGACGATCATGCACGAACAGATCATCACCACCACCGGGGGAGAGCGCCTGGTTGTAATCCCCGAGGCCGATTACCTGGCCATGCTCGACACCATCGAAGATCGCGAAGACGTCGCGACGATTCACCATTTTCAGCGTCGGCTGGCGGCGGGCGAAGAGGAGTTGCTCCCCGCCGAAATGGCGAACCGCATCCTTGATGGGGAAAACAAGATCCGGGTCTGGCGCGAGTATCGGGGGGTATCCGCTCGCGACCTTGCGGCCGGGGCAAGCATCAGCACCTCCTATCTATCGCAGATTGAGACCGGTGCCCGCGAGGGCGGCATTGATACGCTCAAGCGCATCGCCGCCATTCTTCGCGTATCAATCGACGATCTCGTATAACCCCGAGCACCTCAAAGCGAGGCGGCGAGGAGTGGCGACCGCACCGCAAAAAAAAACCCGCCGCCGCGCAAGCACCCCTTGCGGCGGCGGGTCTTTTGCGGGTTCCCCCAAAGGAACGGCAACAAACAGTACCATGATGCAGGGCAGGGTTGTGCCGCAAGTACTACTCCGTTGTCCTTTCACGCCAAATTTTGGCATGAAATGCCAAAGCCTGGCACCCCATGCCAAAACCCTCTTGCAACCACCACTCAGTTCCCCCCGGCAGCTCCCCGTTATTTTATTATCTTACTGTAATTATATTCTTTTTTAGAAAAAATAATTTCTTTGCTACCATGGCACACCCCTTGCAGGTTTCCTTTGCCAAGCAAGCCATTCGAATCAACTTACCCAGGAGGAACCGCCATGGAAATCAGTACGCTTCGCAAAGGCAACCAGATCAGAATCATTCTGCAAGGCACCATGGACGAGAAAAACGCTGTCCGCCTGCGGGACCACTTCCGCAGCCTGGACCTGGCCGATATCCGCGAGGTGGAACTCGACTTTGCCGGTGTTGGGCGGGTGGGCAGCGCCGGGATCGGTAAACTCCTGCTCTTCTACAAATGGTTGGCCAATTCCGGCGGCAATCTGGCTGTGGTTAACCTGCCTGATCCCATTTTTAACCTTTTCAACGAACTGGAGTTCCACACCCTGTTCCGGGTGGCCGGCCAGGAATTTACGGCCTGAAGAGGAATCCGCCAATGTCCGTCGCCCGTTTCAAAACCTGGATTCTGACCCCCATGGCCATCGCCATTCTGCTGGGCCTGGTGTTCTGGGGTTTTTTCCAGTACCAGTTGGCCAAAAGCCAATCGCGGGCCAGCATGTCCCGGCTCATGGAGCAGGGCCGTGACTACCGGACCCACCTGCTTAGCCAGCAGACCCGGATCCTGCAGGCCCACGCCAAGCACCTGAGCCGAAACCTCGAACTGACTGCCGCCTGGGGCCGCCGCGACCGGGAACTGCTGCTGCATTTGACCGCACCCCTGGCCGCCGCCATGCTCGAGGATTTCAAAATCACTCATTTCTACCTGGTGGAGCCGGACCGGTCGGTCTTTCTGCGCCCGTACAATCCGAGCAAAACCGGCGGCACCATCAACCGCCATACCATGCTCCAGGCCGCCACCACCGGCCAAGCCGCCCACGGCCTGGAACTCGGTTCCTCGGCCACCCTGACCCTGCGCTACGTCATCCCTTGGTACGATGGCGACGAGTTGCTGGGCTTCATTGAGCTTGGCATGGAAACTGAACACCTGCTACAGGAAATGGCCAATATTTTACAGGTGCAAATGGTCAGCGTGCTGCGCAAGGAATACACCAGCCAGGAGAATTTCACCGCCGGCCGGGAAAAGTTCGCCTTCAGCGGCAACTGGGACGACTATCCCGACCTGGTCATTGCCCATCAGACCGCTTCCCGGCTGCCCGCCGGCCTGCAAAAGTGGTTGCGCACCGGCCACAATGACTTTGACGGCCCAGCCAAGCTCTTTTTGCCCCATCGCAATGAACGCTTATGGGGCGGGATCATCCATCAGCACGACGCCGCCGGCCGCGACGTGGCCGACCTGGTGATTCTTTACGACGCCACCGCCTTGATGGGTGCCTTCCGGCAAACCGTCATCGCCAATCTGGCCATGGCGGCCATCCTGCTGGGTGCCCTGTTGACCCTGCTTTACACCGTCACCCGTAAGGCTGAACGGGAAGTGACCCAGGCCATGGAGCAACTGCGTCACCAGGCCACCCACGACCGGCTCACCGGCCTGCCCAACCGCGAGCTGTTCCAGGACCGCCTGCGCCAGGCGGTGCACCGGGCCGCCAAAGAAGAACGGCCGGTGGCGGTACTGCAGTTGGATCTGGATAACTTCAAGGCGATCAACAACAACTTCGGCCATGCCGCCGGCGACGAGGTGCTGCGGGTTATCGCCCGGCGCCTGCAAGAAACCCTGGCCGACGGCGACGGCACCGTAGGCCGCTTCAGTGGCGACGAATTCGTCATCCTGCTGCCGAACATCAAGGAATGCCGGGAAAGCGCCGAAGTGGCCCGGCAGCTTTTGGCCGCCCTGGAAACCCCCGTCCACACCGACAGCACGCCGAACATCTTAATCAGTGGCAGCACCGGCATCGCCTGCTTCCCCGACGACGGCGATGATGACAAAACCCTGCTGCGCCACGTGGAAATGGCCATGTACCAGGCCAAAAAGGCCGGCCGCGGCACCTATTCATTTTACGCCCGGGAACTCAACCGCCGCCACCAGGACGACCTGGTGCTGCACCACAAACTTAAAACGGCCCTGGAGCAAAACCGGTTGGAACTGCACTACCAGCCCAAGGTGGCGGTGGCCGACGGCCGGATCATCGGGGTGGAAGCCCTGCTGCGCTGGCACGACGAGGAGCTGGGCCAGGTCGGACCCGACCGTTTCATCCCCATGGCCGAGGCCACCGGCCTTATCGTCCCCCTGGGTGACTGGGTGCTGCACACCGCTTGTCGGCAACTGGCGGACTGGCACGCCGCCGGGCGGGAGCTGAAAATGGCGGTCAACCTCTCGCCCCAGCAGTTCCGCCAGCCGGATTTGGTCAACCGCCTGGCCAACATCCTGGCCGCCACCGGCGCCCCGGCCCACCGGCTGGAGTTGGAAATCACCGAAACGGCGGCCATGGACAACATCAACGCCGCCTCCCGCCAACTCCACAGCCTAAGCGAGTTGGGCCTGAGCCTGGCCCTGGATGATTTCGGCACCGGCCATTCCTCCCTGGCCTACCTGAAATCGCTGCCCATCAGCCAGCTCAAAATCGACCGCAGCTTCATCAGCGACCTTACCCTGGATGAAAGCAACCGCATCATCGTCAAGGCGGTGCTGGGCCTGGCCGCCAGCATGAACCTGGAAGCGGTGGCCGAAGGGGTGGAGAGCGAAGAGCAACTGGAATTTCTCCACCGGCACCACTGCACCTCTTACCAGGGCTGGATCTTCGCCCGGGCCCTGCCCGCCGGACAACTGGAAGCCCTCTTGAACCATCACGGAAAATTTACATGAAATCAATCGATGCCGTTCTGCTGCTGGACAGTATGGGCGAGGGAGTTTACGGGGTCGACGCGGCGGGGCACTGCACCTTTATCAACCCGGCGGCCCTGAAAATGCTGGGTTTTTCCGCTGAAGAAATCTTGGGCCGGAACCAGCATCGGCTTTTTCATCATCACCGGCCCGACGGTACGGATTACCCGGCAACCGATTGCCCGGTCTGGCAAACCTTGCAGGACGGTGCAAAACGCCACGCGGAGGAGGAATGGTTCTGGCGCCGCAACGGCGAGGGTTTCCCGGTTTCACTTACCGTCACCCCGCTGCCGGACACCGGAGCGGCCGGCCGTGGCGCGGTGGTGGTCTTCCGCGATCTCAGCGAACGTAAACAGATGGAGGCCCAACTTTTTCAGGCCCGCAAGATGGAGTCCATCGGGGTGCTGGCCGGCGGGATCGCCCACGATTTCAACAATATTCTCACTCCCGTCATCATGCGGACCGAGATGTCGCTGGCGCGGCTGGCCCCGGAAGATCCCGTCCACCGCAACCTGCAGCAGATCCGCCAGGCGGCGTTGCGGGCCCGGCAACTGGTCAAACAGATCCTCGACTTCAGTCGGCGGCAACCCCATGAACCGCAACCCCTGCACCTGGGCGGGGTAATCAAGGAGGGGGTCAAATTTCTTTGCTCGGCCTTGCCCGCCGGCGTTGAACTACATTACCGGATTGACACCGACCACGATGCGGTGGAGGCCGACCCCACTCAAATGCTGCAGGTGATCATCAACCTGGCCACCAACGCCGCCCACGCCACCCGCCGGCACGGCGGAATCGTTACCATCTCCCTGGCTGAGTGGCAACTGAAACGGCACGCGGCGCTACCGGCCGAACTGGCAGCCGACCGGGACTACCTGCTGCTGACGGTGACCGACCACGGCGAGGGCATCGACCCGGCCATCAAGGATAAGATCTTCGAGCCCTACTTCACCACCAAGAACCGGGGGGAAGGCACCGGCATGGGCCTGGCGGTGGTGCATGGCATCGTCAAGGCGGCCGACGGCGCCGTGGCGGTAACCAGCGAACCGGGGCGAGGCACCACGGTCAGCGTCTGGCTGCCCCGCAGTGCAGCCCCGGTCGAGGATGCTGCCTTCAATCAACCAAATTCTGGACAAGGGAAAAAAGATAAAAAACGTTTGCAACCGTGACCCACAAGGAGAACCACCATGACCACCACCACCTATGCCGAGCGGCAGAATGACGATCGACAGGCCCTGGCGGCCAACAGCAACCAGATCAGCAAGTACCTGACCTTCAGCCTGGGCTTGGAGGAATATGGCATCAACATCATCCAGATCCGGGAGATCATCGGGCTGATGCCGGTGACCGCCATTCCTCGCACGCCGGAACATTTTCGGGGGGTGATCAACCTGCGGGGCAAGGTGATCCCGGTTATCGACCTGCGTCGGCGCTTCGGCATGGCCGCCGAGGAGCCCACCGACCGCACCTGCATCGTGGTGGTGGAAATCAGCGGTCGGCACGGCACTCCGCTGGCGATGGGGCTGGTGGTGGACTCGGTCTCCGAGGTGCTGAACATCAGAACCGGCGACATTGAACCCGCCCCCTCCTTCGGCACCGAACTGGACCAACGTTTCATCGCCGGGATTGCCAAGGTCGGCAACAAGGTCAAGATTCTGCTGGATATCGACCGGGTGCTGGGGGAACAGGAACTGGCCCAAGCCGCGGAAATGGCCAGCGCGGCCTGAACGAAAGGCAGGTGCTGCGGCACAAAGCAGAGGGATTGAGGCTGGACCCCGCTCAATGGTCCCACAGATCGGGGTCCACCACCCCGACCTTGATGGCGTAGCGGATCATGGCCGAAGTATCACGCACTTCCAGTTTGCGGATAATGTTGGCCCGGTGTTTTTCCACCGTTCGTGGGCTGATGCCAAGGGTGGCGGCAATTTCCCTGCTGATACGGCCCCCCACCACCAGCCGGAACACCTGCTGTTCGCGGGCCGTCAGGGTGTCATAGGCGGAGGTTTCCGGGACCTCCTCCCGTCCGGTGGAATTCAGGTACGTTTTGATAACCTCTTCCCGCAAGGATGGACTGATAAAATACTGCCCGGCGGCGGTCAGGCGCAGGGCCTCAAGAACTCTAGCGTCACTGTCGGTCTTAAGGACATACCCCAGGGCACCGGCGGCCAATGTCTGCTGGACGTAAGTTTCCTTGTCGTGCGTGGAAAGCACAACCACTCCGACCGTGGGCAACGCTTCCTTGAGCAGGGGCAGAGCCTCCAGGCCGTCCAGATTGGGCATGGAAAGATCCAGGAGAACCAAATCCGGCTTCAGTTTTTTGACCAGCCGCAGCAACTCCCGGCCGTCGGCCGCCCCGCCAACCATTTCCAGGTCGGCCTGACTGGCCACCATTCGTCTGATCCCTTCCAGGATCAAGGGTTGACTATCGGCTGCCACCAGCCTGATCTTCTTTTTCATCATCAAAGGCCCTCAAGCCCGTTCAGCCTGGACCTTGGCGTCTATCAGGGCTCACGCGGTTATTCGCAAACTCCCCCCACCACAAGCTCGATTTCCCCCATTTGCCACACAGCCCCATCCGTCCGCAGGTAAACCCCTTTAAACACAGTCGCACCACTGAATGAGTGATGTTCCAGTAATCAGTTTTAACGAAAAAAGTCAAGATATACAGGGCCAAACCAACGCGATCATACCCAGGAACCACCACCAAAAACGACCAAAAAACAATAAATCACACAAACCATACGTAAAAACACCTACCACAACCAGAAAAAACTACCCATGGGTCCGTACGTACCATTGGCCTATCACAATACGTGGTTAAGGGCATGGACGGGCAGCCTGGTAATTATTTAACGTCAACGACAGATATCCAATTTACCTCTACGGCCTTGAGCAGATGATGGCCGTAGTCCATCTGCAAGGAGGAACATGATGAACGAACTTACCGACAAATTGGACTTAACCAAAAATATGCGAATAGGGGCCCGAATGGGAACCGGTTTCGGGCTGATCATCGTCTTTCTGGCGGTGGTGGCCATCTTTACCACCATGCGTCTGGGCACCTTGCAGGAGGTCATCGACGAGGTGGTGGAGGTCCGGTTTCCCAAAACCGAGGAAGCCAACGAGGTGATTGACGAGATCAACCTCATCGCCCGCAATCTGCCCCTCATCTACATCCTTGATGAAGGTGAACGTGATGGAGAGCTGGCCCACATTGACACCGCCCACCGGACCATTGAGGAACGATTTGCGGCTTTCGAAGCAGACACCTCCTCCCGGGAAGGTCAAGAAGTGCTGAGCCGCGCCCGCAACAACTACCATGAATATTACCAGATGGTTAATACCTACCTGAATCTGGCCACCGATGAAGAATTGAGCGGCGCCCAAAACATGCTGCTGAACACCATCCGACCGGCCCAGAACGAACTGATCGCGGCGGTGGCAGCAATGGTGGAACACGAGACACGGGAGATGACCAGCGGCGGCAATTTCGCCCAGGAGATGGTTTTCGGCGGCCGCAGCCTGGTGCTGAGCTTGAGCGTCGGGGCAATTCTGCTGGGCATTTTAGCCGCCTTCATCATTACCCGTTCAATTTCCCGCCCCCTGACCCGAATCGGCCAGGGCCTACACGACGCCGCCATGAACGAAATGGACACCGTGGTGCAGCGCTCCGCCGCCAATGCCGAAGAGTCCGCCGCCGCGGCCGAAGAGCTTTCCGCCATGGCCCACCAGATGACCGACTTTGTCGCTGAGCTGATGACCCTGGTGGAAGGGAAAAAAGCCCGGGACCGGCAGGCTGCCGTGCAGCACCAGCTTACCGTCGAGCGCCGGAAACAGGAGAACAATCAAGACCCCAAGGAGTTATTGTCATGACATTTACAGAAAGTAACCACTCAGCCAGTCAGAATGCCCTGCATCAAAACAATGACGGTAAATTTCTAACCTTCAGCCTGGACCGGGAAGATTACGGTATAGACATTCTCCAGGTCCGGGAAATCATCGGCCTGATGCCCATCACCGGCATCCCCCAATCCCCTGATTACATGAGAGGGGTTGTCAATCTCAGGGGTAAGGTGGTACCGGTAATCGACCTGCGACAGAAATTTGATCTAAACCAAGGTGACAACACCCAACGAACCTGCATCATCGTGGTGGAGATCAACCACGGGCAAAGCAAAAAAATGGTGGTGGGGCTGGTGGTGGATTCGGTTTCGGAGGTTTTGTACATCAAGGAAGAAAATATCGAACCGCCCCCCAACCTGGGAGTCGCCAACTTTAACGATACCGACCACATCATGGGCATGGCCAAGTTGGCGGGCAAAGTTAAAATCCTGCTTAATATCGACTATATCCTGGGCACTGCCGAAGTTGAACCGCTGATCTCTTCGATTCAGTGAAAATATCTGCCTATACCTCACCGTCGGCGCGTATCTGCGCCGCCAGTCCAGCCAGGTAAGCGGCATCACCCTCCAGGTCATCGAAGGCATAGGGGTTGAGGAACTGGCGTCCCTGGAGCAGGGCGCGGTCGATGGGGGGCAGTTTTGCCGCCTCGCACACTTCAGCCCAGTGCGCTCCCAGGGCAAGCAACTGGCTCTCAACCATGCCCAGCGCCTCTTGGCGCGAGAGCAGGAAGTGATGGGCGGCGGCAAGACAGGCCGAAATACGGCTGTGACGCTCCTCGCCGAAAATCAACATCGCCTGGGTTGCCTCGTTGCCGGCCCGTGCCTGGGGGCAGAGGTCATAGGCCGGAGTCAGGGTCAGCATCCGGCCATCCCAGAAAGCAGCGTGGTTACGGGCATGGTCGTCGGTGTTGCCGCAGAGGATGTTGAATACCAGCCGGGCGAATAATTCGCGCAGGGTGTCGGCGGGCCCGGTAAAGCGGTGGCGCACGATTTCCGCCAGTTCTTCGTAACCGGCATAGCGCGCCAGCATCTCGTCGAGACCGAACAGGGTGAGGGCGGAAACCATCATTTTTCGTTGCCAGGTCTTGCCAGCCGCAATCCGGTCAAAACGCTCAATGAGCAGTACATCCTTGCCCGCGGCCCGCACCAGACTGACCGCAGCGACATTCAGGCCCACTTTTTCGGCCAGGCGCATGGCGAGAAACTCCGCCTTGACCACGTTGTAGAGGTCAGTGGTGGAAGAAAATTTGGCGATGAACTTCCGTTGCCCGCTTTCAATCAGCGCCTTGGGGCGAGCGCCGCCGATGGAACTGCCGTGGTACAGGGCCTGATCCAGCTCCGGCGTCAGCGGAATACCCCTGTCCACCCGCTCCGCCGAGGCCAACAGCTCATCCAGCGTTGCGTTGGCGGCACGGCGAGGAACATATTCGGTGGGTGAACGCTGGAAATCAAGCGCCCCGATCCGGTCGGAGCCCGACTCCAGCAGGTAGGTCAACTCATCCAGTTGGGCACTGTCCGCCCTGGCTCCCCGCAGGCCCAACAGGCGGTTGATGACCACCCGCCGGCCCCAGGCGTCCGGCGCCGCATCGCGCAGGCAGTTGGGCATACCAAGGCCGGGCAACAGGGGCAATACCCCAGACTGCAACGGCAGTTCCGGCTCATACAGAGAAATGGCGTTGTCCCGGGCCAGATAGCTCTGGCCGTAATTGAACACCAGTTGCCCGCCGGCGGCGGCCAGGCGCCCGGCCACCACCGGCTCGGTGGCTCCGGGCAGCCATACCCAGACGTAGGCCTCGCGCAGTTCAGAACTCATCAATTACCACCGCAGGGCTTTTACGCACCGCTTTGGGCAGCAGTGCCAGCTTATCATCCAGGCGCTCGTGCCGGTCAGCCAGTCCGGGCAAATCAGGTTCAAACAGCGTCACGCCCACCAGTGCAGCCACCTCGAACACCAGCCCGACGGCGCAACCCGGGTCACCCTTCTCGATCTTCTGCAGGGTAGCCCTGGCAATCCCCGCCCGCTCCGCCAACTCGTGCTCACTCCATCGGCGTTGCTTGCGTCCCAGGCGGATCTGCTTGCCCAACAAGGACATCGCCTCACGCGCATATTTGGAGTAGGTTCTGGTTGCAGTCATCTCGGTCTCCATCGGCTAAATAATGACTACTTTGATGATCATCAAATCACTTAATGACTGCTATCATAGTCAATTGTTCGGTTATCGTCAACGGTCCTCCGTAACGGTAGCCACTCCCGGGTGCTGCCGACCGTCGACCAACTGCTGCGACTGGATGAATTGCGGGAATTCGGAGGTCCGGAACCAGCCACTGGAACAACCGGGTGAAAGCGGTTGTCCCGGGCACGCTTTTCCGGTAGTATCAACTTAATTGATAGTTGTCCCAGCTACCCTTAACTTGAACAAATCATGCGTGCCCCATGCCCGATCAATCCGCCGGCAACGGTCTCAATCTGCAGCAAGCCTTGGAGCGCCTGGATGAACCCACCGTTTTGTACCGGCAAGGGGAACATGCGGTATACTGGTTGGGCGTACCGGAAGACACCTCCTTTCGCAGCAACATTTACCTTATCCGGGACGGCGACCACGGCCTGCTGGTGGACCCCGGCAGCCGCCATTTGTTCGATCAGGTCTACCGGCGGGTAACCCAGATCATGCCGCCGCAGTCCCTGGCGGGCATGATTCTCTGCCACCAGGACCCCGATGTGGCGGCCTCCATGGGTCAGTGGCTGGCGGTCAACCCGGCGATGAAGGTGCTGACCACCCCCCGTACCCAGGTGCTGTTGCCCCACTACGATCCGCCGCCGTACGATTATTACGACGTCGAAGCAAACCCCGAGTACCTGCTGCCCTCCGGCCGCTCCCTGCGCTTCATCCCCGCCCCCTTTCTCCACTTTCCCGGGGCCTTTACCACCTACGACGCCGGCGCCCGCCTGCTCTTTTCCGGCGATATCTGGGCCGCCATCGATCTCAACTGGCAACTGGTGGTTGACTCCTTTGCCGATCATATTCCGGCGCTGGATCTTTTCCACACCGAATACATGGCCTCCAACCTGGCGGCCCGCGGCTTTGCCCGGCGCTTGCAAGGTTTGCCCATCGATGCCATCCTGCCCCAGCACGGCTCCATCATCGGCCCGACCATGGTGCCGGAGGCGCTTGAGTATCTGCAGAATCTGCGTTGCGGCACCGACATCATCTACGCCGGGCTGAGTGAGCGATGACCGACCCCACCGACCACAAACCGGATAAATCCTCGCCGGAATGGCGCCTGGCCCGCCTGGAGCGGGAAAACCGTTTGCTGCGCCAGGGCATCCGCCAGGGTCAGCGAATGAAAGAGCTGTGGCTCAAGGCCCTGGATGACCTGCAGGCCAACAAGGAGGAACTGGCCCGGCGCAACCGGCGCTTGACCACCCTGCAGCAGGTTTCGGCGGCCATCAGCGAAACCCTGGTCCAGGATGAACTCTTCCGGCGCATCATGGACGCCATGGCCCGGCTGATCGAACTGGATGAGCAGTGGCCGCTGGGCATTTTCCTGGTGGAACCGGACGGCTCCATGCGACTGGCCGCCCAGCGTGGCGTTGGCGACAGGTTCATCGTTGCCCACCGTAAAATGCAGGTCGGCAAGTGCCTCTGCGGACTGGCTGCCCGGGGCGAGATCGTCATCAGTGAACGGTGCGTTGTTGACCCCCGCCGCACCATCGATCCTGGGCCCATGCCGGAACATGGCCACCTGATCCTGCCCCTGCGGTCCAAGGAGCGCGTGGTAGGCGTGTTTTTCTACTACCTGCCCCCTGGCCGGGTCATCAAGCAGGCCGAACTGGAAACCTTCCTGGCGGTGGGCAACCAGGTGGGGCTGGCCATCGAAAACGCCCGACTTTACGAAACCGTGCGCCGCCTGTCGATCTACGACCCTCTGACCGGCCTCTACAACCACGGCCAGTTCTACTCCCTGCTGGAAGAAGAACTTTCCCGCCACCAGCGCACCGGCCTCCCCCTGGCTTTGCTGATGCTGGACATCGATCATTTCAAGAAAGTCAACGACACGTACGGCCACCGGGCGGGGGATGCCATTCTTCGCCAGTTGAGCCGGTTGCTGCAAAAAGAGGCCCGGACCATCGACCGGGTCTGCCGTTACGGGGGGGAAGAACTGGCGCTGATCCTGCCGGACACCGACCTGGAAGCGGCCCGAAAAGCCGCCGAGCGCCTGCGCCGCAGGGTGGAAGAACTGCGTTTTATTACTTGCGACCAGCGTGAAATCAGGCTCACCGTCAGTATCGGGGCGGCCGCCTGTACCGAAACCGAAGCCGAAGCCGAATCGCTGGTAAACTCGGCGGACAGAGCCCTGTATGCCGCCAAGCGGGCCGGCCGCAACCGGGTATATCCCTTGTAACAACAGTGCCGCTTGTCACACCTAAATGATATTTTCTTTATGTGGGCTCTTGAGAGAAAACCTAAAACATGAGAGGAGGAACATGACCATGGTAAAGGGCTTTGACTTTTCCCTGAAGCAGAAGATGCTGATTCCCCTGCTGGCCTCGGTGCTGATTTCCTCCCTGCTGGCCGCCCCTCTGGTCAAGCGGGAACTGGACCGGCTGAGCGGGGATTTCATCAGCAGCACCGCCATCGACAAACAGGGCGAGATTGAAAGGGCCGTGGCCCGGGCCGGCCAGGACGCCCTGGAAAAGGCCGCCGTCTTTACCCGTTTCCCGGAGGTGTTGGAAGCCTATGCCATCGCCCACCAGGGCAACATCGATAATCCCAACGACCCCTACGCCCAGGAAGCCAGGGAGATGCTTCGCCGGGAACTGGCGGGAGCGCTGGAAGGCTTTTCCGCCACCGCCGGTACGCCCATGCAGCTCCACTTCCACCTCCCCAACGGCCGCAGCCTGGTGCGATTGTGGAGGGAGCGACAAGTGCAACAGGACGGCGCTTGGGTTGATATTTCCGATGATATTTCCGGATTTCGCCCCACCGTGATGGAGGTCAATCGCAGCGGCCGACCGGTGACCGGCATTGAAGTCGGTCGGGGCGGCTTCGTGGTCCGGGGGGTGGCCCCCATTCGTGCCGCCGACGGACGGCAACTGGGCTCGGTGGAGATGCTGGCCAATTTTGAAGAACTTTTTGAGGCCGCTGCCGGCCCGGGGCAGCACATGCTGCTTTACATGAACAGCGATCTGCTTTCCGTAGCCCGACAACTGCAAGACAGCCGGCAACATCCGGTGGTCGACAACCGCTACGTCATGGTTTCCGACACCAGCGGCGGCGAAACCCACCGCCTGGTCACCCGGGAATTGCTTGATCAGGGACGGAGCGACCTAAGCATAAGCCAGGTCAACAATCATTCTCTGGCCTCCTTTCCGGTCAGGGATTACCGCGACCAGCAGATCGGCGTGATGGTCTTTGCCAACGACACCACCGCAGTGGTAGACGGCATGCGTAACGTATTTCTTATCTTGGGGGGCATTGCCGCCATCATTCTGGTGCTGATCGTGGTAATCAATTACAGCGCCCTGACCATCGCGGTAATCCGGCCGGTCAACCATATCGCCCGGGAGATGTTCAACGGTGCTACCCAGGTGGCGGCGTCCTCCAACGAGGTTTCCGCCGGTGGCCAGGAGTTGGCGGAAGGATCCTCGGAGCAGGCCGCCTCGCTGGAAGAAACATCCGCTTCGCTGGAAGAAATTTCTTCCATGGCCAAGCAGAATGCCGACAACGCCGCCACCGCCGACAACCTGATGCGGGAGGCCGGCCAGGTGGTCAGCCGGGCCGAGCAGTCGATGACCGAACTCACCGGTTCCATGCAGGCAATCAGCAAGGCCAGCGAGGAAACCAGCAAGATCATCAAGACCATCGACGAGATCGCCTTCCAGACCAACCTGCTGGCCTTGAACGCGGCGGTGGAAGCGGCCCGGGCCGGTGAGGCCGGAGCCGGCTTTGCGGTGGTGGCGGATGAAGTGCGAAATTTGGCCATGCGGGCGGCGGAAGCGGCCCAGAACACCGCCCAACTCATCGACGGCACGGTGCAGAAGGTCAGCGCCGGCAGCCAATTGGTGGACCGCACCAATGAAGCCTTCGGCGAAGTATCCCAAAGCACCGCCAAAGCCGCCACCCTGGTGGGCGAAATCGCGGCGGCCAGCAACGAACAGAACAACGGGATCTCCCAGCTCAACACCGCCATGGGAGAAATGGACACCGTGGTCCAGCGGGTGGCGGCCAATGCCGAGGAATCGGCGGCAGCCTCGGAAGAACTCAACGCCATGGCCGCCCAGATGGAGGCCAACGTGGTCGATCTGCTGGAGTTGGTGGGTGCCGCCGTGGAGGATGTAAGCGCCGCCGGTCGGCGTGAACAAAGGCGGTCCGGACCATCATCGGGCCGCCGCAGCCCCAAAACGCCGCCCAAGCTGCCCGGCAAAACTGATGCCGCCAAGGCCCATGACGACAAGGGCCGGACCCGAAAAACCTCCCAGCCGGCCAAATCGACCGGCGACGACGCCAGCCGGAAACAGGGGGAAAAACGCAGCAAGTCGGAAGAGCTCATCCCCTTCGACGACGATGATTTCAAGGATTTTTAAGCCCCTTCAGGCGCCGGCAGCCGCCGGTTACCGGTATTCAAAAAATCCTCCCCCGGCCCGCCTCCGGTTCTGTTACGGAGCGGGCCGGAGAGGATCGGCGACCGATATTCAGCCCGCCGGGGAGTTAAGCGATGAAGAGCATCGGCACCAAGCTTTTTCTGATTATTGCGCTTTTCACCCTTGTCTGCAGCGCCTTTCTGCTGCAGCGAACGCATTCTTTGGCTAAGCGCTTCATCGATGACAGCGTGCACCAGCAGGCGGCTCTGGCGCTGCAGTTCAATCTCTCCATCCGCCGGTATGTGGATGAAAAAATCAGACCGGTAATGTACCAACTGGTGGGCCGGGAGGAATTCATCCCCGAAACCATGTCCACCTCCTATGTTTCCCGCTCCATTTTTGCCGACGTCAATTACCATTTTCCCGAACTTATTCTCAAATTTTCCGCCGAAGACCCCCGCAATCCTCTGAACCGGGCCACCCCGGAAGAACTGGCGATAATTGATTATTTCAACCTTAATCCCGGGGCCGAATCATGGCAGGGAACCGTGCGGTTAAACGATACGCAGTATCTGGCCCACTTCAAGCCCCGCCGGACCGAGGAAGATTGTCTCAAATGCCATGGCGCCCCGGCGGATGCTCCTCCCTCCCTGGTAGCCCGTTACGGAATGGAAACCGGCTTCAACTGGCCTTTGGGCCAGGTGGTGGCCACCGATACCGTGGGGATTCCCATTGATGAGATCCGGGCCAAAATGTGGGCCGCCATCATCGGCGATCTGGTCATCATTGCGGTTTCCCTGTTTTTGCTGCTGGGGGCCGTTTTTGTGCTGGTCAGAAAGCTGATCGGCAGCCGGCTGGCCATTATCTCCGCCAATTTTGAAAAGGTCTGCCGGCAAAAAGACGACAGCGTGCAACTGCCCACCTTGGCGGACGCCGGTAATGATGAAATCGGGTCGCTGGCGCAGAGCTACAATCAGTTGGCCGCCAAGCTGCATCGTTATCACGACTCCATGCAGGAGCAGTTACAACAGCGCACCGCCATGACCGAACAGTTGCGCCGGGAGATATCCGAGCGGATGGCGGCGGAAAAGGAAAAACAGGAAATGGAAAGAAAGATCCTGCATGTCCAGAAACTGGAAAGCCTCGGCGTGCTGGCCGGCGGAATCGCCCATGACTTCAACAATCTGCTGGTGCCCATCGTCGGCAATGCGGAACTGGCCAAACAAGAACTACCCCAGAACGCCCCGGCCCAAAAACAGTTGGCCGACATCATCAAAGCCTCCCAGCGGGCCGGCGAACTTTGCCGGCAGATGCTGGCCTGTTCCGGCAAGGGCCAACTGGTCTCCCAACAGCTTGACCTGTCGGAGGTAACCCGGGAGCTGGCCGAAATGCTGGCCGTCTCGGTGGACAAGAAGGCCAAAATCAACTATCAGCTGGCATCTTCGCCCCTGCCCGTCACCGGCGATGCCACCCAGATCCGGCAGGTGATCATGAACCTGATTACCAACGCCTCGGAGGCTCTTGAAGGTTGCGAAGGGGAGGTAACCGTCCGCACCGGAAGCGTGACCTGCGACCGAGAATATTTCCGGCAGAACTTCAACGAGGAACTGCCGCCGGGACAATATGCCTTCCTGGAAGTGGAAGATAACGGTTGCGGCATGGATGCTGAAACCGCCGCCCGCATTTTCGATCCCTTTTTCACCACCAAATTCACCGGCCGCGGGCTGGGGCTGGCGGCCGTCCTGGGCATTATCCGCGGCCACCACGGCGCTATCCGGGTATACAGCGAACCGGGCCGGGGCACGGTGATGAAAGTCCTGTTCCCCATAGCCAAAGATGCCGAGCAAGCGTCTTCAGCGGTGACGGCAGAGACGCGCATCGACCCGGACTGGCGGGGCAGCGGTACCATCCTGCTGGTTGATGATGAAGAGATGGTACGTGATACCGGCGCCGCCATCCTCCGTGCCAAGGGCTTTGACGTGCTGACCGCCGGCGACGGCCGAGAGGCGGTGGACATTTTCAAGCAGCAGCCGGGACGGATCGACTGCGTGGTGCTGGACATGAACATGCCGGTGATGGACGGCGCGGAGGCCTTCCAGGAACTGCGTAAAATCCAGCCGGATATTCCGGTTCTGCTGGCCAGTGGTTACAGTGCCCAGGAAATCGTCCAGCGCTTCCACGGTGGCGAGCTGGCCGGTTTTATTCAAAAGCCTTACCAGATCGACAAACTCCTGGAAGAGTTGCAAAAGATCATGCCACCGACTAAGTCGACCAACGAAATCAAGAAGTAAAACACGTTGCAAACCGCGAGGAAGTGCCCGCAGACCGGTTTTACTCTTGACAGACCAGGCCAGTTTTTTTATAAGTACCGTTTCCCGTTCGCGATATTGGGGGATCGTCTAATGGTAGGACTGCAGACTCTGACTCTGCCTGTTGGGGTTCGAATCCCTATCCCCCAGCCAAATAAAAAAGGGTTGCGCCCCCGCGTAACCCTTTCTTTTTCCCCCTTGCCACTCCCCTGTGCTTGACCGTCGGAACTTGGTGCCGCTAGAATGCTAAGACGTAAAACCGCCAGCGGGCGGCCAGCAACACCCATTACCGGCATGACCGTTTTTCCGGAGGTTGCACCATGAAAATCTTTTTAGCCGGCGCCACCGGCTTTGTCGGCAGCGCCCTGATTCCTCGCCTGTTGCAGGAAAATCACCAGTTGCGGGTGCTGGTCCGTCACCCGGACCGGGCAGACCGCCTGCCGGCGCCGATCAAGGTGGTGGCAGGCGACCCGACCCGGCCGGGCAAATGGCAGGAAGAAGCGGCAAGCGCCGAGGTGATCATCAATCTTACCGGCGCCAGCGTTTTTACCCGCTGGACGGCCAAGGTCAAGCAACAGATCATGGACAGCCGGGTTCTCTCCACCCGAAATCTGGTGGCGGCCATGCAGAGCTCTCCCACCCCCATGACCCTGATCAACACCAGCGCCGCCGGCTACTACGGCAGCCACGATGACCGGCCGAAAACGGAAAAAGCCCCGCCGGGCAATGACTTTCTCGCCCAAGTATGTACGGCCTGGGAGCATGAGGCCATGAAAGCCGCCGAGCACGGCCATCGGGTGGCAATCGCCAGGCTGGCAGTGGTGCTGGGCCGGGTCGGCGGCGCTCTGAATCAAATGCTCCCCCCTTTTCGCCTGGGCCTGGGCGGCCGAATGGGCAGCGGCCAGCAGCCCTTTCCCTGGATCCACCTGGATGATCTGACCGCGATTTTTGCTTTTCTCTGTCACCACCGGGAAATTGCCGGCCCGGTCAATTGCGCCGCCCCGCAAGTCATCAGCAACGCCGAGTTCACCAAAGCCCTGGGGCGGGCGTTAAAGCGCCCCACCCTGTTGGCGGTGCCGGGATTCATCCTGCGCCTGATGATGGGTGAGATGAGCACGGCTCTGCTGAGCGGTACCAGAGTAATCCCGGAGGTTTTACAACAACATGGTTTTGTCTTCCGGTTTCCGGAAATCGACCAAGCCTTTACTGAACTGCTATCCCGATCGTAGAAAAAGTTAAAAAACAATGCTTCGCTTATCACACACCATCAGCTGTTTATTGTTATGCTTCGCATCCGTCGCCTGTGCCGACTTCAACCGGCCGCTGAACGCCTCAGCCGCAGTTGATTACGGGTTTCAATCCGAAGCAGCGGGAGGTGATCCAGGCGATCACGAAGCATCAACGGGGGCGGCCGGCGAAACGGCGATGCGGGAAGACTTACCATCGCCCATTCTTTCAGCCGCTACCAGCCAGTCCTATGACCCGGAACGCTGGACGGTGGTGGGACAAATGCGGGAACACCGGGTACAAGGCCGCGAATCACTGCTGGAAATCGCCCGGGACCACGGCCTGGGCTACCGCGAGGTCACCAGGATCAACCCGGAACTGGACCCTTTCCTGCCGGGGGATGGCGCTCCGGTGATGCTGCCCACCGCCCGGGTGCTGCCGCAAACACCATATGAACATGGCATGGTACTTAATCTCCCGGAAAAGCGGTTGTATTATTTCTATACCCTGACCAATGACCGGCTGGTGATTTCCTTCCCCGTGGGCATCGGCACCGCCGACCGCGGTACCCCGCTGGGAGATTTCACCATCACCCGGAAGTTGACCGATCCCAGTTGGACGGTACCGCCATCAGTCCGGGAACAGCGCCCCCACTTGCCGGCCATCATACCTCCCGGCCCCAACAACCCCATGGGAGCTTATGCCCTGCAGCTTTCCGGCGGCAGCTATTTTATCCATGGCACCAACCGGCCCTGGTCCATCGGCCGACGAGCAACCCTGGGCTGTGCCCGGCTTTATCCTGAGGATATTCCAGTGCTGTTCCGCATGGCGGCTATCGGTACACCGATGAAAATCATTCATCAGCCGGTGAAAATCGGCCGCCAGGATGAACAAATTTTCCTTGAAATTCACCATGACCGGTACGATGGCAAAAACTGGCGGGATTACTGGCAGGAAGCGGAACAAATGCTGAGCAAGAAAGGATGGCTGAACCAGGTTGAGAGCGGCAAGGTGGCTGAAGTCGCCAGGCAGGGCAGAGGAATTCCCGTACCCATCGGCCGGTTGGCAAAATAACACTGGCAAAACACCACGGCATAAAAAAGGGCGATCTACCTGATGTTACCGGCAGATCGCCCCAATGTTGACACAAAAACAACTAAGACTACTTCATCTGCTGCAACTCAAAGGCTTTTTCCTGTCTCTCCAGGCATTTTTCCGCCTTGTCGGCCGCATCCTCGGCAATTGCCCGTGAATTGGCGGCACATTCCCTAGCCTTTTCGGCAATATCCCACAACTCCCGCATTTCGGCCTTCATCGACTCGGTGTTACCGGTCAAACCTTTAATCTGGCTCTCCAGTGTATCAACCCTGGTTTCCAGTTGGTTAAACCGGGCCTCGTCAACGGCATCAACCTGATTGGTAGCACAACCGGCAGCAAACAGCAGCAGCAGTCCACACGCCAAACCTAACGCTTTTTTCATAACTTTCACCTCCATCCATTTAACTGTTACGATATCGTTCCCCACATGCGGCCAGGCCGCACCACTACTTGCGCAATACTCTCACAAAACTGCCCTGAAAAGCAATTAAAATCGGGAAGTTTTTTGCTTCACAAGCTGCTTGAACAAAACAATGTTTATCCTGTATGTTGGCAAACGGCCGGTGGCGGATTACCTCCGGCGCCAAACCGGAGCACCAGAGCCGGGATAAAACAACCTGCAAAACAGGCTAAAACTTGAAGATAACACTTAACATGGAGACGCTACAATGAAAAAAATCGCGGTTCTTCCCGGTGACGGCATCGGGCCGGAGGTGATGCGGGAGGCGATCAAAGTGCTGGACGCCGCCCAACGCCGCTTCGGTTTTTCCTTAAGTTATGAGTACGCCGATGTCGGTGGCTGCGCCATTGATTACCACGGTCACGCCCTCCCCCAAGCCACCCTGGAGTTGTGCCGCAACAGCGACGCCATCCTTTTCGGTTCAGTGGGTGGCCCCAAGTGGGAGAGCCTGCCGCCGGAACAGCAGCCGGAGCGGGCCGCCCTGCTGCCCCTGCGCAAGACCTTCGGGCTGTTCTGCAACCTGCGGCCGGCCAAGGTTTTTCCCTCGCTGGCCGCCGCCAGCCCACTGCACCCGGACATTGTCGGGGAAGGTTTCGACCTCCTGGTGGTGCGGGAACTAACCGGCGGCATCTACTTCGGTCAGCCCAAGGGCCGGGAGGGCAGCGGCCCGGAGGAAAAGGCCTACGACACCATGGTCTACACCCGCCGGGAGATCGAACGCATCGCCCGCCGGGCCTTCGAAGCCGCCCGCCTGCGCCGCAACCTGGTGACCTCGGTGGACAAGGCCAACGTGCTCACCACCATGGTGCTGTGGCGCGAGGTAGTCACCGAAGTGGCCGCCGACTACCCCGACGTGACCCTGAACCATATCTACGTGGACAACGCCACCATGCAGTTGATCCGCAACCCGCACCAGTTCGACGTGCTGCTCTGCGGCAACATGTTCGGCGACATCATCTCCGACGAGTGCGCCATGATGACCGGCTCCATGGGGCTGCTGGCCTCGGCCAGCCTCAACGAGGAAGGCTTCGGCCTCTATGAGCCGGCCGGCGGCTCGGCCCCTGATATCGCCGGCCAGGGCATTGCCAACCCCATCGCCCAGATTTTGTCGGCCGCCATGATGCTGCGCTACAGCTTTCAA
The DNA here is from genome assembly GCF_029210385.1 of Desulfurivibrio dismutans. Lineage (GTDB taxonomy): Bacteria > Desulfobacterota > Desulfobulbia > Desulfobulbales > Desulfurivibrionaceae > Desulfurivibrio > Desulfurivibrio dismutans. Next base: position 6,536 of record NZ_JARGDQ010000010.1, on the reverse strand, counting down.
ATGGGTGAGGCCGCCGACGCCATCGAAAACGCGGTGGGCCGCACCCTGGCCGCCGGCACCTACACCGCCGACATCACCAGCGACAAAAGCCAGGCGGTCAACACCGAGGACATGGGCGACGCCATCGCCGCCGCTTTGTAAACGTTCAGCAGCACCGCATCTTCGGGCGATCAGCCCGGCTTGCGTACCTGGGGTACGCGGCGCCTGGCTGCTTGCCCGAACCTGCGGCACTGCTGAACGTTTACCTAGTCGGAAAGGGGGTTGATGGCCAGGCCGGTGAGAACTTTGGGGTAGAAGAAGGTGGACTTGTGGGGCATCACCAGGTTTTCGTCGGCCACCCGGCGGACCTGGTCCACTTTGGTGGGGTTCATCAGGAACAGCACCGGGGTGGCTTCCGTCCGGCCGCCGGCTTCGGCGGCGAGGACGGCTTCCTTGACCGCCACGTCCAGGGCCTCGGCGGCGTTGCTGTAGTAATCGATGAGCTCACCCTGCACGCAGCGGCTTTTGTCCAGATCCGGCAGACGGTCAATGATCAGGTCGGAAAGCACCACCACATCCAGATCACGCAGAGCCGGGGGCTGGTGGGCCGCCTCCCGGTCCATCACCCCGTCCTTCAGGGTCAGCAGGAAGCTGCGGTCCTCGCCGGGGTGATAAAAGCCGAAACAGGTGTTGCCGCCCTCCCCTTCCGCCATCCGGGCCAGGGTTTCATCAAGCAGGCTTTCCCGGCCGCCGTTGCTGATTTCCATTACCTCGAAATAGTCCTGCAGGGCATTCAGCAAATCGGTGCTGGTTTTGTAACCCGGCAGACGCAGCAGGCGATGGGTGGGCAGTACGCTCAGACCCGGATCCTCCATGCCGCAAAGATACATCATGGTGTGATTGGCCGCATCGGCCGGATCAAGTTGGCCCCGCCGCTCCCGCACCAGGGCCCGGTACTGCAGGGCGGTGGTGTAGCGATGGTGGCCGTCGGCGATGTACAGCGCCTTGTCCTGGAATTTTTCCCCCACCGCCTGCAGTACCGCCGGGTCGGTGACCAGCCGCAGCCGGTGTTCGCAGCCGTTATGGTCCGGCACACTATACAGCGGCGGTTCGGTGCTGCCCCGGGCCAGCAGTTGCATGATCTCGCCGGCCGGGTCGGAATAAAGGGAGAAAATGGGGCTAAACTGGGCCTGGCAGGTGTCCAGCAGGCGCAAACGATCCGAGGTCACCCCGGCAAAGGTTTTTTCATGGGGTTTGACCACCCCTTCGGCAAATTCGGCCAACTGCACCCGGCTTAAGAAACCGCGCCGGGTGAGGGTACGGCCGTCGGGGCGGCGATAGTCCACCTCGTAGATATAAAACGCCGGTCGCTCCTCCCTGAGCAACACCGCCTGGCGCTGCCACTGCCGGAAAAGCTCGGCGGCGCCGGCATAACGCTGTTCGGTCATGCCCTCGCCCTTGACGTTTTTGCTCAAATCAAGGCGGATCATGTTGTAGGGGTTGCGTTCCAGCAGGGCCGCCTGACCGCCGGCGTCGATCACATCGTAGGGCGGGCTGACCACCTCCTCGATGTTGGAGATTTTTTCCGGATTGTAGCGCACGGCGCGAAAGGGGACGATTACGGCCATCTCAACTGCTCCTTGACAAATAAGTTATGCTGGTAAATCGTGGTGCCGGTTGTTGCTGTATTTTCCGATCGACTTGGGTTATATAAAAACTGTCGACGAAAAAGGAAGAGCCATTCATATTCAAAAATCCGCCGCCTTGCAAGCGGTCTTTGGTGAAAAAGGGTAACCATTCAGCAGCACCGCATCTTCGGGCGATCAGCCAGGCTTACGTACAGGGGGTACGCGGCGCCTGTCTGCTTGCCCGAACCTGCGGTACTGCTGAACGGTTACGGCCCGTTAAACCAGTATTTAATACTCCTGGTGAACGGTTACTGAAAAAGGAGTGATCTTTATGTACGAAGTGTTTACCACCACCCATTTTTCCTCCGGGCATCATCTGCGCAATTACCCCGGCAATTGCGAAAAACCCCACGGCCACAACTGGAAGGTCAAGGTCACCATGCGGGCCGACGAGCTGGACGAGCTGGGCATGGCCCTGGATTTCCGCGACCTCAAAGCGGCCCTGAAGGTGATCACCGACGACTTGGACCATCGGGATCTCAACGAGCATCCGGCCTTCCAGCGGGACAACCCCTCTTCGGAAAACATCGCCCGGCATATCTTCGCCGAATTGAAAAAAAGCCTCAGCAGCGAACGCTACCGCCCCCACAAAGTCACGGTACTGGAAACCGACGCCTGCGGGGTCAGTTATTCGGAAGACTGATGACTGTGCAAACCAGTTTGCAGGTCAGCGAAATTTTCTACAGTATCCAGGGGGAATCAAGCTGGGCCGGCTACCCCTGTATCTTCGTCCGCCTGGCCGGCTGCAACCTGCGCTGTTCGTACTGTGACGCCCGGTACACCTACGAAGAGCCGGGGCGGGAAATGGACCTGAAGGCGGTACTGGCGGAAATCCGCCGACTGACACCGGAAAAATCGCCGGCCCCACTGGTGGAGATCACCGGCGGCGAACCTTTGCAGCAGGAAGGGGTTTACCCGCTGTTCGACGCCTTACTGGCCGACCAGCGACGGGTGCTGCTGGAAACCAACGGCAGCCTGTCCCTGGCCCGGGTGCCGACGGCGGTGCGTTGCATCATGGACGTAAAATGCCCCGGCAGCGGCATGAACGAACAATTAAAGCAGGATAATTTCCGCCGCCTCACTGATCGGGATGAGATCAAGTTCGTAGTCGGCGACCGCCGCGATTACGAATGGGCCAAAGAAATCATCAGCCAGCACCACCTGACCGGACATCCACACCTGATTTTCTCCCCCGTGGCCAGTCATCTGCCACCGGCCGACCTGGCCTCCTGGCTGCTGGCCGACTCCCTGCCCGCCCGTTTGCAGTTACAACTCCACACCATCCTCTGGCCCGACTGCCGGCGGGGCAAATAAGCCCCGCCATCGTTCAGGCCACCTTTACCGGCCGCCGGTAAAATTGCACCGCCGGCGCCAGGCTTGTCGCAGGCCACGCTTAATAACTGATTAACGCAGTTATTGTAAGATCCACCGGCTGGTCTCTGGCAGACGACTAGACTTTGTTTACCCTTTGACCATCTTCTGACGGCGACTACTGCCGGAACACCCGCTGGCGGAAGAATTCGATCAGGCCCTGGCGGCGGGCGGAGATGCGGAGTTGTTCGGGAACCAGGTCGGAAGTTTCGGCACCGGTGATGGACATCTTGTATTCGATGTGGGGGGCAAAGCGGTTGTCCAGGTACCAGGCGTAGGTGAGGCCGAAAAGCAGACCCGGCGGGGTGAAACCCTCGTTGCCGTTGACCACCCGGGTGAAGAGTGTTGGTTCCCGGCCGGCCCGACACATGCGGGCCAGCTCCAGGTAGGTTACCAGTTCATCGGTGGTAAAAAAGCTGCGGCGCTCGTTGTCCGGCTGCATGGTCAGGGAAAAGATGTAGCCCACCGGGCGGCTGCCGGCCATCACCGGGCTCTTTTCCTTGGCGGCGGCGTAGTTGCCCAGCAGGGACTGGCCCAAGGCCACCAAAAAAGCAATTTCAAAATGGCGACTGCCGGGGCTGATGTCGGCCCGCACCCGGATCGTTCGGTCGCCCGGTTCGTAGAAGGAAAAGACGTTGTCCCACTCCTGGCAGCGGCGCCACTGATCCACCGGCACCAGTTGCAGACCGGCGACATAATCAAGGTGGGCCAGCAGGATGTCCCGGTGCCGCCAGAGGATTTCCGCCAGCACCGGCTGCCATTGCGGTGCAAGCTTGAGTTGGCGCAACCGTTGCCGCATTTGCCGCCAGCGGTGGTCCGGGGTTTGTCGCCGGGGGTTAAGCATCAGGGGGTATGATTCTGTGGTACTGGCATCGCTTAATTCATCGGCGTCCATTTTCTTGCCGCCATCGTTTTTACCCCGTTGCAGGCCCCACAGCACCCGCACCGCCGTGGCCACCGCCGCCGGATCGTGCTGCAGCACCAGGCTGCCATCGAAATCGGACTGGGAGGCGATGGCCGCCTCGATGGGGGCAACTCCCTGCCGGCGCACCCGTTCCCGGTCAAGGTAGATGGGCACCTTGCCCTCGAGGGCGTAGTTCTGCAGGATGCTGCCCGGGATCTCCCGCATGCCCACCACCATCGTCTGCTGAAAAAGCCCGGCGATACCGCCCGGGATATTGCGGTCATAGGCCCGCAGCAGATCGGAAACGTGGTATCGCCGATCACCCTCGCCCGCCACCAGGTCGGTTTCACCGGCCTGCACCCAGAGGTTAGAGAGCAACACCTTGAGGGCCCGCCGGTTGTTTCGCACCGCCGCCGCCAGGCCGGGTACCTGGAGCACCGGGATAATGCTGGTAAAGAGACTGCCGGGGGCAAAGAGGATGATGTCGGCTTCGGCAATGGCGGCGAATACTTCCGGCGGCACCTCGGGCTGGCGGGAGAACTCCACGTAAACCCGGTCCACCGGGCAGCGGCGACCGGCCTGGGCTGATTTGCTCTCGCCGCTGACCAGCACCCCGTTGTCGTAACGGATTTTCAATGTCGCCGGGGTGGTAGTACAGGGCAGCACCGCATCCGGCTGGGCTCCCAGCATATCGGCCAGGAACCGCAGGCCACCCAGGACGGCCGCTGGCGGTGGCTCAACCGCTGCCGGTTCTTTGCCGACGGCAGCCAAGGCCTCACCATCCGCCCGGGCGGCTTCCGGGGCCGCCGGTCGCCGTTCTGCCGTCACTGGTCCCGCCGGATTATCGGGCCGGTCCATGGCCGGCTGCTGGTAGATGGCGGCCACCAGCAACAGGTTGCCCAGGCAGTGGGCCCGCTGCCGCAGGGGATGCAGATGTTCATTGTTAAAAATTTCCGCCAGCAACCAGTACAGGGAGCGTTCCATGAAGGTCGGCAGTTCGGCGAGCTTCACTCCGCACTGGGCCAGCACTGCCTCCGGGCTGTCCGGCAGGAGTTTGAAGCGATGATTGAACAGCCGGTGCAACCTGGCCACCGTGGCCATGGCCTCGTCCTCGGTGAGCTCGTATTGTTTTTGCAGCTTTTCCTTGCTCACCGAAGAGAGCAGGACATGGCGCAGGTCGCCCACCGCGATCAGGGGCAGGTCCTTGAGCAACTCACCGGTGGAGCCACCGTCGTCGGTGACGCAGACCACTGCCCGGGTCCGGGGGAAAAGCTGCTTCAGGCCGGTAAATGGCGCGGCCGGCCAGCCGGGGTGACGGCTGTCGCCGCCGATGATATTGGACAGACCAGTGCCGCCGCCAAAAACCAGCACCTTGGCCTCGGCGCACGGTACCCGCCGCAGGGACTCGGCCAGTTCCGCCAGGGAAGCGGCGATCTCGGGCGGGGCGGTGGGCAGGCCGTTCAAGACCAGGGCCAGCAGCTTTTCCGCCTGGTCCTGATAGGGCATCAAATCCAGGGGATGGAAAGAGGCGGCTGCAAGCTGCGCCAGTTGCCGTTCTATGGTCGATTGCGCGGTAATCATGTTCCTCTCGCCAAAGACAGTGGGCAGCGGCCTTGATAACTTGCTGACCACATGGTTTACCTGGCGTCCTCGGTCCTCGGTCAACCGATCCCGGTGGCCGCCATCTGGCCGCGGACGATTTTTTCCGATTCGGCCAGGGCGGCCCGTTCGTCTTCCCGCAGGGGAAATTCGACGATCCGCTCCACTCCGCCGCTGCCCAAAACCACCGGTACTCCCAAAAAGCAGCCGCTGATGCCGAATTCTCCTTCCAACCAGGCGGCGCAGGGCATTACCCGCTTGCTGTCGGTGACGATCGCCTCGGCCATCTCAACGGCGGCCAGGCCCGGGGTGTAGAAGGCGCTGCCGGTTTTCAGGTGGTTGACGATCTCGGCTCCGCCGTGCTGGGTGCGATGGACAATGCTGGCGATGGTTTCGGCATCAAGCAGGTCGCTCACCGGCACCCCGGCCACGTTGGCCAGCCTGACCAGGGGCAGCATGTTGTCGCCGTGAATCCCCATGACCATGGCGTTGACGTCGCGCGGCGCCACCCCCAGGGCCTCGGCCAGGAAGGTCCGGTAGCGGGCGGAGTCCAGGACTCCCGCCATGCCGATCACCCGCTGGCGGGGAAAGCCGGAGATCTTGTAGGCGGTGTAAACCATGGCGTCGATGGGGTTGGTGACCACGATCAGCACCGCGTTGGGGGAGAAAGCGGCCGCCTGCTCGGCGCAGCTTTTGACGATTTCCACGTTCTTGGCCAGCAGGTCATCGCGGCTCATCCCCGGCTTACGGGCCAGGCCGGCGGTGATGATCACCACGTCGGAATCCACCGAGTCGCGGTAGTCGTTGCTGCCGGTCACCCGGCAACTGAAGCCGTCCACCGGGCCGGACTGCAGCAGGTCCAATGCCTTGCCCTGGGGGATGCCTTCCATGACGTCCAGCAGCACGATATCGCCCAGGTTACGGCTCAAGGCCCAGTGGGCGGCGGTGGCGCCGACGTTGCCGGCGCCGATGATGGTTATTTTGGCTCGTTGCAT
>NZ_JARGDQ010000001.1 GCF_029210385.1 Desulfurivibrio dismutans | reverse complement strand
TCTCCAACAATTCGGCGGGAATAGCCCCGCAGTTGACGGCGATAAAGGGGCCTTGGGCCCGACAACCTTCCTGGTGCAAGGCCTGCGCCACCAGCTCTTTGCCGGTGCCCGACTCACCCCGGATCAGGACGGTGGTGTCGGCGTCGGCAACCTTGCGGATCAACTCAAAAACCTGCCGGATCCGTTCACTGGTGCCGACAATGGCCGCGCAACCTACCGGTTCGACCCACTCCCGGCCTTGATCTCCGTCCGCTTGTTTTAACGCCATAAATTACCGCCCCTCCACTCCTTACTCCATGGGTTTTCCATGATCTTCCAAGGTTTTGTTTGTATGTCTATACAATATCGACGAAAAGGGTGTCAATTTTTTTTCATCTTAGGTATATTTGCGCCATGGTCAAGCAAACACAGACAACCCCGCCCATGGTTGAATGCTTTAAGGTCGGCAAGGTCTACCCCCCAGACGTGGTGGCCCTCCGGGATGTCTCCCTGAGCGTCAGACAGGGGGAACTAGTCTTTATTACCGGCAGCAGCGGGGCGGGCAAGAGTACCCTGATCAGATTGATCGGCCGCCAAGAAAAGCCCGACACCGGCATGGTGCTGGTCAATGGCCGGGAAGGGGCTCGGCTCAACCAGGCCCAGCAGCAGCGGCTGCGCCGGGACATCGGCGTGGTCTACCAGGACTTCCGGTTGCTGCCGCGCCTCAGCGTGAGCCGTAATATTGCCATGGCCATGGAGGTGGATTACCGGCCCTGGCGGGAAACCAGCCGCCGGATCAGCGAACTGCTGGAAAAAATGGAGTTGACCGGCAAGGAACGACGGCCGGTGGAGACCCTTTCCCGGGGCGAACAGCAGCGGGTGGCCATCGCCCGAGCGGCCGCCAATGCACCCTCCCTGCTACTGGCTGATGAACCCACCGGCAACCTCGACGAACAGACCGGCCTGCTGATCCTCAACCTTTTCCGGGAACTGGCCGCCGCCGGCACCACGGTGATCACCGCCACCCACGACAGCAAGCTGTACCGTGACCATGGCCACCGGGTACTGCATCTGCAACAGGGTATACTGCAAACGGACGGGGAACAGCGATGAAAGGCAAACCCCGCTTAACTACTTTTCTCGTTGCCATTCTGCAGCAAACCGGCCGCAACCTGGCCAGGTCATGGCCCACCCAGTCCATGAGCCTGCTGACCGTGGCGCTGTCGGTGCTTATTTTTGCCTTTTTTTTATTGATCCACCTCAACATGCTGGCCGCCGGTGCCAAATTGGGCGACGAATTGCGGCTTACCATTTATCTTGATGAAGATATCAACCCCGCCATGCAGCCCCGGATCCGAGAACAGATCCACCAGTTCGGTGATATAGCCGAAGTCCGGTTTATCTCCCGCGAGCAGGCTATGGCCCGTTTTGCCCGCCGTCTGGGAGACGAACAGGATATTCTGCGCGATCTGGCGCCGGACTTCCTGCCTCCATCCATTGAAGTTGTCCCCCGCCCCGGCCTACTGGGCCTGAACCAACTGAGTCAGCTGGCCGACTTCCTTTCCACTCTGCCCCATGTCAGCCGAGTACAGTACGGCCAGGAGTGGCTGCAACATTTTAACAGCTTCAACCGCCTGCTGCGGATAGTGGTGCTGGTCAGCGCCGCCCTGCTGACCCTTAACATGATTTTCACCGTTTCCCGCACCATCCAGCTCACCTTGGCCGCCCGCCGGGAGGAACTGGAAATCCTTCGCCTGTTGGGCGCCGACCGGGCCTTCGTCGGCACTCCATTTCTGGCTGAGGGGCTGCTGCAAGGCGGGTTGGGTTCCATGTTGGGCCTGGGCTCTCTGTATCTGATCTTTCAATGGACCACCAATCAACTCGCCGGAGCCGGCATCCTCGGTCTTTTCACCCCGGTCTTTCTGCCGACCTGGCTGCTGGGGCTGATCATCGGCGCCAGTGCGCTGCTCTGTCTGTTCAGCAGCCTGGCAGCCATTAATAAATCCCTGCAGGTTTAATTATTATGTTCCTGCTTCGTTTTGTCATTCTGCTGCTGCTTTTGGGCTGGCCGGGGACCGCCATGGCCACGTCCGAAGAGACGGCTGCCGAGGAACAGCGGAAGCTTGAGCTGTTGCGCCACAACCTGGCGGAGCAGGAAACCAGCCTGTCCGATGCCCAGACCAAGGCCGAGAAACTGCTGACTGAACTGGCCAAACTGGACAGGCTGATCGAAAGGCAACAGGCAGAATTGGTCGCCCTCAATCAACAACTGGCCGAACATCGGCTGACCAGGGCGCAAAAGCAGGAACAACTGGAACAGCTCCAGGCCGACCGCGACCAGGCCCGGATCAAGGTGCAGCACCGTCTTACGGCGGCTTACCAAACCGGCGAAGTAGCGATCCTCAACATCCTTTTCAGCGCCGAAAGCCTGCCTGACCTGCTGGAACTACAGGATTATTTTCATTTTTTGCGGGAGCACGATCAGGCTCTCATCACCGGCTACCGCGACCAGATCACCGCCCTGCAGGAGGCCCGGGGGCATCTGGCCAGGCTGGAAGAGGAGTTAATGGCCGACAAGGCCACGATCAATCGCCGGGAGGAGCAACTGCAGGTCACCCGCCAGGAACGACAAGAACTCCTGCACCGGGTGCAAAACCAGAAGCGGCTCCACCAGCAGGCCCAGGAAGAAATCCGCCAGGCCGTCGATCTGTTGGCCATCGCCCTCACCGCCACTCTGGCCGAACAGTCAAAACGGGTGCCGGGGAGCGACGATTCCGCCACCGCCTCCACAAGCCTTCCCACCCACCCCGGGGCGAAGGACTTTGTCAGCCTGCAAGGTATCCTTATCTGGCCAGCGGACGGGGTCGTGATAACCAAATTCGGGCAAAGCATCAGAGGACCGCTGGGTGGTGCCGGTGAAAGCCGCGGCATTACTCTCAAGACCGCCAAAGGGGCGCCGGTAAAAGCCCTGGCGGCCGGCAACGTCGCCCACGTCGGGGAAATGCCCGGCTACGGCAAAATGGTCATCGTCGACCACGGACAACGGTATTTCAGCCTGCTGGCCGGCCTGGCCGAAATCAATACCCGACCGGGAGCAATGGTTCGAGCGGGGCAGATCCTGGGCGCCACCGCCGCGGCAAGCGGGGCGACAACCGAAGAAGGGCGGCTTTATCTTGAAATCCGCCAGGGAGTGCAGACCCTGGATCCCCTGGCGTGGCTGCAGGACAACCGCTGAACAACTTTAAATCCCGACACGGCACCGCCCGACTACCACAAATGACCAAACCGAACCACCAGCAATGGACAATAAATCTTGTCTATCTGGCCGGAAAATGATACCATCGCAGAGATGAAGCAAGTCGTTTGGGACGGCTTGCCGGATTATTTATTTTACCTTGCTGAGATTTGACGATGAAAATTACCCGTAAAATGTTGACCCGCCTGACGCTGCCCGCCCTGGGCGCCGCTTTTTTCGTTTTTCTGGCCTTTTCCCACCTGCCGGACGGCCAGGCGGCGAAATCCCAGGACACGTACCAGCACCTGGAAACTTTCACCAATGTACTGCATATCATTCAACAGAGTTACGTGGAGGAAGTGGATCCCGAGGAGGCCATTGAAGGCGCCATCCGGGGCATGCTAAACTCCCTGGACCCCCATTCATCATTTTTGCGGGCAGACGACTTCAAGGAACTTCAAATGGAAACCAAAGGTTCCTTTTCCGGCATCGGCATTGAAATCAGTATGCGCGACGGCATGCTGACCGTGGTCTCGCCCATCGAAGGCACACCCGCCCACAAAAAAGGCTTGCGGGCCGCCGACCGGATTGTCGGCATCGACGGTGAGTCCACCAAAGGTATTTCCCTGATGGAAGCTGTGAAGAAGTTGCGCGGCCCAGAAGGCACCGAGGTCACCGTCACCATTCACCGAGAAGGATGGTCGGAATTCCGGGATATTACCATTGTCCGCGGTGTTATCCCCATCCACAGCGTCCGGACCGAACTGCTGGAACCGGGCTATGCCCATATCCGGGTAAGCAACTTCCAGGCTAAAACCACCAATGATTTTAGGGATGCGCTGAACGAGTTTCAGCAACAGGAAGAACTCAAAGGGCTGATTCTGGACCTGCGCAACAATCCCGGCGGGCTGCTGGACCAGGCTGTGCAACTCACCGACGTCTTCCTGGATGAAGGGGTGATTGTATCCACCAAAGGCCGGATCCGGGAACAGAACATGGTTTTTGAAGCCCGGAAAACCAGCGGCAGCGAGAGCTACCGTTTTCCCATGGTGGTGCTGGTCAACGAGGGTAGCGCCAGCGCCTCGGAAATCGTGGCCGGGGCCCTGCAGGATCATAAGCGGGCCGTTATTCTCGGTACCTCCACCTTCGGCAAGGGCTCGGTGCAGACCATTATCCCGCTTAACGGCGGAGCCGGGCTGCGCCTGACCACCGCCCGTTACTACACACCCAGCGGAATTTCCATCCAGGCCAAGGGTATTGTCCCCGACATCGAGGTGCACAACGAACCGCCAAGCAACGCCATCGAAGATAACGACCGCCAGCCACCCCATGCAATTTTCCGGGAACGGGACCTGCTTCATCACCTGGACAGCGAACAACGGGAACCGGTCGAACCGATGACCGAAGAGGAAGAGGACAACGGGGAATTGCGTGAGAAGCTGGCCCGTGACCGGCAACTGCAAACGGCCCTGACGCTGCTGAAAGGGCTGCAGGTGTTCAACCAGCAGCGGAGCAGGCCGTAAGCCGGTAAAAATCGTTACCGGCCAGGTCATTGATTACCACCGCCGGGAAACCCTCCACCTCGAAACGGAACATGGCTTCGGCCCCGGCATCGGCAAAGGCCACCAGTTCGCTTTTGCAGATACAATTTGCGAGCAGAGCGCCGGCCCCGCCGATGGTGGCCAGATAAACGGCCCGGTGGGCCAACATGGCCTGCCGCACCTCTGCCGAGCGGGGCCCTTTCCCCATGCTTGCCGTCAGCCCCAGTTCCAGCAACCGAGGGGTGTAGGGATCCATCCGGTAGCTGGTTGTCGGCCCCGCCGCCCCGATGACTCGTCCCGGCGGTGGTGGAGTCGGCCCCACGTAATAAAGTAACTGTCCCCGCAAATCGACCGGTAGCTCCTTGCCCTCGTCCAGCAGGGCGCAAAGGCGGCGATGGGTCTGATCCCGGCCGGTGTAAATCACCCCATTCAAGCTCACCAGTTCCCCGGCCTTAAGCCCGGCCACCACCTCGGGGTTGAACGGCACCTCCACCTGGCGCAACTGCTGCAAAAACCGGGAACCTGGCGACATCTTAGGCATCACAACACCCCACAGCATAAACAAAATTAGCACAGTTTGGCCAGGTAAGCGCTCACCACCCCAGAGAGGCAACCCCACTCACCCGGGCCACAAAAGGATAAACTACGGCCATAATAAGCAGTTTACTCAGAGAGAAATTTCTTTGTGGCGGTGGGCATGACACTGAATATTCACCGCCACCGGCAAACTGGCGATATGGGAGGGAAACAGCTCAAGGTGTACCGCCAGGGCCGTATTGTTGCCCCCCAGGCCGTGCACCCCCGCTCCTTTCTCATTAATCCCGGCCAATATTTCGGCCTCCAGCTCGGCGGCATCCGGTCGGGCATGGGGTTGCCCCAAGGGCCGGCAAAGGGATTTTTTGGCCAGGTAAGCGCTCTTCTCAAAACTTCCCCCGACTCCCACGCCGACAACCACCGGCGGACAGGGGTTGGAACCAGCAGCCACTACCTGCTCCACCACATAACTGATAATACCCGACTTGCCGGCCGACGGCGGCAGCATGGTCAGCGCACTCATATTTTCACTGCCGCATCCTTTGGGCAGCAGCCGCAGGGTCAGGCCGTCGCCGGCCACCGGCTCAAGGTGGATTACCGCCGGGGTGTTGTCGTTGGTATTAATCCGGGTTAGCGGATCGCATACCGAGCTGCGCAGATAACCGTCCCGATAGCCGCGACGCACCCCTTCTTCAATGGCGACCGACAGATCGCCATCCACTCTGGCCTCGCGCCCCAACTCGACAAAAACCACCGCGATTCCCGTATCCTGGCAAACCGGCAGCCGCTCCCGACTGGCAATGTCGGCGTTTTCCAGCAACAGCTCAAGCACATTGCGGGACAACTCCGACGACTCCCGGTCCCGGGCCTGCAGCAAGGCTTCCAAAATATCCGGCTCCAGATCACAGGCCGCCGAAATGGCCAGACGCCGCACCGCCGCCGTAACTTCCTCGCCACTAAAAACTCGCATCATTCATCTTCTCCCTGCCGGCGGCTGCGCAGGGCCATGCTCTGCTGCTTAAAGCTGTGCTGCACCAGTTTGTCGCGATCTTCTTCCATCAGCAGGGCAAACTCGGAGCCTACCCGGTAAATGGTTTTTCCCTGGTGCTCACCTTCGCTATCGCATTTAACCACCCGGACAAAGAAGTAGAGGAAGGTGTAAGCCGGCAACAGGGCCAGATGAACCTCGACGATTTCACCGGGCTGGAAGGCCTCAAAGGCATAAAAGGCCAGCCCCTTGGCGCTGAGATTGACCTTTTGCATCTTGAGGGCGTCAAAAACGCCGCGCTCTCCCTTGACTCTTTTGAGCAGCAGGTTAACCTTGTTGTCCAGATGTTTGAGGAAATCGGCCATATCCGGATCTTTGAGCCGCATGCGATCCAGCGCGGCCTGGGCCCCGACATACATCTGGATATCGGCCAGCCCTTCCTGGGTATAGATCGAGATCCCCTGCCGATAATCCTCGGTAATATCTTCAAATTTCTCCGGTGAGACCTTTTTATAGGCCAGCAGGACCCGATCCGTGGCCCGTACCGCCCCTCTTCGGTTCCGTCCGTTGCTCATAACCGCTCCTGTTCGTAATGGTCAAAGCAATCCAACCTGTCCAGCGCGCGGCAACTCACTGCTGGTCCAAATCGATAAAATCATCAAACCCCTCAAAGACCCGCAAATCCTCGCCGGGCTTGATCCTGAACTCCACCCGCCGATTGGTCGCCCTGCCCTCCGCCGTATCGTTGGGCACCACCGGCCGGCTGTCAGCGTAGGCCTCAGCGGCCAGGCGATCCCGGGGGACGCCATGCCGTTCCACCAGGTATTCCACCACCGCCACCGAACGGGCGGCCGACAGGGCCCAGTTGGAGGAAAACGGCGCCCCGGGCCGCATAGGCACGTTGTCGGTATGCCCTTCCACCACCATAGTGGCCTGACTTGCCACCAAGGTCTCACCCAACTGATCGAGCAACTCCCTGAATTCTTCCCTCAGTTGCGCTTGGCCAAAGGCAAAGGCCACCGAATCCCGGATCCGCACCGTCACTTCCCCGGCTTCATCATCCTCAACCGTAACCAGACCGGCATCTTCCAGCTCCTTGAACAGCTGCTGGATCGGTTCCCGCACCTCAAAAGGCACGGTTTCAAATACCGTGGCAATAATTCTTTCCGCCCGGGGAATATCATGGGCCGGAGTGATCGCCTGCACCCCGAAAGCCCGCTTGATGGAACCGGTAACCTTGAGAAAACTCGGCTCATCCAGAGTCGAAAAAGAGAGAATCAGCACCAGAAAGCACAACAACAAAATGGCGATATCGGCAAAGGTCGCCATCCACAGCGGAGCCCCCGGGGTCGGCGGTTTCTGTCTTCTGGCTTTTTTCTTAGCCATTGCTGCTTACCGGCCGGCCATGGCGTTTTTGCGATCCTTGGGCGGCAGAAAGGTTTCCAGGAATTCCTCCATTACCCGGGGGTTGAGACCCTTGAGGATGCCCAGCACCCCCTCAATGATCAACTGCCGGTTCTGCTCCTCTTCCTGGCTGCGCAGGGCCAGTTTGTCGGCAATGGGAATAAAGAGGAAGTTGGCCAGCACCGCGCCGTAAAGGGTGGTCAACAGGGCCACCGCCATGCCGGGGCCGATGGACGCCGGGTCATCCATCACCGACAGCATCTGCACCAGCCCCACCAGGGTGCCGATCATCCCGAAGGCCGGGGCCGAAGTTCCCATGCCGTTGAATACCTGCTGCCCCACCTGATGGCGGGTGATAGTAAGATCCACCTCTTTTTGCAGCACCTCTTCGATGAAGTCCGCCTCATGCCCATCCACGCAGTACATGATCGCTTTTTTCAAAAAGGGATCGGTGATGGGCTGCTGCTCCAGCACGATCAGGCCGTTTTTACGGGCTACATGGGCCAGGTTGACGATCTCGGCAATCACCTCCTGGGGGTTATTGCCCCGCATGGTGAAAGCATTCATGGCGATCTTGGCGGAATTGATGACATCGGCCATACTGAACCGGATCATGGCCGTGGCCAGGGTGCCGCCGAAAACGATGAGCACCGAGGGCGGGTTAAAAAAAATCCCCGGCGCATCACCCAGCAAAATGGCTCCCATCAACAGTACGGAGCCCAGGACCACCCCTATTAAGGTTGCTAAATCCATTCCTTAAACCTTTTTACAACATGTTTGGCCACGAGAAAATGTGTTCCCCCTCTCCCGGTTACCGAAGAGGAGGCCGAGCTTACGCCTTCTTATCGGCCGGTGCCTCTTTTTCTTCAACCAGAGACCCGAAAGAATGCTCGGCGGCGGGAAATTCTCCGCTATTCACCTCCCGCCGGAAGGCCGCCAGAGCCTGATCGGCCTGATCGGCCAGCAGGGCGTACTGCTTGGCAAACTTGGGGGTAAACCCCCGGAAAAGCCCCAGCAGGTCGTGGCTAACCAGCACCTGACCATCGCAGTACGGTCCAGCCCCGATGCCGATGGTGGGAATTTTCATTTCAGCACTGATCCGTTTGGCCAGCAGAGCCGGGACGCATTCCAGCACCAGCGCCGAGGCTCCGGCCGCCTCCAGGGCCCGGGCATCATGCTCCAGCTTGGCCGCCGACTCGGCGTCCTTGCCCTGGACCTTATAACCGCCCAGTTGACCGGCTGTTTGGGGGGTTAAGCCGATGTGCCCCAGTACCGGAATGCCGGCCCGCACCACGGCCGCCACCAGCGGCGCCACCTCGGCCCCGCCTTCCAGCTTCACCGCCGCGCAGCCGGCTTCCTTGAGGAAACGGCCAGCGTTGATAATGGCATCCCACTCCCCGACCTGATAGGACAGAAAAGGCATATCACCAACCAGCAGAGCCTCCTTTACCCCACGGCGCACCGCCCTGGCATGGTGGATCATCTCGTCCATGGTCACCGGCACGGTGGAGTCATACCCCAGGGCCACCATCCCCAACGAATCCCCCACCAGCACCAGGTCGACCCCGGCCCGGTCGACCAGGGCCCCGAAGGCGGCGTCATGGGCGGTGAGCATGGTAATTTTTTCGCCGGCGGCCTTTTTAGCCGCCAGGTCACAAACGGTTTTAACCGCTGGGCTCATGGCATTTATTCCTTATTTTTTTTGGCCGCCGCCGCTTTCCGGACCGTCAGCGACGGGGCATCGGCAAAAAGTTCCGGAGTTTCGGTGGGCGCCGAACCGCCGGGACGGAAGCTGCGGCCGAAATGTTCATAGGCGGCCCGGGTGGCCATCCGCCCACGGGGGGTCCGGACCAAAAAACCGGCCTGGATCAGAAAAGGCTCGTAAACATCTTCCAGGGTATTTTTTTCCTCGCAGACCATGGTGGCCAGGGTGTCCAGGCCAATGGGGCCGCCCTGAAAACGGTCGATCAGGGCCAACAGGATGCGGCGATCCATTTCGTCAAAACCCAGCAGGTCGACCCCCAACATGCTGAGAGCGGCGTCGGCGATCTGGGCGGTGATCCGACCCCGGCCCTTGACCTCGGCAAAATCCCGCAGGCGGCGCAACAGGCGGTTGGCGATCCGGGGCGTGCCCCGGGAACGGCGACCGATCTCCAAAGCCCCGGCTTCGTCAATGGGTACCCCCAGCAAATTCGCCGATCGCTTGACAATGGCCACCAGTTCCTCGGGGGCATAAAAGTCCAGCCGCAGGGAAAGACCGAAACGATCCCGCAAGGGCGGAGTCAGCAGGCCGGTGCGGGTGGTGGCCCCCACCAGGGTGAAGCGGGGCAAAGACATCTTCACGCTGCGAGCCCCCGGCCCCTGGCCAATCACCAGGTCCAGCTCAAAGTCCTCCATGGCCGGGTAGAGAATCTCTTCCACCACGTGGTTGAGGCGATGAATTTCGTCGATGAACAGCACATCTCCTTCCTGGAGACTGGTGAGGATGGCGGCAAGATCACCGGGCCGCTCGATGACCGGCCCCGAGGTAACCCGGATGCCGGCGGCCATCTCGTTGGCAATCACATAAGCCAGGGTGGTCTTACCCAGCCCGGGAAAACCGTGAAACAGGGTATGATCCAGGGCCTCACTCCGCCCTTTGGCGGCGGCAATGGCAATCGCCAGGTTCTCCTTGACTTGCTCCTGGCCGATATACTGGCTCAGCAGCTTTGGTCGCAGGGCAACCTCGCAGAGATC
Organism: Desulfurivibrio dismutans; assembly: GCF_029210385.1. Taxonomy (GTDB): domain Bacteria; phylum Desulfobacterota; class Desulfobulbia; order Desulfobulbales; family Desulfurivibrionaceae; genus Desulfurivibrio; species Desulfurivibrio dismutans. The sequence continues at coordinate 452,564 of NZ_JARGDQ010000001.1, read as the reverse complement.
ATCGGTAACCGCATCGGGGCTGACGAGCCGCTCTTCCTGGTTCATCATGCAAGAGACCTCAAAGCCTGCCGCAGCAGCTCTTCCACCGGCAGTTCAAGGGAGGAATCGGAGGCCGCCCGCAAACCTTCCAAAGCGGCCCGGGCCTGGGAAGCCGGGTATCCCAGGTTAACCAGAGCGGAAAAGGCGTCTTGAAAGGACTGTTCGCTGAAATCGAGCCCGGCGGGGGACTCCAACGAGGCGGCCGGTCCGCCGCCGGCCACTCCGGCCACCCCGTCGGCGGCGGGAAAAAACTCCATCCGGTCACCCAGTTCCAGGCACAGGCGTTCGGCGGTTTTTTTGCCCACGCCAGGCAGTTTTTTCAGAAAAACAATATCGTCGCCAATGATGGCGCGGCTCAGGGCGGCGGGTTCGGCGGCGGCCAGAATATTCATGGCCAGCCGCGGCCCTACGCCGGAAACCCCCAGCAGGAGTTGAAACATTCTTTTCTCGCGGCCGTCGGGAAAGCCGTAGAGATTGAAGGAATCCTCCCGAACCACGGTCTGGATATACAGAAAAAGCTCCTCGCCGATGGCCGGCAAGCGCTCATGCCGGGCGGCAGGCAGAAACACCTCATAACCCACGCCACCGACCTCGATGACCAGACTGTCGTGGTCTTTGTGGACCAGTTTTCCCTGCAAGGAAGCAATCACTTTCCGTCGGTCCTGTTCATCTCACTTTTTACCTGTTCTTCAGGCCCGGCAACCCGCTGCCTTAAATGGCGTTAACGTGCAGCATTGCCGCAGGTCGCGGCAGTGTTGAACATCTACTGATGATGAAGTCACAAAAAGTCCGTCCATGGGCGCGATGATGACTTCTTACGAAGTCATCACTGATGCAAGAGCTGCCAACAGTCGGCGCTGCGGTGGTTGGCGCCGCATACCGCCACCGCCAGGGCATCGGCGGCATCTTCCGACGGGCTGGCTGACAAATTCAACAGGGCCCGGACCATCCGCTGCACCTGCTCCTTGGAGGCCCGTCCGTAACCGGCCACCGCCTGCTTGACCATCATCGGTGTGAACTCCGCCAGCGGCAGTCCGTGCTGCATGGCGGCCAGCAGAATCACCCCCCGGGCGTGGCCAAGCTTCAAAGCCGCCTTGGGGTTGCCGGCCACAAACACATCCTCCACCGCCATTTTCCCGGGCCGATGGGTCATGATCACCTCACCCAAGCCCTGGTGGACCCGGTAGATCCGCTCCGCCAGGGAGCCGTAACGCTCCACCCGCAGGACCCCGCAACTGATGAAACGCAGTCGCGGTCCGTCCTGTTCGATGACCCCGTAACCGGTGATCCGGGAGCCGGGGTCCACCCCCAAAATTCGCTCGACCCCACTCAGGAGAGAGCCTCCATCACCGCATCGGGAATGTCGAAGTTGGCATGCACATGCTGGACGTCATCGTTATCTTCCAGGTTGTCCAGCAGCTTCATGAGCTGCCGGGCCGTTTGTTCATCCCCCACCTCCACGGTGTTTTTAGGGACCATGGCAATGGCGGCCTCCACAAAAGCAATTCCCTTGCTCTGCAGTGCCTCGCTGACCGCAGCAAAGTCGTCCGGGTCGGTAAGCACCTGGTAAGTGCCTTCTTCCGTGACCACATCTTCAGCCCCGGCCTCAATGGCGGCCTCCATCAACTCGTCTTCGGAGATCACCTCCCGATCCACCAGGATTTGACCCTTGCGGTCAAACATCCAGGAAACACAGTTGCTCTCACCCAGGTTGCCACCGGCTTTACTGAACATGAAGCGGACATCGGCCACGGTACGCACCCGGTTGTCGGTCATGCATTCCACCATCACCGCCACTCCGCCGGGGCCGTATCCTTCATAGGTGATCTCCTCGTAGGAAACCCCTTCCAGCTCGCCGGAACCCTTCTTGATGGCCCGTTCGATGTTCTCCTTGGGCATGTTTTCCGCTTTGGCGGCCGCCACCGCGGTGCGCAACCGGGGGTTGCCGTCAATGTCGCCACCGCCCAGCCGGGCGGCCACAATAATTTCCTTGATCAGCCTGGTAAAGACCTTGCCCCGCTTGGCGTCCGCCGCCCCTTTGCGGTGCTTGATGTTGGCCCATTTGGAATGTCCTGCCATACTCTCCTCTTCAAGTTACGATGATGTCGCAAAAAGTCCGTCCATGGACTTTTTGCTCCCCGGAAAGCGAAAACGCGGTTTCCGTTTTCCTTACAAATCAATGGTTTACACAGCAAGCTATTGATTTGCGCGCCCATCCATGGGCGCGTTGATGACTTCTTGCGAAGTCATCAGTTATCGCAATCTGCAAATAAAGGGCAAAAATCAGCCCTGATGGTTCATGGCCAGCAAAAAAACTTCCCGGCTTTCGGCCCGGGAGCTTTTGGGTTTGAACACCTTGACCCTGCTGAATGATCGACGGGCGGTGGCCACCAGTTCCTGGAAATCCTCGCCCTCGAAGACCTTGCAGTAAAGATGACCGCCGGGCTGCAACCAGTCTGCCGCCAGTTCCAGCACCGTCTCCGCCAGGCGCAAGGACTGCTGCTGATCGGCCCAGCGATTACCGGTGGTCCGGGGGGCCATGTCGCTGATGAGCACCTGGTAGCGGGGGCAGATGCTTTTGACCTTCTCCTGCACCGACTCTTTGGTGATATCGCCCAGCACAAAATGAAAGGGCGCCCCGCCCCGGGTTTTGATGGGGCCGGCGGTGATATCCACCCCCACCACCAACCCCCGGACCCCGACCACCCGGGCGGCGTACATGGACCAGCTGCCAGGCTGACAGCCCAGATCCAGCACCTTGTCGCCGGGCCGCAGCAGGGAAAACTTCCGCTGGGCCTCCTCCAGCTTGTAAACCGAACGGGCGGGATAACCCTCTTTACGGGCCTTGAGAAAATAAAAATCCTGAACCTGCTTCATTAATAAAACGCCCCGGCCCCAGACAACCCTTCATCTTTAAGGAAAATGTTGCAATTTAGTCGGAAAATGGCCGCTTGACAAGCATAAAGCCGCTCTGCTGAACAGGCCCCACTACCAGAAATCCAGTAGACGGCGATAGACCTTGCTGCGGGGCAGATCCAAGTCAACAGCCAGGCGGCGGGCCGCGTCTTTCAAGGAAAAACCCGCCTGGTCGCGATACCAGGCGGCCAGTTGCGCAAAATCATCACCGGAGGGGCGGTCCATCGCCGGGGCCGACACTGGTTCCGCCCCGGCCAGCAACACGACAAACTCACCCTTGATCACCGGCCGTTCCTGCAGGCGGCCAAGCAGTTGCGCCAGCGAACCAGTCAGCACTTCTTCATGGATCTTGGTCAGTTCCCGGCCCAGCACCACCGGGCGGTCCCCCAGAACGGCCAGGGCATCAGCCAGGCTTTTCAACAGGCGATGGGGCGATTCATAAAAAACAAGGGGATGGGGTTCGGCGACCAGGCTTTGCAGCAGCTTGCGCCGCTCTCCGGCCCGGCCCGGCAAAAAGCCGAGAAACAGATGGCTGGCCCCGGTCTGTCCGGCCACACTCAAAAAAGCCGCCAGGGCCGAAGCGCCGGGCAGCGGCACCACCGGCAGCCCCGCCTCCCGGGCTCGATTAACCAGGCGGGCGCCGGGATCGGCAATTCCCGGCGTGCCGGCATCGGAGACCAGGGCCACCGACTGCCCGGCCAGCATTCGGGTGAGAATCTCTTCGGCCCGCCGGGCCTCATTTTCTCGATAATAGCTGAGGCACGGGGTTTTGAGGGCAAAATGATTGAGCAATTTTCTGGTCCGCCGGGTGTCCTCGGCGGCAATTAGATCCACCTCACCCAACACCCGCAATGCCCGCAGCGTGAGATCCTCGAGATTGCCGATGGGGGTGGCCACAACGTATAACATGCCGGCCGGCGCTTCACTCATCTTTCACCTGCCGCGCAGTGTCCCCGGTAACGGGCAACCGCAGTTGAAAGGTGCCACCGGGACCATCCACACACGCCAACTCACCACCGCACTTCCGGACCAGCTTGCGGGCCAGATACAGCCCCAGGCCCTGATGTTTACTGCGGGTGGTAAAAAAGGGGGCGAAAATCTGTTCACGCTGCTCCGCCGGCACCCCTGGGCCATTGTCCCGGACCACCAGTTCGACCTCATCCCCCACCGCCTGGCTAAACATCACCAGCGTCGCGTCACTCTGTTCACGCACCGCCTCCAGCGCGTTATCCAGCAGGATGTGCACAACCTCATGCATCACCACCGCGTCTCCGGTCACGGCGGGCAACTCCGGGGCCAGTTCCAGTTTGCGCGCCAGTTTATGTTTGTAAAAAGGATCGGCACTTAGAAATTCGTCTTCACACGCCACCACTTCATTGAGGCTCCAGCTCTGCTGCTGTTCATCGGCTTTCAAGGCGGGCAACATCAAGGTCCGGCGCAGAATTTCCGAGCCCTGGCCCAACCTTTCCTTAAACTGGCCCAGCCCTTTTTGCTGTTCCTCCACTACCACCGCCAGTTCCCGCAAGGCCTCGGCGGCCTGTTCCGGAGCACCGGCCTCCTGGGCCCGAGCCAGCAATTCGGCCGCTTTTCCCAGAGCCAGACGCGACATATCGCCATGGAACGAAGCTACCTGTAACACCCCGTTAAGATTATGGATGATCCCCCGGAACAAACGCCCCACCGCCGCATCATACGAGCGGGCCAAATAGGCTTGCTCCCAGCGCTGGAGGAGTTTGGCGCATTCTGAACTATGGGTTGACGCATCCATCGGCGGAGTCTCCTTTTTAAAGATGTGGGGCTGGGCGACGACAACACCGGCAACAGCTCTTTAACCATAGCGGGAAAGCTCCTGCTTGACAAGGAACCTTCAGGTTTCTCGCCCCGTCCGACATCGCGGCACGCCACAGGCGACGGGCGACGGCCTGGTTGCCACCGACTGGCAATTGCACCCGACCAAGCTTTCCTCCGACGAAAATAGATTGCTCAAAAGGCCGATTTTCGGTAAAAGGACATGTCTCCACTTCTTCTACCCAAAGCAGGAAAACCACGTGCCACACCCCCCTACCAACCCCCCCGACAGCCCCCAGCACCAGGACGTGCACCTGGTCACCCTGGCCGGCCGGCAAATTTTCCTCATCGGCACCGCCCATGTTTCCCGGGAGTCAGCCGACCTGGTGCGCCAGGTAATCACCGAGTTACGGCCCGATGCGGTCTGCCTGGAGTTGGACGAAAAACGTTACCAATCCCTGGCTCATCGAAAAAAATGGGAGCTGCTGGACCTCAAGGAGATTATGCGGCGCCGCCAACTGGCCACCCTGCTGATCAACCTCCTGCTGGCCTCCTACCAGAAAAAGCTGGGCGACAAACTGGGGGTGCAGCCCGGCACCGAGTTGATCACCGCCGCCCGCCAGGCCGAAGAGCTGAATATCCCGGTGACCCTCTGTGACCGGGACGTGCGGGTTACCATGCGCCGGGCCTGGCGCGCCACCCCCTGGTATCGCAAGATGATGCTGCTGGCCACCCTGCTGGCCGGGATGTTCGACCGGAGTGAAATCAGCGAGGCCGACCTGCGGGAGTTGCGCAACACCGACCTGCTTTCCGAGCTGATGGCCCAGTTGGGCCGGGACCTGCCGGAACTTAAGGAAGTGCTCATCGATGAGCGCGACACCTTCCTGGCTGAAAAGATCAAGGAAACCCCTGGCGACAAACTGGTGGCGGTGGTGGGCGCCGGCCATGTGGCCGGGCTGAAAAAAGCCCTGAGCCAGGACCGGCGGCACCAGATGGCGACCATCAGCCAGATTCCGCCGGCCGCCAAAGCCTGGAAAGGGCTGGCCTGGGCCGTACCGGCGGTCATTTTGGGTGCCCTGGCCTATATCGCCATCAGCAAGGGCATGGCGGTGGCTGGGCAGAACCTGCTTTACTGGATCCTGGCCAACGGCATTCCCGCCGCCCTGGGGGCGGCCCTGGCCCTGGCCCATCCGCTGACCATCGCCGGCGCCTTTGCCGCCGCCCCGGTGACCAGCCTGACCCCGGTGATCGGGGCCGGTTACGTCACCGCCTTTCTCCAGGCCAATTTCCGCCCCCCCACGGTGGTGGAGTTTGAACGTGTATTGGACGACATGAACAGCCTGGGCGGCTGGTGGCGCAATCGCTTGCTGCGAATCTTTCTGGCCTTTATACTGCCGGCCATCGGCAGTATGATCGGAACCTGGATCGGCGGCTACGAGATCATCTCCAACGTCTTTTAGTAAACGTATATGGCCTGTTAAATCAACAGGTTCTCGAACTTGACGAACGGTTCCCCTTTTTCAATTGATATTTTTTTGCACCCTTATCCCTAGGAGATAAATCAGATGCAAGACAGCGACAAGCTTTACATGCGCGGCCCGGCGGCCCGCGAACTGCGCGCCCAGGGTCATCATCTCCAACCCAAGGTGATGGTCGGCCGGGAAGGTTCGGCGCCGGCAGTGGTTGCGGCCCTGGAGGCGGTGCTTGCCGCCCATGAACTGGTAAAAGTTAAAATACAGGAGGGTTGCCCGGAGGATAAAACCACCGTCGCCCAACAACTGGCCGCCGGCAGCAACAGCCGGATCGTGCAGATCATCGGTCGGACCATCCTGCTGTACCGCCCGCCACCGACCGCCGACCACCAACCGAAAAAACCCCGCTGCGCCGCCGGTAAAGCCGGCGCCTGCCGAAACCGGCCCCGAGCCGGACAGCGCGGCCGTAAACCGGCGACCGGCGCCGGTGCAAAAACCGGCAAAATCCGCTCCCTGGCTAAGCGCCGCTGAACAACTTTCCCGGCACCCCATGCGTAAAGATCAACTTTTCAACCACGGCAAGATCGCCAGCGATTTTCGGTTCACCGCCGAGGTGGCCGAGGTCTTCGACGACATGCTGCTCCGCTCGGTCCCCAATTACGAGCAGGTCATCGAAATGAGCGTCCGACTGCTGGAGCGCTTTCTGGCTCCCGGCGACCGGCTGTATGACCTTGGTTGCTCCACCGGCAACACCTTGCTGCATCTGGCCCGCCGGCTGCAAACCCCCGATTTGCGCCTGATCGGGGTGGACAACTCGGCGGCAATGCTCGACAAGGCCCGGCGCAAGGCGGCGGGTTATGCCCCCGGCGGGGCCATCAAGTTTATCGAGGCGGACATCGAAACCTTTAACTGCCAAAACGCCGGGGCGATCATCCTCAACTACACCATGCAGTTTATCCGTCCCCTGCGGCGGCCGGCCTTTACCGCCGCCCTGTACCGGGCCCTGCGCCCAAGTGGCATCCTGATCCTGAGCGAAAAGATCATCTCCCACGATCCTGAACTGAACCGTCATTTCATTGATTTTTATCTCGAATTCAAGCGGGCTAGGGGCTACTCGGAAATCGAGATCAGCAAGAAGCGGGAAGCCCTGGAAAACGTGCTGATCCCCTTTTCTCTGGCGGAAAACCGCCAAATGCTGGAACAGGCCGGCTTCAAGCGGGTGGAAAGTTTTTTTCAGTGGTTTAATTTCGCTTCCCTGGTGGCGGTCAAGTAACTGAACACCGCGGCGCGGTGTTGTCTTAAACCACTGAATAACCACCTGTTTTTATTTTGTTACGGGAAAAAGAGGCAAGATTTGGCAGATTATCTGGAATTGATGCCCGGGGCCAACAAGAGCGCCGTCCGGCAATGGCGAGCCGAAAACGAGGCCCGGCTGGCCCGGCCCAAAAAAGGTTTTTTGCGCTTTCAGGAGCCATGGCGGCGAACCTGTACCCTGCCGGCGGCGGAGTACTGCGATTTCACCGGCGACACCGTACTGATTGGCCGGCACGGAGAGCTGACCGGTGACCAAGCCAGGGCCCTGCATGAATCCATGCGGGCCTTCATGCCCTGGCGCAAAGGCCCATTTTCCTTGTACGGTCTTGAAATCGACGCCGAATGGCGGAGTTGGCGCAAATGGGACCGCCTCGCCCCGGGCCTGCCGGAGTTGAAAAACAAGGTGGTGGCGGATATCGGCTGCAACAACGGTTACTACATGTTCCGCATGCTGCCCCGCCAACCCGCCGCCGTGGTCGGCTTTGAGCCCATGCTGCAGCACTATTACTGTTGCAAAAGCCTGCAGCACCTGGCAGGGCAAGCCGCCGACCGGCTCTCGATCGAAGCCATGGGGGTGGAGCAGATCGGGTTTTATCCCGGCTCATTTGATGTGATCTTCCTGATGGGCATCATCTATCACCGGCGGGAACCGTTGACCATGCTGGCCCAACTGAAAGAAGCCCTGCGGCCTGGCGGCACATTGATCGTGGAGTCCCAGGCGATTCCCGGCCGCGAAAGCCTGGCCCTGTTCCCGGAGCACACCTACGCCAAGGCCCCGGGCGTGTACTTCGTACCCACCGCCGCCTGCCTGCACAACTGGCTGAACCGCAGCGGCTTCAAGGAGGTGCAACTGATCAGCCAGGTGCCCACCAGCCCCGAGGAGCAGCGCCGCACCGCCTGGATGACCTTCGAATCCTACGCCGACTTCCTGGACCCGGAAAATCCGCAACAAACCATCGAAGGCTACCCTTCCCCCGACCGCGTAATTTTCTCCGCCAAAATTTAAAAACAAAAAACGTAACTATCCAGCTCATTCTGGCACGTAACTGTTCAGCAGTGCCCCAGGTTGCGGTAAGCCAAGTCGGCGTAGCGTACATCAGGTACTCAAGCCGAACTGATCGCCGCAAGGTGCGGTGCCCGCGGCCGTTTACAGGCTGCTGACGGTTTGCATCTTGCCACCGGCCAGGGACTCGTTAACGTTGATAATATGATCGCCGACTTTTTCCAGGCGATTCAGCAGATCAAGATACATCACTCCGATCCGGGGCGAATAGACTCCCTGCTCAAGGCGGCCGTAATGACGGTTACGCAGGCAGTCCCGCAGGTTGTTGATTCCCTGCTCCAACTCGACGGCCTTCTGCATATCCACTCGGGCGGTGACATCCCGCAGGTTCTGGGTCATGAAAACCAGGGCCTCATGCACCGCCCGCAGCATTTCATGGAGTTCATCCATCACGTCCTCGGGCACATCCAGGCCGTCTTCCAGGATCCTTTCATAGGTTCTGGACATCTCGTAATAGATATCACCCATCCGCTCCAGATCGTGCAGCATGTTCTGCATGTGCCTGATCTGGTTAATTGAGGCCAGGGAAAGCGAAGCGTTTTCCTGGATATGCACCAGGTACTCGGCAATTTCCAACTCCAGTTGATCGGTGATTTGCTCCCGTTTTTCAATCTTTTCCAGAAACCCCTTTTGCTTCTCACGGTCCTTGAACAAAAGACCGGTAAAAGACAGATGCATCTTGATGATCAGGGCGGCAAATTGCTGAATTTCCCGCTGGGCCTGCTCCAAAGAGAGCTCCGCCGAAGACATCAGCCCGGTGTGAATATAGCGCAACTGAAAACCTTCCCGCTCGCCGGCTTTCTCGGGCTGAATATACACCACCAGCCGCACCAGCAGGGGCACCAGGCCAAACAACAGCAACACGTTGAGAATGTTGAAGGAGGTGTGAAACAGCGCCAACGCCAGGGTGGCGTTGGTACGGGCCGCCGGATCGTCGGTAAGTACCGAGATTCCCGGGGCGGAAAAGTTCTGCATTACCCAGTCAATGCCCAGCAGGAAAGGGGTCATCACCAGCAGCATCCAGCAGACCCCGATGACGTTGAAGAAGAAATGAAACCGCGCCGCCCGTTTAGCCTGCACATTACCCACCAGGGCGGCGATGTTGGCGGTAACGGTGGTGCCGACATTTTCCCCCAGAATCATGGCGGCGGCGATGGGGAAGGATATCCATCCCTGGGCCAGCATGACCAGGGTGATGGCGGTGGCGGCCGAAGAAGACTGGGTCAGCAGGGTGAGAATGGTGCCTACCGCGACAAAAAGCAGGGTGGAGGCAAAACCGAAATCGGTGAAGCTCTGGAGAAAAGCAAACATCTCCGGGTTTTCATCGATACCGGGCACCGCCCCTTTGATGAAATCCAGCCCGATAAACAGGATACCGAAGCCGATCATCGCCTCGGCCATGTTGCGCAGCTTTTCGTTTTTAACAAACAGAAAGGGGAAGAACAGCCCGATCATGCTGATGGCAATGGGAGTGATCTGAAATTTGAAGCCAAAAACCGAAACCATCCAGGCGGTAACCGTGGTCCCGATATTGGCCCCCATGATCACCCCAGTTGATTCCACGAAGGTTATCAGCCCGGCATTGACAAAACCCACCACCATCACCGTGGTGGTGGTGGAAGACTGGGTAATGGCAGTGGTGCCGAAACCGGTGGCAATCCCCATGACGCGGTTGCGGGTCATGCCTTTGAGAATGGCCCGCAACCGGTTGCCAGCCACCTTCTGCAGGCCGTCACTGAAGACTTTCATCCCAAAGATGAAAACCCCCAGGGAACCGATCAACTGGAGAAAATCGAAGAATGTATACGACATGGACCCTCGCGGGGAACTGCGCCCGCCAGCGGCCACGGCGGGATTTTTTTGAGCGGAGTTGCCAACCGGCAATTTAACCAAACACTAACAGTTCGCCCGCTTTTACTATAAGAGGAACACGCAGGTCAACCGAAAACATACTCTCACGATTCACCGCCTCTGGCGGCACCACGGGATACAAAAAACTACACCTCGGGGAAGGGAAAATCAGGTTCGCCAAGCAGGCGGGCCAGCCGCTGTTTTTTGGGGGTCTTGACGTCGTGATAGGACAGCAGGGTCTCGACGGTTCTGATCACCTGGGCGGCATCGGCCTCGCGGACGATGCGACGGCCGACCACCGGGTTGGGGCCGCCCTTACCGCCAGCGTAAATATCGTACCCTTTTTTGGTGCCCATGATACCGATGTCGGTGGTCTTGACCCCGGAACAGCAGAAGGGGCAGCCGGAAATGGCGATCTTGATTTTAGGCTTAAAGGGCCCCCGATCCTGAAAATAAGCCAGTAACTGGCGGGAAAGTTCCTCGGGCTCCTGCACCCCGGCGCTACAATCCCGCTTGCCGATGCATACCCGGGGGACGGGGAATTTACCCGGTCCCTTGAAGTCCACCCCCAGCGGCGCCAGTTCGGCCCTGGCCTGGGCCAGTTGCTCTTCATCCAGGCCCATCAAACGCAGGTTCTGCAGGGTGGACAGATAAACCTCCAGCCCGTAGCGCTCGGCCAGTTCGTATGCTTTGGCCATCACCGGCAAGGGCAGGCGCCCGGCCGGCAGGAGAATGGTTAGTCGGTTCTGTTTACTGGCGTCACTGTTCATCGGCAACCTCATCCGTGGAAAATTATTGGCATGGCAAAAAGTTGTCGGTGGCGCAAACAGCGGCGCCGACGGGGCACGTTTCGTTACTGCTCGTTTTCGCTTTACCGACCAACATTTTTAGCTGGTTTTTGCAAGGCCATCAAAGTGAATAATTTATTTTTTATATTCTTGTATTGTAAGCCGCCCACCGGGAAAAAATCAAGAAAACCATTATTTTCGCTTTCTCTTTCAACGCTTTTCCAGTATCTATTTCAAGAGTAGCGTAAACGATGCCCGCTCTCCTCAAGCTCTTGACGGATCAAGGGTAACCACGACCTCCGGGCGGGAGAACCGGGCAAAACGAACCCAGCACAAACAGGGAAAAACAATGGGCAGTCAGACCAGACCTTTCAACGATAAAACCGCCGGCGCCATCGATCGTAAGCGGGAGCGGGAACGGCAGCAGATGCTGCAGAATCTCTATCGCCATGCCCCGGAGCTGGCCACCAAACTGGTTCAGCGCCTGCTGGACAAACACATTATCGAGACCAACTCCGCCGAGGCCATCCGCGAGGTTTTTACCAATCTCTTTCAGCGGCTGCCGGATATGGAGGAGTTCGATATCCAGTACAAAACCGCCCCCCTGCGCGGGCTGGTTAACAACCCCAATTTCATCAGCCTCTACGTAACCCAGTACACCGCCGAGGACCTGCTGGAGCACGACAAGATCCAGGATGTCTACGGTGACGACCTGGAGATTTACCAGGCGGTGGATTCGGTACTGGGCTCTTTACGTCCGCCCTCTTAACCACTACTATTCCAGCCGCAAATAGGTATAGCCTTTGAGGCCACGGTTGTATTCGTTAAGCAGCCGCATGGCCTCGTTGGGGCGCAGGCGGTCTTCCCGGATGGCCCGGTCGAACTGGCGTTTCAGTTTACGCCCCAGGTCCTCTTCACTGTACTGCACCAGGGCCAGCACCTTCTCCATGGTGGTGCCGGGAATGGTCTCCTCAATGTAGTAACCGTTTTCCTCATCCTCATCGAGATAGACATGGGCCTCGTTGACCCGACCGAAAAGGTTGTGCAGATCCCCCATGATATCCTGATAGGCCCCGGTAAGAAAAATCCCCAGATAATATGGTTTGCCGTTCAACTCGTGCAGCGGCAGAGTGTCCACCCCCTCTTGGTAGAGGTTGATGAACTTGGACACCACCCCGTCGGAGTCACAGGTTATATCGGCCAGGGTGCCGCGCCGCTGGGGCTCTTCATCAAGTCGGTGCAGAGGCATGATGGGAAAAAGCTGGCCAAAGCCCCAGTGGTCCAACAAGGACTGAAAAACGCTGAAGTTACACAGATACTGATCACTGTACTTGCTTTCCAGCTCAACGATCTCGTCGGGTACATATTCGGCGCCGCGGAAAAATTTCAGCACCTCCACCCCCACCAGCCAAAAAATCCGTTCCACCTCGGCCTTGACCTCCAGGTCCAGCAGCCCCAGTTCAAACCGGGTCTGGGCCTCGCTCTTGTACTGCTGGGCGTCGTGGTAGGCCTCCAGGGGGTTCTTGTCACTGATATTCTGGTAGGCGTACCAGGCGTCGTCGATGAGTTTGTGCTCGATGGTGGGGGCCACCGGCTCTTCTTCCACCTGGGCTTTCTTGATATTGCCGAAGGTTTCCACCACCAGCAGGGAATGGTGGGCCACTAAAGCCCGACCCGATTCGCTGATCACCACCGGATGGGCCACCTCCTCGGCATCACAGACGTCCATGATGTTGTAGATCACGTCCCGGGCGTACTCGTTGAGCGAATAGTTGATGGAAGAGTGGAAAGTGGTGCGGCTGCCGTCATAATCCACCCCCAGGCCGCCGCCCACATCGAGATACTCCAGTTCCGGGTGGGCCAGTTTGCTGAGCTTGGCGAAAAACATCGCCCCTTCCCGCACCGCCTTTTTGATGGTCAGGATATCCGGCACCTGGGAACCGATATGAAAATGCACCAGCTTGAGGCAATGGGCCAGCCCGGCCTCCTGGAGCAGTCGCGAGGCCCGCATGATATCCATGGTGGAAAGACCGAACTTGGCGTTCTCGCCGCCGCTTTTTTCCCACTTGCCTTTGCCGCCGCTCATCAGCCGCACCCGTAAACCGATCAGCGGCTCGACCTTCATCTTCTTGACCATGGCTATGATCTGGCGAATCTCCTCCACCTTCTCCACCACCAGGATCACCTTCTTGCCCAGCTTACGGCCGATCAATGCCACCCGAACATAATCTTCGTCCTTGTAGCCGTTACAGACAATCAGGCTCTCGGGATCTTCATGCAGGGCCAGAGCGGCGTGCAACTCCGGCTTGGACCCCACCTCCAGGCCATGGTGAAAATCGCGCCCGGCATCCAGAATCTCTTCCACCACCTCCCGCAACTGGTTGACCTTGATCGGATAGACTCCCAGATATTGGTTATGGTACTCGGCCTCGGCAATGGCCTCGGAAAAGGCCCGGTTGATGCGGGCCACCCGGTTGCGCAGCAGATCGTGAAAACGGATCAGCATGGGGAAGTGCAGCCCTTGCTCCCGCGCCTCCCGGGCCACCTCGATGATGGGGATGCTGATCCCCTCGTCTTTCACGGGGGCAACGGTGACACGCCCCTGGTCATTAATATCAAAATAACGCAGCCCCCAGCGGTTAATCCCGTACAGCTCCCGGGCCCGCTCAATGTCCCACTGCTCTTCAGGTAATTTTTCGGTGCTCATCTTCTTAACTCCCGGGAAAAGTGCAAAACCACCACAATAACGAATTATCCCGAAAATTCAACATTTCAATAATCAACTCTTCTTTTTTTCCTTAAAATCGTCTAAAGTGGCGCCCGAGTTCCCTCGACCAAACAGCTTACCCGGCAGCGCTTGTTTTCAGGCTAAAAAATGCGCCACCGCTTAGAACGTCGGTAACAATCAAGTGAAACAAAGAGGTTATTTTGATCAACAAACTCTTCAACCGCATCCGTCGCCACCTGGGCGCCCAAAAAGCTGAACCGCTCCCCGGTGACAATTCGACCGCCAAACCTGACGCCGCGACCGACATCGAAGATCAAGCTCCGGGCAACAACGCTGCCACCGATGCCCTGCCGACAACCGGCGAATCCCCGCCCAAAAAACGCCGGCGGCGGCGTAAACGCAACCCAAGCCAGGCAACAGCAGCCGCCGATAGCCCCACGGCCCAGGCCCTCCAAGACACCGCCCCCTGGAGCCCGGAGAATTTTCAGGTTCCCCCCGCCGAGGGCAAGAGCCGCTTCCACGATCTCGACCTGCCCCCGGAACTGATGCGGGCCATCCACGCCCTGGGCTTCCAGTACTGCACCCCCATCCAGGCGGAGATCCTGCCCCCCACCCTGGCCGGCCACGACGCCTTCGGCAAGGCCCAGACCGGTACCGGCAAGAGCGCGGCCTTTCTGATCAGCATCATTACCCGCCTGCTGCGCCAGCCCGACACCGCGCCCCGCGAACTGGCCCGCCCCAAGGCCCTTATTTTAGCCCCCACCCGGGAGCTGGCCATCCAGATTCACCGGGACGCCGAGGACCTGACCCGCTTTTCCGAACTCAACTGCGTGGCGGTTTTCGGCGGCACCGATTACGATAAACAGCGCCGGATGTTCGAGCAGGCGCCGGTGGATCTGCTGATCGCCACCCCGGGGAGGTTGCTGGATTTCGCCCGACAAAAGGTGGTGCTGTTGGGCGAGGTGCAGGTGCTGGTCGTCGACGAGGCCGACCGCCTGCTGGACATGGGCTTTATCCCCGACGTACGGCGGATCATCCAGCAAACGCCGGAGAAAAGCCGCCGTCAGACCCTGTTTTTCTCCGCCACCCTGACCTCCCAGATCGCCAACCTTTCGGCCCAGTGGACCAAGGACCCGGTGACCGTGGAGATCGAGCCGGAACAGGTGGCCTCGGAAAGTGTCGAGCAGTTGGTGTACATGGTCACCGCCAAGGAAAAGATGACGGTCCTCTACAACCTGATCACCGGCAAGCAGTTGGAACGGGTGATTGTCTTCTGTAACCGCCGGGATGTCACCCGCCGGGTGCGGGAGCGGCTCTACCGCCACGATATATCCTGCGCCATGCTCTCCGGCGAGGTCAGCCAGCAGCAGCGGATGAAGACCCTCGACAACTTCAAGGAGGGCAAGATCCGGGTGCTGGTGGCCACCGACGTGGCCGGGCGGGGGCTGCATATCGAGGGCATCAGCCACGTGATCAACTACAACCTGCCGGAGGACGCCGAGGATTACGTGCACCGCATCGGCCGCACCGGCCGGGCCGGAGCCAGCGGTATTTCGGTGAGTTTCGCCGACGAAGAGGAATCTTTCTACCTGCCGGCCATCGAGGAATACATGGGGCGCAAGCTCTCCTGCGTCTACCCCGACGACGAGCTGCTCATCACCTTGCCGCCGCCGGTGCACAAGGCGCCGCCGGTGGACAAGAGTTTGAGCGGCGGCAAGGGCGGCGGCCGACCGAGCAGGTCCGGCGGCCGGGGCGGCCCCCCTCGCCGGGGCGGCGCGGGACGGCGCCCATCGAGCCCGCCCCGCCGCCGCTCGTAAACATCCAGCAGCACCGCAATCTGCGGAACTGCTGGATGTTTACGGCAAAAATGATCAAGTTGCGCCGCGATCAACTTGGTCAGCTTGCCGGACTGTCAATCTGTCCCTGATCGCGCTTCATACCCCCAGCTCCTTAAGCAGCGTCGCCACCAACCTGGGAACCGCCGCCGCCACCGGCAGGCTCAGGGTTTCGCTGAAACCTTCGGTGGCGGCCGCTTCCACCCCCCACACCCGCAAATATTCCGGCACCACCAGCCCCAGTTGCCCGGCCCGGGCCAGGGCCACGGCCGGTTCGCCGCCGTGGCCGCCGGTCGCCAAACCTTCGCGGGGAAAAGCCGCGGCCAGTTGTTCCGGGGTAAACACCTTGATGGTGCCGGAGGGCCAACGGCCGCTGCGCATGGCATCCACCAGCAGCACCCGCCGGTAAGCGGTAAAAACCTCCAGCAGCGGCACTCCGCCGATCAGCAGGGCCGGCGGAGTGGGAAGTTTGCCGCGCCTACCCGCGACCGCCAGCCGCTGCTCCAAGGCGGCGACCACCCGCGGCCCCACCCCGTCATCCCCCCGCAACGTGCTGCCCAGGCCCACCACCACCGTATCGGCCGACAGGCAACCGTCAGCGGCGACCGGCTTTGCTCCGTTACCTTTCACTGCGGCGGATCTCCTCGTAACCGTTCATCAAATCAAACAATCTGCTGTCTTAACGGAGCTGGCCGGCGGCAGCCAGGGCGATGGCATACAGGGCCCATTGCTCAAAACGGTCTTCCTGTTCCCGAATCTCGGCCAGCGACCACCAGCCCAAAGGATGAATATCCTCGCCATGGGTTCTGATACTCAAGGCGTCGCAGGCCGCCTCATCATCCAGCCGCCCCAGGTGCACGGCCCCCAAGTGCACCCGGCCCACCGGTGAGGCGTCGTCGTTGATCCAGCCGACAAAGCGGCTGGTTATCCCCTCGCTGTTGACCAGTTCCTCCCGCCGTTCCCGCAGCAGGGCCTGCTGGTAGGCCACCGCCGTCAAGCGGCCGTCGGATTCGGCATCTTCCCGGTTGATATGGCCGCCGATGCCCACCGACAGCCGCCCAGCCAGCCGCCCTTCCCCCACCCCGCCGCCGCGCCGGTAAACAAAAAAACGCTCCTTAAAGGCAAAAAGCTGGTAGGGAATCAGCTGCTTGAAGCTGGGGTCCTCCTCGCAGTTGCCACGGGCAATGAAGTGCTGGGAAAGTTCCAGCAGCAGCTCCGGCGCCGGGCCGATAAAACCGCCCTGGGGCAACCCGCCGCCGAAAAGCTGTTCCAGCTCCCGGCGCGGTAAACAAAAAACCTCTTCCGCCATTTTTGTCATTCCGGCACTCTCCCATGGGTTGTCTTTTCGGCCCCAACATAATCGCCGAAGGGCTGCCGGGTCAATGACGTAACGGTCCGGCAGCGCCCCCGAAAGAGGCTATCCGGTTACCATGGGCGGTGACCGTGACAGTTGCCTGGTTAACTTGATAACCTCGCAAAAACCCGCCAAGCTGGTTGGTCGACAACGTGAAAACAATCAGTTACCAAGTGTGCCCAGTAGGCGGTGCCGCTTTTAACGACGCCGACAACTTTACTCTCCCCGCCGGCTCCAGGCTGTGCTATTTTGGCCATACCATGAAAATTCTCCACACCTCAGACTGGCACTTGGGCCGCACCCTGTACGGCCGACGACGCTACCCCGAATTCACCGCCCTGCTGGACTGGCTGATCAGCGTCATCGAACACCAACAGGTGGACACCCTGCTGGTGGCCGGCGACATCTTCGACACCACCGCCCCCGGCAACCGCGCCCAGGAACTTTATTACCGCTTCCTCGGCCGGGTGGCCGCCGTCGGCTGCCGCCACGTGGTGATAATCGCCGGCAACCACGACTCCCCCACTTTTTTGAACGCTCCCCGGGAATTACTGCGGGCCATGGATGTCCACGTGGTGGGCGCGGCCACTGCCGACCCGGCCGACGTGGTGCTGCTGCTCACCGACCAGCACCAGCAACCGGAACTGCTGGTGGCCGCCGTGCCCTACCTGCGGGACCGTGATCTGCGCCTGGCCGAACCCGGCGAAAGCCTGGCGGACAAGGAACGCAAGCTGCTCGCCGGCCTGCGGGAACATTACGCCCGGGTTGCCGCCATCATCGAGGAAAGACGACAAACCATGGCCCGGCCGGTGCCCGCCGTGGCCATGGGCCACCTGTTCACCGCCGGCGGCCAAACTGTGGAGGGCGACGGGGTGCGGGAGCTCTATGTCGGCTCCCTGGCCCACGTGCCCGCCGGCCAGTTACCAGACAACTTCGACTACCTGGCCCTGGGCCACCTCCACGTCCCCCAGCGGGTTGGCGGGACGGAAAACCGCCGCTACAGCGGCTCGCCGCTGCCCCTGAGCTTTGGCGAGGCGGGCCAACAGAAAAGCATCTGCCTGGTGGAACTGCAGGCCGGACAACCGGCCGCCGTCACCACTCTGCCGGTGCCGGTTTTTCAACCCATGGAGAGAATCCGGGGCAACTGGGACGAGATAGACCGGCGGCTGGTGGACCTGGCCGCCGGGGACTGCCCCTGCTGGCTGGAGATCGTTTACGAAGGCGAGGAGGTAATCCCAGAGCTGCGGCAGCGCCTGGAGGAAAAAATCGCCGGCAGCGAAGTCGAGATCCTGCGGATCATCAACCAGCGGCTCAGCCGCCGCCTCCTGGAGCAGACCAAACCATCGGAAACCCTGGACGACCTGGACCCCTACCAGGTGTTCCAGCGCTGCCTGGAAGCCCACGCCATCCCCCCCGAGCAGCAGCCTCCCCTGCTCCAGGCCTACCGCGAAACGGTAACGGCGCTACTGGAAGAAGACCACCGGGCGGAATAAACACCGTTTAAATCGGCCGACAAATCGCTTCCGCCTTGAGACGGGCAGCCTGCCTGGTTTTCTCAAGCCCCCGGTCGATTACTGAATCACCCAACTTCGGGACGCGTTCGTCAATGTCTGCCAGGGCCTTTTCGATGGTCTGGTAAGAAATCTCGGACAGCTTGGCCGCCCCAAATCTTTTCCGCCTCCTTGAAGCCTCGCAGGATCCCTTCCCGACCGGCCTCCACCGTCATTGGCAATCACATCTATCACGAATTCATGGCCTGCCAGGGCATTTTTGGGTACTATCAGTCCGTTGAAAAAGCCATCCCTGGCTTTTTCAACTAACGGTTGGCCAAAGATGGCTTTGGCCAACCTCACGAATTCATTGCCACTTTCAGTGCCACTGAATTCGGCGGCCCATCCATGGGCCGCTACCAGCCCGTTTTTCAACGGGCTGCTATGGATGCGTAACCGTTCTCCAGGGGTACTAACCTGCTAATTTAACGGGCTGTAAACGTTCAGCAGTGCCCCAGATTCGGCCAAGCAAGCGCCGCGTACCCGTCGTAAGCTTGGCTGATCGCCCGCGCGGGATAAAGCTTGCCAACCCCGCATGTTTAGCGACGGTACTTGGCAGCAAAGAGTATCGGAGCTTGACCAGTCGGGCGCCAGCCGCCGACAAGGTGGGGTGCGGCTATTCGTTTACGTGAGCGCCGCACAAGCAAGATGAAAAAGCAGACGGCAAGACATGCAAATTCAGCAACTGCGGTTCAAAAACCTTAATTCGCTGGCGGGCCAATGGGAGATCGACCTGACCCATCCCGACTATGCCTCCAGTGGAATCTTTGCCATTACCGGGCCCACCGGGGCCGGCAAGAGCACCATTCTCGACGCGCTGTGCCTGGCTCTGTACGGCTGCACGCCGCGGCTGGGCAAGATTACCATGGCCAGCAACGAGATCATGAGCCGGCAGACCGGCGAGTGTTTTGCCGAAGCGAGCTTTACCACCGCCGCCGGCCGCTTTCGCTGCCACTGGAGTCAGCACCGGGCCCGACGCCGGCCCGACGGCAAGCTGCAGGCCCCCAAACATGAAATCGCCGACGCCGACAGTGGCCGAATCTTTGAAAGCAAGCAGCGGGGAGTGGCCGAGCAGATCGAAACCGTCACCGGCATGGATTTCGACCGCTTCACTCGCTCCATGCTGCTGGCCCAAGGCGGGTTTGCCGCCTTCCTGCAGGCGGACCCCGACGAACGGGCGCCGATTTTAGAGCAGATCACCGGCACCGGCATCTACAGCCTGATCTCGATCAAGGTCCATCAGCGCCGTGGCACCGAACACCGGCAACTGGAAGCCCTGGAGGCCCAACTGGCCGGCATCCGGCTGCTGGCCCCGGAAGAGGAAGAGCAGTTGCAGCAGGAACTGGCCGCCGGGCTTAAACGGGAAAAGGAGCTGACCGCCCAGCTCGGCGAGCTCAACCGGGCCGTGGGTTGGCTGGATAACCTGACCCGTCTGGAGCAGGAGTTGGCCCAAAACGCCCGCCGGCAGGAAGAGTTGCAGCAGCGCCGGCAGGCCTTCGCCCCCCAATTAACCAAACTGGAGCACGCCAACCGGGCCCTGGAACTGGCCGGCGCCCACGCCTCACTGGCCGCCATGCGCCAGGCCCGGCAAACCGACCAGGACAACCTGGCCGGCTGCCGCCAGGCCCTGCCCGCTCTGGAAGCCAACTGCCAACAGGCACAAAAGGCCTTGGAACAGGCGGAACAAAAGCGTCGGGAGCAGAAAAACCGCTGGCAAGAGGCCCAACCCCGGCTGCGTCAGGCGCGGGAGTTGGACCTGCAACTGCGGGAACAGGAAAAGCCCCGACAGGCCACGGCCACGAGCATCAAGCAGTTGCAAAGCCGGCTGGCCGAACTGGACGCCGCCCGACAAAAGACTGGCCAGGCGCGGCAAACAGCCGAAGACCAGCGGCAAAAACTCAACCAGGAACTGGCGGCCACGGCGGCGGACCAACAGCTGGTGGAACACCTGGCCGCCATCGAGGAACGGTTCAACGGTTTTGCCGAGCTTGGCGGCCAACTGCAGGAGCGGCAGCGTCAACTGGCCACGGCCCAAAAGCAGCGGCAGACGGCGGAGCAGACCTGGCAGCAACAGGAGCAGCAGGCAAAAAAAGCCCGCCAGGGCTTGGCGCAGGCCGCCGGGGAGTTGGAGCGCAAAGGGGAAAAACTGCAACAACTGCTGGCCGGCAAGGAACTGGCCGCCTGGCGCCAGGAGCTGTTGACCAGACGAGAAGCCGCCATCCGGCGGGAGAGATTCCTGGAAGCCACCCATTCCCTGGAGCAGACCCGGCAGCAATTGCGCCCCCAGCAGCCCTGCCCTCTCTGCGGCTCCCGCGACCACCCCTTCGCCGGTGGCGACATTCCGGACCCGGACCCGGAAGCCACCGCCGCCTGTGAGCAAGTGGCCAAACTGGTGGCCAGCGCCGAAAAACTGGAAAAGGAGCTGCAGCAAGAGCGCGAAGCCCAGGCCGCCCAGCGCGAGGAGCTGAACCGGCGGGAGCGGGACAGCCAAAGCGCCCAACACCAGCGGGACAACGCCGAACAAACGGTAAAACGTTTACAAGAGGAGCTAAGCGGCCTGGAAACCCGCCTGCAGCAGCAGCGCGACGAGCTGCTGGCCCGCATCGCACCCTACGGCATCAAGGAGCTGACCCCCGCCACCCGCGACCAGGCCCGGCAGCAGCTGACCCAGCGGCGGGACCGCTGGCAGGCCCGGCAACAGGAAAAAAACGAGCTTGAACAGCAACTGGCCAACCTGCAACTGCGCGGCGAACACCTGGAGGAACAGCATCGTCAGACCGCCACCGAACTGCAACAACAGCAGGCCAACCAGGAGCAACTGCAGCAGCAGCGGCAACAGTTGCTTAAAAAGCGGCAAGACCTGCTGGGCGACCAGGACCCGGAGCAAGAAGAACAGCGCCTGACCACCGCCCTGGAAGCGGCCGAAAAACTGGTGGAGCAAGCCCGCCAGGCCATGACCGAAGCTCAACAGGCCCGGGAAAAGCTGCATAACCGCCGCCAGGAACTGGAACAGGCCTTGGCCGGGCGGGCCCAACCCCTGGCCCAAGCCGAGGAAGAATTCAAAAAACGCCTGGCCGCCGCCGAATTTACCACCGAAAAGGAATATCTCGCCGCCTGCCTGCCGGAAGACCAGCGCCGCGGGCTGCAGCGCCAGGCCCAGCAACTGGCCGACCAGGAAGCGGCACTTACCGCCACCCGCCGGGACAAAACCCGCCAACTTCAGGAACTGCAGGAGCAGCAACTCACCACCACCGGCAAGGAGGAGTTGCAACAGCAACTGACCACTCGGGAAGAGCAGCGCCGAGCGGTGCAGGAGCAAATCGGGGCGGTCAAGCAAAAATTGGAAGACAACCGGCAACTGCGGCAACAGCAGGAAAACCAGGCCCGCTTACTGGACGCCCAGCGGCGGGAATGCGCCCGCTGGGACCTGCTCCATGAACTGATCGGCGCTAGCGACGGCAAGAAGTTCCGCAACTTTGCCCAGGGGCTGACCTTTGAAATGATGGTCAACCAGGCCAACCGCCAACTGCGGCGGATGACCGACCGCTACCTGCTGCTGCGCGATCCCCTCCGCCCCCTTGAACTCAACGTGGTGGACAACTACCAGGCCGGCGAGATCCGCACCACTAAGAACCTCTCCGGCGGTGAGGCCTTCCTGGTCAGCCTGGCCCTGGCCCTGGGACTGTCCCGCCTGGCCAGCCGCAACGTGCGGGTGGATTCCTTGTTTTTGGACGAAGGATTCGGTACCCTGGACGACGAGGCCCTGGACACCGCCCTGGAAACCCTGGCCGGGCTGCAGCAGGACGGCAAGCTGATCGGCATCATCTCGCATGTGCCGGCCCTGAAGGAACGGATCGCCACCCGCATCCGGGTAGTACCGCAAACCGGCGGCCGCAGTCACTTGAGCGGCCCGGGCATCACCCTTAAGTAAACGTCCAGCAGCACCGCATCTGCGGGCGATCAGCCAGACTTGCGTACAGAGGGTACGCGGCGCCTGGCTGCTTGCCCGCACCTGCGGCACTGCTGAACGTTTACGGGACAAACCCGGTAATTGGTTTCACATGAAAATTTAAAGCAAACGCGTAACTGTTCAGCAGTGCCCAGGTTGCGGCAAGCGGACCGGCGCCGCGTACATCAGGTACGCAAGCCGGGCCGATCGCCGCTTTCGGGGTTGCTGCTGGACAGTTACCAAGGAGAACAACATGCCCCTGTTGGGAGCGCACATGTCGGTGGCCGGCGGTTTGCACCATGCCTTTGAGCATATCCGCCAGGTGGGGGGCGAGGCCCTGCAGATCTTCACCCGCAACCAGCGCCAGTGGCGCGCCGCCCCGGTGAGCCCCGAAGAGGCGGAAACCTTCCTGCGGGCCTGGCGGGAAATCGGCCCCACCGCCGGCGGCGGCACAAAAATGCCGGTGGCCGCCCATGACTCTTACCTGATCAACCTGGCCGGCAACAAGCCGGAGACCGAACAGCGTTCCATCCAGGCCCTCACCGAGGAACTGGTCCGCTGCCAAACCCTGCAGATCCCATGGCTGATCATGCACCCCGGCTCCCACCTGGGCCAGGGCACCGAAGCGGGGCTGAAACGCTGCAGCCGAAATCTGGACACCGCTTTAGCGCAGGCCGGCGACGACAACCGGGTGACCATTCTACTTGAAAACACCGCCGGCCAGGGCACCAACCTGGGCCACCGCTTCGAGGAACTGGCGGTCATCATCGAAGCCTCCAAGCACCCGGAGCGCTTCGGCATCTGCTTCGACACCTGCCACGCCTTCGCCGCCGGCTACGACCTGCGCACCCCCGAGGCCTACGACCAGACCTTCAGCACCTTGGACCAAATCATCGGCTTTAAGCGCCTGCATTTCTTCCACCTGAATGACGCCACCAAACCTCTGGGCAGCCGGGTGGACCGCCACACCCATATCGGCCAGGGCGAGATCGGCCTGGAAGGCTTCCGCCTGCTGATGAACGACCCCCGCTTCAAAAACCACCCCATGGTGCTGGAAACCGACAAAGGCCCGGACCTGACCGAAGACATCGAAAACCTCAAAGTCCTGCGCGGGCTGATCAGCAAGTAAAGCAGGCCTACGCGCTGGGGGTCATCGTAGGACTCGGCAGGCAAGCGTTATTTGACAACCATCTCTGCCCTGTGCTGTAATAAAAGGCGTTCAGCAAAACAGATAACGGAGAGACACGCCATGCGGGAAGCGATGTTTTACCAGGTGGAAAAGGGCGCCACCGTGGTCTGCGGGTTGTGCAGCCACCACTGTCGGATTAAAGATGGTCGGCGGGGCTTGTGCGGGGTGCGGGAAAACCGGGCGGGCAAGCTCTACAGCCTGGTTTACGGGCGGCTGGTGGCGGAGAATTTCGACCCCATCGAAAAAAAGCCGCTCTTTCATTTTTTGCCGGGCAGCCGCTCCTACTCCATCTCCACCGTAGGCTGCAATTTCCGCTGCCAGCATTGCCAGAACTACCATATCTCCCAGTACCCCCACCTGCACCGGGGCGAAATCGCCGGACAGGAGCGGACGGCGGCCGAAGTGGTGGCGGCGGCGGCGGCCGGCGGTTGCCAAAGCATCAGCTACACCTACGTGGAGCCCACCATCTTCTATGAATTCGCCTACGATTGCGCCGTGCTGGCCCAAAAGCGGGGCATCAAAAACGTCTTTGTCAGCAACGGTTACATGACCAAAGAGGTCAGCCGGCAGCTGGCCGGGGTGCTGGATGGAATCAACATCGACCTGAAGGCCTACAGCGATCAGTTTTACCGCCAGGTCTGCCAGGCCCGACTGCAGCCGGTGCTGGACAACATCCGCCGGCTGCACCAGCTGGGGGTCTGGGTGGAGCTGACCACCCTGCTCATCCCCGGCCTTAACGACAGCGACCAAGAGCTGCAAAATATCGCCCGGTTCATCAAGGAGACCGACCCCGGCATCCCCTGGCACGTCACCGCCTTCTACCCCACCCACGAGATGCTGGACCGGCCGCCGACCCCCACCGCCAGCCTGGAGAGGGCCCGGGAAATCGGCCTTGCAACCGGATTGCGCTTTGTCTATGAAGGCAACATCCCCGGCAGCGGCGGCGAAAACACTTACTGCCCGGCCTGTGGAACGTTGCTGATCAAACGACACGGCTTCCGTATCGACGACAACCTCCTGGCCGCCGACACCTGCCCCGCCTGCGGCGAGAAAATCGAAGGGGTATGGAAATAATTGCACATCAAGAGGAGGATTCGGTTATCCAGGACAGGGAAGCTTCCTCTCGCTGGTAAGACCATCAAGCAGTGCCTTGTCTGCGGCCTGCAGCAGGTCCCGGGTCTGCTCGATCCTTGTCTTGACCTCTTCCCGTAAGCTACCCCGCCACACTGCCGCCGATCACCGCCACCGCAAGATAAAAGCCCGCCACCACCTTATGGGGATAATGGCGGCTGCCATAGCCCGGTTCGCTGATACGGTAGAAAAAGTCCAGTTCCTCGCCCAGGCCCATGGGGCTGCCGGTCAGCACCGTCTCGCCCTCCACGCTTAGCTCCGGGATGACCTGGATCAGGTAGGCCGGAATGCTGGTGGGCAACTGGCTGAGATCGGTGATCTCGCCCTCGGGCAGCAGCGCCAGCAACGCCTCTTCATCCGCATCGGTGGCCGGCCGGAAGGAAAGCGTCACCTTGCGGTTGTTGAGTTGGGCCCAAGGTATGGTCCCGGTGCCCAGCTCTGCTTCATTCGCACATGGGTGGACCTTGCTAATTGGTCTCCAGGTGTCCTATGGAAGCCAAATCGTCAGCCATCTGGTGCATTAACTCAATTCCCTTGCGTACCTTGCCCGCAAAGGTGGTCCCCTCCCAGGTGCCACTTCTGATCAGGGCCGAAAGGCGGTTTTGCTCCAGTTCTAACTCCCAGTCGCCCGGCTCATTGCCAAAAGATTCCTCGAAAGCATGCCGCCATTGGCCGGTTACCGCGAGGGTATCATCGATAATCTCGTTTTCGGAATTCCCCGGACAGAGTCGCACACGACGGGACAGGGGCTTTTCGAGGTCGACCCGCAATCTGATCTCGGACAGCCTTCGCATGTATTTGGGATTATATCCACCTATTTGCACATCAACTCCCCGTGGGTGAGGCCAATAGTCGAAGAATGGCCTATCGAAACGAATTTCATACCCAACCTTCCCGACCAGTCCCTTGGCGAGCCGCTTTTCGGCAAGAAAGGTACCTCCCATGGCCATCACTACTCGCTTAATATCTGGCTTCAGACATAAAGGTAGGCGCCAGAACAATATGAAAGCTAAAGAAAAAGCTATCACAAGAACGGCTTCATGAAATGGTCCATTTGGTGCGTGAACAGGAAAAAAGAAAAAGTGTTTAAGAAATTCTCCCACCGACACTATGGCAATGCCACCCATTCCAAACCAATAAAGAAAGTAGGAGATGGCCAGGATATACGGCGGCATGTCCCAACGGCATCTAATTGGATTTTGAACAGTTAACCAATACTTTGCGGTAGCCATAGTCCCATCTGCCAATTGTAATAATGCCGCGCAAACCTAGCTCCAACGGTGTTCCTCGTTAGGAAATAAGTCTCCATTATCAGTGTTTTGATCCTGGAGACTACAAAGGCGACGCTAAGCACGACGAAAACTGAAGCCAGGACAGGAGAAACAGATGTGACCAGCAGGCCAAACATCGCTTTCGCCGCCAAACTCGCAAGAACAGTGAGCATTAAATCTATCGCAAAAGCCCCCACTCCCTTCAGGTGGGAATCAGTAGCATGATAAATCAATAAACCGGTTAGTACAGCACTGACTCCTGCGATGACCTTGCTGACATCTTCAAGAGCAGTCATATACACCGCCAGGGCAACCCCGGCTTTGGCCAAAAAGCTGGCGATGTCGGTGATTACACTCAATAGCGTAAGACCCGCATCCGCAATTTCCGCTTCGGTAAACGAGCCATTGGCCCCTCCGCCGATCTTCCAGGCCCCGGCGCCGGTGTAAGGATCGGTGATCACGTAGCCCGCGCCCTGCCAGCCCGGGACGCTGACCGGGTCGGTGTGGACGATCACCTCCTTGCCCACCGCCAGGGCAGTGCGGATCTCGTCCATGGTTTGGGCGCCCTGGTGGATGTTGGGCAGGGCTTCGGCCTGGTTTTCTTTGGTGATATGGTAGATCCGCTGGCCCTGGGCCGCCGCTTTCTGCAGGGCCTTGACCGCCGAGATCGCCTCACCCTGGCTCTCTTGGGTTACAAACATCTGTTCCGGCACCGCGTGCTCCAGGGCCGAGGAGAGGGAGCCGAGCTGGAAGTTGAAATTTTTCCACTGCTCGCTGAACTACTGGCCCATCTCGTACCATGTCAATGATATGGCGCCACTACCGATCTTGTGTAATCTGACCCAAAAACCTAAAAGCATATATAGCTGTATATACGTACGAAAACACCGCCAAACCGTAACCCGAAACAGTAAGAATTTTTCGAGTGCCTTGAAAATTGTCGAAAAAAGGTAGAGAAAGAATCAGGAAATAAATATTCCAAATCCCATAATTAACAACGACAACAATAAATACTGTTAAAGGAATTAACTGCAATTTGGATGTTGTTGCATTTTTGTTTTTTTTCTGTCTCATAGCCCTAGTGGTTGCCGCCGCTTGAGGCCATTAAATGGCCCAGGGCCGGGTACTGGGCGAAATAACCCAGCAGGCCGGAATGACTCACTTCATGCGTTTTTTCGCCTCGGTACTACATATAACTCTCGCTCCGGCATGTCAGGAGGATCGCGTAATCCTCTAAAAAAATTTTTCTGTTCCACTTCCCAATTATCAGCGTCTAAAAAAGAAAATATGCCGACCAGTTGCCCTGTTAAGATTTGAGAAAATTTCATAGCTTGCTCAATTTTATGCATAAAACGTGCACCCAGCCAGACTCCACCATCCACTTCCACCAAGAGCCATTGTGAACGAACCTCAACACGCAAAGTGATATTTTCATCATCCAATGACTGTGCGGCGCTCTTTATTGCACGGTCCAAGGCCGGAACACCCGTCTCAGCAGGACTAATTTCTTCCTGGCCGATAACGGTGATATCAATCTGCGGCAGTTGATCAAAATCACCCGGTTGCACAAAGCTGACCCGTGCTCCTTCAAACATGAACTCCGGAAACCCTCGTGATAATTTGCGCCAGAACTCGTAACTATGCAACATTGGATCAGCATCGAGAATTGGTGAATTGAGCGTCGCCAGCAACCACATTGATCCCAGCCTTCCCCGAACCAGCACCCCTCTGTATGAGCTTTGTTGACGGATATCGGTTCCACCATGTTGCGTTATGAGCCACCGTAAATCAACAGGTAAAAACCAGTATCTTCGCCAAAAAGCAATAATCACCAAACATGCTGAAACGGTAACCAGAAATATAACGATACTATCAAACAAATTCACCTTTGTTATTCGTATGCCTAAAAGCAGGTCAAATATGACCAGCAACGACCCTGCAGCACTAAAAAAAGATATAATATATATGAACAACAGCGCGATATGAACGTAATTATCTGCATATCGCAACGTTCTTCTTTTTTTTGTTGTTTTCATATCGTTACGCTCAATGCTATCGGTCTTGACTTCGGCACGCGGTAACCACTGAAACAATCAGGAATTAACCATTGAACATTTGCTGCATACATGCGTTTTCTGATTACAGGTAAGATATACGAGACAAGATAGTCAATCAAAAGTGTTAGAATTAGCGAAGTTATCGCAGTTACTACGAAAAGAAAAAATACGGCTGCTACTACCGAGGTGCCGAGCGTAACTGACCAAGCCAACGCTGAAGCTGTGAGACCGACATAAACGGCAGTTACTGCCGAGAGCAAAACGCCTGTAAGGGCTTTTAAAGGAGAGTCGGTCTCATCCAGAATATACCACCATGTGAATGCAACACCTACCCCCGCAAGTAATCTGCCAAAACTAGTCAACAAAGGAGATTTAATGTTCTCGCCAATAAGCGCAAGTGATCCCACCGATGCCAAAAACCCACCTATTGTAGCCAATATGTTAATATCATTGAGAAAACTACCATTGGCCCCACCCCCGATCTTCCAGGCCCCGGCGCCGGTGTGCGGATCGGTGATCACGTAGCCCGCGCCCTGCCAGCCCGGGACGCTGACCGGGTTGGTGTGGACGATCACCTCCTTGCCCACCGCCAGGGCGGTGCGGATCTCGTCCATGGTTTGGGTGTCGTGGCGGATGTTGGGCAGGGCTGCGGCCTGGTTTTCTCTGGTGATATGGTATATCCGCTGGCCCTGGGCCGCCGCTTTCTGCAGGGCCTTGACCGCCGAGATCGCCTCACCCTGGCTCTCTTGGGTTACAAACATCTGTTCCGGCACCGCGTGCTCCAGGGCCGAGGAGAGGGAGCCCAGCTGGAAGTTGAAGTTCTTCCAGGCTTCATCCCCCTTGCCGTCCACGCTGCTGACGTGCATCACCCGGTCCAGATCCATCACCATGCCGCCGACGGCGATGGTGCGGGGTACCCCGAAGAAATAGGTTACCCGCGGCACATAGCCGAAGGTGCCGGCCGAGGTGGCAAGCTGGAAATGGTTTTGCCCGCTCAAGGCCGCCAGCTTGCCCAGGGCCTGGTATTGGGCGAAGTAGCCCAGCAGTCCGGCGTGGAAGATATCACCCAGCAGATCCTCGCGGCTCAGGCCCGCCGGCAGGCCCTCGTCGGCGGCCTCCAGCAGGTTCCGGGTCTGTTCGATCTTGGTCTTGACCTCATCCAGGCTACCCACCGCCACACTGCCGCCGATCACCGCCACCGCAAGATAAGAGCCCGCCACCACCTTATGGGGATAATGGCGGCTGCCATAGCCCGGTTCGCTGATACGGTAGAAAAAGTCCAGTTCCTCGCCCAGGCCCATGGGGCTGCCGGTCAGCACCGTCTCGCCCTCCACGCTTAGCTCCGGGATGACCTGGATCAGGTAGGCCGGAATGCTGGTGGGCAACTGGCTGAGATCGGTGATCTCGCCCTCGGGCAGCAGCGCCAGCAGCGCCTCCTCATCCGCCTCGGTGGCCGGCCGGAAGGAAAGCGTCACCTTGCGGTTGTTGAGCTGGGCCCAAGGGAAGCTCTCTTGCACCTGGGGGTCGCCGAAGAGATCCGCTCCCATGCCGAAGGTGATCCGCGGCTGCAGGGCCTGGGGCAGATAGGCATAGCGGGCGCCTTCCACCACCCGCTGATAGGGCAATCCCGAGGGCAGCACCGCTTCCTCCTGCAGGATCACCTTGCCGCCGCCGACCACCTCGCCCACCGTGGGGTCGGTCATGGTCTCGATATGGGCTTCCAGGGCCTGGCGTGCCTGCTCCTGGGCCGCCTCCACCACCGTCGGGTCGAGGCCCTGCACCCAGCCCTGCTCCTCGTTGACCGTACCACTGTCGATAAATTGCTGCACCAAGGCCTCGCCGTCGATAGCGGTGATGGCGGCCAGATCGAGCCCTTCAAGATATTCATACTGCTTGAAGGCCGCGTCCAGGCCAAGCCAGGTGTCGGCCTGGCGCATCACCGCCGCCCGGGAGGGGAGGAAATCCACCGCCGCTTCCACCCAAACGTGTTCCATCCGCACATGGGAGACCTTACCGCCGGCCACTAGGCCGGTCAAGGGAATGCCCCCTGAACGGGCGTAATTCATCGCTTCTTCGATCTGCTCGAAACCGCCCGCCCAGTTGCGGAAACGATCCTCCGGCACCTCGACGGCGCCATGCACATAGCGGGCCGGAACCCCCGAGGCACGCAGAAGCGATACCAGCAGGCCGGCGATATCCATAGCGTTGCCCCGGCGGCTGGTGAGGGTGACATCGGCATCCTGCACCGCGCCCCAGGAGGGCAGCCATTCAACATGGTTGCGCACCCAGTGGTAAATGGCCACCGGTTGATGCTCCAACTCCGCGGCCTTGGCCAGGATGGCGGGGCTGAGGCGCACCTCCACACTCTCGGCCAGATAGGCCGGGTCATCGGCTCCAGGCAGGGTGTCGAAGCGGAAACCCTCCAGGGCGGCTAACCGTAGCGGGGGCGTGTTATATAGCCCGCTGACCGGAAAATCCTCGCCGCGCTCCCGGGGATGGTTGTCCGGTGCCGGCAGCCTGGGGCCGTGGGGCAGCACGGCGGGGTCGAACGGGCGGGGCGAGCGTTCAAGCTGGTGGCCGCCAAGACGCCGCCCGGCGCGCACCACCCTCGCCCGCAATTCTTCAGCAGTAATCCCGGGCTCTTCCACCGCGGCAAGCTCTTCATTAAACGCCCCGAATTCCTGCCGGTAGGCGGTCACGGTCTCGCGGTGGCGCTCCAGGATCACCTCCGGCACGCCGCGTTCCCGCAACATGGCCTCCACCGCGTCGAACTCCGCCAGTACTTCCCGGTCCAGGCCCGCCAACTGGCGGCGAAGATCCGCCAGGGCCCTGCGCTCATGGGCAACAGCCAGACCCCGGCGCAACCCTGATTCCGCGGCCTGCAAAGTGTCCCCGGTTTCGCGCAGCAGCTTGGCCAGCTGTTCATTATGGTCGGGCTTGCGGACCTGCCGGTCCTGGCCGGACGGAGTTCCGGGCTGAAAGGCCAACACCACCGGCTGGGTAATCTGCATGACAAAGGCCACCAGCACCGCCACGGCGGTGAATTTCAGAAACAGAGTGCCAGGGCGCGGCATCAGGGCCAGGGGTGCGCTCATGGGTATCGCTCCTTCACGGTTATTTGCATCATATCTCTTTGGCAATACGAACAATCAGCCAGGCCATGGAGTCGCGGACCTCCTCCGCCTGCTCCCCATCCATGCCCCCCAGGATTTCAGCGGCTTTGAGCAGATGGAAGACGGCCTGTTCGGGCCGCCCCCGGCCGTGAAAGCCTTCGGCCTGCTCAACTTCACGCAGAACCCGGCCATAGTCGCGATCCCGGGCAGCCAGCCAGATGAGCACCGTGCGCAGCTCCTCGAAGGTCGGCAGGGGTTCCACCGGGAAGACATGGCTGGTGATGCCGTACTCCTCCCACCAGCCACCGTCACGCAACTCGATCCGGGCGGTGACCACGGCAGACTGCGGCTCGTCCGGCAGTTGCCACCAGAATCCGACCTCGGCCGAGCCGTCGGCGGGCAGATCCAGGTCAAAGGAGAGGCATTGATAGCCCGCCGGGTTACCCTGGCCGGGATCGACGATCCTCCCGCCGGCAACCTCGAGGTGCAGCCGGACAGCGACGGCTTTACCCCGGTTGTCGAGCCGCCAGTACACCGGCACCGCCATGCCGGCCCGGTTGATGGCCGGCTCGGGATGAACGTGCGTCAAGGCCTGCGGAAGCAGCTCGGCAAAACCACTCTCCGCCCCAGCGGCATGGGCCTGGCTCAGAAGGTCAAAACCGGCGGTCACGGCCAGCCCCTGACCATACTCATGCCAGGCCACTGACGTGCGATCACCGGGCCGACCCCGGTCAATGAGATACTCGGCCAGCGGGACCGCTCCAGCCAGGCGCAGGGCCTGCGGCAATTCCTCTTGGACGAAGGCCAGATCAGGCACCGCCAAAGGTACGGAAGGCAGCGAAACAATCCCGTCGGCATGGGAATGAACCCCCACCACCTCGACTCCGGAGGCGGCCAGCAGGTGATGATTGCGTTGATCATGGATACCGGCCATGACCAGACCCCGGCCGGCAAAAATCGCCTCCCGCAACTCGCGGCTTACCTGGTTGTCCAGCTTGACGCGGGAGGAGAGCAGCAGGAAGGCGCTGTAGCCGCCCTGGCGCAGCTCCCGGGCGAAAGCGGAACCATCGGTAACCACCGTATGGGACCAGCCATGGGCCGTGAGCAGTTCTTCCAGGAAGGCACGGCGTTGTCGGCTTGATCCGTCCCCGTGGATATCGGCATCGGTTAAAATAAAATCACCGAACGCGGTGCCGGGCTGCGGTAGATCGGCGCAGCCGGCCGGCAGGAGACCGGAATCCAGTGAATGGGTCCGGTCTTGCTGATACAGGGTGGCGACCAACCGATGGGAACCTTCCGTGAACGTGCCGCCTTCCGGGGCCCTGATTTCGACGGCCACGCCGTGGGTGGAGATCTCCCGCAGCACCAGGTTGGCGCCGCTGCCGGGGCTGAGGTCCATGGGCAGAAGCTCGTCCGCCATCGCGGTTTCCACATCCAGCAGCCGGCCGTTTTCATCGAGAAGTTCCACCCGCACCACTTCTCCGCCGGCCAGGGGCTGGGACGTCTCGAGATGCAGATTGAGGGCCGTCACCCCCCGGCACTCACTGGGGGAAACATCGTCCAGCAACACCAGCACCCGCCCGCGTTCGCCAATATTCGGAGTGGAGAGGAATTTGTCCTCGACCCGCACCGGAGCGCTGGCCAGGGTGCGGATCTCACCGCCAATTTCCGCCCGCAGCACGGCCAGTAGTACCGTGTCGGCGGCCACTTCTGCGTTCCAGTCAGCCGAGAAGCCGTGACCGGCTCCTTGTTCCAGGTTGATAGTTTCACTCCAGCCCGCCAACTCTTGCTGAGCGGCGGGATCAACCAGGGTAAGGGTGACCGGTAGACCCATGAGGGCTGCGTTGCCGTAATTAGCCACTTGGGCGGAAAGCAGGAGCGGCTCGAAGCGATACACGGGGTTGGGGGCGGCAAACAACCGGCCGCTCAGGCCGGCGCCGGTCTCGGCGGTGGAGAGTACCTGGAACCCGGTTTCGGCCAGGGCCCGCAAGGCGCCTCCGACGTCATGGGCGGTTAGTACAACCTGGTAGCCGCCCGGAGACGCCGCGCCCAAGGGCATGGACCACGCCAACTCCTGATGGCCGCCGGCAGCCAGGGTGGACAACGGATTTTCATCCCGCCACAACTCCCCGCCGCCGGGCTCGTACACGGCAACCGTTACGGTATGGCCTTCGATCTGGGCGCCGACGGCGGTATTGCGCAATCGGCCGCTGATCGTCACCGACTGCTGCGGCTCATAGGTATCCCGGTCGGTGGCTACCGCCGCCGTCAGCCCGACGCCGGCGGGCTGATCCACCCGGAAGTCGGCCACGGCGGAGAGCTCAAGCTGTCCGTACTGATCCAGCACCCGGGCGTAAACCTGGTAATCACCGGTGTAAATCCCGGTGGTGTCGAACAGCTCCGGGGCCGGATCAACCCGCTGCCCGGCGCCGACGGCCAGCGCTTCACTGCCGGGCAGCAGCGCGACAAAATTACCGGTTCCATCCCGAACCTCAAGCGTCAGCGCCACCATACCGTCAACCGCGCCCATATTGGTGATGCCGGGCTGAACAAGCGCGGATTCGCCCAAGGTATAAACCGCTTTGTCCAGGGCCAGATCAAGACGGTAAACCGACGGCAGCACGGTCACCAGCTGTTCCCCCAGCGTGCGGCGATGCTCGTTGCCGTTGAGATCCTCGTAGATAAGCTCCAGGCTGTGACTTACCAGGCGCTGCTCTCCGGGCACGGCATCGCGCAGGGTAAGATCGAAGTCGAGATCCTGCACCTGGCCGATGGCAAATTGCGGGAAATTCCATTCGATCTCGAGGCGGTCTGGGTGCTGTTCGATCCGCTCCGGCGGCAGCAGGAAAGAGTCCGCTTCCAGATCGATTCCGCCGGTGGCGATGGTGCTGATAACACGTACATTACGATAGTCGCCGTGAATGGGGTTGATCACTTCCATCGCCCCGCCGCCGGCATAGCCGTAAGAATCATAGGAAGCAAACCCGTAAACATAGATGCCGAAGGGCTGTCCCGCTGCGATGGCATGGGAACCGGCCTGAAGCGGCACCTGAGCGCCGCTGAAGCCGCTGTCGCCGATGGGATGAAACAGCTCCGGGTCCAGGGGTTCGCCATCCAGCAGCAGGGTTTCGACGGCCGGCGTCGGGATCACAATATTGACGAAATTATTGAAACCACTGGTGGGAGTGGCAAAAACATAGTGGTCAAGAAACTGCTCGCTGGGCGGCACCAGCATCATAAAAGGGTCGGAGGGCACCCGGTCATAACTCTGCCCCACCGAATATTGAGCCAGCAGCATTGGAGCGTTGGCCTCGACCCGGGCCGGCGCGGTCAGTATCTGGTCATAATAGCCCCCGGCATTGAGGGTAGCAACCGGCTCGCCGTCGATCCTTACCTCGGTTCCATCTTGAGAGGCCAGAACCCGGAAGAGATCACCCCGCAGCCGGGTTGCCAGGGGATAGGTGAGGAAGGATTTTCCCCAGGCCGTAAGCGGGGGCATCATGTCGACAATGTGATCGCAGGCGTATACTCCCCGGGGCACATTGGCGCACTCCTCACCGCCCATTACCGCCACCGGTGCGCTGGCGGCAATGGAGGTTCCGGTAAGGTCGGCACTACCCCTGAGCCGAAAGGTCTGCAGACGGTTTAAGGTGATGGTGAACGGTTCCCCCGCCGGGCGACCGGGCACGGATGCGGCCGGAACGATGGTCACCTCGGTATTGTCTTCAACTCCGATCACCGCAAACTGCGATCCCATCGCCCCGAAATAGCTCATCACCAGGTAATCCATGTCCAGTCCATGGGTCGGAAGTCCCAGAAAGGCATCGGTGGTATATTGCCGGCGGTTTAGTCCGTAAACATGGACCGGGGCGTCGGCCGCCACCCGCACACCAAGGTTGGACACCTGGTTACTGGGCAAATTCTGGGCATTGCCGGGAACCGTGACCGTCGTCACCTGGCCGGCCTCAACGGTGAAATAGGTAAAGAATCCGAGCCCCGGAATTTCAACGGTACCCTGGGTATCTTCCCGGGAGGCGATAAACAGATTCAAGGTGCTGCCACCAGTATAGTTGAACAGAAAAGAGAAGATAAACTCGGTACCCGAGGTATCCTTCAACTCACGCTCCTGCGCCTGGGCGTTGTTGAACAGCGCCAGCCAACAACAAAGCGTCACCGCCAGCAACCTGAGACCTTGCGCGATTAATTTCGTCCTCATGGCGCTTGCCCCCCCTCGATTCGAATCCTCATGCGCAGCCGCTGATCGCCTTGGGGCAGAACTTGCTCCGGTTCCAGATTCTGCCGGGGTTCGATGCGGATATCCGGCGCCACTTCCACCGTGCCTGCCTCCATGGTCGCTGCCTCGACCCCTTCAATACCGATAAGCTTGAAGGGGTAACTGCCAGCCCGGGCAAAATTCCATTCCAGGGAGGCGAGGGGCAGGGTGGCGGAGATCGTCCGGGGATCGATCTCCACCACGGCGGTATCGGCATGCAGGAGCATCCCTTCGGGATCGCGCCACTCGTAGGTAACGCTCGGCGTCAACGAAACATTGGACCGGTTGCGCAGCGAGAGCAGAATCCGCACCGCTTCGGATGCTCCCTGATTGGCCTGGTGAGGGTCGGCGGCCAGTCGCACATATTCCAGCCACCTGGTCTCTTCCACCACTACCCGGGCAGTCCGCTCGGCCAGCAGTTCCGCGGAGGCGGCATCATGAACCTGGAGCCAGACCGTATAGGTATCCGGCGGGTAGTGCCGGTTATACCAACTGATCGCCGCCTCCCTGACCGTTCCGGGGGCAAGGCTGAAGGCAGCAAGTCCACCCGCCGCCTCGGGCGTCACTCCAAACTCATCAATCAGACCGCCTTGGGAATCCATCACCCGCAGGTGCAGCCGTACCAAACGTTCGCTGTCGGCCCTGCTTTCCAGGGCGGCATTCAGGAGAACCTGACTGTAAGCCGGGTATGCCGGGCGTTCGGCGGTCAGGGAGGTGATGGCTATCCCGCCGTATGATGCCGGTTGCAATACCACGGCCAACTCGGCGCGACCGTGTTCGGCAAATTCCACCGCGTAACGCCTTGCATGGTAACCGGGCGCGGCGGCAGCCAGTTCGAAATTCAGGCTCTTGATGCCTTCGATCACAAAGCGTCCCGCATCGTCGCTTTCGGCCGATTCACCGGCAACCGTCAACAGCGCGCCGGCAATCGGTTCGCCACTGTCGGCCGCGTGTACCGTCCCGCGAATGGTGCTGGTTTCGGGAAGCTCTATCCGGGCCAGGCGCAAGCCCCCAAGATCAAACAAGCCGCCTTGGTCCGCCAGCAGCGAGAGGGATACGCCCAGATATCCATCCGCCTGGATTGCAAGGATGAGTTCCGCCGGGACAAGCTCCTCAAGCAGAAATGCGCCATCGTTGCCGGTGAGAGTCTCGACCGGCCCGGGTGAGGTGACCAGGGCGCCGGCAATCGGAGTCCCATCAAAGGAATCCAGCACCCTGCCCCGAAGAGTCAGGGTGCTTTCGGGTTCTGTGCCTGCCGGCAGCAAGGCCGGTGAGAAGTTGAGAACCGCCCCGGCAACCACCGTTGCATTGACGGTTACCGGTTCATAGCCATCGGCGGTGACCGTAATCGATACTTCCCCCACCCTAAGTTCCAATTGATAACCGCCATCGGCGCCGGTCATGGTCGAGATCTGTTCCTCACCCACCGCCGCCACCAAGGCACCGGGCACCAGGGCGCCACTGACGCCATCGGTTACAACACCCCGCAACAACCCGGAATCGAGCAACGGGTGAAGCAAAACGATGCCCATATCCAGATGTCTGCCGGCTTCCACCCGCACTTGGCGGAAAACCGAATCATAACCGGCATAACCGAACTCAACCGTGTGCTCTCCCGGAGGCAGCTCGCCCAACTCAAAGCCGCCATTGTCGCGGATCAAAGCCTCAAAGTCCGTGTCCGGCAAAGTGACACGCCCGCCGGCCAAAGGCAGGCCGGTCGCCGCATCCTGAACCCTGCCTGTAATGCTTCCCGTTTCCGGTTCAACGACCGGCGCTTCCCGTTGCTCCGCCAAATAGATTGCCCGCAGACCTAAAGCGGTGGCGTAAACGCTGCCATCCCATGAACCGGATGCATTCTGACGCTCGCGCAAGGCGGCAACCGAATCGTCATAGCGAGTCGCATCGGTGACGGCGGGGATCAAGGCCAGCAGCGCCTGGGCGCTTTCCCATGGTTCTCCCCACAAGATGCCGGCCTGGTGTTGTTGCAGGAGAAAATCCGCACCCCCTTGCAGCGGACCGGAAAGGTTGTAATCAAAAAGCTGACTTTGCAGCACAAGCAGCGTTCGAGAGGTAAGGTATACAGAAGACGGGCTGGACGGGGTGATGGAAAAGCTGCCGTCGGCGTGTTGGCGCTGAAGCAGATAGTTGAGGGCCGGTTGCACCACCGCAGCTTCCCGCATGCCTGCCACGCTAAGGGCCTCCAATGCCTCAATGGTGTCAAGTAGACTACTTCCCCAGCCCGGTCGTGAACTGAAGCCCCCGTCAGGATTCTGGTACCGGGCTAGTTCACTCAGCAAACCATCGACGTTTTCTCTCTGCAGCGCGGCTGCCTTTAGCCGTCTAACCAGAAATGAAAGCTCGCTGGAGGCGTCTGACACCAGATATTGAAGAGCTTCCTGGAACGCGGAGCCGGAGTCATGCCCCAGCAGATGAAGAGTGAGAAATGATTCAAAGGTGGCGTGGTGAGCGATGACTTCATCGGCGGCAGCAATGCGACCATCATCCTGCTGCTGCTCCAGCAGCCAGGCAATCCCGGTCTCGCTCGACGCCTGGACCGGTGAACCCCCTCCACCCCACAAGGTGCAAAACAGGCCCATCGCCAACACCATCAAAAGCCGGCCGAAGCCGGTTTTTTTCGACTTTCTTCTTGTCATGGTAAAACTTGTTTTCATCACATCACCCTTCGGCCCGTCCAGACCCTGGCCAGCTACAAGCATCCAATGAAAACGTGTCTCGTTGCCGACAAAACGAGACAAGCCGGACAAGACAAGTCAGACGGGGAAAGGTACGATTAAGAAACCGGACAAGGTACCGTGAGAACAAGAATATTAGACAGGAATATGCCGCGCCGCTCCCCCTCTGCTTAAACGCGATAAGAACTTCATTATTAAGTCAGGAAGGAACTGTCAAGAAAAAATTGGGAATAAAAAAGTATCCCCCTTCACGGCAAAAGTTTGTTGAGCACCCGGGCAAACTCCTTCAGATCGAAGGGCTTGGCCAGGGCGGCGCTGAAGCCGTAATCGGCGTAATTGGCCATGACCGGGTCGTGGGAATAACCGCTGACCACCACCACCTTGGCCGCCGGCTCCAGAGTGAGAATTTCCTTCACCGCCTCCGCCCCTCCCATACCGCCGGGAACGGTCAGGTCCATGATCACCAGCGCAAAAGGCCTGCCTTGCTCCATGGCTTCGCGGTACCTGGTCACCGCCTCCGTACCGTCCGCCGCCAACTCCACCTCATACCCCATTCTGGTCAGCACGATGTGGCCGACCTGACGGATCAGATCTTCATCATCCATCACCAGCACCCGGGCCTTTTTGGCGCCGCCAGACCAGGGCTCGGTTTCCTCGCCGGTTGCCCCCGACTCTACGGCCACCGGTAGATAGACCTCGAAAGTAGTGCCGTATCCAGGGGTGGAATGCACCGTAATCCGGCCATCGTGCTTGCTGACGATGGAATGGCAGATGGCCAGCCCCAAACCGTTGCCCAACTGTTTGGTTGTATAATAGGGATCAAAAATCCGTTCGATGACGTTGACGGGAATCCCCACCCCCCGGTCCATGACACTCATCTTCACATAATCACCCTGACTGGGCAGGGCCACGGCCGCCGCCTGGCCGGTGGTCAGGTTTTCGCAGGTCACCTCGATGATGCCGCCGTCGGGCATGGCCTGGCTGGCGTTTAAGATCAGGTTCTGCACCACCTGGCTGATCTGGCCTTTGTCGATATCCACCAGCCATAGATCTTCGGGAATGGCATAACGGCAGGCCGTTTTGCTGCCGCGCAGCACAAAGTCGGCGGAGTCGCGGATCACCTCGGCCAACGAGGCCGCTTCCCGGATGGGTTCCCCGCCTTTGGCGAAGGTGAGTAACTGTTGGGTCAGTTGCCGGGCCCGCAGCGAGGCCTTGACCGCCTCCTGCAGCAGCCCCTTTGATTCTGTCGACAACTGGGAGTCATACAGCGCAAGCTGGATGTTGCCCAGGATGGCGGTAAGGATGTTGTTGAAATCGTGGGCCAGGCCGCCGGCCAGCACCCCGATGGATTCAAGTTTTTTAACCTTCATCAGCTCCTGCTCGGTGCGAAGCTGCTCGGTGATATCCCGAAACACCAGCACCACGCCGATGATGGCTCCCTCCTGGTCTTTGATGGGGGCGGCGCTGTCGGCGATTCTTAGTTCCCGCCCATCTTTGGTGCGCAAAGTCGCCTGCTGCTCCAGGCCGACGATCCGCCCCGAGGCCAGCACCTGGGCCACCGGATTCCGGCCGGGCTCACCGGTGGCTTCATCGACCAGCGCAAAAACCTCCGCCAGCGGCCTCCCGGCTGCCTCTTCGGCCCGCCAGCCGGTTAGTTTTTCCGCCACCGGATTAACCATGGTCACCAGGCTTTCGGTATCGGTGGTGATCACCCCGTCGCCGATACTTTTCAGGGTCACCGCCAGTCGCTCGCTTTCTGTCGCCAGCCGGCTTTCCGCCTGTTTGCGCGAGGTGATATCGGTGGCCACCTCCAGGCGCACGATGCGGCCGTCCACCCAGGTGATGGCCCGGTCCCGCAGATAGAGCCATTGGCCGGTGATGGTGTTTTCCATTTCCCAGGCATAAGTGCCGGTAGGCTGGCCCTGTTCATCCAGCAAAAATTTGTTGGTGCAGAATGAACAGGGTCCGTCCTGACCCTTGTGCAGGCTTTGCCAGCACAGCTTGCCGGTTACCTCACCAAACTGCCGCTTGCCGGTTTCATTGATAAACAGGATTTCGTAGGTTTCCATGTCGGCCACGTAAACCACCGCATCCAGGCTGTTCATCAGCAGGCGGAAACGGGCTTCGTTGTCCCGCAACACCTGCTGGCCGGCCGCCAGCCCGGCAGCCATGTCATGAAAGGCCTGGGTCAGGGTTTCGATTTCAGCGGGCAGGTCGGACTTGTCCAGCCGGGTGCCCAACCGGCCGGCGGCAAACTCACGGCTGAGATTGACCAGGCTGGTAATGGGCAAGACCAGCTTTTGCCGGCCCAGCAGCCAGGCCACGCTCAGCGACATGGCGGCAGCCAGCCCCAGCAGCAGCAGATTGCGGAGCAGCACCGCGTTGGCCGGCTGCAGGATATGCTCTTCCGGAATCCCCGCCCAGACGTAGGCGTAGGGGGACTCTACTTCGGTCAGTTGCACGGGATTAAAGGCGAAGATCCGGCGGATACCGTCGGATCCTTCGCCCATAAAGATTCCCGACTCGGTGGAGCCCCGGGCGATCTCCCAGGAGTCCCTGGCAATGGGCTGCCCCACGGGATTGGTCTCCTCCCGGGGCGGATGGAAAAACAGGCGAAGCCCCTGATGATCGGTAATGGCCACAAAAGACCCGGCCGGCAGAGAGGAGGAATTGTGGAAACGGGCAAAGCGATTTAAGGAAATGGCAGCGGTGAGTACCGCCACCGGCCCATCGTCCAAACCCAAAACCGGGTGGGCAAAGGCAAAGGCCGGGGTGGTGGAACCGACTCGGGAAATAATGAATTCCCCCACGGCAAAACCCTGGCGGGCCAGGGCTTCTCGGAAATGTTTGCGATCGGCCAGGTTGGCCGGGGAGAAGGCGCCGCCGGAAACCAGCACCTCACCGTCCAAATCGGTTAAGGTGATGTTTTGGAAATCCGGGTTTTGCGCCAGCACGGCGGTCAGAATTTCATTGCTCATCTCCAGATTGACCTGCCGGATGTCCGGCAGCAGCGAGAGGGTGGAGAGGATTTGCCGGGCTGCGTTGGCCAGGTCCTTTTGGACCTCGGCCATGCCGGCGGCCAGCATCAGGACATCATGGGTGGCGTTTTCGATGGAATTGCGCCGCTGCTCAAAGCCAGTGTACAGCAGAATAGCCAGGGCCGGCAGGACGGCCGCCAGCACCAGTAAGGCGAGATTCTTGCCGATGGAACCGGTTTTGCTGAAGATCATCCGTCAACCTCGCAGGTTACCCCCGCGCCAAGGGGGTTAAGTGGTCAGGGTACGGTATATACCGGGCAGCCGCAGGGGCAGTTTTCTGACGTCATCGATGAAACAGTAACTCACCGCCCCGTAAAGGTGGGGAATATAGTCCTGGGCCTGGCGGTCGATGGTAATGGCAAAGGGATGCACCCCCGCCGCCCGGGCCTCAATGAGGGCGTGGCGGGTGTCTTCAATGGCGTAATCCCCTTTGTAATCATCATAATCCTCGGGCTTGCCGTCGGAGAGGGTGATCAGCAATCGAACCCGGGCATCGACGGCGGTGAGCAGTTTGGTTACGTGGCGGATGGGCGGGCCCATGCGGGTATATTCCCGGGGGTTGATGGCGGCAAGCCGCCCCCGGACCAGGTCGCTGTAAGGTTCATCCAAGTGCTTGACGTGGTAGAACTCGGAACGCTGACGGCGCATGCCGGAAAAGCCGTATATGGCATAGCGGTCCCCCAGCACCTCCAGGGCCTCGCACATCAGGGCCAGAGCCTCCTTGAGGGAAAGACTGACCCAACCTTCGGTGGAGGAGGACATGTCCACCAGGAAGACGGCGGCGATGTTGCGTTCATCCCGGTCCAGGCGGATGAAGAGTTTTTCCGTCGGCGAGACCCCGGCTTGGGCGTCGGCCAGGGATTCCACCACGGCATCGAAGTCAATCTCATCACCGTCCCGCTGGCGTCTGAGGTGACGCTGTTGCAAGCGCATCATCTCAAACTGCCTTTTGAGTTGGTGTAAGGAGCCTCGATAACGGGCCAGGGTGGAGGAGACAAAGGTGCTCTGCACCGGGGCCAGTTCCTTGGGCAGCAGCTTGCACCAGTCTTTGCGAAAACCCTGCCGGCGGTAATCCCATTCATCGTAGACCAGCGGGCCGACCAAAGACTCTTCCCCGTCCGAGCCGGCCGCCGGCCCCGGCCCCCGGATCGCCGAACCGCCGGCCTGGCCCACGGCGGCGCTGAGATAACGCGGCGGCACCCGGCCCAGATCGTTTTGGATTTCCCGGGCCAGGGCTTGAATCTCTTCCGGCAGCTTAAACTCCCGGCCGCCGATGACCAGGTACTCCGGGGCGCCCTCCGCCGCCGGCGGTTCCCGCTCTTCGTCCCCCTCGCCCGACCTGCCGATCAGCATGGCCAGTCCCTCACTGTCCGGCGGCGGCGGCGCCCCGCCGGTTACCGGGCCGGCCTCTTCGTCAGTGGTCGCGGAAGTGGCAGCCTCCGGGGGTAAAAAGGCGCCCAGGGCCTCGACAAAGCGCTGGCGGCGTTCTTCACGACGCCGCAAACGGACAGCCTGGACAGCGGCGGGACGTAAAATGCCCAGCAAAGGCTCAATCCTTTCATAATCCCCGGACAACTCCGCCAGCAGTTGGTACAACCCGGCGGTAAGCTCCAGGCTCTGCCCCACGCCGCCTTCCTGCTGCCCTGCCCCGCCGCCCTGAACGGGAGCAGCAGCATCTTCGCCAGGTTCCCCGGCGGCGGCCAGCAGCAACAATCCCTGCCGGTAAAGCTTCTTTTCCTCCGGCCCCAGCCCCTCACCGGCTTCACCTTCGCCGGTCAGCACCCACCGGCTCCATGCTTCCAGCACGCGGGACGGGCCACGCAAGGAAGCCGGGGCGGGCCGCCGGCTTTGCAGCCGTCGGCAGACCGGCAGGCTGTCGCGCATCAAACCCGGCAATTGCTGCTGCAAATAGCGCAACACCCGCTGGCTTTCCAGCAACATGAGAAGATCGGCGGCCTGGCGGGGGGCAGGAAAAAGCGAACAGAAATCGGCGGGAAATGGTTCCTCGCCGGCCGGCTGCCTACCATAACGGTTAATAAGCTCCTTCGCCAGGCCGGGGAACATGGCAAGGTCACCGGTCAGGGTGCCGAGCTTGAGCAGCCCCCACTGGAAAGTGGCCAGCAGCTTGTAAACAGTGAAATTGGCAACACTTTGTTTAAAAAGCGAGATTTCCGGGGGCAGGAAGATGGTTTCGCCATCGGTCCAGCTTACCGGCGCCGGCGCCAGGGCCAGCTCGCCGCCGGCCAGGCCCCGCAGATAGGGAAGCAGCCGCGAAGTGGCGGCCGTCAGGCTCAACCCGTGCTCCCCCCGCAACCGGCAGAGAAAGTTATCCTCCACCTCGGCCAGATAGCGGGTGGCGGCCTGCAGCCCTTCCCGCTCGTAAACATCCAAGGTGGCCTTGACCCACTCGGCCAGTTGCTCCGGCGCCAGGCAGGACAACCCTTTGTCCACCTGATCCAGAAAATTGTAACCCAGGGCGTAGCTCACCGGCCAGATGGCCGCCGCCAGGCGCAACACCTCCTCCCGCACCGGTTCGGGATAAGCCGCCAGGCGCTCCAGATAATCATCCTTGCCCCAATAGGCCAACTCTTCAAGCAGCGCCTGGCCGGCGGTGGTGGCGGATTTCCAGGTCACTTTCTCGTCCCGGTTTAAAGTTGTCGGCATCGCAAAAAGCTAAAAAACCGAGCTGACGATTTCTTCCAGCGCCGCCAGCATCTCGGGTTCATCGCTCAGTGGGGCGCAGACGGCCACCCGACAGGCGGTGCGCGGAGCAATGCCGCCCTTGATCAGCTTGCCGGCATGGATCAGCAGCCGGGTGCTGGCCCCCTCCTGGAGCCCGGAATCCTTGAGCCCCCGGGTCATGGTGGCCACTTTTACCAGGTTCCGGGCAGTACCCTCATCCAGGCCCGCCTCGCGGGCCACGATCTCGGTTTCAAATTCGGCGGCGGGATAATCAAACTCCAGGGCCACAAATCGTTGGCGGGTGGACTGTTTGAGATCCTTAAGGACGCTCTGGTAACCGGGGTTGTAAGAAACCGCCAGCATGAACTCCGGCGGTGCGGTGAGCAGTTCACCGAGCTTTTCCACCGGCAACTCCCGGCGGTCGTCGGCCAGGGGATGGATCACCACCGTGGTGTCCTTGCGAGCCTCGACGATTTCATCGAGATAACAGATGGCCCCGGCCCTCACCGCCAGGGAGAGTGGCCCGTCCATCCAG
This sequence comes from Desulfurivibrio dismutans, assembly GCF_029210385.1. GTDB lineage: Bacteria > Desulfobacterota > Desulfobulbia > Desulfobulbales > Desulfurivibrionaceae > Desulfurivibrio > Desulfurivibrio dismutans. The sequence goes on along the minus strand of NZ_JARGDQ010000001.1, from coordinate 407,935 downwards.
ACCGCCTCTCCGCCCCGGATCAGGTAGCGGCCCACCAGATCACCGGTGGTGAGATCATCATGGCAGGACACGGTGACCAGGGGGCGTTCAAGCTCCCAGGCCAGGTACTCCATGAAACGGGTCTTGCCGCAGCCGGTGGGGCCCTTCAACAGCAGGGGCAGCCGGTGGGCATAAACCATCCGGGCGATCTCCAGCTCTTCACCCCGGGGCAGATAGTAGGGTTCGGCGGTAATCCGGTGTTCTTCGATTCTTTCCTGCTGGACCGGCATAAGTAACCTCTGGCCAAGGGAACGGGGCGGTTCCATTAATCGGTTCCGGGATCTTCCGGCGGCAGTTCTTCTTCGGCAAAAGGCATGACCCCAAGTTGCAACATCACCTGTTCAAAGTCTCGCAGGATGGCCGCCCCGTCAAGATCGGCGGAATCACCCTCCAGGGCCAGATCCAGGGCTTGCGCAAAGGCGTCGAAATCAAAGGCGCCATCAAGCACTCCGGCCCGGACCAGGGCCTGATATCTGGCGAAATCATCCGGCAGTTTTTCGGCGGCCGGAAGCGCCAGCCTCTCACGCCGATCGGGAACAGCGAAGTACCATCGTAATGCCGAATTCAACGCATCGGCCAGCACGGCGACGGCCCCGGCGGTTTTGCCCTGACGCAACCGGCGGCGGCCGCTGCGGATATGCAATCTCGCCCGCAACAGCGGCCCTGCCACCGGACCCAGTGCTTCTTCGTCAATCAAACCAAAATGAGGCATCGCAACCTCCTTGTTGGGACCCTAAACATTATAGGTGCCGGAAGCAACTTTGCCGCCCCGGCCGGTCCAGTCGGTGTGAAAAAATTCCCCACGGGGACGATCCACCCGTTCGTAGGTATGCGCCCCAAAGTAGTCCCGCTGGGCCTGGAGCAGGTTGGCCGGCAGCCGGTGGCTGCGGTAACCATCATAGAAAGCCAGGGCCGACGAGAGAGCCGGCGCCGGCAACCCCAGTTCTGCACATTTGGCCACCACCCGGCGCCATCCCATCTGGGCCTTGGCCAGCGCGCCGGCAAAGAAGTCCGCCAGCAAGAGGTTTTCCAGGTCCGGATCGGCGCTATAGGCCTGGGAGATGTTGTCCAGAAAAACGCTGCGGATAATGCAGCCGCCGCGCCACATGCGAGCGATTCCGCCGTAGTTGAGGTGCCAGCCGTACTCGCCGGCCGCCGCCCGCATCAGCAGGTAACCCTGGGCATAGGAGACGATTTTGGCGGCATAAAGGGCGTCGTGCAGGGCCTGGACGTATTCCTGCACCTCACCGGCAAAAATCGTGTCCGGGCCGGGCAGGACGGCCGCGGCCCGCTGCCGTTCCTCATGCATGGCCGAGATAAAGCGGGCGAAAACCGCTTCGCTGATTAAACTCAGCGGCACCCCCAGTTCCAGGGCGTTGATGCCGGTCCACTTGCCGGTGCCTTTCTGGCCGGCGGCATCAAGAATCTTATCCACCAGAGGGGTGCCGTCGGCCTCCTGGTAGGTCAGGATTTCACTGGAAATTTCCATCAAGTAGGACTCCAGCGACCCCCGGTTCCACTCATCAAAGATGGCGGCAATCTCCGGCACCGACAACCCAAGCCCTCGGCGCAGGAAGTCGTAGGCCTCGCAAATCAGCTGCATATCGCCGTATTCAATGCCGTTGTGGACCATTTTCACGAAATGGCCCGCCCCTTCCTCGCCAACCCAGTCGCAACAGGGCTCACCGTTGACTTTAGCGGCAATATCCTGAAAAATCTGTTGCACCTGAGGCCAGGCTGCGGGGTTGCCGCCCGGCATGATGGACGGCCCCCGGCGGGCTCCTTCCTCGCCGCCGGAAACGCCGCTGCCGATGAACAAAATACCCTTGGCGGCCAACTCCCGGGTGCGGCGATTGCTGTCGGTGTAAAGCGAATTGCCGCCGTCGATGATGATATCCCCCGCTTCCAGGTGGGGCAAAAGCTGTTCGATAAAGGCGTCCACCACCTCTCCGGCCTTGACCATCAGCATCACCTTGCGCGGTTTTTTCAACACCACGCTCAGCTCTTCCAGGGAATGGGTGCCGATGATGCCGGTATCGGCCGCCGGACCGGCCAGAAATTCATCCACCCGGGCGGTGGTCCGGTTGTACACTGCCACCTTGTAACCGTGATCATGCATATTGAGCACCAGATTCTGGCCCATGACGGCCAGGCCGATCAGGCCGATATCCGCTTTTTGCATCGTTGCCTCGCTATGGTTCTGGATTATTTTCAAATCGAATCTATTCTCAGTATAGCCATTGCCGAAACGATCACAAGCCGTTTCTGTCGCCTTTACAGCAAAACCCGGGGCCATTGGTCACCTTCTTCTGCATTCCACGGCGGCGGTTCACGCGCCATGCACCGCCTACAGGATTGCATGTCGCTGCTGATCAGCCACGGCCAAGCCCGAGTGCAACCTGACACTGGCCGGAAGCCTGCCGCAAAATCAAAGGGCAATTGCAATTTACGCCGGTATATGCTAGCGTTTCTTGTTGTCATGCGGCCCACTGGCCGCCTTAACAGAGCATAAAGCAACGAGGAAAAAATGAGCGATCAGAAAATTATCTATACCGAAGTCGATGAAGCCCCGGCCCTGGCCACCTATTCCCTGCTGCCCATCCTGCGAGCCTACACCCGGAAGTCCGGGGTGAGCCTGGAGTCCAGGGACATCTCCCTGGCCGGCCGCATTATCGCCACCTTTCCGGAGCGCTTGAGCGAGGCGCAGCGCCAGCCCGACGACCTGGCGGAACTGGGCCGGCTCTGCCAGCTGCCCCAAACCAACATCATCAAGCTGCCCAACATCAGCGCCTCCCTGCCCCAGCTCAAGGACGCCATCAAGGAACTGCAAGGCCAGGGCTACCAGCTGCCGGATTATCCCGACACACCGCAAACCGACGAGCAACGGGAGATTAAGCAGCGCTACGCGACGGTGCTGGGCAGTGCCGTCAACCCGGTACTGCGGGAAGGCAACTCGGACCGGCGGGCGCCGGCGGCGGTGAAACGGTTCGGCCAGAAAAACCCCCACCGGCTGATGAAGCCCTGGCCCGACAACTCCAGGTCACGGGTGGCGCACATGAGCGACGGCGATTTCTACGGCAGCGAGCAGTCCGTCACCATGACCGCCGACAGCCGGGCTCGGATCGAGTTTGTCGGCGAGGATGGCAAAATCACGGTGCTCAAGGAAGAGCTGCCGCTGCTGGCCGGTGAGGTGGTGGACGCGGCGGTGATGAAGGTCAGTGAGCTGCGTGATTTTTTCAAGCAACAGATCGCCGCCGCCAGAGAGGAGGGAATACTGCTGTCGCTGCATCTCAAGGCCACCATGATGAAGGTTTCCGACCCCATCATGTTCGGCCACTGCGTGAGAGTGTTCTATCGTGAGGTCTTTGAAAAGCACGGCGAGTTGATCAAAAAACTGGGGGTCAACCCCGACAACGGCATCGCCGACCTGGAATCACGGCTGGAGCAGTTGCCGGCCGAACAGCAGGCGGCCGTCAAGGCGGACATCGCGGCCTGTTACAAGCAAAACTGTGAGCTGGCGATGGTGGATTCCAACCGGGGGATCACCAACCTGCACGTGCCCAACAACATCATCGTCGACGCCTCCATGCCGGTCTTCATCCGTGACGGCGGCCGCATGTGGGGGCCCGACGACGCCCTGCACGACACCATCGCCATGATCCCGGATCGCAGCTACGCCACCATTTACCAGGAGGTGGTGACCGATTGCCAGCGCCACGGGGCCTTTGACCCGGCCACCATGGGTAGTGTGGCCAACGTCGGCCTGATGGCTCAAAAGGCCGAAGAGTACGGCTCCCACGACAAGACCTTCACCGCCCCGGCCGCCGGCAGCATCCGGCTGGTGGACAAGGACGGCCAGGTGCTGCTTACCCAGCAGGTCAAGCCCGGCGACATCTTCCGCAGTTGCCAGACCAAGGACGCGGCCATCCGCGACTGGGTCAAGCTGGCGGTTTCCCGAGCCCGGGATTCCGGCACCCCGGCCATTTTCTGGCTGGACCGGCAGCGGGCCCACGATGCCCAGCTAATCGCCAAGGTGGAAAAATATCTGCCGGAACATGACACCAGCGGCCTTGATATCAGCATCATGACCCCGGTGGCGGCCATGCAGCGGTCGCTGGAGCGGATCAGGAAAGGCCAAGACACCATTGCGGTGACCGGCAACGTGCTGCGCGATTACCTCACCGATCTCTTTCCCATCCTGGAGATCGGCACCAGCGCCAAGATGCTCTCCGTCGTACCGCTGATGAACGGCGGCGGCCTGTTCGAGACCGGCGCCGGCGGCTCGGCCCCCAAGCACGTGCAGCAGTTCCTCAAAGAGGGCCACCTGCGCTGGGACTCGCTGGGCGAATTCTGCGCCCTGGTGCCGTCATTCGAGCATATTCACAAGACCTTCAACAACAACGAGGCGGCGGTGATCGCCAAAACCCTGGACCAGGCCATCGGCAAGTTCCTGGCACAGGGCAAGTCCCCCTCCCGCAAGGTGGGCGAGCTGGACACCCGGGGCAGCCACTTCTACCTGGCCCTCTACTGGGCCGAAAGCCTGGCGGCCCAGCAGGAAGACGCCAAACTGGCGGCCGGTTTTGCCGCCATCGCCCGGGAACTGACGGCCAACGAGCAAAAGATCATCGACGAGCTGAACGCCGCCCAGGGCCGCCCCCAGGATATCGGCGGCTACTTCCACCCGGACCAGGAGAAAGCCACCCGGGCCATGCGCCCCAGCGCCACGCTCAACGCCATTATTGACTCCATCGGCAATAATTAGCAGCCCGTTGAAAAACGGACTGCCGACGGCTAAGCAAGCCGTTGTTCGCCCGACGGGGAAAGTCGGCGCAAAGGAAGGGTGAAACAGAAGATGGTCCCCTGGCCCTCACTGTAATTCAAGGAGAATCAAATCATGGCTAAGCCCGAAGAGATGTATCAGTGTCAAACCTCAAACTGCGGCTACGTTTACGACCCCGACCGGGGTGACCGTAAGGGCAAAATCCCTCCGGGGACCAAGTTTGAAGACTTGCCCGAGGAATGGCGTTGCCCGATTTGCGGGGGCACCAAAAAGTGCTTTCGTCCCTTGGCCGGGCCCGGTTCGACCAAGGAAGCCAAGTGTGAGTTACCCACCGAAAGCTGACCGTCCCGGGCCTGACCATGGCCGCTTACTACGGCTAAATCTTGTAAAAATGTTCCTTTTCCGCCTGACACTTGGGGCAGACCCAGTCATCGGGCAAGTCGGCAAAGGCGGTGCCTTATTCAATACCGCTATCGGAGTCTCCTTCCGCCGGGTCATACACATAGCCGCAGGGGCACTCATACTTGTCCATGGTCTTGTTCTCCTTTTTTAGTTAATGGTTCATCTCCGGCGCAGCTCCGCCGGGTATCAGGCCAGGTCGAAGCGGTCCAGGTTCATCACCTTGGTCCAGGCGGCGACGAAGTCGTTTACGAACTTTTCCTTGGCGTCATCCTGGGCATAGACCTCGGCCAGGGCCCGCAGGCGGGAGTCGGCGCCGAAGATCAGGTCCACCCGGGTGGCGGTCCATTTGATCTCACCGCTCCGGCGATCCCGGCCCTCGAAGGTTTCCCGGTTCTCCGAGGTGGGCTGCCAGACGGTGCCCATGTCCAGCAGGTTGACAAAGAAGTCGTTGGTCAGCGTGCCGGGCCGGGTGGTGAAGACCCCGTGCCCGGCATCCCGGTAGTTGGCGCCCAGCACCCGCAGGCCGCCCAGCAGCACCGTCATTTCCGGGGCGCTCAGGGTCAGCAGCTGGGCCCGGTCCACCAACATCTCTTCGGCCGAGACGGCGTAGGTCTGCTTCTGGTAATTACGAAAGCCGTCGGCCTCGGGTTCCATGACGGCGAAGGATTTTATGTGGGTTTGATCTTGGGAGGCATCGGTGCGACCCGGAGTGAAGGGCACCTCCACCGGATGGCCGGCCGCCTTGGCTGCCGCTTCCACCGCCACGCCGCCGGCCAGGACGATAAGATCGGCTAGCGTAACCTTTTTGCCGCCGGCCCCGGCAGCGTTGAACTCCTGCTGGATGCCTTCCAAAATAGCCAACACCTTGGCCAGTCGCTCGGGCTGGTTGACCTCCCAGTCCTTTTGCGGCGTCAGTCGCAGGCGGGCGCCGTTGGCCCCGCCCCGCTTGTCCGAGCCCCGGAAGGTGGCGGCCGAGGCCCAGGCGGTGCTGATCAGTTCGGAACCACTGAGGCCCGAGGCCAGCACCTTGGCCTTGAGCTGGGCGATATCGTCGGCGTCGATCAAAGGATGATCAACGGCCGGCAGCTGATCCTGCCAGATGAAATTCTCGGTCGGCACTTCCGGTCCCAGGTAGCGGGCCTTGGGGCCCATGTCGCGGTGGGTCAGTTTGAACCAGGCCTTGGCGAAGGCGTCGGCAAATTCCGCCGGATTTTTATGAAAGCGCTCGGAGATGGGCCGATAGATGGGGTCCATCCGCAACGACATGTCCGCCGTGGTCATGATGGTGGCGACTTTTTTAGCGGGATTATGGGCCGCCGGTGCCAGGCTTTTCTCATCGGGGTTGACCGGCGTCCACTGCCAGGCCCCGGCGGGGCTTTTGACCAGATCCCAGTCGTAACCAAACAGCATGTCGAAATAGCCCATATCCCATTTGGTGGGGTTGGGGGTCCAGGCCCCTTCGATGCCGCTGGTGATGGTATCATCACCCTTGCCGCTGCCGTGCCGGCTGAGCCAGCCCAGGCCCTGCTGTTCAAGGGGGGCGGCTTCAGGCTCCGGGCCCACCAGGGCGGCATCGCCGGCGCCGTGGCATTTGCCGAAGGTGTGGCCGCCGGCGGTGAGCGCCACCGTTTCCTCGTCGTTCATCCCCATCCGGGCAAAGGTTTCCCGCACGTCGCGGCCGGAGGCCAGCACCGTGGGCTGGCCTCCCGGGCCTTCCGGGTTGACGTAGATCAGGCCCATCTGCACCGCGGCCAAGGGGTTTTCCAACTGGCGATCATTGCTGTAGCGCTTGTCGCCCAGCCACTCGGCCTCGGCTCCCCAGTAGATGTCCTCTTCCGGCTGCCAGATATCCTCGCGGCCACCGCCAAACCCCAGGGTCTTGAAACCCATGGATTCCAGCGCGCAGTTGCCGGCTAAAATCATCAGGTCGGCCCAGGAGATCTGGTTGCCGTATTTTTGCTTGATGGGCCAGAGCAGGCGGCGGGCCTTGTCCAGGTTGGCGTTGTCCGGCCAACTGTTGACGGGAGCGAAACGCTGATTGCCGGTGCCGCCGCCGCCCCGGCCATCCCCGGTCCGATAGGTGCCGGCGCTGTGCCAGGCCATGCGGATAAAGAGACCGCCATAGTGGCCGTAATCGGCCGGCCACCACTCCTGGGAGTCGGTCATCAGGGCGACCAGATCCTTCTTCAGGGCCTGATAGTCGAGCTTCTTAAACTCCTCGGCATAGTTGAAATCAGTCCCCAGGGGGTTGGCGGCCGGGGCATGCTGGTGAAGGATGTCCAGGTTAAGCTGATTGGGCCACCAGTCACGGTTGGTGACACCACGGGTAACGGTGGCGCTGCCGGTCTTGCCGGTTACCGGACATTTGGCTTGTTCGCTCATTTCAGTTCTCCTTGTTTGATTCGGGTTAATAATGACCAGGGAGTTTTCTGCCAAGATCTGCAACGCGGTTCTTGATTTTTTATACTATTTAGGAAATATTCTGATTAAGCAACAGGAAAACGACGGGCCGGGGCAAATTATTTCTCTCCGCCCTGTTCACGGCAATGGCGGCAAATGCCGGTGAAGACCACGCTTCTACCCACACTTTCCCCCCAGTGATCAACCGCCGGGGGCGGGGGCATGGTGTCGAACGACTCCCAGACGAAATCTTTAATTCGGTGGCATTTTTTGCAGACAAGATGATGGTGGCTAACCCCGTGGTCCGCTTCGTAGCGTACCACGCCCTCGGTGGTATCAACACGGTTGATCATCCCGGCCTCTTCCAGGGTGGCCAGGGTCCGATAAACGGTGTCGATGGAAATGGTGGAAATATGGCGGCGCACCCGCTGAAAAAGGGTCTCCACCGCAGGGTGGTCCCTAGAGGAGAGCAGCTCACGATAGACAGTGAGCCGCTGATGGGTCATTTTCAAACCATTTTCCCGGCAACGCTTTTCAAAATCGACTAGCCGCTCTTGCAGCAAGTGCTGATCCAGTTCATGCACGGCAAAACACCTCGTTTGAGTAAATCCCGGTACCCCTAGGGAAAAACATGGTAGCATTATAGCATAACGGCTTAGCGAGCGCCGCCCCGGCTTGTCAACGACAATTTTACAATTATCCGGCAGCACCACTGCCCGAGGCCCATCGGTGAACCGGCATGGAACATCAGAATTACAGAAAGAAGAGGACGGTAATTGAATGGCTGCTGCTTGGCGGCCTGCTGCTGCTCCTGGCCGTCATTCCCCTTTATGAACTGGTCAACGAGCGCCGGGAAATCGAAGAGCGGGAGAGAGAACGTCTGGCCAAACAGGCCGAGGTGGTCCACGATCTTATCGTCCACCACCTCTATGGGGTGGATCTAACCCTGCGGGTGCTGCTGGCCGAGCTGCCGCAGTGGCAGGCCCGGCCGGAGGGACCGGCGGCCGGGGTTCCCCTGCTCCAGGCTTTTGTCGGGGCCCTGCCCGGGATTCGCACCCTGCTGATCCTCGATGGGGAGGGGACCACCAAGGCCATCAACCACCAGCAGCTCATCGGTCGCAACTTCGCCCATCGCGATTATTTCCAGGCCCCCCGGCGCAACCCCGATCCCGATACCCTCTATCTGGGGCAACCGTTTGAAACCTCTCTCGCCGTTTACGGAATGAACCTGAGCCGGGTGGTAGCCGGACCGGGCGGCGAATTTGCCGGTATCGTCAGCGCCACCCTGGACCCGGAAGCATTCAAAATCATCCTTGATTCGGTTCGCTACACCCCGGATATGTGGTGCGCCATCGCCCACGGCGACGGCCTCCAGTTTTTGATGGTTCCCCATCGGGAAGGCCAGGCCGGGCTGAACCTGGCCCAACCCGGCTCCTTTTTCACCCGTCATAAGGAGAGCGGCCGCAAGGCCAACGTCCTGACCGGGGTGGTCCACGCCACAGGCGAACAACGGATGATGGCCCTGCACACCATCCAGCCGGCCCGACTGCACCTGGACAAGCCCATGGTGGTGGCGGTCGGCCGCGACATCCGGAAGTTGTACGCCGCCTGGCGCCAGGAGGTTGCCTTTTACGCCATGCTCTTCGGCCTGGTGGCCCTGGCCCTTGGAGGCGGCCTGTGGTTCTACCAGCACCGGCGACGTCTCACGGATCGGCAACTGGAGCTGATCAATCGGCAACTGCAGCAGCGCACCGCGGAAGCGGAAGCCGCCAACTTGGCCAAAAGCTATTTCCTGGCCAACATGAGCCATGAAATCAGGACCCCGATGAATGCGGTGATGGGTTTGCTGGAGCTGCTTGAGCATACCGAACTGACGGCCAAACAGCAGGATTACACCCAAAAGGCCCACGGGGCGGCCCGCTCCCTGCTGGGAATCATCAACGATATCCTCGATTTTTCCAAGGTGGAGGCCGGCCGCCTGGAGCTGGAAAACAAGCCTTTCCGGCTCGACCACCTCCTGCGCGATCTGGCCGGAGTCCTGGCCACCCTGAGCCGGGACAAGGAGCTGGAAATCCTCTTCGACCTGGACCCGGAGACCCCCCGCGACCTGGTGGGAGATCCTCTGCGACTGCGTCAGGTGCTGCTAAATCTAGCCGGCAACGCGGTCAAGTTCACCCCGGCCGGCACCGTGGTGATCAGCCTGCGGATCTTGCATGTCACCCCGGAGAGCGCCCGGATCGAATTTGCCGTCCGGGATAGCGGAATCGGCATCGCCCCCGAGCAGCATAAGAAAATTTTCAGCGGTTTCAGCCAGGCCGATGCCTCCACCAGTCGGAGCTACGGCGGTTCGGGCCTGGGGCTGGCCATCAGCAAAAGGCTGGTTGGTCTGATGGGGGGAGAACTGACGGTGCAAAGCGAGCCCGGAGTCGGCAGTCGCTTCGCCTTTATTCTCGAATTTCCCCGGCAACTCGCGACGGGCAAGGAGTGGCAACAGCGGAAGACCGCCGGACCCATGCGGGTGCTGATCGTGGACGACAACGCCCAGGCCCGGGAAATTCTGACCAACATGGCGGAGATGCTGGGCTGGCAGGCGGACACCGCCAACGGGGGCCGGGAGGCCCTGACCCGCTTGCAGCTCCAAGATGAGCAACCGTGCCCCTACCGGGTGATCTTTGTCGACTGGAAGATGCCGGATCTTGACGGCTGGGAGACCGCCCGCCGGATTCGGGAATTGTGCGCCCATTGCCAGGCGCCCATCATCGTGATGGTCACCGCCCACGGCCTGGATGCCCTGACCCGGAAAATGCGCTCCGGCGGGGAAAATATTCTGGACGGGTTTCTAGTTAAACCGGTTACCCCCTCCATGCTCTTTGATGCCGTGGCCGAGGCCAGCGGCGGCGATTCGGTGACCAGCCGACAGGCGACGGAGCGGCCGGAGAGTAGCCAACGCCTGGCCGGTCTGCGTTTGCTGGTGGTGGAAGACAACCCCACCAACCAGCAGGTGGCCAGGGAACTGCTGCTCCACCAGGGCGCCCAGGTGGAGACCGCCGACAACGGTCGCCAGGGAGTGGACCGGGTGCGGGGAGCCGAACAGCCCTTTGATGCCGTCCTGATGGATATCCAGATGCCGGAAATGGATGGTTATGAAGCGACCCGCCAACTGCGCCGTGAGCCGCGCTGGGCCGAGTTGCCCATCATCGCCATGACCGCCAACGCCATGCCCGCCGACCGGGAAGCGGCTCTGGCCATCGGGATGAACGACCATGTGGCCAAGCCCATCGACCTGGAAATCCTGGTGAGCACCCTGTTGCGCCACTGCCGGACCACCGACCCGGCTCAACCAGAGGCCCCGGCAACGGCCGGGCCAGCTTTCGGGGCCACTTCCGAAGCCGTCCCCGCCTCTGCTCCGCCTCCCTCTGCCGCAACCGGTCTTGAGCTGGAGGCGGCCATCCAACGGCTGGGGGGCGACCACGCTCTCTTTGTCAGCCTGGCTCGGAGATTCCGCCGGGAACACCTGAAGTCCATAATCCAGTTAAAACAGCAATCGGCGCAAGGCGACCAGGCCGGAGCCGAACGCACCCTGCACACCATGAAAGGTACCGCCGCCACCCTGGGCGCCACGGCCCTGTCCCGCCGAGCCGCCGCCGGCCAAGTCCTGGTTCGGGACCAGGGGCTTCCCCTGGCGGATGACTCTTTGCTTGCCGACCTGGAGCAACTGATCCGGCAGAGCGCCGAAGCACTGGACCAGGCCATCGCCACTTGGGAACCGCCCTCCACCCGACCCGGCCCCCAAAACAAGGCCGACACCCCGGACACCCCCGGAATTTTGATCGCCCGCCTGGAACTCATAGCCCAACTCCTGCGGGAGCACAACCTCACGGCCACGGAAGAGTACAGCCGCCTGCTGGAGGAGAGTGATGAGCTTCAGCAGGAACAATTGGCCCCATTGGGCCGGGCCATCGCCAGGCTGGACATCAAAGCCGCCCTGGCGGAAATAGCCAGGTTTAACCACTAACGCCCATACGGTTCATTGCCCCTCAATACCAGGTGTGATTTCGCTGCTGATAATCCGCCTCCGTTGATGACGGCAGTAAACGACCGGGCCAGCAGGCCCGATTGCGGCTCAGCCGTCATCGTCTTGTTTGGTTGGCTAATCACATCAGTCTGTTTCCTTGAGTCTAAGTTCGGTAATGGTGGCCAGGGCCGCCCGGCGGTCCAGCCGTTCCAGTTCCCTAAGCAGCCGGATGAGCAACTGGCGCTGGTTACCATCGAGCACCCCCTGTTTTTCCCCGGTCTGGCGGAGTTTGGCCAGCACCTCTTCCGAGGGCAACTCGTGGTTGGCCAGACGGGAATTCAAGTCCTGCAAGGTGGCCTGGAATTGCGCACGATCGGGGCCCGGATCAGGCGACCCCGCCTGGCCTGCGGTTCGGTCGGAGCGGGCGGCCGGGTCGCCAGCCAGGCGGGCCGACAACTGCTCTCGAGTTTGGGCCAGGGCGGCGAAAAACTCCTCCTGGCCGGGCAGCGGCCCGGTTGCGCCTGCCAGCTCGAAAGCCGGCCCGGCGGGTGTTGCTTTCCGGGTGTCGGATGCCCTTTTCAACTCCGCTTCCAGCTTGCCAGCCGCCGCCGCCAGTGCCACCGCGCCCAAATTGGCCGCTTCCCCTTTGAGGGCGTGAAGCTGCTCCCGGGCCGTGGTCAACTCTCCTGCTCGCAGATGCCGAACCAGGGTGTTTTGGACCGGGGCCAGGCGCTGGGCAAAATCGGCCAGCAGGCGCGACAGCAGGGCCCGGTTGCCGACCAGGCGCTCAAGGGCGCCGACCATATCGAAACCCGGCAGGGGGGCTAACAGATCCGGCCCGATGATCCCGTCCGGCCCGGCGGCATCGACCGATCCGGTGGCCCCGACCGAACTCGTGGCATCAACCAAACCGGTAACCCCAATCACCCCGGCTGGCGCTTCGGTGGCAGACTGACCGGCTGGCGCCTGATCATCGGCCGACCGGGATGGTTCCTCATCACCGGTTGGCCGAGACGCCGGTACTCTGCCAGCCGGCATCTCGGCCTGGTCGGCGGGCAGCCAGCGGCTGAGGACGGCCACCAGTTCGGCGGGATCGATGGGTTTGGCCACGAAGTCCACCATCCCTGCCGCCCGGCTACGCTCCCGGTCTTCGGCCATCACCGCTGCGGTCATGGCGATAACCGGCGGGTGGTCGGGCAGCTCGCCGATCCGGCGGGCGGCCTCATAGCCGTCCATCACCGGCATGTGTAAATCCATCAGGACCAGGTCGAACTTTTCCTTCGCCAGGGCCACCAGGGCCTCGCCGCCGTGGTTGGCCACCCGAACCTGCAAGCCCCGCTGGCGCAGAAATTCGGCGGCCACCAACTGGTTGGTGAGATTATCCTCCACCAGCAGGGCCCGGGCCCCAAGGAACTGCCGGGCTACCGGCGGAATCGCCTTTGCCTTGATCGGCCGTTTGCCACCACCCCCGTCGACCAGGGCGTCGAACAGCACCGAAGGGGTTACCGGCTTGGCCAGGACCGCGTCCAGGCGCAGCGAGGCGGCCTCGGCCAGCAGGTTCTCGCGGTCATAGGCGGTGACCATGATCACCACTGCCGGGTGGGCAAGCTCGCCGTTTTGCACGCTCTGTTCCAGGCGCCGGGCCACCTCCAGGCCATCCATTCCCGGCATCCGCCAATCCAGCAAAATGAAATCGTAGGGCCGCCCGGCCCGTCCGGCTTCTAGAACCTTGGCCACCGCCTCTTCGCCGTCAGCGGCGGTGGCGGTAGCCAGGCCCCAGCGTGCCAGAATCTGCACCAAAATGGTGCGGGCGGTTTTTTGATCATCCACCACCAGCACCCGGCGGCCGGCCAGGTGCTGCAGATCTTCTATTTTAGATTCTTTTTCCGCCACCTCCGCCGGGATGGTGAAGCTGAAGGTGGACCCCTGCCCCTCCCGGCTGGAGACGGTGATTTCGCCGCCCAACAGTTCCACCAGCCGGCGGCTAATGGAAAGCCCCAGGCCGGTGCCGCCGTACTTGCGGCTGATGGAGCCGTCGGCTTGGGTAAAAGCCTGGAAAAGCCGCTCCACCTGCTGGGCAGATAGACCGATACCGGTATCGCGCACCGAAATACGCAACCTGGTTTCCCGGTCGTCGTCGCCGAGGAGCTCCACCCGGATATGGATCTCCCCGCTTTCGGTGAATTTAACCGCGTTGCCGAGCAGGTTGTTGATCACCTGGCTTAAGCGCAGGGGGTCGATCAGCACCGCCGCCGGCACCTCCGGGTCGATTTCTAAAAACAGCTCCAGCCCCTTTTCCTCAACCCGGGCGGCAAAAAGATCGGCCACCTCCTGCAGGATCTCCTCCACCCGCACCGGCTCCCGGGAGATTTCCAGATGGCCGGCTTCGATTTTGGAGTAATCGAGGATATCGTTGAGAATCCCCAGCAGGGCCTTGGCCGAGGTATGGGCCTTGCGGAGAAAGTTTTCCTGGCGGGGGGGCAGTTCGGAATCCAGCACCAGTTGGGTCAGGCCGAGAATGGCATTCATCGGGGTGCGGATCTCGTGGCTCATGTTGGCCAGGAATTCCCCTTTGGCCCGGTTGGCCCGCTCCGCCTGCTGGCGGGCCAACTCGGATTCCTGCTGGGCCTGCTTGGTTTCGGTGAGGTCGTCGTAAACCGCGACCACCTCACCTGAGGAGAGCCGGAAGACCCGGTTTTCGCGCCAACTGATGATCCGGTCATCGTTGTACCGGGAGATGGGCAGTCGTTCCGGCTGGCCGGTCCGGGCCACCCGTTGGAGGGCCTCCAGCAGGCCCGTCTCGCGGACGGTGGGGAAGCACTCGGTCAGTCGGCGACCGATCACCGTCTCCCGCGCGGCCGTTTCCAACTGCTCCGCCGCCGGGTTGAAATCGACGAACTCGAAGTCCTCGCCGTCATCCAAGGGGCGATAAACCGCCACTCCACTGCCGGTCTGTTCGAAGATGCCGCCGAAGCGCTCCTTGGCCTCGAGCAAGGCCTGTTCGGCGGCCTTTTGCTCCGAGATATTCTGAATGATCGACCAGATGACCTCGCGACCCTCCGGCGTGGTGGTCTTGAAGCCGTGGAGCAGAACCGGATAACGGGAGCCGTCCTTGCGGATATACTCCTTCTCGAATGGGCCGTAGCGGCCGGTTCGTTGCAGCGATTCGAGCTGGGCCTGCTCCTGGGGCATGTACTCTTCCGGGGTGAGATCGAAGTAGCTCAGCGTCTTGAACTCCTCCCGGGTGTAGCCGGCGGGTTCGTTGATGGCGACGTTGAAGTCCAGGAACTCACCGGTGGTGAAGTCGTTCATGGCGATGCCGACGGGGGAGAGCTCGAACAGACCACGGAATTTGGCCTCCTCGGCGGCGAGCTGTTGCCGATTCTCTTCCTCCTTGGTGATGTCGCGATTAACCCCGACAACCCGCATGGCCGCGCCGGCACTATCCCGAATGACCTGGGCCTGACCGTGCAGGGTACGGACCTCCCCGTCATCGGCACGGCGAATGGCGATCCGGATATCGAAGGCCTCATCGGCCGCGACGGCGGCCTGGAAGGCGGCCACGGCCGCCTCCCGGGATTCCGGCATCAGGGCTTCGGCCCAGTCCTCGAAAGCATGTCCAAAGTCGGCGGGGTCGATGCCGTAGAGGCGGAACATCCCGTCGTCCCATTCAAGATGGCCGCTGGCCATGTCATAGTCCCAGATGCCGAGCTCGGCCGCCGAGGTCGCCAGGTGCAGGCGTTCCGTCAGCGCCTTCCGGGCCTGTTCCGCTGCCTTCTCGGCCGTTATGTCCCGACCGGTACCGCGGAAGCCAAGCAGCTCGCCGTTCTCGTCGAGGATGGGCAGGCCGCTTACGCGCTGATGGACCAGAGTGCCATCGGGACGCACCGAAACATGTTCAAGACCCTGCCAGGAGCTCTTGTTGGCGGCCCACTCGGCAAGCAGACCCTGGACGCGCTCGGCCTCTTCCTTCGGCATGAAGTCAAAAGGAGAACGACCGATGATCTCTTCCACCGAATACCCCAGGAGGGGCTCCACCGGTGACGTCACAATGCTGTAGCGACCCTCGGGGTCGATCTCCCAGATGTATTCACCCGCCGCCATGGAGACATCCATGAAGCGTTTATCGCTCTGCTCGAGGTCCCTCAGGACCTGCTTCTGCTCGGTGAT
The DNA here is from genome assembly GCF_029210385.1 of Desulfurivibrio dismutans. Taxonomy (GTDB): domain Bacteria; phylum Desulfobacterota; class Desulfobulbia; order Desulfobulbales; family Desulfurivibrionaceae; genus Desulfurivibrio; species Desulfurivibrio dismutans. The sequence continues at coordinate 392,129 of NZ_JARGDQ010000001.1, read as the reverse complement.
GTCACGGAACACGGCCAGAAACAGGGTGCGCTCTTCCAGAGAGAGCAGGACCACCGAGACCCGGACATCAATGACGCTGCCGTCCTTGCAGCGATGCTGGGTCTCGAAGTCGTCCTGTCCCTGATCAAGGATGTTCCGGATGTGCGCGCCGGTCTCTTCCGGTGTTTCCTTCGCCTCGTAATCGGGGATGCGCAGCCGGGCGAACTCCTCGGCGGTATAGCCCAGCTGCTCGTGGGCCAGACGGTTGAACTGCACCGGCAGGCCGCTCTCCGGGTCGATGAGCAGGGTGGCATCGGGGTAGAGCTCGAACAGGGTGCGGAAACGGCTCTCCTGCTCCTCATGCTGGCCCCGGGCCTGATGAGGTAGCCAGGTATTATCGGACATAATCGCAACCTTGTTTGCTGGTTCAGGGTTTTTGTCCCTGGAGGTATAATTGATGCGCCAAATCCTGATGCTTGTTAGTTTCCTGGGCAAGAAATTTCATTACCCCCCGGGCCTTTTCCGTCAGACCGGTAAAGCGAGTAAACAGTTCCTTTTCAATCAGGGCCCGCTCCAAGTCAACGGTATAACTGAGGGCCTGACGTTCATCGAACTCCCCGGCTTTGGCCCGCTCGAGATTTTCCTCCAGACCCTTGAGCATGGTTTCCATGGTGTAGGTCTTGAGCTTGCCCTCACTAAAGAGGACCACCTTGTTCCGGCTGGCATCGTACAGCTGCTGCAGCCAGCCGGCATGTTTTTCCTCATCGCGGGCCAGGTTGTTCCAGAACTCGGCATGCTGGGGAAATTGCGCGGCAAAAACCCGGTATAGCTCGGCCAGCATGGTTTCCTGGCGCAGCATCAAATTGATGATCTTTTCCTGGTACGGTTTGAGCGCTTTTTCGTCGGTCACCGTCTCCCTCCTGGTTTCTGTCCTGCTTAACAAAGATTGTCGATTCCCACCCGGTCGAGTTTCTCCAGGAGTTCGACCAGAGCGTAAATGCGGCTCCGCTCTCTCACAATGCTGCCATGTTGAGGGGCCAGCAACTCAATGTCCAGCTTTTTGATTATCCCCATGGCATGGGCCAGGGCCTTACCGCCGGGCATAATGGTGCGGTGAAAGGAGATAATCCCGCTTAAGGGGCAAAAAGTTCTGCCCTTGGGACAGTGTTGGTGGTTGCTGCAGGTAAAGCAGTCATCACCCAGGTCGAGGTAAAGATCCCACTCCTTGGTAAAGCTGCCGAACAGGTCGCTGGTAAAAAGGGTTTTGGTCTGCTCATCGTAGGTAACGAAGCTGCCTGCGGTGTGGCAGTACGGGGTTTCAATAAAACGCAGGCGGCGGTCGCTGATACTGAGGGTGCCGCCATCGCGATGGGTCGAGATAAAGCGGCGAAAGTGCTGGGGGCCGCTGTAGTAGCGCAGGAAAATATTGTTGGCCGGATGCGAAACCACGCTGAGGTTGTCCGCGTCGCACATGTCGACAAAATGGGGCAGAGAGCCGCAGAGATCCGGGTCATAATGCTGATAGATGAGAAAGTTGATCAGGTCCGGGTCCTGGCCGGTCTGGAGAATTTTGGTCATCACCACGGCAAAGTCCGGCCGGCTGCCGCCGTCGATCACCGCCGCCTCACCGCCGGGGGTGGTGATCAGGTAGGGATTGCAGTTAAGATCGTAGCCCAGCTCGTGAAATCCCACCCAGAAAATCCCCTCGGCAATTTGGATGGGCCGGTTATACTGTTTTTCTTGCTTGAGCTGTACCATTCAATCCTCCTGTAATCCTGGGTCGGCGGAGAGCTCCCTGACAAAATAGGCCCGCATCGCCTTTTTGTGCTTCAGGGCCACCTCGCCCCGGTCTTCGCAAACCAATTCGGGGGGTAAACGCCGCCGGGTTGCTGCGGAGATGTTGACCCGGCCGGGCTCACCGGCGGTTTCAAAACGGGCGGCGATATTAACATGGTCGCCGAAAACGTCAAATTGCATCCGGTCCTCGCCCACCACCCCGGCGGTTACCGGCCCGCTGTGAATGCCGATCCGGCAACGGACGTACTTTTCCGTCGCGGCGCCGTAACGTTGCCGGTTGAGTTCGGCCAGCACCTCCTGCATGGCCAGGGCGGCCCGCACCGCCCGGACCGGATGCTCTTCATCGACCGTAGGCGCCCCGAAAACCACCATGTAGGCATCACCTATGGTCTTGATCTTGGTCCCGTTAAACCGCCGCACCACCCTGTCAAAGGCCCGGAAAACATCATCGATGACGGCCACCAGCGTGGCGGAGGAAAGCTCTTCGGCCAGGCGGGTGAAGCCGGTGACATCGCTGAAAAGGATGGTGCAGTTGTACTGGCGGGGGGCGAAGGTGCCCAGGTAACGAATCTCTTCCGCCACCCCCGGCGGCAGGGTGTTTTTGAGCAGATCATCCACCTGCTTTTCCAGGGCCACAAATTTATCGACCACTAGGGCCAGCAGTTCCCGGTGAATATCCTGATCGCGCACCCGCGAGGCAGATTCCAGGTAGGCCGTCAAAAGCGGTAGGTAGTCGGCCCCCTCCTTGGTCAAAGCCCGGAGATCGGCATTCGGTCGGTCCGTCAACTTGCGGCTCCTTTGCCGGCGTCGGCGAAGTTGCGGATCTGCACCACCCCGTCAGCACTTTTTTCCCAGGTAATCAAGTCTCCAGGTTTGACGTGGAGGGTTTCCCGGATTTCCCGAGGTATGTTGGTCTGTCCCTTGGCGGTTACTTTGGCGATGGCGGCCATGGCGATCCTCCCGGTTGCAATTATCGCTTCCTTACAATAATGCCACCGTGCCCGACCAGCAAGAAAAAGCGGAACCAAACTAAGCTGGCCAGGTATTATCGATCATGATGACAACCTTGTTTTCTGGTTCAGATTGTAACTGCCCGGTGTGAGCTGGATAGTTACATTCTGTCAAGACAAAAGCTCCCAGCCGGTCCCGATTTCACTGGTGACCAGGAGCGAACGGACGGGGATCGCCGTCTTCAAGCGACAACAATTTTACTGCGCCGCCCGCCGGGTTTGTATTATGGTGGGTGGGTGAAACTTGATAAAATTGAGCACCACTTGAAGGGAGATAGTTTATGACTGACAATCAGGACCAGGCGACCATCCTCGCGGTGGATGATTCGCCGATGAACATCCAGATCCTCCATGAGATCCTCCACCCCACCCACCGGGTGCTCTTTGCCACCAACGGGGCCGATGCCCTGGAGGTGGCGGCGGAGTCGCTGCCCGATCTGATCCTGCTGGACATCATGATGCCGGAGATGGATGGCTACGAAGTCTGCCGCCGTCTGAAAGAGGACCCCCGCACCCGGCGGATCCCGGTGATCTTCGTCACCGCCCTGAGCGAAAACGAGGATGAAGCCAAGGGGCTGGATCTGGGGGCCATCGACTATCTCACCAAGCCGGTGAACCGGGCGGTGGTCCTGGCTCGGGTCATGAACCACCTGGAGTTGAAAAGATACCAGGACTTCCTGCAGAACATGGCCATGCTGGACGGGCTCACCGGAATCGCCAACCGCCGCAATTTCGACCAGGCCCTGGAGCGGGAGTGGAAACGGGCCCAGCGCCACGCCCAACCCCTCTCCCTGCTGATGTTGGATGTCGATTTTTTCAAACCTTACAACGACAACTACGGTCACGCCCAGGGCGATGAATGCCTGCGCCAATTGGCCCAAGCCATGAGTGCCGCCACCACTCGCCCCACCGACCTGACCGCCCGCTACGGCGGCGAGGAGTTTGTCTGCCTGCTGCCGGAAACCGACCGTAAAGGCGCTCTGGCTCTGGGCGAAAAAATCCGCGCCGCGGTGGCCGACCTCAACCTGCCCCATGCTTACTCAAAAGCGGCCGAACATATAACGATCAGCGTGGGGGCGGCCAGCCTGACCCCCTCCGCCGATACCACCCCGGAGCAACTGCAAAAGACTGCCGATCAAGCCCTCTACCGGGCCAAGGAGCAGGGCCGCAACCGGGTGGAAGCCGCCTGAGCCGGACAACAACCCCATTTTTCCACCCATCGGGAACCACCCAGCCATGAGTTCAGCCGACCTGCAACACCTGATCGACCTGATCAAAAACTTGCCGGACCATGACCCCCCGCCCCCGGAGGCCTTAGCCGCCCTGAAATCCCTGCCCGACACCTTGGACCGATGGACGGCGGAGCAGCACCGTATTTGTGATGCCCGAGCACAAAAGGCGCTCCAGGATCTGGAGGAGCGGGAGAACCGGCTGGCCATCATCCTCGACGGCACGGTGGACGGCTTTATCACCATCAACGAGGCACGGCAAATAACCTCCTTCAACCGGGCGGCGGAAAAGATTTTTGGCTATAAAGCCCAAGAGGTGCTGGGGCAAAACGTCAAGATGCTGATGCCCGAGCCTTACCACTCCCACCATGACCGCTACGTGCAGAACTATCTGACCGGCGGGGTCAAAAAAATCATCGGCATCGGCCGGGAGGTTGTGGGCCGGCGCAAATCGGGGGCCACCTTTCCCCTGCTGCTGGGGGTCAGCGAAGCGGTGGCGGGAGATGAACGGATCTTTGTCGGCTGCATCCAGGATATCAGCCAACGCAAGGAGCAGGAGCTGGCCCTGCGCAAAGCCAAAGACCTGGCCGAGGCGGCCAGTCGCAGTAAAAGCGAATTTCTGGCCAACATGAGCCATGAAATTCGCACCCCGATGAACGCCATCATGGGCCTGAGCCAGTTGGCCCTTAACGGCGAGATGAGCCCCAAACTCCGGGACTATCTGGGAAAAATATCCGATTCGGCCAAATCCCTGCTGGGAATTATCAACGACATCCTCGACTTCTCCAAAATCGAAGCCGGCAAATTGACTCTCGATGAACGGCCCTTCGATTTAATTGAAATCCTCACTGAGGTCGGCAACATCCTCTCGGTGCGGGCCCGGGAAAAGGAGGTGGAACTACTCTTTGCCGTTGACTCCTCGGTGCCCCGCCTACTGTTGGGAGATTCGCTGCGCCTGGGTCAGGTGCTAACCAACTTGGCCGGCAACGCCATCAAATTTACCGAACGGGGGGAGGTCACCATTGCCGTGAACGTAGCTGACCCCACCAGCGACCCGCTGGAACTGATCATCAAGGTCAAGGACAACGGCATTGGGATGAGCCCCGAACAGATAGAAAAAATTTTCCAGCCCTTCACCCAGGCCGACGGCTCCTTCAGTCGCAAATACGGTGGCACCGGCCTGGGCCTGAGTATCGTCGATCGGCTGGTCAAACTAATGGGCGGACGCATGGAGGTAGCAAGCGAACCGGCAAAGGGCAGCATATTCACCGTCATCTGTCCCTTGGGCCGTCAAGCCCGAGCCACAGCCGATTACCTGCTGCCCGCTTCGGACCTGCAAGGGCTGAGGGTGCCGGTGACGGAGGAGCAAACCGCTCCCGCTGCGGAACCGTCACCGGGGGTTCAAAAAAGCGGCTCAAGGCAGGCTGCGTTGCCCGCCCTGTCGGGCATCAATAGCCGGGCCGCCCTGGACCGCCTCAACCATGATCAGGGGTTATTTTTCAGACTGCTGGGCAGCTTCATCGACGATTACCGCCAGGGGCCGACGGCCCTGAAGAGCGCCTTGGAGCAGCTCGACTATGCCCAGGCCCGGCTCCAGGCCCACACCCTGAAAGGGGCGGCCGCCACCGTCGGGGCGGAAAAAACCGCCGCCCTGACCCAAGAGCTGGAACAACTACTGGCCAATTCTACCAGCCGGGCCAAAATCAGGATCAAATTGAACCGTTTTACCAAAGAGCTGGATAAATTCCTCCAAGCCGTAGCCCAAGCCGACAAGAGGGGCGAACTGCCCGCCCCACCGTTACTGGACCGGAACCTGGCCCTCTCCCGCCTCAACAACGATCAGAAATTTCTGGCCTCCCTGCTGGTAGATTTTTGCCACGAATACCAAGGTCTGGCTCCCAAACTGATCACCCAGGAAATCGCCGGGGAGTATCGGCAACTAAGCGGACTGCTGTTCACCCTGCGGGGAACCGCCGACAGCCTGGGCGCCACCCCCTTAACCAAAGCAGCGTGGGAGCTGGAAGAGTTGCTTCGGACCGCACCGGATCGGGAAAAAATCGATCGTCTGCTGGCGAAAATTGAAGATGATCTGAGCCGTATCGTACAGGCGGAAGCCCTACTGCCGGCCGCCGCCACCCCACCCCCGGAAGACGAGGCCGACCGGGAAGAGCTGAAGGCCATGATTACCGACTTGCCCCCCCTGCTGCGCAGTCGCGACCTCACCGCCCTGACCCGTTTTGCCGAGTTGAAAAAATCCCTGGGCCCCCAGGCCGCCTCGCCGCTGGTGGTTGAGCTGGAACGCCAGATCAAGAAGCTGGATTTCAATAATGCGGCAACCACTCTGGAAAAACTTAACCGAGAGCTATGAGCAAACAATCTCTACGAGGACACCATGAACAGCACCGCCAGCGCACAACCGGAACCCAAAGCAGTTGCCGCCAGGCCCAGGACCGCCGCCGACTCCGGCTGGAAGAGAAAAAACAGGAAAAAGCCTGCCGTAGCCCCGAAGGCTGCCCCCTTCCGTGAGGCGGCAATAAACCAACCCCGGAGCTCGCCGTCATCGACCTTCGCGCAACAGCTCGCCGGGGCGCGGATGTTTTTTAAGCATGGATTTATCCTCCATCTTAATAATAATCGAGGTAATCGACCACTTCCACGTCAGTTCCGGTAAATCGAAAGGTAACGCGCCAGTTGCCGCTTACCAAGACCGACCAGAAATTGCCATATTCAACTGATTGGCAAACTGTCCGGATCTGCGCCCACCAGGGGCAGAATTTTTTCCACCGCTAAGAAGACCAGAAAAGTCTGCCCCAGCGCCTGGTCTTCCGCCGGGGTAAGATGTCGGCGTTTGAGCCCCTTGATCTTTTCGGGATCGTTTTCTTCCCTGGTTTTTTTGAGATACAGGCGGACCCCCCGGCCCGCAGAACCTTCTTCGATAAAGAGAAAAGTGGCGTAGGGGTTCTCCTGGAGATTGCGATGGGTAAGCCGATCGCGCATAACAAAAGCCACGCTGCCCTCTTCCAGAAAATGGGGACTGCTGTAAACTGCGGCGTTGACCTTGCCGTCGGCGGCAGCAGTGGCCAGAACACCCCGGCCACTGGTGGTTGCAAAATATTCTTGTAGTTTCATGTTTTCGTTTTCCTTGACGTTACAATGTTAACAAACTAGAGCAATGGTACCACCGAGACGTTACCATCAGCGAAAAACTTAAACTCAAAGCGGCGGCCGCTCATAAATTCTCTCCGGGTTCCAGCAGAGTCTGGACAACCCGATCCAGTTCTTCCAGCAGGACCGGTTTGCTCAGGCGGGCGGCAAAACCGTAATCCCGGTGGTGGGCCATGATTCGGTCATCGGCATAGCCGCTGGCGACCACCACCCGGGCGGCGGGGTCAAGCTGCCGCAACTTGCCCACCGCCTCCTGCCCGCCCATGCCGCCGGGAACGGTCAAGTCCATGATAACCAAGTCAAAGGGGGCGGACAAGCCCATGGCCTCCCGGTAAACCTTCAGGGCTTCAGCGCCATCGGCCACCGTTACCACCTCGTGGCCCAGGGCCGTCAGGGAACTGGCCATAACCTGGCGCACCATGGTTTCATCGTCCATCACCAGGATTTTTGCCCGCCGCCGCACGGTTATCGGTGCCTTTTCCCGGACCTCCGCGGCACTTTGTCGACTGGCGGGCAGGGTAATGGTAAAGGTCGTTCCCGCCGCCGGGCGGGAGTCCACGGTGATTTTGCCGTCATGCTTGTCCACGATGGAATGGCAGATGGTCAGCCCCAGGCCGCTGCCTTCCTTTTTCGTGGTAAAATAGGGGTCGAAGATCTTTTCCAGAACCGCCGGCTCAACACCGGGGCCATCATCGCTGATGGTGATCGCCACCTCGTCGCCCTTCCCCCGGGCCTGGTCGGCGGCATCGGCGGGCCGGTTGCGGCCGGTGATGGTGATCCGGCCGCCCTCGGCCATGGCCTGGCGGGCGTTGAGGACGATATTTTGAATCACCTGGCTGATCTGGCCCTGGTCAATCTCCACCAGCCAAAGGTCGGGCGGGATATCATAATCGCAGGTCACCTTGCTGCCCCGCAGAACAAACCGGGAGGAGTCCCGAATCACGGCCTCCAAGGAGGCCACCTGACGGACGGGATCACCGCCCCGGGCAAAGGTCAACAGCTGCTGGGTCAGCCCCCGGGCCCGCAACCCGGCCTTTTTGGCCTCCTGCAGCAGATTGACGATGGGGGGCTGTTCCTTGGCCAGGTAGCGGGCCAAGTCCACGTTGCCCAGGATGGCGGTGAGCAGGTTGTTGAAATCATGGGCAATACCGGCAGCCAAGACCCCCACCGACTCCAGTTTCTTGATCTTCAGCAACTCCCGTTCGGTGCGCTCCTGCTCGGTCATGTCTCGAAAGACCAGCACCACCCCGATGATTTCCCCCTCCCGGTTGCGGATGGGCGCGCCGCTGTCGGCGATGGGTTTTCTGCTGCCGTTGCGGGCAATCAGGACGGTATGGTTTTCCAAGGTCACGATTTTGCCCTCGGCCAGCACTTTTTCCACCGGGTTTTTTGCCGGCTCGCCGGTCCGCTCGTTAATGATGGCAAAAACCTCGGGCAGCGGGCGGCCGGCGGCCTCCGCCGCTGACCAGCCGGTCAGTTCGGCGGCCAGTTTATTGAGCATCAGCACCCGCCCCTGGCGGTCGGTGGTGATCACCCCGTCGCCGATGCTTTGCAGGGTGGTGGCCAGCCATTCCTTTTCTTCTTCCAGAGCCTGCTCCGCCAGTTTGCGGTCGTTGATATTGCGATTCACGCCAATGATGAAGTCCCGGTCGCCAATCCGGTCCAGGCGCAGCGAAATCTCCCCCCAGAACAGCTCGCCGTCGCGCCGGCGGCAAAGCCACTCAAAACGTTGCGAGCCCTGCTGCCTGGCGGCATTGAGCAGTTTTTCCGCCTCGGCCCGGGTATAGGGGGGAACATTGGCGCTGATCTCGCCGACACCGAGTTGCAGCGCCGACTGATAATCAAAGCCGTACATTACCAGCATGGCCCGGTTGACATCGACGATCCTGCCGCTGTCGGCCTCATGAACAAAGATGGCATCATCGGGGGCGTTGAAGATGGTCCGGTAGCGCTCCTCCCCTTCCCGCATCTCTTTGAGCTGACGATCAACCCTGCCGGCCAGACGATAACCGCCCCAGGCCAGCAGCACAAAAGCCAGGGGCAGGGTAACGGCGACAATCAGCAGGCTCTGGCGGATCATGTTATCCCGCAAACCAACCAGGCCGGCCAGCGAGAGGCCGAAACGCACCACCCCCACCTCGACATCAGCCCCCAGGGAGAGGGGCTTCCGGACGTGGTAAATCAGCCCCTGCTCCAGGGCGGTCAGCACCGATGAACTGGGTTGTGCGGCGTCCGCCATGGCCCCCGCCCGGGCGATAACCTCTCCTCGGGTGGTAGCCACCTCGATGTATAAAATATCGGCATCCGGGGTTTGCACCAGTTCTGCGGTAATACTGCGGAGCTCACTATGATCCCGCTGAAAGACCCGACCGGCCAGGGCGGCATTGAGCAGCGGGGACAGGGAATCCAGCCGGGCCTGGGTCTGCACCTCCAGGGCGTTGGTGGTCAATCGATGACCGTTGGCCAGCAAAACCCCCATCACCGCCAGGGTGACCAGCAGCACGGCCGCCACCACCCGAAACTGCAGGGAGCGGTACCAAGTGGAATTCAAGGCTGAGCTGGCTTGCACCTGCGCCATGGTTACTCCTCTGGTTTGCCGGCCGGCCGGGAAGCTCCGGAAGATTTGGAGGTTTCGGAGGGTCCGGAAGATTCAGGCAGCAGTACGTAGACAAAGGGATCGGCCAGGGCCATGGCCTCCTCGCTGGGCAGTTGAAAGGACTCGAAGTTGCTCTCCTGAAAAAACGCCTGCCCGGCCGGGTCCCGGTGGAAGGCAAGCAAACTGCCGCGCAGGTGGTCGATGGTTGCCTGGTCGGCGGCGGCCGGCATCATCAGCAAAAAGGAGTGGGGGTTGGGCGGTGGCGCCCGAAAAAGCTCCCGGATCCGGCGCTTCTCTTCCGGGTATACATGGGACCACTGATCCCACAACAGGGTGGGAGTGGCACCGGCCACCGCTTCCCCGGCCAGGATGGCCGCCACCACGTTGGAAAAGGTCGCGGTCTCCAACACCTGCACATCATCACCCAGCTCCAGCCCGGCCGCGTTCAGGGCCCGGGCCGCCAGCAGGTAAGTAACGGAACGCCAGTTGCCCACCGCCAGCCGCCGCCCCTTAAGCTGTTCCAGTCGGGTAATATCGGCATCTGCCCGGACCAGAATCACGGTGGCGGTCTGTTGGCTGGAGATCACCACCGGTTGCCAGCCATCCCTTTGCTGCGCCAGTCGCCCCATGTGCGGGGCGGTGATCACCAGGTCGTAGTGGCCGGCGGCTTGGCGTTCGACGAAGGTCATGAAATCCGGCGCCGACAGCATTTCCACCTCCCGCTCCAACGCCGTCGCCAGCCGCTGGCGCAGGGGGCTGAGCTGCTCCACCATCTGGGCCGGCGAAATATAGGGAAAAACCCCCAGCCGCAAGGGCTCGGCGGCGACGGAAGAGGAAAAAAACAGCCCTCCCAGAACAGTCAGTAGCATTGAAAGAATAATTTTCAAAACATCGTGCTCCGGGTTACAGAAATTAATCTTTGGAAACAGTTTCCCAGCCCACCATCATTAAAATGGTGCTGGAAACGGTTCTGATTTTAGATTACATAAATTTCCTTGTAAAGCTTACAATTTTGCCGGCAATTCGAAAATCACCGCCACGCCGCCAAGCTCGCTGTCGGCCAGCCTGATTTGACCGCCATTTTTTTCCACCAGGCGGCGGGCAATGGCCAAGCCCAGGCCGGTGCCGGAATTTACGTTATTAACTCTTTCAAAAAGGTTGAAAACCTTTTCCCGGTACTGCGGAGCAACACCGAGGCCATTGTCAGCCAGTCGGTAACGAACCAGGGTGTTTGCGATTTCGCCGTCGATCCTGATCAGGGGGCTACGATCCGGATCGGCATGGCTGATGGCATTTTGGAGGATAATCTTGAACAGCATTCGGGTGTTGTTCTGGTCTATGGGCAGATCTGGCAACAAACCGGTTTCAACCCGAAAATCCGAACTTCCAGACTCCATCCGCAACTGTCGGCAAACCTCTTCGATTACCATACCGGCATCACTGTCACCCTTGCCGGCCTCGACCGAGTCCACCGCCAGATATTTTTGGGCGTCATTAATTAAATTTTTAAGCCGAGCGGCTTCATTTTCGATGAACTCCCAAAACCGGCCAACCTCGGGCCCCGCCTCCCCGATTTTGTCTCCGGCCTCCCGCTTCAGCAACTGGGCGAAAATGGCCACCCGCCGGGCCGGCTCCTGGAGATGGTGAGCCATGACCTCGTTGAGTCTTTTGTTTTCACGAAGAGCAATTTCTTGTTCCAACAACAACCGTTCCGTTTTGAGCAATGCCTCATTACGCTCCATTTCCCGCTGGGCGATGGTGGCCGCCATCTGGTCAAAAGATTGGGCCAACTGACCGAATTCATCTTGGCCGTGGAACAGTTGACTCCGAGCCGCAAGATCGCCGCTCCCCAGACTCCGGGCCGCGGCAACCAGTTTGCCCAGGGGATAAAGCAGCAGCCGGCCACTCATCAGCCCGGCGATCAGCAGCGTTGCCAGTATCGCTCCGCCCATCAGGGCCAGGCTGAGCAGTAAAACCCGGCGGCTCTCCGCCAAGGCCTCCGCCTGCAGGACGGCCACGTGGAAAACCATATAGGACGGAGACTGCTCGCTCAAACGAAGTTGTTGGAAGGCAAAAAGGCGGGGGCGACCATCGCCGCCACCGGCCAACAGAGTGCCTTGCCGGTCGGCCCCGTAAAAGTGGGTCAGCAGATGCGCCGGCGCCAAGTCTCCGGCCGGAAATTCCTCGGTGGGGGGAAAGCGGTACAGGCGCCGCCCTTGATGATCAAGAATCCCCAAAACGGTTTGGGGCGGCAACCCGGCCCGGCTGAAGGTTTCATTGAATACATCCAGCACGAAACCGGCCTGCAGCACGCCCAGCAGCCGATTTTCTTCATCCCGAACGGGGAAGGCAAACTGGAAGCTGGGCTGGCCACTGATCCGGCCGATCGTGAACTCGCCGGTAGCCATCTCACCAGTGGCCACCGCTTCCCGGAACTGTCGGCTACCGGCATTGTTAAAAGGCTTTACCGGTCGGCCGACGGCCACCACATCCCCCCGAGGATCAAACAGGCCGATATTAACGAGATAGGGGATGTCTTGCAGCAGTTTGCCAAACAGCAGGTCACAGGCTGGCTGATCCAGGCTGCGCACCTGAGGGAGTTGCGCCATGGTCTGAAACATGGCGCGGATCGATTCGGTAATCAGCAACTGCTGGGTGGCCAGGTTATCCACCAGAAAGAACGCATCACGATGGGTTTTGGCCTGGGCCGCCCGGCTACTCTCCAGCCCTTTATAGGCGATGACCAGCAGGGACGGCACCAGAGCCACCAGCAAAAGAAACAGCAGCTTGGTGCGAATTGAAACTTGCAAAGGTCTAACCGTGGTCACCATTGGCAATCTTGAATGTAACCGCAAACAAAGTCAATATTTTTTCCGAAGAGAATGTCGAAGTATCCCGTGTCCCACTTGGTGGGTTTGGGAATCCAGGCGCCTTCGTTCGATGACGCTGGTGACGGTGGCAACATGTCACTAAAAACCACAAAAAAAAAGGCCCACGGATTTATCCGTAAGCCTTTGATTTCTGGTCGGGATGAGAGGATTTGAACCTCCGGCCCCTTGAACCCCATTCAAGTGCGCTACCAGGCTGCGCTACATCCCGAAAACCGGTCAAAATTGAAACGGCTAAAATACCGGCCCGATGGCCGGCTGTCAAGGACAGAATACGTCCCGGCGCGATTATCGTTCGAGGATCTTTTTCAGGCTCAACAGCTCTTCCTTGATGCCGCTGAAGATCTCGGCCGAGTTCTGCGGGGCATCGGCTGCCCCGGTGCCACCGGCTGGTGGGGGTGGCGATGGTTGCTGCCCTTGGAGTTGGCCTTCCGGCTCCTTGGCAGCGCCACGTTTTCGTTCCCGGGCCAGTAACTTCTTGGCCCCGCTGATGGTAAATCCTTCTTCCTTAAGCAGCCGCTTGATCCGCAGGATATTTTCCACATCGCTGCGCCGGTACAAGCGCTGACGGGAATTGGCCCGCTGGGGAGCCAGCATGCGAAACTCGGACTCCCAGTAGCGCAGCACGTGCTGCTTTACCCCGGTGATCTCGCAGACCTCACCGATTTTGAAATAGAGCTTATCCGGAATCCGGGGCTCATGCTGCTCAGCGGCACTCAAAATCAGGCCTCACGACCGATCCGCCGCTCAGGAACGACGATTGATCCGCTCCCGCACGCTCTTGCTGGGACGGAAGGAAATCATGCTGCGTTTGCAGATTTCCATGGGATCACCGGTCCGCGGATTGCGCCCCTGTCGGGGAGATTTGCGGCGCACGTTAAAGGTTCCGAACTGGACCAGCTTGATGGGTTCTTCGGCCAGTAGGGTCGCCTTCAAACGATCAAATACAATATCCACCAGGTCGGCGGCACTGCGCTGGGAAAAGCCCATCTTCTCGTTGATGGCCTTTGCCAGGTCCTTGCGGGTCAGATTTGCACGATTCATTTTTCAGGCCTCTCTTAGTTGACCGTGGAAACGCTGTTCCAGCATTTTAATAATCTTGCCGTGAACCACTCCCACTTTTTTATCATTCAGGGTCTGCTCAGCGTCGCGATAGTGAATGGCAAAAGCCACGCTTTTACGCCCCGGTTCTATATGTTTACCGCGGTACACATCGAAAATTTCAACCTGCTCCAGCAGCTTGCCGCCGGTTTTACGAATGGCCGCCAACATCTCGCCGGCTTCCACCTCTTCCGGCACCAGCATGGCCAGATCCCACTTGACGGCTGGAAACCTGGGCAGAGCGGCAAAGCCGGCGGACGTCGACCGGCAACGGCTAAGCTCGGTCAGATTCAGTTCAAGATAAAAGACTTCCTGCTTGATGCCAAATGCTTTTAGAACCGCAGGCTGAATTTTTCCCGCCTCGCCCAGCAGCTCTCCTTCCGGTCCGTCGGTGATGATCAGCTGAAAACTGGCCATCGCGTAGGAAGGCGTCGTCGCCGCCGGGACCAGCTGCAAGTCGGCCAAAGCCAACCCGGTCAGCAACTCCTCCATCACCCCTTTGACATCATAGATATCCACCGGCTCTTCGCCGGTCCAGAGCATTGGCGCCCGAGGGGAACGGCGACCACTGAACACCGCCGCCAAATGCTCTTCTTCCCGTGGAAGATCCTGCCTTTCTTCCACGAAAAAGACCTTGCCCAGTTCAAAAAGACGCAGATCCGGACTCTGGTGGTTGATATTATGACGGGCGTTATCCAGCAGCCCTGGCAGCAGCGAGGTGCGCATCACGGCCTGCTCTTCGCTCAAAGGGTTAAGCAGGGGCAGTGCCTGGCGGCGCGGATCATCAGCGGGCAGCTGCAGGGTGTCGGCGTGGGCCGGGTTGACAAAGCTGTAGTTGATGGCCTCATGGCAGCCGGCGGCCTGCATCAGGCTGCGCAAGCGTCGGCGGCGTTCGGCGACAGGATCGACAGCTGGCAGTTCCATGGCCACCTTCGGCATGGCGGCGGGAATGCGGTCATAACCCACCAGGCGAGCCACCTCTTCGATCAGGTCCACTTCCCGCTCCAGATCCACCCGGAAAGACGGCGGGGTGATCCGCAAAGTCTGGTCATCAGCCCGCTCCCCGGTAATCTCAATCCCCGCCAACACCTTTTCCACGGTGTCAATATCCAGGGCGGTGCCCAGCAGGTCATTAACCCGGCGCAGTCGCAGGATCAGTTCCGACGAAGGCTGGACGCCGGCCCGGTAATCAATCCCGCCCGGCACCGCCTCACCGCCGGCCAGTTCCAGAATCAGTGCCACCGCCCGTTCCAGGGCCAAGGGCGCTACCTGGGGATCGACCCCGCGTTCAAAACGGTAGGAAGAATCGGTGGCCAGCTTGAGAGCGGCGGCGGTGGTGCGCACGCTTTTGGCTTCAAAACAGGCACTTTCCAGCAGAATATTGACCGAATCAGGGCCAACCTCGGAACTGGCACCGCCCATGATCCCAGCCACCGCCACCGGCTGATCGGAATCGGCGATCACCAGCATGGCAGGGGTCAGTTCCCGCGCCACGCCGTCGAGGGTGGTGATTTTTTCCTGCTGCGCCGCCCGCCGCACCCGGATCCGACCACCGGCCAGGCGATCGAAGTCAAAGGCGTGCATTGGTTGCCCGTATTCCAGCATCACCAGATTGGTGACATCGACTATGTTGTTAATGGGGCGCAACCCCACCGCCTGCAGACGCTGCTGCAACCAAGGGGGCGAGGGGGCGATGCGCAGGTTGCGCAACAGCCGGGCGGCATAACGGTGACATTCCGCCGCTTCAACGGCCACCGTAAAAGGCAGGTCTGAACCCGCCTGTTCCGGGGTGGGTAATAGCGGGGCCTGCTCCACCGGCCGCCTGAGCGGCAGACCGGTAAAGCCGGCAACCTCGCGGGCCAAGCCGATCACCCCGGTACAGTCGGGCCGGTTGGGGGTAAGATCCACCTCGAACAGGGTATCGGCCAGCCCCAAGGCCGTCCGCAAGGGCAGCCCCGGCTCAAGGCTTGGAATTGCAGCAGGATCGAGGTCCATGATGCCGGTGGCGGCCTCAGCGTCGGCCGCCAGGCCCAATTCCTGGGCGGAACAAAGCATCCCTTCCGAACGTTCGCCGCGGATTTTGCTGGCCTTGATCTTCAGGCCACCGGGAAGCACCGCGCCGGGCGTTACCAGGGCCGAGTACATTCCGGCCCGGACGTTGGGGGCGCCGCAGACCACCCGCCGCATCTGCGCCTCTCCATCCTCGACATCGCAGAGGGTCAACCGGTCGGCATTGGGATGGGGATGCACCGCCGCCACCCGGGCCACCCTCACCGGCGCCAGTTCGGCATACAACGGCTCCACCGCATCAACTTCCAGACCAAGCAGGGTAAGCCGGGCGGCGATCTCTTCGGGACCGAGTTCCACGGCCACATATTCCCGCAACCAGTTGTAAGTAAATTTCATACCCAAAAACCCTGGTAAAAAGCGAAAGGTCCGCCGTTCAGGTTGGCCTGCCCTCTGAACATCAAGACCGGCAAATAATTAAAACTGTCGCAAAAAGCGCAGATCGTTTTCGTAGAAAAGACGAATATCGTTGATGCCGTAACGGAGCATGGCGATCCGCTCCACTCCCAGCCCGAAAGCGAAACCGCTGTATTCTTCCGGGTCGTAACCAACCTTGGCAAAAACCTCCGGGTCGATCATGCCGGCCCCCAGGATCTCCAGCCAGCCGGTCTGCTTGCAAACCCGGCAGCCTTTGCCGCCGCAGATCACACAACCGATATCCACTTCGGCGCTAGGCTCGGTGAAGGGGAAAAAACTGGGGCGGAAACGGATGGGGGTTTCGGCGTCAAATATCCGGGCGATGAAGGCCGACAGCACCCCCTTGAGGTCGGCAAAGGAAACCTTGTCATCCACCAGGAAGCCTTCCACCTGGTGAAACATGGGGGTATGGGTAATATCGGAATCACAGCGGTAGACCTTACCCGGAGCGATCATCCGCAGCGGCGGCCTGGCCTGTTCCATGGCCCTGATCTGCATGGGCGAGGTGTGGGTGCGCAGCAGACGACCGGCATCAACGTAAAAGGTGTCGTGCATGGCCCGGGCCGGATGATGGGGAGGAATATTGAGGGCCTCGAAGTTGTAGAAATCGGTTTCCACGTCGGGCCCTTCGGACACGGCAAAGCCCATGCCGGCAAAGACGTCGCAGATTTCCGCCATCACTTGGGTTACCGGATGCAAACGTCCGGCGGGATAGCGCCTCCCCGGCAGGGTCAGATCGGGCCGCTGGGCCGGCGAAGGGGCGGCGGCCGCCAGTTCATCCCGCCGTACATTGAAAGCGGCCTCAAGAACAGTCCGGCTTTCGTTGGCCAGCTTGCCCAACCTGGGTCGGTCTTCAGCCGGGGCCTGCCCCAGACTGCGCATCAGGGCGGTAAAACGCCCCTTGCGGCCAAGATATTCGACCCGGAAGGGCTCAAGCTCTTCCGGGTCGGTAATCTGCGCTAGTTTCGCTTCAGCCTCGGCACGCAGCCGCTGGAGTTCTTCTTCCATTGCTTTCACAGCTTCGACAAAATAGGGGCCCGTGCCGCGGCCTAGTTGGTCCGGGAGGTTTGTACCACAGCGGCAAACCCGGCCGGGTCCATGATGGCCAGGTTAGCCAGCGCCTTACGGTCCAGATCAACTCCGGCCTTTTTCAAGCCGCCCATCAAGCGACTGTAAGTGGTGCCGTGCTCGTGGGCCGCCGCGCCGATGCGGACGATCCACAGGCTGCGGAAATCACGTTTTTTCTGCCGCCGGTCACGATAGGCATAGTTAAGGGCGCGATCCACCGCTTCAGTGGCGCTGCGGTAAAGACGATGACGACCGCCGACATAACCTCCGGCCTGTTTGAGAACTTTTTTCCGGCGCTGACGCGCCTTGAATCCACGGGTTACTCTGGGCATGACTGCTCTCCTTAAAGGTACGGAAGAATACGCTTGATACCGGCCGCGTTGGTGGCATCGACAATGGCCCCCTGGCGCAGCCCGCGCTTCCTCTTGGTGGTTTTCTTGGTGAGAATATGGTTGGCAAAGGCCTTGCGCCGGGCCACCTTGCCGGTGCCGGTGCATTTGAAGCGCTTGGCCGCTCCCCGGTTGGTTTTCATCTTAGGCATTGCTTGCTCCTTACGGTACAGTTTCTTATGTTTAAACTTTAAATTAAAAAGAGGTTACTTATTTGGCCCTACCAACATGGTCATCTGCCGCCCTTCCATTTGAGGTGGCTGCAGCACGGTGGCCACTTCCGTCAACTCCTGGGCGATCCGGTTCAGAACCTCCACCCCCAAAGTGTCGGCGTAAACAATCTCCCGGCCCCGGAAGCGCAGGGTCACCTTGACCTTGTTGTTCTGGTCGAGAAATTTTTTGATATTTTTAATTTTAAAATCCAGGTCGTGTTTTTCGGTCTTGGGTCGCAATTTGATTTCCTTGACCTCGACCACCGCCTGTTTTTTCTTGGCGTCCTGCTGTTTTTTGCTCAACTCATAGCGGTATTTGCCGTAATCCATGATCCGACAAACCGGGGGTTTGGCGGTGGGGGAAACCTCCACCAGGTCCAACCCGCTTTCTTCCGCCTTCATCAGGGCCTCCCGGGGCGTCATAAGCCCCAGCTGAGCGCCGTCCTCATCAATCAGCCGCACCTCATCACAACGGATCTGCTGATTGGTTCTGGCCCGAACTTCCTTTTTTTCCGGCTCTTTGCGTCTTCCCTTAATGGTACCCGTCCTCCCGTTTCAGATAACAGCGACAGCCCCACTTTGACAGCCTCGTAAAAAACTGCCAACGTGTTGACCGGCAAGGCAAAAAAGATCGACAGTGCGTGCCCATCCGGCAACACACCAGCGAGGTCAACAACTTTTCACCCCGCCAGGCGCGGCAAACTTCTTCCGGCACAACCGGAAGCTACGTAAACGGGGATATATAACACATTCACCTAAGGTTGTGCCAATAAAATCGTAACCGCTGTGAGCAGCGCCTCTGCCCGGTGATCGCCCCGGTGTTGTTTAGAGCTGGCCCTTACGCGCACATTCGGCCGCCACCAGGGCGGCAAAGTCGCTCACCGGCATGGGCGGCAGGTTTTTGCCGTCCCGCTGCCGCACGGTTACCGTTTTTTCGGCCGCTTCCTTATCGCCGACTATGAGCATGTAAGGAATTTTCTGTAGCTGGGCTTCACGGATCTTGTAGTTGAGCTTCTCGTTGCGCAGATCCTTTTCCACCCGCACGCCGGCCCGGCGCAAGGCGGCATAGACCTCTTCCCCGTAGTCAAGCTGGGCATCAGTGATGTTGCAGATGCGGGCCTGCACCGGCGCCAGCCACAACGGAAAAGCGCCGGCATAGTGCTCGATGAGCACCCCAAAAAAACGCTCCAGGGAACCCATCAGGGCCCGATGGATCATGATGGGCCGGTGCTCGTGGCCGTCCTCGCCGGTGTAACCCAACTCGAAACGCTCCGGCAGGTTGAAATCCACCTGGATGGTGGAACACTGCCAGGACCGGCCCAGCACATCCTTGATCTTGATGTCGATCTTGGGGCCGTAGAAGACCCCCTCGCCGGGGTCCAGGCTGTAGTTCAGGCCCTTTTTCTCCAATGCCGTCTGCAGCGCGGCGGTGGAACGGTCCCAGTGTTCGTCGCTGCCGACGTACTTGTCCGGGCGGGTGGACAGATAGATATCGTAATCGCTGAAACCGAAGGCCTGCAGGATATTGAGATTGAGATCGAGAATGCGGAAGATCTCATCTTCCAGGTGATCGGGCCGGCAGAAGATATGGGCGTCATCCTGGGTAAAGCCCCGCACCCGCATCAACCCGTGCAGGGCGCCGGTCTTTTCAAAGCGGTAGACGGTGCCCAACTCGCACCAGCGCAGGGGAAACTCCCGGTAGCTGCGCTTGCGGGTTTTATAGATGGCGATATGGAAGGGACAGTTCATGGGCTTAAGCTGATACTGCACCTCCTCGACCTCCATGGGCGCGTACATGTTCTCGCTGTAGAAATCGAGATGACCACTGGTCTGCCACAACTCGCGGCGGGCGATATGGGGGGTGGAGAGCAGTTCGTAGTCGTGGCGGTAGTGCTCATCACGCCAGTAGTCTTCAATCAGTCGCCGCAGCAGGGCCCCCTTGGGCTGCCACAAAATCAGCCCCGGGCCGATCTGGTCATTGATGGTGAACAGCTCCAGCTCCTTGCCCAGCTTGCGGTGATCCCGCTTCTTGGCCTCTTCCAGGCGCTCGAGATGGGCGCGCAGCTCTTTTTTGTCAAAAAAGGCGGTGCCGTAAATGCGCTGCAGCATCTTGTTTTTTTCTTCACCGCGCCAGTAGGCCCCGGCCAGGCGGGTCAGCTTGAAGGCTTTCAACCAGCCGGTGGAGGGCAGATGCGGCCCCCGGCACAGATCAACGAAGTTACCCTGGCTGTACAGGCTTACCTGGTCGGCCTCGATCTCGTCGAGCAGTTCCACCTTGTAACGCTGCCCCTGCCGACGGAACATTTCCAGGGCCTCGGCCCGGCTCAGCTCCCGGCGCTCAAAGGGGCGGTCGGTGGCGGCGATCTCGGCCATCAATTCTTCAATTTTTTCGAGATCATTCGGGGTAAAGGGTTGCTCGCGATCAAAATCGTAGTAAAAACCGTCGGCGGTGGCCGGCCCGATGGCGACCTGGACATCATCACCGAACAGCTCCAGCACCGCCTCGGCCATTACGTGGGCGGCACTGTGCCGCAGGATCTCCAGGGCCTCGGGGCTTTCCGGGGTGATGGCCGCCACCTCACCGCCGGCCACCAGGGGGGCGGCCAGATCGACCAGGCGGTCACCCACCCGCAGGGCCAGGGCCCGTTTGCGTACCTTGTTGGAGAACATCTCCTTGAGCACTTCGGCAGCGGTGGTGCCGACGGGAAAATTCCGACTCTGGTCGGCGGTGGTCAGGGTGATTTCAGTCATGGGCAGTCCAACTCGGACGTCTCTGCGAGACGTCATGGGCAAATGGGCAAAAAACGAAGCTCCGCCAGGATTAATCCAGCCGGGACTGGAAACCCTCACGGAGCCCCGGTGTTGTACTGGTAGGCGCGGGCGGGATTGAACCGCCGACTTCTACCATGTCAAGGTAGCGCTCTCCCACTGAGCTACGCGCCTGCGTTGGGTCCGAAGCGGAAAGGAATTACCAAGTACCCGGGCTGCTGTCAAGTTTAAATCACCGGTAACTGTTCAGCGGCACTCCGCCGTGCGGCGATCGGGTGCAATCAACGGTAATTTACTGATCCTGACGGGCGGCGATGGCCCGGGCCAGGGTCAGTTCATCAGCATACTTTATATCCATTCCCATGGGAATACCGCAGGCCAGCCGGGTAATTCTTACCTGGCTGTTTTCCTGCAGATGCCGGATCAGGTAAGCGGCGGTGGCCTCTCCCGGCACCGTGGAACTGGTGGCGATCAACACTTCGCGCACCCGATCGCGGCGGATCCTGGCCAGCAACTGGTCTATTTTCAGTTCGCCGGGCCCGATGCCGTCCGCCGGCGAAAGCACGCCGTGGAGAATGTGGTATTTGCCCTTGAAAGAAGAGGTCTTTTCAATGGCAATCAGGTCACCGGACTCCTCCACCACACACACCAGGCCCTCGTCGCGGGCGGGGTTGCGACAGATCTCGCAGGGATCCTCTTCAGAAAAAGCGCAGCAGGTTGAGCACATGGTAATCAACTGATGGAGTTCGGTTAAGCTTTTGGCCAGAGCCAAAGCCTCCACCGGTGACCGGCGCAAAAGATGCATGGCCAAACGGCTGGCGGTCTTGCGGCCGACCCCTGGCAGACGCCCGAAATCAGCGATCAGCCGGGCCAGCGCGGGAGGGATTACGTTCATAACAAAGGTAGCCGGGGTAACGGGAGGAACATGATGAAAAAATTAAAAAAGACCAGGGATATTCATACCGCCAGTGAGTTTGCCCATTTCCGCCTGAATCATCTCTTGGGCTTTGGCCATGGCGTCGTTAACCGCCGCCACCACCAGATCCCGGAGCATCTCCGGATCCTCGGGGTTGATCACTGCCGGCTCAATCTTCAGTTCCACCAGTTGATGACGGCCGTTGACCGTGACCTGCACCATGCCACCGCCGACACTGGAAGTCACCGTCCGTTCAGCCAGTTCGGCCTGAAGGCCGGCCATTTTCTGCTGAAACTGCTGGGCCTGCTGCATAATCTGCTGCATATCCATAACAAAATCCTCCTAACTGCGGCCGGTCCGTACCCCGGCCACATCACCGTTAAAAATCTCCACCACTGTCCGCACCAGGGGGTCATTGGCCAGCGCCCGGCGCTCTTCCCGGGGCATCTCGCCCCCGCCTACCTCCATCGTGCTGCTGCCCCGGATACGCAAACGCACGGTGAGTTCACGCTGAAAATAATCTTGGGCGAACTCGGTGAGCAAGCGATTGTTTTCCGGCTCTTCCAAAAGTTTGCAGTCGGCCAGATCATCGTAGCGGATCAGCAGCTGACCGTCTTCCTCCCGGGCGCCGGCGGCCATATCCAGTACCGGGGACATCCAGACCTTGCGCTGCCGCACGTAGGCGACAAAGCCATCCCA
Organism: Desulfurivibrio dismutans; assembly: GCF_029210385.1. Taxonomy (GTDB): domain Bacteria; phylum Desulfobacterota; class Desulfobulbia; order Desulfobulbales; family Desulfurivibrionaceae; genus Desulfurivibrio; species Desulfurivibrio dismutans. The sequence goes on along the minus strand of NZ_JARGDQ010000001.1, from coordinate 369,827 downwards.
GTCCGGCCGCAGATCACGACCGCCCCCGGACGACAGCTCCGCCTGACTTTTTTCCACCGGCCCCATCTTGGCTGCCGGCCCGGCTGGCGGCGCCCCATTCACTTCGACGGGTGCCGCCGCACTGACCGTCGGCGCTTCAGCCAACAACGCCGCCTCGCCTAAAGGCGGAATCGCCCTCGCAGCATTCCCCGAAACATCGTGCGCAGGGCCATCCGCACCAGCAATCGCAGGATCATTTGCATCATGTTCACCTCTTTCCACTTTTTTGGGGCCGTCGTCAACCGCCGTTTTTTGTTGCTCCAGCTCTCGCCTGCCAGCCACCGCCGGAGAAGCGTTCCCGGCGGGCAACTCCGGGGCTGGTTCGGCAAGGCGCGGGACATCGGGAGCTGCGGCCTTATCCGTAAATTGCCGCTCCCCGACCGCGATGGCGTCAGTCCCGTCTCCCGACGCCGCTGGTTGTTGGTCACTAGCCTGCCGTGCACCTTTTTCACGACTGGCGGCAACACCCCCGTTCGCCGGCCCGGCGGCTCCATCGGTCGGCGGGAAAGCGGGCAAGCCGGCCAGCAACTGCTCCAGCCGCCCCAGCACCTCGCCGGTGGAAACGATATCACCGGCCTGGGCGGCCCGCACAAAGGTCATCTCCAGCACCAGCTTGGGCCGGGTGGCATACTGCATTTCCTCCACCCCTTTCAGCAGCAGGTTAAAGCAGTACAGCAGGGTCTCGGGACTGTGGGCGGCAGCGATTTCCTCCAGGGCGGCCAGTTCCCGGTCGGCCAGGTCCAGCAGGCCGGCGGCTCTGCCGGCCTGGCGGCAGACCACCAGATTACGGAAATAGTTGAGCAGATCGCCGGCAAAGCGTTTGAGATCCAGGCCGGCCCGGTAACACTGATCAAACAGCTCCAGGCAGCGGGCCAGGTCGGGGGCCAGCAAGGCCCGGGCCAGGTGTTCAAAGGTCTGGCGATCCACCAGACCCAGCATCTGGCGAACATCTTCATCGGTTACCTGCCGACCGCCAAAGGAAAAAACCTGATCCAGCAGACTAAGACCGTCCCGCACACTGCCGTCGGCCTCGCGGACGATCATCTCCAAGGCCGAGTCGGGAACCGCCACCTCTTCGGCCGCCGCTACCCGCCGAAAGAAGTCCAGCAATTCGGCAAATGGTACCCGGGTCAACTCATAACGCTGGCACCGGGAGAGGATGGTGACGGGGATTTTGTGCAGTTCGGTGGTGGCAAACATGAAGTAGACATGGGCCGGCGGTTCCTCCAGGGTCTTCAACAGGGCGTTGAAGGCCTCGGTGGTGAGCATGTGCACTTCATCGATGATGACAATCTTGTACTTGCCGACAACCGGCATGAAGCGGATATTTTCCTTGAGCTCGCGGATCTCCTGGATGCCACGATTACTGGCACCGTCGATCTCATGCAGTTCGATGGCACTGCCGGCATTAAAGACCCGACAGGAATCACACTGGTTGCATGGGCGTTGCTCAGCCTCCGTCGCCAGGCAATTCAGAGCCTTGGCCATGAGCCGGGCCAGGGTGGTCTTGCCCACTCCCCGCACGCCGGAAAACAGCATGGCATGAGCCACCCGCTCCAGCCGCAAGGCGTTCTGCAGGGTTCGCACCACCGGCCGCTGCCCCACCACCTCACCAAAGGTCCGGGGCCGCCACTTCCTGGCAAGTACAAGATAAGACATGCCACCCCTGAATCAAAAGGTAAACACTCAGCAGATTATTAACCCTGGTAAACGGATACCAAAATCAAAGAAACAAAACCAAGAGAAAACCACTGCGCCGTCAGCGTTCAGCAGTGCCGCAGGTTGCGGCAAGCGGCCTGGCGCCGCGTACACCAGTACGCAAGCCGGGCCGATCGCTGCAAGATGCGGTGCTGCTGAACGCTGACGTAAAAAAAAATGATAGCCAGGCACCCCCGCGGCACACAGATAAACTCGCTACCGCTGCTTCCTCCCGGATCTGACGGGGTTTGCAAGCCTCTGTTGCGCGGGACCCGGCTATCAAACTGAAAAACTCGCTTTGAACAGCGCGCTGGTCTTTAAAAGAGCACGCCAATGGCGGAGAGGGTGGGATTCGAACCCACGGTACGTTGCCGTACACACGCGTTCCAGGCGTGCACCTTCAACCGCTCGGTCACCTCTCCGGGCACTCATTTGGTATACGTACGGTCAACCCGGTTTGGATTCCGCACGAATCCGGGCAGTCTACAATGATTTATCATTTTTTAAAAGGACAAAATCAGAAATTGGCGCCGGACAGACAAAAGACAGCCAACAAGCCGGCCACGGCCGTCAACAAAGAGACCGGGCGGGGGCTAAGACTTGCCCTGAAGCAGGTCCATGATCCTGGTCTGGCCGAGGTTCATGCTTTGGGTTAAGGCAAACAGGCCGCTTTGGCGCAGCATGTTAATTCGGGCCAGGATCATGGATTCTTCGGCCAGGTCGGCATCAGCCATCTGGGACTGGGCCGACCAGATATTGATGGCGGCGGTGGCAAGGCCGGCCATTTCCGAAACCAGTTGATTCTGCGTGGCCCCGAATTCCCCCCGCATGGCGCTTAGCCGCCCCAGGGCCTGGTCGATGGCCCCCACCGCCACCTCGGCCCCTTCCCGGGTGGTGACATCGATCCCACCGGAAATCAGCCCGCCAGGTGACTCTTCGGCGCCATCGACGGATTCGCTGGCAGGCACCGCGATTCTCACCTCTTCGCTCAGCACTCGTTGGCCGGCAAAGGTGGTGGTCCCGGCGATCTCATTGTAAACCCCAAGCCTACGGTTGACATCTGCCTGAATGGCCTGCCGAGACTCCGCCGACTGGCTGGCGTTAGCGGCCTGCAAAGCCTTTTCCCGGATGCTCATCAGAATTTGACTGCCCTGCCCCAAAGCACTTTCGGCAATCTGGGTCATGGCAATGCTGTCGGCGGCATTGCGCAGGCTCTGCCCGGCCCCCAGCGCCTGACTCTTCAGCAGGTTGGCAATCCGCATACCGGCGGCGTCATCGGCGGCGCCGGTGAGCCGCTGGCCCGACGAAATCCTGGCCAGGGCCGACGCCTGCCCCTGCTGGATTTTCTGCAGGCTACCCAAGGCAAACATACTGCTGATATCGGAATTAATCCCCAGGCTCATATTCTTTCCTCCGCCACCAAAGGCCCATTGATGATGACTCATTTTAGGACTTTCAAAGAGCGGTCGTCAAATCAAATAAGGGCTTCCCGAAAAAACCTGGGAACCCTCAATACACCTGCTTTACAGCCAATTGAGAGAGCCATGGCCTCCGCCCTGCCCGGCTAAAGAAAAGCCCTGATGTATCAGGGCTTTCTGGACTCCAGCGCATCACGCTGGACTATGAATTGGTGCCCGGAGCGAGAATCGAACTCGCACAGCCTTACGGCCGAGGGATTTTAAGTCCTATGTAGTCCTGTTTTACCATCCTTTACCCTGTTTTTGTAAGCAGCATTTTCCTTGACATATCAACAGTCTTGCCCTAGATTAAATCCCATGTAGTTTAATGGTTTTTTACCTAGTCTGCTTACATAGTGCTTACAGAAAAACAGGGGGCGAAAATGAAACTTACCAAGACTGGCGTGGAAAAACTGGCCTTACCCGATGCCGGACAAGTGCTAATCTGGGATGATTATACACGCGGCTTTGGCCTTCGGATGACACCAGGGGGCAAAACTTACATTATCCAAGGCCGGGTAAATGGCCGAACCCGCCGCGTTTCTCTTGGCCGTCACGGGGTGATAACCACCGACGAAGCCCGCCGGAAGGCAAAGCAAGCCCTGGCCGCCCTAGGTGAAGGCAAAGACCCCACCGCCGAAAAGCAAAAAGCACGGGCGCTTTCTGTCACCCTGGCCGAAGTGGCCGAGGCTTACATATCAGACCGCCGCGACCTTAAACAGGCCAGCGTGGACAATATACGCCGCCATATCAAGACCACCTTTAAAGCATGGGCCAACAAGCCGGCGGCAGCCATTACCCGCGATAAAGTAGCCACCCGGTTTAGGCAGAAAACAGCCGAAAGCCCCGCCCAAGCAAACCAAAGTTTCCGCGTCTTGCGGGCGCTTTTGAATTACGCGCGGGCCACCTACCGGCCAGACGATGCCCCCCTGTTACCGGAAAACCCCTGCACCATCCTTTCTGATGCCAAGTTGTGGAACAACATCAAGCCCCGTTCCCGGACCATTCAGCTTGAGAGATTGGGCGACACCTGGAACCAGCTTCAAGCCTTGCGGGAAGCCCCGGAACAAACCACGATCAGCCGCACAACCGCCGATATTGTGGCCTTCCTGCTACTGACTGGAACCCGGTGGAGTGAAGCGGCAACCCTGACCTGGGAGCTTGTAGACCTGGAAGAAGGCTTTTTCAGGCTGCTAGACCCCAAGAACCGGAACCCCGTCACCCTGCCCCTTTCTGGCCCCGCCCTGGCTATCCTGGAGGCCCGCCCCCGGACAAGTGAATATGTTTTCCCGTCCAGGACCCAAAGCGGCCACCTGAAAGACCCTAGAGGCGTTTTCAGTAAGCTTGAGACGGCAGCCGGGGGGCATGTGTCACCCCATGACCTGCGGCGGTGCTTCCGGGCCATTGCTGGCGCGGCCGCCGTGGAGTATTGGAAAACCAAGCTTTTGATGAACCACAAGCCCGGAAACGATGTAACCATTAAGCATTACACGGAAACTTCCGACTTGCGATATTTGAAGCCGGAAGCCGATCTTATAGCCGCCTGGATATTGCGACAGGCCAAGCTTGCCGCCGCCAAAGTTGTTGACCTTGAAACCCGGAGGGCCACGGCATGAAAAAGGAATGGAAGAGACTCAAAGGCACCCCCATCATGATTGAAATGTGTACCCCCACCATGCAGACCCTCAACGGTGTCTATCAATGGGTGCGGGCACATTCACCAGAGGGCCGGATTGACCGCTTGCGGCAATGGTCGGCAATGGTGGGCGGGGAAGCAGCGGACCTTATAGACGAAGCCGAGGCCCTGCTTGAAGGTGACGCGGGATTACCTACCGAATTGCGGGACCGGTTCGCCCTGCTGGAAGAGAAAGCCGAAAGCCTAATCATCCTGGAGGCCAGCGAGCGGAACGTAAAGCGGGACCTGGGCCGTCAAGGCGGCTGCTCCGATGGCGGCAAAAAGGGCGGCGCGGCGAAACGAGAAACGGCGATCAACCGGGATGAGGTGGCAAAAATCGCCCTTAATCTGCTTGAAAATGGCAAGCCAAGGCGAGAAATAGCCGGAATCATAGCGGGAAGGAAAGGCGTATCATCCCGTTATATCAGTAAAATTTTAAATGATGCAGGACTGTAAAGCCCACCACAAACAAAAGCGGAACTGGAAGTAAGCACCGTTCCGCCCCCCGCCCTATGATGGCCACATGAGTTAAACAAACACTTATGGAGGCCATACCATGGAACACCCCACCGCACCACCCCTGACCACTGAACAAGCCGCACCGATTCTTGGAGTCAAACCCGGAACGCTCGAAGTTTGGCGCGTTCAAGGCCGAGGCCCTGCTTTCCTGAAAATCGGCCGTGCCGTGCGATACCGTGCCGAGGACCTGGACCGGTTCCTTGCTGGCTGTTCGCGCAACTCCACCGCAAAGGATTAGTAATCCTGCGGAAAATGCACGGAACTACCTGTTTTAGCGTGAAAATGCCTGGAGAAATCCAGGGCTGAAAGCACCCTGAAAGCAAAGAGGTGAAAAAATGAGCCAGAACCAAAGCGCCCCCACCAATGGCGGCAACCACGGGCAGGGGCAAAACAACAAACGGCAAAACAACTATAGCGGGGCAGCGGCCCAACGTCAAGCGATGCTTAACCACCTGGCAAGCCACAGCCTGACGACAATTTACAGCCGTGACCATCTCGGAGTTTTACACCCCGGCGGCCGTGTCTGCGAGCTGCGGAAGATGGGCTACAAAATACTGACCCATTGGGTTTGGGAACCAGGTGCAAGCGGCAAAATGCACAGGGTGGCCAAGTACACCCTGGAGCGTGAATAATGACGGCCAGCACCCAACAGGCGGCGCTTGACTTCCTGGCGGCCGGTTTCTCGGTTATTCCAGTGAACGCCGACAAGACCCCGCGGGGGCGGTGGCAAGACTACCAGGGCCAGCCCATGACCCCGGAAACAGCCCGGCAGAAATTCAGCAACGGCGCACGGCTGGCCGTGGTTGCGGGCAAGGTTTCCGGCGGCCTTGAGTTGTTAGATTTTGACGACCCCAAAGCCTTTCAGCCGTTCCTTGAAACGCTGGAGCAGATGGCCCCCGGCCTGGCTGACCGTTTACCCCGTTTCCAAACACCAAGCGGCGGTTATCACCTGGCGTATCGGTGCAATGACCCGGTTAAGGGCAACCAAAAACTGGCCGTTTCGTCTGACAAGAAACAGGTACGGATTGAGACACGCGGCGAGGGTGGCTATTTCCTGACCGCTCCCAGCCCCGGTTATACCCCGCTTGCCGGGAGTCTGACCGACTGCCCCACCTTGTCGGCCGATGAGGTGGCAACCCTTCACCGGGCGGCCAAAGCCTTTGACTTGCGGCCCGCCCCGGACCTGACCGCGAAAAGCGATCTTTTATCTTCACTCCCGCTGACCCCGCCCACCACAGACAACCCCGGCGACATCTACAACCGCAACCACAGCGCGGCCGAGCTACTGGCGGCCCACGGCTGGAAGCCTGGCGACCGCACCACGGCCGGGGAAGCATGGACCCGCCCCGGTAAAGGTGAAGGTTGTTCCGGTGTCCTGCTGGACAAAACAGGCAATTTCTATTGCTGGAGCAGCAACGCGGGACCGCTTGAGCCTGAGCGATCTTATACCGCTTTCGGATTGTTCACCGCCTACGAACACGGCGGGGACTTCCGGGCGGCAGCACGGGCGCTTGCGAATGAAACCAGGGCGACAGAAACAGCCGGGAGCAACAAAGAGACCGGCCCCCGCTTTAAGCTGCTGACCGGTGCCGACCTTGAGGCCCTGCCCCCGGTGGAATGGGTAATCAAGGGCGTTTTGCCTAGCCGTGGCCTTGGTCAAACATTCGGGCCAAGCAAAGAGGGTAAATCGTTCCTTGTATGGGACATGGTTTGTCACGTTGCCGAGGGCCGGGACTGGTTCGGCTATCGCGTCAAACAGCGGCCGGTGGTTTACCTGGCCCTTGAGGGTGAAGCCGGTTTCAAGTTGCGGGCCGAAGCCTGGAAGAAGGCAAACGGCCGGGATAGCCTGCCCCGTGATTTTTTCATGGTCATGCAGCCATTCCGCATTAACCAGCCGCAAGACGTGGCCGACCTGGCCACCGTGTCGCCCAAAGGTGCCATAGTGGTTATCGACACGCAGGCTTGCGCCGCCCCTGATGCTGACGAAAATTCAGGCAAGGACATGGGCCAAATTATCGACGGGGCCAAGACCCTGGCCGCAACTATTGAAGGTTTCGCCCTTTTGATAGCCCATACCGGCAAAGACGCAACAAAGGGCGCACGGGGCCATTCTAGCCAGCTTCCGGCCCTTGATGCTTCCATAGAGGTGAAGCGCCGAGGGCAGCAACGACTATGGCGGGCCGACAAGGTGAAAGAGGGCTTAGACGGCACGGAACACCCCTTTTCCCTTGAGGTGGTCAACCTGGGCATTGACGATGATGGCGACCCCATCACCAGTTGCGCGATCAAAGTTGACAGCCGGGACAGCCTGAAACGGGCAAAGATCATGACCGAAAGCCAACGGCAGGGCGTGGCCTCTTTCTGGTGCGCCGCCGAAAAGGCCCCCACCCTAAACGATGACGGATCTTTTCTGGGCTTGCACCTGGAGGACTGGCGGCCGGTTTTCTACGAGATCAGCACCGCCGATAATGCGCCAGCAAAAAAAATGGCCTTCCAGCGGTTGAGAAAGGCCCTTACCGCTGACGGCATGGCAACCGCGAAAAATGACCTTTACCGGATGACCACCCCCGATGCAGGACTTCGGGAGCGGGAGATTGAAAAGGCTTTTTCCGGCGACCGGGACAGCGGAACAGCGGAACATTTGCCCCCAGCGGAACACCAGGCTGACAACGGGGCAGAAATGGACCAGGGGAACATTGATTTTATGACCGGTGAAATCCTGGAAAACCCCGTCAATACAGGGATTAACGATGAAGCGGAACAGCGGAACACAAGCGGAACATTAAGGGAACATGTTCCACGGGTCTAAGCGGAACACACGGAACAGCACCCTAGGGGGTTGTTCCATGTTCCGTACCCCCACCAAAAAGCAAGGGACACCCTATCCCTTGTTGGCAAGAAAAAAAGCGGCCAGCGGCAAGACCTTACAAAACAGCCCGGCCAGAATGTAAGCACCTTGTAAGCACGGAGGCAAAAACGATGAACGCAAAACAGAGACTGAAGAGGCTTGAGGGCCAAGACGGGACCACAAACTATATCGCCCTTGCCCTGGCCGGTCTGGACCATGAAGGCCCGGAGCAGGAAGAGGCGGCCCGTGACCTGGCAAACAAGCACCCCCTCCCCGAATTGCTGGCCCTGCTAATAGGGCGCTTGCATGATCGAGGCGTTCCAATGCCCACCAAAGAGGCCCCCCATGACTGACAAAGCAGAATCAGAAACAGCCCCGCACCTGTTCAAGCCGGGGCAAAGCGGGAACCCCAAAGGAAGGCCCAAAGGAAGCCGAAACAAAGCCACCCTGGCGGCCCTGGAGTTGCTAGAGGGGGAACTAGAGGGCTTGACCCGAAAAGCCGTAGAACTGGCCTTAAACGGCGATATTCAAGCCTTGCGCCTTTGCATTGAAAGGCTGGTGCCGGTTGCCAAGGAAAAAGCCGTCAAGCTGCGGTTGCCCAAGATCACCGCCAGCCGCGAATTGTCGGAACTTACCGGGGCAATACTGGAAGCCGTTTCAATCGGGGATCTGATGCCCGGCGAGGCGGCAACCCTGGCCCGCGTGGTGTCCGATCATGCCAAAGTGCTTGAATTAACAGAGATTGAAGCCAGATTAACAGAGATCGAAAACAGACAGGAGCAAGGAAAATGCAACCGATGAAACGACGAATTGAAGCCCTTGAGAAGCTGAACCAGCCACCGCCACCGCCCCTTTCGTTTCTATTCACGGTGGAACCGGCGAAAGGGCCGATCAAGATCACTTTGCCCGGCGGAAAATTCCGCACCATTCAGCCGGGGGAGGTGCTGAAACCATGAGCGATCTACAGAAACGCCTTGCCCGCCTGGAGGCCCAACACCTGACCACCGGCCCGGAGTGCGTCAAAATCGTAACAGTCAAACCAGGGCCAGACGGCGGCCCCGCCATTGATGAGGTCGGCGGCTGGGAGCTGACCACCGGCCGCCAGATTATGCGCGACCCTGGAGAGTCTGACCCGGCCCTGACGGCCCGAGCCATTGCAGCAGCCAAAGAAGAGAACCCCGGCGCTTTGCCGATTCTATGGTCGATCCCGGCCGAAACCATCACCGAAGAGGTATAAAATGACGAAAAAACCGGAGTATAACGTAGGATTGCCGCCCCTGAATTTGCCCTCCCCGCTGACGGCCGCTGATGGCTGGCACAAGAGCTTTAACGGCGACACCGCCGACAGCGCGATCCGGGAGGCCTTGGCCGCCCAACGCCACGCCGCTACCGCTTGGGAAGCCCTGGACGGAGTCAGGCGGCACAAAGACCCGAAATCCACGGCCGCCGCTCATTTGGGCCGCGTCGAGGCGCTGACCACAAAAACGCTCAACACCGTCGTCAGCCGGGCCAGGTCCGCTTTTGACCGGCTCAAGCTCAGGGAAGGTGAACTGAACCGAAAAATTTCCGAGCAACTGCTGACCCCTACCCAAGATGCCGGGGAAATTCGGGCAGTGTTGAGGGCTATGAACCCCGCTGACCGGTCGGCGGCCGTGTCCCGCGCCATTCAAGAGGGCGACAGTGCGGTGGTTAGCGCCGTATTGGGCGGCCAACCCCTGACCGTAAGTTTTGAAGCCAGGGAGCTGGCAGCGTTTCGCAAAATGGCGGAAAACAAAATGACACCTGACCTTGTGGCGCAACGGGCCGAAATCCAGAGGGCAAAAAAGCTGACTGCTGATGTCCTGGATAGCAGCGTTGAAATTTCCATCGAAGCCCAAGGCTCACCAGCGGCCCGCAAGCAGTTTCAGGAAGATTCGCACAGAGCCTCCGAGGCCGAGCAGAAATTGGCCGGGATCGTGAACCGCACCGACATGACCGGCGGCTGGGATAGCTTACAGCAGGGTTAGCCGCCCTGGGGGTCAGCCATTCCCCAATCGGCCGGGCAACTGTGCGGAGTGCCCTAAAACCCCACAGAGCCAGCGGCGGACACTCGCCCCGCACGGCTGGCCGCCCCCCTGGGCGAGATCAGGGGCTAACCCCCCGCAAGGGAAACTTTCAATTCTATTTTTTGAGGTGCAACATGTTGAAAAAAAACGTTCTGAACCCCACCGAAAAGGCTCTGACTCAGGGCAACGGCAACCCGTTTGACGGCACCAATGCCGACGAGCAGCAGGAGCTTTTCATCTCGCGGCTCGGTGATGAATCAAAGCTCCATTTCGCGGAGATCATGCGGGAACACGCGATCACCGACCGCGCACGGATGTTGCTGGTTATCGACGCGCTTGAGTCTCGGGATCAAGCCCGGTCGGCAAGGGTCTTGATCGACCGTGTTGGTGAGCTGGCCCTTGGCGAAGCCTTCCCCTTGTGGGAGGTTGAGCGGCACAGCCGGGAGCGGTACGCCGCTATTTTTGAGGCGCTTGGTTTTAACCGCGTGTAAACCTGGCCCCCTTCGGCACCGGCCCGCTTTCCCTTCGAGGGAGGCGGGCTTTTTTTTGTTTGATCGAGAAAAAAGTTTTTTGCTCATACTGCTTACATAGTGCTTACTTCCGCGTAAGCAAAGAAAAAGGGCTTACAGGAAAAAACCCGTAACCCCTTGTTTTTACTGGTGCCCGGAGCGAGAATCGAACTCGCACAGCCTAACGGCCGAGGGATTTTAAGTCCCTTGCGTCTACCTGTTCCGCCATCCGGGCTTTTTGCACGGTCGTTGATGAAAAAACCCCGGCCAACGGCAGGGGCGATCTTGCGGGATGTACCACAGGGCCTGCAAAAAAGCAAGATTACGACGACCAACCCCTGGGATAACCAAAAAGGGCCTCACCTCTGTTCGACAAAAGACTGAACCTGGTAAGTCTCCACCCGCAGTCGCCCTTCCCGCCAGGCCGCCGCCGGCAGGCCGGCTTTTAGGCAGAGCTGCCCTAAAAAATGCTCCGGCTGAGGCAGCTGCTCCCAAACCTGGGGCAAAAAAGTGGCGGACAGGCCGCCCTGTTCAATCAGCACCCCGTCGCGACCGGGCCGCAGACGCGCTACCAGATCGTCGGAGCCATGGTAGGACAGGGGCGACAGTGGGGTCAGCACACTGACCTCGATTTGCACCGCCGGCAATTCCTCGACGCTCAACCCGGGGAAACGGGGATCACCAAAGGCGGCTTTCAGTGCATTGTCTTGTACTCCTTCCACAATACTGCCCACCGGCTGCAGGCTACCGATGCACCCCCTCAGGCGGCCGTTGCTCTTCAGAGTCACAAAGACCCCACGCCGCTCCTGCAGTCGCGGCGCCGCCAGGGTTTGGGCAACATTGGCCGGAACGTCAACGGCCCGATCAAGACGACGGGCAATAGCCTGCCGGGCCAGTTCCAGCAGAGCTCCCCCTTCCTCCACCGTAAGCATGCCGGCCGCCGTCGATACATCTGAAGCCATGGCTGCTAACCTCCTTAACGCTGATTGCAATGGCAATGCCCAAAAGCCAACAAAAAACCCCCGGTGTCACAGACACCGAGGGTTTGAACCTGCCAAAAAGCATAACGGTCGAGCTTAGCAGCCGCAGGAACCGCCTGCCGTGCTGCAGGAACTGCCACAACCACTGCCACCCAAGGGGTTGGCCGGGGTGATGGAAAAACCGGAGCGAGCCCCGGCGTCGATGAAGTCGATCTTCACCGAACCGCACTGCTGGCTCAAGCCGTTGTCAATCAGGTACTTGACGCCGTCCTGAGTGTGGGTGGTGTCGTTTTCTTTTGGCTCATCCAGAGCCAATCCCAGCGAGGGACCGGCTCAACCGCCCTGCATCAAGGCAACGCGCACCGGAGATTCGATACTGTTGTCCGCCAGATAGGCCTTCAGTTTTTTACTTGCCAAATCAGTTACTTCCAGCATAAGATGCCTCCTTGAAACCTTAAGGTTGTTAAAAGGTTGGTTAAATTCACCGCAACCATTATAAACTTTAGAGAAAACTTAAGCTATTCCCTGCGATAAGTCAAGGGGCTGGGTGGATAATCTTAAAGAAAAAGGCGCGGCACCCGCTTACCACGGCGGGGTATTGACCTTATCAGCAAACCTTACTATGAATCACCAAAGTACGTTCATGTCCGCCAGGTGGCGGCAACCAAGGGAGGCCTTACACCATGAAAAAAATTGTTATTTCCACCGGCGGCGGTGATGCTCCCGGCCTTAACGCCGTAATTTACGCGGTGACCAAGTCGGCCTATCAGCGGGGCTGGGAGATTTACGGCAGTAAAAGCGGCTACCGGGGGCTGCTGGACCCCGATGAACTGATCCGCCTGACCCCGGAAAAAGTGGAAGACATCATGCCCTTGGGGGGCACCATCCTGGGCTCCACCAACAAGGGTAATCCTTTTGCCATGCCGGTGGAAAACCTGGCCGGCGAGATTCAGACCCTGGATCTTTCCGACCGGATCATGCGGAACTTCCGCCGACTTGGCTTTTTCTGCCACATCGCGGTGGGTGGTGACGGCAGCCTGGAAATCGCCCATAGGTTCGCCACGGAAAAGGGGATGCCGGTGATAGGGGTGCCCAAAACCATCGACAACGACCTGGAAGCCACCCAGCGCACCTTCGGTTTCGATACCGCTGTCTCCACCGCCACCGAAGCCCTGGACAAACTCCACTCCACCGCCAAATCCCACGACCGGGTTATGGTGGTGGAGGTCATGGGCCGCGATTCCGGTTGGATTGCCTTGAATGCCGGTATTTCCGGCGGGGCCGATGTTATTTTAATCCCCGAGATCCCCTTTGACATCGATGTGGTCTGCCGGAAAATCAACGACAACGAACTGCGGGACAAGAATTACGCCATCGTGGTGGTGGCCGAGGGCGCCAAGGCCCAGGGCATGAAAAAGGCGGTATGCAAAAAAAGCAGCGAACTGGGCCGGGACAGCGAACTGTTGGGGGGAATCGGCGAATGGGTGGCGGAACATATCCGCAAGCTCACGGGCAAAGATACCCGCTCGCTGACCCTGGGGCATCTGCAGCGGGGCGGTTCCCCCACCACCTTCGACCGCCTGCTTGCCCTGCGTTTTGGCGGGGCCGCAGTCCGCATGGCGGAACTTGAGCTTTTCGATCATATGGTGGCCCTCAAAACACCGGATATGGCAGCGATTCCCTTGGCCGAGGCGGTCAAGGGGCGCAAAAAGGTGGAGGTCAACAGCGATAAACTGCTCACCGCCCGGGAGATCGGCATCTGTTTCGGGGACAGCAATTAAGCCATGCCACCATCCACCGCGTTACATTTTAAAACCTGGCCTTGGCTGCTGGGCTTTGTTACCCTGCAGGCGACCGGAGTGGCGGTGCTGTTCAGTTTCACCGACCTTTCTTTGACCGACCTGGAACTGCGGGGCCTTTACAGTTGGCTGACGGTCGCCGCTCTGGTTACCAACCTGATCCTCTGGCTCATCCTGCGCCAGACCAGCATGCTGCGTCGGGCTCGGAATGAACTGCAACTGAGTAAGAACCGGCTGGAGGAATCTCAGCGGATCGCCCAGATCGGCCACTGGGAATGGGACATCAGTAGTCAGCATCTGTTCTGGTCTTCGGAACTGTACCGGATCTTTGAGCGTCACCCAGAACAGTTTCCGGTCAGTTACCAGGCCTTCCTGGCCACCATTCCCCCCGATGACCGGGAGCGGGTCCAGGAGGCGGTCGACCGCACCCTGGAAGATCATTTACCCTATAGTGTCGAACACCGCATCATGCTGCCGGGAGGGGAGGAAAAGATTCTGCGCGAAACCGGCGAACTGCTTTTCGACCAACACGGCAAGCCGCATAGAATGCTGGGCACGGCCCAAGATATTACAGCCCAGAAAACCGCAGAACAGGAACTGCATTATCGCATGCAGATGCTGACCTTAACCGCTGAAACCGGCATGATGCTGACCCGCAACAACCCCCTGGAAACCACCATCCAGGATTGCTGCGAGGCCATGGTCAAACACCTGGACGCCGCCCTGGCCCGGATCTGGCTAATTCCGGAACCGGAACGCACCTTGGTCCTGACCGCCAGCGCCGGCCTGCACACCCGGATAAACGGCGAATTCTCCCGGGTGCCCATCGACCCCCGGACTAAAATCGGCGACATTGCCCTGCACCGCCGAGCCAAGGTCTCCAACCAACTGCTCAACGACCCCCAGATCAAGAACCCCCAATGGGTGGAAGAAAACCGGCTGCGGGCCATGGCCGGGCACCCCCTGATCATCGACGGCAAAGTAGTTGGAGTCATGGCCTTTTTTACCCGCCACCACCTGCCCCAGTCCATCATCGAGTCCCTGACCACGGTGGCCGATATCATCGCCCTGGGCCTGGAACGCAAACAGGCGGAAGAACGACTGCAGATCAGAGCCAGGATCATCGAGGAACTCCACGACGCCATCATCACCACCACCCCCGACGGCCTGATCAGCAACTGGAACCGGGGGGCCGAGCGGCTGTTTGGCTACACCGCCGCCGAAGCCCGGAAAAACCCATTACCCTTTTTCCTGCCCCCCCATGAGCTTGATTTCTTCCAGACCGAAATTCTGCCGCAGGTGCTGGAAAAGGGCAATCACCAGTTTGAAATTGAAATTCGGACCAAAAGCGGCCTGCAACGACATGCCGACTTTTCACTTTCGCTACTCAACGACGACGGCGCCGGCGGCCCAACCAGCAGCGGGATGACCAGCAGCGGGATGATTTGTTACGCCCGGGACATCACCCAACGCAAGCAAAGCGAAGAGAAAATCCGCCTTTCCCACCAATTCCTGGAAGAAACCAGTGAGGCGGTGGTGATCACCGATGCCGACGCCAGGATCATCGAAGTCAACCGCGCCTTTGAAAAAGTCACCGGATACCACCGGGAGGAAGTGATCGGCGACAACCCGCGCATTCTCAAATCCGGCCATCATGGCGAGGAGTTTTACCGGCAGATGTGGCATCAGTTGACCACCACCGGACACTGGGAAGGTGAGATCTGGAGCCGCCGTAAAAACAGCGAAGTTCACCCCAAATGGCTGTCGATCAGCGCCGTCACCGACCGCCGGGGGCGCACCACCCATTACGTGGGGATTTCCAGCGACCTGACGGCCATCAAGCAGACCCAGGATCAGTTGGAAAACCTGGCCCACTTTGATCAGCTTACCGGCCTGCCCAATCGCCTGCTTTTCCACGAGCGCCTGCAACAGGCCCTCACCCGGGCCCGGCGCGGTAATCATCAGTCCGCCCTGCTGATGTTCGACCTGGACCGTTTTAAGGAGGTCAACGACACTTTAGGCCACAGCGCCGGCGATTTTATCCTCGGAGAAGTGGCCGAACGCCTGACCCGGATCAAGGACGACGCCGACAGCATCTGCCGCCTGGGTGGCGACGAATTCTGCCTGCTGCTCACCAGGGTGGACAACCTCGACGAAGTAGCCCAGGCCGCCCAGGTAATTCTCGGTCTTTTTACCCAGCCCTTCCAATTCGGCGGCCACGATCTGCACCTGACCCCCAGTATCGGCATCTCGCTTTTTCCCGACGACGCCGACGACACCGAAACGCTGATCAAAAACGCCGACACCGCCATGTATCACACCAAGAAAAACGGCGGTAACAACTTCCATTTTTTCCAGGCCTCGATGTTTGAAACGGTGCTGGCCCGCATGACCCTGAAAAACCGCCTGCGGCAGGCCCTGGAATTCGAGGAGTTCGAGCTTTATTATCAGCCCAAAATCGACGCCAACGACCTGACGGTCCGGGGAGTTGAGGCCCTGATCCGCTGGGTCCAGCCAGAGCGCGGACCGATCAGCCCGGCGGAGTTTATCCCCCTGGCGGAAGAAACCGGGCTGATCGTACCCATCGGCGAATGGGTGCTGCGCCAGGCATGCAAACAGAGCCGGCAGTGGCAAAAAGAAGGACTACCGCCCCTGCGGATTGCGGTCAACCTCTCGGCGGTACAGTTTCAGCAACCGCAACTTGCCGCTTCCATCGCCGGCATCATCCGGGAAAGCGGCTTAATCCCCGATTTTCTGGAGCTGGAGATCACTGAAAGCATCATCATGGAAAACCTGGATACCACCGTGGCCACCCTGCGACAGCTGCAGGAAATGGGCATTACCCTGGCCCTGGATGACTTCGGCACCGGCTATTCTTCTCTGGGCTATCTGAAGAGCTTCCCCATCAACAGCCTCAAGATCGATCGGACTTTCGTCAACGACATCACCACCCACGACGATGACCGGGCGGTGGTGATCACCATCATCACCCTGGCCCACAGCCTCAAGATGGAGGTAGTGGCGGAAGGAGTGGAAACCGCCGACCAGGCGGCCTTTCTGCGGGAAAAAGGCTGCGACACCTTTCAGGGCTACCATTTCAGCCGCCCCCTGCCGGCGGCGGAAATTACTCGCTTTCTGCACGAACGTTTACCTCCCTCCAACCATGGTCAGCCGTAGCCTTCCCATTCCTGGAGTAAGCGGCTTTTTTTATCGGTGTTACAGGTCTTGCAGCAGGGTACCAGGTTGTTTTTTCGGCTTAGGCCACCCCGGGCCAGCGGTACCACGTGATCCATGGTCAACTCTTCGGGAGCGAACCTGCCGCCACAGTAATGACAGACCCCATGGGCCAGCTTCTGCTGCCACCAGCGGGACTTGCGCAGCTCCCGGGCCCTGGCCTTCTCTCGCCGGACAACGGCCCCATCCACCCCGTCCAGACCATTACAATATTCGTCCATCATGTTTTACCTGCGCTTATTCAGGCGGTTCATCTCTCACCAGTTCACCGGCCAGCAGTCGCCGGGCCGCCCCCACCAGGTAAAGTGAGCCGGCCACCACCACCAGATCCTCGGGCCGAGTCAACCGCCAGGCCTGTTCCAGGGCCATGGCGGTATCATCAACCTCCCGGGCTTTTCCCCGCGCGGCCACTGGCAGCATTTGCCGCATGGCCGCCGGGGTGGCGGAACGCTCACTCTCCGGCCGGGTCAGTATCAGCTCATCGGCAAGAGGTGCGATCTGCCCCAGGCCGGCGGCCACATCCTTGTCCACCATGCTGGCCCAGACCACGACCAACCGCCAGCCGGAAAAGTCATCTTTAAGCGCGGCCACCAGGGCGGCAATTCCAGCCGGGTTATGGGCGCCATCCAGCAGCACCCGCCGCGGCCCATCAACTTCCGACGGATGGACCTCCAGGTATTCCAGCCGCCCCGGCCAGCTTACCTCGCCGATTCCAGCCCGGATATCGTCGACCGTCACCGGTAAAACCGGCGTCAGCAGTTCCAGCGTCGCCAATGCCAGGCTGAGGTTGTCCTGCTGATGCCGCCCCCGCAGCCGGCAGCGCAGCCCGCCGATTTCATCATGCAAGCCCCGATAGTTCCAGGCAGCGCCCGCCGCCGCCCCGGCCTCGGCGGCAGACGACTCATCGCCCGGTGCCACCGTCGCGTCCTTGTCGTCAGGATACCAGGCAAAATCCCGTCCCAGCAGATACAGCGGTGCGGACAGTTCCCGGCAACGCCGCGCAACCACCGCCCGGGATTCATCGGCTGCCACCCCGGAGACCAGAGGCACTCCTGGTTTAATGATCCCGGCCTTTTCCGCCGCCACCTCGGCTAAAGTATTGCCGAGGTAGGCCTGGTGATCCATGGACACGTTGGTGATCACCCCCACCTGGGGAGTGATCACGTTGGTGGCATCCAGCCGCCCGCCCAAACCCACCTCCAGGATGGCCACATCAACCTGGCGGGTGGCAAACCAGAGCAGGGCCAAGGCGGTGGTAAATTCAAAATAGGTGATCTGGTCGCCGCCCAGCACGTCATGGATGGCCGTGGCCTGGCGGGCAAAATCATCACGACTGATAAACTCATCGTTGATCCGGAACCGCTCCCGCACACAGCTCAAGTGAGGCGAGGTGTACAAACCCGCCCGGTAGCCGGCCCGGGAAAGCACGGCCAGCAAGGCCGAGGCCACCGATCCTTTCCCGTTGGTGCCGGCCACATGAATGAAGCGCAACTGCCGTTGGGGCTCTCCCAGCCGCCCCAGAAAGCGCTCCATGCTGTCCAGCCCCAGCTTGATTTTAAAAAACTGCAGACGATCGAGATAATCCCAGGCCTGCTGGTAGTCCATCATGGTGTTTTGGTCCTGTCAACGTAGGCAATCAGTAAAGTTATCGGTGAATTGAGCATTGTCCACGCTTTACAGCGATTCAAGCTTGGCGTAGTCCAAGTGCAAAGTCTTAAAACCGTGACGGTCAAAGCGGACATCCACCGTACGGGGAGCCACCATTTTCACCACCACTCCCGGACCGAAGAAAGGATGTCGGACCCGGGCGCCCACCGCCAGGGGCTGCCCTGCGGCGGCCGAGGGGGCGACGGCGTCATCTCCGCCGCCGGTGGTGGTGCCGACATTCCGAGGACGGAAAAGCTCTCTTTCCTGGTAATCGGCGGCACTTGCTACCGGCCGGGCGGAACCGGCCAGCTCCAGCAGGCGGGACGGCACCTCCGCCAGGAAGGGCGAAGGATGACAAAGCGCCGGCCGCCGGTCCATGCCAGTCACCTCTCGGGGATAAAGAAGGTAGAGGTTGCGTTTGGCCCGGGTGGCGGCAACATAAAAGAGCCGCCGCTCCTCCTCGTACTGGTCGTCGTCTTCCGCCTGACCAGCGGGAAACTTGCCCTCGGCCAAGTGGATAATGAACACACTGTCCCACTCCAACCCCTTGGCGGAATGGACGGTGGAAAGCACCAGCCGGGGCGGCAGACCTTCGGCCTCGCCGGCGTTGGGAGTCGGCGGATCAAGAGCGGTATCGGCCAGAAAATCGCGAATATCCTGATAACCGGCCAGCAACGGCCGTAGCTGCTCCAGATCGCGCTGCCGCCGTGGGTAATCATCGGGATAGAGGCGCTGAAAAATCGGCTGATAATAAGCCAGGACCAGTTCCAGCAGGGTCAGCGGGGGAGAGCCGGCCGCCTGGAGATCGTCCAGCAGCTCACGCAACCTGCCCAACCCATCACGCCAGCCTTTACCGGCAGGGTAATCGGCCAGCACCTGCAGATGAGCAGCCAGCGGTTGGCTGGTTTCCTCGGCCTCGGCCGATGCTCCCTCTTCGCCGTCCGCCGTCGCCGCCACCGCCGGGAAACGATCAATGATATTACCGGCGGTTTTGGGTCCGATCTTATCGATTAACAGCAGCAGCCGGTGCCAGGAAAGCCGGTCGACGGGATTGCAAAGCACCCGAAAATGGGCCAGCACATCTTTAATATGGGCCGATTCGGTAAGTTTGAGCCCGCCGCGCTTTTCAAAATCGATACCGGCGGCGGTAAGCTCCAGTTCCAGCTTGTAGGAGTGAAAACCGGAACGAAAAAGGACGGCGATTTCTTCTTCCGGCAGACCGGAGACCTGCAGTTCCCTGATTTTTTCCACCACAAAACGGGCCTGGGCCCCTTCGTTGCGGGCCGCGCACAGCACCGGCCGGCCACCGCCGGCCAGCTGGCTGAAAAGGTTTTTGCGGTACTGCTCCGGGGCCGGGGCGATGATGGCGTTACTGACCTGCAGAATCTCCGGGGTGGACCGATAGTTTTCCTCCAGGCGGATCACCCGGGTGCCGGGAAACTGCCTGGGAAATTCCATGATATTGCGGAAATCCGCCCCCCGGAAGCTGTAAATGGACTGGGCGTCATCACCCACCGCCATCACGTCGTTGCGCGGTGCGGCCAGCAGGCGAACAATTTCCGCCTGCACCGGGTTGGTATCCTGGTACTCATCCACCAGCAGCACCTGAAAGCGGCGGGCCAGCTCGGCCCGCACGTCCTGATTTTCCCGCAACAACCTACGCCAGTGGACCAGCAGGTCATCATAATCCATCAGCCCGTGGGAGAGCTTGAACTGCTGATAGTGCTCGGCAATCAGCAGGATATCATCAAGGAACTCCAGCAGGTGCAGGTATTGAGACTCCACCAGATCAGCGATACCGGTCTCGGTATTCACCGCTTTGCTGATGATGCCCAGCAACAGGCGGCGACTGGGAAAACGCCGCCCGGCGCCGCCCAACCCCAGGGAGGACTTGAGCAGGTTGACGATCCCCTCGGCGTCACTCTGGTCAAGAATAGTGAAGTTGGCGCGGTAACCGATATGGGCCGCATAACGGCGCAGAATCAGGTTGGCGGTGGCATGGAAGGTGCCGCCGGTAATCTGCCGGCAGGAAGCATGGGCCAGCAGCCGGCCGGCCCGGACGATCATTTCCTGGGCGGCCTTGCGGGTAAAGGTCAGCAACAGCAGGTTTTCCGGCGGAAGCCCCTGTTCCACCAGATAGGCCAAACGGTGCACAAGTGTCCGGGTCTTGCCGCTGCCGGCGCCGGCAATCACCAGAATCGGTCCGGCCGGGGCGCAGACCGCCTCCCGCTGGGCCGGATTCAAGCCGGCCAGAGCTCCGGCACTGGCGGCAGCGTCGGGAGCAGGAGGAGTATCAGCTGAGCTTTCAGGGTTGAAAAGGGAGCGTTGCATGGCCG
Source organism: Desulfurivibrio dismutans (assembly GCF_029210385.1). Classification (GTDB taxonomy): domain Bacteria; phylum Desulfobacterota; class Desulfobulbia; order Desulfobulbales; family Desulfurivibrionaceae; genus Desulfurivibrio; species Desulfurivibrio dismutans. Next base: position 349,041 of record NZ_JARGDQ010000001.1, on the reverse strand, counting down.
TCGAATGTAACATAGAAGCCCGGCCGGGCGGAGAAAAAAGTTGAACTTCTGCGTCGCGCTGCTAAAATGCAGCGGTGCATTTTATCGGGGTGCTTCCTGCCCACAACCAGATTAACCAAGAGCGCGCGGAGCAACCATCATGGACCAGAACGACATCCAGCAACTGTTCACCGAGGAAAAACTGACCGAACTGCTGCCCCCGGGCCGAGCCGATGAATTTTTCGAAGCTCTGCTGGGCGATGCCGCCGAAGGCTCCTATGACATCAAGTTGGGTCATCCACAGTACAACCCCAAAGAACAAACCCTGCAACTGACCTTGGAACTCCACGAGCGGCCCGGCAAATGCCTGGCCTGCAACCTTACCTACGGCCTGCCGGAAGTTTTTTCCCGGCATCCCATAATCAATCTCAACGGCCTGGTGGCCGAAATCGACAAACTGCTGGGGGACCGGGCGAACTGCCAGGAATGGCGCCTGGGCGCCACCCGGCAGGCCTCCAAGTCTTTGCACATGATGCCCCTGATCATCAAACTTTCTACTGCATAAAGTTGAAATAACGGCCGACCTCCGCCGGGGCGTGGGCATCGGAGCCGATCGCCAAGGGGAGATGGTGGGCGGCGGCCCGGGCCAGCAGGGCGGGGGCGGGATAGGCCTGACGGCGGTGGTGGGCAAAGCCTGAGGTGTTGATTTCCAAAGCCATCTTTTTGGCCGCTAGAAGCTTGAAGATGCGCTCCAGCACCGGAGATTGAGTTTGTGCGGCCAGGGCCGGAGCAATCTCCGGATGATGGCGTAGTGCCGCGTCCAGATGACAAAGCACCGTGCCCGGCAGTTGCTCCACCGCTTGGGCCAGCAGGGCAAAATATTCGGCCAGGGCCCGGTCCACCCCGTAGGTGCTGAAAGCCGCCAGGGTCTGTTCATTGCGGCTCAGCAGATTGTAATGACGGCCGGCGATCTCCAGAAAGTGGCAGGAAATCCCCACCCGGTCCCAGGCGTGATCCCGCAGAAAGACCAAGGTGGCCTCGACCTCCCGGGGGTTGTAACCAACCTCCACCCCCAGGCCGATTTCAATTCGGCCGGCGTAACGCTGCTGCAAACGCGCCCCTTCCCGGCGATAGATCTCGAAATCATCGGGCGTCAGCCAGGTCCGACGGGGCGAGTTAATCCCAGCCTCGAAATGCTCCAGAAAAACCAGCCGCCGCAACCCCTTGGCCAGCGCCGCCTCCACGTACTCCTCCATATTCCCGGCAGCGTGCAGACAAAGAGAAGTATGGACATGGCCGTCGGTGGTCAAATCAAGCGTGGGCATTACACTAATCATAACCGTTCACCTGGCCCGGTAATCAGTCGATATAACGGGCCGCAATCGTTCAGCAGTGACGTAGATTCGGGCAAGCATCCTGGCGCCACGTACCTCGCTTACGTAGACCCGGCTGATCGCCCGAAGATGGGTGCTGCTGAACGATTACCACGAATCAGGCGTTGCCTCGGGGAAAGAAATGAACAAAACCGTCCACCTCCGAGGTGTCGCAGACCTTACCCACACCAAGCTCAAAAAATTGTTCGAAGTTTTCAATGGGGATGGCAAAACTGTCGCCGTCGGGCAAATGGTAAACCACCGCCCGCACCTTGGAGAGATCAATGGTACTGCTGGTTATTTTATGCATATCTTAAACCTCGCGGGTCAGGATCGGGAAAAATTGTCGCCACATGCGACTCAGTACTCTAATCATCGTATCGGCATTGACAAGCCCCGTCCTTAAAGAAGGCGTCATACCGCCACCGACGGTTGATAAGGGGCGAAAGACAAGCACTCAAGGCTCAATAGCTTTTCCGCACCAGCACCTCCCGGGGCTTGGCGCCGTCGGCCGGGCCGATGATTCCTTCCTTCTCCATGGTTTCGATCATCCGGGCGGCCCGGTTGTACCCCACCCGCAGGCGGCGCTGAACCATGGAGATTGATGCCTGGCCGGTTTCGGTGACCAGGGCCACCGCCCGGTCATAATGTTCATCCATGGTGCCGTCTTCCCCGTCGCCGTTGCCCTCCTCCGGCTCTTCGGCGATCTCCAGCACCGAGGGGTCATATTCCGCCGCCCCCTGCGCTTTGAGGAAAGCAACAATCCGCTGGCTCTCCTGCTCGGAGATGTAGGCCCCGTGAATCCGCTGCAGTTTGGCGGCCCCCGGCGGCAAAAATAGCATATCACCGGCCCCCAGCAGATGTTCCGCCCCGCTGCCGTCCAAAATGGTACGGGAATCAATCTTGGACGACACCTTGAACGACATCCTGGTGGGGAAGTTGGCCTTGATCAGGCCGGTGAGCACATCCACCGAGGGGCGCTGGGTGGCAAGAATCAGGTGCATGCCGGCGGCCCGGGCCATCTGGGCCAGACGAGCCACGGCGTCTTCCACCTCTCGGGAGGAGACCATCATCAGGTCGGCCAGCTCGTCGATGATGATCACGATCAAGGGCAGCTTTTCTTCGGCCTCCTGGTTGTAGCCCGCCAGGCTCTTGACCCGGGCCTCTTCCATCAGCTGATAGCGCCGCTCCATCTCCCGCACCGCCCACTGCAGAGCCCGGCTGGCCAGTTTGGGGTCCACCACCACCGGATGCAGCAGGTGGGGAATCGCCTCATAACCGGAAAGCTCGATCCGTTTGGGATCCACCAGCAGCAGACGTACCTGATCGGGGGTGGCATTATAGAGAATGCTGCAGATGATGGTGTTGACCGCCACACTCTTGCCGGAACCGGTTGCCCCGGCAATGAGCAGATGCGGCATCTTGGCCAGGTCCGCCACCACCGGATTGCCCACCACATCCATCCCCAGGCCGATGGTCAGTCGGGAAGAGGCTTTCTGAAAGCTCTCATGGGCGAAAATATCGCGAATGGGCACGGTCTGGCGCTCGGGATTGGGAATTTCAATCCCGATCGCACCCTTGCCGGGCAGGGAACCGGCGATCCGCACGCTTTCCACTCTCAACCCCAGGGCCAGGTCTTCGGCCAGAGAGACGATACGGTTAATCTTGACCCCCGGAGCCGGAGCGAACTCGTAAGTGGTAATCACCGGGCCCGGCGAGATACCCACCACTTTGCCAACCACGTTGAAGTCGGCCAGCTTTTCTTCCAGTTGACGGCTGACCTCGAAATAATACTCCTTATCCAGGTTAAGTTCGCGGCTGGCTGGCCGATCCAGCAGGTCTAGGGTCGGCAGGCGATACTCATTGGGGGTATCAGGGGGGAGCAGCTGGAAATCCCTGTCAAGATCCCACGCCTCATTCTTCGAGCCGTCTTGGGGTTCAGCACTGTTCCCCGGCGGGGGCAGCTCCAGCGTGAAAGGCTCTGGCTCAAACAAATTAAACGACGGTAATTCCGTCTTACTTTCGGCAGGACTCTCCTGCCGGCGCTCTTCGCCCCTTTTGCCCGGTTGGCCGGCTCGAACTCCCGGCCTCCCGGCCCGCCGGCGGACCAACACCCCAAGCCACCCCCGCAGCGAGTCACTGGACCCCCAAAGGCGCACCACCACCGCCCGGCCGCCGGAAACGACCCGGCGGACAAACAGATAGGGGGAAAACTCCAGGGTAAGCATCAGGGAAACCACAAAAAGGGCCAGAAAGAAAAGCAGCGAACCGGGACCGCCCAGGATCCGCTGACCCAGGTCGGCCAACAGGCCGCCCAAATAGCCGGCCTGGGGATAAAGATTGCCGAACAGGTGCAGGGCATTACCGCCCCCGAGCCCGGCCAGTGAACTGCCGGCCAGCAACAGACCGCTGGCCCCCAGCAGCACCACGGGGAGACGACGAAGGGAAAAAACGGGGGAAAAGGACTGCAGGGCAACGGCCAGGATCAGCAGCGGCAGCAAAAAGGCGCTGATGCCCAGGAAATTCATCACCAGCCCGGCGATGACCTGGCCCACCACCCCGCCCCAGTTGATGGCAGCCGTTTCGCCAAGTGGCACGGCCACCTCACCGCCGGAGCGCAGCAACTCGGCGCCGCCGACCGAGGTGGGCAGCGAATAACTGCCAAAGCAGATGAAAAGAAAAAGGGCCAGAAAAATACCGGCCACCGAAGCGATTTCCCGCCCCAGCCCGGGAGCTTGTCCGTTGCTGGATGCCATAAAGTCAAACCGATCCCGCTGGAAAAACACCCCCAAAACGACCCGCAACCGCCGGCCTTAACGGTTCAGGGTTTTACGAATGGCGTCCAGCACTCCGTTGATAAAGGCCGGCGAATCTTCGGCGCCGAAACGCTTGGCCAATTCAATGGCCTCGTTGATCGCCACTCCAGCCGGCACGTCTTCCCTGATATTGAACTCATAAACGGCGATCCGGATAATGTTGCGGTCGATGCACGACATCCGGGAAACCCGCCAGTGGGCGGAACCCGCCTCAATCACCCGGTCGATGGCCGCCTGGTTGCCCACCACCCCGTCCACCAGTTCCCGACCGTAAGGCAAAGCCTTACGGCTGACCTCGAAATTTTCACACAACATCGGCAGGGTGTCAAGGGCGGAGAGCGAACTCATATCCGCCTGGTAGAGGGCCTGCAAAGCCAGTTCACGTGATTTGCGCCGTGCACCCATGGGTGCTCAGGCCAACTGCTGAAGCAGGTCGACCATTTCCACTGCCGCCGCGGCGCACTCCGAGCCCTTGTTGCCGGCCTTGGAGCCGGCCCGTTCAATGGCCTGCTCGATGGTGTCGGTGGTCAACACGCCGAAAATCACCGGTAAACCGGTCTCCATCCCCACTTGGGCAATCCCTTTGGCCGCCTCATTGGCCACGAAATCAAAGTGCGGGGTGGCGCCGCGGATAATCACTCCCAGGCAGATCACCGCGTCATAACGGCCGTTTTTCGCCATTTTTCCGGCCACCATGGGGATCTCGTAAGCCCCCGGCACCCGTGCCACTTCAATATCATCGGCAGCGGCGCCGGAACGGGTCAGGGTATCAAGGGCCCCTTCCAACAGCCGCTCGGCGATAAAAGAGTTGAAACGGGAAACAATAATCCCGAATTTCTTGCCCTCGGCCCGCAAACTACCGTCAATATATTTAACCATCACTCCCATCTCCCCGTTTACAGGTTCATTATGCAGATTGGCAAATCATTGGAACAATCGGGACAACAGCCCCACGGAACGCTTATGGTTCATTTCTGGACAACTGATTAAGCGCCTTACTGTAAGCCAACCGCTCCAGCATATGGCCCATTTTGTCCTTTTTGGTTTTGAGATACTGCACGTTTTCAGGCTCGGCCTCCATTTCAATGGGCAGCCGATCGGTCACCTTCAGGTCATAACCCTCCAGGCCGATGATTTTCTTGGGGTTGTTGGTCAGCAGCCGCATCTTGCGCACCCCCAGGTCACGCAGAATCTGGGCGCCGATCCCATAATCCCGCAGATCGGGCTTGAACCCCAGTTCCAGGTTGGCCTCCACTGTATCCATCCCCTGGTCCTGCAGGGCGTAGGCCTTGAGCTTGTTGACCAGCCCGATGCCGCGGCCTTCCTGCATCATGTACAGCAGTACCCCGGAACCCTCACGGTCGATCATCCGCAAAGCGTTATGCAGTTGACCGCCGCAGTCGCAGCGTTTGGAAGCAAAGACATCGCCGGTAAGGCAGGCGGAATGGACCCGCACCATGATATCCTGTTCCGAATCGATTTTCCCCTTAACCAGAGCCACATGTTCCAGGTTGTCCACATCGTTCTGGTAGACGATGGCCTGAAACTCGCCATGCATGGTGGGCAGCACCACCTCGGCGGCCCGGTGAACCAGCTTGTCCTTGCGGACTCGATAGGCAACCAGATCGGCGATGGTGGCGATCTTCAGGTCGTGCTGCCGGGCAAATTCTTGCAGATCCGGCATCCGGGCCATGGTGCCGTCGTCTTTCATGATCTCGCAGATCACCCCGGATGGGTTGCATCCGGCCAGGCGGGCCAGGTCCACCGAGCCTTCGGTCTGGCCGGTGCGCACCAGTACGCCGCCGGGTTTGGCCCGCAGGGGGAAAATATGGCCCGGACTGACCAGATCCTCCGGCCTGGCTTCGGGGTTGGCCGCCACCTCAATGGTGCGAGCCCGGTCGGCGGCTGAGATGCCGGTGGTGACCCCGGTCCGCGCCTCGATGCTGACGGTGAAAGCAGTTTCATAAGGCGAGCGGTTGTTCTGCACCATCATGGGCAACTGCAGCCGGTCCAACTGCTCGGGGGTCAGGGTCAGGCAGATCAGCCCCCGACCGTGGGTGGCCATGAAGTTGATGGCCTCCGGGGTGACCATCTCCGCCGCCATGAAGAGATCGCCTTCGTTTTCCCGGTCTTCGTCATCCACCAGGATGATCATCTTACCGGCTTTAATATCCTCAATGACATCTTCTATGGGGCTGATCATTTTTGCAAATTCTCCCTTGCCCGTGAACCACCAGCGGCCGGCAAGCCACGGTCCGGCGTCGCTGAATGTTTACGGCTAACTGATTATCAATAAATAAACCAAGTGGCCATACTACCTTAAAAAGCCGTGTTTGGCCAGAAAAGCCTGGTCCAGGCCGGAACTCCCGGCGTCCAGAGGGGAGCCGGGAGGATCATTGGGGGAAAGCAGTTTTTCTACATATTTACCGATCATATCCACCTCCAGATTAACCCCGTCGCCCACCGCCAATGCACCCAGGGTGGTAATTTCCAGGGTGTGGGGGATGATGGAAATCGAAAAACGTTCGTCATCGACCTGGTTGACGGTGAGGCTGATGCCGTCCAGAGCCACCGAGCCTTTGCCGATGATGTACTTGCCCAGGCCTGGAGGCACGGCAAAATCAAAGAGGGTAAAATTGCCCAGCGGGCGGCGGGCCAGGACCTTGGTAACGGCATCAACATGGCCGCTGACCATGTGCCCCCCCAGCCGGTCGCTGAGTCGCAAGGCCCGCTCCAGATTGACCAGGTTTCCCACCCCCAGTCGGCCCAAGTTGGTCCGGGCCAGGCTTTCCGGAGAAACATCGGCGAGAAAACGCTGACCGCGAATGTCCCGGGCGGTCAGACAGACCCCGTTGACCGCGATACTCTCCCCTTCTACCGGATCCGGCAGCGGGAAGTCGGTTTCAAGCTCAAAGATCATGCCGCCGCCGGCCGGTCTTTTGGCGATGATCTTTCCTTTGCCCAGAATAATACCGGTAAACATCTTCAGCTCCCTTGCCCGGTGAGCGGCCGCAACAGTCCGCGGATCAGGAAATCTTCCCCGCAGCGGCGGCGCTCAATTTCGTGGAGCCGCGGCGCCCGACCAAGATCGGTCAGCCCCAGTTCCCCTACCACGGCCATGCCATCACCGCCGATCAGTAAAGGCGCGATAAAAAAGGCCACCTCATCGGCCAGTTCCAGCCGCAGAAAAGACCCATGCACCCGACCGCCGCCTTCCACCAGCAACGTGGTGATTCCAGCCTGGCCCAACTGATCCAGCACCTCGCCCAACCGCAAGGTACCGTCGGCCTCCAACCCCACCCGGCGGATCTCCACCCCCGGTCGCTGCAGCCGCTGCTCCTTGTCTGCCTCGGCCTCCGGGCCGCAGAAGATCCAGGTGGCAGCCGGGGAATTATGTGCCACCACTTTGGCGGCGGGCGGGGTCGTCAGGTGGCGGTCAAGAATAACCCGCAGGGGATCTCGCCCGACGCCTCCCGGTAACCGGGTGGTCAGGGAGGGATCATCGGCCAGCACAGTACCGGAACCCACTAAAATGGCATCATTCCGATCACGCAGTCGATGCACCAGGTGACGGGCCTGCTCGCCGGTAATCCATTTGCTGCGACCGGACGCCGTGGCAATCCGGCCATCCAGGCTGACGGCGGCCTTAAGTAAAACCCAGGGACGACCGGTGTTCACTCTTTTACTGAAAGACAGATTAAGCCGCCGGCAATCATCAGCCAGTACCCCGGCCACCACTTCCAGACCGCCGCCGGCCAGGCAGGCGCCACCGCCGCCGGCCATCGGGTTGGGATCGGCCATGCCGTAAACCACCCGGCTGATGCCGGCGGCCAGGATGGCTTTGCTGCAGGGAGGAGTGCGGCCATGGTGGTTACAGGGCTCCAGGGTCACGTAAATGGTACCCCCCCGGGCCAGTTCACCGGCCGCCGACAGGGCATTGATTTCCGCATGGGGTTCTCCGGCCCGCCGATGCCAGCCCTTACCCACCACCTGGCCGCCCTTAACCACCACCGCTCCCACGCAGGGATTGGGCGAAGTCCGGCCCAGGCCCCTGCGGGCCAGCCCCAGGGCCATTTTCATATATGCCTGATCAGTTGACAAGTCCACGGCCATATGCGATCAAAGGAGCAACCAGGAGTAAACGGTCATGGATACCACCGGGCAACTCCGGTTGTTATTCCTGCTCCGGCGGAGTGGTGAGCATGCTTTTCAACTCGTGCATGAACTCGTTAAGATCCTTGAACTGGCGGTAAACGGAGGCAAAGCGTACATAGGCCACCCCATCGAGGCGGCGCAGGCCGTCCATCACCCGTTCCCCAACCCGGCCGACGGGAATTTCCCGCTCACCCAGGTCCTGCAACTCCTTTTCCAGTTCGTCGGCGAATTCCTCGATCTGCTCAATGCTCACCGGCCGCTTTTCGCAGGCCTTTTTGATCCCATCCACCACCTTGTGCCGATCCCAGGCCTCACGCCGGCCATCTTTCTTGATCAGCATCGGCATGGTGACTTCCAGCCGCTCGTAAGTCGTGAAACGCCGCTGGCAAGCTTCGCACATCCGTCGCCGGCGGGTAATGGTAAAGTCCTTGTTGAGCCGGGAATCCACCACCCGGTTTTCCAGGTGGCCACAGTAGGGGCATTTCATGGCTTGCCTGACCCGGTAAGCTTAAGCAGGGGTACTCCGGCCTCAGCCAGCATCTCCGCCGCCATGGTATCGGCATAACCTTCGCGGTAATAAATTTTGGTGATGCCGGCGTTTATCAACATCTTGCTGCAGATGGAACAGGGCATGTTGGTGCAGAACAGCATGGAGCTCTGAAGACTGACCCCGTGCAAGGCGGCCTGGATGATGGCATTTTGTTCGGCATGCAGGCCACGGCACAGTTCATGCCGCTCCCCAGAGGGCACAGCCAACTCGTCCCGCAGACAACCGACTTCCAGGCAGTGCCGAATGCCGCTGGGGGCTCCGTTGTAGCCGGTGGCGACAATCCGCCGATCACGCACCAGAATAGCCCCCACCTTGCGCCGCACACAGGTGGCCCGCTGGGCCACCAGGTCGGTAATCGCCATGAAATACTCTTCCCAGGAGGGTCTTTCCAGCTCTTTGGCCATCTTGAATTAAGCCGGCGGCTCAGCCGGCCTCAACTTCCGGCTGCATATCAGGATAAATGGGAAACCGGTCACAAAGGCGCCTCACCTCCCGACGAATTTCCGCCAAAACCGCCTGGTCAGGCGACTCGCCGGCGGCAGCCAGGGCCCGGTCCATCCAGTCAGCGATCTGCCCCATCTCCGGCTCCTTGAGCCCACGAGTGGTGACCGCCGGGGTACCGATCCGAATACCGCTGGTGACGAAACGTTTTTCGGCATCAAAGGGAATGGCGTTCTTGTTGACGGTGATGCTGGCGGCTTCGAGAAGCTCTTCAGCGGCCTTGCCGGTGATCTTTTTCGGCGTCAGGTCCACCAACAGCAGATGGTTGTCGGTTCCGCCGGAGACCAGACGGAACCCGCGGGCAACCAGGGCCTGCCCCAGAACCTGGGCGTTTTTGACCACCTGAACCATGTTCCGGCGAAACTCCTCACTCATGGCCTCTTTAAACACCACCGCCTTGGCGGCAATCACGTGGACCAGGGGACCGCCCTGAATGCCGGGAAAGATCTTGCTGTCCAACTTTTTGCCAAACTCTTCTTTGGCCAGAATCAACCCGCCGCGGGGGCCGCGCAGAGTTTTGTGGGTGGTGGTAGTAACGAAATCGGCATGGGGCACCGGCGAAGGATGAACACCAGCGGCTACCAGTCCGGCGATATGCGCCATATCCACCATGAGCAGCGCCCCGACCTCATCGGCAATCCGGCGAAAAGCGGCAAAATCGATCACCCTGGGATAGGCGCTGGCCCCGGCGACGATCATTTTAGGACGATGCTCCAGAGCCAGGCGCCGCACCTCATCCATATCCAGCCGTTCCGTCTCCCGCGACACCCCATAGGAGATAAAGTTATACAGCTGGCCAGAAAAATTGACCGCGCTGCCGTGGCTGAGATGGCCGCCGTGGGCCAAATCCATGCCCAACACCGTATCACCGGGCTTGAGGCAGGCAAAGTAAACCGCCATGTTGGCCTGGCTGCCGGAATGGGCCTGGACGTTGGCATACTCAGCGCCGAACAGCTCCCGGGCCCGACTGATCGCCAGCGCCTCAACCTGGTCGGCATACTCGCAACCGCCGTAGTAGCGCCGACCGGGATAGCCCTCGGCATACTTGTTGGTAAAAATCGACCCCTGGGCCTCCAGCACGGCAGGGCTGACGATATTCTCCGAAGCGATCATCTCCAGCTGATTGTACTGGCGCTTCAGCTCCCCGCGAATGGCACGGTGAATTTCCGGATCACTGCTGGCTAAATAAGACACTGGTATTTTCCCGAAGTTGTTTTTTGGGGTATCTGCTGCGCATGCCTGGGGTAGCTGTGCAACCGCACCTTATTTCTGGCTGCAAACGGCGGGGGCGGTTCAGTGGAACCGAGCCCATTGTCGCTTGAAATACGGAGCCGTTACTGCTGAAACATCTGGATACGGCGCAGGTGCCGGCCGCCGGCAAACTCCGCGTCCAGCCAGATCCGGACAATTTCTTCCGCCTGACCGGGACCGATGGTTCTTCCCCCCAGGCACAGTACGTTGGCATCATTATGCTCCCGGCTCATTCGGGCAGAGAAAGCCTCGGCACAGAGAGCCGCCCGAATGGCAGGATTACGGTTGGCAGCCATGGAAATGCCGATGCCGGTTCCGCAGATCAGAATCCCCCGCTCACATTCTCCTTTAGCCACCAACTCACAAACGGCGACGGCAATATCCGGGTAATCAACGGCCTGGCCATCCAAGGTGCCGCAGTCCCGGATTTCATGCCCCAGTTGCTGCAGCACGGTCAACACCGTTTCTTTCAGCCCGAAACCGCCGTGATCACATCCCAAGGCAATCTTCATGGTTCATATCTCTTCATGATCATTACCGCATTGGTGCCGCCAAAACCAAAGGAGTTGGACATGGCCGCCCGGATTTCCATGGCCCGGGCCTGACCGGGCACGTAGTCAAGGTCACATTCCGGTCCCGGCTGCTCCAGGTTGATGGTTGGAGGCGCCATCTGGTGCTTAAGCGCCAGGGCGGTGATCACCGCCTCAATGCCTCCAGCCCCGCCCAGCAGATGACCGGTCATGGACTTGGTGGAACTTACCGCCAGCCGGGCTGCCTGCTCGCCGAACACCTTTTTAATGGCCCGGGTTTCAATTTCGTCATTCAGGGGCGTCGAAGTACCATGGGCGTTGATGTAGTCAATATCGCCGGGGCCCATCCCGGCATCCGCCAGGGCGTTTCCCATACACAGGATCGCACCGCCGCCATCCTCGGGCGGGGCAGCGATATGGTAGGCATCTCCGGACATACCGTAACCGGCCATTTCCGCGTATATCTTGGCCCCCCTGGCCTTGGCGTGCTCCAACTCTTCCAGCAGCAGAACGCCGCCGCCTTCACCGATGATAAAACCGTCCCGGTCCCGGTCAAACGGCCGCGAGGCCTTTTCCGGTTCATCATTACGGGTGGAGAGAGCCTTCATGGCATGGAAACCGGCGAAGGCCATGGGGCAGATCACCCCTTCACTGCCGCCGGTAAAGGCCAGATCGCAATCCCCGGTACTGATGGCCCGGAAGGCCTCGCCCACAGCGTGGGTGCCGGCGGCACAGGCGGTGGTCAGCGAAAGATTCGGCCCTTTGGTACCCAAAAAGATCGACACCTGACCGGCGCCCATATTGGGAATCGCCATGGGAATAAAGAAGGGCGTAATCCGTCGCTCGCCTTTCGTGTGCAAAACCTGAACATATTTTTCGATAACGGGAAGCCCCCCCATGCCGCAGCCGATAATACTGCCGACCCGGGGGGCGTTTTCCGGGGTAATCTGAAAGCCGGAATCCTTCAGCGCCTCACGAGCCGCCACCACCGCGTATTGGACAAACAGTTCAAGGTGGCGAGCCTGTTTGGGCTCGAAATGCTCATCGGAGTTATAATCCTTGACCTCGGCAGCGATCCGCACCGCCTGGCCGGAGGCATCGTAACGGGTAATGTGACCGATCCCGCTCCGGCCGGCGCAAAGGGCTTCCCAGCTCCGCTCAACCCCGGTTCCCACCGGAGAAACCAGCCCGATTCCGGTTACCACGACTCGTCTCTTCACCATGAAGCTCCCGCAGCTCGCTTAAGTTTTTCAGGAAATTTTATTGATATGATCAATGGCGTCCTGAACGGTAACGATCTTCTCGGCGACCTCATCAGCGATCTCAATATCAAAAGCCTCTTCCATGGCCATGATCAACTCCACCAGGTCCAGAGAATCGGCCCCGAGATCATCAATAAAAGAAGCGCCGGGAACCACTTTGGCCTTATCAACGCTCAACTGGTCCGCAATGATATCAATCAGTTTTTCCTCAACCGCCATGTTCTTTCTCCTTACAAATGTTGGTTAACTTAACAGACAAAGATTAAGCTTTTCAGCCCTAACACCAAACACCACAAATCCGCAACAAATTTTTTTCGTAAACGGCCAGCACTACTGCTGCCCGTTTACCCCATGTACATGCCGCCGTTTACGTGGATAAACTGCCCGGTAACATAACGGGCCTCATCGGAAACCAGGTAGGCAACCGCCGCCGCCACGTCCTCGGCCTCGCCCAGCACTCCCAGGGGAATCTCTGCCCGGATCCGATCATTGATCTCCTCGGACAGATCTTTGGTCATATCGGTGACAATGTAGCCCGGCGCCACTCCGTTGACGGTAATATTACGCGGCGCCAGTTCCCGGGCCACCGAGCGAGTCAGGCCAACCAGGCCGGCCTTGGCGGCGGCGTAGTTACTCTGACCGGCATTACCGGCAAAGCCGATCACCGAGGAGATATTGACGATCCGGCCCCAGCGCTGTTTCATCATCGCCCGGCTCACCGCCTTGGTGCAGGTAAAGGCTCCCTTGAGATTGGTGGCCAGCACTTCGTCCCACTGGGCCTCCTTCATCTTCATCAGCAGGCCGTCGCGGGTAATGCCAGCGTTGTTGACCAGAATATCAAGCCGACCGTGAGCGTCCAGAATTTTTTTAATGGCCGCTTCACTCTCGGCGGTATCGGCCACGTTAAAAGGACAGATTTCCGCCCGGCCGCCGGCCTGGGTAATCTCATCGGCCACGGCTTGCGCCGCCTCGGGCCGACTGACATAATTGATAATGGTCAGCGCCCCCATGGCCGCCAGCCGCAGCGCCACGGCCCGGCCGATCCCCCGGCTGCCGCCGGTAACCAGTGCGATTTTATCCTGCAGACTCACGAGTCACTCCTCCGTTGCAACTGTTCGATCAGTTTGGGGACCACTTCAAAGACATCACCGACAATCCCGTAAGTGGCCACATTGAAAATCGGCGCTTCGGGGTCACGGTTGATGGCGATGATGGTCTCCGCCGACTGCATCCCCACCAGATGCTGAATGGCACCGGAAATGCCGCAGGCAATATAGACCTTGGGGGCCACCGTCTTGCCGGTCTGACCGACCTGGTGGGGGTAAGGAATCCAGCCCGAATCAACGGCGGCCCGGGAGGCCGCCATCGCTCCACCCAAGGTGTCGGCCAGTTGCCTGATCATGGCAAAGCCCTCGGCATTTTCCAGCCCCCGGCCGCCGGCCACTACAATATCGGCCTCGGCCAGATTAACCTGATCAAGCGCGGCGGTAACGCTCTCCAGCACCTTGGTGCGGGAACTCAGCCAGGCAGCGGCCGGCTCGATGCGGACAATTTCACCTTTCCGGCTTTCATCCCGGGCCAACGGCTTCATCACCATGGGCCGAACGGTGGCCATCTGGGGACGGGTGCGGGGACAAACGATGGTGGCCATGATGTTGCCGCCAAAGGCCGGCCGGGTCTGCAGCAGAGCCCCATCCTCCGCGCGCACATCAAGCTCGGTGCAATCGGCGGTCAAGCCGGCGGCCAGCATGGTGGCCACCCGGGGAATAAAGGAACGGCCAATGGCAGTGGCCCCGGCCAGAACAATTTCCGGCCGGTACTGCCGGACCAGTTCGGCCAGGATGTTGCCGTAGGCGTCGTCGGAAAAATCGGCCAGGCCGGAGTCATCGGCCAGATAAACCCGATCGGCGCCATGGGCGATCAGTTCCCTGGCTGCCGCCTCCAGACCGCCTTCATCGGCGGCCTGCAAGCCGGAACCCAGCAGCACGGCGGCCACTTCCACGCTACGTTTATCGGCCAGTCGGCGGCCGGCCCCAAGCAGTTCCAGAGCCACCGGCGCCAGTCGGCCCCGGCGGTATTCGGCATAAACCCATACCCCGGACCAGGAGGAAAGATCCGCCGGCGCTTCTCCTTCCTGCCGGGGGATGCTCAAAGCGCCCTCTTCACAAACCTCGACACAGGCTCCGCACAGAGTGCAATTGTCGCCCACCACCGCCAGGCCATCTTCCACCCGGATGGCGGCGAAGGTACAGGCATCTTCACAGAGCCCACATCCGATACAGGCCTCGGCATCAATTTTCAGCATATTCCGACTCTTTTCAACTCTGGATTAATCAGGAAGGTTTGGCCAACCGCCCCCAAAGACCCCGCTGCAGTTCAAATAATCTGCTGCAGTTCCCGGGCCAGTTGCGCCACTTGCTCGTCGACACTGCCCTGGAAGATTGTCCGCTCACCCCGGGCCTGGGGTGAAAACACCCGCACCACCTGGGTAGGAGAGCCAGGCAGGCCGATCTGGGCCGGGTCGGCATCGATATCGGCGGCGCTCAGGGTCTTGATGGCCAGCTTCTTGGCCTTCATCTTGCCCTTAAGCGAGGGCAGCCGCGGCTCGTTGATCTCTTTGACCACGGTGAGCAGGGCCGGCAACTGCACCGCCATGGTGTCGTAACCGTCATCCATCAGGCGCTGCACCTGCATGACGCCGTCGGTACAACTGAGCACTTTTTTGACGCAAGTGGCGTAAGGGAAGCCCAACCGTTCAGCCAGCCCCGGCCCCACCTGGGCGGTATCGCCGTCGATGGCCTGCTTGCCGCAGAGCACCAGGTCGGCGCCGCCGATGGTCCTGATGGCCTGGGCCAGGGTGTGGGTGGTGGCCCAGGTATCGGCCCCGGCAAATGCCCGATCGGAAACCAGCACCGCCTCATCGGCCCCGCAGGCCACCGCCTCGCGCAGCACTTCCTGGGCCTGGGGCGGTCCCATGCTGAGCACCGTCACTGTGCCGCCCTGCTCGCCGGCCAAGCGCACTCCTTCTTCCAGGGCGTGGCGGTCATAGGGGTTCATGATGGACTGCACCCCTTCCCGGGCCAGGGTGTTGGTTTGGGGATCCAGTCGGACATCCTTGGCGTCCGGTACCTGCTTGATGCAGATAACAATTTTCACTTGGTATACTCCTTATTCAGCTCCTGACCGATCACATTGCGCTGGATCTGGTTGGTACCCTCGTAGATTTGCAGGATCTTGGCGTCACGCATCATCTTCTCCACCGGATATTCGCGCATGAAACCGTATCCGCCCAGCACCTGCACCGCATCGACGGTGACCTTCATCGCCATGTCGGTGGCAAAGGTTTTGCAGACGGAGGAGGGCTTGGAAGCTTTGTCGGGATGAGCATCCACGTGGCGGGCGGCGGCATAAACCAGGGCCCGGGCGGCTTCCACCTGGATGGCCATGTCGGCCAGCATATGGCTCACCGCCTGGAACGAAATGATGGGTTTACCAAACTGCACCCGCTGCTTAGCGTAACGCACCGCTTCATCCAAGGCCGCCTGCCCTAGCCCCACTCCCAGGATGGCGATTCCGGGCCGGGAAAGATCCAGGGTTTTCATCACGGTGATAAACCCCAGCCCTTGCCGACCAATGACCCGATCAGCGGGAATCCGGCAGTCTTTTAAAATAACCTCGCGGGTGGAGGAACAGCGAATCCCCATCTTCTTTTCCTTGGGACCGACGGAAAAGCCGGGATCGGTATCTTCCACCACGAACATGGTGGCCCCACGGGCGCCGCGTTTGCGGTCGGTGATGGCGATGACGGTATAGATACCCGCCTCACCGGCATTGGTGATCCACTGCTTGGTGCCGTTCAACACCCAATGATCGCCATCCTGGACGGCGGTGGTCTGAATGCCGGAGGCATCGCTGCCAGCCCCGGATTCGGTGAGGGCAAAGGCGGCAAAACGCTTGCCAGCTGCAATATCAGGCAGGTACTTCTCCTTCATCTCCTCGCTGCCGGAGACCAGGATGGGATAGGCCCCCAGACCGCTGGCGGCAAAGGCGGTGGCCACTCCGGTGCAGCCTCGGGCCACCTGTTCCAGGGCCAGAGCCATCTCAAAGGCACCGCCGCCGAAACCACCGTACTCTTCAGGTATGTAAAGGCCGTAAAGGTCGGCTTGGGCCATGGCGTTGAGAATCTCCCGGGGATACTCCTCGGTTTCGTCCAGGTGGGCCCGCTGCGGGACGATCATTTCATCACAGATCCGCCGAGCCACATCGACAATCATCTCCTGCTCTTCAGTAAGAAAATAATCCAAGACTCCCCCTTTCCGGTGCGGCTCTCCGCCCGACAGCTTTTTATTTATACCCAACAGTGATGAATCCGCAAAAAATCCGTCCATATGGCGCGTTAATGACTTCTTACGAATTCATTAACAGTATTGCGAAGTAATCGCACATCAACGATTATTACCAGCGAATCAGCGACGCGCCCCAGGTAAAACCGCCACCAAACGAACAGAGCAGCAACAGGTCCCCTTTGCTCAGTCTTCCCTGGCGGTTGGCTTCATCCAAGGCGATGGGGATGGTAGCCGCCGACGTATTACCATATTTGTCCACATTAACATAGACATTTTCCATGGGCAGGGCCAGGTGATCGGCTAAACTACGGATAATCCGGATATTGGCCTGGTGGGGAATCACCAGGCTGAGCTCCGCCGGCGCCACCCCCTGGTCGGCCAGGACCTGGCCGACCGCATCGGCCATGGCCCTGACCGCATACCGAAAAACTTCACGACCGTACATCCTGATGCTGGGATCTTCATACTCATTGGCCCGCAGATCCGGATTGTGCCCCGGCGCCCCTTCCAGGTGCAGCAGTTGCCAAAGATTGCCATCGGCGAACAGGCGGCCGGCCAGATAGCCGCCGACTCCTTCCCGCCCGGTAACCACACAGGCTCCGGCCCCGTCACCGAACAGCACACAGGTGTTGCGGTCCTGCCAGTCGACTCGGCTGGAAAGGGTCTCGGCCCCGATTACCAGGATATTCATGGCAGGATCGCTGCGGATATACTTGTCGGCCACATCCAGGGCGTAAAGAAAACCGGAACAGGCGGCATTAAGGTCCATGGCAAATGCGCGCCGGGCCTTAAGCTCCTTCTGCACCAAACAGGCGCAGGAGGGCATGGTCATATCGGGAGTTATGGTACCGACCAGAATCAGGTCCAGGTCATCCGGCTCCAACTCCGCCATGGCCAGCGCCCGACCGGCGGCCCCGGCCGCCAGCCGGGAGGTTTCCTCGCCCGGTCCGGCAATCCGGCGGGTTTTGATCCCGGTACGGGTGGTAATCCATTCATCGGAGGTCTCCACCATCCCTTCGAGATCGGTATTGCTAAGCACCCGGTGGGGAAGCAGCGAACCGGTACCGGTGATCACCGTCCGCTTCATCAATCGGCCTCGGGAAGCTGTTCGCTTTCGGCGGCCTCAGCCTTCTTCGCCAGAAAATCGTCGGCCGCCAGCAGGCTTATGATGTGATCGTTGACCCGGTTGCGCACCATCTCGGAGGCTACCCGGATGGCGTTTTTGATGGCCACGTCACTGGAGCGGCCATGGCAGATCACCCCGGTGCCCTGCAATCCCAACAGGGGCGCCCCGCCATACTCGGCATAATCCACTCGGCGGCGAAAGGCGGCAAAAGCATCCCTGGCCAGCAGGTAGCCGACTTTAGACAGAAAGCGTTTCCTGATCTCATCGCCCAGCATGGAGACCACCACCTCAGCCAGCCCCTCGCTGAGCTTAAGGCAGACATTGCCGACAAAGCCGTCACAGACTATAACGTCGATATCGCCCTGGAAGGTTTGCTGACCCTCCACGTTGCCAATGTAATTGAGGGAACTTTGCTGAAAGAGATAATGGGTATGGCGGACCAGCAGGTTACCCTTGCCGCCTTCCTCGCCGATGTTGAGCAAGCCGATCCGGGGGCGTTCAATCCCGGACAGCACCCGAGCAAAGGCAGCGGCCATTACCCCGAATTCGAAAAGATGGCGCGGCCGACAGTCGACATTGGCCCCGACATCCATCATCACCACCGGCCCTTTCATGGTGGGAAAGGAGTTGGCAATCCCGGGGCGGGAAATATTCTCCAGCCGGCCAAGATACTTCAAACCGGCGGCCATGGTGGCTCCGGAGTTTCCGGCACTGACCACGGCATCAACCTTGCCCTCCTTGTGGAGAGCAAAGGCGCGCATGATGGAGGAGTCCTTCTTGCGGCGAATCGCCTCAAAGGGCGATTCATCCATCCCCACCACCTGAGTAGTGGGGACCACATCCAGGCGACGAGCCACCTCGGCCGGCAAATTGCAGTCAGCGATGGCCGTCTCAATCCGGGCCTGATCGCCCAACAGGGTCACGGACAGATCATCCTGGCGAGCCGCCAGAACTGCCCCGGCCACCATCTCTTCCGGTCCCCGGTCACCACCCATGGCGTCCAGGGCAATGCGCAACTTGCCGGACATGTAGGCTCAGTTACTCGGCATCAAGCTTGATAACCGTGCGCCCTTTATAGGAACCGCAGCCGGGGCACAGGCGATGGGGCAGCTTGGGTTCGCCGCACTGGGCACAGTTGGCCACGGACGGACCGGACAGGGCGTCATGGGCCCGACGGGTTCTGGTCCGGGAATGTGATTTACGCTTTTTCGGCAGGGCCATTTTATATACCTCCAGGTGTTATTCGGAGTAACTAGGGGATCTGAAACAAATGCAACAAAACTCAACTGTTCTTCATAGCCCGCAGGGCGGTAAAAGGCGAATTATCCCCTTCAGCAGCGCAGCCACAGTCGCCCTGATTAAGATCAGCCCCGCAGCGGGAGCATAACCCGCGGCAGTCGGCCCGACACAGGCTTTTGGCCGGCAGGTTAAGGTAAAACTGCTGACTGAGCAGGTCGAGCACATCCACCAGTTCTTCATCCAGAAAGACGGTATCCATCTCTTCCGGGCGGCAACTGTGCTCCCGCTCGTCGGCAACCGCCAGTGGATCTGGCGCGGAACGTTCCAGGTGCAGGCGAAAGTCAGCTTCCAGCCAGTGACGATAACATTCCAGACAGCGATCACAGGTCAGAGTGAAGGCCGTCTCCAGCCGGCCGGCGAAGACAACTCGCTCCCCATCGCGGCTCAGGGTTACCGTCGCCCGTGCCACACCGTGACGCTCCAGTTCATGGGCTGGAAACCACGACTGGTCCGCAATCTCCAGGGTCATACCCTGGGGAGGAATTTCAGCAAATCTGATCTGCATGGGCGACCAATAGGTAATGCGGACAAAAATACCAAAACGGGGGAGTATAGAATATTTAACCGTTCTGTCAAGGAGTTTCCTGCCTTCTGGTTTTGGCCAGCCAAAAACGCAACCACCCCAGCACAGCTCCGCCCCACTGGCGTCGAGTATCAAGCCACGACCACAAACCCAGCAACAGAACAAAGTTAATGCTGTAAAGCTTAAAATCTAGCGCCGGCGCCTTGGCCGCTTCTCCGGCGACCATGATCAATCCCAGGGGATAGGCCACCATGGCGACAAAAAGGATGATATAGCCAAGCAGATAACTGAAAAAAAGCAAAAAACGAGCGACCACGGCCGGCACCCGCCGCCGAAGAAGGGCGGCGGCGGTTTGCAGCAGGCGGTCCAACGCCGACGCCGCCAGCCCGAACAGCCCTCCCAGCGGCAGGGAAAGCAGCAGCACCAGCAGGGTGACGGACCAGCTTACCCCCCGGGAAAACAGAAAATAAGCACTGAGCAGGAAGACCAGCAGCGCGCAGGGTAAGGCCCGGCGGACCAAAGAGGAGGGCCCCAGGGAGATTAAAGAATCCACGCCAACCGCTCTCCGGCCCCGCGCAAACGCCGACGCAAGATCTGGATAATCCGGACAAACAATTTCTGCCCCAGCACCCGGTCCTCGGCCAACAACTGCTGCAAACGTTCCCGGGGCAGCACCAACAGGCGAGATGCCGCCGCCGTCTCCACCACGGTGCCGCCGCCATCAAGTTCTCCTTGGGGCACCACCGCCCCCTCACCCACCATGCCGCCACACTCAATCTCAGCCAGCAAGACATAACGACCGGGGAAAGTGGAAGCTTTTTTTATCGCCAGTTTGCCGGCCAGCACAACGGCCAGAAATCCCGCCGGTTGCCGATCCCCCATAACCACCTGGCCGGTCTCCCAGCGGCGCACTTCCCCGGCCGCAGCCAAACGCGAAATCTCGTCGGGCTCCAGGAAAGGCAGCACCTTGGCGACCTCGGCGGTATTTACCGCCAATTCGAACTCACCGCTGGCCTCGTCGCCAGCGCCGACAACATCTTCATTGACGGTCATGACTGGCTATCCAACTCTCGCCCGCTGGCAATGCTTTCTTCCATCCGTCGGATCAGTTCGTCAAAGGAATAGGGCTCAAACTGGCTGCGAAAATTGCGCACCAGGCTGACTCCTTCAATATCCACATCATAGACCACCCAGCGGCCCTTTTTCTCCCGCATCCGGTAATTAACCGGCACCGCCTGATCATTCATCACGAAATCGGTGGCCACCCGGGCAAAAAGGTTACCCCGGCGATCTTCACGGATCTCCTGGTCACCCACCACCACCTGTTCCCCGGAGTAAGAATCAACTTGGTCGACGTAATTACGTTCCAGGTATTGCTTGAACAAACCGATAAAAAGTTGTCGCTTCTCAGTGTCCAGTTCCCGCCAGCGCGGCCCCAGGGTGCGCATGGAGATCTCTTCGAAGTCAAAAAAATTCTCCACCAGCACCACCACCCTACCATACCGCGCCTCACGATTTTCCTCGCCGGCCAGTTTTGGGTCGGTAAGCACGCCGATGATCTCATCCACCGCCAGGGCCACAGTTTCTCGAGGGTCCGCCGCTACTGCCAGGGTCGGGCCAACACCCGCTGCCAGCAGCCAGCAAAACGCCGCCGCCAGCAGGGCCGGGTAACAAAAGGCAAACCTTGCCGGCAAGAAAGTTTTTCCTCTCCACACTTTTTAATCCTCCTGGCTTATATTGTCCCGCCGCACATCTTCTTCAACAGACAACGCTCCAGCCCTGTCCTGCCTGACATCTGCCGCCGCCGGCTCCTCCTCGCGGAGGTCACTCCAACCGTCGCCGGTTGCCTCTCGAAACAGCTTGGGCGCTTCCCGTGCTTTTCCCCGATCCAAAATCTGCTGGCGCCGATATTGCCAATAAGCATCCCGCACCGCGATATAAGGGTCGAAAGCAGCCTTGGTCAACCGCTCATATTCACCCACATGGAAAGAGGCGGCATTGACGCTCCGACCGGCGTAAACCGCGCCGCCGGTCCGCGGATCATCCAGCAGCAACCGGGAAGCAGGATTAACCAGCGAGTCTCCCGCCATCCCCACCGAGTCGCGCAGGGTTGAAGGCCCCAGAAAAGGCCAGTTAATATAAAAACCGGCGCCAAAACCGTAAACCCCCAAGGTTTGCCCGAAGTCGGCGTGCCGCTGCCGGATCCCAAAGCTGTCGGCGGCGGGATCGGCCAAACCGGCAATCCCGATGGTGGTGTTAATGGTAAAGCGCAGCAACTCCGTGCCGCTGTCGCGCACCCGGCCTTGAAGCAAATGATTCACCACCCGCACAGGCGCCGTCAGGTTACGAAAAAAACGCCGAAAACAAAGCCTGATATCCTCCGGCAAGGTGGCGGCATAACCCCGGGCTACCGGATCCAGCACCCGGACGTAGAAGCGGTCGTTGAACCTAAAAACCACCCGATTAACCGGCTCAAAAGGATCGGCCAGGCGGGCAGCGGCCAAGGCATCGGTGGCCCATGGGTCGTCATCCCAAAGGTCATCATCCCAAGGATCGTAAGACTCCTCGCTCCCAAACCCAAGTTCCGCCGCATCTCCGGCATCATCACCGGCTGCCATCGAGGCCGGCAACAGCAGACAACCCAACAGCACCAGCAGCACCGGCCATGCGGGCTTCCCACGCCACGGCTGCCGATGCTCTTTCTCATCCCGACTGACCATCCTTCTCCATCCCCGACAGTGCGAAACGCTTACAAGCTTGCTGGTCAAACGCCGCCGAAAATATATTTGCTTACCAGTTCTTCCAGGTCAAGGGCCGACTCGGTCTCCAGTAGCCAGTCCCCATCGGCCAGCAGCAGATCAGAGCCACCGGGACTGATAGTGATATATTTCTCGCCGATAATCCCCTGGGTTTTCACCGAGGCGATGGAATCTTCACTCAACTCCACCGACCGGTCAATATACATGGTAACCAGGGCCCGTTGTCGATCACTTAACCCGATGGCGCCAACCCGACCCACCCCGACACCGGCTATTTCCACCACCGCCCCCTGGCGCAACCCGGAAATATTACCAAACTCGGCCTGCAGTTGGTACTGCTGCCGCTTGCTCAGCGGAGCAAAATCCCCCAGCTGCACCGACAGGTAGACAAAAGCGAAAAAGCCGGCCAGTACAAAGAGCCCCACCACCAGATCAAGTTTTACTCTGTTCATAATCGTTTTCCATGGTTTTACTCAGATAAATTTCGCCCATGGTGATCCGGACGAATTCACGGATCTCCGGGTCACTACTGCGCTGAATATCTTCCGGGGTGGCAAAACTCTTGGCCCCGCCCTGCCCCATGATGATCACCTGGTCGGCCAGATTGAAGATCTTGGGAATATCATGGCTGACAATAACCGCAGTGTAGCCGAATTTTTGTTGGGTTTCGAGAAAGAGCCGGTAAATCTCCAGGGCTTTTTCGGGATCCAGACCGGTTGTCGGTTCATCAAAAAGCATGATTTCCGGCTGCAGCATCAGGGCCCGGGCCAGGCCAACCCGTTTTTTCATGCCGCCAGAGAGCTGGGCCGGAAATTTATCCTCGTGCCCTTCCAGGCCAAGCTGCGCCAGGGTTTCCAGCACCCGCCGGCGAATCTCTGCAGCCCCCAGGTCGGTGCGCTCCTCCAGGGGCAACGCCACATTGTCAAAAACGGTGAGCGAATCAAGCAGCGCCGCCCCCTGAAACAGCACCCCAAAATTGGCTCGAATCTCTTTAAGCTCCCGACTTCGGAGCCGAGCTATATCTCGCCCCTGCACCAGCACCCGGCCCGAATCCGGCCGCAGCAGCCCCAGGATAAGCTTCAGGGTCACACTCTTGCCCTGGCCGCTGGCCCCGGCAATCACCGTGGTGCGACCACCGCCAATGGCAAAATCCACCCCGTCCAACACCCGTTGCCGGCCAAAGGACTTGCTGACCTGTTGGAATTGAATAATCGGACTGCTCATAACAGAATGGCCGTCAACAGATAGTTCCAAAGCAGCACCGAAATGGAGGCAACCACCACCGCCTGGGTGGTGGCCCGGCTAACCCCTTCGGCCCCGAAACCGGCCCCCCGGAGCTGGTGCACAAAATACCCCCGGCCGCTGCAGATCCAAACCACCAGCAGGGCAAAGACAAAGGATTTGATGATTCCCATATTGATATCCTGAGCCAGTACGCTCTGCTCCGTAGCGGCAAAGTAGGAGCCGGCGTTGACCCCCAGCAGCACCACTCCGGCCAGGTAGCCGCCAAAAATTCCTACCACGTTGAAGATCATGGTCAGCAGCGGGATGGAGATGACGGTGGCAAGAAATTTAGGGGCGATCAGGTAACGGAAGGGATCGACGGCCATACATTCCAGGGCGTCAATCTGTTCGGAGTTGCGCATGATGCCGATCTCGGCGCACATGGCCGAACCGGCCCGGCCGATAACCATCAGAGCGGTGAGCACCGGCCCCAATTCCCGCACCAGGGAAAGAGACACCATGGTACCCAGGGCCCCTTCGGCGCCGAACTTGCGCAAGGTGTAATAGCCCTGCAACCCCAGAACCATGCCGGTGAAGGCGGCGGTAAAGAAAATAACCGGCAGGGAATTGGCGCCGATGATGCGAATCTGGCGAATCACCTCGGCAAACCTGAACGGCCGCTTAAACAGTCCGGCCAGGGCACGGACCAGGAAAACCCCCATCCGCCCAAGATCCCCGACCACGTACAGGGTCCGTTCCCCCACCTTTTCAATGTAAGCCAGCAGCGCCAAGGAATGAAACCTCACCCGAATTATACCCCCCACCGACCCAAAGAAATGGTGAGACCAACAAAGGTGAACAAACTAGCCGTCACCAGCCGAAGTTGTCAAGCAAATCCTCCCCCCGGAGCCTGAAAAACAAAAAGGGAAACCAGGCACATAAACCTGATTTCCCTCTGTATTTCCTGGCGGGGTTGACGGGACTCGAACCCGCGACCTCTGGCGTGACAGGCCAGCACTCTAACCAACTGAGCTACAACCCCGGGATGGGATGGTGGGCGAAACAGGGCTCGAACCTGTGACCCTCGGCTTGTAAGGCCGATGCTCTCCCAGCTGAGCTATTCGCCCTCCCGTTGAGGCCCACTATTAACCACGGGGCCGAATTTTCGTCAAGCAAAAAAGGAGGTTTCAGGAGTTGAATACAGAATAAATGGCCTTGGCTCAACTCCCGCCGCTGGCCATTAAACTCAGCAGTGCGGCCGGGGATACTCCAGATCCAGGCCGGGCAACACCGAATGCGCATGCTCCCCGCCCCCATCCTCGTCTTCCTTAAACAGCATTTCTCCCTCCGGCAGCGCCAGAGCCAACTGCAACACCTCATCAGCACTGGCCACCGGTTCGATCCGCAGCCCCTTAAGAATCTTGGCCGGAATCTCCGCCAGATTGCGCTCATTTTCCTTAGGAATCAAAATCTGCTTGATATTGCCCCTTTTGGCCGCCAGCAGTTTCTCCGACAGGCCGCCGATGGGCAGCACCCGGCCACGGAGGGTGATCTCACCGGTCATGGCCACCTCCCGGCGCACCGGGATCTTGAGCAGAGCCGAGACCAGGGAGGTGGCCATGGTAATCCCCGCCGACGGGCCGTCCTTGGGGATGGCCCCTTCCGGCACATGGACGTGGATGTCGAGCTTCTGGTAAAAATCCGGCGCCAGATTCAAACACCGGGCCCGGGTACGCACATAGCTTAAGGCGGCCTGAGCCGACTCCTGCATCACGTCACCCAGCTTGCCGGTGACGGTGAGCTTGCCCTTGCCTGGCATCAGAGCCGTTTCAATCTGCAGCAGCTCGCCACCCGCTTCGGTCCAGGCCAAACCGGTGGCCAGCCCCACCCGATCCTCATCCTCAGCCAGACCATAACGGTGCTTGGGCACCCCCAGAAAACGGGCCGCCGCCGCCGGGGTCAGGCGATACTGTTTCCGGCTGTCCCGTTTAAGGCGATCCCGGGCCACCTTGCGGCAGATGGAGGCAATGACCCGATCCAGATTACGCACCCCTGCCTCCCGGGTATAACGGCGAATGATTTCACGCAGGCCGGCCTCGGTAAAGACAATATCGCCACGGGCAAAACCGTTGGCCTCAAGTTGCTTCGGAACCAAGAAGCCGCGGGCGATGTTGACCTTGTCTTCCTCGGTGTAACCGTTGATCCGGATAATCTCCATGCGGTCCTGGAGCGGGGCGGGAATGGCGGCCAGGTTATTGGCGGTGGTGATAAAAAAGACATCGGAGAGATCGTACTCCAGGTCCAGGTAGTGATCACTGAAACTGTGGTTCTGCTCCGGGTCCAGCACCTCCAGCAGGGCGGAGGCCGGATCGCCCCGGAAATCCATGCTCATCTTGTCGACTTCATCCAGACAGAGCACCGGATTGGCCACCTTTGCCTCCTGCATGGCCCGCAGGATCTTGCCCGGCATGGCCCCGATATAGGTGCGGCGATGCCCCCGTATTTCGGCCTCATCCCGCACCCCGCCTAACGAAAGACGCTCAAAACGGCGATCCATGGAGCGGGCCACCGATTTGCAGATGGAGGTCTTGCCCACCCCCGGCGGGCCCACCAGGCAGAGGATCGGTCCCTTCAGTTTGTCCACCTGGCTTTTGACCGCCAGGTACTCCAGGATCCGCTCCTTGGGCTTGCTCAGACCGTAATGATCCTCTTCCAGCACCTGTTCCGCCAGCCTCAGGTCAAGCCGGCTGTCGCTCTTTTCCTGCCAGGGCAGGCCCAGGATGCACTCCACGTAGTTACGCACCACCGTGGCCTCGGCACTCATGGCCGGCATCATTTTCAGCTTTTTGAGTTCCTGCTCAACCTTCTCCCGGGCACTGTCGGGCATCTTTTTGGCTTTGAGCTGTATTTCCAGCTCGGCCAGGTCGGAGGAGGGGTCATCCCGTCCCATCTCCTTCTGGATCACCCGCATCTGCTCGGCCAGGTAATAATCCTTCTGGGTTTTATCAAGCTTCTTCTTGACTCGACCGCGGATGTTCTCTTCCAGTCTGGCGACCTGTATTTCCTGGTGCAGCAGGTTCAAAACCAGTTCAAAACGCGCCGCCAATTCCAGCGTAGCCAGCACCTGCTGTTTTTTGTCGCTGTCCACCGGCAGATGCACCACCAGGACATCCACGTATTTGGCCGGATCACTGATTAGCCCCAGAGATTTCACCACTTCGGCCGGCACTTTCTTGTAATGCTTGATGTATTCCTGGAAAGCCAGGCGCAACTCCCGCATGAAAGCAACGAGTTCCGCCGGTGAGGTGGTGGGATCCGGCAACTCCTCCACCGCCGCCATGAACATCTCGGCATGGGGCAGGTGGCGGTTCACCCGGGCCCGGCGTTTGCCCTCCACCAGGGCCTTGATGGTGCCGTCGGGCAGGCGCAGTAGTTGCATCACCGAAGCGACGGTGCCGATTTCGTGCACCCCGTCGGCTTCCGGCTCATCTTCGGTGGGGTCTTTCTGGGCCGCTAGAAAAATCTCGGAACGGGAGGCCATGGCCTCTTCCAGGGCCTTGATGGAGCGCTCCCGCCCCACCACCAGCGGCGCCACCATGTAGGGGAAAAGGACAATGTCCCGCAGCGGCATCAGAGGGTAAATCTTATGGTTGCCGGAATCGTGCATGGCTTAAGCGCTTTTCTTTTCTTCTTGGTCGTAGAGTACCACCGGATAATCGCGATTGGTGATCACCTGTTCGCTGATCACACACTCCCGGACATTTTCCCGGGAGGGCAGGTCATACATGATATCCAGCATGGCCGATTCCATCACCGACCGCAGCCCCCGTGCCCCGGCCTTGCGCTGGATGGCCTCGCGGGCGATGGCCGCCAGCGCCCCCTCGGTGAAACGCAGGCGAATATTGTCGAAGGCAAAAAGCTTTTCGTACTGGCGGGTCAGGGCGTTCTTGGGTTCACGCAGGATCCTGATCAGATCACCCTCCTCCAGTTCATCCATGGTGGCGGTTACCGGCAGCCGGCCCACCAGTTCCGGAATCAGGCCGTAACGCAGAAAATCCTCCGAGGCCACCTGGGCTAAAATCTCGCCGGTTTTCTTTCTGCTTTTACCCACCACCTTGGCTCCGAACCCCAACGACTTGGCCCCCACCCGCTGACTGATCACCTGATCCAGGCCGACAAAAGCCCCGCCGCAGATAAACAGGATATTGGAGGTGTCAAGCTTGATATACTCCTGCTGGGGGTGCTTGCGACCACCTTTGGGCGGGATACTGGCCACGGTGCCTTCGATGATCTTGAGCAGGGCCTGCTGCACCCCCTCCCCGGAAACATCGCGGGTCAGCGAGGCGCTGTCGGATTTGCGGGCGATCTTGTCAATTTCGTCGATATAGACAATGCCCCGGCTGGCCCGGGCCACGTCGTTATCGGCAGCCTGCAGCAGGCTGACCAGGATATTCTCCACATCTTCACCCACATAGCCGGCTTCGGTGAGGGTGGTGGCGTCGGCAATGGTAAAAGGCACATTAAGGATCCGGGCCAGGGTCTGGGCCAGCAGGGTCTTGCCGCTGCCGGTGGGGCCGACCAGCAGGATGTTGCTCTTCTGCAACTCCACATCCTGGTAATCCCCTTCCAGAGCTCCCTCCACCCGCTTGTAATGGTTGTGCACCGCCACCGCCAGAGTTCGCTTGGCCCGTAACTGGCCAACCACATACTCATCCAGCAGTTCTTTGATCTCAGTGGGCTTGAGCAACGGCACCCGGGCTTCACCACCCTCATCCTGCCGCAACTCTTCGTTGACGATCTCGTTGCAGAGATCGATGCACTCATTGCAGATATAGACGGTGGGACCGGCGATCAGCTTGCGCACCTCGCTCTGGGGTTTACCGCAGAATGAGCAGGAGATCTCCGTTTCGTTGTCCTTTTTCCTGGCCATATTCAGCCTTCCTCGCTGGTTTTGGTCCTTTCGTACAAGACCTTGTCGATGATCCCGTAGGTCTTGGACTCTTCGGCGCTCATAAAATAATCACGCTCGGTGTCCTTCTGGATTTTTTTCAGGGTCTGACCGGTATGGGACGCCAGGATCCGGTTCAGATCCTGGCGCATCCGCAGGATCTCCCTGGCATGGATATCGATATCAGACGCCTGCCCCTGATAACCGCCCATGGGCTGATGGATCAGGATCCGGGAGTTAGGCAGGGCGTAGCGTTTGCCTTCGGTGCCGGCGGCCAGCAGCACCGCTCCCATGCTGGCCGCCTGCCCCAAACACAAGGTGGCTACATCACACTTAATATAACGCATGGTGTCGTAAATGGCCAGGCCGGCGGTCACCACCCCGCCGGGAGAGTTTATATAAAAAGTAATGTCCTTGTCCGGGTCATCGGCCTCCAGAAAAAGCATCTGGGCGATGATCACGTTGGCCACTTCATCGTTGACACCGGTACCCAAAAAAATGATCCGCTCTTTCAGCAGGCGGGAATAAATATCATAAGAGCGCTCCCCTCTGGGGGTTTGCTCAATAACAAACGGTATCAGGCTCATTATGCCTCCTTTTCAGCGTTGGCAGCGGTTTCGGAGGCGGCCTCCGCACTTTCAGCCGGCACCGTTTTGATGCTGGCCTGCTCCACCAGGAAATCGAGAATCTTTTCGGTCAGCAATTCGTGGATAAAAGGCATCAGCTCGTTACGGCTGTGAAAATACTTTTTAACTTCATCCATCGGCATATTGTACTGATCGGCGATGCGCTGAAAACCCTTACTGATATCCTCATCGGCCACCTTGATTTCTTCCACCTCGGCGATTTTCTTCAGGATAAAATCGCCCCGGACCCGCTTTTCGGCCCCTTCCTTATATTTCTCGATCAGCGAATCGCGATTGACCCCCGCTTCTTCCAGGCTCAGCCCGCGATTCTGCAGATTGCTCTCCAGCTCTTTGATCATGGCATCGACTTCGTGGGCCACCAACCGGGGGGGCACCTCAAAATCGTGATTTTCC
Organism: Desulfurivibrio dismutans; assembly: GCF_029210385.1. GTDB lineage: Bacteria > Desulfobacterota > Desulfobulbia > Desulfobulbales > Desulfurivibrionaceae > Desulfurivibrio > Desulfurivibrio dismutans. The sequence continues at coordinate 319,359 of NZ_JARGDQ010000001.1, read as the reverse complement.
AGAATCACCTTCATCACCCGGTCCACCAGATCACCTCTCCGGGCGGCTTCCATATCCTGTCGGCGTTTTTCCCGAATCTTGTCCCGCAACTCGTCCAGGGTGGCCAGATTGGCATCAATGTCTTTGGCGAACTCATCATCAAGCTCAGGAAGCACCCGTTCCTTGACATCTTTGACTTTGACGGCAAACTCGATGGATTTGCCGGCCAGCAGCATATTCGGGAAGTTAGCCGGGAAATCCACCGTAAATTTTGACTCCTCGCCAGCCTTGAGCCCTTTTAACTGCTCCTCGAACTCCGGACCGATCTGGCCGCTGCCCACATCAACGGTAAAATCGTGACCGCCGACGTGTTTCATCTCCTCACCCTGGTCAAAGGCGGTAAAGTCGATCACCGCCAGGTCACCATCGACAATCGCCCGGTCGTCAACCGACCTCAGCGGCGCCGACTCCCGACGAAGTTTTTCCAGTTCGGCATCAACATCCTGGTCGCTGACCAGCAGTTCGGGCTGCTCCACCGCAACCTCTTTGTACTCACCCAGGGTAAAGTCGGGGCGAACATCAATCTCGGCCTGATAGAAAAAAGTGCCGTCCTCCTCGAAACGATGCTCCCGCACCTCGGGATGAACCACGGCATCAAGCCCGGCCTTTTCCAGGGCGTCGAAATAACTCTCCTGCACCAGGCGATCGGCAACGTCGTACTCCACCCTGGGGCCGTAATTTTTCTCCAGTACCTTGCGCGGCACCTTACCCTTGCGAAAACCCTTGAGATTAACCTCACCCTTGAGTTTATCGTAGGCGGCATTCAATTCTCCAGCCACCATCTCCTGGGGCAGGATAACGTCCAGTCTCCGGGTGAGCGTACTTACTTCTTCCACGCGAACCTGCATTTTGCCTTCCTTATAAAGTTGGTATAGTTAATAAGATCAGTATGCTAAAACCGACATCCACGGCCTTGCTGGTGCGAGAGGGGGGAGTCGAACCCCCACGGTTGCCCGCTGGATCCTAAGTCCAGTGCGTCTACCAGTTCCGCCACCCTCGCTGCATCAAAACCATATGCATCAAACTTTTTTTTACCACCCCGTCCACCGGGCCCGGGAATGAAAAAAACCACGTAAGAGTACTCAACTTTTAAGTGAGCGTCAAGGATGATGGGCATGCAGCAGCACCGCATCCAAGTCGCATGACCCAACCCCATGCCCAGGGCAACGGCTTTGGCAAAAGCCCTGCCGCCCCTCGCCTTCACCTTGAATTCCATTGACTTTTCATCATAATACTGCTAGCTAACCAGCAGTCAGTATACTTGTCGACCGCGCCCAAAACGCGCTGACGACCTGGCACGCGCTGCAGCTCTTTGCTTTTGCGTTGCCGCTCAACCCTGGTTGAACGGGTTTTGGCGAAGCTATCGGTAACCTGAGCGACGGCATCGTTTTTGACCTGCTCCAACTCAAACTTACAGGCAAGCGGATTTATCATGAGCAACCCCTCTCAGTTTAAACCCGCCGGCAGCGCCACCCTGATCGGCAGCCTGCCGGTAAAAGATTACGATCAGGCTTTAGAACTGATCCTCAACCATACCCCGGAAATCCCCCTTTGGCCTCAGCTGCCCGGCAGCCCCACCGAGGGCATGCTGCAGCAGTTCACCGTCGGCTTCCCCGGTTTTTGCGAAGAGGAGGGACGCGCCTTTTTTCGTACCAGCGACCCCGATTTCGCCGATCAGCAGCTGGCCTTTTTTGAAGCGTACCTGGCCGCCGCCGAAGACCTGGCCGGGCTGGAGAATTCCCCGTTTGTCAGCAGTGAAGACCGGGTGCCCGGGCTCTACCGGTTCCGCCAGCGCCTGCAGGAGAACCCGCCGGCCGGCCTGCGGGCGGTGAAAGGACAAATAACCGGGCCCTTCACCCTGCTTACCGGCCTCAAAGATGAGCAGCAGCGGGACGCCTGGTTTGACCCCACCATCAACGAAATCGTAATCAAGGGCCTGGCCCTGCGGGCGGCCTGGCAGGTGCGGTTCCTGGCCGCCGCCGAAAAACCGGTACTGCTTTTCCTGGACGAACCGGCCCTGGCCGGACTGGGCTCCTCGGCCTATATCAGCGTTTCCCTTGAGGCCATCGGTCAGAGCCTGGACGAGGTGCTGACCTCGATCCGGGAGGCTGGCGGCCTGGCCGGAATCCATGTTTGCGCCAACACCGACTGGGATTTCCTGCTTGACCGCCAACTCGACGTGCTCAGTTTTGACGCCTACGGTTTTTTTGACCGGCTGGCCGGCAACAAAAAAGGTCTTTACCGTTTCCTGGAACGCGGCGGAATCCTGGCCTGGGGGCTGGTTCCCACCGGAGAGCCCAAGGCGATCATGGCGGAAACTGCCGAAGCTTTGGCCCAGCGTTGGGAACAACAGGCCGAACAGATTGTCAATGAAGACTGGGATCGGGCCAAAATCCTGCAGCAAACCCTGATCACCCCCAGCTGCGGTACCGGCTCGTTAACCATCGAGGAGGCCATGCGGGTTCTGGAACTGACCCGCGACCTCTCGGCCATTCTACGCCAACGATATCTTTAAAAAAAGAAGACCTCGCCGGGCCCCGCACGATGGCCGCCGCCCGCATGCGTTTACCGCCGTTCTTCAGCCCGGACGTTTATGCGATCCCACCGAGGCCCGGCCAGCCATTAACGAATAATCATTGTGACTGTTCAGCAGCACCCCATCTTGCGGCGATCAGGTCGGCTTGAGTACCTGGACTTGGCTTACCGCAACCTGGGGAACGGCTGTCCAGTTACGTGCCAGAATGAGCTTGATAGTTACTAATTATTTACCAGTACCAGCAAATAGAGGATCCGCCACCCCATGGATGAAAGCAATCAGATTATCGCCCAACGCCGGCAGAAGGCGAAGGAACTGGACGACCTGGGCGTCAACCTTTATGCCAACGATTTCAAGCCCGGTCATCGTATCGGCGACTTGCTGCCGGCCGACAACGACTCCGAAGCACCTCTCCACGCCGGCATCATGGCGGTAGCCGGCCGGGTCATGGCCCTGCGCAAATTCGGCAAAGCCGCCTTTTTGCACATCCAGGATGAAAGCGGTCGCATTCAGGTGCATATCAAGCGCGATGAAGTTGGCGATGAGGCCTACGCGATATTTAAGAAAATCGATATCGGCGATATCGCCGCTTTCACCGGTCCGCTGTTTCGCACCAAAACCGGTGAGGTAACCATTCAGGCCCTGTCGCTGCGGCTGTTGACCAAATCGCTACGACCGCTGCCGGAAAAATTTCATGGTCTGACCGATATCGAAACCCGCTACCGCCAGCGCTACGTGGACCTGATGGTCAATCCCGAGGTCCGCGACACCTTTCGCAAACGGGTGGAAATAATCCGGCTGATCCGCGATTTTTTAAGCAACCGGGGCTTTCTGGAAGTTGAAACCCCGATGATGCAGGCCATTGCTGGCGGGGCTACGGCCAAACCGTTCAAGACCCACCATAATGCCCTGGGGTTGGACCTTTACCTGCGCATCGCCCCGGAGTTGTATCTCAAGCGCCTGCTGGTGGGCGGCCTGGAAAGGGTTTTCGAGATTAACCGTAATTTCCGCAACGAAGGGCTGTCAACCCGCCACAACCCCGAATTCACCATGCTGGAATTTTACCAGGCCTATGCCACTTATGACGAGCTGATGGAACTCACCGAAGAGATGATCTCCTGGGTGGCGATGGAGGTTTGCGGCTCCATGCAGATCAGTTATCAAGGGCAAGCGGTGGACCTGGCCCCACCCTGGCGGCGTTACACCATGGACGAGGCCCTGCAGCAGATCGGCGGGTTGAGCCCGGAGACACTCACCGATTTTAACGCCCTGAAAGCACTGGCCGATCGCCACGGCATCGCCCTGCAGCCCCAGGCCGGCATCGGCAAGGTTAAAACCGAGTTGTTCGAGTGTTTAGTAGAAGAAAAACTCATCGACCCCACCTTCATCACCGCCTACCCCACTGAGGTCTCGCCATTGGCCCGTAAAAACGAGGAAAACCATGAAATTACGGACCGTTTTGAGCTGTTTATCACCGGCCGGGAGATAGCCAACGCCTTCAGCGAACTCAACGACCCCGATGACCAGCGCCGGCGGCTGATGAAACAGATTGAAGAGCGGGGTGAGGATGAAGAGATTTTTCCGGTTCTGGACGAAGACTACCTCCGGGCCCTGGAATACGGCATGCCACCGGCCGCCGGCGAAGGAATCGGGATTGACCGGCTGGCCATGCTGCTCACCGACTCCCCATCGATCCGCGATGTCATCCTGTTCCCCCACCTGCGGCCAGAAAAACAATCGTAAACCAAGGAAGCAACAGCCAGCCAATGAATTTTGCATGGTTTGTCAGCCGGCGCTATCTCCAGGCCAAGCGCCGGAAAGGCTTCATTTCCCTGATCTCGCTGATCTCGGTGGCCGGCGTCATGGTAGGGGTAGCGGCCCTGATCGTGGTCCTGGCGGTGATGACCGGATTTACCGCCGAGTTCCGCGACAAGATCCTGGGAATCAACTCCCATATCATCGTCCAGCAGCCCGGCTACGAAATCGACAACTACCACGAGCAGGCCCGGCGAATTGCCGCGATTCCCGGCGTGACCGGGGTTACCCCCTATATTTACGGGCAGGCCATGATCACCGGCGGGGAGGGGGGCACCGGCGCCATTGTCCGGGGTATTGACCCGGATACCGTTAACCAGGTACTGCAACTTGAGGATTACCTTGAGGCCGGCGAACTGTCCGGCCTGGCTCCCACAAGCAACGGGCGCGAAGCGCCGGGGGCGATTCTCGGCAAAGATCTGGCGAGAAATCTGGGGGTGGGGCTTAATGACCGGATCAAGCTGATCTCCGCCTCCGGCCCACTTACCCCCATGGGAGTGATTCCGCAGATCAAAACCTTCCGGGTGGCAGGTCTCTTTGCTTCCGGTATGTACGAATACGACTCTTCCCTGGTATATCTCAGCCTGGCCTCGGCCCGGGATTTTATGGATCTCGGCGACCGGGTCCACGGCCTGGAAGTACGGGTGCAGGACATTAACCGGGCCGACCGGATCGCCATGGCCATCAACGAGGAGTTGGGACCGGCCTATAACGCCCGGGACTGGATGAATATGAACCGCCAGATCTTCTCTGCTCTGGCCCTGGAAAAAGCTGCCCTGTCGGTGATCATGACCCTGGTGGTGATGGTGGCGGCTTTTAACATCGTCAGCACCCTGATCATGGTGGTCATGGAAAAAACCAGGGATATCGCCATACTCAAGGCCATGGGCGCCACCGACCGCAGCATCATGCGCATTTTTATGTATGAAGGCCTGGTGATCGGCGCGCTGGGCACCGGCCTGGGAGTAACGGTGGGGTTGGGGCTGTGTGAAATTCTCAGCCGTTACCGCTTCATCGACTTGCCGGACGTCTACCCGATTTCCACCCTGCCGGTGCAGGTGCTGCCCCAGGATGTGACCCTGATCTCGCTGGCAGCGGTGCTGATCACCTTCTTGGCCACCATATATCCATCCTGGCGCGCGGCCAAGGTCGACCCGGCGGTGGCCCTGCGTTACGAGTAAAATTGGGGTAATCGTTCAGCAGCACCCCATCTTCGGGCGATCAGCCGGGCTTACGTACACGGGGTACGCGGCGCCCGGCTGCTTGCCCGAACCTGCGGCACTGCTGAACGATTGCCACCGGAGAAGACGGAAGATGGATGAAACCTAACATGACGGATACTGAACTCCAGGGCCAGTCGGCGGCCAGCGGTTACCGAGGGCCGCTGGTGGAACTACGCCAAGTCAGCAAGAGTTTTCCCGACCCCAAACCGCTTACTATTCTGCGGGGGGTGGACCTGGCCATCGGGGCCGGCGAAACCGTGGCCGTGGTGGGTAGTTCCGGCAGCGGCAAAACCACCCTGCTTCACTTGCTCGGGGCCCTGGACCGGCCTTCGGCGGGGCAGGTGCTTTACCGGGGCGAGGATCTGTTCAGCCGCCCGGCCGACCGGCTGGCGCAGTTCCGCAACCGCCAGATCGGCTTTATCTTCCAATTTCACCACCTGTTGCCGGAATTTTCCGCCCGGGAAAATATCATGCTGCCGGGTTTCATCGCCGGCCGGGAAAAGCCGGAGGTGGAGCAGCGCGCCGCCGAGTTGCTGGCCCAGATCGGCCTGACGGACCGGGCCGAGCACCGGGTGGGAGAGCTTTCGGGCGGCGAACAGCAACGGGTGGCCATCGCCCGCGCCCTGATCATGGAACCAGACCTGCTGCTGGCCGACGAACCTACGGGCAACCTGGACCCGCAAACCGGCGAGGCGATTTTCGAACTGCTGTGCCGGCTCAACACTTCACTGGGACTGGCCATGGTCATGGTTACCCACAACTACCAGCTGGCCGCCCGGCTGGACCGGGTGCTGCGCCTCGGCGACGGCACCCTGCGGGAAATTGCCCCGGACCAACTGGCGCAACTGGCCAGTATTGCCCCTTGACACCGATGCCCGGGGCTGCTAATCAACGCTGATTTTATGCACCGGCTTTGGCCGGCGGTAATCCTTACCTTATGCCAATTCCAACTTTTCAGGTACACATGAAACTACAACCCGTTTTCAGGGTTTTATCCTTGCCCATCGACAAATTTGACGCCGGCTTTTTGGGCCGCCCGCTGACCGCAGCCGGGCCGGGGTTACGCCTACTGCTCCTGGCCTTGCTTGGCTGGGCTCTGCTCACGGGTACTGCAACGGCCACGCCGCCCCCAGCAACCACGGCGTTTTTGCCATTCCAGGCTATGGGCACAACCGCCCCGTCGGAACTGCAGCGCCAAACCGACCAAATGCTGGCGGAACTGGCCGGCGAACAAGGTTTTCTGCTGCTGGCGCGGGAACAACTGCCGGCGGAGCTGGCCGCTCCCGGCGCCTGGCCCCCGGCGATCGATGAGCTGGCGGCACTGAGCCTGCCCCCCGGGGTCCGCTACCTGGTTGCCGGCAGCCTGAGCGCTTTCGGCCAACAAATCAGCGTCGACGCCCAGGTGTTCGACCTCGAAAGTCAGGATCCACCCCGCCATTTCACCGGGCCGTCCAGCTACCGGGATCAATTAGCCGCAGCACTTACCGAACTGGGGGGCCAGATCATGGCCTTCACCGAACCGGCCTCGAGAATCAGCGCCATTCACATCGAAGGTAACCGGAACACCGGCTCCGGCGCCATTCTGCGCCGGGTTTCCAGCCGGGCCGGAGAGCCGCTCAATCAGGAGCAGTTGCGGGAGGATCTGCGCGCCATATTTGCCATGGGTTTTTTTGATGATGTCCGGATTGTCGCCGAAGAAACCGCGACCGGAACCAGGCTTACCTTTGTGGTGCAGGAAAAACCGGTGATCGACCAGGTGATCATCAACGGCAACGACCGGCTCCGAGACCGGGAAATCCGGGAAAACATCACCGTGGTACCAAACACCATCGTCAACACCAGCCTGATCCAGGAAGCGGCGGAGAGCATTCGCCAACTGTACAAGGAAAAAGGCTACCACAACTCCCAGGTTAGCCCCGAGATTGACGAAGTCGATGATAACCGGGTTGATGTCCGGTTTGAGATAGAGGAGGGTGATCGGGTTTATATCCGCCGGGTCAACTTCACCGGCAACGACAGTTTTCGCCCGCGCCCTCTGCGTAAGGTGATGAACACCAAAAAACGTGGGCTGTTCTCATGGCTGACCGGTTCGGGCCGCCTGCAGCCGGATATGCTGGAACAGGACCGGGCTCGAATCGCCGCCTTTTACCATAATCAAGGCTTCATCGATGCCCGGGTGGGAGAGCCCGAGGTGGAGCAGGTCGGCAAGCGCTTTATCATCAACTTCCATATCGAGGAAGGAGAACGCTACCGGGTGGGTGAGGTCAAGCTAAGCGGGGAGTTTATCACCGCGCAAGAGGAACTGCAGCAACTGCTGCAACTGCCCCGGCAGGAATATTTCAGCCGCGATGTCCTGCGGGCCGATCTCACCCGCCTAAGCGACCGTTACGCCGAGGAAGGCTACGCCTTTGCCGACGTCGAGCCCATCGTCAGCCGCGACGACGACCGGCGGCAGATGGACATCACCATCAACCTGCAAAAAAACACCCTGGTCCACATCAACCGCATCGTTATCCGCGGCAACACCCGCACCCGGGACAACGTCATCCGCCGTGAGATGCAGGTGCGGGAAGGCGATATCATGGACACCGGGGCCATCCGCCGCAGCATGGAACGACTGCAGCGGCTCGACTTTTTCGAGGAAGTCAACATCCAGCCCGAACCGGCGTTGATGCGCGACGACCTGATGGATATCGAGATCGAGGTCAAGGAAAAACCCACCGGCACCTTCAGTATCGGGGCCGGCTACAGTTCCATGGATCAGTTGATGTTCATGGGCCAGATCAGCCAGGAAAACTTCCGGGGCAAAGGACAGCGCCTGGCCCTGCAGGCCGACATCAGCTCCAAGGCAACCCATTATAACCTCAGTTTCACTGATCCCCGGCTTTACGACACCCGGCTGCTGTTCGGCATCGACCTCTACAACTGGCGCCGGGAGTACATCGATTACACCAAGGAATCCACCGGCGGCGCAGTGCGCTTTGGTTACCCGATATGGGAACACTGGCGGGCCTACTGGGGTTACGGCCATGAGTCCAACAAACTCACCGACGTCCGAGACACCGCCTCCAGCTGGATCATCGACTCCATGGACTTGAAACGCAACCGCTACGTGCGCCTGGGGTTCAACCGCGACACCCGGGACAACCGGCTGGACCCCACCCGGGGCTCTTTCCACGACATCGGCCTGAAGCATGCCGGCGGCTGGCTGGGCGGCGACACCGCCTTTACCAGGGTGGAGGCCTCCAGCACCAAGTTCTTCCCCTGGGAAGGCATCCCCCTGCTGCGGGAAAGCCGCAATAACTGGCTCAACGACACTACCTTCCGGCTTAAGGGTGCCGCCGGCTATATCAAGGAAAACGAAACCGACCGGCTGCCGATTTATGAAAAATTCTTCCTCGGCGGCCTGCGCACCATGCGCGGCTTTGAAACCGCCACCATCAGCCCCCGGGATCCCGACCCGGACAACGACGACCGGATCGGCGGCGAGATGATGTGGTACATGAACTCGGAATGGATATTCCCCATTGTCCGCGACATCAATTTGAAAGGGCTGATTTTCTACGATGTCGGCAATGTCTACACCAAATACCAGGGCTGGGATGTCCACGACCTCAAGTCCAGTGTCGGTTTCGGCTTCCGCTGGCTCTCCCCTCTGGGGCCGCTGCGCTTGGAATGGGGCTACAATCTTGATCCCGAGCCCGATGAACGCCGCAACGTCTGGGATTTCAGCATCGGCGGCGTCTTTTAAAGTGGCATGAACCAGATTCGCGATGCAGTTGAGCGCAACTCAACCCCCATTGAGGTTTTCGGGCTGCGGGGCGGGGCGGCAGCCTGGTTGACCGGCCGGATCAGTGAGCTGAACCGGCCGCTGCTCTGCCTTTGCCCCGATGAAGAAGAAAGCCAGCGGCTGGCCGGCGATCTCGAGCTGTTCAGTGACCGGCCGGTGATCCATTTTCCGGAACTGGAGGTTCCCCCTTACGCCCCCTTGCAACCCGACCCGGCGGTCACCGCCGCCCGGATGGCGGCCCTCTACCAGGTGCTAAGCGCCGAAAAACCCTTTATCCTGATCGCCTCAGGCCCGTCTCTGCTCCCAAAAACCATCCCGGCGGCAAAACTGGGCCATTTGGCCGAACTGTTGCTCAGCGGTGAGGAAACCGACTCCCGCCAGCTGCTGGAACGGCTGGCCGCCGGCGGCTACGAGGCGGTGGCCCAGGTCCGGGAAGTTGGCGAGTACAGCGTGCGCGGCGGCATCATCGACATTTTTCCGCCAGGGCGGGAGTTCCCCCTGCGGCTGGATTTTTTCGGTGACACGGTTGAATCCCTCCGCTATTTCGACCCCGCCACCCAGCGCTCGCTGGGCCAGGTCGAAGAGGCCGTTTTACTTCCCGCCGGCGAGATCTTTTATCCGCCGGCGGACTCACCGGCCCATCGCGCCATGTTGCAGCGATTCCGGCAACAGACGGAGGAACTGCAATGGCACCAGGCGGAAAGCCGGCGCCTTGAAGATTGCCTGCAAAGCCGGCGCCCTTTTGCCGGCAGTGTTTTTTTTCTGCCGCTGTTTCAACCCGAAGCTGTTTCCCCCATAAGCTGTCTACCCGCCGACAGTGTGGTTCTGTGCCTGGATTACCCCCGCCTGCGCCAGGGCCTGGAGTTGCAGGAAGCCAGGATCGAGGCCAATTACCAAGAACTGCTGACCGCCACCAAGCCGGCTTTAGCACCGACGGAACTCTTTTTGCGGTCAGCCGATCTGCTGGCACAGATCAAGACCTTTCCCGGAGCCAGATTTTACCCCCTGCCCCCGGCGGAGGCCGACCAACAGCAAAGTTTTACCGTGACAGCCGGCAACCATGTCCTGCTCAAGCAGGAACTTGACCTGCAGCGCCGTGCCGAAGGCTTGCTGGCCCCGCTGGTCCGCCGAATCCGACAGTGGCAGGAACAGGGAGAAGCGGTCCGCCTGGCCTGCCGTTCGGAGCGCCATGCCCGGCAGATGGCTGAAATGCTCTCCACCCACGGGCTGGAATGCCGGCTTATCGCCCCGCCTTGCAACGAATCGACCCTGAACGAACCAGGACTGTTGCTCACCCCCGTCCCGCTGAGCGGCGGTTTCGATCTGCCCAGTGAAAAACTGCACTGGTTGTCGGAGGCGGAGCTGTTCGGCGAACAGCGGCTGGGGAGCCGCCGCCGGGAACGGTCGGCAACCGCCAAAACAGGAGATTTCGATGAGCTCAACCCCGGCGACCTGGTGGTCCATCGCCGACACGGGATCGGGATTTATAAGGGACTGCAGCCCATCGAGCTCAACGGGATCACCAACGATTATCTGACCATTCACTATCGCGGGGATGACAAACTCTTCATCCCGGTTGACCAGATCAACAGTGTCGGCAAATACAAGGGAATCGCTGAGCAGCAGCCGACCCTGGACAAGCTGGGAGACAAAACCTGGCTTAATACCCGCAACCGGATTAAAAAAGCGGTCTGGCAGGTGGCCCAGGATCTGCTCAAACTTTACGCCAAACGCCAACTGGCCCCGGGCACCAGCTTTTCCACCCCCGGAGAACTCTATCACGAGCTGGAAGAATCTTTCCCCTATGACGAAACCCCCGGCCAGCTCAAGGCCATCGACGAGGTGCTCACCGACCTGCAGGCCGACAAACCCATGGATCGGCTGGTCTGTGGCGACGTCGGTTACGGCAAAACTGAAGTGGCGGTGCGGGCCGCCTTCAAGGTGGTGGAGGACGGCGCCCAGGTGGCCATCCTGGTACCCACCACGGTACTGGCCGAACAGCACGCCGCCACCTTCCGGGAGCGGCTGGCTGGTTTTCCCCTGCGGGTGGAGAGCCTCAACCGCTTCCGCACCCCCGCCGAACAGAAGAAGATCGTGGCCGAGCTGGCCAGCGGCGGCATCGACATCATCATCGGCACCCATCGGCTGCTCTCCGCCGATGTCAAATTCCGCAAGCTGGGGCTGCTGATCATCGACGAAGAGCACCGCTTCGGGGTCAGCCACAAGGAAAAACTTAAAAAACTGCGCAGCGGGGTGGATGTTCTCACCCTCACCGCCACCCCGATTCCCCGCACCCTGCAGCTTTCCCTGCTGGGAGTGCGGGATCTTTCGGTGATCAGCTCACCCCCCAACCTGCGGCGCACGGTGAAAACCTTCGTCGCCCGCCATGATGATCTGGTGATTAAAGAGGCCATTCACCGGGAGATGGGCCGTGACGGCCAGGTTTTCATGGTTCACAACCGGGTCAGCAGTATCCACGAGGTGGCGGCCAAGGTCCAGAAACTGGCACCCGAGGCCCGGGTGGCGGTGGCCCATGGCCAGATGCCGGGCAAGCAGCTGGAAGAAATCATGGTCCGCTTTGTCCGCCGGGAGATCAACGTCCTGGTCTGCACTACGATCATTGAGTCCGGCCTGGATATCCCCAGCGCCAACACCATCATTATCACCCGGGCCGACCGCCTGGGGCTGGCGGAAATTTACCAGTTGCGAGGGCGGGTGGGACGCAGCAGCCAGCAGGCCTACGCCTATCTGCTGGTGCCGGCTCTGGACGATCTGGCCGGCGAGGCCCGACGGCGACTGCAGGCCCTGATGGACTACAATGAGCTGGGAGGCGGCTTTAAGCTGGCCCTAAGTGATCTGCAGATCCGGGGCGGCGGCAATATCCTGGGAGAGTCACAAAGCGGCAATATTGCCGCCGTGGGCTATGATCTCTACCTCGACCTGCTGCAAAAAACGGTCCTGGAACTGAAACAGAAGGCCGTCCGTGGCCCGGCGGAAGGCGCCGACACCACCTTGAGTGAAGAGGAACTGGCCGCCGACGAGATTGACCCGGAAATCAAACTGCAGGTTCCGGCCCTGCTGCCCGCCGATTACATCAGAGATGTCAACCAGCGTTACCTGGCCTACCGCAAAATCACCAGCGCCGGCGACGACGAGGCCCTGACCGATCTAAAGGACGAGTTTGCCGATCGCTTCGGCCCACTGCCCCGGGAGGCGGAAAACCTGTTTGACGTCATCGCTCTGAAAAACCGGCTGGCCACTCTGGGGATCAATAAAATTGAGCAGGGCCCGGCGGCCTTGGTTCTTAGCTTTGCCCCGGCCACCCCGGTACCGCCGGAGCGGATTTTGGCCTTGGTCAATAAAGGCCCCAAAGGCACGCGCTTCACCCCCCAGGGCCGGCTGGTCAGCCCACTGCCGGCCAAGCCCAGCACCGCCATGCTCTTCAGTGAAATCAAAAAGTTGTTGCACCCACTCCAGGGGAATGATATCTCTCATTAGAGTTTTTTCTTAAAATCAAGTAGATTGGAACGATATGTACAAAAGCTTTAAACAACACTGGTTGCCCCTTGGGGGACTGTTTACGATCCTGAGTTTGTTCCTGCTCCCGGTTGCCGCCGCGACGATGGTCATCGATCGGGTGGTGGCCGAAGTGAATGGCGAGATCATCACCCTTTCCGAACTGGAAGAGGAAATGGCCGCCATCGGCGAGGATCACCTGCGCGAAGTGCCGGCCAGGGAACGCCCCCAAGCCCGCCAGGAAGTACGCAATCAGATTCTTTCCGGCATGATCGACCAAATCCTGGTAGAACAGCAAGCCAACCGTCGGGGCATTTTCGTCGGTGACCGTGAGGTAGAAGCGGCCATGACCCAGATCATGGAGGACAACCGGCTCAGCAAAGAGGAGCTTGTTCGGGAACTGGCAAAGGGCGGCACCACCCTGGAGCAATATCGGCAGACGCTGCGCGCCCAGATTTTGCAGTCGCGATTGCTGAACATAGAAGTTCGGGAGCGGATCGTGATCCCGGAAAGTCGTATGCGCAGCTATTATGAAGAGCATTATGCCGATGGCGGCCAAACGCAAGGCTACCACCTGCTGCAGATGGGGTTCACCTGGAACAGCGGCGATGACCAGGCCCGTGAAACCGCCAGGCAGCGAGCCATTGAGGCCAGAGAACAGGTACTGGCCGGGAGCAGTTTCCGGCAACTTGCCCGGGAGCTTTCCGATCTGCCCTCGGCCACCGCCGGCGGCGACCTGGGAGTCTTTGAACAAGATGAAATGACCGGGGAGTTACAGCAACCCATTCTAGCGCTGACCCCGGGTGAGTTGACCCCGATCATGGAAATCGGCGGTGCCTACCAGTTTTTCAAGCTGCTTGCCGGAGGAGGCGTTGCCCGCCCTTACGCGGACATGCGGGAAGAAATCCGGGAAACACTTTATCAGCAGGCCCTGGAAAAACGTTTTGACCAATGGGTTCACAGCCTGCGCGAAGATGCCTATATCAGGGTGATGCTCAATGAGTTCTGAACAAACCAGGCGGCACACCGCCAAGGAGCCCTCCCCCGCGCCGGATGAAGGTCTGCCGCTGGGGGAAAAACTGCGCCGCGCCCGCACCGAAAAAGGGGTCTCTCTGGAGGAAGCGGCGGAGGCAACCCGCATCCACACCAGCACCCTCAGGGCACTGGAGGAGAACGACCAGACAGCCTTGCCGGCCAGCACTTTCACCCGGGGATTTGTACGTATTTACGCCAATTACCTGGGACTGGACCAGGAAACGGCACTGCGCCAGCACATCAAGGAGCTGGGCCTGCCGGACGCCGCCACCACCGAGAAGATAAATATCAACGAAATCCTGGCTGGAGAAAGTATGGCGGAGCCCTTACGGGCCTTCACCGGCAGTCGCCTGGCCCTGGTGCTGGTCGCCCTGGTTCTGGTATTGGCCGTCTACTGGGGTTATACCAGCTACCTCCGGCCCATGGCGCCACCGGCGTCTTTCCCCCCGGACAATGTCTTTCAGCAGACACAACCGGAAGCCCCGCCACCAGCGGCGACGGCCACCGCCCCGGAACCGTTACCCGCCCCGCCGGCGCCGAAAGCTTTCCCCGAGCTGCAAGCAGAGTTCACACCGGATCCCGCCGCAACGGATGACCAGCCGGCGCCGGAAGCCGCCAGCGCCCCCTCCTTGGACTCCCTGGAAGCCTTGAACAATGAGGCTTCCCATATCCTTGAGGCTCGTTTCACCGAGGACACCTGGGTGCGGATACAAATCGACCATGGCCCTTCCCGGCAGCTTTTTTTTCAGCCCGGCGACAACCGCACCTGGCGGGCGGCCGAACAGGTGGAGTTGCGGATCGGCAACGCCGGCGGCGTCGAACTGTCATACAACGGTGAACCTTTACCGCCGCTGGGCCGAAGCGGGCAGGTCACCGATCTTAGTTTTCCGTAAAAATTCAACGGGTTGTCGGGTCTTACGAAGGGTTGCGGATGCCCCGATGACCAGGTTTCTTCCATGACCCTGCAACACACAAAGGCCGTGATCCTGGCGGCGAGTAGTCATGGCGAAGCTGACAAAATCGTCACCTTCTACGGCCGGGAAACCGGCAAGCGCAAGGGCATTGCCAAAGGCGCCCAGCGCAGCCGGATCCGGTTTGTCAACAAGCTGGAGCTCTTCTCTTTGCTGGAGTTGAGCTACGAAGAGAGCCGCACCGGCAGCCTGGTGCGCATCGACCAGGCCGAACTGCTCCAACCCTTTGCCGCCATCCGCAGCGATTATCACAAATACACCGCCGCCTGCCTGCTCGGCGAATTGCTGCTGGCATGGCTGGAAGAAGCCGCCCCCGATCCGCCGCTTTTCTCCCTGTTGCTCTGGTCGCTGCAGGCCATTGCCAACGACGGCGCCCAGCAGATGGGCGCTAAGCTCAACGGCCAGCAAAACACCCTGAGCACCATGGCGACGGTGGTTTTTTTCGAATTGAAGCTGCTGGATCTGCTGGGTTACCGCCCAGCTCTGGACAGCTGCCAGCTTTGCCGCCGCCCCGCGCCGGCCGGTTACCCTTACCACTTCAGCCTGGCGGCCGGCGGCCTGCTCTGCCCGACCTGCAACCGGCCCAGCGAAAGCCGCCTTAGCCTGATTCCACTCTCCCTGGCCACCGCGAAAATTCTCGCCAAGGCCCAGGACACGGCCAACGATAAACTCTCCCGGCTGCGGCTGCCGGCCACCAGCGGCCGGGAGGCCATGAACTTTCTGCACCATTACAGCCGCCATCTGCTGCAGCGCGATATCCACTCCCGCTCCTGCCTGCAGAACCTGCTGGCGATTTAGTAACTGTTCACCAGGGCCAACAAAGATGTTGATTTAACGGATCTTGTCCATCAGCCAGGCCATGTTCCGGCCCAGATCGGTCATGGTCTTCATTCCCTCGGGGTCATTTTTTACTTCGCCGGGATCCTTGCCAATACCCATGTTCCAGTAAGAAGAACCCACCACAATCATCTGACCGATAAGAAAAAAGGCATTCAGGGAACTGAACACATGGTAGGCACCGCCCCGGCGCACCGCTACCACACCGGCTCCGGCCTTGCGCTTGAAAATATCGTTGTTGGCCCGGGACACCATCCCGCAGCGTTCAATCAGTGCCTTCATAGAGGCTGAAACATCGGCGAAGTAAGTGGGAGAGCCCAAAATGATGCCGTCGGCGGCTTCCATTTTGGCAATACAGTCGTTGATGATATCATTGTCCACCGCGCAGCGGCGGTCTTTTTTCTTGAAACACTGATAACAGGCGATACAACCTGAAATCGGCTGCCCGGCCAGTTCCACCATTTCAGTTTCAACCCCGGCCGTCTGCAGCTCCGCCAGAGCCGCGTTGAGCATGGTTGCCGTATTGCCGCCCTTGCGGGCACTGCCGCTGAATGCCACTACTTTCATGTTTTTCTCCCTGCTGGTTGGTTAATCTTGCTGGCCTTGAATCGTAAGCAATTACCTAAAATCTTGTTCGCGGCGCCCCAAAAAGCTGCCCGCCGAAGGAGTACGCCCTGCCGGGCACGATTCTGCTGTTGCCGGTCAACGTGTTGAGCTGACTTTGGCATGATCAAGCTGCAGGCCCCAGATATCTTTGGCATACTCACGAATGGTCCGGTCGGTGGAGAACTTACCCATCCGGGCTACATTAAAGATCGATTTCTCCGCCCACGTGGCCCCATTGTGGTAGGCTCGTCCCACCTCTTCCTGGCAGCGCAGGTAATCCGGCAAATCCAGCAAGGTCAGGTAGGGATCATCCGGGCTCAACAGGCTTTCCACCAAGGGGCGGAAGATGGCGGAATCCCCCCGGCTGAAGAAACCGGCAGCCAGGGCATCCACCGCTGCCCGGATTTCTTCATGCTCCCGGTAAACCAGCTCCGGCGACCGGGACGGATCCCGACGGGCCGCCTCGACCTCATCGGCGGTCATGCCAAAAATAAACATGTTTTCCTGGCCGATCTCCTCGCACATTTCAATATTAGCCCCATCCATAGTGCCGATGGTCAGCGCCCCGTTGACCGCGAACTTCATATTGCCGGTGCCCGATGCCTCGGTGCCGGCGGTGGATATCTGCTCGGAAAGATCGGCGGCGGGAATAATTTTTTCCGCCAGCGACACGCCGTAGTTGGGCATAAAAATCACTTTGAGACGGTCGTTGACCCGCGGATCACGGTTAACCGTCTCGGCCACCGAATTGATCAGCTTGATAATCAATTTGGCCCGTTCATAAGAAGGGGCCGCCTTGCCGGCAAAAATCACCACCCGGGGCGGGGCCTCCATCGACCGCCTTCCCGCCAGTCGGTGATAATGGACGATCACATGCAGCACGTTGAGCAACTGCCGCTTGTATTCATGAATCCTTTTCACGTGTACATCAAAGAGAGCCGCCGGATCCACCAAAACTCCGCAGCGCTGCTCCACCAGAGCCGCCAGCCGCCGTTTGTTGTCGTGCTTTACCGCCAGCCAGCGCTGCCTAAACTCCTCCTCGGCGGCCAGGGGTTCCAGGTCGCGCAACCGGTAAAGATCGGTGACCCAGTCGCCACCGATCTTTTCGGTGATCAGGGAGGCCAGGCCGGGGTTGCTTTTCAGCAGCCAACGGCGCTGGGTAATACCGTTGGTCTTGTTGTTGAACCGTTGGGGGTAAAGGTCGTAAAAATCTTTGAAAATTCTGGTTTTCTGCAGGTGGGTATGCAGTTCGGCCACTCCATTGGTGGAATGACTGCCGATGATCGCCAAGTGCGCCATTCGCACCTTGGGTTCATCCTCTTCAGCAATCAGCGACATGCGGCGCAGACGGTCCTGGTCGCCGGGAAAACGAGCCTCCACTTCGGCCAGAAAGCGGCGGTTGATTTCGTAGACGATTTCCAGATGACGAGGCAAAATCCGCCCGAACAGGTCCACCGACCAAGTTTCCAGGGCCTCGGGCAACAGGGTATGATTGGTGTAACCGAAGGTCCCGACGCCGATCTCCCAGGCTTCTTCCCACCCCAGTCCTTCTTCATCCAGCAGCAGCCGCATCAGTTCAGGAATGGCGATGGCCGGATGAGTGTCGTTGAGCTGGACCGCCACTTCTTCAGTGAAGCTCTTGAAATCAGTGTGCTTTTTACGATAACGCCGAAGAATGTCCTGGAAGGTGGCGGCCACAAAGAAGTACTGCTGCTTGAAGCGCAGCTCCTGTCCTTCCCGAATGTCATCGGAAGGATAAAGGACTTTGGAAATATTTTCCGAATCAACCACCTCCCGCACCGCCTGCACATAGTCTCCCCGATGAAAGGAAACCAGGTCCATATCGCGAGGTGCCTTGGCACTCCATAGCCGCATGTTGATCACCGAGTCGTTGTTGAAGCCCGGCACCAGCACATCATGGGCCATGGCCATGACCTCGTCAGCATCCACCCACTCGTAGCGGAGCCGCCCCTGTTGATCCTGGTAACTGTATACCCGACCGCCAAACTTCACCGGGTAGAGGTTCCACGGACGCTCAAACTCCCAGGGAGAGCCGTATCGAAGCCAGTTGTCCGGGGTTTCCATTTGAAAACCGTCCAGCAGACGCTGGTAAAAAAGGCCGTACTCATAGCGGATGCCATAACCATAGGCGGGAATGCCCAGCGTTGCCATGGAGTCCAGAAAACAGGCGGCCAGGCGGCCCAGGCCACCATTGCCCAGGGCCGCGTCTTCTTCTTCCTCCCTGACCTCTGCCAGACTGTAGCCCATTGCTTTAATGGTCTCCGACACCCGATCCAACAGCCCGAGGTTAACCAGACTGTTGCCCAGGGAGCGGCCGACCAGAAACTCCAAGGAGAGGTAGTACACCCGCTTGCGGTTACGGGCGTAGAATTCTTTCTGGGTTTTGATCCAGCGCTCAATAAGGAAGTCGCGCACGGTGTAGGACAGGGCTTTATAGAGTTCCCGGTTGCCGGCCCGCTGCGGGTCCCGCCCGAGAAAGCTCAACAGATGATGACTGATGGTTTCCGCCAATTTCTCGTTGCTCAGATGACCGCCGAAGCTGCAATATGGCCCCGCCGGGGCGGCGGCGGAGCGCAGCAGGTTGTTGCTTTCCGTGCTCGGCATTTTTATCTCCTTAAAAGACTGCGGCGGCGGTGGCCGTACTGTAAACACAGACCCGTGGCCCGGCTGTACGCCGGTAACTGACGCCGCCGGTTACCCTGACCCTGGTCAATGATTACCAATCGTTTGCCAGCGTAACTTGTTGTCACCGGGCGGGTCAATTTTTTTGTTAACATTTCGCCGGTTATTGCCTCTGGTTCGGGGTTGCTCGGGTGGCAAGAAAATTGCGCACCCAGGCCAGGGCCTCCCCCCGGGTGACCACCGCCCCATCCACCCGAGCCTGTTCCAGGCCATCAAGGATTTCCTTGAAACATGGCCCGGGCGTCAAGCCCAACTCCTCACGCAAATCATGACCATTGAGCAGCGGCGGTCGGCGCAGCACCGGCGCCAGGTGTTCCTCGGCCACCCGCATCACTTCGGCATGCAGGGCCGCCAGTTCCGCTTCCATGGCCGGCGGCTTGCCCGGCCCCCGGCCGGCCAGACTGTCGGCCATGGCCAAAAGGAATAGGGCCGGCAGGTCATCTCCCATAGCCCGCACCAGGCGCAGACAGGCCCGGGGTTTAATTCCGGTTCGGCGGCGGGCGTTGTTGAGGTGAAAAGGCCACATGTGATGCCGCACCAGCAACTGCAGCAGGTTGCGGCGCGACCGGCTGAACCGCAGGCGGCGAGCCAGCCGGTCGCAAAGTTCGGCCCCAACCCGATCATGATGGTAGAAAGTAAGCCTGCCACCCCGGCGGCTCCCGGTGGCGGGCTTGCCCACATCATGAAGCAGGGCCGCCCAGCGCAAGGCGAGTTCACGGTGGGAATGCCCGGGATCGTCGCAGTAAGCGACCAAATGGTAATGGGAGTCGGGGAAAAATCGGGCCGGAGCGGCCAGCACCGCCATCAATTGCGCCAGGGTTTCCAGCGAGTGCCCGGCCACATCAAGATGATGGCTGTCCGGCTGGGCCAGCCCGCAACCGGCGGCCAATTCCGGCAGCACCCGCGAAAGCAGCCCGGATGCCGCCATGGCCGTAAGGGCCCGGACGCCGGCGGGGGCCGCCATAATCTCGTCCAATTCGGCCCGAATACGTTCAACGGCCACGGTGTCGATCCCGGCCGCGCAACTCCCGAGCAAGCCCTCCGTTTCAGGTTCGAGGTCAAAACCCAAAACGGCCTGAAAGCGATAGGCACGCAGCAGCCGCAACGGGTCGGCCCGGAAAGCTTCCGGACCGGTAACCCGGATCAGCCCGGTCGCCAGATCAACCCGGCCGTTGCAGGGGTCCAGCAGACGGCCGGAGGGGGCGTTCCCTGGGGAGGCGCCCATGGTCAACGTCAGCGCCTCACCGGCCGGATTGAGCCACCAGGCCATGGCGTTGATGGTAAAATCACGACGGGCCAGGTCTTCTTCGATGCTCCCGGCACCTTCGCGAAAGGCGGCAAAGTCCAGTTCCCGGCCCCGCCAAACCACCCGGGCCACATCGTGTTGCCGGTCCAGCACCACCAGGGTGCCGCCCAGTTCAAAGGACAGCTCCCGGGCAAAGGCCACCGCTCCGGCCGGCAGGGTAAAGTCCAGATCCCGGCTCAACCCGAAATCCTCTTCCGGGGACCGAGAACCGCCACCCAGCCGGTCGCGCACCGCTCCCCCGGCCAGGTAGAGCGGCGGTTGGCCCCGGCGGTGCAAAACCGCCTGCAGGGCGGACTCCAGGCGGCACTGATCGGAGTCACGGCCGGCTGGTGCCATGGTTCGCCTTACCCGGACAGCGCGGCCAAAGTGGTTTCCAGCCGGCAATGGACATCATGGCTGTGGATACTCTCCAGGCCCACCGTGTTAATCAGCAGCCGCGAGGCCGGCGGCAGCACCGGACCGAGAAGCCGGCCCGCCGCCTGGGCCGTCTCCCGCACCGTATCTTCAGCAAACTGCGGATGACGGTGGGAGGCATAGACCAGCTCCGCCTCGTCGGGGCGCTTCAACAGATCCTGGCTCAAGTGGAGGGCGGCGGCCAGGCACTGCAGTAGCTGTTCCTGGGACGGCGTGGCCGCCTCGGGCACCTTCTCGGCTTCGGTCTCATGGGTCGCCACCACCATCAGCGTAGTATGGGAACGCTGGGAATGGGTGGGCTGCAGGATGGGGCTGGAGTCCGCCACCGGATTTTCGCCGGCGGTGCTCAGCAGCAGCTGATTATAGGCCTGAGTGCAAGGACAGGCGGTGATATGATGAACCCCCACCCCCACCCCCATCCGCCAGCGCCACGTTACTTCGGCACCATCCAGGTCCACCTCCACCCGCAGGTCATAAGCATCCAGGGAATGGCGGCCACTGACCCCGGTACGGCTTATGCGGGGCAACCGACCGCGCAACTCCACCCGTCCCCGGCGGGATTCCTGGCCTGGCACCGCCAGGCGGGCCAATTCCAGGGCATACTGCCCCGCCTGGGCGAACTCCACCTCATGCAGAGCACTGATCGCCTCTTCCAGGCGTGACATGTGAATCCCTCGCCGATGGGCCGCCAGATCGACCTCCAAACGCAGATCAAAAGGTAACCGGCCTTGGGGCAGCCTGATCCAGACGGTCTTGGCGCTGATCCCCACGGCATCCAGGGGGATGGCCACCGTCGGCAACTGGCCGGGCACATCGAGGCAATCCGCAAGCACCTGCCGGTGTCGATGGGCGGGAAAAAAGGAAGCGGGAGCGCTTGCCTCCTCCGAGGCCGCCGTCCTCCCTGATTCAACTTGCCGGTTATACATTATTTTTCCTAAAACAAAGATTGCAGCGCTTCCAGATCCTTGAGATCAATATCTCCCCTGGCCTTGGCTTTGGGATAAAGGGCGCTGAGCAGTTTTTCATCTTCCAACAATTCCAGAAAGCGGCGATGGGTTTCATCGAAGTCCAGCGGCGCCCGGCCGCTTACCCGCAGCTTGGCCGCCGCCGGGGCAAAGAGATGAGGGGCCCGGGAATAAACGGCATAAAAAAGGCGATCGCGGACCAGGCGCGGGTGCTGTTCGTAAGGCGGCGCCTCTTTCCCCAAGGCTGTCATCACCTGCTCCACCGTGCAGTCGGGCAAGATGGAAAAGAGTTTGGGGGTGTCATAGATGTCGGCCGCCTCCACCAGACGTTCGATCATCCAATAATCCAACTCCTGCAGAGACGCCCGGATCCGACTCCTGATCCCGGAATCTTCGCTCTCCAGCAACAGTCTGATATACGGCGTGATCTCATTACTGGCCAGTACCTGACGGCGTAACGCCTGGGCCAGCCACTCCACCTGCATTTCCGGGCTGCGAGCAATGAAAGGCATGTAACGCTCCAGCCACTTTTTCTTTTTTCTAACCTCTTCCATCACTTCCCCGCCCGCTTTGGGATATTGGCCTGCCGCCAATGGTTTTCGCCGCCCCGTCGATGTATGATGGTTACCTTTTTCCCCAGCTTTGACAACCTGTATTTTTCTGAACCAGCAGGGGGGCCACACCGGCTGCCCCAATGACCACTAACAGTCCGTTGAAAAAGCCATCCCTGGCTTTTTCAACTAACGGTTGGCCAAAGATGGCTTTGGCCAACCTCACGAATTCATTGCCACTTTCAGTGCCACTAAATTCGGCGGCCCATCCATGGGCCGCTACCAGCCCGTTTTCCAACGGGCTGCTAACTCGTCACCTGCCAGATCGTCATTTTTCATTGACCGGTATTTCCGCCCCGGCTATTATCCTAGGATATTGATCCACAGTTAAACTGATTGGTCGCCCCCTTGACGGCCAATCAGCACCATCTGCGCCCGCTTGCGGGAGGTCTTGGTCCCATGCCAGATACCAAGAAACGTGCCGCCCCCCGGCAGAAATCCCTGCTGCCGATTGCCCTGCTGATCCTGATAATGATCATCGGCCTTGGCCTGTTGCTGTGGTTTTTCGCCCTGACGCCGCGCCAGCCGGCGGTACACTACGAACCGCCAGGTGCTGAACGACCGGACACTCCCGCGCTGATCACCCCGGAACCGACCGGACCCGAACGACGGCCCGCTGCGCCGCTGCCCCTTCCCGCCGAAGAACCGGATGAATGCCAACAGGTCAGCGACCAGATCCAAGAATTTTTCGCCCACTTGGACCGGCGGGGCTACATCGGGCAAAGGGAATTGCCCACAGACAGCCTGACCCACTTCAAGCACCTGACGGAACGGCTGTTGGCCAACCCTCCGGCGGTCAGTGGCGAAACCGACGATATTTACACGGTACTCAGCAACACCGCCCATTTGTACCGGATGCTGGGCCTGAAAGATCTCTGGCTGCTCAAGGAGGTCATACAAGAAGAGAGGGCAGACCTGGAAAATATTCTAGCCCTGCTGTACCGCTGGTCCATAATCGCCGAAGAGTGCCAAAACAGCAGCCTGCAGTTGGCCTTGCCCCTGCCGGCCCTTTACGAATACGCCGGTTTTTTTCTTAACACCCTGGGCGGGAGATCCTACCTTTTCCGCCGTGACACCCGCATACGGCTGCTGACCACCTATTATTCGGTGTTGATTCTGGACCGGGCCAACGAGGAGGGCATCAACCGCCACGGGCTGGACATCCGCCCAGCCATAGGCAGCCTGCTGGCGGAACTCCCGGCCGCCGAAACCCTCCGACAGCGAGAAGAATACCTGGGCCGGCTGCTTGAGCTGCAGAACAAATACCGGAGAAAATACGGCGCCAGCGGTCACGGGGCGCCGTATCTTGCGGCGAGGTAAGCACTAAAGGGAAAACAAACCCGTTTTCCTAGTTAACCCCTTTGCTGTTGAGATGTGCTGCGTATTTTTTGTCGGTGCCCAGGATGTGTTTATCCAGCCAGTCTTTGAGAAATTGCGACACTTCGACGGTGAGATTGACCTTGCCGGACTTGAGGTCATTCTGCAGGGCCATCACCTTGGCCGTCATCTTTTCGTGCTTGGCTTTGTGGGAGGCGTACTCCGGGTAACCGTGGGTTTGCATCAGCCGCTCTTCGACGGCAAAGTGATTGGCGCAGTATGAAACCAGCTTGTTGAGCAAACCACCCAGTACATCTTTGGCCCGCTGCTGCATCATCGCCTCGTGCAACTCGTTGATCATGGCCACCAGTTGCCTATGCTGCTCGTCAATCTCCCGGATATTGACACTGTACTCGTCCTTCCACTCAAACATCGCCATGGTTGCTACCTCCAAAAAAAATTATTGATTGGTAACTGTCCAGCAGCACCCCATCTTGCGCCGATCAGGTCGGCTTGAATACCTGATGTCTGATACGCCGACTTGGCTTATCGCAACCCGGGGCACTGCTGAACAGTTACGTGCCAGAATGAGCTGAATAGTTACATTGATTGTTGACAAGGGAACGGCCGCTCCCAGTCGCCATCAGTTATAACTAACGACAGAAACCTTATCGCCGCCGTAACGGCAACGATTACCGAGGATCAGGTTCTGCCGCCGCTGCCGAGGAGTCAACGACCGCTACAATTTGCCAGCCCCACCGACGACATTGTCAATATTAGGCACTCATCCAACAGCATGCAAGAAGAATAATTATCAAACGATAAAAAAATTGATCGCCCCTTTGCCGCAAGTCGAATACAATATAGTTTTTTCCGATGCATAAGTCAGTCACCACCTCTCCTGCAATGCTACTCCGAGGTACCAATGCAACAACCTGACCGGGCGCCGACCATGGCGACAAGTCCGCCGCCAGCCGCGGAATACCGGCAGATTAGCGAGCGGCTTAAAGAGGCCCTGCAGGGGAATGATCTGGATGGCTTCCAAGACGCCATGCTGCAGTGGTTCAACTTCAAGCAGCGGGCTGATTTTCCCAATCCCGTACTCACCCTCTGCGCCCAGCCTTTTGAGCCGGCACGCTTTGCCGCCTTGCCGGCCCAGGTCAGGCTTTATGCGTTGCAGGAAATTTTCCGGGACCATATTGCCCGCCTCATCGACCTGCAACCGCAGATCGACTTCCTGCGGCAACCGGCAGCTTTGGCCGGGCTGACCCGAGAATTTCAGCAACCTTTTCTTTATCTGCTGATGGCCGCCCTGCTTTTACGGGGAGAAACCGGCCCGGCGACGGATTTTTTTCGGCGACACCGGCACAAGCTCAGCGCCTGCGGCCTGCGGGGATGGCTTTACTTCCTGGTCGGCGATTTTCCGGCTGCCATCCGCTCATTCAAAGGCGATCTGAGTCGGCTACGTCGCCGGGAGGGTAATCCGAGCGCCTTTTTTACCGGCTTTGAAGGAATCATCATGCTCCTGAGCCTGCTGGCCGAAGATAACCACCGCCACCTGGCCCTGATCAGCAAAACCACCATCGAACTGACCAGAGTTCAACCCCACAATCCTCTGCTGCCGGTGTATCGCCTCCTCCACGGCGTGACCACTCGGCTGGACAACCAGGTCAGCAGTGACCAACTGCTGTGCCCGGCTTTGCCGACGGCCGCCGCCGGCGCCACCAATGATGCCGCCGGTAATGGCATTATCACTCTTTTTTCCGGCCTGGCTGATCTATGGCTTACCGGCCACATCCTCGACGGCATGCACCCCACGCTGCGAAAGCTTGACCGCCGCGCCAGGAAAAGCGGCTACCGTTGGCTGGCCGCCGGCTTCCAAAGCCTGTTGCCGACAGATGGCCGAAGGCAGCCGGATGCCTTTCCAGTAAGCTGGCACCTTGGCGCCCTGGTTAAAACCACCGAACCCTGGCGCCGCGCCGTAATGGCGTTGCACCACGACCACCCCCCCATACCGCCCGACCGGGCAGACTCCCGCCGCCTGGCATGGCTGCTGCGCTACCGGGAAGAGCAGGACCATTACGGACTCAGGCCGGTGCTGCAGCAACGCCGCCAGGACGGCACCTGGAGCCGGGGCCGGCCGGTGGCGCTCCACCGGCTGATCAAACTGGCCGACGGCCCGTCCGATAAGCACCGGAGCCAACCGCCGCCCGACGCGCTACTGCCGTTAACCCCGCAAGACCAGGCCATCTGCCGCTGCCTGGCACATCAGCCCCAAAGCCGGGGCGGCGGTTTTACATCGACGCCGCAACTGAATTTGCAACTGCTGGTTGGCCACCCTCATCTTTTTCTCGCCGATGATCCGCGCCAGCGCCTGCAGGTGGAACACGGCCAACCAACCCTGCTCATCGAACCCGAACCACCAAAGCAGGTGCGCCTGCGACTGCACCCCTTTCCGCCTCCGGCCGGCCAGGTGCTGTTCCGTCGGGATGAAACCGCTTTCCAGGTTATCTCCTACACGCCGGCCCTGCTGGAGCTGGCCGCCAGACTGGGCCCGGAGGGAACAACCCGGCCGCTGGACAACCCCGCCGCGCTGGGCGAAATGCTGACGGAGCTGCCGCCGGACTTGGCCGTATTTTCATGCCTGGACCTGCAGCTGCCGGACTGTGAACCAATCAGGCCGGACAACCGCATCATCATCCAGTTTTTCCCCACCGCTTCGGGGTTGCGGCTGCGCCTGCGAGTGCGTCCATTGGGGCAGCACGGCCCGGATCTCTGTCCCGGTGACGGACCGCCGCTGCTCTGGGCCAAAATCAGCGACCACCGCTACCGCCTGCACCGTGACCTGACCGCAGAAACCAGCCAGGCCCGGGAACTGGCAACACGCTGCAACCTGGAATGGCCCCCGGAGCCGAAAAGCCAAGGAGTCGACCACGACCCCTCCACCTGGACCCTCTCCACCCCCCAGGTTTGCCTTGATTTTTTAACCCGCTTGCAGGAACAGACCCCCCCAGTGCCCCAGGAGTGGCCGGCGGGACGGGGTTTTTCGGTGAGCCCCACCATTGAACTGCAGCGACTGCAGCTCAAGATCAGCAAAAAAAACGACTGGTTCGGGTTAAGCGGTACGCTCCAACTGGACGACGGCCTGGTAATGGAACTGGACTCTTTACTGCGTGCCGCCCGCCGGGGCAAAGGTCGCTTTATTCCTTTGGGGAACGGTCGTTTCCTCAGCTTAAGCAATGAGCTCAAACGCAAAATTGACGAAATTGAGGCCTTTGCCGAAATTCGCCAGGGCGAGGTAAAGCTGCACCCTCTGGCCGTTCGGCTGCTGCTGGACAGCAACGCCAACCAGGAGCCCCGGGAGCGATTACAGGTAACCACCGATCAGCACTGGCAGAAGTTTTTGGCCCGGCTGCAACAGAACCGTGAGCAACAGGCCCCGCCACCGGCCGGCCTGCAAACCCGGCTGCGCCATTACCAGCTCACCGGCTACCGCTGGCTACGCCAGATGGCCGACCTGCAACTTGGGGCCTGTCTGGCCGACGACATGGGCCTGGGTAAAACCATTCAGGCCCTGGCCCTGCTCCTGGCCCGTTCCGCTCAAGGCCCCGGCCTGGTGGTGGCCCCAACCTCCCTGTGCCTCAACTGGCAGGAAGAGGCCCGCCGTTTTGCCCCGGCACTCAAGGTGATCCATTACGCTGGCCGGCAGCGCAGCCAACTGCTCGACCACCTTGGGGCCGGCGATCTGGTGGTCTGCAGCTACGGCATGCTGCAGCGTGACGCCGGCCTGCTGGCCGCCGTCCACTGGCACACCATCGTGCTGGACGAGGCGCAGGCCATAAAAAACTTTTTGGCCAAACGCTCCCGGGCGGCCATGAGACTGCAGTCCAACTGCAAGTTGATCACCACCGGCACCCCGCTGGAAAACCATCTCACCGAACTGTGGACCCTGTTTCGCTTCATCAATCCCGGCCTGCTGGGCAGCCTGGAGCAATTCAGCAAAAAATTCATCGTGCCCATCGAACAGCATGATGACCAGACGGCCCGGCAACGCTTGAAAAAACTGCTTACACCTTTCATTTTGCGCCGACTCAAGGACGAAGTGCTGCCGGAATTGCCGCCGCGGACCGATATCACTCTGCAGGTCACCATGCACCGGGAAGAAGCCGCCATGTATGAGGCCCTGCGCCGGCAAGCGCGGGCAACCCTGAAAAACGGCGACGGCACCCACCGTCCCGGCGCCCCGCTCCAGGTACTGGCGGAAATCATGAAACTACGCCGGGCCTGCTGTCATCCCCGGCTGGTGTTACCGGACAGCACCCTGTCCGGAGCAAAACTGGATCTTTTTGCCAAAGTGGTCACGGAGTTGCTGGAAAACCGGCACCGCATCCTGGTGTTCAGTCAGTTTGTCGACCATCTGGCGATTATTCGGCAATATCTGAACGAGCAGCAGATCAGCTACCAGTACTTCGACGGGGCCACCCCAGCTCGCATCCGTCAGCAGCGCGTACAGGCATTCCAGGCCGGTGAGGGACAGCTGTTTTTGATCAGCCTGCGGGCCGGTGGGATGGGGCTCAACCTCACCGCCGCCGACTATGTCATCCACCTGGACCCCTGGTGGAATCCGGCGGTGGAGGAACAGGCTTCCGACCGGGCCCACCGGATCGGCCAGAAGAAACCGGTCACCATTTACCGCCTGATTACCACCGGTACTATTGAAGAAAAGATCCGCGAGCTGCACCGGCGCAAAAGCCGCCTGGCCACCGAACTCCTCGACACCAACCGCTCCGGCCCGCCCCGCAGCTACGATGAACTGCTGGCCCTGCTGGAAAAATAATATTTCGGCCGCCACCCTACGATGGCTTTGCCGGCCACAGCAAAAAAAGGGAAACCATGCGCGGAAAGCTGAAAATGAGCCTGAGCTACAAGTTGATCATCGGCTGTGTACTGACACTGCTGGTTACCATGAGCGTCACCTTTTACCTGATCAGCCTCCGGCAGGATCGGCTCATCGTGCAGCAGGCGGAAAATGAAGCCCGGACCATCTTTCGCCAGATCATCATCACCCGCAAATGGGTGGCCGATCATGGCGGCATTTTTGTCCGCGAGCCACCCGATCAACCATGGGTCAAGCCCTCCCCTTTCATGCTCGACGCCGCCATCACCGACCAGCAGGAGCGGCGTTATCTGCGACAGACCCCGGCCATGGTCACCAAGGCCCTGGCCGATTACGCCAAGGAGCAAGAAACTTACTGGTTCCACATCACCAGCCTCAATCCGGTAAACCCCGCCAACCGGCCCGACGACTTGGAGCGTCAGGCCCTGGAGGCTTTCGCCCGTGAAGAAATGGAAGAATTCATGACCATGGAAACCATCAACCGAGATGTGTACCTGCGCTACATCTCACCGCTTTATACGGAAACGGTTTGCCTGGACTGCCACGGCAATTATCGAATTAATGACGTCCGCGGCGCCATCAGCGTTACCCTGCCGCTCAGTGAGACCTTCGCCGAGGCGGCCCGCAACCGACGCCTGCTGTTTGCCGCCATGGGCCTGGTGGTAATGGTTTTAAGCGGCTCGCTGCTGCTGATGATCCGCCACCTGGTGCTGACCCCCATGCAGACCCTGGCCATGGCCATAACCCGGTACTCCCGCAGCGGCCACCGGGAAGATGCGGTGATCCTGCAGACCGGCGATGAATTCGAGGAACTCTCCCGCTCCTTCGCCCGCATGGCCGGCAAGCTCAGCGACTATCATCACAACCTTGAAGACAAGATCCAAATCGCTACCCGTGATCTTGAACAGAGCAATCGGCAACTGCTGGCGGCCAATCGGCTGCTGGCCGCCACCAACGTCAAAAAATCCGATTTTATCGCCCGGGCCTCCCATGAACTGCGCACCCCGCTGACCTCGGTCAAGGGCGGCATGGAGTATCTTACCGCCCGGCTGACCAGTCTGGATCCGGACACCGGCCGAGCCTGCAGCCGTGACGAGCTGCTGGATTTTCTCGAACTGATCCGCAACAACACCGACCGCCTGATCCGCATGGTCAACATCATGCTTGATATCGAACGCATCGAAATGGGCACCATGTCCTCCCTGAACACTCAGGATTTCGACCTGGCCCTGCTCGTCTGGGAAAGCCGGGAAGAGCTGGCCTTGACCGCCGCCGCCAAAAATATTGCGATCACCACCCGGGGGCCCCAGGCTCTGACGGTACGGGCCGACGAAGACCGTATCCGGCAGGTGCTGACCAACCTGTTGGCCAATGCCGTCAAGTTCGCACCGCAGAATTCGGAAGTGCAGCTCCGGTTCAGCCAGGAAGAGGAGATAGCAGTGGTGGAGGTAGAAGACCAGGGAGCGGGGATCGAGCCCGGCCAGGAAGAGAAGATCTTTGAGAAATTTTACCGCCTGGGCGACAAGGAGGGTAGCGGACTGGGGCTGGCCATCTGCCGCAGCATCATCGAGGCCCACGGCGGCCGGATCGGCGCCGAAAACCGCCCCGAGGGCGGAGCCCGCTTCTACTTTCACCTGCCCACCCGATGACCAGGGCTGTCTTCGGCTACCCCTACCACAAAAAGAAACCGGCTTTACACTATTTTAGCAATTTCGGGCAAAATATGTTTAAATTCGGTTAACTTATAACCCCTTCCTTAAATATTGCCGCCAATGAGAACCGCAAGCCATGGACGATAGCGCCCCAACCACAACCCTGCTGGCCATCGACGACGATCATGATATCCTTAAAGTGCTCCAAGCCAACCTGGAACTGCACGGATTCAAGCTGCTCACCGCCGCTTCCCTGGCCGAAGCCCGACAGATTTTGGAGACTCTTCAGCCGGATCTGATCATTCTTGACCTGATGCTGCCCGACGGCGACGGCCTGGAGTTCTGCTGTTCCCTGAAGTCGATCCACCCCCAACTGCCGGTAATCATGCTTACCGCCCGGGATAAGGTCTCCGACAAAGTGGTAGGGCTGGAACTGGGGGCCGATGACTACGTGGTCAAGCCCTTTGAAACCAGCGAGCTGCTGGCCAGGATCAAGGCGCGGCTGAGGGCCAGCCCGGGGGGGACGCCCAACCCCGTTATCCGGGCCGGCGACCTTGAGGTCGACCTGCGCAACCAGACGGTCAGCGTCGCTGGCCGGGAGGTCTACCTGACCGCCAAGGAGTTCCAGTTGCTGGCCTGCCTGGTGGAAAATCGCAATAATCTGGTAACCCGGGATGAAATTCGCAAAAGGCTGTGGCGAGACTCCAAAATATACTCCTGGAGCCGGGTAATCGATGTGCACATTCAGCACTTGCGGCAGAAAATCGAAAAAAACCCTTCCCGGCCCCGCTTTATCATCACGGTGCCGGGCCGGGGCTATCGATTTGCCGAAGAGTAGTCGGTCTTAAGGCGATGATGTTATGAATTCGACCTCGCCGGTGAGTTCATAACGGCCGTCGGCCAGGAAGTAATCCAGGTGACGGCCCCTGGCCTGCAGGTCTTCACCGGCAATTTCCACCCCCACCCGACTGGCCACCCGTCCCTCCCGCTCGAAATAACTCAGGGCCTGGGTCAGGAGGGAAAAACCGTCGGCATCCAACAGTCGGACATCATCCTCCAGCTCCAGCACTTCGCCGGCCAGATCATAACGGCCGCGGTCGGCATCAATCCAGACCTGCTCAGCCCCGTCGCGATAAAAAACGGCATGCACTCCGGTCAGAAAAAATTCATCTTCGCTCTCGCCGGTACGCAACCTCCGACTGTCCGCCCGCCACCCCAGTTCGCCGTCGATCTCCTGGAAAAATCGGACCTGCTCCATGGTGAAACGCTGCGCCGCCGGCGACTGCCGCTCTTGCCCTGCTTCGTGGTCGGGCAGCGCCGGCGGCGCCAGAAGGGCGCTCAGCCGCTCTCCGTAAAGCGGCCAGCCCAGCGCCAGCAGCAATGGCAGCAGCCAAAACAAGTTGCGCATCCCGTGCATCATTAGATCAATTAATCCAGGTTGTTATGTTATTTGCGCAACCGTTCACTTAGCGGGCGTAGGTAGCCAGCAGTTTTTCCCGCATTCCCTGGGCGGCGATGATCAGCTCACAGACTTCCCGCACCGCTCCCCGGCCCCCGGCAGCCTGGGTGACATAGTGGGCCACCTGCCGCACTTCGGCCACCGCATCCGCCACCGCCACCGCCAAACCGGCCCGCAGCAGCAGGGGCAGATCGAGCCAGTCATCGCCAACGTAGGCCACCTGCTCGGGACCCAACTTTTCCTCCGCCAGAATCTGCTGCCAGACCTGGATCTTCTCTCCCTGACCCTGGTAGACATGCCGCAAATGCAGATCTTCAGCCCGGCGGCGCACGGTCTCGGAAGTACGGGCGGTGATCAGCCCGGTTTCCACGCCAGCCTCCCGCAACAGCCTGATACCAAGTCCGTCGCGGGTGGAAAAAGACTTCATCTCATAGCCTTCCGGCCCGTACACAATGGTGGAATCAGTCAGCACCCCATCGACATCCAGCAGCAACAGTTTGATCCCGGCGGCCCGGGGGACACAGTTTTTCCAGGCATAGCTTGGCGCCGGTTCAGTAGCCCGGGCCAGCGCCCGTTGCCGCAGCCCCTGGGTAATCTCGCAGTCGGAAGGATAATTGCTGGCCCCGTCAGACCCCGCCATGGCCGCCTCCGGCAATGTCAGCCCTGGTCAGTTGGTGGATGGCCAGAACTTGACGCAAGAGTTCTTCCACCTGGCCCAGGGGCCAGGAGTTGGGGCCATCGCACAGGGCCCGATCCGGGTCGGGATGCACCTCCATGAACAGGCCGTCGATCCCGACCGCCGCCGCCGCCCGCGCCAGGGTCGGTACAAAGCGGCGCTGACCGCCGGAGGTGCCACCGGCACCACCGGGCAACTGGACACTGTGGGTGGCGTCAAAGATAACCGGACAGCCCAACTCCCGCATCAGCGGCAGAGAACGCATATCCACCACCAGGTTGTTGTATCCGAAGCTGCTGCCCCGTTCGGTGAGCAGCAGCCCACCGGCGCCAGCAGCGCGAATCTTGGCCGTAGCGTGGGCCATATCCCAGGGAGCAGCGAATTGGCCCTTTTTCAGGTTCACCGGCTTACCGCTTTGCGCCGCCGCCACCAGGAGATCGGTCTGGCGGCAGAGAAAAGCGGGAATCTGCAGCACATCAAGCACGGCCGCCGCCGCCGCCACCTGCCCACTTTCATGGACATCGGACACCAGGGGGAGTTCGAATTCACGGCCAATGGCCGCCAGCAGGGCCAGCCCCTCGCCTGCCCCCGGCCCCCGGTAGGATTCCAGTGAGGTCCGGTTGGCCTTGTCGAACGAGGCCTTGAAAATCAGGTTGATACCCAGGCCGGAGCAGATTTCCTTAAGGCAACCGGCCGTTTGGCGCATGACCGGCTCGGACTCAATGACGCATGGCCCGGCCAGCAGACAGAGCGGTTGCCCGGGCCCGACCTGGAAGCGTCCGGCAATCTCCACTGGTTGCATCGTCTCAGTCATACGGTCCGGCGGCGGCTTGCTGATGGTTCATGGCGGCTTTAATAAAAGCGGTAAACAGCGGATGCGGCTGCATGGGTCGGGACTTGAACTCAGGGTGGAACTGACACCCCAAAAACCATGGATGATCAGCCAGTTCCACAATTTCCACCAGCTTGTCATCCGGGGAGGTGCCACTGATTACCAACCCTTTTTCGGTCAGCGGTCGGCGGTACTCGTTATTGAACTCGTAGCGATGCCGGTGCCGTTCATTGATCAGCTCCTCGCCGTAGGCTTCCATGGCGTTGGTACCGGGCTGCAACCGGCAGGGATAACTCCCCAGCCGCAGGGTGCCCCCAAGATCGGTGGCCTCATCCCGGACCTGCACCTGGCTGGTACGATAATCGTACCACTCCTTGATAAAGTAAATCACCGGGTGCGGCGTTTTGGCGTTGAACTCGGTACTGTCGGCCTCCTTAAGACCGGCCACATGGCGGGCAAACTCGACGGTGGCCAACTGCATCCCCAGACAGATCCCGAAAAAGGGCACCTTCTGCTCCCGGGCATAACGAATAGCCATGAGTTTTCCCGCCACCCCGCGACCGCCAAAACCGCCGGGGACCAGGATGCCGTGGCAACCGGCCAGCAGCGTGGCCGCCCCTTCCAGGCCATGAACTTCGATATCCTCGGCACTGACATAACGCAATACCACCCGGTTGTCATTGGCCACGCCGCCATGTACCAGGGCCTCATGCAGGCTTTTGTATGATTCCTTCAGCTCCACATATTTGCCGATGATGGCGATACTGACTTCCCCGGCGGGGTTTTTGATCTTCTCCACCAGTTCGCTCCAAGGCTCCAGGCGAGGGGAACCGGTCCAGACGTTGAGCAGCTTGAGGATTTTGTCGTCCAGCCCTTCCTTGTGGAACCACAGGGGCACTTCATAAATATTGTCGACATCGCGGGCGGTGATCACCGCGTCCCGATCGACATTACAGAACAGGCTGATCTTGGCCTTCAACTCGTCGCTCAGCGTCGATTCGGTGCGACAAAGCAGGATATCGGGCTGAATGCCGATGGCCCGCAGTTCCTTGACGCTGTGCTGGGTGGGTTTGGTCTTGACCTCGCCGGCGGTCTTGATAAAAGGCACCAGGGTAACATGCAGATACAAAGTGTTTTCCCGCCCAAGATCACTGCGCAGTTGCCGAATGGCCTCGAGAAAGGGCAGCGATTCAATGTCGCCGATGGTGCCGCCGATTTCAATGATGGCCACATCCACCTCACCTTCCAGCTGCCGCACGGCGGCCTTGATTTCGTCGGTGACATGGGGAATCACCTGCACCGTCCCGCCCAGATATTCACCCCGGCGCTCTTTGCTGATCACCGTATGGTAAATGCGCCCCGAGGTATAGTTGTTGCGCTGACTCAGGCTCACCGAGGTGTAACGCTCATAATGCCCCAGATCCAGGTCGGTTTCGGCCCCGTCGTCGGTCACATAAACCTCGCCGTGCTGAAAGGGGTTCATGGTGCCGGGGTCCACATTGATGTAAGGGTCCAGCTTCTGAAAAGTGATGGTCAGGCCCCGGCTTTCCAGCAGCGCGCCGATGGCGGCGGCGGCCAGGCCCTTGCCCAGCGAAGAGAGAACTCCGCCGGTGATGAAAATAAACTTGGTTCGCGTGGTCCGTTCGGAAGATTTCATGGATCCCGGTTCTGCAACAAATTGGTCTGGTGCGGGTCGACACTGCTGCATGCGCCGACCATCGTGCCGTGGTGATAATGACAGTGAGAGGTTGACAGGCGCGGCCTTTTTTCCCTGGCCGACCTTTATCGGGCCGAATATAGCACCAACTTGTCTTGAGGAAAAGTAAAAAGCCGGGACTTTTTGAGCCGGGACGGATAAAGTGAGCCCGGTTCAACGTTTACGGGCCACCACCAACGGCTCCCTTGGCCATAACCCCAACACTGACAACCTCGCAAAAACCCGCCAATCGTGTTGGTCGGTAACGCGAAAGCAAGTAGTCACAAAGCGTGCCCAGTCGGCGTCGCGGCTTTTTGCGGCGCTGACAATATTGCGGGGGCGATTGGGAAAACACCATGAACAGATCAAATAACCAGCGACTCGCCACGGCATACCACCTTCACCGCAGCCACCGACTGCTGGGCGCCTTGCTGCTGCTCTTGCTGGCGCTCAGCGCCTGCGGCAAACCGCCGATAATCTCCAGCCCCACCGGCAAAAGCCGGGTGGAGGCGCCGCCGTATTCTCCGGCCCAGCCGCCGGCCGGCAGAATTCCGCCCACTCAGCGGCCCTACCAGATCCAGGGGATCACCTACTATCCCATCCCTTCAGCCCACGGCTACTCGGAAACCGGGATTGCCTCCTGGTATGGCCGCAAATTTCATGGCCGCCGCACCTCCAACGGCGAAATATACGACATGCATGCTATGACCGCCGCCCACAAAACCCTGCCCATGGACACTCACCTGCTGGTGGAAAACCTGGAAAACGGCAAGGAAATCACCGTCCGGATCAACGACCGGGGGCCTTTCGTCAGGGGGCGAATAATCGATCTTTCATACCGCGCCGCGCAAGAGCTGGGCATGGCCGACCAGGGGCTGGCCCAGGTAAGGATCACCGCCCTGGGGGCCACCGAACACTATCTGGAGGACGGCCGGGTACGCCAGCGTTTCGCCGCAACCCCGGATTTTGAACACGGTGAATTTTACGTTCAGGTCGGCGCCTTCACGGTGCGGGAAAACGCCGTCCGCCTGCGTGATCAGTTGCAGGAATGGGGCCGAACGGCGGTTATCCGGGAATACGACCACGGGGGCCGGTTGTTTTACCGGGTCCAGGTGGCGGCCGGCGACACCTTAAGCGGTGCCATGCGCTTTGAGCGGGTGATGATTGAGGCCGGGTTTACCGACGCCTTCGTCGTGGCCCACTGAAAAACATTCGGCAGCGCCGCATCTTCGGGCGATCAGCCAGGCTTACGTACCTGGGGTACGCTGCGCCTGGCTGCTTGCCCGAACCTGCGACACTGCCGAATGTTTTTGTTTTTTGCAGACGGCTTGCCAAACGGGTGGGGGATAATTATAGTCCCTCCGAGTTGTTTTTCTCGTTTATGACTTTTTTTTATGCTTGATTCAGGCTTTTACCAGGACAAGGACGACCATCGGCAATGGATTATTACAAAGCTTTAGGGGTTGAGCGCAACGCCAGCCCGGCAGAGATCAAGAAGGCCTATCGCAAGCTGGCCCTGAAATATCACCCGGACCGCAACCAGGGTAACAAGGAGGCGGAAAGCCGCTTCAAGGAAATCAGTGAGGCCTATGCCGTGCTGAGTGACCCGGAAAAGCGCAAGCAGTATGACACCTTCGGCTCGGACGGGTTCCAGCAACGCTACTCCCAGGAAGATATCTTCCGCAACGCCAACATCAACGACATCTTGCGGGAGTTCGGTATCAATCTGGGCGGCGGCCGAGCTACTTTTCACCGCGGTATGGGCGGCGGGCCAAGCTTTTTCGACGAACTGTTCGGGGTCGACGGCATGAGCGGCATGGGCGGCCAAGGCCAGGATTTCCGCCAGTTTCAACAGGACCCACGCCGTCGGCAAATGGTTAAGGGCAACGATTTAAGCCTGGAAATGCCGGTAACCCTGGAAGAGGTGCTGCACGGCAGCGAAAAGACCATTTCCCTGGGGCGGGGCGGCCAGGCCGACAAGGTAACGGTTAAGATCCCCACCGGCATTGAAGACGGCAAAAAGCTGCGAGTCAGCGGCAAGGGCGCCCCATCGCCCATGGCCGGCCCGCCGGGTGACTTGCTGTTGCTGGTCCGGGTAAAACCTCACCCGGTGTTCATCCGGGAGGGTCGTAACCTGGTGGTGGACCAGGAAATTCCCCTGAGCGGCGCCCTGCTGGGAACCGACATCGCCGTGCCCACCTTGGAGGGGCGCCGGCTCAAAGTCAAGGTGCCCCCCGGCAGCAAGCCCGGCGCCAAGCTGCGCCTGAAAGGCCAGGGGCTGCCGGGTACCGGCGGCAGCGCACGGGGCGACCTGCTGGTCCGCATCAATCTGAAAATGCCCGGCAAGCTTACGGCAGAACAGCGCGATCTGGTGCAAAAAATGGCGGCCACCGGGCTTTAGAAGGAGCTTGCCGGCAAACCGCAAACCGCTATTCAGCCCCCCCCTCATCACCGGAGATATACCCAGTCTGGCCGAGGGTGCCCAGCAGCGCCTCCGGCCCCTGGATCTGCACCCGGTTACGCCCGCTTTCCTTGGCCACATAAAGGGCCTTGTCGGCGGCGCAAACCAGATCCTGCTCGGAGATATCCGGCCGCGGCACCACCGATGATACCCCGAAGCTCATGGTCAACTGGAGCCCGGTGGCCGATTCCGGGTGAGAAATCCTCATCTTCTCCACTTCCCGGCGGATGGTCTCGGCCAGATGTCGCCCGCCTTCCAGGTCGGTTTCCGGCAACAAAATCACAAACTCCTCCCCGCCGAAACGGGCAACCAGATCGGAGGGTCGCATCAGGGGACTGCGGATCACCTCGGCGATCCTGACCAGGCACTCATCACCAACCAGATGTCCAAAGTTGTCGTTAAACTGCTTGAACGAGTCGATATCACCCAGCAGCAGGGTCAGCGGATGCCGGTTGCGCATGGCCCGCCGCCATTCGGCCTGAATGGTTTCCTGGAAACAGCGACGGTTACTGAGACCGGTCAACGCGTCGGTGAGAGATAGTTCGTTGAGCCGGGCGTTGGCCTCTTCCAACTGGGCCTTAACCCCCAACAGTTCCCGCACCTTGAGGTCCAACTCGACGCTTTTTTTAGCCAGCAGGCGCTGCTGATGGTCGAGTTGCAAAAAGATCTCCACCTTGCTGCGCAGGATATAAGGATTGATGGGCTTAAAGAGATAGTCCACGGCGCCGGCCTGATAGGCCTTAAAGACATGCTCGTCCTCTTTGCTGATGGCGGTGACGAAGATGATCGGCAAGTGTTTGGTCTGCTTGCGCCCCCGCAGCAGGCTGGCGGTTTCAAATCCATCCATGCCGGGCATCTGCACATCCAGCAGAATCAGGGCAAAGTCGTGCTCCAGCAGCAGGGACAGGGCCTGCTCACCGGAGGTGGCGGTAATCAGCATCGCCCCCACCCCTTCAAGCAGGCTTTCCATCACCAGCAGGTTGGCCGGCTGGTCATCGACAATCAGGATTTTCGGCATCCCCGGCATAATTTTGATGGCCTCGCAAAAACCCGTCAAAAGTGCTGATCACCGCCACCGGCACAAAAAACGGTGGTTGGTAATCAGTCGGCGGCGCCCCAGCAGCGCCGACAATTTTAATTTATTGCCAAAACCAAAACCCTCAGGCCGGTCGGTAAAGATTGGCCAGAAAACGGCCGATGGCCGGCAACGGCAGAACAAAATCCACCTGAGTGGCCTGGATGGCGGCCCGCGGCATGACGGGAAACTCAGCCCCCGCCGGGTCCTGCACCACCGCCAGGCCGCCTGAGCGTTTCATCGCCGCCAGACCTCGGCTGCCGTCATCATTGGCCCCGGTCAGCACCACGGCAATCAGCCCTTTGCCGTAGGCCTCGGCAGCGCTTTCAAACAGCAGATCGATGCTGGGCCGGGAAAAGTTAACCCAGTCCTCCAGGGACAGGGCCAGCGAGCCGTCGTCCTCCATCAGCAGATGGTAATTGGCCGGCGCCAGGTAAGCGGTGCCGGGCGCCGCCGGCTCCTTGTCCTCAGCCTCTTTGACCTTGATTGCGCAACGCTGATCCAGCCAGCGAGCCAGAAAATCATCGGAGTCAACCCCCAGGTGCTGGACCACCAGCAGCGGCAGCGGAAAATCCGCCGGCAAACAGCTTAACACTTCCCGCAGGGCCTCCAGCCCTCCGGCTGACACGCCGATCACCACGGCCCGGTAGGGCAAATCTTGGGAGCCTGCAGGCTGCTTTGATCTTTGGTTGGCCATGGCTGATGATTATTCGACCGCCTTAACTTAACCCCGGCGGCGGAATTATTGCAAATTTTTCTTGAAAATTTTCTCTTCGCCGTAAAGCTCTCTGAATTTTTCCCCAATCTGCAGGAGTTTCAGCGATTCTTTGGCTCCCAGCCAGAGAAAACCACCGGGGCAGAGACTCTGGTAAAAGGTGTTGAAAATCCGCTCCTGGAGATCCCGATTGAAATAAATTACCACATTGCGACAGACCACCAGTTGCATCTCGCTGAACACCCCGTCGGTAACCAGGTTGTGGTCGGCAAAGACCACCTGTTGGCGCAGCCAGTTCTTCAGCAGCATGGACTCATTGTCGGTGCGGTAGTAGTCCACCAGGGAGGCCCGGCCGCCGCTTTTCTGGTAATTGCTGCTGTACTGGCGGACCCGCTCCAGAGAATAAACCCCTTCCCGGGCCTTTTGCAGGGCCACCCGGTTAAAATCGGTGGCATAGATCCGGCTGCGCTCCAGCAAGCCCTCTTCGTGCAGCAAAATGGCCATGGAATAGACCTCTTCCCCGGTGGCACAACCGGCATGCCAGATCTTGACAAAGGGGTAAGTCTTGAGCAGCGGCACGACGTCTTCACGGATCCGCCGGTAAGCCGCCGGATCGCGGAACATCTCGGTAACATTGATGGACAGATCCCGCAACAGCAGCTCAAAAAAATCGCGGTCACTAAGTACCCGGTGCTGCATAGCTCCCAGGTCGGCCAACCCCGCGAGTTCCAGCCGGTGGCGCAGCCGACGGCGCAGATGAGCCCGGGCGTAATCACGGAAGTCATAGCCGTAGCGCCGGAAAATCGCCTCCAGCAGCAGGCTGATCTCCAGATCCTCGATCTCTTTGGCCTCACCGGCCGGTTCCTCGCGCGCCGGGCTCATTGGTACAGCCAAACCCGCAGCAGGGAAAGCAGTCGTTCCGGATCCACCGGCTTGGCCAGGTAATCGTTGGCCCCGGCGGCCAGACATTTGTCCTTGTCACCCCGCATGGCCTTGGCGGTGAGCGCAATGATGGGCAATTTGGCCTTGGCCGGATCACGGCGGATCCGGCCCATGGCCTCATAACCGTCCATCTCCGGCATCATGATGTCCATCAGCACCAGATCGACCTCCGGGTGTTCGGCAAGTTTCTGCAGGGCTTCCCGGCCGTCGCGGGCCACCACGATCTCCAGACCGGCCTCTTCCAGCACGCTGGAGAGGGCGAAGATGTTGCGCATGTCGTCATCCACCAGCAACACCGTCCGGTCGGCAAAGGTCGACTCCCGGTTGTGCAGGGTTTTAAGCACCTCCTGTTGCCGGCTGGGCAGGCTCTTTTCCACTCGGTGGAGAAAGAGGGTGGTTTCATCGAGCAGGCGTCCGGCGAGCGGGCCCCCTTGATAATGATGGAATCGGCATATTGCTGCAACCGCTCCTCCTCATCGGGGCTGATCTCCCGGCCGGTGTAGATCACCACCGGCACCTGGCAAATACTGGGGTCGTCCTTGATTTTAGTCATCAAATCAAAGCCGCTCATATCGCCCAGCCCCAGATCCAAAATCACGCAATCGAAATTTTCTTCGGTTAATAAACGGTGGGCTTCTTCGCCATTGGCGGCCTCCACCACCTCGATGTCGCCGCCCTCGCCCACCATGGCCCGGATCGCCCGGCGCTGCACCAGATCGTCTTCCACCACCAGCAGCCTTTTCACCGGGCTTTCCGCCAGTTTTTCAATGCGACTGAAGACCAGATCCAGCTTATCCACACTCACCGGCTTGGTGAGAAAGCCCACCGCCCCCAACTGCATCACCTCAGTGGAAGGGTCGCTGGCGGAAATGACATGAACCGGAATGTGCCGGGTTTCCGGATTTTTCTTCAGCCGCTCCATGACCTCCCGACCACTTATACCCGGCAGGCCCATATCGAGGATAATGCCGCTGGGCCGGTAATAATCGGCCAGATGCAGCCCGGTTTCCCCATCTTCGGCCACCAGCCCTCTGTAGCCCTTCTCCCGGGCCAACTCCAGTAACAGCGAGGCAAAGGAACTGTCGTCCTCAATGATCAGCAGGCTTTTGTCTTCCCGGCTGATGATGCGGCGATCATCCCGCACCAAGGCGTCGGGGGCCTGAGGCAGCGGCTGGCCGGCGGCAGCAAGACCATGGTCCGCCGGGGCCGCGGCAGCGGCTGAGGGGCTGGTGGCAACCGGCGTCTCCGGCGGGCTGGTCTGCTTGGCGGCGTGAGCCGACACCTCCGGCGCCGCCAATTCGCCCCCGGCCGCTCCGGCTGATCTCGCTGGTCCCGGCAACGGGGCGATATCTCTCCTCTTTTCCAGGCGCTCGGGCAGCCAAAGGGTAAAGGTGCTGCCCTCCCCTTCCCGGCTGGCGGCGGTCAATTCGCCCCCCAGCAGGCGGGCCAGCTGCCGGGAAATGGACAACCCCAGGCCGGTGCCGCCGAACTTGCGGCTGGTGGTGCCGTCAGCCTGCTTAAAAGCCTCGAACACCACCTCCAGCTTGTCGGCGGCAATCCCGATACCGGAATCGCTGACCTGAAAAAACAGGACCCGGGCTGGGTCCAGGTTGAGGCCGACCGGCAACTCACCGCCAGCGGGGCGGCCGACGGCAACCATGATCTCTCCCTGGCGGGTGAATTTCAGGGCATTGGCAAGCAGGTTTTTGAGAATCTGGCGCAATCTGCTTTCGTCGGAAAAAATGGTTACCGGCAGGTCCTCGGCCAGCTCACCGGCAAGAGCCAGCTGCCTCTCCTCGGCCATGGGCCGGAAGGGATCCAGCAGGCTGTCGAGCAGGGCCTTGAGGTTGATTGTTTCCGGGTGGATGTCCATCCGGCCGGCCTCGATCTTAGAGAGATCCAACACCTCGTTGATCAGGTTCAACAGATCGGAACCGGAGTTGTGAATGGTGGTGGCGTATTCCAGTTGGCGGGGCAGCAGGTTGCCATCTTTATTGGCGGCCAGCATCTGGGAGAGAATCAGGATGCTGTTAAGCGGGGTGCGCAATTCATGGCTCATGTTGGCCAGAAATTCCGATTTGTAACGCCCGGACACCTCCAGCGCCCCGGCCTTTTCCTCCAGTTCCTGACGTGCCTTCAGCAGTTCCCGGTTCTTTTCGGCCAGAGTGCGGGAGCGCTCCTCCAGCTCCTCATTGGAAACCCGCAGTTCCTCCTGCTGCACCTGGAGCCGCTCTTCGGAAGCGGCCAGGTACTTGGCCTGCTCCTGCAGCTCGGAGTTGGTCTGGCGCAGTTCCTCCTGCTGCACCTGGAGTTTTTCCGCCTGCTCCTGCGTGGTTTCCAGCAGGCGGGCCAGTTCGTGCCGAACCTCGGCGGTATGCACAGCCACCCCGATATTTTCCGTCACCCGGCGCAGCAATTCCTCTTCTCGCGGGGAAAAAGCACGATGGGTGCCCAGTTCGATCACACAGCGCAGTTCATTTTCAAAATAAACCGGCAGTACCGCCACGGCGGCCGCTGCCACCTCACCCAGCCCGGAGGAAATTTTCAAGTAACCCGGCGGCAGATCGTTGATCACCAGCAACCGGCCTTCCTGCAGGGCCCGACCCACCAGGCCCTCATTACGGTGCACTGCGGTCCGGGCTTCAATTTCAGCGGTGCCACCATAGGTCTTGATCAGCCGCAGGGTCTCTTCGTCCTGGGCCAGATAGAAGGCGGCCACCTGGACATCCATGACATCGACCA
This sequence comes from Desulfurivibrio dismutans, assembly GCF_029210385.1. Taxonomy (GTDB): domain Bacteria; phylum Desulfobacterota; class Desulfobulbia; order Desulfobulbales; family Desulfurivibrionaceae; genus Desulfurivibrio; species Desulfurivibrio dismutans. The sequence goes on along the minus strand of NZ_JARGDQ010000001.1, from coordinate 276,528 downwards.
GGGCTTCCAGCACGTTATGAGCCAGGCTGAGTTGATCATGCTCACCATGCAAGCGGTCGCTCACCGCCGCCACCCCTTCATTGAGCCAGCGGCTTTCCTCCTGGGAGGACTCCAGTTCCTGCAAGGTGGCCGCCATGCGGTTCAGGGCATGGCTTAAGCGGTCATCGTCGGAGCGCGGGGTGATGCTGATACTGTAATCCCCTTGGGCGATGGCCTCGGCCATCGCCACCACCCGCATCTCGTCGCGGATATCAACAATATACTCCACCGCGCCGATCACTCGGCCATGCTCATCCTTAAGCGGCGCGGCGGTGTAACGGTAAGGGGCTTCACCGCGGGCGGTGATGGAGACATTCTCTCCGGTCAGGGTCCGGTTCTGGATCATCGCCCGGACCACTTTGCAGCGATCGGAGTTACAGTCCCGGGTGCGAAAGATCTCGTGACATTTTTTGCCGATGCACTGCCCCACCGCCAAGCGGGCCGCCCGGGCCCCGGCCTGGTTGATGAAACGAATGTTCAGGTCACGGTCAACCACCTGTACCGGGGTGGGAATAGCGTGCAGATAACTGATCGCCTCGGCATAACCGAGGTTGGCCTGGTGCAATTCATCCAGCAGGCCGTTAAAGGCGGGGGTCAACTGATCCTGGTCGCTGCGCGACGGTAAGCGACGGGCCGGCTTACCCTCCCGGGCCGCCCAGCAGATTTCCAGGATCTCCTGCTGCCAGGCCATCATTTTTTGGAATTGATGCAACGGCTGGGCACAATCGGCCAGGCCCACCGCAGGAGGTTCGCGCCGGATGTCGCCACGGCCCACAAAATCGGCCAGCCAGACCGACAGTTTTCCCAGTTCTTGCCTGATCCCGGCACTGAACAGCCAGGCCGTACCGGCCGCCGCCACCGCCACCGTCAGCAGGACCACCGCCCACACCACCAGAGCCGGGGCGGCGGGGTAATAAATCGCCAGCACGGTCAGCAGCACGGTCAGCAAAGCTGATACCAGGGAAGCCAGAAAAAACCGGCCAAAAAGGGAGTTGAGCATCAATCACCCGGGAATAATGTTTTTTAACAACAGTAGCAGCGTGGTCCCTGCCAGGAAAACTGTTTTCGGCAATTTTGTCAAATAAGTTTGATGACCTCGCCAAAACCAATCAAACTTATTGGTCGGGTTTTGGTCAAACAAGAGCGGCAATAATGGCTTAGTCGGCGGGCACCAGCAATGCCGACAAGTTTGATGATCTTGCTAAAATCAGTCCAAAATGAGGAGGGGGGGGGCGCCCGTCCTAGGCGGTCAGCTGCTGCAGGGCCTCCCGGTAGCGGGCCGCCGTTTTTTCAATGATTTCCGACGGCAGCGGCGGGGGCGGGGGGGACTTGGGCCAATCCAGGCCGGAGAGATAATCCCGCAGAAACTGTTTGTCGAAGCTGGGCTGGGGGCCGCCGGGCTGATACCGATCCGCCGGCCAGAAACGGGAAGAATCGGGGGTCAGAGCCTCATCAATGAGGATCAGTTGGTCGTTTTCATCCAGGCCCAACTCAAACTTGGTGTCGGCAATGATAATCCCCCGCGACTGAGCGTAATCCGCCGCCTTGCGGTACAGCTCCAGGCTCACCTCCTGTACCCGGCCGCTGAGTCCGCTCCCCAACAGTTTCTCCATCTGCGCCAGGGAAATATTTTCGTCGTGCGCCCCCAGAGCTGCTTTGGTGGAAGGGGTAAAAATGGGTTCCGGCAACTTATCCGACTCCCGCAGCCCGGTCGGCAGCGCAAAGCCGCAAACCGTTGGATTACGCCGGTAAGCCGCCCAGAAAGAGCCCGAAAGATAACCCCGGACAATGCACTCCACCGGCAGCGGGCGGGCTTTTTTGACCAGCATGCTGCGCCCCTTGAGTTGTGCCTGGTATGGTTTGCAGGAAGCGGGATAATGCGCGGGGTCGGCGGTCAGCAGGTGATTGGGCAAAATATCCTGCAGATAATCAAACCAGAACAGCGACATGGCGGTCAAAATAACCCCTTTGCCGGGAATCGGCTCATTCATCACCACATCGTAAGCGGAAATCCGGTCTGAGGCCACCATCAGCAGATAATCATCCACCCGGTACAGATCGCGCACCTTACCCCGGTGCAAAAGTTCAAGGCCGGAAAAATCGGTTTGGTAGAGGGGCTCGCTCATCTTGTTCTGGTCTCATGGTTGAAGTTGATATCCTTGCAAAAAACTGCCAAAGTTGTTGGTCGGCAACGCGAAAAAAACAGTTCAAAGTGTGCCCAGTCGGCGGCGCGGTTTTTTTGCAAGGTAAGTGATCGCTTACAGATCAAGTTGCCGCTAAATGCCGCTCCGGCCGACGGTTGTTAATTGCCGCCGTTATTACAAAGCGGCGGGCATCTCCGGGGTTGCCCCGGCCTGGCCGGCGACGTACGCGCCTCGCCGGTTGGCCCGGCCCAGGATCTCCGGCCAGGGCAGCTTTTGCTGGTAAGCGACAATCAATGCGGCAAAGAAGGCGTCACCGGCCCCCACCGTATCGGCCACCGGCACCGGTTCGCCGGCGGCGGCCCAGGTTTGGGCCGCCGTCCGCACCCAGGCTCCCGCCGCGCCTTCGGTTACCACCAGGGCCTCCAACTGGTAGCGTTCCCGGATGGCGGCGGCCATCTGCTCCCGCTGCGGATCGACCAGCGACTGGGCGCCTTCCCCGGCAGCCGCTGCCCCAGCGGCCGCAGCGGCCGGCAATTCCAGCCAGGCGGCCAACTGCCCCAACTCCTCACCATTGACTTTGACCACGTCGGCCAAAGCCAGTGACTCAAGGACCAGTTCCCGGGTGGTGGAGGGCGGACGCAGGTTGACATCATAATAGCGGCGGCCGGCCGCCGCCGCCAACCGCCGCACCGCCTGCCGGGAGCGAGGGTCGCGCTGGGCCAGGGTGCCGAAAATCAGACCGAAATCCTCCCCGTCCCCGTCGATCTCCCGCTGCGCCAACCCCGCGCGGCGGGGCTCGCCGCCCCCCGGGGGAGCTTGCCGCTCACCATCCCGGACCGCGCGCAACGCCTGTTCCGGATCAATATTATCCCAGGCCGCCGGCGCGACAATATCATAACCGGGCTCGCCGTCGGCACCAAATTCCACCCGCACCTGCCCGGTGGGCAGCTCGGGATCGCGCTGCACCCCGGTCAGCGGCAAGCCCAGCTCGGCCAGGCGGGCCAGGGTGAGATCACCAAGAGTATCGCTGCCCACCCGGGTGATCACCCGCACCGGCAGTCCCAGCACCGCCAGGTGGTAGGCGACATTGATCGGCGCCCCCCCCAGCACTTGCCGATCCGGAAAGATATCCCAGACCACCTCGCCGATGGCGACAAATTTGTCGGCGCCGCAAAAAACAGCGCCACCACCTGGACACGCTTTACAACTGCCTGTTGCCATATTACCGACCATCACGTATGACGGGTTCTTGTAAAGCTATCATAGTTCACGTCAATCTCTTTCCCGGGTTACCTGATCTGCTCGGCGCGGTCCTTGTAAAAAAGGTGGTAAAGCGCCTCGCTGTACTGGTTGAGCCGCATCTTGGCCTGCTGCGAGGTGGAATAGCGCCAGAAGCCGTAAACCTTGGTCAGCCGGGTCAACTCCCGACAGTGCCGCCGCCAGGTGAAGCGCTCCCGGGCCCGCTCCAGGGCCCGCTGGGAAAACCCCTGCCAGTAGCGGGGATCGGCTTCGCAATGCTGGAAAAACTCTCGCAACCGGGCGGTCATCGCCGGTTGATCGGTGGGATTGATCAGGAAGCCCGACTTCTCATGCTCAATGATCTCCAGCGGTCCGCCGAACTGGGTGGCAAAAACCGGCAGCCCCGAATGCATGGCCTCCAGGATGGTCAAGCCAAAAGCCTCGAACAGGGCCGGCTGGACAAACACCCCGCGCCGGTCGGCCATGATCCGGTAAGCCTCACCGGTCTCGGCCTTGCCCAGGAATTTGCCGATCCAGCGGACCTGCCCCCACAGTCCGTACTGCTCAATGACGCCGTGCATCTTGCGAATCTCCGCCGCCTCCTCGGCATCTTTGGAAAGTTCGGGATTGGTGACGCTGGCCACCATGATCAGGTTCACCCGCCGCCGCAACTCTTCATCCTGGCCATAGGCCTCCACCAGGCCGGTGAGGTTCTTGATCCGGTCCAGACGGGCAATGGTAAACAGCGGCGGCAGTTCCGGATCATCAAGCCGCCCCAGACAATTGGCATCCTCCTGCTCAAAAAGCAGCCGGTTAACCTCCCGGCGCATTTTCACTTTGCGCCCTCGCTTGCGGTTGTATGGAAAATAAACCTCCTGGTTGACCCCCGGAGGAATCACATTGAAGCGGGGGTGAAAGAGATTGATGCCGCTGATCACGTTGAGCAGCCCCGGCATGGTGAAAAACTGGTAGGACTCATACTGGCCGATGCTATTGTCGGTACCGGTGATCTCCTGGGCAGTGCTGGTGATGATGAAGTTAGCCTGGTTCATGGCCAGCAGATCGGCCATGAACTGGATGGAGAAGTTGTAATCCGGTTCAAACTCATCCCAGTACAGATCACTAAAAAGGTATTTCGATTTTTCCAAGGCATGGGCGATATTGCACTGGATCACCCCCATGTTCTTGGAAAGCCGGGTGGCCACCAGGTTGCCGTCGGAGTAGTTGCCCACCAGCAGATCGGGCCGACCCATGAGCTCCCGCCGAATATCCTCTTCGGCATCCACCGCAAACTGATCCAGGTAGGGCCAGATCCTGAAACGAGACAGCCAGTGGGGCACCACCGAGTTGTCGGGATAGCGGAAGGGCACCCGCAGAATCCAGACATTGTCGGTGTCGTACACCTTTTCCAACCGCTGATCGGCGGTGGTACCCTCATTTTCCGGAATCAGGCGGGTGACGATGAGAATCTTGGGGGCAATCTCCAAACCGGCATCCCGCAGATCCTGGGCCAGAAAATCCTCCAGGGCCTTGGCCTGGTCCAGCACATAAACCACCTGGCCGCCGGTATCCGGCCGCCCCAGCACATTTTCCTGGCCGAACCAGCCATGGGGGCTGATCAGCGCCACACTGGAAACCATGGGGATACGCGAGAGAAATTCTTCAAGGTTGGCCTCGTCGGGCTGCTCCAGGATATCCTGCAGCATGTGCATGGTTTCCAACATCCGGGGCAGGCTGTTACCCCAGCCGTCGAGAAAGCCGAGCCGTCCCAGGCGCTGCTTGATCTTCGCCAGGTCATCGGGGTAGCGGCAACGTTCCAGAAAGTCCATGGCAGCGCTCAGCGCCTCTTCCAGTTCCTCGGGGCTGCGCACCAGGTTGCCATCCAGCAGCAGCTGGGTACCGTGCAGCTGGTGCAGCTTGAGAAACTCGTAGAGTGAACGGTTCCATTTCTCGGGATGGTTGGCCAGGTTGCCGGACATATGTCGGTTTAAAAACTTGATCCCCTGGCCGATGGTTTTGGGATCCTTCAGGGCCGGGCCATAGTCATAAAAGGGGGCCAGGTTGATGGCCAGGGTGCGCTGCTGGGGCGGCAGGTTGGGCCGGATCAGCCGCTCCTTCAAGGCCAGAAAGTCGATGAGAGTAATGGGGATCAGCCGGTCGTCATCCTCGCTCAAGGCAAAAATCCGACAACTGGCCCGGCGGTGCCGGTAGAGAATAATCAACAGATCATCGGCCAGCAGTACCTCCTGTACCTTGCGCAGAAACCGCCAGGCCCCGGCCAGATCACCTTCGAACGAGGGGCGCTGATCAACAAAATGCTGGAAGGCCAGCAGGATATCGTTGCGCAGCAGCAGCGGCGGCTCCGGCCGAGCCAGCGACAGGAGAAAATCCCGCAGCGGCGCGATATCCTGGTCATCGACGAAACTTCCCAGATCACTTTCCATCATCAATCCTTCGGTGCCTGGCGCTCGCCGGCATTAAGAAATTTGTAGTACCGGATTCCATCCAGAATCCCGGCGGCGTATTCTTTCTTGCTGAAAAAGAGTTTACGCTGCCCCCGCAGGGGTTCCAGTTCCCGGGAATAGTTGCCCACCACCACCCCGCAGGTCTCCCCCCGTAGCATCTGGGCGTCACTGCCGGAGTCCCCGCAGATCATGATACGGTTTAAGGGAATGTTCCATTTGTAACTGAGATAACGCAGAGCCTTGCCCTTCCCGGCCCGGTAGGGCAGGATATCGAGAAAACTGCCGTGGGAAAACTCCAGGGTGTAATGCAGCTTTTGCTCCTGCAGGGCAAAATGGACCCGGGCCAGGTTATCCACCTCGTCGGCCATGAAATAACTAACCTTAAAGGGATGCTGGTCACTCTCCTCCTGGCGCTTTAAAAAATCCAGCCCGGCCAGCGCCTTGCGGATGGCGGCCGGTTTCCAGTGATAACGCAGATGCTGCCGCCAACCGTTATCCAGGCTGAAATCGGGCCCATAATATATCTCCGTACCCACGGCGGCAATGATGATATCCGGCGCCGGAATCCCTTGTTGGGCCAGCACCTCCCGGGTAACCTCCAGGCTGCGGCCGGTGGCCACCCCCCAGGCCACCTGGTGGCGATGCTGATCGAGCAATTCCAGCAATTCCTGCATTGCCCGTTGATCCCCCACCAGAGTGTTGTCGATGTCGGTGATCAGCAATCGGTCGACGCCAGCCAAACGCTTGCCGATGGCTCGGGGTTTTTTGTCGACCGCCGGTTCGGGTTTGGGCACGGCGGCCTGGGCCTGGGCATACATTTCAATGGTGGAAGCACAGTGGGACTCCCAGGAATAATGGTTGCGCACCCCGATGATGCCATTACGGGAGTACTTGTCCCACAGCTCCCGGTCCACCAGGATGGATTTACAGGCGGCGGCAATCTGGCGGCTGTCGGTGGGGTCTATCAGGATTCCGTTTTCACAGTTGGCGATAATATCCGCCGGGCCGCCATCCTCGGTGGCGACAATGGGCAGCCCGCAGGAAGCCGCCTCCACCAGGGTCAGCCCAAAAGGCTCCACCAAGGCGGGATTGACGAACACCCCGCGGCTGTCGGCGCAAAGCCGGTAAAGCTCGGGCACCTCCAGGGTGAAGTCATGTTTTTTGGGAATGGCCAACTTGCCGTAGAGGTCATAGCTGTCCATCAGCAACAGCATCTCGGTGAGGACATGACGCTCATTTTCCTCCATGCTGGCGATATCCTTGCGGATGCCGGCAAAAATGGCCAGGTTGGCAATGGCCTGCAGGTCTTTATCCTCGCCGTAGGCCTTGATCAGGCCGGCAATATTTTTGCGCTGGTCGGGCCGGCACAGGGCCAGAACAAAAGGCTTGTGGGTGGAACCCCAGAACCGTTCCAGTTCGGTCAGCAGCACCACCCGGGTCTGCCGGGCCAGTTCCTCATCAACATTGTGTTCGAACTGGTTCTGGTAATAGGGGTAAAAAATGTCGATATCAATCCCCGGCGGCACCACATTGAAATGCCCGGCGGCGAAATTCTCATAAAGACTGTATTGGCGCTCGATCTCATGCCGGGTGCTGACCACGATCTGTTCGGCATCGCGGATAATCCGCTCCTCTACTCCGATGCGGTGATCGATATGATAGCGCCGGTTAATCTCTTCCTCGCTGAGTCCGTCGGCCAGCAGCTTGCCTTTTTTGTGCGCCCCCATGGAGTGCCCGGTGAAAACAAAAGGTACTCCGAAAAAAGCGGCCAGTTCCCGGGCCACATAGCCGCCGTCGGCATAATGACCATGAAAAACATCGGGAATCCGCCCCTTTTTCTTGAGGTGTTTAACCGTTTTGTCCACCATCTCGTCGAGGTGGGGCCAGAGCAGCTCTTTTCTGATGTACTTGCGGCCGCCACACTGGATCCGGACAATCCGGGCCTCGGGGCTCAACAGCTCCACCGCCTGGGCATAATCCTTGGCCACCGCCTTGTCGGCAATCAGGCGGGTGACCAGTTCCACCCGCTCCACTTCTGGCCGCCGTCCCAGGGCCCGGGCCAGTTCCAGCACATATTTGACCTGCCCGCCGGTGTCGGCATCACGTCCCAGCTCCGGCGCTTCACCCCGCACCAGACCGTGAATGCTGAACATCTGCACATAAAGGTTTTCGAGATCTTTGCCCTTGCCTTTACCCATCCGTAACCTGCCCCGTAGTAATACTCACCAAAGCCCCCGGCCACCGCTTACCCCGTGTGCCCCGTGATCAGTCCCCCCGTTATCGCTTGAACCACCTGGCCATTTCATTGGCGGTGAAATGCCGGGCCACCGGCCGACCGTGGGGGCAACGGGAAAAAATCCCCGCCGCCTGCATCTCCCGCAGCAAAGCTTCCATCTCGACGGCGTCCAAGGCCTGGCCGGCCTTGACCGCCGCCTTGCAGGCCATCCCGGCCAGCACTGCTTCCAGGCGGTCTGCTCCGCCCCGCCCCGCCCCATCGTCCAGGTAGCGGGCAAGCACCCCGGCCAGAATATCCGTCGGTTCGCGGCTGGCCAACAGGGCCGGCACCGCCTTGATCACGTAACTGTTACCGCCGAAGGGTTCCACCGTCAACCCCAGGCGACTGATCTCCCGACCACGGCTTTCCAGCACCGCTGCTTCAGCCGGTGAGCATTCCAGCATGGCCGGAAACAGCAGGGCCTGGCGGGCCAGCCCCTGCTTATTGTACTGAGCCAGCAGCCGTTCGTAAAGCAGCCTTTCGTGGGCGGCGTGCTGATCAACCGCCAGCAGGCCTTCACTGGTGGCGCAGATGATGTAGGATTGCAGCACCTGGCCCAACAGCTTTGGGGCGGCCTGGGGCCGGAGGGCTTCGGGCTGACAGATTGGTGATGATGAGGCTTCGGCGGCCGCAGATTGCTCTTCCGGTACTAAGGGTGGCAATTCAGCGTTTATGTGACTACTTCCCGCCTCCGAGGCGCCTGCGGCCGCTAACGCGTCCATGCGCTCGGCCGCAGGCTTTCCCGCCGCTACCGGGCGCCACACCCCACGTCCCAGCGCTGTATGACTTTGCCCCTCCCAAGGGTGATCCCCGTTGCCTGCACCCCCCTTGTTGTCAATGGCCGTCCTGTCTGTAGCCATCTTATTCATAACCGGTGAAGTTTGGTAACCTTTGCCTGCGGACGCCGGCTCGTTGACTGCAAACAACTGACCGGGCTGTGGTGCCGGCCGGGATTCGGTGGGTGTCGCGGGCGAACCGGGGCCAGCCGCCTCGTTGGTTGCTGTTGTTAGGGGTGGCGGGGCCGGTTTGGTGGTGGCCGGGGCGGGGCCGAATATGGTACTCTTTTTTTGCCTTTCGTGGCGGGCCAGGGCTTCCCCTACCGCCTCGCGAACGGCATCGTGGATGCGATCCGGGCGCTGAAAGCGGATCTCCTGCTTGGTGGGATGAACGTTGACATCCACCGTGGCGGGGTCGATTTGCAGGTAGAGCACCCCCGCCGGCAGGCGCCCGCGCAACAGCTGGTGGTGCAATCCCTCGGCCACGGCATGGCTCAGCATCCGATCCCGAACCGGACGGCCGTTGACGAAAAGCCGCAGCCGGGCCCCGGTGGCCGGGGTTTCTTCCGGAGCCAGCAGCAGCCCCGAAACTTCCGGCTCCCGGCCCGTGGCCCCAGCCACCGAAATCAGTTCGGCCTCCCCCTTTTTTCCCAGCAAACGCCGGACCCTCCCCACCGCATCATCGACGCCGGCGGGCCACTGTAGTACCGTACGACCGTCAACCTGGTAATGCACCCCCAGGCCGGGAAAGGCCAGGCCGCAGTTTTTCACACATTCTTCCACATGGTAGAGTTCGGTGCGGGGACTTTTCAGGAATTTACGCCGAGCCGGCACATTGGCAAACAGATCCCGGACCTCCACCACCGTCCCCCGGGCCGCCCCGGTTTCCTGAACCCGGCGGACGGCACCAAAGCGTACTTCCACCAAGGCTCCCAGGTCGGCTTCAGCCGGACGGGAGCTCAGCAGCAGACGGGAGACTGAGGCGATACTGGGCAGGGCCTCACCGCGGAAACCCAGGGTGCCGATGGCGGCCAGCCCCTGGGCGTCAACAACTTTGCTGGTGGCGTGACGCTCCAGCGCCAGCAGCAAGTCGTCGCCATCCATGCCGGCCCCGTCGTCGCTGACCCGCAACAGCCCCACCGCCCTGCCTTCCACCTGCACGCTGATATTGCGCGCACCGGCATCCACCGCGTTTTCCAGCAGTTCCTTGATCACCGAGGCAGGCCGCTCCACCACCTCACCGGCGGCAATCTGATTGGCCAGGTTCTCAGGCAGGACCCTGATCACCGACAAGGCTTCAGGGCTCCACGGTAAGCTGGGTTTCCACCCAGTTGCGATCCCACCACTCGACGGGATTGACGAAAATCCCGTTGACCAGCATACTGAAATGCAGATGATCACCGCCGGCCATCCCAGTCACCCCGCTGTAACCCAGCTTGTCGCCCCGGCTTACCCGCTCGCCCTCGGCGGTGGTGATCCGGCTTAAGTGGGAGTAGAGGCTGAAAATTCCCTGACCGTGATCGATGATCACCGTATTGCCGTAGATTCCCAGGTACTCAGCCAAAACCACGATACCATGGTTGGCCGCCTCAATCTCCGCCTGCCGTACCGAGGCCAGGTCGATACCGAGATGGGTCTGATCATCGATTTTACGACCATCATAAAAATAGCTCCGGCGATCACCAAAGCCGGCCTGCTGACTGCTCCGGGCCATGCGCAGGAATCGGCCCTCCCAGAGCCGCTCTGGGTGCGAATTGCGACAGATCTCCATGATCCGCCGATCATTCATCTCCCGCACTTTCCGATTGACATAGAGGTACTGTTCCAGGTGACTGCCGGCCATTTCCGGGTAGTGGGTGGCAAATTCCGGCAATTTGCTGCGCAGAAAGCTGTCGGAAACATTGATCCGGCCAACAGGATAATCCACCTGCCGCAGGTTGATGGCCAGCCCCGCCCGGGCCCGGTTACCAGCCTGGTCCACCGCCACCACCTGGACCTGATCCAGGGCATCGGTGTCATGGGGCAGCCCGATATAGGCCAGGTAATCGCCGGGCCGGTCCTCGGCCAGGGGGAAACCGGGATGGAAAAAACCGTTGATTTCCACCCCGTGATTAGCCACTTCCTCATCAATGGTATAAAGCACCAGCCCGGCTCCGCCGGCCCGGACGTAACGGGTGGCGGAGCCAACATTGATCACCGGCGGCCGGGTATCAATGACCAGGGGCAAGACCTCCTCCCGATAGTTACCGCTACCCCAGTTGCGCCAGGAATAATCCCCTGCCTTGAGCACCAACTCCGCTGCTCCGTCCCGCAACCCCAGTTCACGCCCGGCCACTTCGATATTCTCACGAAACTCCTCGGGTCCGGCCCGAAAAAAGGCGCTGGCCCGGGGAAATTCGCGCTTCATCAGGCGCACTTCCTGCCCGCCCTGGCGCAGCAGCACCTCCACCGAGCGCAAACCGCTGCGCTCATCGGCGGCCAGCACCGCAAACTCGCTGTGCTGGCCAATCCAGGCCACTTCCTGGTCGAGGCCCAAACGGGGCGGGGTTCCCTCGTGCAGGCGAACCAGGATGACCAGCGACGGAACCAGGACAACCACGGCAATCACGAGCAACCACAAACGCCAGGAAAAAGAGTTTTTCTTTTCCCTTTTCTGAATAGGATCAAGACTCATAAAAATTCTCCGGTAATTATATTGGCACAGAAATCATAGAATTTCCCACGGAAAACGGCGACCAAACGTTGATGAAACAGACCTCGGCCGGGGATGCCCCCGCAAACTGCAGGCACGGAATTTTACCACAGGCTGCTGGAAAAAGGTAGAGCAGGGGGAAAATTCCTTTTGCTTCAGTGGCTGAATTATGTAATTGATGAACCAGGCAACCGGCCATTACTGACCACTACCATTGATCTTTGTTTAAGGTAAGTACTCCCCGGTTATTTGCCGCCGACGGCCACCGGATGCCCCACTCCGGTGAGTCACCGGCGATCTTCGCCCCACAGCCGTGTTAATCATGTCCATCTCTTCCGCCCATACCATCATTATTGGAGCCGGCCCGGCTGGCCTGGCCTGTGCCACCGTGCTGGCAGCGGCCGGCAGGGAAGTGCTGGTCCTTGAGCGGCTGCCTGGTCCCGGCCCCAAACCCTGCGCCGGCGGAGTGCCGACCGGGGCCCTGGAGCCGGAGATGCCGCCGGAACTGCTGGAGCGCAGCTTCCATCGCCAACGAATCGTCACCGCCCTGCAGGATTTTCAACTGCAGGGGCATGAACCGATTATTCATACCGTCAACCGGGAAAAACTGGGGCACTGGATGAAGCAGCAGGCCGAGGCCGCCGGCGCCGTGGTATTTGGCGGCACCCGGGCCCTGCGGATCAATAACCAGGTACTGATCACCGACCGGGGCGAGTTCCGATTCCAGTATCTGGTAGGCGCCGACGGCAGCAACTCCCTGGTGCGCCGCCACCTCGGACTGCCTCTGGCGCTGGCCGGGATCGGAATCACCTATCAGGTGCCCGGCCACTTCCCGGAAATGGAGTGGCACCTGGACCCGGCGCTTTTCGGCAGCGGCTACGCCTGGATTTTTCCCCATCGCGACAGCGCCTCGGTGGGGGTTTATGCCTTTCGCCGCCGGTTGCGTTCGCACCTGCTGCACGACCGGCTGCACCTCTGGGCCCGGCGGCGAGGAGTGCAACTTGATGAGGCCAGACCCCGAGCCTCCCTGGTCAGTTTTGACTACCGAGGCAGCCGTTTCGGCCAGTTCTTTCTGGCTGGCGATGCCGCCGGCCTGGCCTCCGGTCTTACCGGCGAGGGAATCGCCGCCGCTCTTTATTCCGGCCGGGCCGTCGCCGAGACCATCCTGGCCGACCACGGCCAGGCTCCCGACCTGGCCGCCCTGCTGACCCGGCACCACCAGCACAGCCGCCTGGTCAGGCTCACCGCCCGCCTGCCACCGGCCGGCCGACTGATACTCGAAACCCTGGCCCTGGCTCTGCGCCTGGGGCTGCTGCAACCGGACAGTTTAGAAATCCGCCGCCGCGGCAAAGCGGCGGCAAAAGCGGCGGCGTGGTAGCAAGCTACCCCGCCATTTGTCATGTTTTTGTGAGCTTATCAATAATAAACGAGGAAACAATCAATGACCACCACCCTCCCCAAACGTAAAACGCTGCTGCTCAATATTGTGTTCGTTGTTGTCGTACTTGGTCTGCTGCTTTTTCTATGGAACGCCCCACCGGAAACCACACCTCGAATGCCGCCGGACGAAAACCACCAGCGTTTTTTCGCCATGGACCGTAAAGAGGCGGAGAGTTTCTGCGAAACCTGCCATCAGCCGGACGGCATCAGCCCACTGTCGGAGGATCACCCGCCGACTTTCCGCTGCCTCTTTTGCCATAAACTACCGGAATGACGCCCGCCAACCCCAGCGAATTGATCCTCCCTGATCTCCCGGCTTTGGAAGCTTTCGGCCGCCTACTGGGCCGGCAGGCCGCCGCCGGGGACATTATCTGCCTTTACGGTCCCCTGGGGGCCGGCAAGACCACCCTGACCCAGGCCATTGCCGCCGGCCTGGAAGTTCCGGTCGACCAGCCGGTAACCAGCCCCACCTTCGCCCTGGTTCATGAGCACCGGGGGCGGTTGCCGCTGTTTCATCTTGACCTGTATCGCTTGGGCGACGATGAGGATGAACTGCTGGAACTGGGAATTGAGGACTACCTGCACGGAGAAGGGGTTTGCATCATCGAGTGGCCGGAGCGGCTGGGAGCTTTACTGCCGGCCAGGCATCTGGAAATCCGGCTGGCTTTCCCCGCCCCGCCGGCGCCGACGACGGGCAGAGTGATCAGGCTTTACCACCGGGGTCGGTGAGCACCGCCACCAACCGTTCCCTGACAATGGGTTTACTCAGGAAAGCATCCATGCCAGCGGCATAACAGGCCTGCTCATCTTCACTACGGGCATGGGCGGTCAACCCGACAACGGGAATCGGCTCGCTGCGCCCGGCCAGCGAGGCGTACTCGCCACGCCGCCCGGGATCGCTTTCAATCGCCCGGATTTCACGGGTGGCGGCCAGGCCATCCATACGGGGCATCTGGACATCCATTAACACCAGATCAAACTCTTCTTCCCGCAAGCGCTCCAGGGCCTCCAACCCGTCGGCCGCCACCACCGGGTCACAACCCTGTTTGCTGGTCATCAGGGAGGCCAGACGCTGATTGACCGGGTTATCCTCCACCAGCAGCACCCGCCGACCACCCACCACCGGCCCGGCCCGGCCGGTCGCGGTTGTTGTCGCTGGGGCTGGAGCCGCCGCCTCGGCCACCGGCAGACTGACGCTAAAACTGAAGGTACTGCCCTGCCCTTCACCGCTCTCCACGCTGATCTGCCCTCCCATCAGCGCCACCAGTTGCCGACAGATGGCCAGCCCCAACCCGGTCCCCCCAAAGCGCCGGGTGGTGGAACCGTCCGCCTGGGTGAATTTTTCGAAGATGGCCTCCAGTCGATGGGCGGGAATCCCAATCCCGCTGTCCCGGACCATAAAACGCAGCAGTCGCTCCTGACCCGTCGCTGCCGGCGGCGACACAGGTTCCACCAGCAGTTCCACCGCACCGCGGTCGGTAAATTTGACGGCATTACCCACCAGATTGGTGAGCACCTGGCGCAACCGGTGGCTGTCCCCCCGAAAAAAATCCGGCAGGGCCGGATCACGCCGCACCTGCAGGGTGATCCCCTTGTCGCGAACGGCAAGCTTAAACATCGCCGCCACACTCTCCAGCAACTCGTCCAGGCTAAAGCTGACAATCTCCAGTTCCAGGCGTCCGGCTTCAATCTTGGCCAGATCAAGGATGTCGTTGATCAGCGCCAGCAGCGTCGCCGACGACTGGCGAATGGTACGGCAGTATTCCTGTTGGGAAGCATCCAGAGTGGTGTCCGCCAGCAACTCGGCGAAACCGATGATGGCATTCATCGGGGTTCGCAACTCATGGCTCATATTGGCCAGAAATTCACTTTTCAGGCGGCTGCCCTCTTCCAGCCGGACGTTAGCTTCCCGGAGTTCTGCGGTCTGGCGGGCAATTTCACTCTCCAGGGTACGGGCGTATTCCTGCTCTTTTTCCCGATTGATCCGGTACTGCCGGTAATTATCCTCAATCAGCCGGCCGTGCTGCTGTTTCAACACCTCAATCTGGCGCCGGAATTGCGCTTCCTGGGCGGCCGTTTCCCGCCTTTCCTGCTCGCCCAAAGCATAAAGCAGGGTGTTCCGCAGCAGGGCCTCTCCGGCCGGCTCGGAGGTCATGTCCGTGCCGCCGGGGATCATCCAGAACAGTACTCCGGCCAAGCGTTCCATGGTCAGGGCATACACCCAGCCAGACCCCAAACGTTGTGCCACCGGTGCCACCAGAGGGGAGGATGGGGGGGCGTCCAGCGGCGGCAGAGCCGCCCGCAGCGCCTCTTCCGTAGCCGCCGGCAACACCAAAGGGATCCCCGCCTGCAGCCGGGTCCCGTCCTCGACCACCAGCAGCAGCCCGCTGCCGGGCACCAGTTCAGCCAACACTCCGAGCAAGTCCTCTTCGGTCTCGTGCTCGGCGAGCAGTTCGCCAAAAATTTCCGTAAAGTCCGAATCAATCATCGGTGCGGTAAAGCTCCCTGGCCTTTTCCATTTCCGCCGGCAGATCCCGAACGATAATCTTGTAATTGGCCATCATGCTCTTGACGT
Source organism: Desulfurivibrio dismutans (assembly GCF_029210385.1). Lineage (GTDB taxonomy): Bacteria > Desulfobacterota > Desulfobulbia > Desulfobulbales > Desulfurivibrionaceae > Desulfurivibrio > Desulfurivibrio dismutans. The sequence continues at coordinate 260,883 of NZ_JARGDQ010000001.1, read as the reverse complement.
GCCTGGCCAGCACTGGAGGGAGAGAAGGCACCGGCGCCCCCGGCACCGGGTTGTACTGCATTTTGAAGGCCATGAAATCGGCCAGCACAATGATGGCGGGAACGCTGGGCAGGGTAAAGGTTTTGCGGTCGTCATGGTGATACCTGATGGCCTTGAACACCTGGTCGGAGAGCTTCCACTCCTTGGCCAGCAGGGCGCCGGTCTCACAGTGATCGGTACCCAGATAACGCCGTTCACACTCCAGCAGCAACCCCTCACCCCGGCGCATGGCATCGGCGGCCAGCCGCAATTCCTCCCCGGCCACCTGATCTTCCGCCACCAGACCGACATCATGAATAATACCGGCCAGAAAAACATCCTCGCCGTCCAGGCCGAAAATCCGTTTGGCAATCATCTCCGCCAAAATGGCCACGGTGGCCGAATGCAGCCACAGCTTTTCCCGGGAGAAGCGCTCCCCGTCCCCCTTGAACATCCCCCGCAGAGCTTCCACCGTCACCAGGTTACGCAACTGCTTAAGACCACAGAATACCACGGCTTTGGAAATGGATTCCACTTTCTGGACCAGCCCAAAATAAGGACTGTTGACCAATCGCAGCAGGCGGGTAACCAGTACCGGGTCCAGTTTGATGACCTCTTCGAAGTCATGCATGGTGGCCTGATCATCCTTAACCAACTGGTTGACCCTGAACGCAACGTGTGGCAATGTTTTAATATCGCTGAATTTACGAACGATCTGCTGGGCGTCGTACATGAATCGGTCATCCTGTGTGATGAGGCTGCCACCCTTAACTCTCTAGCCAGTTCAGCCCGAAACCGCCAGAATAGGCGAGACGAAAGCCAGGCCTGCGCGGAGTCCACCAGCTTCTGTGGCCTCAACCACAGGGTGGGGTCGGCAGAACTTATTTGACCGCTTTTAACTGACCAAGCATCGCCTCGAGGGTGTCAAGCTTGGCCGCGGCTGCGGCCATCTCCCCCGAGCGACCAACCTGCTCCAGCTCGGAGGCAACCCGTCGCAGCTTTTCCATCCCCAGGCTGGCGGCCGCCCCTTTTATGTTATGGGCCGCGTTGGCCAAGGCCCGGCCGTCACCGGCATGCATCGCCTCCTTCATCCGCCGCAGGTCATCGCCGGCAGACTGGCGCAGGATGGCCAGCAGTTCGGCCAGCAACGCCTCGTCGTCGCCGGCCTGTTCCAAGGCAAAACTGCGATCCCACTGTAAATCAGAAATCATGCCGACTCCTCACGGGCATCCACGACAAAGTGTGGAGTTAAAACATCATTTAGTTGTTGAAGTGTGACCACCCCGGCCCGGCGCAGCACCAGCTGCTCATTGTCCAGGCCGACCAGGGTGGACCCGGTACCGCCGGGCGTATCACCACCATCAAGAATCAAATCCACGTCGGGACCCAACTGGGTTCCCACCTCAACGGCGCTCGCCGCCGCCGGGTGCCCGGAAAAATTGGCACTGGTGGCGGATATGGGCCCGCCATAAGCCTTTGCCAACCAAGCCGCCACCGGGTGCGAGGAAACCCTGACGCCAATGGTGCCGCTGTAACCGGTAAGACTGACCGGCACCTCTTCCCGGGCGTCGAAAATCAAGGTTAGCGGCCCGGGCCAGAAGGCCTCCATAAGGGTTTCATAGCAGGTGGGGATCGTGCGAATCAGGGAAAACAAATGCTCCCGATCGGGTACCAGACAAAGAATCGGTTTGTCGGGCGCGCGCCTTTTAACGGCAAAGAGACGGGAAACCGCCTCCCGGTTAAAGGGGTCAACCGCCAGCCCGTAATAGGTTTCCGTGGGAAAAGCGACGATTCCGCCGCGGCGGATGATCGCCACCGCCTGTTCCAGATCGGCGGGGGTAACCACGGCCTCGGCATGGGTTGAAGGTTGCAAGCCGGCTGAGTCTCCAGATATTAAATGGTATTATACTAAGGTGGCTAACGAGGGCGCAAGGCCTTCTGACCGATGTCCCGCCGGTAGTAACAGTCGGACCAGGAAATCAGCGCCACCGCCCGATACGCCTGTTCAATAGCCGCCGGCAGATCGTCGGCCAGGGTGGTAACCCCCAGAACCCGACCACCGGCGGTTACTATGTCGCCATTCTCGCGACGCGTACCGGCATGAAAAACCTCGACGCCGGCCAGCTTCCCCGCCTCATCCAGGCCCTTGATTGCCCGGCCGGAGGCATAAGCGCCGGGATATCCCCCGGCCGCCATGACCACGCAAACGGCGGGCCGGGGATCAATGTCCAGGGTTACCTCGGCCAACCGCTGATCGATCACCGCGTCCATTACTTCGGTCAGATCACTGCGCAGCCGCATCAACAGGGGCTGCGCCTCGGGATCACCGAAGCGGCAGTTAAACTCCAGCACCTTGGCCTCGCCCTGGCTGATCATCAGCCCGGCGTACAGCATTCCCCGGTAAGGACGTCCCTCCGCCGCCATGGCGGCGACAGTGGGATACATGATCTTTTCCATCACCTGTTGCTCCAGCTCGGGCGTCAGCACCGGCGCCGGCGAATAGGCCCCCATGCCGCCGGTGTTGGGCCCCTGGTCACCGTCGTAAACCGCCTTGTGGTCCTGGGAACTCGGCAGGGGCAGCACCGTTTTGCCGTCGGTAAAGGCGATAAAGGATGCTTCTTCGCCGGCCAGAAATTCTTCAATCACCACCTGACTGCCGGCCTCGCCAAAGGCTTTTTCGGCCATGATCAGCTCCAAAGCCGCCACCGCCTGATCCCGGTCGGCGGCGATGATCACCCCTTTACCGGCGGCCAGCCCATCGGCCTTAACCACCACCGGGTAATTAAGCTCGCCACTATCGAGATAAGACACCGCCCGGGCCTGATCGGCAAAAACCGCGTAGGCGGCGGAGGGAATCCGGTATTTGGCCAGCAGGTTCTTCATAAATACCTTGCTGCCTTCAAGAGCTGCCGCCGGCCGGCTGGGGCCGAAGATGCGCAAGCCGGCATCGAAGAAATCATCGACAATACCACGACTTAAATTGACTTCGGGACCCACCACGGTCAAGTCAATTCCTTCGGCCCGGGCAAAGGCGATCAGCGCCGCGTGATCCGTGGTGTCCAGATCGACCGTGGTTGCCACGGTCGCAATACCGGCATTGCCGGGCGCACAATAGACCCTGTCAACCCGGGGGGACCGGGCAAAACTCCAGGCCAGAGCATGTTCACGGCCACCGGAGCCGATTACCAGAATCTTCATGTGACTATCTCTTCCTTTCCGGCCACCGCCGGTATACAATTCTCGCCAACATTAAACAACAGGTCATGGGCGCTGGTGAACGATCACCAATTATCAGTTTGGTTGCCCGGAAAAATAACGCTACCGAAGTACTTTTGTCAAGCCACACAAGACCGAACACCGCAATAATCAATATTAAGCGCCCGGCCCGTCGACAGTGGCATCATGACAACGTGCTATCTGGTCGGCACCGACGACACCGGCAACATTATCCTTGACAGGCCAAGACCATCATGCATAAATATAGTATTTTTCGGACACAATGTGAATGATGGCTCACCCATTATTGGGTAACAATACCCTGCAAGTAACCACCACGGTCGGACCTTCGGTCCCACCAACCGACTGATGACCGCCGCCACGATCCCTAATTTACCGAACCGGGGCTCAGCCTTGCCATGATACGTACCGCCGACAAACATGCAAAAATTATTGAGGCCGCCATCAGGGTCTTTTCCCGCAAGGGTTTTTTTCATGCCAGGATTGCCGATATTGCCAAGGAAGCCCAGGTGGCCGACGGTACCATCTATCTATACTTCAACAACAAATATGACATCCTGATCTCCCTGTTTGAAGAGGAAATAGGCAAGATCATCCTGGAAGTGAAACTGCTGCTGGAGTCTGAAGCCGGCGACGATCCCCGCCGGATGCTGCGGGTCTTTGCCCTCCACCACCTGCAACTGATGGATGATCGCCGGGAACTGGCGGAAGTGCTGCAGATGGAACTTCGCCAGAGCAACAAGTTCATGCGTGAATACCGGCTCACCAAGTTCAGTGAATACCTGGATATAATTTCGGGAATTGTCAAGCAGGGCCAAGGGCAGGGAATTTTCCGACCGGAAGTGTTACCGGGCGTTTTCAAGCGAGCCTTTTTTGGGGCTCTGGATGAAACCGCCCGGCTATGGGTGCTCTCCCCCGACCACCCATACTCCATTGAAGAGACCGCCAACCAGATCACCGACGTCTTCATCGAAGGCATCATCGCCGCCGATCAGACCTGAACGCGATGGGGCAAGGGCCAGCATCCACCTGGCGACGGCGACTGGACCGCTGACTGACAGCCCTGGCGGTTGCCGACAGGGCCGTTACTCCTGGGGCGGCGAGATTTCCATCACCTCAAACTGCCGGACCCCGCCGGGGGTCTTGACCACCACCTCGTCCCCCACCGACTTACCGATCATCGCCCGCCCCAGGGGAGAAAGCACCGAAATGCTGCCCTCTTCCACGCTGGCCTCCTCCGGTCCCAGCAGTTGATAGCGAACCTCACCATCGGTATCAAGATCCACCAGGGTGACCACCACCCCGAACACCACCCGTTCGCAATCCAGGGCATCGCAGTCAATCACCTCAGAGCGGCTGAGCTTGTCCTTCAGCTCCATTATGCGCCCCTCAACATGACTCTGACGCTCTTTGGCCGCATGGTATTCGGCGTTTTCTTTCAAATCGCCATGTTCCCGGGCCGTCTCGATAGCCTGGATGATCCGGGGGCGCTCCACGCGCTGCAGATGATTCAACTCCTGACGCAGCTTTTCGTGGCCTTTTCGGGTCATGGGGATACGTTCAACCATGGGCCTGCTTCCTCCAAGCAAGAAATTTGACAATCTCGTAAAAAATCACGCCGTCCCATCCACGGCACATGGCCCGGACGAAACGGCGCAAACTGGAGCACCAAAATAAAACGGACGGCAACCCCTGCTGGATAGAAGCGGGGGCGCCGACCGCATTAAGACTTACCACAACCATTTCCCGATTGCAAGCAACTCACTGCCGAACGACGGAAGCCGTCAAAGTCATCGATTTGGGCACGGGGGTGGAGGCCGCAAAGCCCGGTAGCGGCAAACTACCAGCGGTAGGTAAGGGAGGTGTCCAGCCGGCGCCGACGATATTCGGAGCCGGTGACCACTTCAATCCCGGCCTGCCAGATCAACCCGGCCTTGAGTTCAAGAAAAAATCCCCCCTCCAGGGTCTGTTGTCCGTAGCCCGACGAATCATAGCTGGTGGCATAACCAAGGGTATAATAGCGGGGCCGATCCCGCATAAAAGGATCATCACTCAACTGGTGTCGAAAATTAACGGCAAAGGTCTTGCGCCAGAAGTTCAGCGGCGCCCAGTAAGGGTGGTCATCGGCACTGAAGCCGTCATCCATGCCTCCCCCGCCACCCTGCGCTCCTTCCCGGGAATCCAGGTATTCATAAAGATAACCAAAAGTCAGCCGCGTGGGATCAGGCAGCAGGCTGTAAGTCGCCCACAGATCATAACCATGGGTCTGGTTGTGGTCGGAATAGTAACGAAAGCTGTAGGCGGAACCGGCCTCCAGGCGAGCCAGCAGGTCCACCGCTCCTTCCAGCGCGATGGTATCCGCCCTGATCCCCCGCCGCAGAGCAGCCAGGGTATCTTCCACCGGCTCTCGCCGGTAGGCGATCCGCCCCCGGACACGATCCCCCAGGTCACCGGCGATTTCAGCCCGGCCCAGGGCAGAGTTTCGCCCCTCCCCAGAGTCCCCCGCCGTCAACCAGGCCCCGACCCCCAGCAACAAATCCACCCCGGCAAAGGCATCACGGCGATAAAGCAGTTCGGCCTGATTGGCGCTGAGGGTGCCCGGGCCTTCAGTGTTGCGATACCGGATACGGCTGTAGGTGAAATCCATTTCGTGCCCCAGCAGCGGAGCCCACCAATGGGCGGCGGTTAATGCCTCCCGGCCCACGGCTTTATAACCGTCACGACCGGTCTCCCGCCGGTATTCATAGCCCAGGGTCGAACGCTGGCGCCGTTTAAGGTCACTGCGCTGACGGGCTTCCGGCAGACCGGGATAATGCAGATCAGCCGCCTGCAGCCGCCGGTAAATGGCGGCTTCCGCCTCCCAGCGCTGAAAACGGCTGTAGAGCCCCGCCAGATCGAACAGCGCCGGCCCCTCCCCGGGATAATTCCGTTCCAACTGTTCATACCCCCGGGTGGCGGCAAAAAAATCCCGCCGTTCCACCGCCGCCCGGGCCCGCAGTTCCAGAGCAAAGCGCTGCTGCCAGCGATACTCGGCATAAAGCGGCGCCGCCACCCGGCGCAAGCGATCATCGCCGACGATGATCCCGGCGGCGTAGGCCGGGCTCATCACTTGGTCGGTCAACTCCACCAGCGGACTGGCGGCCCCGATGATTTTACCCCATAACCCGGACGATTCCCCCGACGGCATCTCCAAACTCAACTCTTGCGCGTCGGCGGCCAACAACCGGCTGGCTTCCGGGGTCAACCGGTACTCCAGCTCGGCCAGGGCGGGACGCCAATGCCGCTGCATCCACAAAACATGTACCCGGACCAGAGCCAGGTCGGACGCACTCCAGGGATAAGCGGCCATCAGCTCATCACCCAAGGCCAGCGCCGCCGGCAAACGCCCCAGGCGCAGCAGCAGTTCCAACTCCTGCCGACGCACCTGGTACAACTTCGCCCCGGCCGCCGGCAAATTCTGCAGAACCTGCCAGGCGGCCTGGTTATCCGGCACGGCGGCCAGGGATTGCGCCTGCAACAGCCAGGCCCGGATTGAACCGGGCAACTCCGCCGCCGCCTGTTCGGCCAGCACCGCCGCCCGGTCGTGCAATTCATAGCGCTGCAGGATTGCAATTAATTGCAGCTGCCGGCCCGGATCCTGTTGCGCCCATTCCTCCAGCCGATTGATAAAGGCGCGGCCGGCGGCCCGGCGGCCGCGCCGTTCACTGACCAAGTAAGCCAGCACCAGGGCTTCCGGAGCAACGGCATCCTGCTCCAGCAATTCCCTGATCTGCTGCTCCGCCGACCAAAGGGCATCGGCGGCCCAGAAAAACCTGGCCGCCTGCAGTCGAAGATCAACGGCGGGCTTATTTTCAGGCACACGGGCCGGCAACAGGCGCAAGACCGCCCGGTGGTCACCACGAGCCGACAGCAAGCGCAACTGCATCATGGCCACCGGATCATCTTCGGCCGTTAACTGCAGCGGCGCGGCCAGGGCTGCCGCCGGCCGTTGCCGGGCAAAAGCACTCAACCAGACCTCGGCCTCGTCGTAACGACCACCAGCCAGGGCCAGGTCAAAAAGGGTTCGATACAACGCCGGCTGCCTTGTTTCCAGCAACAGGGCCTCCCGCAGCACCTGTTCGGCCTCGTAAGGCAAGCCGGCCAGCCGGTAGGCATCAGCCTGGACCAGCGCCAGTTCCACCTGCCGATCAGCCTCGGGAAACGCTGCCGCCAGGCGGTCAAGATCGCGCAAAGTCCCGGCAATGTCTCCAACTTCAAGCTTGGCCCGAACCAATTCCAGTTGCCGGCTGAAACTCGGCTCGGCCGCCAGATAAGGCAAGTGCGCCTTCATCTGCGCCAGCAAACCCAACTCGGCCGCCAGGTGCAACGCCCGGCGCCGGACCTCGATTCTGGCCGGTTGCTGCCGAAGAATCTCTTCATAATCCCGCAGCGCCGCCAGCGGCTGATTGCGGCTTTCCAGCCAGGCCGCCCGAACCCTCATCATCTCTGGGTCATCAGGCACCATCGCCGCCAGCCGCGCAAGCACCCCCTCGCCGGCTTCCAGGTCGCCCTGTTCCAGGTAAGCGTAGACCAGAGCAATCATCACCTTCTGGTCAGCCGGCTCCAAAACATGCCAGGCGGCCAAGATTTCGGCGTTCAAAGGCCGCCACCCCGGGCTGCGCAACAGCATCCCAACCTCGGTTTCCCGCCCCAACAGGGTCAGCAGGCGCAATTTTTCCGCCATGACCACCGGGTCGTCCGGGTAATAAGTCATGATCCGGGGATAGAGTTCCAACGCCCGGGCATAATCCCCGCGTTCATGGTACAGGTGAGCGGCCTGCCGCAGTTTTTCCGGCGAAGCCGCACCTTCCAGGGCCAGTAAGTGTTCCAGGAGCAACAGCGACTCCGCCCGCTGCCCCAAAGCATCGTGGGCTGCCAAGGCCAGTTGCAGCACTTCCCGGTCAGCCGGCTGGCTCTCCAGGGCGCGCTCCAGATAGGGCAAAGCCTGTTCCGGCTGCTCAAGCTCAAGGTGCACTTGCCCCAGGCGCCGCAACAGTCGGGGGTTGTCGGGATCGGCGGCGTGGGCCGACTGCAGATAGCTCAAGGCCTCCTCGCCTTCCCCTGCCGCCAGCATAAAGGCCTCCACCCGGGCCCGGGCTTGTTGATCCGCGGGCGCCACCGTCAGCAATCGCCGCCAGTACTCCACGGCCTGCCGCCGCTGCCCAAGATCATCGTGGACCTCGGCCGCCAAGCGCAAGCGCGCAGAGGAAGCCCCGGCCGGTCCGGCCAGCCGGACCACCAGCGGCCGGGCCCGCTGGGGTTGGCCCAATTGCCGGTAAAGCCGCGCCAACTTTTCGCCGGCGGCACCGTCGGCGCCCAGCAATGCCACCAGGCGTTCCTGGTAAGCCAGAGCCTCGGCCTCCCGCTGTTGCTCGATCAGAGCCGTCGCCAGGCCGTCCAGAATGTCAGGATCATCGGGGAATTGGGGCAACAGCCCCTGAAAGAGTTCGGCTGCCCGGGCGCTTCTCCCGGTGGCCAGCAGGGCTTCAGCCAGACCACGGCGAAATTGGTAGTCATGGGGCGCCGCTTCCCGCAGCAGTTCAAAATGGACCAAAGCCCGCTCTGCCGCTCCCAGGTGCAGCCACAGCCGGGCCAGTTCCCAGCGGGCCTCCCTCAGGTCTTCGCGTTGGGCCAGCAGCTCCTCATAAATTGGCGCCGCTGCCTGATAGCTGCCGCGGCGCACCAACGCCCGGGCCTGTCGCCACTGCTCCAGCCAGAGCGGCGCCGGGCTGGCCTGCTGAACGATCTCCCGGGGCGGCACCAAATCGCCAGCAATTTCCCCCAGGGCCGGAACGGCGCCCCCCAATAAAAGCACCAGCATAATCCCCAGTCGACGAATCATCTCCCCTGCACTGCACCTTGGCGGTAGAATGAATTTATCGCCGCCGCCACTTCCTGCTGCATCGCGGCGGTGAGCTCGGGATAAATGGGAAGGGCCAGGGTTTCCCGAGCGGCCCGTTCGGTTTCCGGGAACACCTCGGCATGACATTCCAGATGGGCGACACAGCCCTGCCGGTGCAAAGGAACCGGATAATAGATCTCACAACCGATACCGGCCTGCTGGAGATGCGCCATCAGCTCATCCCGCCTACGGGCCCGGATGACAAACTGATTGTAGATGTGAAAATCATTCACCCCGTCAACTTCCGCCGCCGGCCGATAAACCGCCGCCGGCAGAACCACGCTACCGTCTTCCACCAGGCCGGCCTCCTGGAAAAGCTGCCGGTAACGATCGGCGTTGACGCGCCGGGCGGCATGCCAGGCGGGTAAATACCGCAGCTTGATCTCCAGCACCACCGCCTGGATGGGGTCCAGCCGGAAGTTACCCCCCACCAAACCATGGTGATACTTGGGGGCGCCGCCGTGCACCCGCAGAATCCGGATTTTCTCTGCCAGGGCCTCGTCACGGCACAACACCAGGCCGCCGTCACCGATCCCTCCCAGGTTTTTGCTGGGAAAAAAAGAAAAACATCCGGCCACTCCCATGCTGCCGGCCCGGCGCCACAGAGCCACGGCATCCCGATCATCGGCGACCTTTTGGGCCCCGGGCGCCACCAGACCGGCGGCAGTCGCTGCGCCCCCGTCCAGTGGGACGGCGGTGCCGATGGCTTGAGCCGCATCTTCGACCACCGGAATGCCGTGCGCGGCACACAGGCGCAACACCGCGCTCATGTCCGCCGCCTGGCCGTACAGGTGCACCGGAATACAGGCCTTGACCCGAGCCGCCTCGGCCGGTCGGGTGTGAAAAAATTCCTCCATGGCGGTTGGCGCGAGGTTGTAGGTTACCGGGTCAATATCGACAAAAACCGGTTGGGCGCCAAGCCGGAGGATGCAGCCCATGGTGGCAAAAAAACTGTAGGGGGTGGTCAGGACCAGGTCACCTGGCCCAACCTCCAGGGCCATGAGCGCCACCAGCAAAGCGTCGGTGCCGCTGCTGACCCCGATGGCCTGCAACCCATTCGCGTCCTGGGCCGGGGGCTCGCACGGAGAGGTGGCGCAATAGGACGCCACCGCGTCCTCCAGGCTGGCCACCCGGGGTCCTAAAATATAGCCGGTGGAGTCGATCACCTCTCCCACGGCCGCCATTATTTCCTCCCGCAGGGGAGCCATTTGTGGTTGTAAATCCAGTAACGGTACGGGCATTGCGTCATTTATCCTTATGGTTTTTTGATTGATGACTTCGCAAGCAATCATCAACGCGCCCTTGGGTGGTCGCGCAAATCGATAGCTTGCTTGGTAAGCTATCGATTTGTGAGGAGCAAAAAGCCCATGGACGGACTTTTTGCGACTTCATTATTGACGATTCGGCGAAATCAGCCCGTAGGGCCGAAGAATTCGTCCAGGAACTCTTTGATATCAGGGACTTCGTTCTCCAGGTAAAGCCGCATTTTCTTAAGCAGATTGGCCTCAATTTGACGCACCCGTTCACGGGAAATGGCAAAACGGTCGGCGATATCCTGCAGAGTCGAGGGTTCATCGCTGAGCAACCGTTCGCTTAAGATCACCAGCTCTTTTTCATTGAGGGTCCGGCGCATTTTATCGAGGATCCCGGCCATCCATTCCCGCACCTCGTCGGTGGCCACCCGTTCCTCGACACTGGGGCCGGTCGTGGGCAGGAAATCCTTGCGTTCATCGCCGGAGTCTTCCCGCACCGGGCTTTCCAGCGACATGTCCCAGTTGTCCATGCGCTGGCTCATCTCAATGACCTCGCTCTCCTTGACGTTGAGGCGCTGGGCCAGCAGCTTGGGTTCGGGTTTGAACCCCTGTGATTCCAGCAGCTTTTTCTCCTTGTTAAGGCTGAAGAAAAGCTTGCGCTGGGCCTGGGTGGTGCCGATCTTGACCAGGCGCCAGTTATCCATGATGAACTTTAAGATATAGGCCCGGATCCAGTAGGCGGCGTAATAGGAAAACTTGACCTGTCGGTAGGGGTCGAATTTTTTCACCGCCTGGACCAGCCCGATGTTGCCCTCCTGGATCAGATCGAGAAAGTTCTGCATCCAGTACTTCTGAAAATCCATGGCCACCTTGACCACCAGACGCAGATTGGCGGTGACCAGTTTATAGGCCGCCTCCGGGTCGCCGGTCTCTTTGAAATGGCGCGCCAGCTCGTCGGTCTCTTCCCGACTGAGCAGCCGGTACTGGTTGATCTCCTGCAGGTAACGGTGCAGCGCGGCATTACCAACCACCGGCAGGTTGGCCGAGTCATCCAGGCTGACCAGAGGGTGGAACTCCGGCTCACTTGCCTCAGAGCCGGCCTCTGGGGCGAGTAGCTCAATCTCCTCGGCCTCCGGCGCCAGAATTTCGGGGTCGTCTTTGGTCATAAGCAAAACCGGCACCCGCCACCGGGTTGACCCCGGCGGCGGGTGCAAATGATTTTTGGAATCGGGTTCATATCTTTGTAGCCTATTGTCGGTAATTCTACCACGAATACCTGTATAACGCACCCCCATCGACAAGCTCGATACGGGTAACATCAAAACCAGGTCGCGCCTGGAAGGGGTAGAATCAGATTGTCATCCGGCCTTATTTATGTTAAGAGTGCGCGATTTTACGGCCTTGCCCCAATCATTGTCAACGACGGCGCTCGGCGCCCACCCTACCAGGAACCACTTCCCCCCGACAGACTCGACGGATCACATGAAAAACATCAGAAATTTCAGCATTATCGCTCATATCGACCACGGCAAATCCACCCTGGCCGATCGTTTTATCCAACTCTGCGGCTCGGTCAGCGACCGGGAATTCAAAGACCAGTTGCTGGACAACATGGATATCGAGCGGGAACGGGGGATCACCATCAAAAGCCAGACCATCTGCCTGCCCTATCAGGCCGCCGACGGCCGCGAGTACGTGCTCAACCTGGTGGACACCCCCGGGCACGTGGACTTCAGCTACGAGGTGTCGCGCGCTTTGGCGGCCTGCGAAGGCGCCCTGTTGCTGGTGGACGCGGCCCAGGGCATCGAAGCCCAAACCCTGGCCAACCTCTACCTGGCCATGGAAAACGACCTGGAAGTAATCCCGGTCATCAACAAGATCGACCTGCCCGCCGCCGAACCGGAAAAGGTAGCCCTGGAAATTGAGGAAGACCTGGGGCTGGAAGCCGAACGTATCCAGCTCTGCTCGGCCAAAACCGGCAAGGGGGTACCGGAATTACTGGAGGCCATCGTCAAGTTCCTGCCGCCGCCTGAAGGCGACCCGGACCAGCCGTTGCAGGCCATGATTTTCGACGCCCAGTATGACTCATTTCGCGGCACCATCATCTCCTGCAAGGTGGCCAACGGCCAGGTCAAGGCCGGCGACCAGATCACCTTCTACTCCAACGGCATCAGCCACAAGGTGGAGGAGGTGGGCCATTTTCGCTTTAAAAAGGAGCCGGCCAAGGCGCTGGCAGCCGGTGAAGTGGGCTACATCATCGCCGGCATCAAAAATATCGCCGACGCCCAGGTGGGTGACACCATCACCCTCAAAGACAATCCCTGCGCCAAGCCCCTGCCCGGCTACCAGCCGGCCAAACAGGTGGTCTTCTCCTCCATTTATCCGGTTTCCACCGAGGACTATGAAGACCTGGCGAGGGCCATGGAAAAGCTGACCTTAAACGACGCCTCCCTGACCTTCCAGAAAGACTCCTCCTCAGCCCTGGGTTTCGGTTTTCGCTGCGGCTTTCTGGGACTGTTACACCTGGAGGTGGTCCAAGAGCGACTGGAGCGGGAGTTCGGGCTGTCGCTGATCCTCACCGTACCCTCGGTAAACTACCATGTCTACCTCAACGACAGCACCATGGTTGAGGTGGACAACCCCGCCTACTACCCGGACCCGGGCAGCATCCAGCGGGTGGAAGAGCCTTACATCAAGGCCACCATCATGATTCCCGAGCGCTACATGGGGGCGGTGATGAACCTCTGCATGGAACGCCGGGGGGTCAACAGCAACCATCACTACCCCATGCCCGGCCGCATCGAGTACACCTGCGAACTGCCGCTGAGTGAGGTGATCTACGACTTTTACGATCGCCTCAAATCGCTGACCCAGGGTTACGGTTCCTTTGACTACGAGATACTGGACTACCGGGCCGGCGACCTGGTCAAGATGGATCTGCTGGTCAACGGCGAACGGGTGGACGCCCTGTCGCAACTGGTACACCGGGACAACGCCCGGGCCAGGGGGCTTTCCGCCTGCGAAAAACTGAAAGACGAGATCCCCCGCCACATGTTCAAGATCGCCATCCAGGCGGGCATCGGCGGCAACATCGTGGCCCGCACCACCGTCTCCGCCATGCGCAAGGACGTACTGGCCAAATGCTACGGCGGGGATATCACCCGCAAGCGCAAGCTGCTGGAAAAGCAAAAGGCGGGCAAGAAGAAGATGAAGACGGTGGGCAACGTGGAGATTCCCCAAAGCGCCTTCCTGGCGGTCTTAAAATCGGACGAGAAATAAGGTAAAAGGTAAACGGTTACCCAGGAACTACAGAAAGGATTCCAGGCGCTCCAGGAGTTCCTGGCGGCCCTCTCCGCTGAGGGCGGAAAAAAGGAGGCGGTCCTTGGGGCTGATGCCCAGGGCGGCGTCCAGCAGGCGCGCCTGGCGCTGCTGATGGTGACGCGAAAGCTTGTCTTTTTTGGTGTAGACCGGCAGCCAGGGGGTCCCCTGGGCCTGCAGCCAGCCGGCCAGCATCCGATCCAGTTCCTTGAGTGGGTGGCGCAGGTCGATGATCAGCACCACACAGCGCAGGTTGTCCCGGGTTTCCAGATAGGCGGTAATCAACTCCTGCCACTTGGCCTGCAGCCTTTTATCCACCCGGGCAAACCCGTAGCCGGGCAGGTCCACTAAGTGCAATTCCTCGCCCACCAGGTAAAAGTTGAGGCTCTGGGTCTTGCCGGGCCGGGCGCTGACCTTGACCAGGTTTTTTCGCCGCAGCAGGCAGTTGAGCAGGCTGGATTTACCCACGTTGGAGCGCCCGGCAAAGGCGATTTCCGGCAGATCACCGGCCGGCAACCGCTCCAGGCTGAAAACGCTATCGACAAAACTTACCTGCTCAACCTGGATCATAACACTCCCCGCGCCACGGCATTCGCCGGCGGCAGCCACCGCGTTTTAAAGTACGGGCCGACCCCGGCCGACACCACCTAAATAACCTTGTTCAACGAGTACTCAATGATCCCCTCGGCACCGCTTTTCAGCAGGCGAGGGATGAGATCACGCACCTCGTGCTCGGAGATCACCGTCTCCACCGAAAACCACTCCTGCTGATAAAGCGGCGAGATGGTAGGCCCCCGGAGACTGGGCAGCAAACCCACCACTGTCTCGAGCTGCTCCTTGGACACGTTCATCTTCAATCCCACAATGCGATCGGCCCGCAGGGCTCCTTTGAGCAGCAAGGCGATGTTTTCGATCTTCTCCCGCTTCCAGGGATCGGCCCAGGCGCTTTTACTGGCAATGAGCTGGGTGTTGGAACTCATCAGTTCTTCCACTACCCGCAGACCATGAGCCCGGATGGTGCTTTCGGTTTCGGTGACCTCAACGATGGCGTCGGCCAGGCCGGAAACCACCTTGGCCTCGGTGGCGCCCCAGGAAAAGGCAATATCGACGTTGATTTTACGCGAGGCAAAATATTCTCTGGTGAAGTTGACCAGTTCGGTGGCAATCTTCTTGCCTTCCAGGTCTTCGGGCCGCCGCACCGGCGAATCACCGGGCACCGCCAGCACCCAGCGGGTGGGCTTGCGGCTGACCTTGGAGTAAACCAGGTCGGCCACCACCACCACGTCGGAACGGTTCTCCAGCGTCCAGTCCTTGCCGGTAATGCCGGCGTCCAGCACCTCCTTTTCGATGTATATGGACATCTCCTGGGGGCGACAGATGGAACAGCTGAGTTCCGGATCATCAATTTCGGGAAAATAATTGCGGGACGAGAGCTTGATCTGCCAGCCCGACTTGGCGAAAAGCTCGATGGTGGCCTTTTCCAGGCTACCTTTGGGAATACCCAGCTTCAACTGATTCATTTCTTATAGACCTCCGCGGGATCAAAAACCGGGTTTTCGGTGACCTCCAACTCCTGACCATCGGCGCTCAAGCGCCGGTAAAAGCAACTGCGATGCCCCGTATGGCAGGCCGCCGCCCCCAACTGTTCAACCTTGAACACCACCGTGTCGGCATCGCAGTCCACCCGGACCTCCCGAACCAGCTGGACGTGCCCCGAACTCTCGCCTTTAAGCCAGATCTTGTTGCGCGACCGGCTCCAGTAATGGGCCTTGCCGGTGGCAACGGTCAGCCGCCAGGCTTCTTCATTAATATAGGCCAGCATCAGCACCTCGCCACTGGCCTGATCCTGGACGATGGCCGGCAGCAGGCCTTGCTCTCCCTTGTTGAAATCAAGCATTATTTTTCCTCGGCGCACGGTTTTCGGAGTCGCTGGTGGCGCTTTCTTCCCTGTTGGCCCCGCCCTCCGGCCGACGACGCTGACGCCCTCGTTCCTGACCAGCAAAATGGATGATGCAGGCGGACCTGAACTTGCAGTATTCCCCGGGACGCTTACAGTAAGCCTCTTCCTCGGCCATCTTCTCCCGATATTTTTCACAAAAGAGTTCCATCGCCACCCCAAGCCGCAAGCAAGGCAAACAAAAACCAGCAGAATATGCCTATCGCCCCGTGATGTCAAGAAATAAACCCCAAGCCGAGCCGCGCGAAAAATTATTTTTTCCTATTTAAGGCGGCAACCACGGCAAAATCTGGTATATCTGGTCACACAAAAAAATCAACGGCAATCCCCGCCTTCAAAGGTCAAACTAGACGGATAAGATGGAAAATCTGGATCACCTGAACCCGGAACTGGAGCAGATCCAGCAACTGCTGAAAGCCGTACGCGCCGCCGTCGAACCCCTGTCGCACGATCGCCGCCTTGGCCAGTGGCAAAGGATTAACTTTGACCGCCACGACCTGCTGTTCAAGGAGTACGGCCTGCAGGGCAACTACAAAAAAGCCAGAAATGCTTCTGTTACCGGCATTCGCACCATTCTCCACGAACTGGCCCGGCTGGAAAATGAATACGGCGATCTGGCCATCGACATCCGCCGCCGGAGCATCACCGACCAGGCGGCCATGGCCGCTGCGGTCAATATCAAAAACCAGGCCGAGTTGCTGGAACCCCTGCTGCGGGATCTGGACGCCAGTTGCCGAGTGCTGTTTCAGGGACAGGAGCAGCTTTATCGGCTCTACTCCCTGGCCGGCCTGTTGCCCCACGCCAAGAAAAACAGCAAAATTGAACCGGAAGAACTTGATCAGGGGCTGCGCTTTTTCCTGTTCATCACCCGAGATGACGCCAATTCCGGGGCTTCCTCCCTGGCCCGCAGCCTGGCCCGGGCCACGGCGCTGGAATTCGCCGACCTGCCCCCCATGGTCGGCAACCTGCTTGAACAGCACCGCCTGCTCGGTCTTGCCGCCGCCGACCGGCTCAAGGCATACATTGAACATCTTCGCCGGCAGCCGCCCCGGGAGGTCAGCACCCTGATGGAATTTCGTGACCAGTTGAAAGAGTTGCGGCGTCAGGAGGCCGTCAAACTGCTGACCGAACTGCCCCGGCTGAGCACCCGCTACGGCTCTATCCTCTTTGACCTGGCCCACCGGGCCCGCAAGCTGCGACCGGTTGCCCTGATTTCTCCTTTTCTGGACAAACTGGAACTGCTGCACAACACCCTGGCCGGCCCACTGCCGGCCAGGGTCAAGGAGCAGCTTACCGCCCCGGATTCCTCAGTTAACCCGGAACAACTCGCCGCTAACCAGGCCGCCGAGTTTTTTCTGGGGCTGCGCGGGGTCATGCTGTCGTTTAAGATGCTGCTGCGTTCCCTGGGCGGCCAGAAAGCCATCACCGCTCTGGAACTGCAGGCCAAAACCGTCGACATCCTCAAACGCTGCCCTGCCCACCACACCCGCACCGACGAGGAAAGAACCAAGCTCAACCTTTTCCTGGAGGAGGCCCTGGCCGACTACACCAAACCCTTCCCCTTTGAGTTACTGGCCAATCACCTGCAAAAATGCGTCGGCCTTTTCGGCCGGAACCTGGAGCGGCTGATCAATCAGTACCCAGTCGGCCAGCCAGGCGCCAGTGAAGCCCGCAGCAACGGCGAAACCGGCAACGATGAGCATACCCTGGGCCAACTCACCGCCAAGCTCGAGATCTGGGGCGACCGCCTGGAAACCTGAATTGACCTGGACGGTTTTGGCCGCTCACTCGATTTTCATTGCAAGGCTCTTGATTCACTTGCTTTTTTTCGGCATAATGGCCCGCATCGATGCCACTGAATCACCCCCGGGCGTTGGCGCTGCAGCCGCCGCCCGACCCTTTAAACCAAGGAATTAAAACATGCGACAGGCACAGGAAAACGACCAGGTAACCATTCATTACGAGGGACGGCTGGCCAACGGAGAGGTATTTGAGTCATCCAGCGACACCGCCCCCATGACCTTCCGGATCGGCGAGCAGATGATCCTGCCCTCTTTGGAACGGGCCATCATCGGCATGAGCGCCGGCCAGACCCGTACCGTCAGCATTCCGCCCGATGAAGGCTACGGGCCGCGGGTGGCGGAGCTGGAAATCGCGGTCAGCCGGGACAGTTTCGGCGACCGGGATATCAAGCCCGGCATGGTAGTGACCATGAACATGGAGCGCGACGGCCAGACCCATAACCTGCCGGCCCTGGTCAAGGAAATCGAACAAGAACAGGTCCGGGTGGACTTCAACCACCCCCTGGCCGGCGAAGAGCTTTTTTACACCATCACCGTCAAAGAGGTGCAGCCGGCCACTGAGGGAGAACTGTAAAACAAAGCGCCGCCGCAACTTTATGCAGGAGAGCGGACACGAGACCGGCCACCCCGACAGCAGGCTGAAGGAGAGCAACATGCAACGCGACTTCCTTGACCAGGACGGCAACTTCCTGGTGCTGACCCATCAGCCAGCTTACCGGGTGCGCAACCTCCGGCGCCATGACCGCCGAACCGCGCTGGGCTGGCCGGCTGACCGCAAGGACACCATCGACAACCGCCGCAACTTCCCACCGACCGATGTGGAAGTCCCCCAGGCCGATCCGGTTTTCGAGGTTCCCAACCCCTTTGCCTTTCGCGGCGTGACCTACATCAATCGCCCCTGGGCCGAAGCCAAGGCCGCCGATCCGGACAGCATCGGCCAGCCCCCCAGGGCTGAAGTTTCCCTGGGGGAAAGCCTGGCGGCGGCCGGCGCCCAAAAACCCGTCGGCTTGACCCCAGCGCAGCTGATCGCCCGACTGCCCCGCCCACTGCAACTGGCCCTGGCAGCCTCCTCAACCGACCCCGCCGACCTTACGGCCCTGGCCGCTTTAAGCTGCGAACTGGTGATGAATCCGGACCAGACTCCGCAGGGCCGGCGTTACCAGCCGGGCGGACGGCGCCCCCTGATCCATGACCACGATCTATACGAAACCGTGGCCAACAACCCCCACCTGCCGGATGCCTACAAGAAAATCATGGTGCTGCAACCCGGCGCCCAAGGCGACAGTGAAATCGTCGGCGAATACGGGGCGCCGGGCGATGCCACCCATATCTACGAGTACCTGCGCCGCAACAGCTACATCCCCTGGGGTCACTATGCCGCCAACATGGCCGAGGATGCCATCCGCTACCGTATCGACGACCTGACCGCTGCCGACATGACCGGCCTGCGCCATCTTTATTACCAGCGCACCTACGTACGCCTGGCGGAGTTGCTCGACCTGCCGGTAAAATGGCGGCGTACCGGGCTCACCGAAGATGATCTGGAGGAACTGCGCTCACAGGTGCAAGACCGCCTGACGGCAACCGACACCGACCGGATGCCCTTCACCGCCACCCTTTGGGGCTGGAACTTCGGCTACGACTGCTCCGGCAGTGGCTTCCGCCTGCACGCCTCCCACCAGCAGATTCATCAGCAATATGCCCTGGTGCCGCCCTGGCCGGCCTTTGCCGCCGGCGACCAGGTGGCCGACTCATGCCGGACCTTCCGCCGGCGACACGGGCGGGGGCTATTTGCCGCCTACCTCCAGGCTATCCGACAAAACCGGAGGCTCGACGGCCGAACCCAGGGTCCGACGGAACTGATCGTGCATGAAGATGAGCATATTGTCCTCTTTGTCCCCAAGGCTCAGGTCTCCCAGTGGGAACTGCAAATCATGACCAAAGAGGAAGTGGGCAACATCGTGGAGGCCGACCCGGCCTGCCGCACCGCCCTGGACCGGACCCTGCTGCTGGCCCAGCGGATCCTGGCCGGTCTTGGCGCCTCTCTGGTCACCAGCCTTGAATACAGCAAGCGGCTGGATGCCACCGACCACGACCAGCGCCTGCTCTACGCCCTGCTGCCCAAGCTGCCATATGCCATGGGCGCCTTTACCGAGGCCCAGCAGCGTTTTATCTGCGGCCACTATCCGGAAGACTTCGCCGCCCGCTGCCGTAACATCGGAGATCAACTCGCCCAAAATGCCGACTGGCCGTAGAAACGGTCACGCTATCCCACAATGTGCAAACGCACGGCAATCGACAAAAACCACTGAAAAGTTGACTTTTGGCTTCTTTTCGGATACTGTGAGACCATGAAAACAATAATCGCCGAGCAACAAGGGCAGCCAAAAAACTTTTCCGCTCCGATCCGCAGCCGGGGATGGTTTCTGCTGTTGTTTTGCCTCTGGCTGATGGCTTTAACCCCGGCCCACACTACCGCCGGCGAGGAGCGAGAACTGATCCTGTGGGTTCATCCCTATCTGCCGGCCACTGAACTGGTGAGCCGCTTCACTCCCCTGGCCGATTACCTGGCCGCCGGACTTGACCGACCGGTAAACATCAGGATCCAGCAGAGCTACCAGAGCCATCTTGATTTTGTCGGCCGCGACCAGGCCGACCTGGCCTTTATGGGCCCGGCGAGCTATGTCACCATGCGCCGCCGGTACGGCGACAAACCGCTGCTGGCCATGCTGGAAGAAGACGGATCGCCGTTTTTTCAGGGGATGATCATTGTCCGTCAGGATTCACCGTTCCGTGAACTCGACGAACTTCAGGGGCAGACCTTTGCCTTTGGCGATCCTCACTCCACCATGAGCTATCTGGTGCCCCGGGCCATGCTGGCCCGAGCCGGAATCTCGCTAACCGACCTGGGCCGCCACGATTTTCTTAACTCCCATCACGACGTGGCCCTGGCCGTGCTGGGCGGCTACTTTGCCGCCGGCGGCGTCAAAGACGAGGTTTTCTTTCACTACCGCCAGCGGGGGCTCAGAGTTTTAGCTGTCAGCCCCCTGATACCCGACCATCTCTTTTTAACCCGCCGCAACCTGGATCCGGTGCTGGTGGCACAACTGCGGGAACTGCTGATGGCCATCAACGAGCACCCCGACCGGCGTTTAATCCTTACAAGCATCAAACCAAGCATCACCGGCCTGCAGCCGGCCGCCCCACAGCACTACAATGAGCTGGCCACCATGACCGAGGGCTTCGATGACCACTGACCAGCCGGACCCGGAAGGCAAGCCGGAAATTTTCTCCTACCAGCGGGTGATTGCCGGAATGCTGGCGGTGCTGCTACTGGTCCTGGGACTGACCAACTATCTGCTGCTGGGCCAGCAGCGCCAGGCCCAACTGCAGGAAGTTGAAACCCAGCTCAACTATCAGTTGCAGGCCGCCACCACCTTCATGATCGAACCACTGCTTAAATATCAGTTTGCCGACGTGGAGCAGTTCATGCAGCAATGGAGCGCCCACCATGAGGACGTGCTGCTGTTTGAAGCCTACAGCCCCACCGGCCATCTGCTCAGCCGGTTTGTCCGGGATTCCGACTCCCCCTTTATCATCACCCAGCAACAGCAGGTAACTTACCAGGATCAGCACCTGCTGACGCTCACTCTGAGCAAGGATTACCGCCAGGCGGAAATTATCCTGCAGGAGATGCGTAACCGGCTGCTTCTCATTTCCCTGGCCATTACCGCGATGCTGGGCCTGATGCTCTGGCTGGTTTTCCGTTACCTGGCCTTTGTTCCCCTGGAACGGGAAATCGATAAACGCCGCCGGGCCGAGCTGGAACTGGGGGCCACCAACCGGGAGCTGGATGCCTTTGCCTATTCCATCTCCCACGACCTGCGCGCCCCCCTCCGGGGCATCGACGGCTTCAGCCAGGCCCTGCTGGAGGATTATCACGACCGCCTGGACGATACCGGCCAGGACTACCTCCAGCGCATCCGAGCGGGCTGCGGGCGGATGGGCAACCTGATCGACGACATGCTGCAGCTCTCCCGGCTATCCCGGGGCGAGATCAACTGGAGCCGGGTGGACTTGAGCGCCATGGCCGAGGAAATCATGGCCGAACTGCAAAAGGACGCTCCGGAACGGAAAGTTAAAGTGGTCATAGAACCCGGCATTCAGGTGCTCGGCGATCCGGTCCTGCTGCGGGCGGTGATGGACAACCTGCTGGGCAATGCCTGGAAGTTCACCGGCAAGACCGTCAACCCCGAAATCTCCCTTGGCACCATCAGGGAGGACCAGCGCACCATCTGTTTTGTCCGCGATAACGGGGCCGGATTCGACATGACTTACGCCGACAAGATCTTCACCGCCTTCCAACGGCTGCACAGCCCCAAGGAGTTTGAAGGCACCGGCATCGGCCTGGCCACC
Organism: Desulfurivibrio dismutans; assembly: GCF_029210385.1. Lineage (GTDB taxonomy): Bacteria > Desulfobacterota > Desulfobulbia > Desulfobulbales > Desulfurivibrionaceae > Desulfurivibrio > Desulfurivibrio dismutans. Next base: position 238,941 of record NZ_JARGDQ010000001.1, on the reverse strand, counting down.
GTGCAGCGGATCATCCACCGCCATGGCGGCCTGATCTGGGCCGAAGCCAAAGAACAACAAGGTGCCACCTTTTATTTTACCCTTGACCGACATGACCCCAAGTGGAGAGCCAAAACATGAATAAAAAAATAATTCTGCTGGTGGAAGACAACCCCGATGATGAAGCCCTGACCCTCCGGGCACTGAAGAAAAACAATATTTTGAACGAAGTGGTGGTAGCCCGGGACGGCGTGGAAGCCCTGGATTACCTCTTCGGCCAGGGGTCTTACGCCGGGCGCGACCCGGAAGTGCTGCCGGAACTGGTGCTGCTGGACATCAACCTGCCCAAGCTCAACGGCCTGGAGGTGCTGGAAAAGATCCGGGCCGACCCGCGCACCGAACTGCTGCCGGTGGTGATGCTCACCACCTCCAACGAGGAGCAGGACCGGATCAGAAGCTACCACCTGCGGGCCAACAGTTTCATCCGCAAACCGGTGGATTTCGTCCAGTTCAGCGAGGCCATCCGCCAGCTCGGCGTCTACTGGCTGGTGCTGAACCAGGGCCCGCCTAAAAAACAGGGCTGAAAATGGAACAAATACTGCGGGTACTGCTGATCGAGGATGCCGATGATGACGCGGCCCTGATCCTCCGCGCCCTCAAAAAAGGAGGTTACAGCCCAGAGCATGAACGGGTGGAAAGCGCCGCCGAACTGCAGCAGGCTCTTACCCGCGGCCCCTGGGAGCTGGCGTTGTCAGACTACGCCATGCCAGGCTTCAGCGGCATGGAGGCCCTGGAGTTGGTTCAGGCCGCCAACCCCGAACTGCCCTTTATTCTAGTCTCCGGCGCGGTGGGAGAGGAGACCGCCACCAAGATCATGCGCCAAGGGGCCCGCGATTACGTCATGAAAGACAAGCTCTCCCGGCTGGTGCCGGCCATCCAGCGTGAGCTGGCGGAAGTGGAAGAGCGAAAGCGCCGCCGACAGCGGGAAAAGCTGCTGCAAACGCAACTCAACCAGGCCCAGAAGATGGAGGCCATCGGCACCCTGGCCGGCGGGGTGGCCCATGATTTCAACAATATCCTCACCGTCATCAAAGGTTATGCCGAACTGGGCCTGATGCACCTTAAAGAGAGCCAGCCAGGCCATGAAGAATTTACCGGAATTCTGGATGCCGCCCGCCGCTCCACCGACCTCACCCGGCAACTGCTGGCCTTTGCCCGCAAACAGACGGTCACTCCGCAGGTACTTAACCTCAATGAAACGGTGGCCGGCATACTGAAAATGCTCCGGCGGCTGATCGGCGAGGAAATCGAATTCAACTGGCAACCGGCGGCCGAACTTTGGCCGGTGAAGATAGACCCCGGCCAGGTGGACCAGGTGCTGGCCAACCTCTGCGTCAACGCCCGGGACGCCATCAGCCATAGGGGCCGAATCAGTATCGAAACCGCCAATGTGGGCCTTGACGGGCAATACTGCGCTACCCATGCCGGCTGCCAGCCCGGCGAATACGTACGGCTGACGGTCAGCGACAACGGTATCGGCATGGACCGGGAAACCCAGGCCCATATTTTTGAACCCTTTTTCACCACCAAGGAAACCGGCCAGGGCACCGGCCTGGGGCTGGCCACCGTCTACGGCATTGCTAAGCAGAACCAAGGCTTTATCAACTTCTACAGTGAACCCGGGCAAGGCTCCACCTTCCGGCTTTACCTGCCCCGGCACCTCACCACCGAAGATGAAGACCGGGCCCCGGCGCCCTCGCCGGCAACCATCGGCGGGGGCAGCGAAACCATTCTCCTGGTGGAGGATGACCCGACCATCCTGGCGGTAACCACCCGAATCCTTCAAGAATTGGGCTACCGGGCGCTGACCGCCGCCACCCCCCGGGAAGCCCTGGCCCTGGCCGAACAGCACCAGGGCGAGCTGGACCTGCTGCTCAGCGATGTGGTGATGCCGGAAATCAACGGGCGGGAACTGGCGGAAAAAATCCGCGCCCGGCAATCCGCCATCCGCTGCCTGTTCATGTCCGGCTACCCCGCCGAGGTGATCGCCCACAACGGCATGCTGGAAAAAGGGATCAATTTTCTGCAGAAACCATTCTCCATGGCCGAGTTGGCCGCCAAGATCCGGAGCACCCTTAGCGGCACCTGACAGTAACCCCGAGGCAACATCAAAGTCTCACCGCGCCTGGACGGGGGCCGTGCAACCCTGGCAATTTACAAAAAGCGCTCTTTGCAGTAGGATGCTCTTTTGCCGTTGAGCACCCAAACAACCCTTTCCACCGTGGAAGAATATTATGAAACCAGGATATTACGGTAACTGGGGCGGGGCTTTTGTGCCGGAGATCCTGCATGAAACCTTCCGGCAGTTAAACGCAGTCTTTGCCGAGGCCCAGGCTGACCCGTCCTTCTGGCAGCAATACGTTGACCTGATGGCCAGTTATTCCTGCCGCCCCACCCCCCTGACCCTGGCGGAAAATCTTACCCGCCGCTTCGGTGGCGCGCAGATTTACATCAAGCGCGAAGATCTCAACCACACCGGGGCGCACAAAGCCAACAACGTCATGGGTCAGGGGCTGCTGGTACGGCGGATGGGAAAAACCCGGGTGATCGCTGAAACCGGAGCCGGTCAGCACGGGGTAGCCACCGCCACCATGGCCGCCAAATTCGGCCTTGCCTGTACCATTTACATGGGCGAAGAAGATGTCCAGCGCCAACGGCCCAACGTCTTCTGGATGGAAAAACTGGGCGCCACCGTGGTGCCGGTAACCTCCGGCAGCCGCACCCTGAAAGACGCCATCAACGAGGCCTTCCGCGACTGGGTGGCCAACATGGACTCAACCCATTACGTGATGGGCACGGTCTGCGGCCCCCACCCCTTTCCGGCCATGGTGGCCTGGTTCCAGAAGATCATCGGCGAAGAAACCCGGCGGCAGATCCTGGCGGCCCACGGCCGTCTGCCGGCCCGGGTGTACGCCTGCGTCGGCGGCGGTTCCAACGCCATGGGCATCTTCCAGGGCTTTATGGCCGATGAGGAGGTGGAACTGGTGGGGGTGGAGGCCGGCGGCAAGGGGCTGACCACCGGCCAGCACGCCGCCCGACTGACGGCGGAGGAAGCCGGCAACCACCCCGCCGGGACACCCGGGGTGGCCCAGGGTTACAAGACCATGTTTTTACAGGACAGCGACGGCCAGATGAAAGATACCCATTCGGTGGCCGCCGGTCTGGATTACATCGGGGTCTCCCCCATGCTGGCCGACCTCTGGGAAGGGGGCCGGGTGCGGATGGCCGCCGCCACCGACGCCGAGGTCATGGAGGCCCTGCAGCTGACCATGGCCAGCGAAGGGATAATCCCGGCACTGGAATCGGCCCATGCCTTTGTCCAGGCCTTCAGGGAGGCCGGGGAACTGCCGCCGGAAGCCGCCATCGTCATTAACCAGTCGGGCCGGGGCGACAAAGATATCTTCACCATCGCCCACGCCTTTAAAGATCCTTCCTGGCAGGCGTTTATCCGTGCCAAGGGAGAAGAATACGCCAAGGAGCCGGCCTCATGACTCTGGCCCAAGAAATTAAACAGGCCCGGCAAGACCGGGAAATCCTGCTGATGACCCACCTGGTGCTGGGCTACCCCTCCTTTGAAGTCAACCGGGAGGTGATCGCCCGGATGGTGGAGGCCGGGGTGGATATCATCGAGCTGCAGATCCCCTTTTCCGAGCCGGTGGCCGACGGGCCGGTGATCCTGCGGGCCAACCAGGAGGCCATCGACCGCGGTGTGAAGGTGAGGCAGTGCCTGGAATTTGCCGCCGAAATGACCGACCGGCACCGGATCCCCTTCCTCTTCATGACCTACTACAACATCCTGTTCAAGTACGGGGTGGAAGCTTTTCTGCAGAAAAGCAAGGAGAGCGGGATCAGGGGCCTGATCATCCCCGATCTGCCGCCCGAGGAAGGCGAGGAATATCTTACCGCCTGCCGCCGCCTGGAGCTGGCGCCGATCCAAATCTTTGCCCCCACCAGCACTGAGGCGCGGATGAAGAAACTGGCCGGCCACGGCGGCGGCTTTATTTACTGCGTGGCCCGCCGGGGCGTTACCGGAACTCAGACCAGTTTCGACCAGGATTTCGACCGCTATATCGACCGCTGCCGCCGAGCCACCGAGTTTCCCCTGGCGGTGGGCTTCGGCATCAGCAATCGCCGGGACGTGGATCTGCTGCGCGGTAAGGCGGACATCGCGGTGATCGGCTCGGCCACCATCCGCCTGGTGGAAGCACAGGGAGCCGCCGCGGTGAGCGAGTTCATCGCCGGCCTGCGTTAAACGCTTTCGCCGCTGGCCACGGTGACACTGCCGAACTCTTCGGCCTGCCGCCAGGGGGAGATAATGCAGTTACGGCCGATGGTTACCCCGGCGGGAATCTGCGCTCCCTTGCCCACCAGAGTAATACCGCTATAAAGATGCTCGGGATGGGCCCGATTGATTCGCTTCTTTTCCTGCGCGTCGCCAACCCCTACCACCGCCGCCGGCCCCACCGCGACCCGCTTGTCGAGAATCGCCAGGTCAACCTCGGCACCGGAGCCTACCAGGCAGTCATGAAAGAGAATAGAGTCACGCACCACCGCTCCGGCCTCCACCCGCACCCCGGGGGAGAGCACCGAATTGATCACCGTACCCTCAATCACACACCCGGCGGCCACCAGGGAATTATGCACCCGCCCGGCTCCCACCAGGCGGGCCGGGCAGCGATCGAAAGACAGCCCCTCAGCCTCGGGATTGGCCCTGATGCCCCAAGCTTGCGGGGTAATGGGAGAATCAGACCGCAACACGTCCATATTGGCTTCCCAGTAGGCCTGAATGGTGCCCACATCGCGCCAGTAGCCCCGGAATGGGTAGGCATAGACCCAGTCGGCGGTGATGGCCCGGGGGATGATGTCCATCCCGAAATCGGTATCTTCCCGGTAAGTCTCCAGCGTTTTGAGCAAATAAGCGGTGCTGACCACGTAAATGCCCATGGAGGCCAGATCGGTACGGGGGTGGACCGGTTTTTCCTCCCACTCCACCACCCGGCCGTCGGCATCGGTGATGGCGGTGCCGAACTGGTGAATCTGCTCCTTGGGCACCACCATGGTGGCCACCGTCATGTCGGCCCCTTTGCGGCGATGGGCCTGCAGCATATCGTCAAGGTCCATGCTGTAGATGTGGTCACCGGAGAGGATGATCACCTCTGGGGTGGGATGAGCCCTGATAAAGTCGATATTCTGGCGCACCGCATCGGCGGTGCCTTTGTACCAGTCGGAATCACGGGAACCGGTGCGCGGCGGCAGGATTTTCACCCCGCGGGTACGGCCGGTGAGATCCCAGGCAGCGCCGTCGCCGATATGGCGCATCAGGGAAAGCGGTTTGTACTGGGTCAGCACCCCCACCTGTGAAAAGCCGGAGTTCATCACATTGCTGAGGCTGAAATCAATGATCCGGTAAATACCGGCGAAGGGCACCGCCGGTTTCGCCCGGCTCTGGACCAGGTTGTTGAGCCGGCTGCCAACCCCGCCGGCCAGCAGCAGTACCAGGGGTTCATTTTTTTGGCGAATCACCGCACCACCTCCCCATCGGCAATCCGGCTGCGAGCCATCTTCTCCGGGCCCAGAGCCGGGTAAAGGGTACAGCCGGCGCCAATCCGCATCCCCGCCGGAATCTGGTTGTTCCAGCCCAGCACGGTGACCCCGCCCTCCCCGTAGGTCTCGCCGCCACCGATCTGCACCTCTTCCCCGACGGTGACATTGACATCACTTACCACCTTGTCAAGCTGGGCCCGCCGCCCCACCACATTATCGAAAAAAAGCACCGAATCGCGCACCACCGCCCCGGGCTTGACCTGTACCCCGGGAAAAAGGATGGAATTTTCCACCGTCCCCTCCACCAGACATCCGTTGTAAATCAGGCTGTTGCTGACCGTCGCTGCGGGGCCGACCTTCAACGGCTGGTAATCCCGAATGCCGCGATGGTCAAGGTTGGTACGCAGACCCCAGCGATCCATGGGCAGGACGGGGTCCGGCCCCAGCAGATCCATGCTGGTCTGCCAGTACTCTTCCACGGTGCGGGTGTAGCCCCAGTAACCCGCGAACTTGTAGCCGTAAATTTTCTTATGGGCGGTCATGGCCCGGGGCAGGATATCACGGCCGAACTCGAATGATTCGTCCTCCCGGGCGTTGGCCTCCAGCAGTTCGTAAAGCACTTTGGGCTTAAAGCAGTAAACAGTCATGGAGGCCCAGGTAAAATCCGGTTTTTCCGGTTTTTCCCGGTATTGCAGCACCCGGCCGCCGACTTCCCCGTCTTCGTCATCGATTTCCGCCACCCCGAAGCGATGAGCCTTGTCCTGCGGCACCTGGACAAAGGCCATGGTGCAATCGGCATCCTTCTGCCGGTGGTACTCAATGATCTTGCGGTAATCCATGTGATAGACATGATCCCCGGAAAGCACCAGAATGGTCTCCGGGGTGTGAAACTGGATAAAATCAAGATTCTGGCGCACCGCATCAGCGGAACCGCGATACCAGCTGCTCTGGCCGAACCCCTGGTAGGGTGGCAGGACAAAAACCCCGCGGTAACGGCCGATCATGTCCCAGGAAGCGCCAATGCCGAGATGGTTAATCAGGGAAAAACTGCGATACTGACTCAACACCGCCACCAGTTCCAGGCCCGACTGCATCAGGTTGCTCAAGGCAAAGTCAATTACCCGGGCAAAACCACCAAAGGGTACGGCGGACTTGGGGCGGTGCGCGGTGAGTACGCTCAACTCATCCACCCGACCGCCGGCCAGGATCACCGCCATCACCTCGGGCTTGAGTCTCCGCATCGCGCTCCTCCTTGTCACATATGTTTGGTTGTGAGACGGATCAGGGTGTTGGTGTTGAGGGAGGCGGCCTCCATTTCCATGTTCTTGAGCGGCACCTCCGCCCGGGCCGCTTCCCGATGGCCGCCGGCACTGCCGCTCCGGCCGAAGATCTTCTCCGCCAGCCGTCCCGCATTCTTTTTGTAGCCGTCACAGCGGAAAATTACCACCAGTTTATCGTGGTGGATACCGGAAACAAAAACCCAGGCCGCTTCATGCACCTGCTTTAAAAAATCGGCAATCAGCACCAGGATGTCGGGGCTGGGCACTTTGCCCACGTGGGCGTACAGCCGCTGTTTGCTCAACTTCATCTCGTTTAAGGCGGCGCGGAAGTAATTTAGTTCCGAGCGCCGCAGCGAGGAAAGTTCGATCTTGCGCACCAGGTTCAGGTTGGCCAGGTTGAACAGATAGCGAAAAGAGATGGCATCGGAAAGGGTGACCCGCTTTTCAAAGTTCTGGGTATCAACCTTGATGGCATAAAACAGGGCGGTGGCCAGCGCCACCGAAGGCCGGGCGCTGGCGGCCCGCAGGTATTCCACCATCATCGAAGCGGTGGCCCCGTATTCTTTGCGGATATCGACAAAGGTGGCCAGCCAGCCCTTGGTGGCCGGATGATGATCGATGACCACATCAAAGTTGATATTTTCAAAACTGGGCAGATGGCTGGGTTGAGAGTCCAGCATCACCTTTTTGGAATAGTCGGCCAGCTTGACCGTATGCAACCGTTCGGCGGGGATTTTAAGTAAATCCAGCATCACCAGGTTGTTGAGCCGGCGGATTTCGTTGGGGTAAGCGATGGTGACGTTTTTCACCCGGTGCCGCAGCAGACGCTTGACGGCAAAGGCGCTGGCCAGGGCGTCGGGGTCGGCATTGATCACCACCAGGACACTGTCTTCTTTGTCGAAAACGCCCCAGAACTCCTGCAGGCGATCCTTGGCCGTCTTTTTGGAGTTGCGCTTGCGGTTGGGGCTGGGGCCAAGCTGGGAATTACCCCGCTTTTTGGCAACGGAACCATTGTTCTTCATGGGCCGTCCTATACCATATTCCCCCGCTATCCGGCAACCCTGCCGTGCGCTTTGACCAAGGAAGCGCAAAGTCTTTGGTTTTGACCACGGGTCGGGGGCCGTAACGATCACTGCATCTGGTGCAGATTGGCGTAAACCCCGTTTTGGGCCAGCAGGCTCTGGTGATTACCCTGTTCGACGATCCGTCCGTTCTGCATGACAATGACCCGATCAGCATTTTTGATGGTCGACAGGCGATGGGCGATGACGAAGGTGGTGCGCCGGGCCATGAGATTTTCCAGGGCTTTCTGCACTTCCCGTTCGGCTTCGGTGTCCAGGGCCGAAGTGGCTTCGTCGAGGATCAGGATCGGGGCGTCCTTGAGCAGGGCCCGGGCAATGGCCAAGCGCTGGCGCTGGCCGCCGGACAGCCGGGCGCCGCCCTCGCCGATCAGGGTATCAAGCCCCTCGGGCAGGTCCATGATGAAATCGTCGGCATGGGCCGCCCGGGCGGCGGCCAGGATCTCCTCTTCGGTGCGATCAAGGTCGCCGTAGGCGATATTGTTTCGCACCGTATCGTTGAACAGGATGGTCTGCTGCTCGACGATGGCAATCTGGTGACGCAGGGAGTCCATGGTGACCTCTCGCAGATCGTGGCCGTCCACCAGGATCCGGCCGCCGGTAACATCGAAAAAACGGGGGATCAGATTGACCAGGGTGGTCTTGCCGCCGCCGCTGGGGCCGACAATGGCCAGCACCTGCCCCGCCGGCACGGCGAGATTGATCTCCTGCAGTACCGGATTCTTGCCGTCGTAGCTGAACGAGACATCGCAAAACTCGATCCGCCCCTGAAAGGGCGGCAGAGCCTTGGCGCCGGGAGCATCGGTAATGGCCGGCTTGATGTCCAGCAGCTCAAAAACCCGCACCGAGGCCGCCAGCCCCTTCATGATAGTGCTGTTGAGCCCGCTCAGTTTTTTTACCGGCTCATAGGCCATAAGCAGGGCGGCCATGAAGGCGAAAAAGGTACCGGGGGTGGACTGGCCTTCCAGCACCTTGTAACCGCTGTACCAGATGATGGCGGCCAGGGCCAGGCCGCCCAGGATCTCCATCACCGGATGCTGCAGGCTGCGCATCTGAATATCCCGGACGATAATCTTGTTGAGCTTTTCCACCAGCTTGTCAAAGCGGCTTTTCTCGTATTCCTCCATGCCGAAGGCCTTGACGATCCGCTGCCCGCCGATGGTTTCGTGCAGCGCCCGGGAGACCAGGGCCACGGTCTGCTGGTTGACGGTACTGTTGCGCCGGAACTTCTTGCCGAAATGGTAGATCACCCCCGCCGAAACCGGCAACAGCACCAGGGTCACCAACGAGAGCTGCCAGTCCAGGTAAAAGGCGACCCCCACCAGGAAAATCACCATCACCATCTCTTTCAACACCCCGACCAGCGCCTTGGAGACCGCCCCCTGAATCAGGTTGACATCGGAGATCACCCGGGAGATCAGCTCACCGGTGGGGGTCCGGAGAAAAAATGACATGGGCTGGGCGTGAATGTGAGCAAAAATCTGTTTGCGCAGATCACGAATCACCCGCTGCCCGGCGGTGTCCAACAGGTAGTGGTAGGCATAGTACATCACCCCTTTGCCCAGAAAAATCAGCACCAGGGCGAAGGGCAGCACCGCCAGCAGAGTCCGGTCGTGCTCGAAAAAGATCCGGTCCAGCACCGGCTTGACCATGTAGGCCTGGGCGGCGCTGAAAGCGGCCACCAGCACCATGCAGACCATGGCCATGGCCAACCTTCTCCGGTAGGGGTGAATCCATTGATAAATACGACGCAGCAGTTCTTTATTGTCCATATAAAGTTTTTTACTCCGGTAGCGGCACAGAGGGAAACAGGCTCCGGTCGGTATGAGGGATAAAGCGGGAACCGGAAAACCGGATCATAAACTCATGGTTGACGTTAAGTTCGATATAGGTGATAGAGCGGGAAATTTCATGGATACGCCGCCGCCCCGGCGCCTCCAGCAGATAACGCCGGGCTCCGGCCAGGGAACTGTTGCCCACCGACCGGTAAGTGTCCAGGGGCAGATCGGGGATCATCCCCAGCACCACCGCCTGGCGCGGGTTAATATGGCGACCGAAGGCCCCGGCCACGTGAATTTTGGCCAGTTCTTCAAAAGGCAGGCCCACCTGATCCATCAGGGTGCCCAAAATGGCGTACATGGCCGCCTTGGAGCGCATCAGGGCGTCCAAGTCGACCTGACTCACCGTCACCGCCCGACCATCGGCCGCCTCTCCCGGGCGGGCCACCACGAAGGCGGGGCCGTCGGGGCCGTTGAGCAACCGATCCCCCATCCGTTCGGGCCTTAACTTACCACGGATATCGATAATTCCGGCCAGAAAAAGTTCGGCCATCAAATCGATCATCCCCGAGCCGCAGATACCACGGGCCTTGGGGCGGTCGGCGACACCGCCGACTGCCTGTTGCCGCCCCCCTCCCCTTTCGGCTACCGCCGGGGGAGCGCCGATCACCTGGAAGGACAACTCCCCGCCGGCCGGATCAATCCGCACCCGTTCGATGACCCCCTCCCCGGCCCGCATCCCCATTTTGGCCACTCCGCCTTCCAGGGCCGGCCCGGCGGCCCCGGCGCAGGCCACCAGCCAGTCCCGGCAGCCCACCACCACCTCGGCGTTGGTGCCGACATCGATGAGCATGGCCGGTTCAGCCACCAGGTCCAGATCACAGGCCACAATCCCGGCCAGCAGGTCGCCGCCGAAATAACTGCCCACCCCCGGCAGCACATGCACCGGGGCGGCGGGATGCAGCTCGAGCCCCAAGTCCACCGCCGCCACCGGCCCCGGAGCGTTGACCAGCGGGATATAAGGTTCCCGACAGAGGTGATAGGGGTTCAGGTTGAGGAAAAAATGCCCCATGGCGGTGTTGCCGGCCACGCTCAGGGCTCTGATTTCTTCTTTAATCAGCCCGGCTTGGCCGGCCAGTTCCGCCGCCAGGGCGTTGACATCGCTGACCACCGCCCGATGCAAGCGGCCCAGCCCCTCGGTTGCCTCTCCGCCTTTACCCGCCGCCAGGTGCACCCGGCTTAAAATATCGGCCCCGTAGACAACCTGGCTGTTTTCCCGGGTGGCCCGGCCCAGCTCGCGCCCGCTGAGCAGGTCCAGCAACACCGCCTCCAGGTGGGTGGATCCCAGGTCCAGGGCCATGGCCGGCAGACAGGTGGGGGCGGCGGGCAGAAAGTCGACCAACTCAAAATAAGCTTGCCCATCCGGCTCAACCTCCGAGGCGGCCACCGGCAAGACCTCATTTAAAACCGCCGCCCCCCTAAAACCGGCCCTGCGGAAACCGGCCGCCACCGTCGGCAACTGCCGATAAGGCAGGACCAGGCGGGTGCCGGCAAATTCCGGCCGGGCGACAATCGCCCTTTGCAGTCGATCGACATCCCCGGTATTATCCTGCAGGCTGGGCGGGCTGGCCTCCAGCGGCAATATTCTAACCAGTGCGCTCATGAACATATCCAAGTATAATGAAAGTTTAACCAGCGCCACGATACAACAGGGGCGCCCGGCGTGCATGTAAAAATCGTAAGCAAGCGAACATCAACATGAACCAACTTATCGCCATCATGGTCGGCGGCGCCTTGGGTGCCCTGCTGCGCCACCTGATCTTTCTGCTGAGCCAGCGGCCCGGCGGCCCGGACTTTCCGGTCGGCACCCTGGTCGCCAACCTGCTGGGCTGCCTGGCCATCGGCCTGCTCTGGTATTTTTTTGAAGCCAGCCGACTGACCCATGAGTGGCGGCTCTTTTTGTTCACCGGCCTGCTGGGCGGCTTCACCACCTTTTCCACCTTCGCCCGGGAAACCGTTGACCTGGTTCGCTTCGGCGAATGGAAATCTGCCCTGGCCTACGTAATGATCAGCAATATCCTGGGCCTGCTGCTGGTGGTGGCCGGGATGCTGCTGGCCCGCCGACTGCACCAAGGTATATGAAAAAAATTCCACTGCTGCTTTATACCTATTTGCTCACCGAAATGCTGGCCCCTTTTTTTGCCGCCTTGCTGGTGATCAATGCCATCCTTTTCCTGGGCCGGCTGATTCCCCTGCTGGATGAGATTTTCGGCCTGGGCATCGGACTGGCCGATTTTATCCGGATCTGCCTTTACATGTCCCCCCGGCTGCTGCTCTTTTCCCTGCCCATGGCCGGCATGATGGGGGTTATTATCGCCTTTACCCGGATGAACGGCGATTATGAAATCATGGCTCTCAAGGCCAGCGGCATCGGCCTGTACCGGATGCTGCCGCCGGTGCTGCTGATAGGGGCCGTCACCGCCCTGCTCACTTTGGTTACCGCCACGGTGCTGATTCCCAAAAGCACCATCGCCACCAGCCAGCTGTTCTGGCACCTGGCCAAAACCAAGGTGGAGCAGGGGGTGCGACCCAACACCTTCAGCGAAGGCCTGCAACAGGTGGTGCTTTACGTCGAGGAGGTCACCCCGGACAACACCTGGCGCGGGGTCTACCTTTCCGATCTGCGCGATCCCGACCACCCGGTAACAGTGATGGCGCCGACCGGTAAACTGCAGGCCGATCCCGCCGGCCGCCGGATCATGCTGACTCTGCGCGACGGCACCATGCACCGGGACGTTGAGGACAAAACCCAGACCCTGCACTTTGGCCGCTACCATCTGGAAATGCCCATCACACCGCCCGCCGCTTTTGCCGACCGGGCTGGCAAAAACGGCATGACCCAGTCCGAACTGCGGCAGACCGCCGCCAGACTGGGACCTGAGCATTCCCGCTATAAAACTTACCTCATTGAATACCACCAGCGGCTGGTGCTACCGGCCGGCGCCTTCATCCTGGCCGTTCTGGGGCTGACCCTTACCATGCTCAGCCGAACCCCCCATCAGGCCCTGGGGGTGCCTTTCGGCCTGCTTTCCTTCATCGCCTATTATGTCCTGCTCACCGCCGCCAAAACCCTGGCGGAAGGCGGGCAACTGCCCCTGGCGCCGGCCATGTGGCTGCCCAACCTGGTGTTCGCCCTGTTCACCGTCTACCTGACCCAAAAAACCGCCCGAGAACTGGGCAACCCCTGGCTGGAACGGGGACTGGAGACAGGCTCCAGGCTGATCCAGCGCCTGCGGCGGCCGACCATGAGGACCTCGCCATGATCCTCCTGCTGGACCGCTATCTCTTTTGGCAGTTTACCCGCAACCTGGGGCTGGTACTGGGCGGGCTGATGGCCATTTACCTGCTCATAGATTTCTTTGAACGGGTGGACAGCTTTCTCGACGCCGGCCTGGGCATCGGCACTGCGGTTGCCTACCTGCTGCTCAAAACCCCACTGATTTTTGAACAGCTGATTCCCGTCTGTCTGTTGCTGGCCGGGGTCATCACCCTGGGAGTGCTCAACCGCCACAACGAATTGATGGCCCTCAAGTCCGGGGGCCTCAGTGTGCGCCGTATTGTCCGGCCACTGCTGCTGGCCGCCATGTTTTTCAGCAGCCTGGCTCTGGCCGCCGGTCAGTGGCTGCTGCCGCCGACGCTGTCGGAAACCAACCGGATATGGTACGAGGAAGTGCGCCAGCAAACCCCCGAGGGCATTGAGCGCAGTGGCCGCATCTATTACCGGGGGGCCAGAGGGATATACTCCTTTGCCCAGCCCGACGATCCCTCCGCCGGCCTGCCGGACTTTTCCTTCACCTCCTGGAGCGAAGATTACCAGCTGGCCCGTTTGCTCACGGCGACCAGCGCCCACTGGGAAGCAGGGCGCTGGACTCTGCGTGAGGGCCAGCAGAAAACACGCACCACTGATGGCCACTACCAAACCGACCTCTTTACCGAAATGACCATCGAGCTGCCGGAGAACCCGGATGATTTTTTCCTGCCGCCTTACGCCTTGACCGAGCGTCCCTTAAGCGAGCTGCTGGCTCAGGCCCGGGCCCCCGAAGAAAGCCCCAGGCGGCATGAAGCCAGGCTTGAGTTGCACCAAAAAATCTCTTATATCTTCCTGGGCCTGCCTCTGCTGCTGGTGGGGATCCCGCTGCTGCTGGCCATGCACCGGGGCCGGAGCCGCGACCTGGCCCTGGCCATTCCCGCCAGCTGTATCATGGCTTTTACCGCCTGGGGTCTGTGGAGTATCAGCCAGGCCCTGGCCGGCGCCGGGCACCTCTCCCCGGGCCTGGCGGCCTGGCTGGTGCACCTGCTGACCGGCGGCCTGGGCTTTTACTTTATCCTGCGTCAGGACTCCTGAACGTTGATAACCTCGCAAAAACCCGCCAAATACGTTGGGCGGAAACGATAAAACAAACAGCTACAAAACGCGCCCAGTCGGTGGTACGGCTTTTTACGACGCCGACCGCGCTTGCGGTCGATTAAACCGGCAAGTTCCTGCTCCTGGTGAATAATTTAATTATGTCTCAGCACCGTTTTTCCATAACTCCGATGACGGCCGACAGGCAACTTGACTGGCCCCGGATAAAGCAGGTCGGTATTGTGGGCCTGCCACCGCGGGCCGTGATAGCTCGGCTCAACCGGCACCAGACGATCATCCACGACCTGGATGAACCACTACTGGTCAAAACCGGTTCGGACGCCGCCGACCTGTTGCCCAAAGTTTATTGCGCCATCTTGCGCACCGTGGTGAGCAATGCCCGACAACTGGAGCTGGATGCCATTTTTCTCGACACCGGGGCCGGCAAATGCGACGGCGCCCGGGTTACCGCCCGCCTGCTGGCTGCTGAACTGGCCATTCCGGTGGTGGCCTGCGACAACCGAGACGCCCGGCCATTAGGCCATCCCATCTGCATAAGCGCCTTGCCCCTGCCGGAAAAAATGCGCCGGATCACCACCGGAGTAAAAACAGCGGAACCGCCCTCCGTAGCGCCCCCCCCTTGCCCTCCCCGGGCCGGATTCTGGGGGGTCCCCCCGCGGGATTTTTCGCTGCTGGAGCTTTTTCCCGCCCATACCCACATTTACGGCTGGACCCGCTGCATGGAAAACAAAACCCCAGCCGACCACGAACTGGAAAGTTATTGCAACCCGGCGGTGCCCACCGTTTTCTTTGCCCAGAGCTTTTGCCCCAAAACCGCCCTGGCCCGTTACCTGGCCGAGCGGCACCCGCAGGCTTTATACCTGGACGCCGACCAGCAGGGCGGCGGCAGCGCCCGGGCCAAAATCCAGGCTTTTTTTGAACTGTCGGGAGTTGTGTCGTGATTATCGGCGATTTCGGCACCTCCTACAGTAAGCTCCTGGATCTTGCCCAGACGCCAGCCACCCCACGGATTGTCGCCACCCGCGAGCTCGGCGATTTCCAGGTGGATCTGGCCACCGGCCACAACGCCCGCCGCTTCGGACGCGTCCAGGTCAACGAACTGACCGCCCTGGCCCGGGGAGGTGAAGCGCTGATTGCCGAACAGGATTTCGTTCTGCTGGACTGCGGCAGCCGAGACACCAAGTTTGTCCGCTACCATGCGGGCAAACTCGCGGATATGGGATGGAACGCCGAATGTGGCGCCTCCATGGGCTTCACCATCGAACTGCTGGAACGCTATTACCAGTTGGACTGCCGGACCATGCCGCTGCCCCAGCGAAGTTTCCCGGTGACCTGCGGGGTGCTGGGACTGAGCGAGATCTTTGACGCGGTGGTCAACGGGGTCTCGGAAGCCGAGGCGGTGGCCCGCCTTATTCGCGGCATTGCTCGCAACGCCTGGCGCTTTGCCGGCCAACCGGCCAAAATATACCTCTCCGGCGGGCTTTGTGCGCACCCGGTTTTTGTCGGCAGCTTTCCCTGCCCGGTGGCCCCCTTGGGGCGCTTTGTTCTGCTGGAAGGCCTGCAAAGACAAAGGAGACAACCGGGGGGTGAGGGGTGAAAGAGAGCAGAGAGCAGCGACCCTACTGTTTCCACTGCCGCCATTTTTACATTACCCATGAGCCGGCCACCCCCTACGGTTGCCGTGCCATGGGCTTCAAGTCGGCCCAGAACCCGGCCATGGTGGTCTTCAGCAACTCCGGCCTGCACTGCCAGCTCTTTGCCGCCAAATCCAACAAGAGAAGCTGACTCCGAAATGTCTGCAACCAACCGTCCTAAATGGTTACCCTGGCAGCGGCTGCTGGCCGCTTCACTAACCCGGCCGGCCGAGCTGGCCGACCGCTTCGGGCTTGACCCCGCCCCCCTGGCGGCGGTGACGGCCCGTTACCCGATGCGTATCAACCCCTACTACCTGAGCCTGATCGAGCAGCCGGGAGATCCCATCTGGCGGCAGGCGGTTCCCGACCCCCGGGAAATGAACGATACCGTCTGTCCGACCGACCCGCTGGGCGAGGAAGAACACAGCCCGGTCCCCAGCCTGGTGCACAAATACCGGGACCGGGCCCTGCTGCTGGCCGCCGGCCAATGTGCCATGTACTGCCGCTTCTGCACCCGCAAGCGCAAGGTGGGCACCATCGGCATGGCAACCGCCACCACCTCGGAACAACTGGAACCGGCCCTGGCTTACCTCGAACGCACTCCCGCCATCCACGACGTGCTGATCTCCGGCGGCGACCCCTTGCTGCTGCCCGACCGGCAACTGATCTGGCTGCTCACCCGGCTGCGCCGGATTCCCCATCTGGAAATCATCCGCCTGGGCAGCCGGGTACCCTGCACCCTGCCCCAACGGGTCACCCACAAACTGGCGGCGGCGTTGAAAAAATTTCATCCCCTTTATATCAACACCCACTTCAACCACCCCCGGGAACTCACCCCGGAAGCGGCCGAAGCCTGCCGCCGGCTGGCCGACGCCGGTATTCCCCTGGGCAACCAGACGGTACTGCTCAAGGGGGTCAATGATGACGCCGCCACCATCCGCCAGCTGATGCGCGGCCTGCTAAAAATCCGGGTCAAACCCTACTACTTGTTCCAGGGCGATCTGAGCCGGGGCACCGATCACTTCCGCACCCCGGTGGCACAAGGCCTGGCCATCATGCGGGAATTGATCGGCCACACCTCGGGCCTGGCCACCCCCACCTTCGCCCTGGACGCCCCCGAAGGCCGGGGCAAAATCCCCCTGACTCCGGACTACGTCCAGAGCCTGGGCGACAAGCTGGCTTTCGTCAACTACCAGGGCATCCCCTGCCAGTATCCTAATCCAGACGGATAAAAAACAGATCATCGCCCGAGCCAATGACTCTGATGGATCCCTGAGGTAATTGCTTTTTTTCTTGGCCGAACCCCCGGCCAATGCTATGCTGGATAATTATGAATACCGACTCAGTTTCCAGCCGCAAACTGCTGGTGGCCCTCGACGGCTCCATCCACAGCCGCAACTCGTTGCACTACCTGGCGGAGTTGTTTGCCGCCCGACCGGGGGTGCATTTCAAGCTTTTCAGCCTGGTTCCCGGGGTTCATCTGCCACCGGGCAGTGAATGGCTGAGCGAAGCCGAACGGGTCAACATGTTAAGCCCCGCCGCCCGGCAAAAGCTGGTGACCCACAAGGGGTATCTTCGCCAGGCCGCTGATTTTCTGGCCGGTAAAGGGGTGGCCCGGGAACGGCTTGAAGAGGAGGTACAGATCAGCCACGGCAACCTGGCCGCCGATATCGCCGCCGAGGCCCGGCGGGGACTGTTCGACGCCGTGGTGGTAGGCCGTCGGGGCATGACCAAGCTGGAGGAAATGTTGCTGGGCGGGGTGTCCGTCAACCTGCTGGAAAAATACCACGATATCCCCCAATGGATCATCGACGGCAAAATCGACTCCCACCGTTTCCTGGTGCCGGTGGACGGCAGTCCTTACGCCCTGCTGGCGGTGGACCACCTGGCCTTCATGCTGAAGGATCATCCCACGGCGGAAATAACCCTTTTTCACTCCACCGCCATCCTGGCCGAACGGCCCCAGAGCCGGCCGGAAGAATGCTACCGCCGCTGGGGCGAGGAGTGGTGCGCCCTGCACCTGGAACGGCCGGACAACATCTTCCACGGCCCCCGCCAGATTCTCAACGAAGCCGGCTTTCCCGAACAGCGCATCCATGAACTGGAAACCAGCAAAGGCTTTGAACCCAGCCGCCAGATCGTCCGCCAGGCCCTGATGGACGACTACGGCACCATCGTCCTGGGCCGCCGCGGCGCCGATGCCCAAAAAGGCCTGTTTCGCGGGGTTTCCGACCGGGTCCTGCTGATGGCCGAACAGGTGGCGGTCTGGGTGGTTGGTTGATCGTCTGCACTCACGTGGTGTCTGCCGGGGTGCAACATGAAAGCTGCCTGGAACCTAGGACGGTTGCTGCGGCCCCCACCCCCTGACCACAAGTCCTGCGACACGATTAGACCGGCAGGCGGACCTTGATGGCCGCCCCCCGGCCCGGCTGGCTGTCCACCGTGATCTCGCCGCCCAAGGCCTGGACAATGCCGTAGGAAACCGCCAGCCCCAGCCCGCTGCCGCTCTTCTTGGTGGTATAAAAGGGGTTGAAAATTTCCCCCTGCGCCGCCGCCACGATCCCCGGCCCCGTATCTCTCACCACCACCTCCAGCCAGTCGCCACGGCTGCCATCGGCTTCAAGCTCATCGGCGGCCAGCCGGGTGATCAACTCCAACCTGCCTTGGCCCTCCATGGCCTGAACGGCGTTGATCACCAGGTTGGTGAACAACTGGCGCAGCTTTTCCTGATCACCCAAAAACCGCGGCAACTGCCGGTCGTAATCGCGCTTCACCTCCAGGCCGGTGCAGTCCACCTGGTGGGCGGCCTGGGCAACAATTTCATTCAGCAACTCATTAACCTGCACCTCCTCCGCCGGGGCCGTCGGCTGTTCATGTTCCCGGGCAAACAACAGCAGGCTGCGGGTAATCCGGGAAATGCGCTCGGTGTTTTTGAGGATCTCCGCCACCTCCTCCTCGCCCTCGCCGCCGGCCAGGCGGCGGCGGATAATCTCCACGTTGCCGCGGATGATGGCCGCCGGGTTGTTGATCTCGTGGGCCACCCCGGCGCCCAACAGGCCGATGGCCGCCAGTTTTTCCTTGCGTACCAGTTCTTCCTGGGCCTGGATCAACTCCCGGTTCTTCTCCTCCAGGTCGCGGGTGCGGGCCGCCACCTTGGCCTCCAGGCTGCGATTGAGTTCATCCAGTTCCAGACAGGTGTGCTCCAGGACCTCGGCGGCCTGCTTGCGCTCGGTGATATCCAGAAAGGTGACCACCGCTCCTTCGATTTCGCCCTGCTCGTTGTAAATGGGGTTGGCGGTAAACTCACCGGAGAAACGGCTGCCGTCCAGACGTTGGATATGATAGTCGTCCTCATGCACACTCTGCCCCCGGCCCAGAACCTGTTCCAACAGGGCGGAGTGGGGGCCGCAGCCGCTTTCCTCTCCCCGGCGGGAGACGATGCGGTCGAAACAACGACCATTGATTTCCACCGCCGAGCCGCCCAGCAATCGGGAACCGGCCGGATTGACAAAAGAGACCCGGCCGGCGGCGTCCAGCCCCATGATTCCCTCGCCAGCAGACTGCAGGATCAACTCGTTGTCCCGCCGCAGCCGGGTCATGGTCCGCACCTGGTGGTTTACCCTCCGGCCGATCAGCCAGCCCAGGCCCAGAAAACCGCATAACACCAGGATGCTGAGCAGCAGCAGATTAAGCATCACCCGGGCCAGCATGGCTTCCGCGTGGTCGGTCATGGCGGCACTGCGCTCCCGGGCCAGATCGGCCAGCACCGGGTAAATCCGCTCGGTCCTGGCAAACAGCTCCTGGGTCCGGACTTGCAGAGTTTCCCGTTCCCGCCGCAACTGCAGCACATCACCGCTGAGCCGGAACAATCCCCCTTCCCCGGGGCGGATGGTCTGGTATTCGGGCAGCAGCACATACCCCCGGCCGAAAATCAACTCCCGCAGGGCAGCCACCCGTTCCCCTTCCAGGCCCGCCGCCGGACCGTTTTCCTCTGCCAGTAAAAAGAGCTGGCGCTCCAGACGCTCCAACACCTGCTTGAGCTGGTTGTCCCGCAAATCGGCCAGGTGATCAAGTTGGTCCTCGCCGGCCAGGGTCTCCACCAGGCGAGAGAGTTCGGCCAGTTCACTGCGGATTTCCTTGATCATTAAAGGATTGTTCTGGGGGCCGCCCCCGGCGTGCTGTTCGAGAAACTCCTGGGCCAGGGCCGGAGCCTGCTCCGCTTCGGCGGTCCGCCAGCGGCGCAGGGCCAGGGCTTCGGCCAGGCGCTGCCGGCCTTCCAGGGTTTCCGCCGCCGCCCGCATTTCCTCCAGCACCACCCGCACCCGGCCGAGGGTTCTTTTTTCCTGCTGGTCGTCGGCCACCGGCCGATAACGGCGGCGCCAGTCCACCGCCCGGCTGTGCAGCACCGTCAGTTCGGCGGCGGCCGCCGACAGATCGGCCAGGGCGGTCATACCGGGGTAATCCCCCAGTTCATGCCGCAGGTCGCTCACCGCCGTGGTGAAGGCGGCCACCGAAGCCGCTGAATCGTCGGTCTCCAGGCCTTGCAGCAGCAGGGCCAAGTCACTGCGGGCTCCCTGCCCCAAGCGCTGCAACCGGGCGGCCAACTGGCTCAGTTGTCGGTCCTCCTCCAGCAACTGAATGCGTTCCCGGTTGAGGTCCAGCAAGGTCCAGACCATCAGCCCGTTGGTAAAAACCCCGGCCAGCAGCCCGATGGCCACCAGGGTCCAGACCAGTACGGTTATCGCTCGCCGATGGTGTTGGTCGCTCATGACTATTCCGGCACCAGTTCGGCAATGCCGGCTTCTTCCAGGGGCTCCAACTCCCCGGCCCGCAACACCGTGGGCCAGACCTGGTCACTGGCCTGATGGCGTTCCGGCCCCAGGTACAGCGTCCGCCCCAGACCCAGGTCGAATTCCCCCAAGGCCTCCAGGGCCTCCACCAGGCCTTCGCGGGTGGGTTCACCATCTATCCCCGCCAGGGCCCTGGCCAACAGCCTAATCGCAATATAACCTTCCAGGGCCACGAAACTGGGGGCCATATCCTGCACATAGGTCTCGATATCCTCCCGAAAATCAGCCACCAGCGGCAACTCGCGCTGCCGGGGATGAGGAACCACCTGGGTGACCACCACCCCCTCAATCTCCGCCCCCAAGGCCCGAGCCAGAAAGTCGCCGCCGACAAAGGAAACGTTGAGCAAAAGGCTCTCCAACCCGACTTCCCGGGCCAGGCGGATGAACTTGGCACAGGGCGCGTAGGCGCCCACCATGATGATGGCCCGGGGAGTCCGCTCGGCCAGCAGAATATCGGCCAGGGCGTTTTCCACCGCCAGGGTGTTACGGGGATACCTGACATGAAGAATCTGGCGCTCATCGGTCAGGCCATGGCGCCGCAGAGCCGCCAGCCCACCGGCAAAGCCGGCGTCACCGTAGCCGTCGCGCTGGGTAAAAAAAGCGATCTCTGCCGGAGCCAGGCCGGCCTTTTCCACCAAAGCCCGGACCATGGCGGCAATCTCTTCACCATAGCTGGCCCGGTAATTGATGACATAACGCTCAGGAGGCGTCTGCCGCAATACCCCGGCCCCGGTGAAAGGGGCAAAATAGAGCACCCGGTGCTCACGGACCAGCGGCAGTGAGGCAATGGCGGTGGGGGTGCCGACGTTGCCGATGATCGCCAGCACCTTTTCCTCTTCGATCAGCCGCCGCATATTGGGAGCGGTGCGGGCCGGTTCATAGCCGTCATCCAGGGCGATCAGACGCAGGCGCCGGCCGTTGATTCCCCCCTCATGGTTGAGGCGCTCCAGGCCCAGCGCCACCCCGTCCCGCATGGCCTGCCCCAGTTCGGCGGTGGGGCCGGAAAGAGCGGTGGACATGCCCAGCACGATCTCCTCGGCCCGGCCGGCGCCCGGCAGCATGATCAACAGCATACAGAGGAGGGAGAACAAACGAGGCATAACAATCCTTCCAATTCTTCCGCGGTTCAGGAGACTCAGGGCGAAAGGCCATAGTCGAGGATCTTGCGATCCAGGGTGCGGCGGGTAATACCCAGCATGCGGGCGGCCTGGCTTTTGTTCCAGCCGGCCCGTTCCAGGATACTGGCCACCTGGCGGCGCTCGGCCTCGGCCAGGGTGACGGGAGCGCCGCCGGCCACCCCCGGTTGCGGCCGCTTGACGTGCTCCGGCAGGTCATCCGGCGTCAGGCTGCGGCTACGGGCGATGATGGTGCCGCGTTCGATGACGTTGCGCAGTTCCCGGACGTTGCCCGGCCAGGAATAGCGGCAAAGTACCTTCAGGGCCGAGTCGCTTATCCGGTTGACCTCCCGCCCCAGCCGGGCGGCGGCCCGTTCCAGAAAATGGCGGGCCAGCAGGGGGACGTCCTCGGGGCGCTCCCGCAAGGGGGGCAGGTGCAGGGTAAAGACGTTGAGGCGATAATAGAGATCCTCGCGGAACTCCCCTTGGGCCACCATCTTATCAAGATTTTTATTGGTGGCGGCGACAAAACGGACATCCACCCGCCGGGCCCGGGTGGCACCCACCGGGATGAACTCGCCGTCCTGGAGCACCCGCAGCAGCTTGGCCTGCAGGGCGGTGCTCAACTCCGCCACTTCATCCAGGAACAGGGTGCCGCCGTCGGCCTCCTCCAGCAGGCCCGAACGACTGCTGTCGGCCCCGGTGAAGGCCCCTTTGCGATGACCGAACAGCTGGCTCTCCAGCAGGTTGTCGTTTAAGGCGGCGCAATTGAGGGCCAGGAAACAGTGCCGGGCACGGGGGCCGCTCTGGTGGATTAGCGCGGCGATCAATTCCTTGCCGGTGCCGCTTTCACCCTGGAGCAGCACGTTGACATCACCGGCGGCGGCCCGCTGGGCCAGTTCAAAGGTTTCACGAAAACGGGGGCTGTCAAAAACCAGTTGTTCGGCCGCCGACGATTGATCGGCACCGACAGGCCCACTAGCCTCGTCCCGCAACCGGCTGTTTTCCAGGCAGTGCTCGATCACCGCCGCCAGCCGTTCTTCGGGAAAGGGTTTGGTCAGGTAATCAAAGGCGCCCAGCTTAATGGCCTCCACCGCCGAGTCGATGGTGCCGTAACCGGTCATCATGATCACCCCCAGATCCGGCCGCAGTCCCTTAACCCGGCTCAACACCTCCAGGCCGTCCATCTCCGGCATACGGATATCCAGCAACAGCACCCCGCCCCGCTCGCCATCTTCCGCCAGGCTCTGCAACAGCGCCGGGGCCGAAGAGTGGGTTTTGACGGCAAAACCCCACTCGGCCACGCTCTTGCGCAGGTAGCGCAACATCCCTTCTTCATCGTCACAGATATAAACCGTGCCCTTCATGCCCTGCTTCTCCAGCGCCGGTATTGTTGCCCCTTACGCGGTCACGGGGTACCGCATCTTGCGGCTCCGTCTTTCCCCTGCCGACAAAATAGCACCATCGGTCGCCGGGAACAAGCCGGTTCTCTTTTCGCGCCGTTAACATCGCGTCATTGGTTGCGGCCCCCGTCCGAATGCCGGACGAATTTCACGTTGCCCAGCCTCCCGACCGCCACTCCGTTGCTGCATCAAAAGTATACACCCACCACCAAAAGTATACATAAAATTAACCGCCCAACCCCGCCCTCCGACCGGCCGCCGCAAGCTTAACTTATTGTTTACACTGGCCACCTTCCACGTGTTTCGTCGCTGGTACATGGTTTGCAGAAGGCAGGCGGTGAAGCAGCGCGAACATTATTTAACGGCAGCGGGATTTTGCCAGCGCGTCATCGCCATTAAAGCACAGTCAAGGAGGCCTGAATCGATGAAACTGTCTAGAAGAAACCTGCTCAAACTGGCCGGCGCCAGCGCCGGCGCGGTGGCCGCCGGCGGGGTGAGCCTGGCCGGTACCAAGGCTTATGCTGCCACCAGCAAGCTGCGGATTGCCCAGGCCCGGGAATACCCTTCGGTCTGTTGCTTCTGCTCCGGCGGCTGCGGGGTGATCGCCCAGGTGGTGAACGGCAAGCTGGTCCACACCGAGGGGGATCCGGACAACCCCAGCAACCGGGGCTCCAACTGCTCCAAGGGGGCGGCGGTTCAACAGACCCATGACAACCCCGAACGGGTGACCAACGTCCTGCACCGCTCGCCGGGCTCCGACCGCTGGGAGATCCGCTCCTGGGACTGGGCCATCGACCGTATCGCCCGCCTGGTCAAGGATACCCGGGACCGCACCTTCCAGCACAGCGCCGACGGGGTGACGGTCAACCGCACCGAGGCCATCGGCAGCCTGGGCAGTTCCATCCTCAACAACGAAGACCTTTATCTGATCGCCAAGATGATGCGCGGCCTGGGGGCGACTTACATCGAACACCAGGCGCGAATCTGACACAGCTCCACGGTCGCCGGTCTGGCGGCCACCTTTGGCAGGGGCGCGATGACCAACCACTGGGTGGACTTCAAAAACACCGATGTGGCCCTGATCTGCGGCAGCAACGCCGCCGAGAACCACCCCGTTTCCTTTTCCTGGCTGCAGGAGGCCCGCGACAAGCGCGGCGCCAAGATCATCAGCGTCGATCCCCGCTTCACCCGCACCTCGGCCCGGGCCGATCTCTACTGCCCCATTCGCAGCGGCACCAACCTGGCCTTCTACGGCGGGATGATCAACTACATTTTAGCAAACGACCGCTATCATAATGAGTACATCGCCCACTACTCCAACGCCGCCTCCATCATCAAGGAGGGTTTCAGCTTTGACCCGGAAACCGGGCTCTTCACCGGCTACGACGAGGGACGCCGGGCCTACACCGACCGTACCACCTGGGATTACGAACGGGATGCCGAAGGCAAGGTCAGAAAAGACCTGACCCTGCAACACCCCCGCTCGGTGTTCCAGTTGATGAAGCGCCACTACTCCCGCTACACCGTGGAAGCGGTGGCCCAGACCTGCGGCGCGCCGGTGGACAAGCTGCGCCAGGTGTACGAACTGTTCACCTCCACCGGCCAGGTGGGCAAGGCCGGCTCCATCATGTACGCCATGGGCCAGACCCAGTTCACCTCGGGCTCCCAGAACGTGCGCTGCATGGCCATTATCCAGACCCTGCTGGGCAACATGGGACTGCCCGGCGGCGGGGTTAACGCCCTGCGCGGCCATTCCAACGTCCAGGGTTCCACCGATATGGCCCTGCTCTTCCACCTGCTGCCCGGTTACATGCCCTGCCCCACCACCGGGATGCCGACCCTTGAGGCTTACAACGCCACCACCCCGCCGGCCCCGGCCTACTGGAGCAACCGGCCCAAGTGGATCGCCAGCCTGCTCAAGGCCTGGTATGGCGAGGCGGCCAACCCGGGCAACGATTTCGCCTACGACTTCCTGCCCAAGGCCCAGGCCGGCAAGAACTACTCCCACCTGGCCCTGTTTGAAAATCTTTATAACCACCAGGATCTGGAAGGGCTTTTTGTCTGGGGCCAGAACCCGGTGGTGTCCGGCCCCAACTCCAACATGGAATCAAAGGCGGTGGAAAACCTTAAGTGGCTGGTCTGCCTCGATCCCTTTGAAAACGAGACCAGCGCCTTCTGGAAGCGCCCCGGCGCCAACCCCGCTGAAATCGACACCGAGGTCTTCCTGCTGCCGGTGACCACCTTCCTGGAGAAGGAAGGTACCGTAACCCACAGCGGCCGGCTGATCCAGTACCGCTGGAAGGCGGTGGACGGCCCCGGCAACGTCCGCCAGGAATCCTTTATCCTCGACCGGCTGGTCAAGCGGCTCAAGGCTCTGTACGCCGGCAGCGACCAGCCCCAGGACGCGATGATCAAGCACCTGACCTGGAATTACCCCGACCCGCTGCGCAGCCAGACCGATTTCATCGACGCGGTGATGCGGGAGATCAACGGCCGCAACCTGAGCACCGGCAAGCTGGTGCCCGGTTTCGGCGCCCTGCAGGAGGACGGTTCCACCGACTGCGGCAACTGGATCTATTCGGGCATGTACACCGAAGAGCTGGGCAATCGCACCCAGAGCCGGGTCCTCGACGATCCCGGCGGTTGGGGGGCGCATCCGGGCTGGGGCTTTGCCTGGCCGGCCAACCGGCGCATTATCTACAACCGCTGCTCGGCGGACCCCGACGGCAAGCCCTGGTCGGAAGAGCGCAAGTACCTGTGGTGGGACGGTGCCAGGTGGACCGGCTACGATGTGCCGGACTTTGCCCCCACCATGCCCCCAGACGCGCCGCTGGGCAAAAAGCCCTTTATCATGATGGCCGAGCGGGAGAGCCGGGTTTTCGCCATCGGCGCCTTGAACGACGGCCCGCTGCCGGAGCATTACGAGCCGGTGGAAAGCCCCACCCACAACGTCTTCAACCGTCGCCAGAACAACCCGGCCTATTTCACCGGCACCGACGGGGCCAAGTCGCTGGGCGATGTTGAAAAATTCCCGCTGATCTGCTCCACCTGGCGGGTCTGCGAACACTGGCACACCGGGGCGCTGAGCCGCAACATGCCCTGGCTGGCCGAGTTGATGCCCGAGTCCTTTGTCGAAATCGGCGAAGACCTGGCCCGGGAACGCAATATCGGCAACGGCGAGATGGTGGAGCTGGTCTCCGCCCGAGGCAAAGCTCGAGCCATGGCCATGGTCACCCCCAGGGCCCACATGTTCGAGATCAACGGCCGCAATGTCCATCAGGTGGGCCTGACCTGGCACTTCGGCTTCCAGGGCCTGGTGACCGGTGATATTGCCAACAACCTCACCCCCCACGTGGGCGACGCCAACACCGCGATCCCGGAATTCAAGGCGTTTCTTGTGGACATCAGAAAGGTGACATCATGAGCAGAATGGCAAGACTGATCGATATAACCCGTTGTACCGCCTGCCGGGGCTGCCAGGTTTCCTGCAAGCGCTGGAACCAGCTGGCAGGCGAAATCGGCGCCTTCACCGGCAGCTACCAGTCCCACGACGACCTGTCGCCGGGCCGCTGGACGATGATCAAATTCTACGAGGAAAAAAAGCCCGGCGGCGAAATGGCCTGGCACTTCCGCAAGGCCACCTGCATGCACTGCGCTGACGCCGGCTGCCTCAAGGCCTGCCCCAACGAGGCCCTGGTGCGGGAGGAAAACGGCACCATCCGCCGAATCGAGGAAAACTGCATCGGCTGCGGCCACTGCGTGCAGTTTTGCCCCTTCGATATCCCCAAGGTGGATGAGGTGGCCCAGAAGATGAAAAAGTGCACCTTCTGCTATGACCGCATCAGCAACGGCCGGGAACCGGCCTGCGCCAAGACCTGCGTGCCCCGGGCCATCGTCTACGGCACCTGGGATGAAATGGCCGCCCTGGCCGACGAGCGCCTGGCCCAGGCCCAAAAACTCTACCCCGACTCCCGCATTTACGGGCGGGATGAACTGGGGGGTCTGGGAGTAATCTACATCCTGCCGGATACCCCGGCCAAGTACGGACTGCCCGAGGACCCCAGCCTGCCCTTCACCCTGGGGCTGTGGAAAGATGTGGTCCACCCCTTCGGCAAAGGCCTGATCGGCGCCAGCCTGGCCGCCACCGGCCTGGCCTTCATTATTTCCCGGCGCAATGCCATGAAGCTGAAGGAAAGCGCGAAACTGGAGGAAGGAGGCTACGACGATGAGCAGCAAAAGAATGGTTAAACGTTTCAGCGCCGCGGTCCGGGTCAGTCACTGGTTGTACGCCGCCAGTTTCATCACCCTGGCGGTAACCGGCTACCTGCAGTTCGGCAGCGCCCTGGACTGGATGATTCCGCTGTTCGGCAGCCTGGAAGGGGCCATGGTGGTGCACCGGGTGGCGGCGGTCTTTTTGATCATCGCCGTGGTGCTGCCGCTGTTGATGCGGCCCCGGGAGGTCAGTGCCTGGCTGAACGAGGTGTTCAATTTCAGCCGTGCCGATGCCGACTTTTTAAAGGCCTTCCCGGCCAAGTTTGTCGGCGTCAAGAAGGAAATCCCACCCCAGGGTTTTTATAACGGCGGCGAGAAGATCAACTCCCTCATCCAGATTATCTGCGGCGCGGGCCTGATCATCAGCGGTCTGTTTCTGTGGCTTAGCGCCGCCCCCCCCACCATCATGTACCCGCTGCATGCCCTGTTAATGGCCATCGGGGTGGCCTCGGCCATCGGTCATATCTACCTGGCCCTGCTCAACCCGATCTCCAACGAGGCCATCGGCGGCATGATCAGCGGCGAGATTTCCGAGCAGTACATGAAGGAAAATCACGGCCGCTGGTACGAGCAAGTGTACAAAAAAAGGGTGTAAGGAGCCATATGAACACAGCCACGATCAACCCCGGGCAGAACCAACCGCCCGGGCAGGACCAACCAATGGATCTGCGGCGGACGAAGTTGCCGGCCGCCCCCCCGGAACTGGTCGCTTACTGTCGGCAACTGGATGATTGGGTCAATACGCGAACCGGGGTGCCGGAGGCGCAAGTGGCGCCTCCGGCACCGGCGGTGAGCGAGGCCATCCGCCAACTGGGCAACTCCGGCTCGCTGGAGGAAATGGGTCTGGTGGAGTTTGACCTTCTGACCCTGGCCACCAACCTGCGCCAGGTTTGCGACCTGTTCCGGGAGCATTTCCCCGACGACCCCCTGACCCCGGCCCTGGCGGCAGCCCCGGCCCTGGCCGACCTGCCGGCCAGCGACCCCGTCCACGACTGGTTTGCCGGCGCCGCCCCGGGGAAAGGCAAGCCGGGCGAAACCCGCACCGCGGTGCAGGCGCTGACCGCCACCATGCAACAGTGGGCCTACGAACGGGAGCTTGACGAGCATACCTTGCTGCAGTTGCTGCACTGGGCCGCCGCCCCCTTCCGGCGCCGGGCCGCACACCGCTACCGGGAAGATTTGGCCGGGCTGATCACCAACGAGCGGGGCCACTGCCCGATCTGCCGCCGGGAGCCGGACCTGGCGGAGTTGAGTTCCACCGAGCACGGCCGGCGCTACCTGCTCTGCCTGCCCTGCGACCTGCGCTGGCATTTCAAGCGGATGGGCTGCCCCCATTGCGGCAACGTGGATTTCGATCGCCTGGGATATCTGCTGGTGGGCAACGACCAGGCCTACAAGATTTATCACTGCGAAGAGTGCAAAGGGTACCTTAAAACCATCGACCGGCGGGACGACAACGCCCCGCTCAACAGCCCCAGCCTGCTGCTGGAAAACGCCAAAACCTGTTTTCTCGATTTGCTGGCGGTGGAGCAAGGCTACCAGCCCACCCCGGAAAAGCCCCGTGAGCAATCGACTCTATAGTGTAAAATCAAGCTGATACGAGGTTCACCATGAAAAGCGTAACCGACTACGGGGTAAACGGCCACGGAGTAAGCAGTTGCTCAAAACGCTGTTCGGAGCGTAAGATGGCCGGGTTGCCCGAGGATATGCGCCGGCAGATTGAAGCCCGCCTGCGGCTGCAAAGCCGTGACAACCGGGTTTCCTGCTCAGCCGCCCGGGGTATTGCCGCCGAGCTGGGGGTGGCGGCCCGGGAGGTGGGAAGTTTGGCCGATTTTCTCGATATCCGTATCAACCAGTGCCAGTTGGGTTGCTTTTAATGTCTGGGAAAGTAAGCCTTTTAAGCGATTACGGGGTGGCGCAAAACGCGGTATTTCATGATCGATCACCACTGAAAGCCAGTTACCAGGCACCGGTAATTCGGATCAACGACGGGGTTGAAGAGGAGATTCTCGACACCATCGCCACCGAGATCGCCTTTACCCTCAAGGTCAACGACCAGGTGCTGGTTTCCCTGCTCTGCAGCCCGGCGGAACTTGATGCCATGGCGGTGGGCTTCCTGCTTTCAGAGGGGATGATCCCCGACCGGCAAGCCCTGGTGAGCGTCCGGGTCGATGAGCAACGAGCCGAGGTGCAGGTGCAACTCAACGGGATGCCCGCCGACTGGGACGGTCTGTTCAATAAAAAAACCATCACTTCGGGCTGCGGCCAGGGGGTCACCTTCAGCAACGCCGATACCTTGGCCAGCCTGGCCCGCAGAGAACCCATCCGCATCAGCAGCGCCAAAATCTTTGCGTTGCTGAAGCAATTTGCCCACAGTTCCGAGCTTTACCAGCAGACCGGCGGGGTGCACAGCGCCGCCCTGGCCAACGGTGACGAGATTATTCTTTTTGCCGAGGATATCGGTCGCCACAACGCGGTGGACAAGCTCATCGGCAAGGCCTTTCTGCAGGGTATCGAGCTTAACGACAAGCTGCTGCTATCAAGCGGCCGGATCTCCGGCGAGATCATGACCAAGGTGATCCGCAACCGGATTCCGGTGCTGATCACCCGCACCGCCCCCACCTGCATGTCCATCGCCCACGCCGAGAATCACGGGGTGACCATGATCGGCTTTGCTCGGGGCCGCCGGCTCAACATCTATACCCATCCATTGGGCCTGATCCTCGATGACGTCCGGTAAATGGCCTGCGGCACCGCCGACTGTTTACCCTGTGCCTGTAACGAATATTCTGGTGCAACCTTTGTTGTGGGGCTCTCATGAATAACTCCAGTCACCATACCGCTGCTGCTCCGAATCTGGATATGCTGGGGCGGAGCGGGGCGGCGCCGTTAATTGAGGTATTCCAGGTATTGGCGCGGCTGCTGGCCGACCTTCCCGGGCCGGCGGTGGAAGAGGTGGAGGCCGACGAGGCCCTGGGGCGGGTCAGTGCCCGGGCGTTGCTCGCGCCGGAGGAGTTGCCGGCCCATCCCCGGTCGGTGATGGACGGTTATGCCGTGCGGGCCGCCGACACCTTCGGGGCCTCGGCAACGCTGCCGGCTTACCTCACCATCAGCGGCGAGGTGAAGATGGGCGAGATGCCCGTCGGCGGCCCGGCCCCCACCGAATGTTACCGCATTGCCACCGGCGGACTGCTGCCGTCGGGCTGCGATGCGGTGGTGATGCTGGAGCATACGGTGCCGGCCGGCGACAACCTGCTGGAGGTGGTCAAGCCGGTGGCCCCGGGAGGCAACATCATCGCCCGGGGCGACGATGTGCAACTGGGGGAAGCCCTGCTGCCCGCCGGTCACCGCATTAGGCCCTGCGACCTGGGCCTGCTGGCCGGGTTGGGGCTGCGGCGGCTGGCGGTATTCGCCCGCCCGCGGGTGGGGATTATCTCCACCGGCGATGAAATCGTACCGCCGGCAGAGACCCCGCCGCCGGGCAAAATTCGGGACATGAACATGGCCGGGCTGCTGGCCATGGTGGAAAGCCAGGGGGCCACGGCGATCAACTACGGTATTGTCGGCGACCGGGAGGCGGCCTTTGTGGCGCAAATGCAACAGGCCCTGGCGGAATGCGACCTGGTTCTCTTTTCCGGCGGCACCTCGGTGGGGGTCGGGGACCTGGGCGAGCGGGTACTGGAAAAATTGACCGCCCCCGGCATTTTAATCCACGGGGTGGCGGTCAAACCCGGCAAACCGGTGATCATCGCCGCCCACGGCCACAAGCCGGTCTTCGGCCTGCCGGGCCATCCGGTTTCGGCGGCGGCCTCCTTTGCCCTGCTGGTCCGCCCCCTGCTGGCCGGCCTCGGCGGCCGCAAGACGCCGGTGAGCGCCCCCCGCCCGGTGGCCACCGCCATCCTGCAGCGCAACCTCAACTCCGCCGCCGGCCGTACCGACCTGGTGCCGGTCAAACTGCAGACCACCCCCGAAGGCGACCTGACCGCCCTGCCGGTACTGGGCAAATCCAGTGCTCTTTCCACCCTGGTGCGGGCCCACGGGTGGATCATCATCGACGCTCACCGGCAGGGGCTGGACAGCGGCAGCCAGGTTGCGGTATATAACTTCGACAGCCCGGATTTTTTCTAAGCCGAACACCAAGGGGACATTCAAGGCCGCGCCTGGACGAAGCTACCGTCAAGGACGGTGACGACGCGCCGCTTAACCTCCCCGGCACTTACCAAAGGAATCCCATGCGCCGCAATATCTACGTTGACAATCTCCCCCTGGAAGAAGCGCAGCAGCGCTGGCAAAGCGCCCTGCGTGAACATGACTGCATCCAACCCCGGGAAGAGTTGATCCCGGTGGACCAGGCCCTGGGCCGAATCACCGCCCGGGCGGTTTACGCCCCCAACTCGGCGCCTTTTTACAACTCCGCCGCCATGGACGGTATTGCCCTCGATTTTCGGGATACCATCGGCGCCAGCGAGGCCCGGCCCCGGCGGCTGGAGACCGGCCGCTTCACCCCGGTCAACACCGGCAACGCCCTGCCCGAAGGCTGTAACGCGGTGATCATGATTGAGGACCTACAGCCGCTGGCCGACGGGGCGGTGGAGATCATCGCTCCGGCCCCGCCCTGGCAGCATGTGCGGACCATCGGCGAGGATATCGTGATCAGCGAATTGCTGCTGCCGGAAAACCACGTGGTGCGGCCCATCGACCTGGGCGCCCTGTTGGCCACCGGGGTGGCGGAAATCATAGTCAAAGTTCCCCCGGCGGTGGCGGTGATCCCCACCGGCAGCGAAATCGTCCAGCCCGGCGAGGCCCTCAGGCCCGGCAACATCATCGAGTTCAACAGCCGCATCCTGGCCGGTTACTTGAGCCAGTGGGGGGCGCAGGCCCATCGCCAGGAGATCGTCCGCGACGACCCCGAACTGCTGCGCCGCAAACTGGAAGATGTCACCGCCAACCCCGCCTTTGACCTGGTGGTAATCAACGCCGGCGCCTCGGCGGGCAGCCGCGACTTCACCGCCCAAGTGCTGGAACAACTGGGCACGGTGGTGGTGCACGGAGTCAACATCAAGCCGGGCAAGCCGGTGATTCTGGCCATTGTCAACCACAAGCCGGTGATCGGCCTGCCGGGTTATCCGGTGTCGGCGGTACTGACCCTGCGCCTGTTCGGCAAGGCCCTGGTGGACCAGTGGCTGGGGCGGGGCCCGGAAGAAAACCCGACGATCCCGGCCCTGATGTCCCGGCCCCTGCCTTCCAAGCTGGGAACCATCGATTTTGTCCGGGTCAAGCTGGGCCAGGTGGGCGACAAGCTGATCGCCACCCCCACCGGACATGGGGCCGGGGCGGTGATGACCCTGGTCCAGGCCGACGGTATTCTCACCGTACCGGCGGCCAGCGAAGGGATCGCCGCCGGCGCCGAGGTGCAGATCGACCTGCTGCGTTCGCTCAAGGAAATCGCCAACACCCTGGTCTTCATCGGCAGCCACGACAATATCCTCGATGTCATCACCAACCTGCTGCACCGCCGTCGGCCGCTGATCCGTCTTTCCTCCTCGCACGTGGGCAGCATGGGCGGCATTATGGCCATCAAGCGCGGCGAAGCGCACCTGGCCGGTAGCCACCTGCTGGATGAGGCCAGCGGGGAGTACAACGTGCCCTATATCAAAAAAATTCTCGGCGATGTGCCGCTGAAGCTGATCAACCTGGCCTGGCGCCAGCAGGGTTTGCTGGTGCCCAAGGGCAACCCCAAGGGGATCACCGGCTTTGCCGATCTCAAGCGGGATGACATCAGCTTCATCAACCGCCAGCGGGGAGCCGGCACCCGTATTCTCACCGACCTGCACCTGAACAAACTGGGCATTGCCCCGGAAGAGGTCACCGGCTACCACCGCGAGGAATACACCCACATGACCGTGGCCTCGGCGGTGGCCGGCGGCAACGCCGACACCGGCCTGGCGATCATGGCCGCCGCCCGGGCCCTGGACCTGGACTTCATCCCGGTGGCTAAAGAGCGCTACGACCTGATCATCCCCACCGCCCACGCCGCCGACCCCAAAGTGGCGGCAGTGCTGGAGCTGATTAACACCAGCCGCGAGTTCCACGACACGGTGACCGGCCTGGGCGGCTATGACCTCTCCGACTGCGGCAAACTGATGTACGAACAGTAAATGACGATTGCCCTGCGCATAGGAATTCTGCTGATCTGGGTGGTGCTGCTGGGCCTGCTGCTGGGCCGGGACTACCTGGTGGAGGAGCTGCAACTGCGGGAAACCACGGCCCTTGAGCAAGGCCGGGAGACCAGCTTTGCCGGGGTCTATTTCCGCGGTGAGCGTATCGGTTTTGTCCGCAGCCGCCTGACCCCCGGCGCCGAGGACGAAATGCGGCTGGAACAGGAAGCCTACCTGCTGCTCAACGTTCTCGATGAACACCACCCGGTGCGCCTGCGACTCAAGGCCCGGCTGGACAAGGCCCACCTGCTGCAATCTTTCGACTTCACCCTGCTCTCCCCTTTTGCCGAAACCCGGGCCCGGGGCCGGGTGGAGGGTCTGGAGCTGCTGCTGGAGCTGGATACGCCCCGGGGCGGGGTGCGCCAGGAGCGGATCCGGCTGCAGGCGCCACCCAGGATCGCCACCAACCAGCGGGCCTATCTGCTGCCCCCGGAGCTTGCCCCCGGCGACCGCTTACGGGTGAGCTATTTCGACCCCGTTTCCCTGGCCGGCCACGAACGGATTCTGGAGTACCGGGGCAAGGAACGGGAGGTCATTGAAGGGCGGATTCACAACCTGCACCGCTTCAGCGAAACCTTTGCCGGCATGCGGATCAACGTCTGGCTCAACGACCAGGGCCGGATGGTCAAGGAGCAGTCCCCGGCGGGCTTTGTTTTCCTGGCCGAACCGGAATTCCGCGCCACCGACATCCCCGCCGCCGGCCCGGAAATTCTCACCTCGGTAGCGGTCCCCCTGGAAGGCCGCCTGCCCGCCGATCTGGCCCAACGAGCACAGATGCAATACCGCCTGCTGCTGGATCAAGAGGTGGACCTGGACCTGGCCCAAGACTTTGATGTAGTCGGCGGCCGCCAACAACTTACCGGCAACATCCTGACCATCAACCGCGAGCAATGGCCCCCGCCGGTAGGATCTGAAACCTGCGCCCCGGCAGTTTCTCGGGAAGGCCGTGCCGGGGGGCCGCAATCCCCGCTGGCCGCGGATTCGTCCGCCGCCGAGCGCATGGACGCGCAGGAGGCGGCGGACGCCTCGGAGGCGGGCAGGATGCCAGCCGAGAATGAGCGGCCAGCGGGGATTGCGGCCCCCCACCAACGGAACTATCAAGAAGTAAAGGCCGCCCTGGCCGCCACCCCCCACGTGCAAAGTGATGACCCCGAGCTGGCGGATCTGGCTCGACGCATCGTGACCGAAGCGCAAACACCGGCCGCCCAAGTGGAAAAACTGGCCGCCTGGGTCCACCAAGAACTGGAACAGCGCCCGGTCATGGGCATCCCCGACGCCTTGAGCGTATTGGAAACCCGGGTCGGCGACTGTAACGAACACGCCACCCTGTTTGCCGCCCTGGCCCGGGCGGTGGGCCTGCCCACCCGCATTACCGCCGGCCTGGTTCACATGGAAGATCGCTTCTACTACCACGCCTGGAACGAAGTCTGCCTGGGCGACCAGTGGTACAGCGTCGATACCACCCTCAACCAACTGCCCGCCGGGCTAACCCATATTCGCCTGATCACCGGTGAAACCGCCGAAATGGTGCGACTGGGGGCACTGCTGGGCAAATTGCGCCTGAAAACCGAGTAAACGACAACAGGAACGGGGAACTGGCCACCAAGGGCAAAGAGCAAGCTGCGTGAATCTCGGACGGGGGCCGCGGAAACCGGTAGCGGCGGGTTCGCCTGCGGCCGGGCGCATGGACGCGCAGGAGGCCGCCAGCGCCTCGGAGGCGGGCAGGATGCCCGCCGATAATGAGCCGCTACCGGTTTCCGCGGCCCCCACCCCCTAACCAAAACCCCAAAAAATCGGCCCCTGAGATCAATCAATCAATCAGAATAATTTAACAAAAAACCTCACCCCGGGAGACGCCATGACCGGTAACGAAAAACCAGATACCCCGGCCCCGATCCTTGAAGTGAAAGGGCTTAATAAACGCTTCGGCGCCCACCAGGCGGTAAAAGACCTGGAACTGACGGTCAGCGCCGGCGAAATCTTCGGTTTTTTAGGACCCAACGGGGCCGGCAAGACCACCACCATCCGCATGCTGGTGGGCCTGCTCAAACCCGATGCCGGCCGCGTCAGCATCATGGGCCGGGATCTGGCGGCCGACCCGGCCTGGGGCAAGGCCCGCACCGGCTATATTCCCGACCGCCCTTTTTTGTATGAAAAACTCACCGGCCAGGAGTTTCTCCAGTTCATGGCCGGCCTTTACCGGCTGCCACCGGCCACTTTCAAGCGCAACGTGCCCCACCTGCTGGAACTTTTTGATCTCGACCAATGGCAGGACCACCTGGTGGAAAGCTACTCCCACGGCATGAAGCAAAAGCTGATCATCACCGCCGCCTTCATGCTGGAGCCGCCCCTGATCGTGGTGGATGAACCCATGGTGGGGCTGGACCCCAAAAGCGCCCGGCTGGTCAAAGAGCTTTTCAAGCAGCACGCCGCCACCGGCCGCAGCGTCTTCCTCTCCACCCACTCGCTGGAGGTGGCGGAAGAACTCTGCCACCGCATCGGCATCATCGTCGACGGCCGCCTCAAGGCCCTGGGCGACATGGAACAGCTTCGCTCCCTGGCCAAGGATCAGCGCGGCGACCTGGAGGATATCTTCCTGGAACTCACCGGCTCCCACGAACTGCAGGCAGTGATCAGCGCCCTGCAGGACCGCTCCGCCCAAGGGCAACTCAAAGTCGGGTCGAGCTTGGACGGGGGCCGTGAAACCCGGTAGCGCCGGTAGCGGCGGGTTCGTCGGCGGCCGGACACATGGACGTGCAAGAGGCCGCCGGATACGCGACCGCTTACGATTGACAAACCGCCATCATTACTCCATAATGCACCTTCGCTAACAAACACTAACATCCAACTTGCCGTTTATCCCTTGCCATGTTCAATCTTTTGCGTCCATTTCTGCTGAGCGCCCGCCACCGGCTGCTGCCGGGCGGCCGGCCCGGCGGTAAAGGGCTGGGTGTTCTCCTGTTCAGCCTGGCGGTGGCCGTGGCCCTTCACCTGGTGGCCCTGCGGGTGATCACCTATTTTCAGGCACAAAGCGAACTGGGGATCATCCTGAGCTTAAAAATTTTTGAAATGGCCTGGATCCTGCTTTTTGCCATGGTCATGTTCTCGGCCATGGTCACCTCGGTTTCCACCATCTTTCTCTCCAAAGACAACGAGATCGTCTTTGCCGCCCCCCTGCCGCCGGCCCGCATCTTCGCCATGCGCTACCTGACCACCAGCTTCTACACCGGCTGGATGCTTTTTTTGTTCATGCTGCCGATTCTGCTGGCCTACGGCCGGGTGTTTGACACCGGCCCGCTCTACTGGCCGCTGCTGACCCCCACCCTGCTGGCCACCATTCTGTCGGCTACCGGTACCGGTCTGCTCCTGACCATTATCCTGGTCAACCTCTTTCCCGCCCGGCGCACCAAGGATATCGTGCTTTACCTTTCCATCTGCTTCGGGATTCTGATCTATCTGATGTTCCGCCTGCTGCGCCCGGAAGAACTGGTCAACCCGGACAATTACGGACACTTCATCGAGTATCTCTCGGCCCTGTCGGCCCCCGCCGCCGGCTATTTGCCGCCGGCCTGGAGCGCCAACCTGCTGGCGCTCTACCTGCTGGACCGGGAGCTGGACCTGCTGCTGCTGGCGGTGCTGCTCCTGACCCCGGTGGCGCTGTTTTTTCTCGGCGAAGCGGCCATGAGCCGCTGGTTCTTCCGGGGCTACAGTAAATCCTGTGAATCCTTTGGCGGCGGCCGCCGCTTTGCCGGCCGACTGAGCGATTACCGGCCCCGCCCCTGGCGGCGGATCTTCCACAAAGAGGCCAAAACCCTGCTCCGGGATTCCACCGAATGGGCCCAATTTTTCATGGTCGGGGCGCTGATCATTGTTTATCTCTACAACTTCAAGATCCTGCCTTTAGACCGGGCCTTCATCCAGGAAGAATACCTGGCCAACGTTATCGCCTTTCTCAATATCGGCCTGAGCACCTTTGTCTGCGCCTCTTTGGCCGCCCGTTTCGTCTTTCCCTCCGTCAGCGCCGAGGGCGGCGCCATGGTGCTGCTGCAAAGCTCACCGTTGAGCATGCGCGCCTACCTGCTGCGGAAATATCTTTTTTATCTGCCGCCCTTTACCCTGCTGGCCCTGCTGCTGATCCTGCTGTCCAATCATCTGCTGGGGGTCAGCGGCCCCATGTGGTGGATCGCCCTGGCCCTGGTGCTGCCCCTGGCCTGGGCCTTGCCGGCCCTGGCCCTGGGTTTTGGCTCTATTTATGCCGATTTCAAGGCGGAGAACCGGGCCGCCACCCTAGGCGGCTGGGGCGCCTGGCTCTACCTGCTCAGCGCCATGAGCCTGATCATCGCCACCATTGCCGCCACCACCTATCCGGCCTGGCGCCTGCTGCGCAACTGGCTGCGGCACGGGGCCCCGGCCCCCGGCGACCTGCCGCTGCTGCTGAGCGCCCTGCTACTGGCCGCCCTGGTCACCACCGGCGTGGCGCTCTTTTTTTTCCTGAAAGGAGCCAGGGCGCTGGACCAACTGGCCCAATAAAGCGCCAAAATGCCAAATACCTGAGGGGGTAACCGGAAAAATGCTGGCTAAGGTAAAAAGCGGAGCGGTGGTCGGGGTGGACGGACTGCTGGTGGATGTGGAGGTGGATATCTCCCGGGGGCTGCCGGTGTTCACCACCGTGGGCCTGGCCGAAGGCGCGGTGCGGGAGAGCAAGGAACGGGTCAAGGCGGCGGTGAAGAACAGCGGCTATGATTTCCCCGCTCGGCGAATCACCATCAACCTGGCCCCGGCGGACCTGAAAAAGGGCGGCACCGGCTACGATTTGCCCATCGCGGTGGGCATCCTGGCCGCCGGCGATTTTCTGGACCCGGACCGGGTGGCCGACTGGTGCCTGATCGGCGAGCTTTCCCTGGACGGCGGCCTGAGGCCGACCCCCGGCATTCTGCCCATGGTGCTGGCGGCACGCCAGGCCGGGGTGGCGGCGGTGATGGTGCCCAGGGCCAACGCGGCGGAAGCGGCCATGGTACAGGGGGTAAAGCTGTTGTCGGCGGACTCGCTGGGAGAGGCGGTGGAAATCATCCAGGGGCGGCGGGAAACACCGGCCCTGGAGGCTTCCTCGCCGGTCGCAGCGCCGCCGGATTATGGGGTTGATTTTGCCGAGGTGCGGGGCCAGGAGTATATTAAAAGGGCTCTCGAAATCGCTGCCGCCGGACATCACAATATCCTGCTGCAGGGACCGCCGGGAGCCGGCAAGACCATGCTGGCCCGCCGCCTGCCCACCATTCTGCCGGAGCTTTCCTTTGAAGAGGCACTGGAGACCACCAAGATCTACAGTGTGGCCGGCGAGTTGCCCGCCGGCTGCGGCCTGCTGCAGACCCGGCCCTTCCGCTCGCCCCACCACACGGTTTCCGACGCCGGGCTGATCGGCGGGGGCAAACTGCCCCGGCCCGGCCAGGTTTCCCTGGCCCACAACGGCATCCTGTTCCTCGATGAACTGCCGGAGTTTCGCAAAAACGTGCTGGAAAGCCTGCGCCAGCCGCTGGAAGACGGCCAGGTCACCATTGCCCGGGCCCAGCAGAGCCTGCTCTTTCCCGCTTCCTTCATGCTGGTGGCGGCCCTCAACCCTTGCCCCTGCGGCCATTACCCGGGCAACGAAACCCATGAATGCACCTGTACCCCGGCCCAGATCCAGCGCTACCGCCACCGGCTTTCCGGCCCCCTGCTGGACCGCATCGACCTTTACCTGGAAGTCGCGGCGGTAAAATTTGCCGAAATGAGCGACCATCGGCCGGCGGAACCCTCGGCGGCCATCCGGCAGCGGGTGGCCCAGGCCCACGAAATCCAGCGACGGCGTTTTCCCCGCCGCAAAACCGCCTTCTACAACAGCCGCATGAAACCCGTCGACCTGGACCAACACTGCCGGGTAGACCCCGCCTCCCGGCGCCTGCTGGAGGAGGCGGTTCGCCGTTTCGGGCTCTCAGCCCGGGCCTACCACCGGATTTTAAAAATCGCCCGCACCATCGCCGATCTGGCCGACAGCCGAGAACTGACCACCGCCCACCTGGCCGAAGCCATCCAGTACCGCCGGCTGGAAATAAAATAAATGAGCTGGATAGTTACATAAATGATTTACAGCATTTGGTCCTGCTTTAAAGACAGGTACCACTCTTGCACCGTGGCCGGCGGTTCCCGGCGGGCGGCCAGCCAGTCCAGCAGTTCGGCAAAACGCTGGGCCGCCGCCGGCTGGAATGGTGGCTGCCAGGGAAGATCCCGCAAGGTGATCAGGGTGGAACTTAAAGTTTCCCGGTCGGGCAGACAGCATAAGCTGCCGGCATGCAGGCGACGCTCGGTGATTATCGCCGGCCCGGCAAAGGCGAAATCGTAAAACTGGGACAGTTGCAGGAAAAATCCCCAGTCTTCGCCCAACCCCAACCGGCTGAAGCCACCCACCCGGTTAAAGGCCGCCCGGGTAACCGCCACCGCCGAAGGTACCAGAAAACACCAGCGCAGCAGTTCATGAAAACAGGTGCCGTCGCATGCCTGCGCCGCTTCCGGAATAAAGAACTCCCCCCCGCCGACCTGGTCCTGATTACGGGTGACGCCGTACACCACCTGATGACCAGCACTCAGCGGCGGCAGCAAACAACGCACATGATCCGGGGTCCAGAGATCATCGGAGTCCAGAAACATGATGATCTCGCCGGTAGCCGCCGCCACCCCGGCGTTGCGGGCCGTTCCCGGCCCCAGCCCCGGCAGCTTAACCAGCTTCAGCAGGGGCTCTCGAGGCGCCACCTTTTTCCTCCCCCCGTGTGCCACTGCTGCCAAATGTCGGCTTTTATCCGTTATCATCTCCAGATCGGGAAAACGGGCGGCCAGCATCCGGCTGGTGCCGTCCACCGAGCCGTCATCCACCACCACCACTTCCAGCCGGGCGGCACATTCTTGCTGAGCCAAGACACTGGCCACGGCTTCAACCACCATGGCCGCCCGATCACGGGTGGGAATAACGCAACTGATCAGCATTTATCACCTTTCATTGGAATGAACTTTCTTTCCAGTCGACGACGTGGTATAACTGCTTACAATAAGGATTATTCATCATCATGGAAAAAGAAAGCAGAAAAGAGTGGTTGAATGGTGGCTTTGGCCGAAGTAATGGATTATAATCCGTTCCATTAAGTTCAGCCAGTAGTCTCGCCGGCGACCCTTACCCATCAAGCACAGCAGACGAGGTAAGCACATGGAAAGCGCGGAATTTAACAGGGCCCGTAAAAAACTTGGCAAAACCCAGAAGGAGATCGCCGAACTGCTGGGTACTTCCATCAAGGCCATCCACAGCTACGAACAGGGCTGGCGTTCCATCCCGCCCCATGTGGAGCGCCAGATGTACTTTCTGCTCTCCCGCCAGCGCGAGCTGCACGAAAAAGCCCCCAAACCCTGCTGGACGGTAAAGAAATGTCCGCCTTCCCGCAAGAAAAAATGCCCCGCCTGGGAGTTCCGGGCCGGCAAAATGTGCTGGTTCATCAACGGCACCATCTGTGAATGCCAGGCCCGCAAGAACTGGAAAGAAAAGATGGTGGTGTGCAAAAAGTGCGAAGTGCTGGCGCCGTTGCTGGCGTAGCGGCTCTAATGCGTAAACAACCATGAGTGAATATACCGCACACGACGCCTCCGGCCCCTCCGTTGGCATCGTAACCAAACAATCATATACTTTTGCCGAAAAGCCGGCCGAAGCCCTGGTGCTGGAAAGCGGCACCCGGCTGGGGCCGGTGACCGTGGCCTACGAAACCTACGGAGAGCTCTCACCCACCAGGGACAACGTGGTTCTGATTCACCACGCCCTCTCCGGCGACTGCCACGCCGCCGGCTACTACAGCAAGGCGGACACCAAGCCCGGCTGGTGGGAAACCATGGTGGGGCCGGGCAAGGGCATCGACACCGACCACTACTTTGTGGTCAGTACCAGCATTTTAGGCAGCTGCGGCGGCACCACCGGCCCCTGTTCCACCAATCCGGCCACCGGCAAGCCCTACGGCCTGGATTTCCCGGTGGTCACCGTGGGCGACATGGTGGAGGTGCAGAAAAAACTGCTGGACCACCTGAGAATCGAGCGTCTGCTGGCGGTGGTGGGCGGTTCTTTGGGCGGCATGCAGGCCCTGGAGTGGAGCCTGCGCTTTCCCGACCGGGTCGGTGGTGTTATTGCCCTGGCCACCACCATGCGCCATTCGGCCCTGGCCATCGCCTTCAACGAGATCGCCCGGCAGGCCATCATGGCTGACCCCAACTGGAACAACGGCCATTATTACGACGGCGAAAAGCCCGCCACCGGCCTGGCGGTGGCCCGGATGATCGGGCATGTCACCTATCTCTCCGATGTCGCCCTGCGCCGCAAGTTCGGCCGCCGGCTGCAGGGCAAGGAGGATTTCTCCTTCCAGTTCGACGATATCGATTTCCAGGTGGAAAGCTACCTGCGCCACCAGGGCAGCAAATTCGTGGAGCGTTTCGACGCCAACTCATTCCTTTACGTCACCAAGGCGGCGGATTATTTCGACCTGGAACGGCGGGCCGAGGCGGATTCGGCGGTCAAGGTCTTCGCCGGCGCCAAGGCCAGCTTCCTGGTGGTCTCCTTCACCTCGGACTGGCTCTATCCCACCTACCAGTCCCGGGAGTTGGTACGGGCCCTGAAAAAGAACAACCGGGACGTCAGTTTCTGCGAGATCAAGGCGGACGCCGGCCACGACGCTTTCCTGATCCCCAACCAGCGCCTGAGTCGCCTGATCGCCAACTTCCTTGAAAGGGTACGCCGTGAACAGAGCAAATGACCCCACGCGTGATCGGGAACAGCTTACCGACCCGCCTGATGATGATCGGGAACCGATTGCCAATCCGTCTCCTTACGAGCCCGACGCCGGCGGCCTGAGGCAACCGGAGGTCGCCAACGGCGAGGCGACGATGCGTTTTGACCTCTCGGTCATCGCCTCCTGGATTGAGCCGGGCAGCAAGGTGCTGGACCTGGGCTGCGGCGAGGGCGACCTGCTGTATCAGCTCAAGCAGACCAAGAACGTCGAAGGCACCGGCATCGAGATGGTGGAAGCCAAGGTGCTGCGAGGGATCGAAAAGGGGCTGACGGTGCTGCAGGGCAACATCACCGAAGAGGTGCAGGATTACGCCGCCGGCACCTTCGACTACGTGATCTTAAGCCAGACCCTGCAGCAGGTTTACGCCCCGGCCCAACTGCTGAAAACCCTGCTGGATATCGGCCACCAGGTGGTGGTGAGTTTCCCTAACTTCAGCCATTGGAAAAACCGCTGGCAGATCTGCTGGCACGGCCGGGTGCCGATCTCCAAGCAACTCCCCTTTGAATGGTACAACACCCCCAACATCCGCACCATCAGCATCGCCGACTTCCAGCGTTTCCTGAAAAAAATGGGCTGGCGGATCAAGCGGGAGACGGCC
Source organism: Desulfurivibrio dismutans (assembly GCF_029210385.1). GTDB lineage: Bacteria > Desulfobacterota > Desulfobulbia > Desulfobulbales > Desulfurivibrionaceae > Desulfurivibrio > Desulfurivibrio dismutans. The sequence goes on along the minus strand of NZ_JARGDQ010000001.1, from coordinate 195,856 downwards.
ATCAACACCGACCACCACGACCGCTACGGCAACGTGGTCACCTTTCTGCCCAACCTGCGGGCGACCTACGGCATTTACCTACTGGCCAAGCGGTAAACGCGCTGCCGCGCTGCTACCAGACCTTGCCGCCTTTGCCCCGGATGGCACCCAAAAGAAAACTTTTTGGTTTTGGCACGGGATGGGGGTCACGGCAACCGGTAGCGGCTCATTCTCGGCGGGCATCCATGCCCGCCTCCGAGGCGCCCGCCGCCTCCTGCGCATCCATGCGCTTGGCGGCGGGCGAACCCGCCGCTACCGGTTACCGCGACCCCCGTCCAGTATTCACGCAGCTTGCTCCTTGCCCCGGGAGCCCCGTCCAGGTTCCATGCGACTTTCACGTTGCCTGCGATTTGCACAATCCCGCATTTACCTTTGACTTGTTTTGGGGTATTTTGTGCCCTTGCCTGCAACCAATCAAAACCCGGAAAATCCCAAAAGGAATTGCCCCAAAGGAATCGTATGATGAGCGACGAAATCAGTGAATTCAGCGCCCTGGTGGGCGATACTCCCCTGGTGCGCTTAAAAAGGCTGGGGGCGGAATGCGGGGCCGAAATTTTGGTCAAGCTGGAGTCACGCAACCCCGCCTTCAGCGTCAAGGACCGCATCGGCCGGGCCATGTTGGTGGCGGGGGAACAGGCCGGCCGGGTGGGGCCCAACACGGTGATCATTGAACCCACCAGCGGCAATACCGGCATCGCCCTGGCCTTTCTTTGCGCCGCCAAGGGGTTGCGCCTGATCCTCACCATGCCCGAGACCATGAGCCTGGAGCGCCGGGCCTTACTGAAACATTTCGGCGCCGAGCTGGTACTCACCCCCGGCCCCGAGGGGATGAAAGGCGCCATCGCCAAGGCCCGGGAGCTGGCCGAAGCCACCGCCGACAGCTTCATGCCCGACCAGTTCAGCAACCCCGCCAACCCGGAGATTCACCGCCAAACCACCGCCGAGGAGATCTGGCGGGCCACCGGCGGTAAGCTTGACTTTTTCGTGGCCGGGGTGGGCACCGGCGGCACCATCACCGGGGTGGGCGAGGTCTGCAAGGCGCGGCTGCCGAAATTCAAGGCGGTGGCGGTGGAACCCACCGATTCGCCGGTGATCTCCGGCGGCCAGCCCGGCCCCCACAAGATCCAGGGCATCGGCGCCGGCTTCATTCCCGCCACCCTGAACACCACGGTGATCGACGAGGTAATCACCATCACCAACGACGAGGCCTTCGCCGCCGCCCGCCGGGTGGCGATAGAGGAAGGTATCCTGTGCGGCATCTCATCGGGGGCCAACGTACTGGCCGCCATGCAACTGGCCCAGCGCCCGGAAAACCAGGGCAAACGGATCGTCACCGTAATCTGCGACACCGGCGAGCGGTATCTGAGCACGCCTCTGTTCGAGCAACAATAAGAAGGTCAAACCCATGCTAAACCCGCAACTGTTGGAAATCCTGGCCTGCCCCAAGTGCAAGGGGCCGGTCAAGCTTAACGAGCAGGAAAACGGCCTGATTTGCGAGCAATGCAAACTGCTGTACGAAATCCGCGACGAGATCCCCATCATGCTGATCGATGAGGCCAAACCGCTGGCAGAGAGCTAACTTCCCTTAACGGTTCCCGGGTCGGCCGCTTTGCCGGTGGCGCGGGTTTGTCCGCTACCGGGAGGGCATGGACGCCCGGAGGTAGCGGACACCCTCGGAGGCGGACAGGATGTCCGCCGAGAATGAGCGCCACCGGCAAAGCGGCCGGCCCCCCAACGGGCATTAATTGGATCCCCAACTTGTGAGCCCGTTTTCTTCCTAAGCCCGTTTGTGGGGTGATGGGCCTTTTGTTTTTCGCTCATTCTCGGCGGGCCTGCGCCCGCCTCCGAGGCGTCCGGGGGACGAACCCGCGAAAAACAAAAGTCCCATCCCCCCGAGAACTCTTCTTGGTTGTTGCCTTTCCCGCAATGAGGGTGGTTTTCACCTTTGTGTTTTATGGAGCCGCTTATTATGCCTGACGCCACCGCTACTGCCACTTCACCGCCCGCCGCCGATTTTGTCCATCTGCACGTGCATACCCAGTACAGTATGCTGGACGGGGCCATTCGTCTGGATCGCCTCTTTGCCCAGTGCAAGGAATACGGCATGGAGGCGGTGGCCATCACCGACCATGGGGCCATGTTCGGGGCCCTGGAGTTTTACGTCAAGGCCAAAAAGGCCGGGATCAAGCCCATTATCGGCTGCGAGTTTTATGTCGCCCCGGAGAGCCGCGCCGACAAGAGCGCCAAAAGCGCCGGGGCGGCGGCCCACCACCTGGTGCTGCTGGCCATGAACCATGAGGGCTACCAAAATTTAATGAAGCTGGCCTCCTGCGCCCAGTTTGAAGGTTTCCACTACAAGCCCCGCATCGACCACGAACTGCTCACCCGCCACAACGAAGGGCTGATCGCCCTCACCGCCTGCCTGCACGGCCAGGTGCCGATGCTGCTTACCCGGGGCGATTACGACGGCGCCAAGGCCGCCGCCATTAAGCTGCACGAACTTTTCCCCGACCGGCTCTATCTGGAGATGCAGGAAAACAAGATCCCCGAGCAGCAGGTGGTCAACGACGGGCTCAAGAAACTGGCCGCCGAGCTCAAGCTGCCCCTGGTGGCCACCAACGACTGCCATTACCTCAACCGGGAGGAAGCCCAAGCCCACGAGGTGCTGCTCTGCATCCAGACCGGCAAAACCATGGCCGACCAGGGCCGCTTCCGCTTTTCCACCGACGAGCTGTTTTTCAAATCCCCCGCCGAGATGAAAAAAAGCTTCAGCCACTGCCCCGAGGCCATCGCCGAAACGGTGAAGGTGGCGGCGCGCTGCAACCTGGAGTTGGACCTGGAAAGCCACCATTTCCCCGATTTTCCGATACCGGAAGGGGAAACACTGGAGAGTCTGTTCAGTAAAGACGCCCGAGAGGGCCTGGAAAAACGTTTTACCGAAATCCGCCGTCTGACCGAACTTACCCCGGAGCAGGAAGAAGAGTACCGCGCCCGCCTGGAACACGAGATCGACGTGATTTTGAAGATGGGCTTTCCCGGCTACTTCCTGATCGTCGCCGATTTCATCAACTGGGCCAAGGACCACGAGATCCCGGTGGGTCCGGGTCGGGGCTCCGGGGCCGGCAGCCTGGTGGCCTGGGCGATGCGGATCACCGACATCGACCCGATGCCCTATGGCCTGATCTTCGAGCGTTTTTTGAATATTGAACGCAAGTCCATGCCCGATTTTGACGTCGATTTCTGCCAGGAGCGGCGCGGCGAGGTCATCGAGTATGTGCAACGTAAATACGGCGGGGCCGAAAACGTGGCCCAGATCGTCACCTACGGGTCGATGAAGGCCCGGGCGGTGGTGCGCGACGTGGGCCGGGCGCTGGGCATGGCCTATGGCGAAGTGGACCGGGTGGCCAAGCTGATCCCCGAAGAGCTGGGGATCACCCTGGACAAGGCCATCGACAAGGAACCCCGGCTGGGCGACCTGATGAAGCGCGAACCCCAGATCGCGGAACTGCTCAACGCCGCCCTGGTGCTGGAAGGGCTGCAGCGGCACACCTCCACCCACGCCGCCGGGGTGGTGATCTCGCCAAAACCCATGGTGGAATACCTGCCGCTGTGCAAGGGCCCCAAGGGCGAGGTGCTGACCCAGTACGACATGAAACACACCGAGATGACCGGGCTGATCAAGTTCGACTTTCTCGGGCTGAAAACCCTCACCGTCATCGACCGGGCCGGCAAGCTGATCAAAGGTGATCTGGGCCAGGAGATCGACATCGGCGCCATTCCCACCGACGACCCCAAGACCTACAACCTGCTCTGCAAGGGCGACGCCCTGGGGGTTTTCCAGTTGGAAAGCTCCGGTATGCGCTCGTTGCTGATGAAGATGAAGCCCGAGCAGTTTTCCGACCTCATCGCCCTGGTCGCCCTCTACCGCCCCGGCCCGCTGGAATCCGGCATGGTGGAAGACTTTGTCAACACCAAGCACGGCCGCATGGTGGCCAAGTACCCCCTGCCGCAACTGGAGCCCATCCTGAAGGAAACCTACGGGGTGATCGTCTACCAGGAACAGGTGATGAAGATCGCCAACGTGCTGGCCGGCTACTCGCTGGGCGATGCCGACAACCTGCGGCGGGCCATGGGCAAGAAGATCGCCTCGGTGATGGACGCCGAAAAGGACAAGTTCCTGGCCGGCTGCGCCAAAAACGAGATCGACCCCAAGAAGGCCGAGTACATCTTTGATTTGATGGCCAAGTTCGCCGGCTATGGCTTCAACAAGAGCCACAGTGCGGCCTATGCTTTAGTGGCCTACCAGACCGCCTGGCTCAAGGCCCACTACCCGGCCCAGTTCATGGCCGCCCTGCTCTCTTGCGACATGGGCAACACCGACAAGGTGGTGCGCTACATCAACGAATGCAAGGAGCACGAGATCGAGGTGCGGCCGCCGGACATCAACGAATCCTTCCGGGACTTCACGGTCATCGACGACCGCATCCGCTTCGGCCTGGCGGCGGTGAAAAACGTCGGCGGGGCGGCCCTGGAGTCCATCATCGATATTCGCGAAGCCGATGGCCCGTATAAATCGCTGGTGGACTTCTGCCGCCGGGTGGACGGCCGCAAGGTCAACCGCCGGGTGATCGAAAGCCTGATCCGGGCCGGCGCCTTTGATTCCCTGGGGGCCAAGCGCTCGCAACTGGAGGCCATTTTAGACCGAGCTCTGGACCAGGCCCAGGCCGCCCAGCGGGACAAGTTGAGCGGCCAGATCTCGCTCTTTGCCGCCATGCCGGCCCAGCAGGCCGACCGGGCCACTGAGATCGAGCTGCCGGAAATGCCGGAGTGGGATGAAAAACATAAACTGCTGCTGGAAAAGGAGACGGTGGGGTTTTATCTTACCGGCCACCCGCTGGACAAGCACCGCCGGGAGCTGGCGTCCCTCACCGACACCGACCTGCACGGCCTGAAGGAGTGGCCGGATAACCAACCGGTCCGCATCGGCGGGCTGATCCGCCAGTTCAAGAACCACCGCAGCAAGAAAGGCGACCCGATGGCCTTTGTCACCCTGGAAGACACGGTGGATTCGGTGGAGGTGGTGATCTTCCCCAATGCCTATGCCGCGTGCGCCCACCTGCTGGGGGGGGATGAGCCCATCGTGATCCAGGGCAAGGTGCAGAAGGAGGAAAGCGGGGTCAAGATAATCGCCGACACGGTGGATGCCTTGAGTGACGCCCAGGTCAAGTACACTGACCGGGTGGTGATCCGGCTCAAGGCCGACAAGGTGGACCGCCCCCGCATCGAGGCGGTAAAAAAAACCATCCAGCGCCACCACGGCCCCTGCCGGGTCAGCCTCAACCTGCTCTTCCCCGACCGGGGCGAGGTGGAGGTGCTGGCCTCGGAAGACCTTACCATCCGCCCTTGCCGCGAGTTCAGCACCGAAGTGGAACAACTGCTGGGCTACACCGCCTTAAGCTACCGCAAAAAGGCCACCGAAGACCTCGACCCGGGCAGGGGTAACGGTAGAGGCAATGGCCGGGGCAACGGCCGCCGGTAGCCAGGCGCAGGCCGATAGCCGAACCTTCCCATTCTTCCATACGATGAACAGGCCGCCACTTGGCATGCCGAGGAACGCGCCCGGCTTGGCGGAGAAGGAAAAACCCCGGCCCTTGCTGCGGCCGTCGCCCCGAAAAAAGCGAAGGGGGTTACGAGGCCCAGTTGGATAATTTCAGACCCGGTATTCTGGCGAAATGTTTCTGGTTGTTGCTGATCAGAGTGAGATTGTGAGTAATGGCGGTTACGGCAATGATCAGGTCCAAGTCGGCCAACCGCTTGCCGTGCCCTTCCAGCTTTGCCTTTAGTTTGCCAAAGGAGGCGACGGTTTCCGGACCGGGAGCGAGCAGGGGGAACGAGTTCTCCAGGGTGCCGAGCTTGGCCAGGTTCGCATCGATATGCTGTGATTTGTAGGCGCCGTAATAAAGCTCCATCATGGTAACAGTGCTCAGATACATGGGATCATGCCGGTGAACGCGCAGATTATCCTGCACGGCAGGATCCCCTTTTAAGGCGTAAATTACAGTATCGGTATCAAGCAGAAACATCACAACCCATTGGCAAGGCGCGTGCTGTCGACGCGGGACTTTCTGGTTTCTTTGATAATCTCTGCGGCCGTCCGGCTATCCTTCCAGGAGCCGGACAGCTGCAACAGGACCTCGGCCGGGGTCGGAGTGGAAAACAGTATTTTCTGTCTTGCAACGTATGATTTTATCATAAAGACCAGTTCTTGGCTCACAGACCTGTTCTCCGCCGCCGCCAAGCGCTTTACTTGCTCGTAAAGATCATCATCAATTCCTTTTACCTGTAGATTTGCCATGTTGATCTCCGTCAAAAAAATGGGGTCAAGGCGGGACGTGTTCATGATAATTTATTCTTGTGTCATGAACATGTCAAGAAGGAAATTGGAAGGAAATTCTTGTTCTCTGCTCCCACGCAAATACATCTTCGCTCTACACCGAGCATGGCGTGAAAGAAATATGTTCATAAAATTCTTGTAGCACGCCCCGGATAAAAACAAAAGGAGGAGTGTCAGCGAAGCGGGGGCGGGCGGATGCCCGGCCCCCGGGTTGAGGTTTGTTGGTTGGTTTTCCTGGTTAGCCCTGGAGCAGGCTGAGGACGTTTTCGGCAGTGGCGTTGGCCTGAGCCATGGCGAAGCTGCCGGCCTGGTTCAGGACCTGGAACTTGCTGAAGTTGGCCGCCTCGTCGGCGAAGTCCACATCCCGGATGCCGCTCTCGGCGGCGGAGATGTTGACCCGGGTGGTGGAGATGTTGGAAATGGTCGAGGTAAGCTGGTTCTGCACCGAACCAAGGTCCGCCCGTACCTTGTTGAGATCCTTCAGGGCCGCATCGGCAATGGCGATGGCCAACTGGGCATCTGCCTGGGTAGTGACATTGACATCACTCAGGCGCTTGACCTCGGTATCGGTCTTGCTGATGGCGGCGGACTCGCTTTCTTCCACCACCTCCAGGACGCTGTTCTGGGCCACCTTGGAACCGGCGGCCAGTTCCAGGTGGTGCAGCACCTCCAACCCGCCGGCGCCGACGGTGAAATTGCTGTCTAAGATTTCACCGTGGCGGGCCACCAGCGCCCCGGCGGCATTGTACAGATCAAAGGTCAGCTCGGTGCCGGCGGCCAGCACCGAACCCTCGGCCAGCAGGGAACCGGCTCCCACCAGCATGGTGGCCCCGGAAGAAACTTCCACCTCGTCATTCACCAGCAACGAGCCGCCGATGGTGGAATTGTCAGCCAATTCGGAATTGGCCGCCAGATAGGAGCCGGCGGCCAGCTGCAACTCCCCGGAGGCCACCACCAGCGCGGAATCGTCCTCCACGGTACCGCCGATGGTGCTGCCGGTGTTGATCACCGTGCCGTCGGCCAGAACAATGTCTTCGCTGGTGGTAAGCGAACTGAACTCCACATCATCGCTGAGCACCGAATCGGTATTGAGCACCGAGCCGGCTCCGATGGTTGAACCGGAAGAGAGGGTCATGGTACCGCTGACGCTGAGGGTGGTCGAACCGACATGAATCTCCTGGTCCAAGCTGGTACCGGTGTGCAATGCACTGCCGTCGGCGATAGTGATGTTACTACCGGTGTGGGCCCAGTTGCTCCCGCCCACCGTTATGCCGCCTTCACCGAGCTTGACATCCCCGGCCAGCACGGTACCAACAATGGAGAGTTCACTGTCTGCGGCGATGGTAGAGCCGTTTGCCAGGGTTACCGTCTCTCCCGTAGCCACGGTGAGGGTGGAGTCGGTGGTGAATCCGTCGGAAAGCACGGTGCCGTCGGTGGCCAGAACGCTGTCGGCACCGATATCCGAACCGGCTGCCAGGCTCATGGTGCCACCGGTGATATTACCGCTGGCCACATGGATCGCGCCGCTGACGTTTTCCGTACCGGCAAGCAGGGTGGAACCGGTAGCGACCGTGGTATCCGCATTGTCACTGCTTAACAGCAGATCAGCCGTCAAGGCTTGGGTCGTATCCAACTCAACATTGTTATTCATCACGGAACCAGCCCCCAAGAGGCTGCCGGCGGCGATAACGTTGTTGGCTCCCGAATTTTTGAGAACCAAGTCATTGGCACCGCTCAAGCCGTCAGCGGTAAGAACAAATTGGTTCTGTAGTTGAATAAAAGGACCACCCGCCGTACTCAAAATATGCAGTGTATTGTTTGCGCCACTGTTAAAATGATCGCCTACCGTCTGATCAGCTCCCGACAGGTTCATACCTGCTGCAAGCAACAGGGCTTGGGCGCCACTGAGACTAAAACCGCTGGTACCATTAGCCAAAACGGAACCGGCCTCCAAAGTCGTGCCAGTTTTCAATGCGCTTCCAGACAATCCATTACCGGAAGCAATCTCCTTAATGGTAAAAGCGGTGCTCAGGGTGGTGCCGCTGCCGATCACTGTATCGGCGGCCAATTCGGAACCATTGCCAATGGTGCCGCTGGCAAAGGTTGAAGGTCCCGAGGTGGTCATTGAACCAGGGCCGGTAAAGGTGGTACCGGCACCCAGCACGGCATTTTGCAGGGTGGTGCCGTCACCCAAGGTGCTGCCGCTAGTGGTGGTGATAGCGCCATTCAGCTCCACCGTGGCTTCAGCAAAATTGCTCAAATCGGTACCGGCGCCAATTGTTGAGCCGCTGACCAGTTGCGAGCCGGCCCCGATGGTGGAACCACTGGACAGGCTGACGCCGCTGCCCACCACGAAGGTAGTGCCGGCGAAGACAGTACCGAAGTCGGTACCGGCGGCGATAACGCTGTCGGCGGCCAACACCGAATTGGCACCGATGGTGCCGGAAGCACTCACCGGCTGGCTGGTCCGGGCCACACCGTTGATTTCGGTGTTGGCGCCCAAAATGGAGTTGATCAGGGTGGTGCCGGCAGTGAGGGTGCTGCCGCTGGTGGTGGAGACCACCGGATGGCGCACCTCCCCGACCCCGGCAATTTCTTCCCCGGCGCCAACCTGTACATTGACCAACTCAGAACCTTGGGCCAGGGTGAAACCGTTGGGGCCGGAAACCCGCAGGGTGGACTCGATGGTGGAGCCGGAATTGACCACTGAACCGGCACCCAGCACCGAGCCGGAGGCCAGCACCGAATCGTGGGTGGTCCAGGCCCCGCTGCCCAGCACCAGGTTGCCGTCCACCGCCACTTGGGGGCCGTCCAGGGTCGGCAGGTCGCGGTCGTAGATATCGATTTCCGCCGCCCCATGCTGGCTGAGCATGATGTAACCCAGGGTAGACAGATTACTCTCCCCCCCCAGCACCGCGTTGGTGTGCTCACCGTGGGTCACTGCAATGGCCCGGCCATCCATGGAGGTCATGGTCAGGCGTCCGCCGTAATCGATGGAGGCGAACACGCCGTGCTGGTTGCTCTTCTGGTTGATGGACTTGACCAGGGCGCCGTTAGCGTCATTTTCTTGAACATCCACCTCACCGATGTGCACCCCGTTGATGGCGAAGTTGCCGTCGGTGCGACCGGCGGCAATATTTTCCGCCGTGGTGCTGCGTACTACCGCCTCGGCGCTGATGCCCAGCTCATCGGAAAGCCGGTTGATCTGGTCAACCACCGCCCCCAACGAGTTTTCCCGGCTGTTATCGTAGGCGACCTTGACGCTGCTCAAGTCATAGACCTGGTCGTTGATGCTGCTGCGGATCGACAGCGAAGTGGTGCCCACGGCATGAAAGGAAAGCTCGGCGGTGGCAACATGGCCGATCTTGATGGACTCGCTGGAGGCGATGGAAAAATTGACGGTCTCCTGGGAGTAGGCGCCGACCTGGAAGGCCTTGTTGGTGAAGTTGCCGGACAACAACTTTTGATTGTTGAAGGCGGTGGTGTTGGCGATGTTATCGAGCTGCTCCAGCAGCCGGTTGATATCGGCCTGGATGGCGGCCCGGCTCTCGCTGGTCTGGCCGTCCTGGGCGGCCTGGATGGCCTTGGTCTTGACGGTGTTGACGATGTTGATGGACTCTTCCAGGGCGCCGTCGGCGGTCTGCACCATGGAGATGCCGTCGTTGGCGTTGCGGATGGCCTGGCCCAACCCCAGGGCCTGGGACTTGAGGGAGTCGGCAATGGCCATGCCGGAGGCGTCGTCGGCGGCCCGGTTGATGCGCAGACCGGAAGATAGTTTCTCCAGTGAAGAAGAGAGACTGTTGCCGTTCTTCAGCATGTTGTTGTGGGCTGTCATGGCGGCGATGTTGGTGTTAATTCTCATGCTCATGGCGTTGCTCCTCCCTTACTATGGGGTAAACCTTGGCGGTAGCGGAAATTATTTCATCTTGCGCCGAGGTTTATGCATAATCCATGCCAACACAGCCGACAAAAAAAATAGGGGCGACGACCCATGCTGCGGCCGTCGCCCCCGGAAAAAGCGAAGGGGGACAGTTTTGCTAAACTGTCCCCCTTCGGGAAGGCGGGGGTGGGCGGTGCCCGCCCCCGGTTGAGGTTTAGTTGTTGGTTTTCAGCTTAGCCCTGGAGCAGGCTGAGCACGTTCTGGGCCGTGGCGTTGGCCTGGGCCATGGCGAAGGAACCGGCCTGGTTCAGCACCTGGAACTTGCTGAAGTTGGCTGCTTCCTCGGCGAAGTCCACGTCGCGGATACCGGATTCAGCGGCGCTGATGTTGACCCGGGTCACCGAGATATTGGAGATGGTGGAGGTCAACTGATTCTGCACCGAACCCAAATCCGCCCGAACCTTGTTGAGGTCCTTCAGGGCCGCGTCGGCGATGGCGATCGCCGTCTGGGCGCCTTCCTGGCTGGTCACGTCCACGTCGCTGAGGCGGGCCACTTCCGACGCGCTCTGGTCGAAATCGGCGGCTTCAACACTATCCAGCACCGCCAGGGTAGAACCGGCGGCCAGGACGGAGCCTTCGGCCAGGTCGATGTCACGCTCGATGCTCAGACCGTTTTCACCCACTACGAAGGCCTCGGTCAGGGTGTCGCCCACGCTCGCCACCAGATCACCTTCGTCGTCATAAAGATCGAAGGTCATGACGGTACCGGTGGCCAGCTCCGAACCCTCGGCCAGGGTGGAGCCGCCGCCCACGGTCATGGTGGCGCCGGTGCTGACCACGGCCTCCTCGGCCAGTTCAATGGTGCCACCGATGGTGGAACCGTCGGCCAGTTCCGAATCCTCGGCAATGGTGGAGCCGGCAGTCAGATGCAGCTCACCGGTGGTCACGGTGAGGGTGGAGCCGCTCTGCACGGTGCCGCCAAAGGTGCTGCCGGTGTTGATCACCGTACCGGAGGAAAGGGTCATGTCATCGGTCAGTTCCAGGGTCGCAAAGCTCACATCATCGCTGAGCGTGGAGCCGGTGTACAGGGTGGAACCTTCACCGATGGTCGAGCCGGTCGCCAAGGTCATGGTACCGCTGACCGCCAGGGTGGTGGAACCGACGTGGATCGCCTGATCAAGGTCGGTACCGGTGTGCAGGGCACTGCCGCCGGCGATGGTGGTATCACCGGTGACGGTGGTCCAGTCGGTCGCACCCACCTCGATGCCTTCACCGCCAAGCTTGACAGCCCCGGCCAGCACGGTGGAAGCGATGGAGAGTTCACTGTTTGCGGCGATGGTAGAGCCGTCTGCCAGGGTTACCGTCTCTCCCGTAGCCACGGTGAGGGTGGAGTCGGTGGTGAATTCGTCGGAAAGCACGGTGCCGTTGGTGGCCAGAACGCTGTCGGCACCGATATTCGAACCGGCTGCCAGGGTCATGTTCCCGCTCACGACACCACTGCCAACGTTAATCACCCCAGAGGTGTTGACGGTGCCGGCATGCAATTGCGAATCTCCCTTAACCACGGTCCCGGTGCCGCCCAGGGTCTGCTCGGCAGCCAAGGTTTGCTCACCCTGCAGGGTCATGGTTGCACCATCAAGTTGTGTGTTGATACCAAGGGTGCTGCCACTGGCAATGACAAGAGCGTCGATGGTGCTGCCTGAATCACCGATAATTACATTTCCAGTCAAAGCAAGCGTTTCAGATGCTGCAACGGTAGCGTCCTGCATCACCTTGCGATAATCACCACTTGCGGCTGCAAGCCAAGTGCCGCTGGCGTCGCCATCCGCATCAGTGTTAGCAAAGAAAGCCACAACATCGTCCGAATGAATCGCCGTACTTATGTTTAAAACCGATCCGGAAAGCAATTCCGTACCACCCCCCAAAACACTTCCTGCGGAATCTCCTCCTAAGCCAGTGATCCCTTGCACGGCCAACGCGGTGGCCAAAGTGGTCCCGGAGCCAATAACCGTACCATCAGCCAGCACCGAATTATTGCCGAGAGTACCACCTGCGGTGAAGTTGCTGTCTCCGCTCGTAGTCATCACCCCGGTGCCGGAAACGGTGGTACCGGCACCCAGCACGGCACTTTGCAGGGTGGTGCCACCACCCAAGGTGCTGCCGCTGCTGGTACCGGTGATAGCGCCACTCAGCCCCACCGTGGCTTCAGCAAAATTGCTCAAAGCGGTACCAGAGCCAATCGTTGAGCCGGCGGCCAGTGCCGAGTCGGCGCCGATGGTGGAACCGCTGGTCACGGTAGCCCCGCTGCCGACCACAAAGGTCTCGCCGGCGAAGGTGCCGGAAAAGGTTGTACCGGCGGCAATAATGGAATCAGCCGCCAGGGTGGAGCCGGCGCCGATGGTGCCGCTGGCGTTGACCGTACCGCTGGTCCGGGCCACACCGTTGATTTCGGTGTTGGCGCCCAGGGTGGAGCTGATCAGGGTGGTACCGGCGGTGAGGGTGCTGCCGCTGGTGGTGGTAACGGAACCGGAAACGGTGCCGATGCCCTGAATGGTATCACCCCCCTGGACGGTGATACCGGCCAGTTCGGAGCCGGTGGCCATCTCGAAGGTGCCTGCCACGGTGAGGGAAGACTGCACCGAGGAGCCGGAGTTGACAATGGAGCCGGCGGCCAGGGAAGAGCCGGAGGCAAGGATGGAATCATCGGTGGTAACGACATTTCCAGCCAGCACCAGGTTGCCGTCCACCGCCACCTGGTCACCCACCAGTTCGGCGCCGTTACGGTCGGCTACCACGATGTCCGCCGCCCCGGCCTGGTTGAGGTTGATCACGCCGATGGTGGACATGTCTGCGGTGCCGCCCAAAACGGCGGTGGTGTTCGCGTCCTGGGTAATCGAAATGGCCCGGCCGTCCTGGGAGGTAAGGGTCATTTTACCGGTGTAGTCCACCGAAGCAAAAACGCCGTGCTGGTTGGTCTTGCCGTTGATGGCCTGAACCAGGGCGCCGTCGGCGTCGTTTTCCTTTACCCCCACGTCGCCGATGTTGACACCGTTAATGGCAAAACTGGCGTCGGTACGGCCTGCAGTAATGTTGTCATCGGTGGTGGTGCTCACCACGGCTTGGGCGGTAATGCCCAACTGGTCGGAGAGCTTGTTGATCTGGTCCGCCAGGGCGCCCAGGGAGTTCTCGCGGGTGTTGTCGTAGGCGATCTCCACGGTGCTCAGGCTGAAGGTCTCGTTGGCGATGCTGGAGTAAATATCCAGCGCGGCGGTACCGGCTCCAGTATAAGTCAGGGTGGAAGACGCCACGTGCCCCAGCTTGGTGGACTCGCTGGAGGCGATGGAGAAGTTTACCGTCTCCTGGGAGTAGGCGCCGACCTGGAAGGCCTTGTTACTGAAGTTGCCGGACAACAGCTTCTGATTGTTGAAGGCGGTGGTCTTGGCGATGTTGTCCAGCTGTTCCATCAGCCGGTTGACGTCGGCCTGGATGGCGGCCCGGGACTCACTGGTCTGACCGTCCTGGGCGGCCTGGATGGCCTTGGTCTTGATGGTGTTGACGATGTTGATGGATTCCTCCAGGGCACCGTCGGCGGTCTGCACCATGGAGATACCGTCATTGGCGTTCCGGATGGCTTGGCCCAAGCCCAGCGACTGGGAGCGCAGGGCGTCGGCAATGGCCATACCGGAGGCGTCGTCAGCGGCCTTGTTGATGCGCAGACCGGAAGAGAGTTTCTCAAGGGATGCAGTAAGATTGTTGCCGGTCTTCTGCATGTTGTTGTGGGCGTTCATCGCCGCGATGTTGGTGTTGATTTTCAAGCTCATGGTTTAATCCTCCGTCCATGTGTTGTGGTGGTTGGGGAGATTCCTTTCTCCCCGCCTTTTTAGTTGCCCGGGGACAGATTTAAAATCTGTCCCCTACTGCCTTCTTACCGCTCGTGGTCACCTCCTTGTTATTGCGTTTACAATTTGCAAAGTAGCGACCCCGAACCGGGGCCGGTTCACCTTTTTCCAACCTACGTATCGGCCGCTTCCGCCGGGACTTGAAGGTTTTTTACCCGGCTTGCTTTGGCGCCCGACAACCGTAGCACTTCCACGGCTTCCGGCAGGGCGGTGAAGCATTTTTCGCAGGCGACCGGAGGAAATCGGCGTCTGACCCTAATTGGGGGGCATTTCAAGCGGCCGTTAAAGCGGTCACAATGAAGGTCTTCGAAGAGCTGGACAATTCATTAACCCTATGATAAATGAACTTTCATGAGCATCGCTGACCCGGACAATAAACTGGACATCGGAGTGGCCGCAAACCTTCCGGACCGCGACGAATCGACCGCCTTGATGGAGCCGATGGTGGTGAGCGAAAGCTCAAGACACCGCACGGCTTTGTGTGACCTCGCCATAGAACTGGCGAGCCAGGCTTTCGGGTTTCGCCGCAGTCTGCCGGAAGGGGTAATGACGGCCCTGGCTGATCTGGTCCGGGCCATGAATTGCTACTACAGTAACTTGATCGAAGGCCACGACACCCACCCGATTGATATTGAGCGCGCCCTCAAAAACGATTACAGCACCGATCCAGCCAGACGGGATCTGCAACTCGAAGCAAGGGCTCATGTCGCGGTCCAGGAATGGATTGACCATGGCGGGCTGAAGGGCCGCGCCACCACCGTCAGCGGTCTGCTTGAGATTCACCGGCGCTTCGGCGAGTTGCTCCCCGACGAACTGTTATGGGCGCAAGCCCCGGAAAGCGGCGAGAGGATCAGGGTTATCCCCGGCGCGTTGCGGGAGCGCGATGTCCGGGTGGGTCGGCATGTGCCTGTCAGCCCCGGCGCGCTGCCGCGCTTCCTGGCGCGGTTCGAAGCGGCCTATGGAGGGCTTGGCAAAACGGATCGCATCCTGGCGGCGGCGGGGGCGCATCATCGGCTGCTCTGGATCCACCCGTTTCTCGACGGCAATGGCCGTGTTGCCCGGCTGATCTCTTATGCGATGCTGCTGGAGACCCTGGATACGGGCGGTATCTGGTCCATCGCCAGGGGGCTGGCCCGCAATGAGGTCACTTACAAGAGTCAGCTTGCGGCCTGCGATATGTTGCGGCGCAACGATCTTGACGGACGCGGCCATTTGAGCGAAGAGGCGTTGGCGGAATTCACCCGCTTCTTCCTCAACACCTGCATCGACCAGGTAAAATTCATGGAAGGCCTGGTGCAACCGGACCGGTTGCGCGACCGTATTCTGATCTGGACGGAAGAGGAAATTCGGGCCGATGCCCTGCCGCCAAAGTCCGGGGCGGTGCTGGAAGCCGTACTTTATCGCGGTGAGCTGCAAAGGGGCGAAGTTGCCCGAATCACCGGCACCGGCGAGCGCCAAGCCCGCCGCGTAACGGCCGCGCTTATCGAGCAAGAGGTCCTGGCATCCACAAGTTCGCGGGCGCCACTTCGTCTTGCCTTTCCCGCCAAACTCGCCTCGCGCTGGTTGCCCGGGCTCTTTCCGGAGAAATAGAAGTCCCCTACCAGCGCGATAACCACGGGCAAATCGGGCTCTAAACCGACTCCGTTCCCGACCCCGACAGGCGTTGGGCCAGTTGCTGGTAGGCCTCCAGGGCCGCTTCGGGCTGGTTCAGGGCCTGGTAGCAGTCGCCGATTTTCTTGAGCACCTCCACGGCTTGAGGCAGGGCGGTGAAGCATTTTTCGTAGGCGGCCAGGGCGTCTTCGGCCTGGCCGGCGGCCAGCAGGGTGTCGCCGATGGTCTCCCAGTTGCGGGCGCAGTCGCGGTCCAAGGCCACGGCCTGGTCCAGGGCCGCCACTCCGGCGGGAAATTCCTGGCGGTTGAAGGCCAGGTCGGCCAGCTGGAGCTGGAATTCGGCCTCCTTGACCTCTTTGCCCAGTTGCTTCACCAGTTCCGGCAGCGCCGGGCTGAAACGGGCCGCCTTCAGCCACAGGCGGCGGGCCACCGCCGGGTTGCGCTGCTTAAAGTAACGGCCGGCATCAATATAATGGTCGGCCAGCGCCCGACGGCAGGCGACGATCTTTTCCCCCAGGGCGGGGTCCTGCCGCTCGGCGGCGGCAAAGTATTGCTCGGCCCGGTCGAACAGCGAACGGTGGGCGGCGATGGCACCGTGGTAAAAGGCCGCCAGGGCGGGGGGCGCGGTCTCGGCCGGGGCCGGGGCAGCATCGTCGGCCGCCGGGTCATGCTCAGTATCGGCGGTGCTGGGCGGCGCAATCCCGTGGGCGGCCAGGGTTTTCTCCAGCAGCATCAGGTCGCCGCTCTGGTAATAAAGCTCCAGTAGTTCCCCCAACCCGGGCCCGGCCGGGGCGCTTTTGTTCTTGCCTTTGCCTTTACCCTTGCCGCCGGCTTGGGCCTTGGCCAGTTTATCCAGCAGAAAGCCCTCCCGCTTGAGATGTTCGTGAACCTGGCGCAGCCGATCGGCAAAGGGCGACAGCACCCGGCGGCGGAAGCGGTTGATCACCCGGAAACGTTCCATATTCTTGGCCAGCCAGTCGAGGTACCGTGCCGGGTCACCGGCCAGTTGCGACAACTCGTGGTTGAGGCGGTCGCTCAGGCGCAGGCCCTCCATGGTGGCCTCATCCAGCAGGCCCCAAAGGCGGGTGCCGTCCAGCCGTTGGTTGACCTCGTCCAGCTCCCGGATTGGTTTTTTGAGTTCCCGGGGCAGCAGGTCGTACTTGCCGCAGGGCGCCTGCTGTTGCCGCATTTTTTCAATCTCCGGCTCCACCTTGACCACCAGGCGATCGAGGGTCGCCAGGTCTTTTTCCACCCGGGCTGTTTCCTTCAAAGTACGGCCGAACTCATCCAGCAGGCGACGACGGCGGGGGGTGCTGTCGCCCTGCTCGGCGGCCTTGATGGTGGTAGCGACCTCACGGGGGGCGGTACAAAACTGCTCGACAACCCTGGCCAGGGGCATTTCCTCGGCACCCTCCAGCCGCACCCCGCCCTCGGTGGCGTTGATAAAGTGAAATTGCGGCAAGGTGGCCATGTTCTGCTCGAAGGTGTACTTGAAGCCCAGAAAGGAGCGGCTGGTGCGGATCTGTCCCCGGCCGCCGTAGGCGTCTACCATCACTGAATCTTTAGAAGCCGTCAATTTGGCGGCATGTTCACCGCCGATGGCCAGCGAGGTATGACCGGCATGGCTTTTATCATCGCTGTAGGCCAGGTCCTGGCCGACAAAGATGATGGGTGAACAGCCCAGGATGACGGCGGCGGTGAAGTTGAGCTGGGCCACGGTGGCGGCCCCGGAGGTGGTCAGCTTACCGCCCAACAGGTTGTTGATCCATTTTTCCATGTTCTTGCCGGTGAAGGTCCAGTGTACCTGGCGGGCCGGGAAAACCTTGGGCACCTTGGTGTTGACCCAGGAACTGCAGACCAGGGCGGTGTCCACCGGTTGGTCGGCAACGTCGATCACCTTTTCCAGCACCAGGTCCACCATATCGATACAGCCGGTGAAATCCGGAGTTACCCCGTGCGCCATAAGGGCCGGCAGGGCTGAATCGACGGCGATGATCACCGCCTTGTCCTTGGCTTGAGGCAGCAGGTGGATGTTTTTGTCCAGGGACGGCCCGCCGGAGACCAGGATGGCCGGCACCCCGGCAAAGGCGCCTTTAAGGCGCTCCAGCAGGCATTGGTGCTGGATGGCAGTGAGGTGGCGCAGGCGGTTGTCGATGAACTTGGCGCCGTAGGCCATGGTGGTGTTGCCGCCCAGGTTGAAACTGTTGCCGATGCTGAACACCCGCTCGTGCATCCGACGGTAGGTGTCCGGGAAGGCCCGGAAGCAGGGAGCGTGCTGCAGCACGTGGATGCTTTCCAGTTGCAGCACCCGCGCCAGGGGGCTGAGCACCGCCTCCACCTCGATTTCCGGCCCCACCGCCAGCCGCACCCGGGGGTCGGTGAGCAGGGTTGTAAGATCACGGTTTTTCAGGGCCTGAATGAACAGGCCGGTTTCCGGCTCAAACACCAGCAGGTGGCGCAGTTGGGGCCGGTCGGCGAGCATGGCCACCGGGGTATACCCCAGGCCCATGCCGACAAAGGCCGCCACCCCGGTGGCCCCTTCCGGCACCAGGGCGTAGTAGCTGGCCAATTCAGCGCTGGTGTCCCGGCGGTCATGGAAGTAGATTTCTCCGCCGTCGGAACCGGGCAGAACCAGGTTGGGACAGCCGTCGGCGGCAGGCACGACGCGGCCCGGCGCTTCCTGCCGGTAATCCTGCACCGCCTGCCAGACTTGGGGATGATTTTCCCGCAGCAGGACCAGGTTTTGTTCATAATGGCTGTGCCCATCGGGATTTTGCCCGCCATTATCCTGATCCGGCGCTGCCGACGTGGTTTTGCTGACGTTTTCCTGGCTCATTGACCTTACTCCCTCGTTTTCGTTTTATCTGTGGTTGCACAGGCGACTGAATAGCGGTATAAAAAACCATGTTTTCCGAACTTATCAAGCAAATCCGCACCCTTTACCCTGGCCGGGAAGCCATTTCCCTGCATGAGCCGCTTTTTGCCGGCCGGGAAAAAGAGTACACCACCCAGGCCATCGATTCCACCTTCGTCTCCTCGGTGGGGGCCTTTGTCGAACGCTTTGAGCAGGACATTTGCGCCTTTACCGGAGCCGATTATGCCGTGGCCACGGTCACCGGCACCGCCGCCCTGCATGCCGCCCTGCTGGCGATGGGGGTGCGACCGGAGGATGAAGTGCTCACCCAGCCGCTCTCTTTCGTGGCCACCGCCAACGCCATCAATTATTGTGGGGCGCGGCCCATCTTCCTGGACGTGGAGCGCGACACCCTGGGCCTGAGCCCGGCGGCCCTGGAAGACTTTCTGACCACCCACACCATCTGCCGCGACAACACATGCTATAATCGTGCCACTCAGCGGCGGATTGCCGCCTGCGTGCCCATGCACACCTTTGGCCATCCGGTTCGGATCGAAGAGGTGGTGGCCATCTGCCGCCGCCACCACATCGCCGTGGTGGAAGACGCCGCCGAGGCCCTGGGCAGCAAGTACCGGGGGCGCCACTGCGGCACCTTCGGCGATCTGGGGATTTACAGCTTCAACGGCAACAAGACCATCACCTGCGGCGGCGGCGGCATGGTGGTTGGGCATGACAAAAAATTGACAGACCGAGTGCGCCACCTGACCACCACCGCCAAAATTCCCCACCCCTGGCAATACCGCCATGACCAGGCGGGCTACAACTACCGGATGCCCAATCTCAACGCCGCCCTGGGTTGCGCCCAACTGGAGATGCTGCCGGCTTTCCTTGCAGACAAGCGGGAACTGGCGGCGGAATACGAAAAAATCCTGGTGGCCGTTCCCGCTTTGGAATTTATCCGGGAACCGGCCGAAGCCCGCTCCAACTACTGGCTCAACGCCCTGCTGACCAGCGACCGGGAGCAACGGGACCGGTTGCTGGCCGCCTGCCATAAGGAAAAAATATTCTGCCGCCCGGCATGGGATTTGCTTAACACCCTGCCCATGTATAACGACTGCCAGACCGATAACCTGACCACCGCCAACTGGTTGGCCGACCGCCTGATCAACCTGCCCAGCAGCGTACGCCAACTCAACCGGCAAAGAACACCGGAGGCGGTGTAGATGAATAAGCTGATCCTGCTGGGCGGCGGCGGCCACTGCAAGGCGTGTATCGACGTGGTTGAGCAGACGGGACAGTATACTATTGAGGGGATTTTGGACCCGGCATTGACGGCAGGAGAGAAAATTTTAGATTGTCCGGTGCTGGGCGGCGATGAAAAAATTGCCGCCCTGGCCAACGAGCATCTTTTCTTGATCAGCGTGGGGCAAATAAAAACCCCGGCGCTGCGAGTGGCCCTGGCAGAACGCCTGCGACAGGCCGGGGGCGAGGCGGCCACCGTTGTTTCCCCCAGGGCCTATGTTTCCCGCCATGCCAAGGTGGACGAAGGCAGCATCGTTATGCCCGGCGCCACGGTCAATGCCGGGGCGAGAGTGGGCCGCCACTGCATTATCAACTCCCACGCCCTGGTGGAACACGATGCCGTGATCGGCGATTTCTGCCATATCGCCACCGGGGCGCTCATTAATGGCGGGGTGGAGATTGGAGAAGGAAGTTTTGTCGGCAGCGGCAGCATGATCCGTGAGTATCGCCGGATCGGGGCAGGCACCTTTATCGCCGCCGGTTTAAGTATCTACCATGACCTTCCCGCCGGCTCGGTAATCAAGCCGCCGCAAGCAGCAAAACAACCGGGGCAAGCATGAAAAATCCCGAAGACCACGTATTCATTATCGCCGAGGCCGGGGTCAACCATAACGGTGACCTGGAGCTGGCCAAAAAGCTGATCGACGCGGCGGCGGCGGCCGGGGCCGATGCGGTCAAATTCCAGACCTTCAAGGCGGAGAGCCTGGTGGCCCGCGACGCCCCCAAGGCAGCCTACCAGCAGCGCAACTCGGGGGGGGAAGAGTCCCAATACGAGATGCTCAAGCGGCTGGAATTGTCCGAGGAACAGTTTGTCGTTCTGCACGGCTACTGCCAGAGCCAAGGCATTGAATTTCTCTCCACAGCCTTTGACCTGAAAAGCGTCGATTTCCTGGCGAGCCTGGGTCTGGAGATCTTCAAGATTCCCTCAGGTGAGATCACCAACCTGCCCTATCTGCGCAAGGTCGGTGGGTTGGGGAAAAAAATTATTCTTTCCACCGGCATGGCCGATCTGGAAGAGGTAGAGGCGGCGCTGGCGGCCCTGGAACAGGCCGGCACCACCCGCGAGGGGATCACCGTCTTGCAGTGCACCACCGAGTATCCCACCCCCATGGCGGAGGTCAATCTGCGGGCCATGGCGACCATCGCCCGACAGTGCCGGGTAGCGGTGGGATTCTCCGACCACACTGAAGGCATCGAGGCCGCCATCGCCGCCGCCGCTTTGGGCGCCAAGGTGGTGGAAAAGCACTTTACGCTGGACAAAACCCTGCCCGGCCCGGACCACAAAGCCAGCCTGGAACCAGACGAACTGCGGGCCATGGTCCGGGCCATCCGCAATATCGAAAAGGCCCTGGGCGACGGCATTAAAAGGCCCGGCCCCTCGGAGCTGCCCAATCGAACCGTGGCCCGCAAGAGCATCGTCGCCGCCCGGGATATCAAAAAAGGTGAGCAGTTCACCGCCAAGAACCTGACCGTCAAACGGCCGGGGGGCGGCATCTCGCCCATGCGCTGGGATGAAATGCTGGGGCAAACTGCGGGCAGGGATTTCGACCAAGACGAGTTGATCACCCTTATAAAGGAATGATTCAGCCAATGAACCAGGCAGCAGCCCGAAAAATAGCGATCTTCACCGGCACCCGGGCGGAATACGGCCTGTTGCACCCGGTGATGACCCAAATCGCCGCCGATCCCGGCCTGAGCCTGCAAACCATTGTCTCCGGCTCGCACCTGGCCCCGGAGTTCGGTTATACCGCCCGGGAGATCGAGGACGACGGCTTTACCATCGACGAAAAGGTGGAGATGTTGGTCAGCGCGGACACCCCGACGGGAATCAGCAAATCCATGGGCCTGGGCCTGATTGGCTACGCCGAAGCTCTGGCCCGCCAGCAACCGGACCTGATCCTGATCTTGGGTGATCGCTACGAGGCCTTTGCCATGGCCGCCGCCGCTCTGGTGAGCCGCGTGCCCATCGCCCATCTTTACGGCGGGGAACAGACCGTGGGGGCCATGGATGACTCCCTGAGGCATGCGATTACCAAGCTCAGCCACCTTCATTTCACCAGCACCGAAAAATACCGCCAGCGGGTTATTCAACTGGGCGAATCACCGGAGCGGGTGTTTAACGTGGGTGCGTTGGGGGTGGAAAACATTCAGTCACTGGAGCTGCTGGACCGGCAGGAGCTGGAACACTCTCTTGGTTTTTTGCTGGGGGAAAATCTGTTACTCATCACCTTTCACCCCACCACCCTGGAAACGCAAACTGCCGAGGCACAATTCGGCGAGCTGTTGGCCGCCATGGCGGAATTTCCCCAATGCACCCTGATTTTCACCAAGGCCAACGCCGACACCGACGGCCGCATCATCAACCGCATGATCGACGATTACGTCGCCGCCAATCCCGACCGCGCCCACGCCTTCACCTCCATGGGCCAGGTTCGTTACCTCAGCGCCATGAAGCTGGCCCGGGCGGTGGTGGGCAACTCCTCCAGCGGCATCATCGAGGCCCCCAGCCTGCAAGTGCCCACGGTGAATGTCGGCGATCGGCAAAAGGGACGGGAACAGGCCGCCAGTATCCTGAACTGCGCCCCGGACCGAAACGCCATCACCACCGCCCTGCGCCAAGTCTTGTCTAAAGAGCTGCAACAAAAGGCGGCCAACATTGCCAACCCTTACGAAAAACCAGGCACCAGCCAGAAGATCGCAGAAACTGTAAAAATTTTTGATCTGACCGGAATTCTGAAAAAAGAATTTTATGATTTGCCCATCGAATTTCGAAATGTTTAGAAAATCAGCCACTGAAAAAACTAGATTGGTCTATTCATGACTAGACTAATCCAAATAGCATTTTAAGGAGACCGTCCATGAACAAGGACTGGCGAGACATTCTGGTGCCCCCCACCCTGCCGATTCTGGAAACCATGCGGCAGATCGACAAGACCGCCATGCAGATCGCCTTGGTGGTGGACGAAAACCAGGTGTTGCTGGGCACCGTCACCGACGGCGATATCCGCCGAGCCATCCTCAAGGGAGGGGATCTGGGCGAACCGGTGGAAAAAATCATGAACCGGCAACCCACCACCTTTCGGGCCAACGAAAGCCGCAAGGACATGCTGGTGGCCATGCGGCTGCTGAAATTTACCAGGGTGCCTCTGGTTGACGAAGAAAACCGGGTGGTGGGCCTGCAGGTGCTGGATAACCTGCTCAAACCGGCCGCCAAGGATAACCCGGTGGTGTTGATGGCCGGCGGGCTGGGGACCAGGCTGGGGCCTTTGACCAAGGACTGTCCCAAACCGTTGCTTAATGTCGGCGGCCAGCCGGTATTACAGACTATTTTAGAAAGTTTCATTGAGTGCGGCTTTCAGCGTTTTTATTTTTCGGTCAACTACAAGGCCTCGATGATCGAAGAGTTTTTCGGCGACGGCTCTAAGTGGAACGTCGAAATCCACTACCTGCATGAAGACAAGAAACTGGGCACCGCTGGCGCCTTGAGCCTGCTGCCGGAAAAACCAACTCTGCCCCTGGTGGTGATGAACGGCGACATCCTGACCAAGGTCAACTTCCAGCAGTTGCTGGACTTTCACACCGACAACCGGGCCGCCGCCACCATGTGCGTTCACAAGTACGACCTGCAGATACCCTACGGCGTGGTCAACGTGGAAAAACATCGCCTGACCAACATCACCGAAAAACCGGTGCAAAGTTTTTTTATCAATGCCGGCATTTATGTGCTGGAACCCAAAATCCTAGAATACATCCCCGCCGATACCTTTTTCGACATGCCGCAACTGTTCGACACGGTACTGCAAAATAAGCAGGAAGCTGCGGTCTTCCCTCTGCGGGAATACTGGCTGGATATTGGCCACATGACCGATTTTGAGCGAGCACAGGGAGAATTCGGCACCTTTTTCGCGGAACCAAAAGAATGATTGGCACTAAAAGCGTGCTGGCCGTTATCCCCGCCCGGGGCGGCTCCAAGGGCCTGCCCCGCAAAAACATCCTGGAACTGGCCGGCAAACCAATGGTGGCCTGGAGCATTGAAGCTGCCCAGCGGTCAAATTTTATCGACCGGGTTGTCCTGTCCTCCGAGGATGAGGCAATTATCGCCACCGCCAAGCAGTGGGGTTGCGAAGTTCCTTTCGTCCGCCCCGTGGAGTTGGCCGGGGATGAAGCGCCCACCAGCGCGGCCTTGCTGCATGCCCTCGACAATCTTGGCCGGCAATATGACTACCTGGTGCTTTTGCAGCCCACCTCGCCGCTGAGGGAGGCCAGGGACATTGATCAATGTATCGAAAAATGCCACCAGAGCGAGGCTCCCGCTTGTGTTTCCGTAACCGAAACCGACAAAAACCCGGCCTGGATGTTTTATCTGGAAGGGCAGCAACGCTTGGAGCCGGTACTGGGAACCTGGGATTTTCCCACCCGCCGCCAGGATCTAAGGCCATCGTTCGTGCTCAACGGCGCGGTATATGTAGCTGACACCGCATGGTTCAAACAAAACCATACCTTTCTGGACCGGAAAACAATAGCCCACCCCATGCCCAAGGAGCGTTCACTGGACATCGACACCGAGCTTGATCTCAAGCTTGTTCAGGCAATACTGGAAAACCAACCAATGACCCGTTAAAGGCAGAAAAAGGCAAAACATGAAGTTGCAAAACAAAAAAATTCTGGTCACCGGGGCCGATGGCTTCATCGGCTCGCATCTGGTTGAGGAACTGGTACGCCAGGGGCGTCAGGTTCGAGCCTTTGTACTATACAACTCCTTCAACTCCTGGGGCTGGCTGGACAGCTCTCCGCCGGAGATTCTCGATCAACTGGAGGTTTTTGCCGGCGATATCCGCGATCCCCACGGGGTCAAGGAGGCCATGCGGGGTTGCGATGTGGTGCTGCATCTGGCGGCGCTGATCGCCATTCCATATTCCTATCACTCCCCGGCCACCTACGTGGAAACCAACATCACCGGTACATTGAACATTCTGCAGGCGGCCCGGGAGTTGGGAGTGGAACGGGTGGTGCATACCTCCACCAGCGAGGTGTACGGCACCGCCCTTTTTGTGCCCATCACCGAGGACCACCCCATGCAGGGGCAGTCGCCCTACTCCGCCACCAAGATCGGCGCCGACCAGTTGGCCCTCTCTTTTCATCGTTCATTCGACCTGCCGGTGGCGGTGATCCGGCCCTTCAACACCTACGGGCCACGGCAATCGGCCCGGGCGGTGATCCCCACCATTATCACCCAGATCGCCCAAGGGCAGCGCCAAATCAAGCTGGGCGCCCTGCACCCCACCAGGGATTTCAACTACGTGGATGATACGGTACAGGGTTTTATCGCCATGGCGGAAGCCGATGCGGCAGTGGGCGAGGTGGTTAATATCGGCAGCAATTTTGAGATTTCCATCGGCGAAACGGTGCAGTTGATCGCCGAAGTAATGGGCCAAGAAATCGACCTGGACCTGGACCAACAACGTCTACGCCCGGAAAAAAGCGAGGTGGAAAGGCTTTGGGCGGACAACCGCAAGGCCAGGGAATTGCTTAACTGGCAACCCCAATACGGCGGCCGCGAGGGCCTGAAAAAAGGTCTGACAGCAACCGCCGCCTGGTTCCAAGAACCGGCCAACCTGGCCCGCTACAAGGCCCAGCTTTACAACCTGTAAACGCTGCCTGGAGGCAGAAGATAATAACACCGCCTCCATTTTGCTGTTGGACGAAGTGGTGCGCCAAGGCATCCTCCTCCACGAGCAGGAACCGGCAGCCAGGGAAAAATTCTGACTTTTCTCACGGAGGCGGAGCAGGTACCGGCTTGCTTTCACCGGCGGCAGCCGTTAGAGTGCGGAGAATAGGATGCCAAAACGGTATGACGGTTATGGTCACGCCAGACCGGGGCGAAAACAACAATGGAATTGATCAAACAAAAAATCGGGCGCATTCGCGAACATCTGAACCAGGTCGAAGCTCTGCGGGAGAAATGCGAACAGCGCTTTGTCGCGGATCCCGTTTACCGGGGCGCCATGCTCCATTACCTCTATTTGCTGACTGACAGTTGCATTACCCTGGCGGAGATGGTGATCAAAAAGCAACGCCTGCGGCTGCCCCAGTCATACCATGAGTCTTTCGATATCCTTGGCGAAAATGGAGTGCTGGAACGGGGTTTTGCCTACGATTTCGCCCACATTGCCGGCCTGCGCAACTTCCTGGCCCATGATTACGAAAAAATCGAGGCAGTCATTATTTGTCGTCAAGTACTGGCCAAAACGGATGATGTCAGAAGCTACCTGGAACAGGTGGAGAGGGCTTTGAACTTGAAATGAACACCCCGGACGAAATCAAGCAAATTCTCCGTACCTATGGCCACCGCATCTCCTTTGCCTACCTGTTCGGCTCATCGGCCCGGGGAGAGGCCACCGCCGCCAGCGACCTGGATATTGCCATTCACTGCCGCTCCAGCGACCCGGAGGAGTGCTTTATCGCCAAACTGGATCTGCAGGCCGATCTCTGCCGGTCCCTGGGGCGCAACGACATCGACATCCTGGTACTTAACACCGCCCCCATTTTGCTGTTGGACGAAGTGGTGCGCCAAGGCATCCTCCTCCACGAGCAGGAACCGGCAGCCAGGGAAAAATTCGAGCTTGACACCCTGCACCAGGCCATCGACTTCAAAAGCCAGCGGTTGGCGATAATCGGCGCCTAACAATCTGAGTAGCGCCCCCCGGTCGATCCCTTCATAGCTTCCCAGGGACGGTAAACCCGGCGGTGGGTAAGATGTTCGCAGCGGTTGCGACCGGGCCGGGCCACCGGGGTAAAATCGTTGCGGCCCGCCAATTCCTCGATGGCGCCCGGCGCCTTTTCCGCTTCTCTATTGCTGAAAAATAAAGTATCATGTGCTGTTACAGTTATTTTCCTCTTCTACCCCTCACCACACTTTTAAGGCTACCATGACTACCTCCGACATTCTCAGTTTTGCCCAGTTGCCCCTGGCCCCGGCCATCCACCGGGCGGTGGATGAACTCGGCTTTGAAACCCCGACCCCCATTCAGGCCGAAAGCATTCCGCCGCTGCTGGCCGGCCGCGATCTGCTGGGCCAGGCCCAGACCGGCACCGGCAAGACCGCCGCCTTTGCCCTGCCCCTGCTCAGCCAGTTGGATGTCGAAAAGAAATATCCCCAGCTGCTGGTGCTGGCTCCCACCCGAGAGCTCGCTCTGCAGGTGGCCGAGGCGATACAGAGCTTTGCCCGCCATTTACCCGGCTTCCAGGTACTGCCGCTGTACGGCGGCCAGAACATGAGCCAGCAGTTGCGCCGGCTGCAGCGCGGGGTCCAGGTCATCGTCGGCACCCCCGGCCGGATTCAGGATCACCTCAACCGGGGCACCCTCAAACTGGACCGCCTGCTGGCGGTGGTGGTGGACGAGGCCGATGAGATGCTCAAGATGGGTTTCATCGACGCCGTCGAGCAAATTTTGCAGCACGCCCCCAAGGAGCGGCAGGTGGCGCTGTTTTCCGCCACCATGCCGCCGGCGGTGCGCAAGATCGCCCACCGGCACCTGAAAAACCCGGTGGAGATCAGCATCAAGCGCACCACCGCCAGCATGGCCGCCATCAACCAGCAGTTCTGGGCGGTCAAGGGGCTGCACAAGCTGGACGCCCTGACCCGCCTGCTGGAGGCCGAGGAGTTCGAGGCCATGCTGGTCTTTGTCCGCACCAAGGTGGCCACCGTGGAGTTGGCGGAAAAGCTGGAGGCCCGCGGTTTTGCCGCTGCCGCCTTAAACGGCGACATGACCCAGCAGATGCGGGAAAAAACCGTCGAGCAAGTCAAAAGCGGGGCTTTGGATATCGTGGTGGCCACCGACGTGGCCGCCCGGGGCCTGGATGTGGAACGGATCACCCACGTGATCAACTACGACGTGCCCTACGACACCGAATCCTACATTCACCGCATCGGCCGCACCGGCCGGGCCGGGCGCCAGGGCAAGGCGATCATCTTTGTCACCCCGCGTGAGCGGCGGCTGCTGGCGGCCATCGAACAGGCCACCGGCCAGAACATCGCCCCCATCCGCCTGCCCACCCGCCAGGATATCACCGACCGCCGGATCAGCCAGTTCAAGGAAAAAATCAACGAAGTGATGGCCGAACAGGACCTGGAGTTTTTCGAGGAACTGATCGACGATTACCAGCAGGAATACGACGTCGCTCCCCGGCGGATCGCCGCCGCGCTGGGATGGCTGCTCCAGCAGGAACGCCCCCTGCAGGCCCCGGCTGAACCGGAACGCCAGACGACGGAGCGGGACGAAGATTTTGCCGCCCCCGGCGGCTTCCGCCAGCGGGAGCGGGCTCCACGCGATGATGACCGGGGCCGGAAGCGGGCCGGTGATCCCGGCCAGTGGCGGCGCTACCGCATCGAGGTGGGCCGCCAGCACGGGGTGGAGCCGGGCAATATCGTCGGCGCCATCACCAACGAGGCCAACCTTAGCAGCCGCGATATCGGGGCCATCAAGATTTACGATTTTTTCAGCCTGGTGGATCTGCCCCCCGATCTGCCCCTGCCGGTGGTGCGGCACCTGGAAAAGGTCTGGGTCCGCAGCCGCCAGCTGCAGCTGCGCCCCGACGGCGAACCGCTGCCCGAGGGCGTCGGAGCCAAAGCCGGGCCCGGCGGCCGCCCCGGCAAACCCTTAAAGCCCCGTACCGGGGTACGGCGCTACCCCCACCCCACCAGGACCGAACACCGCAAGGGCAAACGCCGGTAAAAGATTAGCCATTCACTTTTAGGGCGGGATCGTGCTATGATGGTTTCTCCAGGCTCGTTGTAGCTGGAAAAACCATCACTCGATCCGCCGCCAAAGCCGAAAAAGCGCCGGCGGCCTTACCGGGAGGGAAATATGCCACCCGCTGCTTCTGCTTCTTCCGGGCCTGCCGACACCGACCAGGCAGCCACCCCTAACATCCCCCAATGCACTCCCTCAAATACCCCCAAGCATGATGCCAGCGACAAACGCTGGCGCCCGGTGGAGGCCGCCATGCGCCGCAACGGCTACCGCCCCGGCGGTTTGATTGAGGCCCTGCACGCCGTCCAGCGCTCCTATGGTTATATCGATGACGCCTCCATGCGAGCCTTAGGCGCCACCATGCAGTTGCCTCTGAGCAAGATCTACGGAGTGGTCACCTTCTATCATTTTTTTCACCTCAAGCCCAAGGGCCGCCATACCTGCGTGGTCTGCCTGGGCACCGCCTGTTATATCAAGGGCGCCGACCGGCTGCTGCAGGCGATCAGCCGCGAGCAGCAAATGCAACCAGGTGAGACCAGCGCCGACGGCCGTTTGTCCCTGCTCACCGCCCGCTGCGTGGGCTCCTGCGGCCAGGCCCCGGCGGTGGTGATCGACGACCTGGTGCAGGGCCAGGCCGAGGGAAGCGCCATCAACCGGCAACTGGCCCGGTTAAACGGCCGTGAAGAGGAGCGCCCGGCGGCTACCGCAACAAAAGGGCCGCCAGCGGCCGGGGAGGCTCGTACATGACCCCGGAAGAACTGCAACGTATTGCCGCAGAAGAGCTTCAGGCCCGGCAACACGCCCGGCACCGGATCGGGGTCTGCACCGCCAGCGGCTGCCTCTCCTGCGGCAGCCGGGAAGTGCTGACGGCCATCAAGCAGGAAGCGGCGGACAAGCCGGAGATGAACCTGCGGGTCGAGGGAGTGGGCTGCATGGGGCTGTGCTCCCGGGGGCCGCTGGTCTGGGTACAGACCAACCCGCCCCCGACCGAAACATCAACTGCTGCTTCGGCCGATGCTTCGCCAACTGCTTCGGCACCTAATTTACCCGATGCTTCGCCTGATGATTCGGCCGATATTACGACCGATGCCTCGAGCGACCGCCCCACCGGGGCTTCGGCCAGGGCTGAATCCGCGCTCTTGTATAAGCAACTGACCCCGGACGACGCCCCGACCCTGATCGCCACCCTGGCCGCAGCTCCGGCTTCCCCGACGGCCGCTGCCGCGCCGCCGGCAACCACCGCAGAGCAAACCTCCGCTCAAGACTCCACTCAAACTTCTGCCCAAGCCCCCGCCACCGGCGACCACCCCTTGGCCCAAAAAATATGTGACCCGGCCATGCCATTCTTTAAACGCCAGGTCAAGGTGGTGCTGGATCAGTTTGAGAATATCGACCCGGAACGGCTGGAATCCTACCTGGCCGCAGACGGCTACCTGGCCCTGCTGGACTGCCTGCATCATCGCCGCCCCCCCGAAATTATCGATGAAATCACCCGCAGCGGCCTGCGGGGCCGGGGCGGTGGCGGCTACCCCACCGGCCTCAAATGGTCGACGGTGGCCAAGGCCAGCGCTTTTGTGCCCCAGGCCGGGCAGGGCCACGCCGGCAGCGGCCGCCAGAGCGCCGGTGAGGCGGAGCGGCCCGATGGCCCGCGCAAGTATGTGATCTGCAACGCCGACGAAGGCGACCCCGGCGCCTTCATGGATCGCAGCGTGCTGGAAAGCGCCCCCCACCGGGTGCTGGAGGGCATGGCCATCGCCGCCTACGCGGTGGGGGCCGATTTTGGCTACATCTATGTCCGGGCCGAGTACCCGCTGGCGGTGGAACGGCTGCGCAAGGCCATCGGGCAGGCGGAAAAACAGGGGCTGCTGGGCCGCAACATCGGCGGCAGCGACTTCAATTTCCAGGTGGAGATCAGACTTGGGGCCGGGGCCTTTGTCTGCGGCGAGGAAACCGCCCTGCTGGCCTCCATCGAGGGCCGTCGCGGCCAGCCCCGCCCCCGGCCGCCCTACCCCGCCGAACACGGCCTCTGGGGCTGCCCCACCCTGATCAACAACGTCGAGACCTTCGCCAACGTCGCCGCCATCATCAACCGCGGCGCCGACTGGTTCGCCTCTTTAGGCACCGACAAAAGCAAGGGCACCAAGGTCTTTGCCCTGGCCGGCAAGGTGGCGAACACCGGCCTGATCGAAGTGCCCATGGGGATCAGCTTAACGGAAATCGTCAATGAAATGGGCGGCGGCACCCCGGACGAAGCGGGCGGCGCCATCAAGGCGGTGCAGACCGGCGGCCCTTCCGGCGGCTGCATCCCGGCGGCCCACTTCAACCTGCCGGTGGATTACGAATCGCTGCAGGCGGAAGGTTCCATCATGGGTTCCGGCGGCATGATCATCATGGACGACACCGCCGCCATGGTGGACGTGGCCCGGTTCTTCATGGAGTTCTGCGTCGAGGAGTCCTGCGGCAAGTGTACCCCTTGCCGGGTGGGCACCAAGCAGGTGCTGCTGCTGCTGGAAAAGATCGGTCGGGGCGAGGGCCGCCCGGCGGACCTGACGCAGCTGGAAGAGCTCTGTCATCTGCTGCAGCAAACCAGCCTCTGCGGCCTGGGCCAGAGCGCGGCCAACCCGGTGCTCAGCACCCTGCGGTTTTTCCGCCGGGAATATGTTGAGTTGCTGGCTGGCGAGGAGGAAGCATGAGCGGCGGGCGGGTCATTACCCTGCAGATCGACGGGCGGGACTGCGGCGCCCGCGAAGAGCAGACCATCCTGGAGGTGGCCCGGGAAAACGGGATCTACATTCCCACCCTTTGCCACCTCAACGGCCTGCACCCGGTGGGCGGCTGCCGCATCTGCCTGGTGGAAATAGCCGGTGCACCCCGCCCGCTGCCGGCCTGTGTAACCCACCCGGTGGAAGGGATGCAGGTGACCACCGATAATCCCGAGTTGCGCCGCCAGCGGCGGCTGATCCTGGAGTTGATGCTGGCTGAGGGCAACCACATCTGCGCCGTCTGCGTGGTCAACGGCCACTGTGAGTTGCAGGAACTGGCCCTGCAGCTGGGGGTTGATCATCTGGAGGTGCCGGCCCTTTACCCCAGCCGGGAGGTGGATGCCTCCCATCCCCGTTTCGGCCTGGACCGCAACCGCTGCGTGCTCTGCACCCGCTGTGTGCGGGTCTGCGGCGAGATCGAAGGGGCCCACACCTGGGATGTCATGGGCCGGGGGCTGCAGGCGATGGTCATCAGCGATCTTAATCAACCCTGGGGCGAGGCGGAAAGTTGCACCGGTTGCGGTAAGTGTGTCCAGGTCTGTCCCACCGGGGCTTTGTTTGAAAAGGGCAAGTCGGCCGGCGAGATGGTCAAGCGCCACCTCCATTTGCCGCTGTTGACCGCCATGCGCAGGGAAGAGGAGGCCGGGGAATGAAGGTAAACGAACAGCCGCACCCCACCTTCGGACGATCAGTCAAGCTTACGTACGCGGGGGTACGCGGCGCTTGGCTGCTTGCCCGAATCTGGGGCACGGCTGTTCGTTTACAGCCCGTTAAATCAACACTTTGTTGGGGTTACAAATGAAGCGACTACGCCTGGCCACCATTTGGCTGGACGGCTGCTCCGGCTGCCACATGTCCTTTTTGGACATGGATGAGTTGCTGCTGGAACTGGCGCCCCGGCTGGAACTGGCCTACAGCCCCCTGGTGGACCGTAAGGAATTTCCCGAACAGGTGGACCTGGCCCTGCTGGAAGGAGCGGTGAGCACCCCCGAGGATGAAGCCAAGGCGCGACTGGTGCGGGCGCGCAGCCACCTGGTGGTGGCCTTGGGGGATTGCGCCTGCAACGGCAACCTGCCGGCCATGCGCAATCGACTGGACAACGCCGAATTGCTGGACCTGGTCTATCGGCAACAGGCCGAGGGAGAGGCCGGGCCGCCCACTCGCAATGTTCCCCCGCTGCTGCCCCACAGCCTGCCTTTGCACCGGGTAATCGACGTGGACCTGTTCCTGCCCGGCTGTCCGCCGCCGGCGGCGGCCATCGTTCGGGCCCTGACGGCGGTGCTGGAAGGGCGGGAACTGTCCGAGCTGCCGACCCTTAAGTTCGGATAACAGGCCGGCGGGGAACGGCCCGGGTGAAAAATTACCAAATCCGTAGGCAAACCGGGCAACGTCAACGTCGCATCGCACCTGGACGGGGGCCGTAAAACCTGGTGCAAAAACCAATCACTTTACCGCCGATGAGGGAAAAAATTGCCAACCACCATCGCCATCGACCCGGTCACCCGCATCGAGGGGCATGCCCGCATCACCATCACCCTGGACGATCAGGGCCGGGTTGAGGACTGCCGCCTGCATGTCACCCAGTTGCGGGGCTTTGAAGCCTTTTGCGTGGGGCGGCCATTTGCCGAAATGCCCTCGCTCACCGCCCGCACCTGCGGCATCTGCCCGGTGAGCCATCTTTTGGCCTCGGCCAAGGCCTGCGATGAATTGCTGGCGGTGCGCATCCCCCCGGCGGCCAGGCTGCTGCGCCAATTGCTCAACTACGGCCAACTGGTACAGTCCCACGCTTTAAGTTTTTTTCACCTGGCCTCCCCTGACTTGTTATTGGGCATGGATGCCGCCCCCGAGCAGCGCAACCTCTTCGGCCTGGCCGCCGCCCGGCCCGAGGTGGCAAAAGACGGCATCGCCCTGCGCCGCTTCGGCCAGCAGCTTATTGAACGGTTGGCCGGCAAGCGGATTCATCCCGACTGGGTGGTGCCGGGCGGGGTCAGCCGGCCCTTGAGCCGGGAGACCGCCGCGGCGATCCGGGCCGAACTGCCGGCCATGCTCACAGCAGCGCAAAACAACCTGGAGCGACTGCAGGAGGTGCTGCCGAATTTTACAGCAGAGATAGCCCATTTTGCCAACTTTCCCAGCGGCTACCTGGCCCTGGCAGGAGAGGCGGGTCGGCTGGAATACTACGACGGCCCCCTGCGCCTGGTCGATCAGCAGGGCCGGGAGCTGTTCAACGAACCGGAAGCACTGCACTACCACCGCCACCTGGCGGAACAGAGCGAGCCGGACAGTTATCTCAAATCGCCCTACTATCGCCCCCTGGGGCCCGATGACGGCCTCTACCGGGTGGGCCCCCTGGCCCGCCTCAACGCCGCCGCAAGCTGCGGCACACCCCGGGCCGACCAGGCCCTGGCCGGCTTCAAGGAACTGGCCCCGGGTGGCCCGGTGACCAGCTCATTTCACTACCATTACGCCCGTTTGATCGAAATCATCCACGGTCTGGAAAAAATCGAGCTTCTACTGGCCGACGACACCATTTACGACCCCCGGGTGCGGGCCACCGCCGGGGCCAACGCCCCTGAAGGGGTGGGAATCTGCGAGGCGCCGCGGGGGACGCTGATCCACCATTACCAAATCGACGAGCAGGGGCGGATCAGCGCGGTCAACATGGTGATCGCCACCGGCCACAACAGCCTGGCCATCCAGCAGGGGCTGCAGCAGGCGGCCCGGGCCTTCATTAATGGCGATCCGGGAGATAACACGGGAAGCGAGGGGCCGGCGGGAACCGGGGAGAAAAGGGGGCAATCCGGCGGCGCGACGGTTGGAGAAATCGGGGAAAACGGGAACATCAGAGAAGGACTGCTCAACCGCATCGAAGCGGTACTGCGCTGCTACGACCCCTGCCTGAGCTGCTCTACCCACGCCCTGGGGCAAATGCCCCTGGCGGTGGAACTGCGCCGCCCCGGCGGGGAACTTATCGGGCAACTGACCAGAGACAACGACAAAGTGGAAAGCAAACTAACAGCATGACTCCCCGGCGCCGCGTAATACCGCCTGGGCACAGCCAACGCCGATCTCCACCTGGATGGCCCCCACCGGGCAATTGTGCATGCAGGCACCGCACTCCATGCAGGCGTCGGCCTCCCACAGGCGAACTTTTTTGCCCCGGGTCGTCGGGTCCGGGACAAACACGCCATGGGGGCAGACTTCCAGGCAGGTACCGCAACCCACGCAGATTTCGGGAAAAAACTCCAGGGTACTGACCCCGGCCAGGTAAAGAAAGTCCGCCGGTTTTTTCATCCTCCCCCACCTCACAGCAAACGACCGGCCAGCAGCAGCACCACCGCCAGACCACCACCGGCCAGTTGTAACGGCCAGGCCAACCTCGCTTCTTTTCTCACCCCGGACAACGAGGTATAGGTGGAAGCGCCGGTGAACTCCAGGGCCAGGTAGGAAGCCAGGGCACCAATCAGCAACGGCCAGGCCAGGAGATCCAGCCCCGACAAAGCGAGGCTGGCACCGTCAAAGCCCATCGCGAGCGGCCCCAGCAGCGCCAGGGCCAACAGCAGCCCGGCGGTCAGACCCTTGACAGCAAAGGCCCGACCCGGCAACCAAGGCAGCAGCAGCGGGGTCAGCACCTGACCGGCCAGCACCGCCAGCAGCAAGGCCATGGCCGCCAGGACAGCCAAAGTACGCCAGGGTGGCCCAGCCAGCCAGCCGAGCAAACCCAGCAGCAGCCACAAAGGTAACAACCACGGCAGCTTCTGCACCAGTTCCACCGGGATCAACACCGCCCGCTCCCGCCAGGGAAAATATTTGCGACGCATGGCGGCGGTGGCCTGGCCGCCGGCGGCCAGGTAGGCGGGCAGGTCGGCGGCCTCCACCGGCCCGAAGCGCACCTGAAAACCGATTTCCTTGGCCACCAGGCGGGCATTGACCCCCGGCGCCGCCAGTTGCGGCACAATCAGTTGCCGATGACTGACCAGCCCCGCCAGCTGGCTTATCTGCAACTGCCGCACCAGGTTGGCGGTGCCGAAACTGCCTTTGCCCGCCGCGCACCAGACGTTGATGCCGCCGGTGTCCAGCACCAGGATCCAGGCGGCCAGCCCGGGCAAGGCACGCCGCAGATGATCGAAACTGAGTTTGTAATTGGCGCCGACCAGCACCGGCGACTCGGCCCCTGGTGATCCCAGGGCGTAAAGCCCCGGCTCCACCAGGTAGTTCATCCGCCCCAGACCGCAGCGGACCATTAGGGTTCCCAGCCGGTCGCGCCGGGAAAGGGCGGCCGCCACCTGCGGCACCGCCCCGATGGGGGTGGCCAGTTCACCGCTGACAAAGGGCTGCTGAAAAGGTGAGCGACCCTCCCGGGGCCGCCGCTCAGGCCCTCAACAGACCTGCTGGCCGGGATTCTGTGGTGGTGCTGCCATGGGCAACGGAGTAGGAGTGGACATAAAAAAAATATACCTGCAAACTCGCCCGAAGACAAGTTGCAGGTATAATCTAATTCTGAAGCCAGGCCTGGCCTGGCATTTATTTAGTGCTTGAAGGAACGCTGGCCGGTAAACTTCATGGTCACCTTGGGGTCGGCCTCGTTGCAGGCGACGATGGTTTCAAAATCGCGGGCCGAGCCGCCGGCCTGCAGGATGGCGCTGACTCCCTGGTTGATGCCGACATCGGCCCCGTCACGGAAGGGGAAGAAGGCGTCGGAGATCATCACCGAGCCAGGCAGTCCGGCCCGGTCGGCCTTGGTCTTGGCATCAATGGCCTCCTGCTGGGCCTGGTCCCGCTTGCCCTGTTGAATCTCCAGGGCCAACTGGGCGTAGGGAATGCCGTGGGTGTCGAAGCAGAGCAGGTCGGCATATTTCACATAGGCCTTGTGGACGGCGATTTCCGCCACCCCCACCCGGTCCTGTTCCCCGGTGCCAATACCAACCGTGCAGCCATCCTTGACGTAGATCACCGAGTTGGAAGTCACCCCGTGCTCCACCGCCCAGCCAAAGAGCATGTCGTCGATCTCCCGGGCGTCGGGTTCGCGTTCCACCTTGTACTCCTCACCCTTCCAGGTGGCCACCGCCGGCTTGAGGTCCGCCTCGCTGCGGATGGAGTTAACCGCCGACTGCTGGACGATCAGCCCGCCGTCGATCAGGCTTTTGAAGTCGACAAAGCGAAACTTTTCAAAGTCGGCCAGCCGGTCGAGGCGGTCGATCCGTACCACCCGCAGGTTCTTGCGCTGGCCTAAAATCTCCAGGGTGCCGTCATCAAATTCCGGGGCGCAGACCACCTCCAGGTAGTTGCCGCTCAGCAGTTCGGCGGTGGCCTTATCGCAGGGGCGGTTAAGCACCACCGCCCCGCCGAAAGCGGCGATGCGGTCGGCCCGATTGGCCCGGTTGAAGGCGTCGGCCAGGTCTTTACCGTAGGCAGCGCCGCAGGGGTTGTTGTGCTTGAGGATCACCGCCGCCGGGCGGTCCATCAGGTACTTGATGATATTGAGGCCGTTGTCGATATCGGTGAGGTTGATCTTGCCCGGGTGCTTGCCCACCTGCAGCATATCCTCGGCTTTAATGCCGCTGACCAGGCCGTGGCCCGGTTCGATGAAGCGGCAGTCGCCCAGGGTCAGGTTGCCGCCCACCAGTTCGTAGAGGGCCGCCTCCTGGTCGGGGTTTTCGCCGTAGCGGATGCCGCGCTCGTCGACACTGCCGTCATCCTGGGTCAGTTTCCAGGTGCGCTTGCGGTAAACCAGGGTCTGGTCACCGAAGGTGATGGTCATGTCCATGGGAAAATGATCGCCCAGGATGGTGGTGTACATCTTTTTCAGATCGGCCATTGATCGACTCCTCCTTGCAGTACTTTATGTTGGTGAAAGGGGCATAAACGGCAAAACAGGGCGCGATTTTCAGCCGGTTAAACTGATGACCTCGGAAAACGCGTCAAATATATCGGTCGGTAAAGAGCAAACAGGTAGTTACCAAGCACGCCCGGTCGACACCGCTGATTTTTGCGGCGCCGACAAGGTTTAGCAAAGAATCAGCATCTTGGCAAGCTTATCCGGCTGTGGCCCGGTTGTCGGTTTCCTGGAACACCGGGTCCCAATCTTTGCGGACCGGGTCGAAGCCCTTGGCCCGGATGGCGGCGGCCACCTCTTCAATACTGCGCTGGTCACCGATGGAAAACTGCTCGCCGGTGGCGCCGGTATCACCGTAGCCGCCGGGCACCGTGCAGGAGCCGGCGGAGTAGCGGGTGGGGGCCAGGCCGATCATGCCGTCGCGGAACCGGGCCTCTTCACGAGTGGAAAGCACCAGCCCGACATCTTCATCAAAGAGTCGCAGGGCAAAGAGCAACTGGCTGAGATTTTTTTCATTGACTGGCACCAACGGGGCAAAGCTGCCGGTGGCGGGCCGCAAACGGGGAAAAGAAACGGTTACCGCCGTACGCCAAGCCAGCTTACGCAAATAGGCCAAATGTAACCCCAGGGCAAGGCCTTCGGTCCGCCAGTCGGCCAGGCCCAGCAAAGCGCCCAGGCCAACCTCCCGCATACCGGCCATGGCTACCCGGGCGGGAATCTCCAGCCGACGGTCATAATCGGCCTTGAGGCCGGCTACATGGACCCGGGTGTAGGTCTGCCGATCGTAGGTTTCCTGGTAAACCGCCACCCCGGTTATACCGGCGGCAAAGAGGCGGGCATAGTCCGCCATGGCCAGGGGCTGAACCTCAATGGAGATGGAGGCAAAGCTGTGGCGCAGCCTCCCCGCCAACTCAGCCAGGTAGTCAACCCCCAGGCGGGACGGAGCCTCACCGGTCACCAGCAGGATATGGCTGAAACCGCGCTCAGCCAGAATCAAAGCTTCCTTTTCCGCCTCCGCCAGATCCAGAACCCGGCGGGGAATCTGGTTGTCCACCGAGAAGCCACAGTAAAGGCAACGATTGGCGCAATAGCTGGACAGATAGAGCGGGGCATAGAGTTGAATCACCCGGCCGAACCGCTGCCTGGTGATCCGCCCTGCGGTGGCGGCCAGCTCCGCCAAACGGGGTTCGGCCGCCGGAGAGAGCAGTGCGGCCAGGTCGGCGGAACTGCGGCGAGAACGTTGCAAGGCTCGCTCTACATCCGCCGGGGTACTGGCAGTGATGCGGGCCTGCAATTCGTTAAAATCAGGCAGAGTGAAGGGCGGTGAAGCTTTAGGGTCGGCTCCGGCAAAAGGGGCGACAGGCTTGGCCCCGACACCGGTCACTTTGGAGTTACCAGCCAAATCGCCCTGGGGTTTGGATAAGGTTACGTTATTCATCACGGAGGAAATCAAGCCCCTGCCCGGGTGAGGAAGCCTCGGCCTGTTCCCGCTGTTCGCCGGGTCCGGCTTCGTAGGCCAAGCGACCGGCCTCCACCGCAGCAGCAAAGGCCCGGGCCATCTTGACGGGATCGGCGGCGACCGCAATGGCGGTATTGACCAGTACCGCATCTGCCCCCATCTCCATGGCTTCCGCCGCATGGGAGGGGACTCCCAGGCCGGCGTCAACCACCACCGGCACCCTGGCCTGCTCGATGATAATGCCTACCTGGAAACGGGTCAAAACACCCTGGTTGGTGCCGATGGGTGAACCCAGTGGCATCACCGCCGCCGCCCCGGCATCTTGCAGGCGCAGGGCCAGAATGGGATCGGCGTTAATATAGGGCAGCACCACAAAGCCTTCGGCCACCAGCTGTTCGGTGGCCCTGAGCGTCTCCACAGGATCGGGCAACAATGTGCGGGGATCGGGGGTAACTTCCAGTTTAAGCCAGTTGGTGCCGCCCGCCGCCCGGGCCAGATGGGCCAGGCGCACGGCCTCGGCGGCATCCCGGGCGCCGGAGGTGTTGGGCAGAAAGAAAAACCGCTCCCGATCGAGTACCGCCATGATATCATCGGCGGGATCAGCCAGATCGACCCGGCGCAGGGCCACGGTCACCATTTCACTGCCGGAAGCCTCAAGGGCCGCCCGCATGACGGCAGCCGAGGCAAACTTGCCGGTGCCGGTAAAAAGCCGGGAACGAAAATTCCGGCCGGCAATATTCAGCATCTCAACCTCCTCCCACAAAACGAATCAGTTCCAACCTGGCACCGACCTTCAGCTCGGTGGCCGCCAGTTCTTCCCGGCTCAACACCCGGCCGTCCAGTTCCACCGCCACTTGCCGGGGGTCGAACCCCAGCTTTTGAACCAGGACGGCAACGGTGGTACCACGGGCCACATGGCGCGGCCGGCCGTTGCAGGTAATGGTAAAATTAGCAGTTGAATCTTCCATAATTAACCGAACCAGAGAGAGAGAGAGACCGATGCCAGAAAAATGATAAACCAGGCAAAGCCAAAAACACCGGCAAAGGTGACACCAGTTGGGACAACCGCTTGGCGCCAGGAGTTCCTGCCCCCGGGTCAATACCCTGAAAGTAACGGATCACAGGGGGCTACCGGCAAACGGTCACGGGGTGCCACAGGTTGCGAGAAGCGAGACGGCATGCGCAAATCAGTACGTGAGCCAGCTTAATCACCGCAAAATGCGGTGCCACGAGACCGCTTACCCCTGAAACAACAAAAGCCGGCAGTCGCTGCCGGCTTTTGTCATCCTATAAGGGGGGCAAGCAGGCTTGCCCTATCATATCCCGCATTGAGTCCTATTCAGCCGCAGCAACGTCTGCAACCTGATCTTCCTTCTCCTGGTAGTTTACCAGTTCGAGGATGGCCATAGAGGCGGCATCGCCCAGCCGGGTGCCGGTGCGGATAATCCTGGTATAACCGCCGGGGCGCTCCTTGTACTCCTGGCTCAAGCTGTCAAAGAGTTTGGCCACGACTTTTTTGTCGCGGACCACGGCCAGAGCCTGGCGCCGGGCATGCAGATCTCCGCGCTTGCCCAGAGTAATCATCTTGTCAGCCACCTTGCGTACCTCCTTGGCCTTGGCGGTGGTGGTCACAATCCGCTCATGCTGGAGGAGTGAAGTCACCATGTTGCGAATCATCGCTTGACGGTGGGGAGTGGTACGGGAGAGGCGATTGCCGCTTTTATTGTGTCGCATGATTATTTCCTCGTAAAGACCGCTTATGAACTATTCTTCTTCCGGCTCGTCGGCGGGCGGTTCCCAGCCGTCAATTTTCATGCCCAGATAGAGATCCATCTCGGCCAGCAGCTGCTTGATCTCGTTCAGTGACTTACGGCCAAAGTTTTTGGTTTTCAGCATCTCCGCCTCGGTTTTCTGTACCAGTTCGCCGATATGCATAATTTCGGCGTTACGCAGACAATTGGCGGAGCGCACCGACAGCTCCAAGTCTTCGACGCTGCGGTAGAGGTTCTCGTTGAGTTGGGGCTGCTCTCCACTGTCTTTGTCCTTTTTCACGGGGACAACAGCGCTTTCATCAAAGTTAATGAAAACCTGCATCTGCTCTTTAAGTATCTTGGCAGCATATGCCAGGGCATCTTCCGGGCGGATGCTGCCATCGGTGGTGATCTCCAAAATCAGCTTGTCGTAGTCGGTCCGCTGCCCTACTCGAGCCTGACTGGTAATAACCTTGACATTACGGATCGGGGTAAAAATGGAATCCAGGGGGATAACGCCGATGGGCTGATCTTCACGCTTATTGCGTTCCGCCGGCACATAGCCTTTGCCCCAGTCCACTTCCAACTCGGCATTAAACTTACCGTCACCAGTAATGGTGCAGATATGCTGGTCGGGATTCATGATCTCGACTTGCGGATCACCAATAATGTCGCCGGCGGTAACCACGCCTTTTTTCTTCTTCTCGATCCGCACCGTTTTGGCTTCGGAGGAATGCAACCGCAGCCGTACTTCCTTAAGATTAAGAAGAATTTCAGTGGCGTCCTCTTTGATCCCAGGAATGGTGGAGAGTTCGTGGAGCACACCATCAATCTTTACCGAGGTAACGGCCGCCCCTTGTATTGATGAAAGCAGAATCCGCCGCAGGGAGTTACCGATGGTGGTTGCAAAACCACGCTCCAAAGGCTGGCAGATAAATTTTCCGTAGCTTGCGGTGTGGGTATCCTGGTCAACCTCAAGCTTTTCCGGAAAAATCAGCTCATGCCAGTTGCGATAAAATGTATCGTTTTCTTTTGTCATTTCAATCCTGCTCTTCCCTGGCTGTGATTAAAGGGGGGCGGCTGGTCAGCGATTACTTGGAGTAAAGCTCGACAATCAGCTGCTCTTGAATCGGCATGGTCAGTTCCTGGCGATCCGGAGCGTTCTTGATCGTGCCGCTGAAATCTTCCTGGTTTAGTTCAACCCAGGTTGGCACTCCACGACGAGCCACGGCAGCCAGACTTTCTTTGATGGCCTCAACCTCGCGGGATTTCTCCCGAAGGGTGATCACATCGCCGACCTTGACCTGCAATGAGGGAATGTTGACCTTGTGGCCGTTGAGCAGAAAATGATTATGGCGCAGCAGATGACGTGCCTGGTTACGGGAAGCGGCGAAACCCAGACGATAGAT
Organism: Desulfurivibrio dismutans; assembly: GCF_029210385.1. Classification (GTDB taxonomy): domain Bacteria; phylum Desulfobacterota; class Desulfobulbia; order Desulfobulbales; family Desulfurivibrionaceae; genus Desulfurivibrio; species Desulfurivibrio dismutans. The sequence continues at coordinate 153,907 of NZ_JARGDQ010000001.1, read as the reverse complement.
CACGTTGTCCAGCCGGGATTCCAGCATCTGCAGCAGAATCTCGCCGGTTACTCCACGCCGACGCTCGGCTTCATCGAAATAACGGCGAAACTGGTCTTCCAGCATTCCGTAAATCCGCTTTACCTTCTGTTTCTCGCGCAACTGCAGGGCATAATCGGACACCTTGCGCAAACGCGCCTGGCCATGCTGCCCGGGGGCGTACGACCGACGCTCAAAAGAGCACTTGTCGGAATAGCAGCGGTCACCCTTCAAAAAGAGTTTCAATTTCTCCCGCCGACACTGCCGGCAAACCGCACCTGTATATCTGGCCACTTTAATTCTCCTAAGCTTAAGTCTTAGTAATACTTTATATTCTCAACTTTCTCACAGCGCCAACCCAACATTGACCGAACAAATAAACTCAGGCAAAACCCGGGCGAACACTGGTTGTAAAAGATTCAGCAGCAGTGCAAATCCGGGCACACGGACAAACGCCGCTTTTTTGCCTGATCCTGCCGATCCGCCATACGGTTCACGGTGGAAAAAGCACGTCAGTGCCGCAGTTTGCCGCAAGCAGTGCCGGCGATTATAGCAGCGCTATATCGCCGGTGCTGATCGCGGCCAGGTGCGGTGCTGACGTGCTTTTTCCTAGACGCGACGGCGTTTGGGGGGCTTACACCCATTATGAGGCAGCGGCGTCATGTCGCGAATATAGTTGACCTCGATGCCGGCAACTTGCAAGGCGCGAATGGCCGACTCACGACCGGGGCCGGGGCCGTTAACCCGCACTTCAACCTTGCGCAAGCCATGGTCCTGAGCCTTTTTCACCGCAGTTTCAACGGCATTCTGGGCGGCAAAAGGAGTGCTTTTACGCGACCCTTTGAAACCCAAGCACCCGGAGCTGCACCAGGAAATCACATTCCCCCGCGGATCGGCGAAGGTAACAATGGTGTTGTTAAAGGTTGATTTAATAAAACAGATCCCCTCGGGGATGTTTTTTTTGTCCCTTTTTTTAGGGCGTGCGGTTTTTGGCTTAGCCATTGCTGCTCCTGCTTACGTTCCTTTTAATCTTGTCGGCGTCGCTGCTGCGCCACCGACTGGACTCGCTTTGTAACGGCCTGCTTTTGCATTACCGACCAACACGTATCGCGGTCTTTGGCGCGGCGATCAAAGCTGCTTACTTCTTGGATTTAACGGCAGCCCGCCGCGGTCCTTTGCGGGTACGGGCATTGGTACTGGTCCGCTGACCACGACAGGGTAGACCTTTACGATGACGCAACCCGCGGTAGCACCCCAGGTCCATCAAACGCTTAATATCCATGCCCACTTCCCGGCGCCGATCGCCTTCCACGATATAATCGTCCTCGATAACACGCCGTACATCGGCAACCTCATTATCGGTCAGATCGTCGCTGTTGCGATTGTAGGGCAACTTGACCAGGTCCAGAATCCTGCGGGCAGAAGGGCGGCCGATCCCGTAAATATAGGTCAGCGCCACTTCCATGTGCTTGTTTTTGGGAATATCAACACCAGCTATACGTGCCAAAGTTTTCCTCCGTTACCAAAAAATTATCCCTGACGCTGCTTGTGCTTCTTGATTTTACAAGAAACCCGCAACACGCCTTTGCGTTTGAAGACTCGGCATTCGCTGCATATCTTTTTAACGGAAGCCTGAACTTTCATGACCGCACCTCGTAATGTTAAACAACCTAGCGCTTGTTCTTAGAGCGAAAGGTCACCCGGCCGCGGGTCAGGTCATAGGGAGATAGTTCCACCGTGACCCGATCACCGGGCAGTATTTTAATGAAATGCATCCGCATTTTACCGGATATATGGGCCAACACTCGATGACCGTTGTCAAGTTCAACGCGAAACATGGCGTTGGGCAACGGCTCGATGATGGTCCCTTCAACCGTAATCGGTTCTTCCTTCGACATAAGCTAACACTTATCTCCGCTTTCCGACCGCGGTGGCCGTCAAATTGAAAATTGGGCAATATAACCTAAATTAAAAAAATTGCCTCTTATTTTTTTGCGTCAGCCCGACACCCTCACAAGGCACTAAGCACTTGGGGGCCGTTATCGGTCACCGCCACTGAATGCTCAAAGTGAGCGGAATACTTACGATCGGCAGTAATCACCGTCCAACCGTCGGACAATACCTTGACGTCGAAAGTACCCATGTTGACCATGGGCTCAATGGCCAACACCATCCCGGACACCAGCCGGGGCGAGCCGTTACTGCGAACATAGTTGGGTATTTCTGGCGGTTCGTGCAACTGACTGCCGATCCCATGACCGACAAATTGACGCACCACAGAAAAACCCTGCCCTTCCACGTAGTCCTGCACGGCCCTAGAGATGTCGTTAACCCGCTTGCCCACCTGGACTTGGGCGATGGCTCGTTCCAGCGACTCCTGGGTAACCAGCAGCAGCTCCCGCACTCGCGGGGAAACATCACCCACCGGAACCGTTATGGCGGCGTCGCCATAAAACCCGCGCCACTTGACGCCAAAGTCAATACTGACAATATCGCCGGAGCGCAAAACAACTTTCGGTGACGGAATCCCATGCACCACCTGCTCGTTGATCGACACGCAGAGGCTGCCGGGAAAACCGCGATACCCCTTGAAGGCCGGCTCTCCTCCCCGTTGGCGGGCATAATCCTCCGCCCAGGCATCAAGCTGATTCGTATTAACACCCGGTTTGATCCGTTCCCGCAGCATGGACAGAGCTCCAGCCACAATCCGGTTGGCCTCTGCCATGATCTCGATTTCCGCCGCAGATTTCAGGACCGCCGCCTTAGCCATTAATCGCTCGTCATGCTATCGGCGGCCCTTGAAACGGCCCTGCTTGAGGAAACCGTCGTAATTGCGCATCATGGTGTGAGACTCAATCTGACCAATGGTATCGATGGAGACCACCACCACAATGAGCAACGCGGTGCCGCCAAAGTAAAATGGTACGTTAAATTCGTTGATCAGTACCGTCGGCAAGACGCAGATGACACTCATATAGGTAGCACCCACCACCGTCAGGCGGGTGATCACCTTGTCGAGAAAATCAGCCGTTTTTTTGCCCGGTCGCACGCCGGGAATAAAACCGCCGTTACGTTTCAGGTTGTCCGCCACATCAACGGGGTTGAAGGTCACCGCCACGTAGAAAAAGCAAAAGAAAACCAAAAAAGCGACAAAAAATACCGTGTGCGGCAGACTTCCCCAGGCCATGTAAGCGCTGGCCCGCTGTACCCAGTCGATGTGGATGAAGTTCCCCACGGTTTCCGGAAACATCATCAGGGAGGAGGCAAAAATAGCGGGAATAACCCCGGCCATGTTAACCTTCAGCGGTAGATGTGACTGCTGCCCGCCGTACATCCGCCGTCCCACCATGCGCTTGGCGTATTGTACCGGGATGCGACGTTGGGCGGTTTCCACAAAGACAATGAAAGCGGTAACCGACAACACCATGACCAGCAGCAGGGGCAGGAATACCATGGGCAATTCGCCGGTACCGGCCATCCGGAAGGTATTAGCAATAGCCGCCGGCATACTGGCCAAAATTCCGGCGTAAATGATCAGGGAAATGCCGTTGCCGATCCCCCGTTCGGTCATCTGCTCACCCAGCCACATAATAAATGCGGTACCGCAGGTCAGGGTGATCATGGTCATCAGCCGAAAACCCCAGCCCGGATCAATGACGATGGGAGCGCCGCCGGGGGCGGTCATCCCTTCAAGGCCGATGCTGATGATCATCCCCTGGACCATGGCCAGGCCGATGGTGGCATATCGAGTATACTGGGTGATCTTCTGCCGGCCGGATTCGCCTTCCTTTTTCAGCGCTTCAAGATACGGTACCACCACGGTAAGTAGCTGAAAAATAATCGAGGCGCTGATATAGGGCATGATTCCCAGGGCAAAGATGGAAAAATTCTCCAGCGCCCCTCCGGAAAACATGTTGAACATGTCGAAAAGACCGCCAACCTGCTCAAAAAAAGCGGTTATCGCCTCGCCATTGATCCCCGGAGTGGGCACCTGAACCCCGGCCCGATAGACGGCCAGCATGGCCAGAGTAAAAAAGATCCTCCGGCGCAACTCCGGTATCCCGGCGGCACTGCCTACACCTGCCTGCATTAAATATCCCTCAGGCCGCTGCGGTTATCGAACCGCCGGCAGCTTCAATTTTACTGCGGGCAGAGTCGCTGACTTTGTCCACACTGATATTCAGCGCTACCTTCAACTCGCCATCACCCAGGATTTTGATACCCTGCTCCTTGGCGGAAACCAGACCGGCAGCCACCAGAGCAGCCCGGTCAATTTGCGAGTTGGCATCGAAACGGTTGAGCTCCTGCACGTTGACCACCGCATAAACCTTACGGAAAGGGTTACGAAAGCCACGCTTGGGAATCCGCCGCTGTAGTGGCATCTGGCCGCCTTCAAAGCCGGGCTTGATACCACTGCCAGAACGTGCTTTGTAGCCTTTGTGTCCACGGCCGGAGGTTTTACCATGGCCGGAAGCGGGACCGCGGCCCACCCGTTTTTTGGGTTTACGGGAACCGGGATGCGGTGAAAGGTTGCTCAAATTCAACATTATATTTCCTCCACGTCCACCAGATGACGTACCTTGGCGACCATCCCCCGAATTTCGGGAGTATTCTTGCGAACCATGGTCTTGTGGGTTCTGGTTAAACCGAGACCGGTCAGGGTCTGACGAATTTTTTCGGTGCTGCCGATGGCGCTTTTGCGCAAGGTCAGCTTAAGTTCATTTGCAGCCATGATTCACCTCGGCCTGGTTCTATAATCTTAAAAAGTAATTTCTTCTATGCTCTTGCCCCGCATCCGGGCCACTTTGGCCGGATTACGCAACCGGCGCAGACCGTCCAGGGTGGCCTTGACCATGTTGTGGGGATTATGGGAGCCGATGCACTTGGTCAGAATGTTGCTGACTCCGGCCGCTTCAAGCACCGCTCGCACCGGACCACCGGCGATAACACCGGTACCGGCGGCGGCAGGCTTGAGCATTACCTGGCCGGCGCCGAACTTGCCCATGATCTCATGGGGAATACTGACCTCATTCATGGACACTGACTGCATATCCTTGCGGGCCTTTTCAACCCCTTTACGAATCGCTTCCGGCACCTGGTTGGCCTTGCCCAGGCCGTACCCAACCTTGCCGTTACCGTCGCCCACCACAACTATGGCGCTGAAGTGAAATCTCCGCCCACCCTTGACGACTTTGGCCGTACGGTTAATAAAAACGATTTTCTCGATCAGCTGATCATCGCTGCTGCTTTTTCTCAATTCCGCCAAGGTGACACCCCCAAGCTGATAAAATAATTAAAAGTTCAATCCGCCTTCCCGGGCGCCGTCGGAAAGGGCTTTGACCCTTCCGTGATAAATATACCCGCCACGATCGAAAACCACATCCTCCAACCCTCTGGCCTTGGCCAGCTCCGCCAGCCGGATGCCAACCTGTTTGGCCAGGGCGGTCTTGCCTTTTTCCTCGCCGGGTTGGAAATCCTTGCTCTGGGTGCTCATGGCGGCCAGGGTATGACCGGTAGCGTCGTCAATGAGCTGCCCGTAGATATGACGGGCGCTCTTGAATACCCGCAAGCGAGGACGCTGGGCGGTACCGGTAATTTTTTTTCTGATCCTTTTGATCCGTTTCTCGCGGGCCGCGGCCCTCATGCTTGTCTTTGCCATTTTTCCTTACCTGTACAACCGGTTAACACCAACCGACGCCGGTTCGCCAACCGAACGTCATCAGCAACTTTATGGTATCATCACAATAATCGCCAAACATCCTGGTCGAGAACACTGCAGCCAAGGGCCGCCAAGGCGCCCGGGCGAAGGCAGAACATTCAACTCTTATTATTTCGACTTGGTCTTGCCGGCCTTGCGGACAACACGCTCGTCCTCGTAGCGGATCCCTTTACCCTTATAGGGTTCGGGTTTGCGCACCGCCCGAATACGAGCCGCCGTTTCACCAAGCAGTTCCTTGTCGATGGACTCCAAGGTCACGGTGTTCTTTTCCACCGCTGCCTTGACGCCCTCGGGCAGGAGGAAATTTACCGTGTTGGAATACCCAACGTTAAGGTTCAGGGCATCACCTTTAACCTCAACCCGGTAACCGACCCCTTCTACCACCAGCTTTTTCGCAAAACCCTTTTCCACCCCGATCACCATGTTGTTAATGAGGGTGCGGGTAAGTCCGGTGAAGGCAATGGTCCGCTGACTGTCGTCCCGGGCCTTAACCATTACCCGACCGTCTTCCTGCTCCAAGGCAATCTCGGGACGCACCTTGCGATCCAAGGTGCCCTTGGGGCCGGTTACAGTGACCAGACTGCCCTTGATGTCCACCTTGACCTTGTCAGGGACGGTAATTGGTTCTCTGCCTATTCTCGACATCTTGTCGCTCCTTATCTGAACAGTTCCGGGGAACACGCCCCGGATACCGCCTGCTCTATCCGCTTATCGTTACCTTACCAGACTTCACAGAGCAGCTCGCCACCAATCTTCTGCTCACGGGCCTGCTTGTCGGTCATAACTCCTTTCGATGTGGACAGCACCGCAACCCCCAGGCCACTCATCACCTTGGGAATTCGGTCATGCTTGACATAAACCCGCCGACCCGGGCTGCTGCGCCGGCGAATACCGGTGATAGTACGCTCCCGGCGGTCATCGTAACGCAGGGTAATTTTCAATATACCCTGCTTACTGTCCTCACTGACCTGAAAGTCATTAATAAAACCTTCCTGCTTAAGGATCGCCGCCATGCCGGCCTTAATCTTCGAATTCGGCATTTCCAGACTGTCGTGGCCTGCCATGCCGGCGTTACGAATCCTGGTCAGCATGTCCGCCAACGGATCACTCATCGCCATCGCTTCAAACTCCTGTGTTGATGTTTTTTCAGTCCCGCCAACTACCAGCTTGACTTGGTAACCCCGGCAATCTCACCGTTAGAGGCCAGGTTGCGCAGACAGATTCGGCAAACCCCGAATTTACGGTAAAAAGCCCGCGGCCGTCCGCACAAGCCACAGCGATTGTACTCACGCACCTTAAACTTCTGCTTCCGGTTGCATTTAGCGATCATTGATTTCTTAGCCAACTCAAGCCTCCCGCCCTTATAAAGTTACTTTTTAAAGGGCATGCCCATTGCCTTCAGCAAGAAACGGCCCTCGGCGTCACTTTTGGCCGTGGTCGTTATGGCAATGTTCAAACCTTTAATCTTGTCAATCTTGTCGTAATCGATTTCGGGAAAAATAATATGCTCCTTGATACCCAAGGAGTAGTTACCCCGACCATCAAAGGCTTTAAAAGAAATCCCACGAAAGTCGCGAACCCGAGGAAGAGCCACATGCACCAGCTTGGCCAGGAAGTCATACATTCTCTCGCCCCGCAGAGTCACCCGACAACCAATGGGCATTCCTTCCCGGAGCTTAAAGGTGGCGATGGAGCGCTTGGCTCTGGTAACCACCGCCTTCTGGCCGGCAATCTGGGTCAATTCACGTCCGGCGCTCTCCACAATCTTGGGGTTCTGGACGGCCTCCCCAAGCCCCATGTTGAGGGTAACTTTTTCCAGCTTCGGCACCTCCATGATGTTGCCGTAACCAAACTCTTTCATGAGTTGGGGCACACATTCATCAAGGTAAAATTGTTTCATTCCTGCCATGCTTAAACGCCTCCAGCGCTTTCTTGCCTCTCGTTCACCGCGACAACACCGTTCGGTTCCTTAACTTATGCCGGAACCTCGACGGACTCACCGCATTTTTTGCAAAACCTCTCCCGGCTGGCATCATCCAGCACCCGGCGACCAACCCGCGATGTCTTCGCACACTTGGGGCAGATCAGCATTAAATTGGAAATCGCCACCGGGGCCTCTTTGTCGAGGATGCCACCTTGTTGATTCTGAGCACTGGGTTTGGTGTGGCGTTTGATCATGTTGATCTTGTCAACCACTGCCCGCCCACGCTTACGGTCGATGCGAATAACCTTGCCAACCCGGCCTTTGTCTCCGCCGGCGATTACCTCGACCCGATCATTAACCTTAATATGAGTTTTAGCGTTATGCATTTTTCATCCTTGCCTTAAAGAACTTCAGGAGCCAGGGAAACGATCTTCATAAAACCCTTGGGGCGCAGTTCACGGGCCACTGGCCCGAAAATACGGGTACCGACCGGGTCTCCGGCGTTGTTAAGGAGAACCGCAGAGTTCTCGTCGAAGCGCACGGTGGTATCGTCCTGGCGGCGGATTTCCTTACTGGTTCTGACCACCACCGCATTAACCACATCGCCTTTTTTAACCTTGGCATTGGGAATTGCTTCCTTAACCGAAACAACCACCACATCGCCCAGGCCGGCGTAACGCCGACCGGTGCCGCCGAGTACCCGGATGCACATTACTTTCTTGGCCCCGGAGTTGTCGGCCACATTAAGTACAGTTTGTGTCTGAATCATGATCTCACCTGCTTATCCGGCAGTCATTCAACTCGATGCCCGCTGCCGCCGGGAATCGCGCATAGAAGCATTGCTTAATTACCTGCCACTCAGACCGCTTTCTCTAAAATGGCACGCAGGCGCCAGCGTTTGCTCCGGCTCAGTGGGCGGCACTCCTCTACCAGCACCCGATCGCCGATATTACAGGTGTTTTCGGGATCATGGGCCATGCACTTGGTCTGGCGACGGATATATTTGCCGTAAAGATTGTGGGGAGTAATGGTAGTAGACTGAACCACGATGCTCTTGTCCATTTTGTTACTTACCACCAGTCCGACCCTGGTTTTTTTGCTACCTTGCTGTTCTGCACTCATTTGATCAATCCCAGCTAAAGAAGTCTCGGAGAGCCGCAGGCGGAAGTAGCCGCCCCAACTCACGATTTAATTTACGCTATCGCGGCCACTATTAATTCGCACTGCCTTCACGCAACAGAGTCTTAACCCGGCTGATGGTTTTGCGCGTCTGGCTAATCCGGGCGGTGTTCTCCAGGGGACGAATCCCATGCCGGAATTTTAGCCGGCACAACTCTTCGGAGAGTTCGCGCAAGCGGTTGGCCAGTTCTTCGCCACTTAATTCACGCAGTTCCTTAATTTTCATAACGTCGTATCCAGCTCGATAATTTTGGTGGGAAACGGCAGCTTGTTGGCCGCCAGCCGCAGCGCTTCGCGGGCCAAATCGCCGTCTACCCCGGAAAGCTCATAAAGTATCCGTCCCGGCTTGATCACCGCCACCCAGCCTTCGGGGCTGCCTTTACCTTTACCCATCCGGGTTTCAGCCGGCTTTTTGGTGTAAGACTTGTCCGGGAAAACCCTAATCCACATCTTGCCCCCACGCTTTACCTTACGGTTGATGGCAATACGGGCGGCTTCGATCTGACGGGCGCTCATCCAGCCACAGCCGACAGCCTTCAGCGCGTACTGGCCATATGCAATGGAAGAACCGCGATAAGCCTGGCCGGTCATCCGACCTTTAAACACCTTTCTGTGGGTAACTTTCTTTGGACTCAGCATATTATTAACCTATGGTCGTTAACTTTGACAACCGCGCGCAAACCCGACAAACATGTGGTCGGTGACGGCAGCAATTCAGGGCTGCACATGCTCTTCGACACCCCGGTAGTCCTCTTCAGCGAGAACCTCTCCCTTGAAGATCCAGACCTTCACCCCGATAATTCCGTAAGTGGTACGGGCTTCGGCCAGACCGTAATCGATATCGGCCCGCAGGGTGTGCAAAGGCACCCGACCTTCCCGATACCATTCACGCCGGGACATCTCAGCCCCGCCCAAACGACCGGAACAGGCAACCTTAATCCCTTTGGCACCAAACTTCAAGGCCATATTTACCGACTTTTTCATCGCCCGGCGAAAGGCAATCCGCCGTTCCAGCTGCTGGGCGATATTTTCCGCCACCAGCTGGGCATCGGCTTCGGGACGGCGAACTTCCTGGATATCAACGGCACATGCACGGCCGGTACGTTTCTCCAGGTCGGCCTTAAGGGCGTCGATTTCTGAGCCCTTCTTGCCGATCACGATGCCGGGGCGGGCGGTATGCAGCTTAATACGAATCTTCTCACCGGTCCGCATGATCTGGATCTTGGAAATGCCAGCATGAAACAGACGCCGCTTCAAATATTTTTTGAGGCTCTGATCCTCAAGTATATTCCTGGCATAATCTTTATCGGCGTACCAAATGGAATCCCAGGTCCGTACAATATTCAGCCGCAAACCGATTGGATTGACTTTCTGGCCCAAAATTATCCTCCATTAACAAATAGTTGTTCCAACGCCGGCCTTCGCTGGCGCGAAGGTTTATTGTTCGTCAAGAACAACCGTAATATGACTGGTCCGCTTGAGTATTCGCCCAGCCCGGCCCATGGCCATAGGACGAATCCGTTTAAGCATCGGGCCACCGTCCACATGGATGCTCTTGATGTAGAGATTGTCCACATCGGCAGCCTCGTTCTGACTGGCATTGGCCACCGCCGACTCGATGAGCTTGCGAAGAATTCTGGCCCCTTTCTTGGGCATGAATCGCAAGGTGTTCAACGCGGCACCCACCTCGCGGCCCCGCACCAGATCGGCTACCAACCGCGCTTTCTGCGGTGAGATCCGGATGTTCCGGACCAGCGCTTTAGCTTCCATCGCCATTCCACTCCTTAAAGATATATCAGTTAGCTTTCGCGTTTACTTTTTCTTCTTGCCGGCGGCATGACCGTAGTAGGTCCGAGTGGGCGAAAACTCGCCCATCTTGTGCCCAACCATGTTCTCGGAAACAAACACCGGGATAAACTTCTTGCCGTTATGGACGGCAAAGGTCTGGCCGATCATCTCCGGAACAATATCCGAACGCCGCGACCAGGTCTGGATAACCTTGCGGGAACCTTCTTCTCTGGCTTTGAGCACCTTTTTCATCAGGTGATCATCAACAAACGGTCCTTTTTTAATCGAGCGTGCCACTTATGCTCCCCCTGAATTAAGGATGATTAGGATCTTTTCTTAACAATATCGCGATCGCTGGTTTTACGGCCACGAGTCTTAAAGCCCTTGGTGGGCACACCCCACGGTGTGCACGGATGCCGACCGCCGGAACTCTTGCCCTCGCCACCGCCCATGGGATGATCAACCGGGTTCATAGCCACGCCGCGCACCTCGGGACGACGCCCGAGCCAGCGGCTACGGCCGGCCTTGCCCAGCTTCCGGCTTTCATGTTCAATGTTACCAACCTGGCCGATGCTGGCACGGCAAAGGCGATGCAAACGCCGCACCTCACCCGAAGGGAGCTTGACCAGCACATGGTCACCTTCCTTGGCCATCAGCTGGGCGGAGCCACCGGCGCTGCGCACCAGCTGCCCACCCTTGCCGATTTTCATCTCAATATTGTGGATGGTGCTGCCCAAAGGCATGTTGCCCATTGGCATACAGTTGCCGGGCTTGATATCCACATTGTCGCCGGCCTCAACGATGTCACCAATCCTGATGCCGCTGGGGGAGAGAATGTAGCGCTTCTCGCCATCCACATACTGTAGCAGGGCAATATTAGCGCTGCGGTTGGGATCATATTCAATACCTGCGACCTTGGCTGGGATATCGACTTTGTTGCGCTTAAAATCAATCACCCGGTACTTGCGCTTGTGGCCTCCGCCCTGATGCCGGCAGGTTATACGGCCGTTGTTGTTGCGGCCCCCGGTTTTTTTCAGGCTGCGAACCAGACCCTTAACCGGTTTTTCCTTGGCCAGATCCTCGTTTACCACGGTCACCAAGGTACGGCGGCCGGGCGATGTCGGTTTATATGTCTTCAGTGCCATCTGCAACTCCAGTCAGTTTTTTCCCGGTTGAATCAATGGTCCAGCGCCTTGCAATAAGGCTAACCAGCGGGGGGAACTTTCCCATGCGTTCGGTTACAGCTCCTCAAGAAAGTCCAGCTTGCTATCAGGACCCAAGGTAACAAAGGCCTTTTTGTAGTCGGATGTACGGCCGATATAACGCCCCATCCGCCTTTTACGGCCGGTCATATTGGCAGTCCGCACCTTCTCTACCTTGACGCTAAACAACTCTTCAACCGCCTGCTTAATTTCGCTTTTGTTGGCCCGGCGGTCCACCTGCAACACTACCTGGTTAAAACTCTCTTGCAGGCCCATGCTTTTTTCCGTCAGGCGGGGACGCTTAAGCACTTCGTAGATATTTTTCATGTCAACAGCCTCTCCCGCAGTTGCTCAATACAGGGCTGCAGCAGCACGATGTGCTTGTGCAGCAGAATGTCGTAAACGTTCACCCCCCCGGTGGGCATTACTTTGAAACCGGGCACGTTACGGGAAGAACGCTCCAGGTTTTCAATGCTCTCCGGCACCACAATGAGGGCGTTGTCGATGGCAAAGTTGCCCATAACCTCAATAAATTTTTTGGTCTTGATCTCCTCCAGTTGGAAGTCATCAAGCACCACCAGCAGGTTGTCGGCACAGCGTGAACTAAGCGCCATCCGCAGCCCCAGCTTGCGCGCCTTGCGCGGCATGGTAAAAGCATAGCTGCGCGGACGGGGACCAAAGACTGTACCACCACCTCGCCAGACGGGCGACTTGCGGCTGCCGGCCCGGGCCCGACCGGTGCCTTTCTGGCGCCAAGGCTTCTTGCCGCTGCCGGCAACATCTTTCCGGGTTTTGGTACAGGCCGTGCCGGCCCGCCGATTGGCCCGCTGCATCCGGACTATATCATGCAAAAGGTGAGGGTTGACTTCGACCCCGAAAAGGGCGTCATCCAACTCAACGTCTCCCACCTTTTCTTTTTGAATATTATATACTTCAGTGACCGCCATTTCGGTACCCCCTGTCAACGCAGCGTCAAAGCGCTACGGATCCTCACGATTTCTTGTAGATCTGAACCAGGCCCTCTTTGGCGCCAGGTACTCCACCTTTCAAAACCAGCACATTCTGCTCGGGACGGATATCAATGATGGTGCAGTTTTTCTTGGTGACAAATTCGTCACCCATCTGCCCGGGCATTTTCTTGCCCTTGATAACCCGGCTCGGCCAGGCGCTGCAGCCAATAGCCCCAGGCCGGCGATGAAACATGGAGCCATGGGTAGCCCGGCCGCCTTTGAAGCCGTGCCGCTTAACTACCCCCTGGAAACCACGTCCCTTACTGCGAGCCCGGATATCAACCAACTCGCCGACGTTGAAAACTTCGGTCATGGAAATCTCCTGACCAAGCTCATAAGCATCGGGATCTGCCACCTGGAATTCCTTAATATGATAAAACCCACCTTTACCTGCCGCCTTGGTATGCCCTTTTTCCGGCTTGTTGAGCCGCTGTTTCTTTTTGGCACCAAAACCGACCTGGATGGCATTGTACCCTTCCTTGGCCAGGGTCTTTTTCTGTAAAACCACACAGGGGCCGGCCTCGATAACGGTAACGGGAATGGCGGTCCCTGCTTCGGAAAAAATCCGGGTCATCCCCATTTTCTTACCGAGCAAACCCATAAATTTAGACATTGTTGCACCTGTCGTTTACTTACCAAGCCGTCCCCGGCTTAGAGTTTGATCTCAACATCAACACCGGCGGAGAGCTCCAGCTTCATCAAGGCATCGATGGTCTGCTGGGTCGGTTCGAGGATATCCAGCAGACGCCGATGGGTCCGCATCTCGAACTGCTCACGCGACTTTTTGTCCACGTGGGGGCCGCGCAAAACGCAAAATTTATTGATCGAGGTCGGCAGAGGAATGGGGCCGGCCACCGCCGCCCCGGTCCGCTTTGCGGTTTCAACGATCTCGCCAGTGGACTGGTCAATCAGCTTATGGTCATAGCCTTTAAGGCGAATACGTATCTTCTGGGTGTTAATCATGATTTTTCCTTAACGTCGCCTGTTTAAGCGATGATCTTATTGATAACCCCGGCGCCCACGGTGCGGCCGCCTTCGCGGATGGCAAAACGCAAGCCCTCGTCCATAGCGATGGGGGTAATCAGTTCCGCATCAACGGTGACGTTGTCACCGGGCATTACCATCTCAACACCTTCGCCCAGGGTTACCACCCCGGTCACGTCGGTGGTCCGGAAGTAAAACTGCGGCCGGTAGCCATTGAAAAACGGCGTATGGCGGCCACCCTCTTCCTTGCTCAAAATATAGCACTCGGCCTGGAACTTGGTGTGCGGGGTGATGCTGCCGGGCTTGGCCAGTACCTGACCACGCTCGATATCGTCACGCTTGGTCCCGCGCAACAGAACACCGACGTTGTCACCAGCCTGACCCTCATCCAGGATCTTCCGGAACATCTCAACCCCGGTCACCGTCGTCTTCTGGGTCGGACGGATACCGACTATCTCAATTTCCTCGCCAACCTTTACCACTCCACGCTCAATACGACCGGTGGCCACCGTGCCACGACCGGAAATGGAGAACACATCTTCCACCGGCATCAGAAACGGCAGATCCACATCACGTTTGGGCTCGGGAACAAAGCTGTCACAGGCCGCCAGCAGATCCCAGATCGGCTTGGTAGCCGCTTCATCTTCCGGATTCTCCAGCGCCTTCAGGGCGCTGCCGTGGATGATCGGGGTGTCGTCGCCGGGGAAGTCGTACTTGCTCAGCAGCTCGCGCAACTCCATCTCAACCAGCTCGATGAGCTCGGGATCGTCAACCATGTCGCATTTGTTGAGAAAAACCACAATCGCCGGCACCCCGACCTGGCGGGCCAACAGAATATGCTCACGGGTCTGCGGCATCGGACCGTCGTCGGCACCCACCACCAGGATGGCGCCATCCATCTGCGCCGCACCGGTGATCATATTCTTAATGTAGTCGGCATGACCCGGGCAATCCACATGGGCGTAATGACGCGCATCGGATTCGTACTCCACGTGGGCGGTGGCGATGGTGATACCACGCTCCTTCTCTTCCGGTGCCTTATCGATCTGATCAAATGCCGTCGCATTGGCGTAACCCTTGGTCGACAGCACCCGGGTCAGCGCCGCCGTCAGCGTCGTCTTACCGTGGTCGATATGGCCGATGGTGCCGATGTTGACATGCGGCTTCTTGCGTTCAAATTTCTCTTTTGCCATGGGTCTTCTCCTCAGCGCACTTTATTTTGTTAGCAAAATCCAGGTTGCTTAGCCAATTTTATCCCAGGCCCCGAACTCGCTTGATAATCTGCTCAGACAAGTGATTCGGAACCACTTCGTAACTGTGAAACTGCATCGTATAGTTAGCCCGTCCCTGGGTTGCCGAGCGCAGGTCGGTCGAATAGCCGAACATCTCTGACAAAGGTACTCTGGCCCGCATAACCCTAAGGTCTCCCCCCAGGCTGTCGTTGCCGATAATCGCCGCCCGGCGGCTGTTGAGGTCGGCAATGACCTCCCCCATAAAATTCTCGGGGACGGTGACCTCAACTGCCATCAGCGGTTCCAGCAACACCGGCGACGCCGCCAACAGGCCTTGTCGGCAGGCCATATTGGCCGCCACCCCGAAGGCCTGAGGGGTCGACTCGTCTTCGTGGCAAGAGCCGCCTACCAGGGCCACCTCCAGGTCGATCAGAGGAAAGCCCAGCAAAACCCCGGAGGTCATGCTGTCTTCCACCGACTTGGCGACTGCGGCCACCAAAGCCGGAGGAATGGTCTCCTCATCAACCCGGCTGATGAAACTGAATCCAGCCCCGCGCTCCAGGGGAACTAACTCCAGCATCACATGGGCATACTGCGCTTTGCCGCCCGGGGTGGGCTGATCAAATTTGGCTTCGGCCCGGGAGGTGGCGGAAATGCTCTCTTTATATGCCACCTGAGGCCGACCGACATTGACCCCAACTTTAAATTCCCGGAGAAGGCGGTCGGTGATAATCTCCAGGTGCAACTCGCCCATCCCGGCGATAATGGTCTGCCCGGTATCAGGGTCGATGCGCACCCGGAACGAGGGATCTTCCACCGCTAAACGCTCCAGGGTGGCGGCCAGCTTTTCCTCGTCCGCCTTGCCCTTGGGCTCGATAGCCACGCTGATCACCGACTCGGGAAACTCCATCAGGTCCAGAACAAAGAAATCACCCGATTCACAGAGGGTATCCCCAGTGGTGGTGAACTTGAGGCCAACCACCGCCCCGATTTCACCGGCCTGCAACTCCTTGACTTCTTCACGCTTATTGGAGTGCATGCGCAAAATCCGCCCGACTTTTTCCTGCTTGCGCTTAAGCGGGTTATAGACCTTGCCACCTACCTTCAACACCCCGGAATAGACCCGAACATATGCCAGGTTATCCACAAACGGATCGGAAGTGATCTTGAAGGCCAGGGCACCGAGCTTTTCGTCCAGCCCAACCTTGCGGGTCTCTTCCTCCCCATCCTGGTTGACTCCATGCACCGGAGGCATGTCCAAAGGCGAAGGCAGATAATGTATCACTGCATCAAGCAGAGGCTGCACGCCTTTATTTTTAAAAGCGCTGCCACACAGCACCGGCACCACCTGTAATTTCAGGGTGGCGACGCGGATTGCATGATACAGTTCGGCGGCCGTGAACGGTTGTTCGTCCAGGAATTTCTCCATGACCCCATCATCGAAGTCGGCCAACTTCTCGATCAGGGCCATACGTGCGGCCGTAGAATCTTCTTGCAGATCAGCAGGGATCGGTTCTTCCTGAACCTTGGCCCCCTGCGAAGCCTCATCAAAAAGCAGCATCTTCTCATTTACGAGATCGATGACGCCATGAAATTTTTCTTCATGACCCACCGGCAGTTGCAGCAAAAGCGGGACCGCCTGCAGCCGGTCGATCATCATCCGCAGGCAGCGCTCATGGTCGGCACCGCTGCGATCCATCTTGTTGATAAAGGCAACGCGTGGCACACGGTAGCTGTCCGCCTGCCGCCAAACCGTCTCCGACTGTGGCTCAACGCCGCCTACGGCACAAAAAACGGCCACCGCTCCATCAAGCACCCGCAGGCAACGTTCAACCTCGACGGTGAAATCGACATGCCCAGGCGTATCAATGATGTTGATGCGATGGTCTCGCCAAGTGCAAGTGGTGGCGGCGGAGGTAATGGTAATGCCGCGTTCCTGCTCCTGTTCCATCCAGTCCATGATGGCGTTACCATCGTGGACTTCACCCATTTTGTGCGAGCGACCGGTGTAGAACAGGATGCGCTCGGTGGTTGTGGTTTTGCCGGCATCAATATGGGCCATGATGCCTATGTTGCGCAACCGCGCTAAATCATCTTCTACCGCCACGGCGCTTTCTCCTTGACCATAAGACCCCGTCCATCGAGGCCTGCAAAAAAGGGCGTATTTAACCTGCTCACCCCTTGTTTGTCAAGGAAAAGAAGGCTACCAGCGGTAGTGAGCAAAGGCCTTGTTGGCCTCGGCCATCCGATGGGTATCTTCTTTTTTCTTCACTGCCGCACCGCGGTTTTGGAAAGCATCGGCCAGTTCCGCCGCCAGCTTTTCCGCCATGGACTTACCGGGGCGCTGCCGGGCAAAGCCCACCAGCCAGCGAAAGGCCAAGGCATTGCGTCGCTCGGGCCGCACTTCCACGGGGACCTGATACGTAGCGCCACCAACCCGGCGGGACTTCACCTCAAGGCGTGGTCGGATATGGTCAACAGCGCCTTCAAAGACTTCAACCGGCGAAGCTTCTTTGATTCGTGACTCAAGCAAATCCATGGCATCGTAGAAAATGGTACGGGCAGTATTTTTCTTGCCATTGAGCATCATCCGGTTGATAAATTTAGACACCATCACCGAATTAAAGCGCGGATCGGGATCAACCGGTCTTTTGGGAACAACTCTGCGTCTCGGCATTGCTAACTTCTCCTATCTCACTTGGGCCGCTTGGCGCCGTATTTGGAACGACCCTGCTTACGATTGGCCACGCCGAGGGTATCCAGGGTGCCACGCACCACATGATAACGAACACCGGGAAGGTCCTTGACCCGGCCACCGCGAATAAGCACCACCGAGTGCTCCTGCAGGTTGTGGCCGATACCCGGAATATATGAGGTTACCTCAATCCCATTGGTCAACCGCACCCTGGCCACCTTCCGCAAAGCGGAGTTGGGCTTCTTCGGGGTGGTGGTATAAACCCGCACGCACACGCCCCGTTTCTGGGGGCAGGCCTTCATGGCCGGGGTATTGGTCTTCTTGACCCGTTTCTTCCGGCCCTGACGGACCAGCTGATTAATAGTAGGCATTACAAGCAACTCCTGAATTGTTTCGTAGCCGAACATTCACTCGCCCGAAAGCGGGAAAACGGCATGTTTACCCGAAGCGACCGCCGTTGTCAATCAAATATTGCAACCAACGCCGGGATCGACAAGCTCAAAAATTTTTTGCTCAAGGGTGCAAAAGCAAAAACCGAGCTGCAAGGCGAGTAAACGCACGTCAGTGCCGCAGGTTGCGGCAAGCGGACCGGCGCCGCGTACACCAGTACGCAAGCCGGGTCCGATCGCCGCAAGATGCGGTGCTGCCGTGCGTTTACTCTTCGATGGCGTAGCGTTCGACGCCGGTCCCGGCCGGAATCAGCCGGCCCATGATAACGTTTTCCTTAAGGCCATTGAGCAGGTCGATCTTACCGGCCATGGCGGCGTTAGTCAGCACCTTGGTAGTCTCTTGAAAGGAGGCCGCCGATATGAAGCTATCGGTGGACAGCGAGGCCTTGGTGACCCCCAGCAGCACCGGTTCGGCGGTGGCCGGACGGGCTCCTTCGGTAAGCAGCTTTTCGTTTTCCTGGTTAAACCGCCACCACTCCACATGCTCACCCAGCATAAAGGTGGAATCGCCGACACTGGTGATCTGTACCCGGCGCAACATCTGGCGGACAATTACCTCGATGTGCTTGTCGTTGATTTTCACCCCCTGCAGGCGATAGACCTCCTGCACCTCGTTAACCAGGAACTTGGCCAGTTCCTTGACCCCCATAACCCGGAGGATATCGTTGGGGTCAGGAGATCCGTCCATAAGGGGTTCACCGGCCTTGACGTAGTCGCCCTCGTGGACAATGACGTGCTTACCTTTGGGGATAAGGTACTCCTTGGGTTCACCCACTTCCGGGGTAATGACCACCCGTTTTTTCCCTTTGAGATCCTTACCGTAACTGACCTGGCCGTCGATCTCGCTGATCACCGCGTATTCCTTGGGTTTACGCACCTCAAAAAGCTCGGCAACCCGTGGCAAACCACCGGTAATGTCCTTGGTTTTGGTGGTTTCCCGAGGGATCTTGCCCATGATGGTACCAGGCTGAACCTCGTCATCTTCCTTGACCCCGATGATGGTGCCCACCGGCAAAGAATAACGGGCAGGAGTGCCGGTCTTGGGAAGCTTGGCGGTTTTACCGCTTTCATCCTTGAGCGTGATCCGCGGATTGTGCTGCCCGGCCCGGGACTGGGTAATTGCCATACTGGCCTTACCGGTTACCGGGTCCACCCGCTCCTGCATGGTGACCCCTTCGATGATGTCACCGAATTTGATTCGGCCGCCGATTTCACTGACCACCGGAATGGTGTAGGGATCCCATTCGGCGATCTGGGTGTCGGGCGCCACCTCGGTGTCCTCATCGACATAAAGGTTGGCCCCATAGTTGATATGATAGCGCTCACGCTCCCTACCCTTGGGCCCGATAATCGCCACCTCGCCATTGCGGGTCATGACCACCAAGTGGCCAGCGGCGTTTCTTACCGTATGCATATTGATGAACTTGGTCGTGCCGCCGTGACGGGCCCGGACTTCTGCCTGCTCGGCGGACCGGCTGGCGGTACCACCGATATGGAAGGTACGCATGGTCAACTGGGTGCCGGGTTCGCCGATGGACTGGGCGGCGATGATGCCCACCGCCTCGCCGATATTGACCATGTGCCCGCGGCCCAAGTCGCGGCCGTAGCATAGGCTGCAGACCCCACGATGGGACTTGCAGGTCAGTACCGAGCGAATCAGTACCCGGTCAATGCCGGCCTCATCAATGACAGCCACCTTGTCTTCGGTTATTTCCCCGTTGGCCTCAACAATGGTATCACCGCTGAAGGGATCAACAATGTCGTCCAGAGCCACCCGGCCCAGGATACGGTCACCAACCGGCTGAATCACCTCGCCTCCCTCTATCAGGGCCTCGATGACAATGCCGTCCAGAGTGCCACAGTCCCGTTCCACAATGGTGGCGTCCTGGGCGACATCCACCAGGCGACGGGTGAGATAACCGGAGTTGGCGGTCTTCAGCGCCGTATCGGCCAGACCCTTACGGGCACCGTGGGTGGAGGTGAAATATTCCAGTACGCTCAGCCCTTCACGGAAGTTGGCCTTAATGGGGGTTTCAATAATCTCCCCGGAGGGTTTGGCCATCAGGCCCCGCATGCCGGCCAGCTGCTTGATCTGGTCGCGACTGCCCCGGGCGCCGGAGTCGGCCATGATGAAGATGGAGTTAAAACTGGGTTGCTCCACCAGTTTCTTGTCCTTGTCCCGCAGGTACTCCACCTTCATCTCGTCCATCATGTCGTTGGCCACCTGGTCGGTGGTGCGGGACCAGATATCCACCACCTTATTGTACTTCTCGCCGGGAGTGATCAGACCATCACGGTACTGCTGGTCAACGTCTAGTACCTGGGCTTCAGCTTTTTCCAGCAGTTCATCCTTGCTCACCGGAATCTTCATATCGTTGAGGCAGATGGAAATCGCCGCCCGAGTTGAGTATTCATACCCCATGTCTTTGAGCCGATCGGCCAGAATAACCGTGGCCTTAGTGCCGGCATGGCGGTAGGAGTAGTCGATAAGTTTGGCCAGCTGCTTCTTGCCCAGGTTCTGGTTAACCAGAGAAAAAGGCAGCCCGGCGGGCAACAGTTCTCCCACCAGTATACGACCAGGGGTGGTATCCATCAGCTTACCATCCACCCGCACCTTGACCCGAGCCTGCAAATGTACCTCGCTGAAATCATAAGCCAGGCTGACCTCGCCGGGCGAGCTGAAGGTTTTCCCCTCGCCCCTGGCAAAATAACGCTCCCGAGTGAGATAATAAAGCCCCAGGACGATATCCTGAGAGGGAATGATGATGGGCTCCCCGTTGGCCGGCGAGAGGATGTTGTTGGTGGACATCATCAGCACCCTGGCCTCCATCTGGGCCTCCACCGTCAGCGGTACATGCACCGCCATCTGGTCACCGTCAAAGTCAGCGTTAAAGGCGGTACAGACCAAGGGGTGAAGCTGAATGGCCTTGCCTTCCACCAGGATCGGCTCAAAGGCCTGCATACCCAAACGGTGCAAAGTGGGCGCCCGGTTGAGGATCACCGGATATTCGCTGACCACTTCATCCAATACGTCCCATACCTCCTTGGTACCCTTTTCCACCATTTTACGAGCACTTTTAATGGTGGTAACCAGCCCTTTGGCCTCCAGGCGGTTGTAAATAAAGGGTTTGAACAACTCCAGTGCCATCTTTTTTGGCAAACCGCACTGGTGCAGCCGCAGGTGGGGGCCGACCACGATCACGCTCCGACCCGAGTAATCCACCCGTTTACCAAGCAGGTTCTGCCGGAAACGGCCTTGCTTGCCCTTGAGCATATCGGAAAGTGATTTCAGTGGTCGCTTATTGGGTCCGGTGATCACCTTCCCCCGTCGACCGTTGTCAAAGAGTACATCCACCGCTTCCTGCAGCATCCGCTTTTCGTTGCGGATGATAATTTCCGGCGCATCGAGCTCCAGCAGTCGCTTTAAGCGATTATTACGGTTAATGACCCGACGGTAGAGATCGTTGAGATCGGAGGTCGCAAAGCGCCCTCCTTCCAGGGGTACCAGCGGTCGGAGATCAGGCGGCAGCACCGGAATCACTTCCAGGATCATCCACTCAGGCCGGTTGCCCGACTCCAGGAAAGCCTCAGTAACGTTGAGACGTTTGGCCAGTTTCTTGCGTTTAGCCTCGGAACCGGTTTCCCGCATCTCGGTGCGCAGTTGCTTGGACAGCTCGCCCAGGTCGATGGCCGACAGCATTTCCCGCACCGCCGCCGCCCCGATCCCGACCTTGAACTTGTCCGGGAAAGCTTCCCGGGACTGGCGGTAATCCTCCTCACTGAGCAAGCTGCCGGCCGTAATGGAAGGCTCACTGGAACTGATGACCACGTATGAGTCAAAGTACAAAACCTTTTCCAACTCTTTCAGGGTCATATCAAGCAGGTTGCCGATCTTGCTGGGCAGGCTCTTGAGGAACCAGATGTGAGCCACCGGCGCGGCCAACTGGATATGCCCCATCCGTTCACGGCGCACCTTGGACTGGATCACCTCCACTCCGCATTTCTCGCAGACCACGCCGCGGTGTTTCATCCGCTTGTACTTGCCGCAGTTACATTCATAATCCTTCACCGGCCCGAATATCTTGGCGCAGAACAGCCCGTCGCGCTCGGGCTTAAAGGTACGATAGTTGATGGTTTCCGGCTTTTTGACCTCGCCGTGGGACCAATCCCGGATTTTTTCCGGACTGGCAGTGGCGATGCGTACAGCCTTGAATTTTGTCGGTGATTTCGGTTTGGCGAAAAAGCTGAAAAGTTCTTCCACGGCAACACCCTTCTATCTATTTAAAGAGACCCCGACTTCAGGTCGAAAACATCTTTCCCGGAC
Source organism: Desulfurivibrio dismutans (assembly GCF_029210385.1). GTDB lineage: Bacteria > Desulfobacterota > Desulfobulbia > Desulfobulbales > Desulfurivibrionaceae > Desulfurivibrio > Desulfurivibrio dismutans. The sequence continues at coordinate 131,383 of NZ_JARGDQ010000001.1, read as the reverse complement.
CGGTTTTTACTGCTCTTTTTCTTTTTCCTTAACAGGGGGCAGTTCGTCCAGCAGTTCCATGTCCAGGCAAAGGCCTTGCAACTCCTTGACCAGGACGTGGAATGATTCTGGTAAACCCGCCTCCAGGAAGTTGTTGCCCTTGACGATGCGCTCATACATCCTGGTCCGGCCGGTGACGTCGTCGGACTTGACGGTGAGGAACTCCTGCAGGGTGTAAGCCGCCCCGTAAGCCTCCATGGCCCAGACTTCCATCTCACCCAGCCGCTGACCGCCGAACTGCGCCTTGCCGCCCAGCGGCTGCTGGGTTACCAGCGAGTAAGGTCCGGTGGAGCGGGCATGAATCTTGTCATCCACCAGGTGGTGGAGTTTCAGCATGTACATGGCGCCAACGGTGACCTGGTTCTCAAATTTTTCACCGGTCAGCCCGTCATAAAGATCAAGCTGGCCGATCTCATCCAGGCCGGCCTCCACCAGCAGCCGTCGGATCTCGTCTTCTCTGGCCCCGTCGAAGACCGGGGTGGCCATGTGCAGACCGGTACCCATACGGGAAGCCAGATCAAGCAGATCATCATCGCTCAATCCGGCCAGCAGTTGCTCGTATTCTTCCTTGCTGTAGACCGTCGCCAGCTTCTTCTTGACCGCCTTAATATCCCGGGCTTCGGCCAGGAGCTGCACCTGTTCGCCCAGCTTCTTGGCGGCCAGGCCCAGGTGAATCTCAAGCAGCTGCCCCACATTCATCCGCGAGGGTACCCCCAGGGGGTTAAGCACAATATCCACCGGGGTGCCATCGTCAAAGTAAGGCATGTCCTCTTCCGGCAGAATGCGGGAAACCACACCCTTGTTGCCGTGGCGGCCGGCCATCTTGTCTCCCACCGCCAGTTTACGCTTGATGGCGAGGTAGACCTTGACCATTCTGATCACCCCAGGCGGCAGATCATCACCCTTCTGCAGCCGTGAGATCCTGGCTTCATAGCGGCCACGTACCACCTTCACCTGGCTTTCATGGCGATCAAAGAGCAGATTGATCTCCCCTTCCAGGCTATCCCGCCCGGCGTAATCTAGTTTCTTGATTTCCGATGGACTCAGTTTTTCAAGAACCTCCCTGGTGATTTTTTTATCCTTGGCCAGCAGTTCTTCGCCTTTGCGATTTTTGACCGCACTCTTGACTTTTTTACCCACCAGCAGGTCGGCCAGGCCGTTGCGCACACTGCGGGCCAGGAGATTCAGTTCATCTTCAAGGTCACGCTCCAGGGCTTTAATCTCAGCCTCCTCGATGGCCAGGCTGCGCTCGTCCTTTTCCACCCCTTTGCGGGAGAAGACCTTGGCATCCACCACCACTCCCTCGACGCCCGGCGGTACCCGCAACGAGGTATCCTTTACATCGCCGGCTTTTTCGCCGAAAATCGCCCGCAGCAGTTTTTCCTCCGGTGAGAGTTGGGTCTCACCTTTGGGGGTAATCTTACCCACCAGGATATCCCCGGCCTTAATCTCGGCGCCGACCCGCACAATTCCCGACTCATCAAGGTTGCGCAGAGCTTCCTCGCTGACGTTGGGAATATCCCGGGTAACCTCCTCCTTGCCCAGCTTGGTGTCCCGGGCCACGGTTTCAAACACTTCAATGTGAAAAGAAGTGTAGGTGTCATTTTTCAGCAGCCGTTCGTTGACCAGGATGGAGTCTTCGTAGTTATAACCCCGCCAGGGCATGAAGGCGACGGTGACATTCTTGGCCAGGGCCAGTTCACCATGGTCGCAGGCCGGGCCATCAGCCAGGATATCACCTTTATTGACCCGCAAGCCTGGTTCCACCAGGGGACGCTGAGTAAAACAGGTGTTCTGGTTGGATTTCTTGTATTTTTCCAGCCGATAAATGCCGATGCCGGTGGTGAAGCCATCGGTGCCGGGCTCATCGTAGCGGACCACAATACGGTTGGCATCAACCTCTTCCACCACCCCGTCACCGCCGGCCAGCAGGCAGACCCCGGAATCACGAGCCACGGCGGCTTCCAGGCCGGTGCCCACCAGAGGCGCCTCGGAACGCAGCAACGGTACCCCCTGGCGCTGCATGTTGGACCCCATCAGGGCCCGGTTGGCGTCATCGTTTTCCAGAAAGGGCACCAGAGAGGCACCGACACTCACCAGTTGATTGGGAGAAACGTCCATGTAGGTTACTTCATCGGCAATACTGATCATAACCTCGCCGCCCTGACGGGCAATCAACGGGCCTTCGACCAGTTTGTTCTTGCCGTCGGTGGCGGTGCGGGCCGGAGCAATGACCTGATCTTCTTCACCAAGGGCGGTCATGTAGTCAATCTGGTTGGTGATCTTTCGGTTTTCCACCTTCCGGTAAGGGGTTTCAATAAAACCATACTCATTTACCCGGGCATAGGATGCCAGGGAGACAATGAGGCCGATGTTGGGACCTTCCGGGGTCTCCACCGGGCAGATCCGGCCATAATGGGTGGGATGCACGTCGCGCACCTCAAAACCGGCCCGTTCCCGAGAAAGTCCTCCAGGCCCCAGGGCGCTCAATCGCCGCTTGTGGGTAACCTCCGATAGCGGGTTGGTCTGATCCATGAATTGGGAGAGCTGGCTGGTCCCGAAAAACTCCTTGATCGCGGCGGTGATCGGCTTGGGATTGATCAGGTCGTGGGGCATCAGGCTCTCCACTTCCTGGAGGCTCATCCTCTCCTTGATGGCCCGCTCCATGCGCACCAGACCCATGCGGTACTGGTTTTCCACCAGTTCACCAACGGTGCGCACCCGGCGGTTACCCAGGTGATCGATGTCATCAATGGGCCCCTGGCTGTCCTTGAGCCGCACCAGGTGCAGCACCGACAGCATGATATCCTCCACGGTCAGGGTGCGGATATTGATATCGGTATCAATCCCCAAGCGGGCATTCAACTTAAATCGGCCCACCACCGACAGGTCGTAAAGTTCCGGGCTGAAAAAGAGATTGTTAAAGAAACTTTCCGCCACTTCCGGAGTAGGCGGGCTGCTGGGCCGTAAACGACGGTAAAGTTCGATCAGGGCGTCTTCCCGGTTTTCTACCCGGTCCAGGGCCAGAGTTTTACGGAAGGCATCGCTGATCTTGATGCCATCGATCAACAGGATATCAAAGTTTTTAATTCCAGCGGCAACGATTTCCTCCAGCATGGTTTCGGTCAATTCGGTGTTGACCGGAATCATCACTTCGCCGGTTTCAGGATTGATGATCGGACCAACGGTAACCTTGCCCACCAGATCGGCGGTCTCAATTTCAAGCCCGGTAACTCCGGCATCGGCAATCTTGCGGGCCAGGGCCTTGCCTACCTTGCGGCCCTTGCGGGCCAGCACTTCACCATCGGCAGGGCTGATCAAGTCATGGGGCAGGCGTTGGCCCACCATGGTTTCTGGGTCAAATCCTTTTTTTAATTTGCCATCCTCGATGCTAACCGACTCGGTCTGGTAGAAGTAACGCAGCAACTCCTCGCTGCTGTAGCCCAGGGCCTTGAGCAGAGTGGTAACCGGAAATTTGCGCCGCCGGTCGATGCGGACATAGAGAATATCTTTGGCATCAAACTCCAGATCAACCCAAGAGCCCCGCACCGGGATGATCCGAGCGGAATAAAGCAGTTTGCCGCCAGCATGGGTCTTACCGCCGTCATGGGTATAAAACAACCCCGGCGAGCGCTGCAGCTGGCTGACAATAACCCGCTCGGTGCCGTTGACCACAAACACCCCGGCCTTGGTCATCAGCGGGATGCTGCCAAGATAGACCGACTGTTCCTTGATGTCCCTGATACTCTGGGCTCCGCTGTCGGGATCGGTGTCGTAGGTCACCAGACGCACCGTCATTTTAACCGGCACCTCATAGGTCAACCCGCGCTGAATGCACTCTTCGACGGTATACTTAGGTTCCCCAAAAGTATAGTTGACAAATTCCAGGGAACAGGCATCTTTAAAGTCCTTGATGGGAAAAACGCTTTTAAAGATCCCCTGCAGGCCTTCGTCAAGGCGTTGTTCCGGGGGAGTTTCCATCTGCAGAAACTTTTCAAAGGAACGGCTCTGCATCTCAATAAGATGCGGCTTTTCAACAATCGCCCTGGTTTTGGCAAAATTCTTGCGGATTCGTCTGATCATCTGCATTCAGAAATACCCTCGTGTTTTGTTGAGAGCTGGATATGGAGGTTGCCGCACTGTTTCCGCGACAACTCTTGCGGGCAAGAGCAATAAACGAAAAACGCAACAACGCCGCCGGGCTTTCAACCCTGCAGCGTTGCTGCTGATCGTTGCTGTTCCGGGGGTTCCGGAGCGAGGCGCCAGCAGTCACTGCCAGCGCCTCGACCCCGCCCGGGCAGGCCAAATTTAAAAAATTATTTGATTTCCACCGTGCCGCCGGCTTCCTCGATCTTCTTCTTGATCTCTTCAGCTTCATCCTTGGTGACCCCTTCCTTGACGGGCTTAGGGGCACCTTCCACCAGTTCCTTGGCTTCCTTCAGGCCAAGAGAAGTGATGGCGCGAACTTCCTTGATGACGCCGATCTTTTTGTCGCCGGCAGAGGTCAGAATTACGTCAAATTCGGTCTTCTCCTCCGCAGCCTCAGCATCACCACCACCGGCAGCGGCCGGGCCGGCAGCCATGGCCACCGGTGCCGCGGCAGATACGCCAAATTTCTCTTCCAGTTCCTTGATCAGCTCGGAAAGCTCGAGCACACTCATGTTGGAAATAAATTCAATCACATCATCTTTGGTTACAGCCATGATTCAAATCCTCCTGTTATACTGAAAACAGCAAATTAATTGGTTTGTTCTTTCTGTTCTTTGATCGCCTGCAGCAGATAAACAGCTTTCTGCGGCACCCCGTTGAGCACCCGGACAAAACCGGTGGGTACTGCCTGCAGCAGCCCCAGGAACTGAGCCCGCAACTCATTGATTCCCGGCAGTTTGGACAGCGCGGTCAAATCTTCCGGACGGAGTTCCCTGCCGTCCAGGACGGCGGTTTTGATCACCAACTTGGGGTTGTCTTTGGCAAACTTGACCAGCACTTTGGCCGGCGCCACCGGATCTTCACTCAGAGTTAGCGCCGTGTTGCCTTGCAGATGACCGCTCAGGGGCTCAAAGGGAGTGCCCTGGATTGCTCTGCCAAGCAAGGTGTTTTTAGCCACCTTAAGTTCAGCGGAACTGTCACGCAGTTCTCGTCTGAGCTGCTGCATCGAGCTGACGGTCAAGCCCCGGTAGTCGGCGAGCACCGCCAGTTTTGCCGTGGCAAAGCGGTCACTCAGTTCTTGAACTACCCCAGCTTTTTCCTCTCGCTTCAAATTCTCAACCTCCTTTTTAATGCAATGGGTTAAGGGCCACAAGCAGTGGAGATCGACAACAACAGACAGGAGGGCGGGTTTGCTGTAACCGGCCAGTCAACCGGCGTGGTCCCAGCTTAAAAACTGCCGGATTGCTCGCGCTTTAACATGCAAGCGCTGCTGACCGACATAAATAACTTTTTGTTTTGCCCCGTCGGTATCGCGTTGCTCTGCGTCCTACCAACTATTTTGTCCATCTCGGCAGGCCGGCGCCGCCTCGGCGCCGCTTAAATCGGTCATATTCGAACCGACACCTGCTGTCTTCAACGTCCAATCTGCTCACTTCAATATATAAACCCCCCCGCCCGAAGGTGGATGACGGTCACCAGAGACTGGGAGCCTCCATCATCACCGACCGGCAAAGGAAGATTACGGTGCATGGTTTACTCAAGCCTTCTTGGTTTCCGCCCTGATGGCCACCGGATCGAGCCGAAACCCCGGGCTCATGGTGGTTGAAATACTGGCCCCGCGCAGATAAACACCCTTGCTGGTGGCCGGCTTGAGTTGAATCACCTTGTCTATAAAGGCAAGAATGTTTTCTTTAAGCTTGTCCGAACCGAAGGAAGACTTGCCGACCATGGCATGAAGAACCCCGGCTTTGTCAACCTTGAAATCGATCTTACCGGCCTTCATCTCGCTGACCACCCGGGCGACATCAAAGGTAACGGTGCCCAGCTTGGCATTGGGCATCAGGTTGCGAGGGCCGAGAACACGGCCGATCTTGCCCACAGTTCCCATCATATCCGGGGTGGCAATGGTCTTGTCAAAATCCAGCCAGCCTCCTTGGATCTTTTCCACATATTCATCACCACCGGCGTAATCGGCACCGGCATCCAACGCTTCCTGCACCTTGTCGCCTTTGGCAAAAACCAGGATGCGAGCGGTCTTGCCGGTACCGTTGGGCAAAACCATGCTACTGCGAACCATCTGGTCGGCATGGCGGGGATCAACTCCCAGACGCAGCGCCACATCCACTGATTCGTCAAACTTGGCATACTTGGCTTTGAGCAATAGCTCAAGGGCCTCGTCAAGTTCGTATAGTTTCAGATTATCACGAAGTTGCACACTGTTATTGTATTTCTTGCCTCTCTGTGCCATGACTTATCACTCCATATTCATTCGGGATTTTTTAGCAAACACCGTTAGTTTCAGTCCACCACCGTGATGCCGCAGCTTCTGGCCGTTCCTTCAACAATTTTTATGGCCTGCTCGACATCGTAGCAGTTAAGATCCGGCATTTTTTTCTCGGCGATTTCTCTAATCTGATCCCGACTGACTTTGGCCACCCTCTCTTTTTTGGGGTGACTGGAGCCCTTCTTAATGTTAAGAGCCTTGAACAACAATGTTGAGGCCGGCGGTGTTTTGGTGACAAAAGTAAACGACTTGTCCACAAAAACCGTAATCACCACCGGGATGATGGTGTCGCCTTCGGCCTGGGTTCTGGCATTGAAGGCTTTACAGAATTCCATGATGTTAACCCCGTGCTGACCCAAGGCCGGGCCCACCGGCGGCGAAGGATTGGCCTTGCCGGCTGGAATCTGCAGTTTGATGTATCCTTGAATCTTTTTCGCCATTTTTGTGCTCCTTGACCACAATGAAATACGGTTTCTTATGATGGGTCTGAACACCCGCCACCTGCGACGGGCTCCCCAGGTGCAGCCGCGGGGCCGAGGCCAACCGCGCCATACCTCCATAACAGGCATCACTGCCTGGTTATGGCTTTAAAACTTCGAAACTTGAATAAACTCCAACTCCACCGGGGTCTCACGCCCGAAAATCGAAACCCGCACTCGCACCCGACCTTTATCAGGATTAACCTCGTCAACCACTCCCTGAAAGTTGGCAAATGGGCCATCAATTACTCGCACCTGGTCCCCTTCCTCGAAAGAGACCTTGGGTTTGGGCTTCAGGGCTCCATCCTGAATGCGTCCGATAATCTTCATGGCATCGGAGTCATCCAGAGGTTCGGGGTTGAGATCATTACCAATAAAACCGGTAACCTTGGGGGTGCCGCGCACCGTATGCCAGGTTTCATCGTTGAGATCAACGTTAACCAAGATATAGCCGGGGAAAAATTTGCGTGAAGAAGTCTTCCGGGAACCCTTAACCATCTCCACCACCTGCTCGGTGGGCACCAGAATTTCACCGAACATCTCCTGCTGGCCGGCGTTTTTGATCCGTTCCTGTAAGGCTGTCTTGACCTGCTCTTCAAATCCAGAGTAGGTGTGCAGTATGTACCAGCGTCGTGCCATGAGCTCCCTCGTTTAACAGCCCGTCTCAGCGCAGTATCGCGCCGACCAGTTTACCCAGCACCAGGTCGATAGAGCCCAGATAAATCGCAACCACGATCACCAGGGCGATGACCACGGTGGTGGACATTAACGTTTGTTTCTTGCCCGGCCAGACCACCTTGACGAATTCCTGGCGGACCTCAGCCATGAACTGTCTGATCTGAGCCACCCTTGAGCCGGCACCTGGGTTGCGGACCTCTACCTGCTTGTTTTTACTATCTTCCGCCTTGGCCGCCATATACTCATCGCTCCCGTTTGCCTGATAGCAAAACTCATCAAGCCGCACGAACGTGCTTTTATCACCATGCCGGACCGGGCCCGGTTATCTCTATAATTCGCTAACATCCGGCTGTCCGCAAAGCAATCCAGGCGGTCATACCTTGGTATGCCGCCGGGTTTACTTTTCCGGTGTCTCTATCGCCATGTCATAATCTGGGACAAGGACAAAGGACAAGAGGGGTAAAACACCGGCTGTCAGAATTGATGGCAGGCCAGGAGGGATTCGAACCCCCAGCCCTCGGATTTGGAGTCCGATGCTCTACCAATTAGAGCTACTGGCCTGCACAACTGCTTGCTTACTTGGTTTCCTTGTGCGGAGTATGGGACCGACAAAACGGACAGTACTTTTTAAACTCAAGCTTGTTCGGGGTCCGCCGCTTATTTTTGGTGCTGGTGTAATTGCGGCGTTTGCAGGTTCCGCAACCCAGAGTAATTATGTCACGCATCGCTTTGTCTTCCTTTTAACGCCTTAAATCAGGCGATGATCTTATTGATAACCCCGGCGCCCACGGTGCGGCCGCCTTCGCGGATGGCAAAACGCAAGCCCTCGTCCATAGCGATGGGGGTAATCAGTTCCGCATCAACGGTGACGTTGTCACCGGGCATTACCATCTCAACACCTTCGCCCAGGGTTACCACCCCGGTCACGTCGGTGGTCCGGAAGTAAAACTGCGGCCGGTAGCCATTGAAAAACGGCGTATGGCGGCCACCCTCTTCCTTGCTCAAAATATAGCACTCGGCCTGGAACTTGGTGTGCGGGGTGATGCTGCCGGGCTTGGCCAGTACCTGACCACGCTCGATATCGTCACGCTTGGTCCCGCGCAACAGAACACCGACGTTGTCACCAGCCTGACCCTCATCCAGGATCTTCCGGAACATCTCAACCCCGGTCACCGTCGTCTTCTGGGTCGGACGGATACCGACTATCTCAATTTCCTCGCCAACCTTTACCACTCCACGCTCAATACGACCGGTGGCCACCGTGCCACGACCGGAAATGGAGAACACATCTTCCACCGGCATCAGAAACGGCAGATCCACATCACGTTTGGGCTCGGGAACAAAGCTGTCACAGGCCGCCAGCAGATCCCAGATCGGCTTGGTAGCCGCTTCATCTTCCGGATTCTCCAGCGCCTTCAGGGCGCTGCCGTGGATGATCGGGGTGTCGTCGCCGGGGAAGTCGTACTTGCTCAGCAGCTCGCGCAACTCCATCTCAACCAGCTCGATGAGCTCGGGATCGTCAACCATGTCGCATTTGTTGAGAAAAACCACAATCGCCGGCACCCCGACCTGGCGGGCCAACAGAATATGCTCACGGGTCTGCGGCATCGGACCGTCGTCGGCACCCACCACCAGGATGGCGCCATCCATCTGCGCCGCACCGGTGATCATATTCTTAATGTAGTCGGCATGACCCGGGCAATCCACATGGGCGTAATGACGCGCATCGGATTCGTACTCCACGTGGGCGGTGGCGATGGTGATACCACGCTCCTTCTCTTCCGGTGCCTTATCGATCTGATCAAATGCCGTCGCATTGGCGTAACCCTTGGTCGACAGCACCCGGGTCAGCGCCGCCGTCAGCGTCGTCTTACCGTGGTCGATATGGCCGATGGTGCCGATGTTGACATGCGGCTTCTTGCGTTCAAATTTCTCTTTTGCCATGGGTTTTCTCCTCAGCGCACTTGGTCATGGTTTGTTCGCGACCGGAAACGGTCTAATTCGGCTGGAGCCCACGACCGGACTTGAACCGGTGACCTCTTCCTTACCAAGGAAGTGCTCTACCTGCTGAGCTACGTGGGCAACTTATCTGATACAGCAAAACACCAACGCCGGGACAACGCCCGGCGGCCACAAACAGGCTGGAGCGGGAAACGGGTCTCGAACCCGCAACCCTCAGCTTGGAAGGCTGATGCTCTACCAATTGAGCTATTCCCGCCTTTATCATTCCCGGTCTACCCAGGCCGTACATAAAAGCAATGTGAGTACGGGATATGGTGGAGGGGGGAGGATTCGAACCTCCGAAGGCTTAGCCGACAGATTTACAGTCTGTTCCCTTTGACCGCTCGGGAACCCCTCCACACCTGCATCACAAAACAATAATTTCATAAGCAGCCTGCTGCGAGCTACCGGCTTCCAAACTGGAGCTGGCGATGGGACTTGAACCCGCAACCTGCTGATTACAAATCAGCTGCTCTGCCAGTTGAGCTACGCCAGCTGCGCAAGACGCGAAATACTACACGCTCATCGGGCAAACATCAACCATTTTTTTTACAAATTTCGCCCGCCACCCCCCCACGCAACTCCCCCTACGTGTGGGGCCCAAAGGGGCAATGGCAAACAAAATACCCGCGGGTCATTACGACCCGCGGGCTGATGTAACGTCAAACCGGTGGATACTACTAATCCTGCTTTTGCACGTAGCCGCTGGCCCGGTATTTCTCGAAGGCCATGGCGAAGGTCCGGTAGAACATATGCGCCAGCTTGGTGTAGGGCGTATAAAGGAACAGCATAAACACCGACACCAGATGCATGAAGTACAAGAGATAGGCCATCACCGCCACATCTCCCAGCCGGAAAATCTGCGCCGCCATCCCGGTGACACCAACCGCCATCACAATGCCGATGGGATACCAGTCGTAAAATGTAGGGGTGGTGTTGTTTTCACGCTCCGTCCGGGAACGGTTAACCCAGAGGATGCCCACCCCGACGATCAGGGCAATACCGGCCACGTTGGCCAGAATCTTGAAGGGGTCGGCAAAGGTCAGCGGCACGTGCAGACCCTCAATAAATAGCCCGAAGACATCCTTGCGAATCATGGCATAAGCGGTGACCGCCAGGAGGGCAATAAAAGCAAAGACAAGCGGCATGTGGCCGGTAACCCGGTTACGATTGGTGCCGCACTCATTAAAACGTTTATGAGTCATAATCTCCTTGACCGACGGCCAGATAAACTCACTGATGAACTGGGTCACCGAGGGGCGGAAGTTGCGTTCGGTGGCTGGAAGTTGGGCCGCCATCCCTTTCCACATGTTCGATATGCCACGATAAAAAGCGTAAATGGCAAAAAGGAGCGTGGGTACAAAGATCAACTGAATCAGCAGCGTAGTCACCGGCAGGACATAATAGGCGTCACCAAAGAAGTATCCAAAGTTGATATCTCCATCCGGTAACTTCATCCCGCCGGAAAGCCACCAGACAATCCCGATGATAAGAGTGGGAATCAGAATCATAATGGGCAGATTTTTGCCCTGGCTGCAAAGTTTGGCCAACCCCTGGGGAAAACCGTAATGGGTGTAAGCATAGGCCCGGATGGCACCGAGTACATCACCGGGCTTGGCGCCCCGCGGGCAGTTGGTGGTGCAATCACCGCACTGATGACAGAGCATCACGTCGGGATCAGCCACCAGCTTCTCCTTAAGGCCCCACTGGGACCAGATCATTTCCTTGCGGGGAAAAGGTTTGTCATCCCCGGACAAAGGGCAGACCACCGAGCAGGTGGCACACTGGTAACACTTTTTCAGGGTGTCACCGCCGGCGTTTTTCAAATACTTTATAAACTCGAGATCAGGCTGGACCTTCATTCCCTCAGACATATTGCTGCCTCCCGTTGTCTCCCTTCAGCATTCGTAGACCCGGCCGAGCACGCCGGCGGGTCACGACACAATTATCAGTTGGCCATTAAATATAAAATATCGGCCGGCGGTTCAAGAAAAAAACAAAACCGCCGGCCGTTTATGCATCCCGTTTAGAAACCCTTGAAGGGGTTGGGGCCGAGTTCCATGATCTCGTCGATGAATTCGTTGATCACGTCGGAAACCTTGTCGTAATCGGTAATCGCCACTTGGCGTACGGCGCAGCGCTCCGGCTCCAGACCTAAGGAACCCAGGGTTTCGCCGATGTTGGCCATTCGTTTGTCGGCGATTTCACTGCCCTTCACGAAGTGGCACTGGTAATCATCGCCGAACTTGCAGCCCAGCAGCAGAGCGCCGTCCATCCCGGAGGACATGGCGTCCTTGATCCACACCATGTTCACCGAACCCAGACAGCGTACAGGGATGATCCGCACCAGGCTGTTGAGGCTGACATTACGCATGGCCGCCATGTCGATACAGGGATAGGCGTCGTTTTCGCAGACAAAGGCGACGATCCGCAGTTTATCCTCATCGTCATCGGGCACATCCACCGCCTTGACCATGGAGCCGATCATGTCGATGCTGTAGTTCTTGAAGCTGATAATCCGCTCGGGACAGGCGCCCATGCAGGTACCGCAGCGCCGACAGCGGGTGGGGTTGGGCAACGGGGTACCCTTCTCGTCGTCATCCAGGGCGCCGAAGGGGCACTCCTCGGTGCAACGCTTGCACTGGGTGCAGCGCTGGAAGTAAAACTCCGGATAGGAGTTGTCACCGGAGCGAGGATGTACGGACACCCCGCGATCGGAGCTTTCAATACACTGAATGGCCTTGAGGGCCGCGCCGCAGGCGTCATCAATGGTCTCCACCATATCGGTGGCCTTGCGTACGCCGCCGCAGGTGTAAACGCCGGTTCTCCTGGTTTCGTAGGGAAAGCAGATGAAGTTGGAGTCGGCATAGCCGTCAAACAACTCAAGATCCAGGAAACCCGGGCCCTGACGATAGGAAAGATTGATGGTGGAAGCATCGGCGGTGGTGGGCCTCATACCGGCCCCCAATACCACCATATCCACCTGCAGATCCAGGTCTTCCTGCAGCAAGGTGTTTTTGGCTTTGACCACCAGGGCGCCGCCCTCTTCCTCAACCCCAGTAACCGTGGCCTTGGTCATGAAAATGCCGTCGTTGTTCTGGGCTCCTTTATAAAACAACTCCATGTTGCCGGGCGTCCGCATGTGCTGGTAGAGGATGTAGGCCTTGCCGTCGGGGTTGTCCTCCCGCACATAACCAGCCTGCTTCAGAGCAACCATGCTGGTAACCGAGTTGGCATAGGGGAAATCCTTGTCGTTGTCCTCACCACCGGGGCTCTGGATGAAAGCCACGTTGGCCGGCACCTTGCCCTCTTTGGCCAGCTTTTCAAACTCGGCGTTGGTGACCACATTGGCAAGCTTGCCATGCCCAAGGTGTTCAAACTCGGAAACATCGGCGGGAACCCAGCCGGTGGCCAGGATAACCGCCCCCACCACCTCGGCGTCGGGGTTGCCCTCGGTGTATGGTCTGAAGCCCTGGTTGGGGTCTTCCATTTCACCTTTTTCAATCTTATCCTGCTCGTCCACCGTTACCCGGAAGGGGGCATCCCATTCGGTCCGGGTGCCGGTGGTCTTGAGGGTAATTTTGAAATCCCCGGGAGCCCCGGCAACGCGGGCCACCTCGGTACCGGTTTTAACGGTAATCCGGGAATCTGTCTCAACGGCACTGACCAGTTCCTGAATACTGGATTCCTCCAGGCTGCTCCAGGGAGCCTTGGTGGGCAGTTGCTTGCGCCAACCAAGGGCTTTACCACCAAGCTTGTCGGTTTTTTCCACCAGCAGTACGTCGTGGCCGGCTTTGGCCGCTTCCCGGGCCGCTGTCAGACCGGCAATGCCACCGCCCATCACCAGAATCCGGCGATTGGTGGTTTCCTGTTGAGAAGCTTCAGGAATATCGATTTTCTTGGCCTGGGTGCAGGCCATGCGCATGTAATCCTGGGCCAGTTCATTGGTGAACTCGTTGATCACCTCCTGGCTGCGCTCCTCGCTGGGCTTTTCCATGGACCAGACCACGCCTTCACGCAGGTTGGCACGGACAGTGATGGTACCCTCGCCGAAGTTAAACTCTTCCTTCCAGACCCGGGGTGAGCAGGCGCAGATCACCGGGATGTTGACCCCGTCGTTGGCCATATCATCCTTGATCACCTGGCGCCCGGCCTCGCTGCAGACCGCCTCGTGGGTTTTAACGGGCATGCCGTTTTCTTCGGCAATCCCGCTCAGTCCCTCTACGTCCAGGGCTTCCCCGATGCCGCAGCCCGTGCAAATATATACACCGTACTTCTTATCCATAGTCAATTACCTCCTCGACGCTTGAATCGCTTTCATTGCCGCGGCCGTGGCGCTCTGGGCGCAGGTGACCACGTCGGACGCCTTCTTGGCGCAACCGGCGGAAATCATGCCTTCTTCCTGGGAGACGACGAAATTGTTATCGTCCGTCGTCAAGCCAAGCGCCTTGGCCTGGTCACTGATGGCAGGCTGCATGCCGGTGGCCAGCACGGCCAGGTCAACCTTGGCCTGAGCCTTGTTGCCGGTCACCGCGTCTTCGGCAATAAGTGTCACCGAGCCGTCGTTTTCGGCCACGATATCGGCCACCTTGCCCTTGATCCAGGTGATGTTTTCATCGGCCATCAGTTTTTCCCGGAATTTTTCATATTTGCCGGGGGTCCGCAGGTCAATGTAGAAAACGGTGATGGGCGCCTCGGGGTACTGGGCGCGGATATAGTTGATCTGCTTCATGGAAGCCATGCAGCAGATGTAGGAGCAGTATTCAAGGTGATTCTCGTCCCGAGAGCCAGCACACTGCACAAAGGCAAAGCTGGCGGGCTCGGCGTTGTCGCCGGGGCGCAGAATCTTGCCGCCGGTGGGCCCGTTGACCGAGGCCAATCGCTCCATCATCATATTGCTAATGATGGCCTGACTGGAGTTGAACTTGAGATTTTCCAGGTTGTTCGGGTCATAGGGATTCCAGCCGGTGGCCCAGATAATGCTGGCCACATCCACAGTGATCTCCTTGGCCTGCATGTCCAGTTCAACGGCGTCGTACTTGCAGGCGCCCACGATGGCGTCAAGACTGGCGCTGCTGCAGGCATCCTTGTCCAGCACATACCGGGCCGGGAAGGCATGCTCGTGGGGTTTGCGGATGGCCTTAACCTTGTCCATGCCGAAGTTGAAGGGGTTGTCCACCTCGTCCTGGCAGGCATCCACGCAGGCGTTGCAACAGGTGCAGTTGCTGTTGACGTAACGGGGGTTAACGGTGAGGGTAACCTGATAATTGCCCGGCCCGCCACTGACGCTTTTGACTTCGGTCATGGTGTGGACCCGGATCTTGCGGTTGTTTTTAATCCGCTGGTAGTTGATTTCCAGCCCGCAGGACGGTGGGCAAAGCTTGGGAAAGTACTGGTTGAGCTGAGCCACCCGGCCGCCCAGAGAAGGGTTTTTTTCCACCAGGAAGACGTCTTGCCCGACTTCGGCGGCCTCGAGAGCAGCGGTTAAACCACTGATCCCGCCACCGACGACCAATACAGCACCTGAGGGTGCGCTGCGTTCATCTGTCATGCCTCTCCTCCATTCTTTTGAAGATAGATAGATCCTACTTAACAGGCTTCAAATTTATTTGCCTCAAGCCACGACTCATCAAGTTGAGCGGTCGCCTCAAGCAAATAACCCGGGCAAATAAGCCCCGGTGCTGGCCATTAAAACGTAGGAGATAAACCAAGTCAGCCACGCTGGCAAGAATATTTCAGCCTGGCTTACAGAAAAAATCTCCAGGTACCGCCATGTGGCGGCACCTGGAGATTTTCCGTTAGCAGTCAAACTTCATCGGTTCAACCTGCAAGTGGAATTATACCCACGGCTCGGTTTCAACGATGTTGATGCATTCGACCTTCTCACACTTCCACTCACCCGCCTTGGGATCGTAGGTGGAGTTAACGAAGGCCTTCCAGTTCTCTTCGTCGACGTTGGGGAAGTCGGAACGATAGTAGAAACCGGGGTAGCGGGATTCCTTGCGGAACTCGATGTGGCGGATGTGGGTTTCCACACACCAGATGCGGTGGTAGTTCTCCCAGGCCCGCATCAGTTCGTGCAGGTCGCCGGCGGCCATCTGCTCGGCGTCTTCACGCAGCATGCGCAGCAGATCCAGGCAGATGTTGAGCAGCTTGCCAGAGGTCATGTAGTAGGTGGCAACACCGCCGCCGTACTCGTCGGTTGCCTTCATCAGGCGCATCATCAGACCGGCGGGCTTGCAGTAGTTGGGGTTGACGTTGGCCGCGGTGGAGGCGCCAACATGCTCCAGGTAGCGCTTAACCGGAGCGTAGATCTCGTCGGCGTACTCCTGAGCGCTCTTGGGCAACTCGGGCTTGAAGTCGGCATTGTCACGGCAGAATTTAACCATCTGCTTGGCTACGATGCGGCCTTCGGCGTGCGAGCCGGAGGAGAACTTATGGCCGGAGGCGCCAACGCCGTCACCGGCGGTGAACAGCCCGTCAACAGTGGTCATCCGGTTGTAGCCCCATTTGTACTGGTGGCTACGGGGACCATCGACGGTGGGAACCCAGTCCTCATCGGGACCGGAGGTCCAGATACCACAGCAACCGGAGTGGCTGCCCAGCATGTAGGGTTCGGTGGGCATGATCTCGGAACCAACCTTCTCGGGCTCGATGTTCATACCTGCCCACAGACCGGCCTGACCAACGGACATATCGAGAAAGTCTTCCCAGGCCTCACTCTCCAGATGCTTCCAGAACTTCTTCACGTCTTTCTCGTCCATGCCGGCAGCCCGACGCTCTTCGAGGAAGGCGTTAAGGGCAACGTCGGTGGCCATGTAGATGGGCCCGCGACCGGCCTTGAGCTCGTTGAGCAGCAGGTGATTGCGCAGACAGGTGGGGGTCACCGGGGAGCCGCCGTAAGGCATGTACTTGTTCAGCTCTTCCTGGGCAGAGTCGGCGTTGGCGTAGAACTCGCCCAGACCGTTCTGAACCTTGGCCTTGAACAGGAGGAACCAGGCGCCTACCGGGCCGTAACCGTCTTTGAAACGGGCCGGGGTGAAGCGGTTTTCCATCATGGTCAGGGTGGCGCCAACCTGGGCGCACATGGTGTAGGTGGAACCGGCGTTCCATACCGGGTACCAGGCCCGACCCTTACCTTCACCGGTGGACCGGGGACGGAAGATGTTAACGGCACCACCACAGGCGCAGAGTGCGGTCTTGCAGCGGAAAACGTGAACCTTGTTTTCACGGGTGGAGAAACCAGCGGCACCGGCGATCTGGTTTTCCTTGTTCTTGTCCAGGATCAGCTTAACGATGAACACGCGCTCCATGATGTTCTCTTCGCCCAGCGCGGTCTTGGCCGGCTCGGCGACGATGCACTTGTAGGACTCGCCATTGATCATGATCTGCCATTTACCGGTCCGTACGGGGGTGCCGCCTTCACGCAGGGTGGGGGCGGGCTTGGCGCCGTCCAGGTTGTCGCCCTTGTCGTCCTTCTTCCAGATGGGCAGACCCCATTCCTCGAAGAGCTTGACGGACTCGTCAACGTGACGGCCCAGGTCGTAGATCAGGTCTTCGCGAACCACACCCATCAGGTCGTTGCGGACCATCTTTACGTAGTTTTCGATCTTATTCTCACCGATGTAGGTGTTGATGGCGGACAGCCCCTGGGCCACGGCGCCGGAGCGCTCCATGGCGGCCTTGTCAACCAGCTTGATCTTCAGATCGGCGGGGGCCCACTTCTTGATTTCAAAAGCGGTGCCGCAAGCGGCCATACCACCGCCGATGATCAGTACATCGACGTCGTGCTCAACAACTTCGGGATTGGCGACTGCGGGCAACTCGCCCATCGGCTTATTCGGCAATGCCATAATATAATCTCCTTGTTTGGGATTTTCAGATCTTGTTGTTCACTGATTACCTGTTCAGTCGTAGCTGCCCTTACTTGGCCAGCATGGTCGGGGCCGGCAGGTCCTGCTCCAGAGTCAGCTTCTCGTCATCCAGGTTCTCGCCCTTAAGGTCGGTGTACGCATTGGCGGCACCTTCGGCGGTGGTCCGGATGGGGAACTTGAAACGCTTCATGTTGCCGTTCCGGAACTTAACGGTCCACATGATGGAGTCGGAGCTCCGCATGGGATGCACGAAACCGCCCATGGGCACGAAGTCGTCATAGCCGCGGACGGCGATGGCGCCCTGCGGACAGATTTTCACGCAAGAGTAACACTCCCAGCATGCATCGGGCTCCTGGTTATAAGCCTTCATCTCGTCCTTGTTCAAGACCATCAGGTCGTTGGGACAGATGTACATGCAGGCAGTCTTATCACCGCCCTTGCAACCATCACACTTTGAAGGATCCACATAGCTCGGCATTCACTAACCTCCTCAATAATTGAGTTTGAATTTTGTCGATCCGGCCACCCCCAGACGGGGATCGCAAGACCTACGACACCTTTTCCAGACAACTTTTCACCACTAAAAAACCGCCCCCGGCAAGCTGTCGTACCCTACGACAGAAGCAACAATCGGCAAACCTGCAGCAAAACCTGCATCGTCCGCCTCCGCACGGTTTACCCTTGCCTGGGCCGGAAATAAAACGTTCTTTTTCAGAAAACTGAAGGGGCGCTCATATTTTCTAACTCAGGTTTCTATAATTTTTCACCTGTCAAATGTCAAGCAAAAAACTCCCGGCGGCTGGTTGACGGAAAAGCCGTTTAACAATTGACACCAACCGCCCAGATGAGTATCTTTGTGGGTTTATATTTCGATCGCCAGCAAACGACCATTGCGGCCAGCCAAGGCCCGACCACCACGAGGATGTACCAAATCATGAGCAAACCGGAATCACCCCCTGACCAGTCGACGCTTCTCAGCCGCAATCCCAGCAATATCATGCCTCATAAGCTTGACCTGGACAGCAACCTGAAGTTCAGCTGTCACCCCGGGGTCGCATGCTTCACGGCCTGCTGCGGCAACATCAACATCGTCCTGACCCCCTACGATATCCTCCGCATCCGGCGGGCTCTAAACTTGCCGGCCGCCGAGTTTTTACTTCGCTTCACCACCCCGGTCTATCTGGAAAAAACTGACCTGCCCGGGGTGCGAATCAATCTTGACGAAGATGGTCGCTGCCCCTTTGTCACCGAGCAGGGTTGCACGATTTATGAACACCGCCCCACCACCTGCCGCTACTATCCGGTGGGGATGTCCTACTTCCGGGAATCACCGGAGAGCAAGGAAGAGAGCGCGCCGGCCGAGGAGTTTTACTTTCTGGTCAAAGAGGACCACTGTAAGGGCCACGAGGAAGAGAAGGTGCAAACCATCCGGGAATGGCGGGGCGACCAGGGCATTGATGAATCCGACGTCATGAACAAGGAATGGATGGAACTGGTCATGCGCCGCAAGTCCTTCGGCCTCCAGGCCACGCTGAGCGAGCCGGCCAAGCGGATCTTTTTTATGGCCAGCACCGACCTGGACAAGTTCAGGGAGTTGGTGCTCAGCGACAGCTTTCTCTCCTCCTACGAACTGGATGAGGAAACCCAGAAGAAACTCCGAGAAGATGATGTGGAGCTAATGCTCTTTTCCTTCCGCTTCCTGGCCGCCACTATCTTCGGCATCCGCGACTCCGGCCTCAAGGTGAGGGAGGAACGACTCAAGCAGAAGGTGGAGCAAATAAAAAAGAATCGAGCGGAGAAGGAACAACGGGCCGAGGAAACTTACCAGGAATTGCTCAAGGACCACGAGGAACTGAAACAGCGGGTCGAGAGCAAAAAGAGCGGCAAGGGCCCGGGCCAGTAACGCCCTCCCGGCCGGGAACTGTTTCCCAAGACCGCGACAAGACATCAGCCCCTGGCGTGCTTTCCCAAAATGAGCCGGAAACAGGACCCGCTCCCCGGCTCACTTTCCACTTCAATCCGACCTCGGTGGGCGTCGATAATATTTTTCACGATGGCCAGCCCCAACCCGGTGCCCCGGTGCTTGCCGGTATGAAAGGGGCTGAAAATCTGCTCCCGCTCTTCCTCCCTGATTCCCTCACCGGTATCGACAATCTCCACCACCTGCCCGCCCCCGATCATCTTGTGCAACCTCCGACTGCGCAGGGTCAGGGTGCCGCCGTCAGCCATGGCCTGGACGGCATTGAGTATGATATTCAGCAGTGCACGGTATATCTGCTCCCGGTCAAGCTGCAGGGTCGGCAGACTTTCGGTAAGCTCCAGGGAGGCCGTAATTCCCCGGTTTCGCAATTCCGGGGCCAGAAATTCCAGGGCCTGCCGAATGATCTCGTTGATGGACTCCGGGGCACGGTTCAGGGTCTGAGGGCGGGCGAAATCGAGAAACTCCCGCACAATCCCGTCCAGCCGGCCGGTTTCGCTGACGATGATCTCGGCCAGATGTTCATTGCCCGGGGCCTCCTTGCGCACCCGTTTGCCTAAAATCGCCGCCGTACTGCGGATAATCCCCAGTGGATTCTTGATTTCATGGGACACCGAAGCCACCATGCGGCCCAGGGTGGCCAGTTTTTCACTGTCATGCAGCTGCTGCTCCAGCCGCCGACGCTCTTCGGCCCGGGCCTCCATGATTCTTTCGGCTCGGCCTACAATAATACGCAAAACGATAAAGAGGGCCGCCATCATCAGCATCGAGATCAGGATTACCGCCCCCTGGAACCTGGCGATGGCCTCCATGTCTTCCGACAGGTCCTGCACCACCTCGATTACCCCCATAATGATATCCGGCTTATCTTCCATGGGGGTATATTGAATGAAAGGGATAAAGGTGTGCAACTGCGAAGTGGCCGGGGTCACCCAGGGCAGCGCCCCCCAGGGCTCCCCTTCGGTGACCAGACGCGAAGCACTTTCCCCGGCCAGGGCGTTACGGTATTCCCGGCCGCCCGCATCCCGCTGTCCGATCTTCTCGCTGTCGGTACTGTAGGAAATAATATTTTCCCGGGAATCGTAGATGGTTACCGTTTGAATCCGCATCCCGTAAGTGGTGTTGCGGACCACCGCATCCAGCAGTTGATGCTGCTCCGGGGTGCGCAGGGCGATTTTGCCGTAATGCAGCACAGTGGGCACCACGAACTGCTGAAAAACCTGATGGCTCAAGTTTTCGGTGACCACCAGCGCGTAAGCTTCGCTGCGCTCCAGCAGGGTTCTTTTGGCATAATCGGAAATCAACAGGGAAAGCACCAGGGCAAAAGCTAAAAAAACCGCCAGGCTGGAAAAAGAGAAAAATTTTACCAGCCGGAACGGCTTCAGGGCTGCTAGTTTACTTCCCTCGGCCTGCTTGCCTTCAACCACCACACACCCCGCAACGTCGACAGCTTTCCACCCGGCAGGCCTCGGTGACAGCACCACTGAGCCCCCGCTGATATTCTTTGAAGAGATACTCCGGCTTGATACCCGGTGCAATAATTTCCCAGGGGAACCGTTCATCGGCCGTACGGCTACGACCGGCATACCAGTCAGGGTCAATCCCGTGGGTGGCCAGGGCACGGCTGGGCCGGGCTTCAACTCCGGTCGCCGCCAGGCGCAGCAGCGCCTGCCCCAGGCGCCGGTCACCCCTGGCGACAATGGCTTGCCAATAGGCATGTTCCGGAGATTCGGCGCTGAGCTTGACATTGGCCTGGCTCTTCAACTCCCGCTTCAGCAACTGCAGACGGCGGCGC
The DNA here is from genome assembly GCF_029210385.1 of Desulfurivibrio dismutans. Lineage (GTDB taxonomy): Bacteria > Desulfobacterota > Desulfobulbia > Desulfobulbales > Desulfurivibrionaceae > Desulfurivibrio > Desulfurivibrio dismutans. The sequence goes on along the minus strand of NZ_JARGDQ010000001.1, from coordinate 110,106 downwards.
AGCAATAACACTCCGGCGAAGGGGGCATACTGGAACGGGGTCCAGGGCTTGGGCACCAGGGAACTCACGCTGAGTTGCACTTCAGTGAGCCAGCCGCGGCGGCGGCCTCCAGCCAGCAATCGGCGGTGCAAACGGCCGATCATGGCCACCAGTTCCATCAGGTCGGCATCCTCTTCGCCGGGCAGCCCGATCATGCAGTAGAGCTTAATGGTTCGCACATCGATGGCGGCCAACGCCTCGGCCGCCCGCAGGATATCTTCCTCGGCCAGATTCTTGTTGATCACCCGTCGCAAACGCTCCGAGGCTCCATCGGGCGCCAGCACCGCCGTTTTGACCTCGCTCTGTTTGAGCAAACGCAACAGTTCGGGGGTTATGGCGTCGGCCCGCAGAGAGGAAAAAGAGAGCCGACAACCGGCAGCCTCGATTTGACGGCTGATGGCCGCCAGCGTCTCGGGGGCGGCCATCTCCATGCCCAACAGACCAACCCGTTTAATATCCGGCGGCCGCCGATTGAGGGCGGCCTCGATGGCCACCGGCGACCACAAGCGCGGCGGCCGGTAGACAAAACCGGCGGCGCAAAAACGGCAACTGCGGCTGCATCCCCGCCCCAATTCGACCACAAAGAGGTCGCTGAACTCGGCCCGAGGACTAAGCAAACGCGAATAGCCGGCAACCGCCGGGGAGTTTTGCAACACCGGTTTGATTCTCGGCGGCACTCCAGGCGCCGCCATCATGTGCGCCAGGCGACCGTCAGCAAGGTAGTGCGGGGTATAAAAGCGAGGCACGTAGCAGCCGGGACAAGAGGAGGCCAGATCGTGGAGCAGGGTGATGCGCGAAGAGTGGCCGGCGCCTCCGGCGGAGGCAATCTCTGCCCGGTAATGGCTCACCAGCCGCGCAAGCACCGGCGGCAGCAGCGCCTCCGCCTCACCGATCAAAAAAAGGTCGGTGGCCGGAGCCAGCGGTTCCGGGTTCATCCAGGTCGCCACCCCGCCCCCGATCACCAAGGGGTGATGCTCTGACCGACGTTCGGCATCCAGTTCCACTCCGCCGGCGGACAGCAAACGCAACAGGTTTAAGGTGTCGCCTTCAAAGGAGATTGAATAGCAGATCAGCGAGAAATCACCCAGGGGGCGCCCTGACTCCAGGGAACGGGGCACCTCTCCGGCGGAGGGGAGCACGAAACGCTCGGCCAGGATTTGCGGGTGTTCATTGAGCAGGTCATAAACCAACTGCCAGCCGAGGTTGGAGGCGGCCACCGGGTACGTATTAGGGAAAATCAGGGCCACCGTCAGCCGGTGGCCCCATTTCTGACGCCAGGTTCCACGCTCGCCCTGCAGGAGGTCGGGGGGCGACGACTCCTGCCGGCGGCCGCGGACGCGACGCGCGCGGCCGGCACCCATCACCGACGGCCGTCAGCTTTCATTTTTGCGCAAAAAGGTGGGCCGATCAAAATCTTCATCGGTCATTAATGAAGGAAAGGCTTTGCGGCCGCCTTTAGCGGCCGCCTCACGGTTGCAGCCACTGCCCGTTCCGGTCATCGGCAGGCTCTGCACCCTGGCCTCCCGCTTACCGGCACCGGGCAGGGGCCGGATATTGTCGGCAACATCCTCAAAATCCTCCACCGCCCGAATGCCGGTGGCGATCACCGTCACCCGCAGTTCATCACCCAGGTTGTCGTCGAAAATAACCCCGAGGATAATATTGGCATCCTCATGGACCTCGTCATAAATCTTGGTGGTCGCCTGGGTCACCTCGGCCATGGTCAGGGTATCCTGGCGAGCGGAGATATTGACCAGCACTCCCTTGGCCCCATCAATACTGATATCCTGCAGCAGCGGACTGGCAATGGCCATGTTCACCGCCTCACTGGCCCGATTTTCTCCGACCCCTTGCCCGGCGCCCATCAAAGCCGGCCCCATTTCATTCATCACCGTGCGGACATCGGCAAAGTCCGGGTTGATGTAGCCGGGCAGGTTGATCAGGTCGGTGATTCCCTTAACCGCCTGGACCAGGACATCATCGGCCATCTTCATGCCGTCGATGAAGCGGGTGCCTTTCTGGGCCATGGAGATCAGCCGGTCATTGGGAATGGTGATGATGGTATCCACATGGGCCTTGAGCTCCTTCCAACCGGCGTCGGCATTTTTCATCCGTTTCTTGCCCTCGAAGGCAAAAGGCTTGGTGACTACCCCGACGGTGAGAGCTCCCAATTCCTTGGCCACTTTGGCCACCACCGGTGCCCCACCGGTACCGGTACCGCCGCCCAGGCCGGCGGTGACAAAAACCATGTCGGTATCCTCCAGCAGCTTGCGGATTTCATCAATGGACTCCTCCGCCGCCTCCTGACCCACGTCGGGCCGAGCCCCGGCCCCCAGGCCCTTGGCCAGATTGGGCCCAAACTGCAGCCGGACATCGGCCTTGGACTGTTCCAGGGCCTGCATGTCGGTGTTGCCGGCAATGAACTCCACGCCCACCAGGCCACTTTCAACCATGGTATTAACCGCGTTACCGCCACCGCCGCCGATACCAAACACCTTGATCCTCGCCCGCGATTCAGTCTCCGCTAGCTTAAAAGACATAACCTGCCCCCTTAAAATGCTGGTTGCTGCTGCTATCCAGGCAATTATTTCCTGTTCCCCGGGCCGCCGACGACGCCCCGAAACTTAAATCACTTTTTTGAACCACTCCTTCATCCTGCTGCCCAGGCGGGAAAACATCCGCCCGGAGCGGGCTCCAAAACCGGTGGCCGGATCATGCCGGGAGCCGTACACCAGCAAGCCAACTGCGGTGGCCCACTGGGGAGAGTCAATCATCTCCTCAAGGCCCTCGACATTTTCCGGATATCCTACCCGCACCGGCAGGTCGAAGATCTGTTCGGCCAGGTCTTCCAGGTGCTCCAGTTGGGCGGTGCCGCCGGTCAGCACCAGACCAGCATTGACAAGTTCCTTGTAGCGGGAGTCGACCAGTTCCTGATTGATCAGGGTCAGCATCTCTTCCACCCGCGGCTCCAGGATCTCGCCCATCACCCGGCGGGACAGCCGCCGGGATTTGCGTCCGCCCACACTGGGCACTTCAATGATCTGATCCTTGTCGATCATTGAGGCCAGAGCGCAGCCATATTCCTCCTTGAGCCGCTCCGCCTCTTTAAGCGGGGTGCGCAACCCAACCGACAGATCGTTGGTCAGATTATGGCCGCCCAACCCCAGCACAAAGGTATGCTTGATGGTGCCGCCGGCAAAAACCGCCAGATCAGAGGTGCCGCCGCCGATATCCAGCAGCCCCACCCCCAGCTCCATTTCTTCCCGGGTCAGCACCGCCTCCGCCGAGGCCAGCGGCTCCAGCACCACGTCGGCAACATTGAGCCCGGCCCGGTTGCAGCACTTGACGATGTTGTGCACCGCGGTCACCAGGCCGGTGACGATGTGCACATCGGCCTCAAGCCGGACCCCGGTCATGCCGATGGGATCCTGGATATCGGGCTGGCCGTCGACGATGAACTCCTGGGGCAACACGTGGATGATCTCCTGGTCCGGCGGCACCGGCACCGCCCGGGCGGCATCAACCACCCGGTCGATATCATCCTGGCGAATCTCGCCGGAACGAATGGGGATCAGTCCATGGGAGTTAAAGCCCTTGATATGACTGCCGGCAATCCCCACATAGACCGAACCGATCTCACAGTCGGCCATCTGTTCGGCCGCTTCCACCGCCTTGCGGATAGAATCCACGGTGGATTCTATGTTTACCACCACCCCTCGGCGCAGCCCCACCGAAGGGGCACGGCCCATGCCGATTATCTTGATCTGCCGGCCGAGCACTTCGGCCACCACCGCACAGATCTTGGTGGTGCCGATGTCCAGGCCGACCAGCAGTTCTCCCCGTTCCTCACGACTCATACGAATTTTCCTCTTTTCCTCTCACCTGCTTCAGCCGGGCGCTCAGCCGCCGCTGGTTTTCTCCACCAGCACCTGGCCCGGCAGATAATCCATCCGGATGGCCGCGGTTTCCGCAAACACCCTTTCTTTGTACAACCAGTTCAGCACCCGCACCAGGCGGTTATAGCTCAGCGCCACCTCCGGCTCCCGGCCCAGGTACACCGGGAAGGGACGGCTGACCAGAAAAAGGGTCACGGCACCGTCCGCCGCCAGGTTGAGTTCTGAAATCCCCTGGGCCGGCAGAATCACTCCCCCCCGACCTGCCAGCCGGATCAGATGCAGCGCCCGCCACAGGGCCCTACGCTGCTCTTCCGACCAGGCATCAACCTCTCCCAGGCCGGTGACCACCGGAAAGTCCAGCTCCTCCGGAGGTTCTGCCGGCGCAAAGGGCAGCCCCTGGCGATCCGCGTAATAAAGCCCGTCCGGCAAACTGAGGATGGCCAGCGGCCGTCGCTCTTTAATGGTTATCTGCAGGCGGCTTGGCCACTCCCGGCGAATCTCCGCCGACTCGATCCAGCCATGGGCCTCGATGCGCCGGCGCAATGTGCCGACCGACAAGGCCAGCAGGTTACTATGGACATCCAGGCCGCTCAAGGCCAGAACCTCCTTTTTGGTGGTCCGCACCCCACCGTCGATCCTGATCGAAGTAAGCTGAAAAAAGGACGACTGCCCCAGTTGCTGCAGCAACAGCATGCCGCTGAACCAGGCCACCAGCAGCATGGCCGCCAATCCCAGACCCAGCACCGCCAGTTTGCCGACAAAGCCAGAATTCGCGGCTGACCCGGGGCCGCCCCGACGAGTTAGCCATTTTTTTTGTCTTACCGGTTTTCTGCCTCTCATTCAAACCCCAGTAAATGAACCTCCGGTTTCAGTTCCACCCCGCTGTGCCGCCGCACTTCATCCTGCACCCGGACCGCCAGCGCGTGCAGGTCCTCAGCCCGGGCTCCACCCAGGTTGACCAGAAAATTGGCGTGGGCCGGCGAGACTTCGGCCCGCCCCACCCGTCTCCCTTTCAACCCCGCCGCTTCGATCAGGCGACCGGCGTAATCCCCGGGGGGGTTTTTGAAAAATGAACCGGCACTGGCAACCCCCCCGGGCTGCGCGGCCCGACGCCGGCCCAGATGCCGCCGGACATTTTTTTTTATTTCCGCCGCCGGCTTGGGCTCCACGGCCAGAATGGCCGCCCCGACCACCTCAAACGGGGCCAGGCCTTGCAAGTGGCGGTAAGTGAAACTGATTTCAAGCTTTGGTCCCATTTGCTCGGCTGGCACTTTTCCCCCCAAAACGGCTGCCGCTCGTAAGCCGGGGCGGGACGGGGCCGCCGTTCTAGTCCCGGAGGCGGAAACCAGCTCCAGGGCCACTACTTTTTCGCCCAGCGATTGCCCAAAGGCCCCAGCGTTCATTACCACGGCGCCGCCAATGCTGCCGGGAATACCAGCCAGGAATTCCAGCCCCCCCAAACCGTTCCTGATCGTCCAGTTCAGCAAGGCCGCCAGGCTGCAGCCGGCCTCCACCCTTACCAGGTAAACATTTTCCTGGGGCCGCCCCATCGCTGGCGTAACCGGCAAAAGCTCGATTTTACCCAAGCGCCGATCCAGCACAATGGCCACCCCGGCATAGCCCCGGTCGGCCACCAGCAGATTGCTCCCCCGGCCAAGCACCCGCCAGGGGCAACCCTGGCGCTGGAGAATCGCCAGCAGCACCGTCAACTCCCGTAAGTCACTGGGGCGAGCCGTAATCGCCGCCGGTCCGCCCACCTTGAAGGTGGTCAAAGGAGCCAGGGGTTCATGTCGACGCAACGCACCGGACCAGTTTTCAGAGAACAGGGGGCAGCGATCAGCCGCGGCCAGGCAATCTCCGGGCAAGCGCCGGAGCAATTCGCATCCCGCTGCCGCCACTAAGCCGCCTGGTCCTTGGCCGATAAAGCGGTGAGCACGCTTTCTCCCAGCCGCCAAATATTACCGGCCCCCAGGGTCAGGACCACGTCACCGCGCCGCAGCATTGACATCACCGCCGCCGACTGATCGATCAGGCCAGGCACATATTCCACCTCTTTCTGGCCGTGTCGGCGAATGGCTTGGGCCAGCGCCGCACCGGCCACCGTGGCGATGGGATCCTCGCCGGCGGCATAGATATCGTCCAGCAGCAACAGATCGGCATCGTGGAAAGAGGTACAAAAATCCTGCAACAGCCCGGCGGTACGGCTGTAGCGGTGAGGCTGAAACAGCACCACCAGCCGGCGCTTGGGCCAGGCCTCACGCATAGCCGCCAGGGTGGCCCGGATTTCGGTGGGATGATGCCCGTAATCGTCAACCACGGTAATGCCGTCAACCTCACCTTTGACCTCCAGCCGTCGCTGCACCCCGCTGTAGGTGCTTAAAGCCCGGGCGATGACGGTGAAGGGGATTTCCAGCTCCAGACCCAAGGCGATCACCGCCAGGGCGTTGTAAACGTTGTGCCGGCCCGGCACCGCCAGGGTCACCTGCCCCAGCCGTCGACCTCGCTGCCAGACCTCGAAGCGGGAGATAAAACCGCGGGCGACTATTTCCCGGGCCTGGACATCGGCCTGGCTGCTCAGCCCGTAGGTAATGGTGCGTTTGCGCACCAGGGGCAGCAGGGCGGCCACATTGGGGTCGTCGAGGCAGAGAATGGCGGCACCGTAAAAGGGAATCCGGTTGATGAACTCCAGAAAGGCCGCCTTGACCGCCTCCAGGTCATGATAATGATCCACATGCTCCAGGTCGATGTTGGTCACGATCTCCAGCACCGGCGAGAGCTTCAAAAAGGAGCCGTCAGACTCGTCGGCTTCGGCCACCAGAAAATCGCCCTCGCCCAGTTTGGCGTTGGAGCCGAAGCTGTTGACCTGGCCGCCGATTACCACCGTGGGATCAAGCCCGGCCTCGGCCAGCAGGGTGCCGGCCATGGAAGTGGTGGAGGTTTTGCCGTGGCTGCCGGCAACGGCAATCCCGTTGACCTTGAGTCGCATCAGTTCAGCCAGCATCTCAGCCCGGGGAATCACCGGGACCAAGGCCTCATGGGCGGCCACCACCTCGGGATTATCCGATTTGACCGCCGATGAGGTCACCACCACATCGGCTTTGGCAATCCAGCGGCGGTCATGGCCGATGTTGATCTCTCCGCCCAGCTCCCGCAACCGCCTGGTGATCCGGCTCTCCCGCAGATCTGAACCGCTGACCCGGTAGCCCAGGTTGAGCAGCAGTTCAGCAATACCACTCATGCCTATGCCGCCGATGCCGACAAAATGAATATGCTGATTTTTACGATACATTTGGTTATTTTTCCCCTCTTGCTCGATTTCCGCCCACCGCCAGGCCCTGAGCGATGATTTCGGCGGCGGCCTGGGGCCGGGCCATTTTACGGGCCTGAGCCGCCATTTTTATCCTGGCCTCTTCATCAGCCAGCAGTTCCCTGATCTGCCCGGCCAGATCCCGGGGGCTCAGATCTTTTTCCGGCAACAGCCGAGCCGCCCCCTGGTTTACCATGATCTCGGCATTGCGCCGTTGATGATCATCGGCGGCGTGGGGGTATGGGATCAGCAACGCCGGTTTGCCGAACAGGGCCAGCTCCGCCAGGGTGGTGGCCCCGGCTCGGGAGACCACCAGGTCGGCGGCCAGGTAAGCGGCGGCCATGTCGTTAACAAAGGTCTGCACCTCGGCTTCAACCCCGGCCTGATGGTACTGTTCGGTCGCCATCTCCTGGTCATGACGCCCGGTCTGATGTCGGATGGCCGGGGTTATGCCCTGGGCGGCCAGCAACCGGGCCGCCTCCACCATCAATTGGTTAACCCGGTGGGCTCCCTGGCTCCCCCCCAGCACCAACAGGTGATTGGTGATTTTTTTTTCCTTTGCCGGTGAAACCTTGCTGCTCTCCGTCATCTCGGCCTGCCTGGCCGCCGCCAGCAGTTCCAGACGCAGTGGATTACCCACCAGGATGGTCTTGGCCGCAGGGAAATAACCGCTCTGATCCGGCAGCGAGAGAAACACCCGGTCGACGAAACGGCCCAGCAAGCGATTGGTAAGCCCAGGTACCGAATTCTGTTCGTGAATACAGGACGTTATTCCCAGCACCCGAGCGGCCAGCAGCACCGGCCCGGTAACATAGCCACCAACCCCCAGCACCAAGTGGGGCTTAAATTTCCGCAGCAGCAGCAACGCCTGCCATAGCCCAACCGGAACCCTGGCCAGGGAGACCATCTGGCCGGCCCAGGAGATCCCCTTTAGGCCACTGCCGGTGAGAGTGGCCTGACGATAAGGCTTATCCGCCAAGGCCCGGCGATCGATCTCTCGGCCGGTACCAATGAAGAGCACCTCGCTGTCGGGATAGCGGGCCAACAATTCATCGGCCACGGCTATCCCCGGGAACAGATGGCCGCCGGTGCCGCCACCGGTAATCACCAGTCTGACGGCCATCAGCCTCTCCTCGCAGAGGCCGGCACCGCCAGGTATGTTCCCACCAGCCTTTTCATGCAAACATCGCCTCCATCACCGGGCAGTGCCCCGGCAGACCGCCGCCACCGTCACCATTAACCGCCAGTTCCCGGACTACTCGGCGGAAAACCTCACCCCGTTGGGTATAACTGGTAAACATATCGAAGCTGGCACAGGCCGGGGACAGCAGCACCGCATCACCAGGAGCCGCCAGACTAGCGGCAAGCCGTACCGCCGCCGGTAAGTCTTCCGCCTCGGTGACCGGCACCGTCGGCGCCAGGGCGGCCCGCATTTTTTCCCGGGCCGAACCGATCAAAACTACGGCCCGCACCTTTTCCTGCACCGCCGACAGCAGCAACCGGTAGTCACCGCCTTTGTCCAGCCCACCGGCAATCAGCACCACCGGCCCGGTGATCCCCTGCAGCGCCGAATTGACCGCTCCGATGTTGGTGGCCTTGGAGTCATCGTAGTAGCGCACTCCTTCCACCGTCGCCACCAAAGCCAGGCGATGGGGCAGCGCCCGAAAGGCGGCCAGGGCCGGCGCCACCGCCGCCGGCGGGCAGCCGGCCAGGCGGGCCGCCAATACCGCAGCCAGGGCATTCTGGCGGTTTGGTTCTAGCGCCAACTCATTGTCTGGCAAGGGGTACTCTTCGTGCTCTTCACTCTTCCCGGCCAGGCCAAGCCGGATAACTCCGGCCGCTCCCCCGGGCACCGCGCCATTTTTTTCTTCAACCACCAGTGGCCCGGCAAAGCCCCGGCCGCCAAAGCTAAACACACTGGCCGCCGGCGGCGCCGCCGCCAGCAGGCGGGCGATTTCCGGGTCATCACGGTTGATCACCGCCCGCTGCTCCGATCCCTGGTTGGCCAGCAGCCGCCATTTGGCGGCGGCGTAGGCGGCGTAATCGGGATAACGGTCGAGATGATCCGGAGAAATATTGAGCAGCACCCCGATCTCAGGGCAGAAATCGCCGGCACTGTCCAGCTGGAAGCTACTCACCTCCAGCACTGCCCAGTCCGCCTCTTGGGGGCCGGCCAGGTATTTGCACAGCGGAGTGCCCAGGTTACCCCCAACGAAAACCTGATAACCGGCGGCCCGCAGCAGATCACCAATCAGGGTGGTAACGGTGCTCTTGCCGTTGGTGCCAGTAACGGCAATCACCGGGGTACGGAGATAGCGCGAAGCCAGGGCCAGTTCGCCGATGATCGGCACCCCGGCGGCCCGGGCCATTGCCAGGGCAGGGATATCCAGCGGCACTCCGGGACTCAACAGGATAACATCGACCCCGGCAAAAAGCTCCGGCGAGTGCCCTCCCACTTCGCAATACACTCCCCGTGCCTGCAGCCACTGCACAGTTTCGCTGTTCGACGCCATCGCCCTTCCCTCTTCGGAGACCGAAATTCTGACGCCCTGCGCCAACAGGAACCGCGCCGCCGCAATCCCGGATTTACCCAGGCCCACCACCAGCACATGTTTTCCTTCCAGATTCACCGGGGAGTTCATTTTCTCACCTTTACCGTCGCCCATTTTTCCGACTCAACAGTTCAACCGGGCCAATAACCTACTAAATTAACGGAGCGGTAATCGTTCAGCAGTGCCGCAGGTTCGGGTAAGCAGCCAAGCGCCGCGTACCCCCTGTACGCAAGCTTGGCTGATCGCCCGAAGATGCGGTGCTGCTGGACGATTACCTTTATCTCAACTTCAGGGTGGCAATGGCCAACAGCCCCAGCACAATGGAGATAATCCAGAAGCGAACCACAATTTTGGGTTCCTGCCAGCCTTTTTTCTCAAAATGGTGATGAAAGGGGGCCATTAAAAAAATTCTTTTACCCCCGCTCAGCTTAAAAAATCCCACCTGGAGAATAACCGACAGCGCCTCCAGGACGAAGATCCCTCCAACCATGGCCAGCAGAAACTCCTGCTTGGTAATAATCGCCACCATCCCCAACGCCGCGCCAATGCCCAAGGAACCGGTATCTCCCATGAAAACCTGGGCCGGGAAGGTGTTGAACCACAGGAACCCCAAGCAGGCTCCCACCAAAGCACCGCTGAACACTGCTACTTCTCCTGCTCCCGGCACATGCGGGATCTGGAGATAAGAAGCCAGCACCGCATGCCCGGCCAGATATGAAAAGACCAGATAAACTGTGCCGGTTATTACCACCGGGCCGGTGACCAGGCCATCCAGACCGTCGGTAAGGTTAACCGCATTGGAGGCCCCCACCACCACCAACAGGGCGAACAGGCAGTACCAGACGCCCAAGTCCGGCCGGAATTCCTTGAAAAAAGGAAAGCTCAAATGGCCGTCAAAGCCGGGCAACCAGAACATAACCGCCATCGCCGACCCGGCCCCGGCGGCCTGTAGCAGCAGCTTGCCCCGCACGCCCAAGCCCTGGCTGTTTTGCTTGTGGATCTTGCGCCAGTCATCGTAGGCTCCAATGGCCCCAAACCAGAGCAATACCGCCAGGATCAGCCATACAAAACGGTTGCCAAGGTCGACCCAGAGCAGGGTGGTTACCGCCACTGCGGCCAGGATCAACAAGCCGCCCATGGTGGGGACCCCGCTTTTAGAGTAATGACTCTCCGGCCCGTTCTCCCGGATCACCTGGCCGATCTGGCGGGCCTTGAGCCAGGCAATGAAAGGCGGCCCCAACACCAGCACCATGAAAAAAGCGGTCAGCGCCGCCCCGATACAACGAAAGGTGATGTACCGGAAAACGTTGAGCACGCTCAAGTATTCATGCAGCGGATAAAGCAGATGATAAAGCATTACCCCTGCTCCCGCCCGGCACTCAGGGCCTCAACGATGGTTTCCATTTGCATGCCGCGGGAGGCTTTGAGCAGCACCAGATCATCGGTTTTAAGTTTGCCTTTGGCCGCCGCCTCCAACAGCCAGGCGCCGATTTCCTTTTTATCGACACAGGCCCGTACCCGGCCGGCATCCATCCCGGCCCGACGGGCGGCGCGAGCCGTCTCACCGGCAAACTCACCCACCGTCAGGAGGTAATCAAAACCAAGCCGGGCCACTTTCTCGCCGATAAAGCGATGGGCCGCCGAGCCATGGCTGCCCAGTTCCAGCATGTCTCCCAGGATCGCCACTACCTTGCGGTTACGACGGAGGTTATGCACCGTCTCAAGGGCGGCCAGCATGGATGAAGGGTTGGCGTTGTAGGAATCATCAATCAGTTTCAGCCCGGCAACAAAAGGCTGAATCCGCAGCCGCTTGGCAAATGGCCGATAACTTTCCAGGCCAGCCACGATCTCCCGCGGTTCAAGCCCGGCAGCCACGGCCAGGGCGGCGGCCGTCAAGGCATTCTGCACGTTGTGAGCCCCCAGCGCCGTGATCTTCACCCGTCCCCGCCACTGATCGGCGATGGTCAGGGTAAAGCTCATGCCTTCCTCACCCCGACTGCGCAAATGGGTGGCCCGCACCATGGCGCCGGGTTTGCGGCCGAAGGTAATCCGGCGCTGGGGCAGTTTGTCGGCCAGCCGCCATACTCTGGGGTCGTCCCGGTTGACCACCAGCGTGGTCCAGGGACGCATGCCACAAAACAATTCCCCTTTGGCCCGGGCCACCCCGTCGACATCAACCAGCCCGGCCAAATGGGCTTCCTGAACATTGGTGATACAGGCAATATCCGGCTGGGCAATTTCCGTCATCCGGGCAATCTCGCCAAAGCGATTCATTCCCATCTCCAGCACCGCCGCCTGATGGTGCGCATCCACCGGCAACAAGGAAAGGGGCAGACCGATGAGGTTATTGAGATTACCCCGAGTTTTTAAAACCCGTTGCCGACCCCACCCCTGCTCCATGACGGCGGCGGTCATCTCCTTAACCGTTGTCTTACCGGAACTGCCGGTAATGGCCAGCACGGTCAGCTCTTTCATTTGCAACCGGCGGTAATGGGCCAGATCCCCCAGGGCCTGCAAAGTATCAGGGACCAGCACCACCGGTACCGGTACCGGCTCCGTCGGGGTCTTTTCCAGCACCAGGCCGGCAGCCCCTTTGTGAATAACCTCCGCCGCAAACTGGTGGCCATCAAAATTTTCTCCCCGCAGGGCGATGAAAAGATCACCCGCTTCGATGGTTCGGCTGTCGGCCGAAACCAGGCGAAAAACCGCCTCCGTGCAATTCCCCCACAGACGACCGCCGGTGGCCAGCAAAACCTGGTCCAGGGTCCATACCGGATTCTGGGCCAAAGCAAAGCCGTAGCCGAATTCCGCCCGCCGACAGGCTCGCCACCGCGGCTGGCGCTCGCTCAAAGTTCGTGCCGGCTCCATTTCTCCCCCTCTTGAATAAAATTGGCAAGCATGCAGCAACCCCTTATTTTTTTGACGAAGTAAAAAGCTTGCATTCTAACCCGCCTGGGTCATTACCGCCAGTTGTTCTCTTACCTCCTGCCGATCGTCAAACATCAGACAGCGACCCGCGATCACCTGCGTGGTTTCATGACCCTTACCGCAAACCAGCACCACATCCCCGAGTCGAGCGTGAAAAATAGTGTCCCGAATTGCCTGGCGACGGGAGACCAGCAGGTCGTAGCCCCGGCATTTTCTCGCCTCGCCCCTTTCGCCTTTCAACAGGTTTTCCAACCGCCCCCGCCGGACTCCCGCCCCTTCAAGACCCCGCTGGATATCAGCCATGATGGCGGCCGGCTGTTCACTGCGGGGGTTGTCCGAGGTGAGAACCACGATGTCCGCCAACCCGGCAGCAACTTGCCCCATCAGCGGGCGCTTGACCTGATCCCGGTCGCCACCACAGCCAAAAACAACGATCAGCCGGCCCGGGGTCAACTCACGCAAGGCCTTCAGTACATGCCCCAGGGCATCGGGGGTGTGGGCGTAATCCACCAGCACCTCCACCCCGCGGCCGGAACTGAAACGCTCCAAACGACCAGGGGGCGGCGACGCTCCACCCAAAGCTGCGGCGATGGTTTCGGGGCTCATCCCCAAGGCCAGGCCGACCCCGGCCACCCCCAAGAGATTATCCAGATTAAAGTCGCCCACCAGGGTAGAGCGCAGTTGCCATTCCCCGGCCTCACTATGTAGCTCCGCTTCAATGCCGACCAGGCTCAGACGGCGGCGCAACAAGCGCAGTTCTGCCCCCCGGGCGCCACAGCGCCACAACCGCAACTCTCCAGGCTGGGGCCGACGACTGGCGGTTGCCGGTATGACCCTGGGCAACAGCTCCGCAATCAGCCTTTGATTCCAGACATCGCCTGCCGCATCATCCTGTTCAGCCCGGCCGTCCAGCACTACTGCCGCCCCACCGGGCTTTAAATAATGATCAAACAGACGTTTCTTGCCGGCAAAGTAACTGGCCATATCGCCATGGTAATCCAGATGCTCGTGGCTGAGATTGGTGAACAGCGCGACATCGAAGGCAATGCCCGCCACCCGTTGCTGCTCCAGAGCATGGGATGAAACTTCCATGACCACATGGCTTACCCCGGCATCGGCCATCTCCCGCAACAACTGCTGCAGACTTTCCGGATCCGGCGTGGTATGGGTGGCCGGCATCACCCGGTGCCGGTAACGGTAATTGACCGTGCCGATCACTCCGGGCTCTCCGCCTGACTGGCGGATCAACTCTTCCAGCAGATAGGAGGCGGTGGTCTTGCCATTGGTGCCGGTGATGCCGATCATCGTCATCTCCCGCGCCGGGAAACCGCGTAATGCCGCACACAACCGGCCAAAAGCGGCCCGGGTATCGGCGGTGGCCAGATGCAGCACTTCCCCCCCCTGCCCCACCGGCGTACGGCAGCCCGTCTTGCAGAGCACTACCCGGCAACCCTGCTTCACTGCGGCAGCGAGATAGTCATGGCCATCCACCCGGGTACCCGGCAAAGCCACAAAAAGCGAACCGGGACCAGCCCGGCGCGAATCAGCGGTGACCGACGTTACCTCCGGTGCCCCGTCTTCCCGCCCGGCCAGCACCGTATAATCAACCGCCGCCGCTTTGAACAATTGGCGCACCTTCATTAATTTGACCCGGCTGCTACCATCTCGCCACCGGGCACCCTGAGCTCGATAACTCCTTCATCCACGCCCCGGAGCGAGGCGCCGGGCGGTGGCTCCTGATAAACCACCCGGCCGCTGCCCTTTACCTGGAAACGCAGACCGGAAGAATGTAAAACCTGTAAAGCCTTACGCAAGCTCAACCCCACCACATCAGGCATTTTCTCCGGCGCCCGGCGTGCCGTTGCATGCATCTGCAACTCACCGGTTTCCTGCTTCTCCAGCCACTTATGATACAGGGCTTCCTCCCGCGCCAGAATCGTTGCCGATGCGGGAAGAGGAGCTGACTGGTTAAGCCTGTTGCTCCATTGGTCAAGATCGCGAATCACTCCCGCCAACGGCGAGGGCAATTCAAGATCAAGGCCGGCCCGTTCAACAAAGATCAGGGCCGCCAGCACCGGTTTCTCCCTCGGGGCCAGCCCCAGCATCACCGCCTGGTAGCGTTTGGGCCGGTCGGACAGTTCGGCCGCCGTTTCAGCGGGCTGATTTTCCTGCACCCCCCCTGATCCGGGCGGCGATTCCGCATTCATAGCCGCTAATTCGGCAGTTTGGAGAGCAAGAGGCCCGACTTCGGCCACCAGGCTCTCATAAGTGGCCACTTGGCCGCTGCTGCCAGTTTGATTTAATAGCTCTTTGAGCGCCCAGGTTCCGGTTGCCGCCGGCGCCGTCTCAACAGCCACTGCCGACTGCCGCGGCCAAAACTCCTCCCCATCCCAGAACCCTTTGATCACGTGCGGCTTCACCGGGCTGCCGGCGTTAACCAACCGGCTGAAGGAGGCCAGCAGTGAGACCCCATTTACGGCGGCCCTATTATCCTGGAGCAACTGCCGGCACCCTTCCCCCTCAATATCCTCGGCCTGCATGATTTGCCCCATACTTCTGCCTTCCAACAGATCCAGGTCACTATCCTGGCATAGCCCGACCTGCCGCAAAAACTCTTCCGACCAAAAACTACCGGTCCGGCTGTTGCCGCCAAGGAAGGCTGAAGCGTAAACATCCGGCGCGAGACGATACCACAACCCCTCCCTCGTGGCCGTCCCTGCTCCGCCAGCCAAGCTAGTCGCTGGGCGCACACGGTCATCTTCGCCAGCTGCCCGCTGAAAAAGTTCACGCAGGGCGCCGATGTGAACCTGGATGACGGCCCGATTGAGCCGCTCTTCAGCCCCGGCGGCCCAGAAACGATTGGGATCGTAGGCCGGCAGACTGGCCATGGCCAGCACCGCCCCGGTGGCCACTTCCATTACCAATCCGGCAGCAGCAGCACCGTCCACCGAGCGCAGCACCCGCGCCAAGCGATGTTCCAGTTCGCGCTGCAAGGCAATATCCAGGGTACTGACCAGATGCACCCCGCCGCCGGCCGTTACCCGGTCGGGAACCCCGGCGGCGGCCAGACGGATATCACTGACTCCGCCCCGCAGAATATTATCGTAGGAAAGTTCGATACCGGCCAGCCCCTGTTCATCCTTGACAAAGCCAACCGCATGCGCGGCGCCGTCGCGATGGGGGTAGTATCGATGGGAACCCGGCATGACGTAAATGCCGGGCAACCCCAGGCCCAGCACTTCGTCCGCCACTTCCTGCCTGGTCTGGCGGCTCAACCACACGAAGCTGCGCTCACTGCGGAAAGAGTCCAGCAGGACCTGTGAGTCCAGGTCCAGCAGTCGCGCCAGTTCAACCGCTGTTCCCTCCGGATCATTGATCTCAAGTGGCCGGGCGTAGAGGGAACTGAGGCGGAAACTAAGGGCCAGGGTATCGAAGTGGCGATCGTAGATGTTATTGCGCCGCAGAGTGGAACTCTTCACCAGCGTCTCTCCGTGGTAGCCGGCGGCCAGCCTCTTTTGATCGGCCCCAGAGAGACTCAAGAAACCCCAGACGACCAAGCCGAGCACCGGCAACAGCAGGATCAAAAAAAGCATTTTTTTGCCACGCTGTCTGGCGCTCATGGTCCTGGGCATATCTGTTCTCCTTAACTCATTGCACTAGGGACGCTGAATCTGTCCTTTCCCCGGTGGATACAACCCCTGCCGGGCCGCCTCTTTTTCGATCCGCTCCCTGGCCTGTAGGATGTCTCGCTGCCGGCTTAACTCCCGATGTTTCTCCAACAAATCCTCCTGTCGTGCCTGCTCAGCCACCACCGCCGCCTGCCCCTGATGCACCGACCAGGCCAGCCACA
The DNA here is from genome assembly GCF_029210385.1 of Desulfurivibrio dismutans. Classification (GTDB taxonomy): domain Bacteria; phylum Desulfobacterota; class Desulfobulbia; order Desulfobulbales; family Desulfurivibrionaceae; genus Desulfurivibrio; species Desulfurivibrio dismutans. The sequence continues at coordinate 93,534 of NZ_JARGDQ010000001.1, read as the reverse complement.
AAACCGCCATCGCCAGCACCAGCAAAGGCACCGCACCGACTTTGAGCTTCAGGTGGTGGCCCCATTCCCGGACAGGCGACCGGGGCGCCCGGGAATGAGCGCCACCCCGACGGTTGCCGCCGTGGCGGATCATGCTGCCTCGCTGCAGCGTTCAGCCACCCGCAGCTTGGCGCTGCGGGCCCTGGGATTGCGCTGCAATTCCGCCACCCCCGGCTGTATCGGCCGAGGGGTGAGAACTGCCAGCCGCGGATCTTCCCGAAACGCCCGCTTGACCAAACGATCTTCCAGTGAATGGAAAGAGATCACCGCCAAACGGGCTTTGGGAGACAGGTGCGACGGAGCAGCGGCCAGGATTTTCTCGAGATTTTCAAGTTCTCGGTTGACCGCAATCCGCAGGGCCTGAAAAACCCGGGTGGCAACGTGAATGTTACGGGGATGAAAACGACGGGGCACCGCAGCAGCCACCAGTTCAGCCAACTGCACGGTATTCTCGATGGGGGTATGCCGCCGCTGTTCCACCAGCCGCCCGGCAATCCGCCGGGCCTGACGCTCTTCCCCGTAATAATAAAAGATGTCGGACAGTTCAGCGGCGCTCATATCCCGGAGCAGATCCGCCGCCGTAAGTTCCTGGCGGCGATCCATCCGCATATCCAAAGGTTCCGGCCGCCGGAAGCTGAATCCCCGCCCCGGCCCAGCAGCCTCCCCGGAACTGTCCAACTGCAGCGAGGACAGCCCCAGATCAAGCAGCATCCCGTCGATATGGCTGATCGCCAGTTCGGCCAAGGTCGCCTCCAGTTCGATAAAGTTGCGCGGCTGTAGATGCAGCCGGTCGCCGAAACGGGCCAGATTACGACCGGCCCGGGCCAGGGCCTCTTCATCCCAGTCAAAACCGATGAGTTGGCCGGCCGGGGCGCTGGCTTCCAGGATGGCGGCGGCATGCCCTCCCATCCCCAAGTTGCCGTCAACGTAAATCCCGCCGCTGACCGGTGCCAGCCAGAACAGGGATTCGGCCAACAGCACTGGTTGATGGGCGGTATCCATCAATTCTAAAAAAGCCCCAGCTCCAGCAGGGACTGCTCAAATTCCACAAACTGTTCACTGGTCGGTCGGCTGACCTGATCCCAAGTCTCCTTGTCCCAGATCTCGAAATAGGAGATCATGCCGTTAACCACCACATCTTTGTGCAAACCGCATTCATCGCGCAGGTTGGGGGGCAGCAAAATGCGGCCCTGACGATCAAGAGCGCACTCCACCACGCCGCCGATCATGTAGCGCATCATCTTAAGTTGCTGGGGGTGCTTTTTCCCTTGCGCCATCAGGCTTACTTCCAGCTCTTCCCAAGTGGGCAGAGGATAGGCCTTCAAGCAGGTCTTCCAGGGCATGACCATCAGCCGCTCGTCGTACTGCTTGCGCAAAACGTCTCGGAAGCGGGTGGCGATACTGAGCCGCCCCTTGCCGTCCAGAATATGTTCCGAGCGCCCCCGGAAATGATACACCGGGGTGCGCGGCCTGCCTTCACCTGTCAATCAACTTTCCTCCGCTGAAACCCACGTTATACCCGGAAAAACCTCATCTCGCCCCCCTTTGCCCCCCTTTGCCCCACTTTGCACCACCAAACACCTTATAGTGATAAACAACCGGGGGTGTCAAGAAAAAAAAGCGGTTAGGCTTGGTCGGGAAAATTGTTTTTCTGCTTGCTTTGTTGGCAAAATCAATTTAGAGTGTCCCGTTTTTTCGGCACCTGTAACAAGTTGCCGGTTTCCGCCGTAAACTCTCACCATGTACCAGCGGTCAGGATCGCCCCGGCGACCGTCACCCCTCTACCCGTGGTTGCAGTCAAAACGGCCCACCCACCAGCCCCAACCGGAAGAATATGACCAGTCAACAAGAGATCAGAAACGTCGCCATTATCGCCCATGTCGACCATGGAAAAACCACCCTGGTGGACCAGCTTTTTCGCCAAAGCGGCATGTTTCGGGAGAACCAGCAGGTCGCTGAACGGATGATGGACTCCATGGACCTGGAAAAGGAGCGAGGAATCACCATTTCCGCCAAAAACGGCACCTTCCTGCACAAAGGATACCGCATCAACATCATCGACACCCCGGGCCATGCCGATTTTGGCGGCCAGGTGGAACGGGTGTTGCGCATGGCCGACGGCTGCCTGCTGCTGGTGGACGCCCAGGAAGGCCCCATGCCCCAGACCTATTTTGTGCTGAAAAAGGCCCTGGCCGCCAACCTGCCGTTGATCGTGGTGGTCAACAAGATCGACAAACCGGCGGCCAGGCCCGACTGGGTCGTGGACCAGGTCTTTGATCTCTTTGTCAAACTTGGCGCCCCGGATGACCTGCTGGATTTCGCCGTGGTCTACGCCTCGGCCAAAGACGGCTACGCTTCCATGACCCTGCCGGTTAACAAACAGGACATGAGTGCCATTGCCGATCTGATGGTGGAGCAGATCCCCGCGCCCACCGGCGACGCCGACGGCCCCCTGCAGATGCAGGTCAGCTCCCTGGACGCCTCTCCCTACCTTGGCCGCCTGGCCATCGGCAAGGTCACCGGCGGCAGCCTGAACATCAACCGCAGCGTGCTGGTGTGCAAGCGCGACGGCTCCAGCAAGCCAGCCCGGATCACCAAGATTTACCGTTTTGAGGGCAACGCCAAAGTGGCCACCGACCAGGCGATCTGCGGGGAAGTCGTGGCGGTGGCGGGAATGGACGACATCACCGTGGGGGAAACCTTCACCGACCCGGATAACCCCAAGCCGCTTCCGCTGATCGACATCGACCCGCCCACCATCGCCATGAACTTCCTGCCCAACGACTCACCCTTTGCCGGCCAGGAGGGCAAATTCGTCACCTCCCGGCACATTGAAGAGCGGCTGCGGCGGGAGACCATCTCCGACGTGGCCCTGCAGGTCAGCCCGCTGCAGGAAGGAGTCGGCTTCAAGGTGGCCGGCCGGGGAGAGTTGCATCTTTCCGTCCTTATTGAAACCATGCGGCGGGAAGGCTACGAGTTACAGGTGACCAGACCCCAGGTGATCATGCGGGAGGAAGACGGGGTCAAGCTGGAACCCTACGAAGAGCTGACCATCGATGTCGACGAACAGTACAGCGGCACGGTGATTGAAAAACTGGGCAGCCTCAAGGGCAAAATGCTGGAGATGCACCAGGAAAACGGCATGACCCGACTGCTCTACAAAATCCCCACCCGGGGGCTGCTGGGCTACCGCTCCCAATTCATGACCGACACCAAAGGGATGGGGGTGATGAACTACGTTTTTGCCGAATACGGACCATATGCCGGCGAGATCAAAAACCGCACCAACGGCACCCTGCTGGCCATGGAAAACTGCACCACGGTGGCCTATGCGCTGTTCAACCTCCAGGACCGGGGGCGACTCTTTGTCGGCCCCGGCGAGCGGGTCTACAAAAACCAGATCGTCGGCGAAAACAGCCGCGAGGGGGAAATGGTGGTCAACCCGGCCAAGGGCAAGAAGCTGACCAACATGCGGGCTTCGGGCTCGGATGAAAACGTGGTCCTGACCCCGCCGGTGAAGATGAGCCTGGAAGACTGTATTGCCTACATCAACGACAATGAACTGGTGGAGGTAACCCCTGACTCCATCCGCCTGCGCAAGGTTTAACCCGTAAGCGATCAAGGAGCACCGCATCTTGCGGCGATCGAGCCGGCTCACGTACTGATGTACGCTTTAACGTCCCGCTTGCCGCAACCTGGGATACCCCGCGATCGCTTACTCCACGGTGGAACCTGTGATCACTCAACCCGACGGGCCCGGAGCAGCCCCGCTCATTGGCCCAGCAGATGCAGCAGCACCTTACGGCGATGAGGGGCGGTGCGGTGTTCCCACAGATAAATCCCCTGCCAGGTGCCCAGAACCAGGGCGCCGTCAACCAGCGGAATGCCGATGGAGGTTTGGGTCAGGGCGCAGCGGACATGGGCCGGCATGTCGTCGGGCCCTTCACTGCGGTGCCGCCAGTCGGGCTGACCATCCGGCACCAGGCGGTTCATAAAAGTCTCCAGATCATGAAGGACATCGGGGTCGGCATTTTCCTGAATCACCAGGGAAGCCGAGGTGTGCAGACAGAACACCGTCAGCAGGCCGTTGCGCATCCCGCTGTCGGCCACAAAAGCCCGAACTTTGCCGGTGAAATCGTACAATCCCCGGCCCGCACAATGAATCTCCAGGGGGTAGGTCTTATGTTTCGCCATTCTCCGCTCCCAGCGTCAATTTGATTTAAACCACCACTGCCAGCCTACCCCGACGGCCGTCATCATGTCAACTGTCGGGTCTTGCACAGCGGACAAGATCAAAAGGTAAGCGATCACGGGGTTTACGAGTACGCGGTCAAAGTCACATGGCGACAGGACGGAGGGCCTATTGGGGTTGACATTCCCCCCGGTAGCAGCTATAGGGCAATTATCCTCCCTCTCCTGACAATCAGACCAACCCGCAGGGCAACAAAGGGCAAGCGATGAAAGAAGCGGAGATTAACTACTGGATTTCCTCCATGCTGGAGAGCTTCGACAATGCCTCCGACCTAAATGTCACCGTTAACCGCCCTTTGCAGGTGGAAAGCTCAGGACGCCTCACCCCGGCAGCCGTCACCCCCCCGGTGGAAGAGCTGACCCCCTTTCAGACTGAAGTATTCGCCCTCAACCTGATCAAAAAAAACAAACGGCTGCTCAACGAGCTGATTGAACGCGGGTCCTGCGATCTTTCCCACGAACTGGACGCCAAAGCCCGTTTCCGGGTCAACGTATTCTTCCGCCAAGGCCACCTGACTACAGTCCTGCGGCGCCTGAGCACCGAAGTCCCCACCATTGAGCAACTGGGGCTACCCGATTCTCTTAAAAAAATCAATATCGACCGCACCGGCTTCATTCTGGTCACCGGTGCCACCGGCACCGGTAAATCCACCACCCTGGCTGCCCTGCTGGACATGTTCAACAACGAACGGCCCGAACACATCGTGACCCTGGAAGATCCCATCGAGTTCGTACACCAGCATAAAAAGGCCACCTTCAACCAGCGGGAACTGGGCACCGACTTTGACGACTTTGCCTCCGGCCTGCGGGCAGCCCTGCGACAGGCCCCGAAAATCATACTGGTGGGCGAGATGCGAGACCGGGTCAGCATGGAAATTGGCCTCACGGCGGCGGAAACCGGCCACCTGGTGCTCTCCACCCTCCATACCATCGACGCCGGCCAGACCATCAACCGTATCCTGGGGATGTTCGAACACCATGAACAGGGCCAGATCCGCAACCGGCTGGCGGACACCCTGCGTTGGGTCGTTTCCCAGCGGCTGCTGCCCAAGGTGGGAGACGGGCGAGTGGCGGCCCTGGAAATCATGGGCACCAGCTTACGGGTTCGGGAACTGATCTTAAATGGTGAACAGGAGGACAAAACCTATTACGACGTGATCTCCGACGCCCGGGCGGCTGGTTGGCAAACCTTCGACCAGCACATCCTGGATCTTTACGAACAGGGGCTGATCACTGAAAAAACCGCCGTTGCTTATGCCAGCCGCCGCACCACCATCAACCGCGGGTTGGACCAGATCAAAGCGGCCAAGGGCGAGGAAACCAGCAAAATAAAAGACCTGAGCATGGAAGAAAACGAAGCTCAGCCCGGGCGCCGGCGGCGCTGAAGCTTTACCCGAACATGACCGCCACCCAAAAGCGAGCCATACCCGGCGACATCGCCCCAACTGAATTACCCGGGAGAACAGAATGCTGTCACAATGCCCCCACTGCCATAACAAGCTGCAACTGACCGAGGCGCAACAGGAAAAAGTCGCCCGGGCCGTTGGCGCTTTACCCGCAGGGAAAACCCTGAAAATAAGCTGTCCCATCTGTAATGAGCCCATCCATTTGCGGCATGACGGCAACCTGGCCCAGGCAGCCAAAGATGAGCCCACCCCCAAAGCCACCAAGGCAGCGGCGCCCGCTCAAACCCCACCGGCCACTCCTGACGACCTGCCCCCCAAGGCACCCCAACCGCCGGATATCAGCCTGCTGCGACAGCAGGAAGAGAGCCGCACCGACGAGGCCATCGATGATGTGCCCTTGGCCATGGTTCTGATGCCCGACGACGATAAACGCCAGCGGGTGGCGGCAGCGCTGGAAGAACTGGAATATCAGGTGGAATACCCGCCATCGGCAGCGGCGGCCATCGAGCGGATGCGGTTTGTCAATTTTGCCGCCGTGGTTCTGCACAGCGATTTTGAAGGCGATAAGCTGGCCGATTCAAGCTTTCATCGGCACATGCGCAGGATGCCCATGGCCAGCCGCCGACTGCTGCTTTACGTACTTGTCGGGCCGAATTTGCACACCCTCTACGACCTGGAAGCCTTAACCCTCAGCGCCAACCTGACGGTCAACGAACATGATCTCGAACGGATCAAGCTGGTTCTGAAAAAAGCCCGCCACGACTACCGACAGCTTTTCGGCCCGCTCCTGCAGGCCCTGCAGGAGCACGGTAAACTGGGCTGACCAGATCCGGGGAAAAGCCCCCGGCCCCGGTTCCGGACTCGCTACCTGAGCGGCAACCGAATGATGTGCTGCTGCTGTCCGATCTGCAAGGCCAACCGCAGTTCTTCAACCGTATCAGCCTCGGCTCCCGGTTCGCCGGGGAAAAACAGCACTCCGTAGCCGATCTGATTGGGCCGGATTGGCCCGCTGGTCAGGGATTTTTCAGCCAGGTCGCGACGCACCCGGGCACCGATGGCGGCATAGCCTTCGGCCCCGCCGCCCAGCACCCCACCGGCCACCCCGATGGCTGCCCCTTTACCGGCGGCGGCCCCGACATTTTCGCCGGTTACCAGTCCGAAAGCCGCTCCCACCACGGCCCCGGCCGCCCCCAGCAACAGGGCCGGCCGCCCGGCTTCCCGCACTGTTTCGCCCACCTCCACGTGGCCCTTGGCCCGGGCGTGGGCCCGGTCCTGGGACAGTACGGGCCAGGCCCGGTTCTCCTGGTCGACCAGGAAGGTCTGGCCGGTATTGACCACCACCTCATCGGCGCTGTCATTCTGAAAGGTCAACTGCACCGGCAACAGCCCGGCTCGCCGGGCGTTAAAGCCGAAAGCTTCCTGGGCCTGCTTGGGGTCAACAAAAGCCAGGGCGCTGACCATCACCCCGTTGATCTCCACCGCCCCCCGTTCCGGGTCGGGCAGATCCAGTGGCGCCACCCGGTCACGATAGGCACAACCGCCCACCACCAACGAAACCAGCAACACCAGCCCGCCAAGCAAACCCCACAAACGACCTCCGGCCGGGCTAACGGACATGACCATCTCCTCCCTTGTAAATTTGCAATCCTTACTTAAGCCGCGGCCTGGACGATCAGCCTGACCCACTCAGTTCGACGGCGAAGGTCAGGCTGATCGTCTGGCATACAACGCTGCCAGGCTTTCACCTAGCGGATACTGATCGCCACATAGCGGTGCTGGCCGCCGCGGTTAACCAGCAGCAGCACCTCGCCCTTCTCCAGAGCCTGTTCCATCATTTCGCCATACTCGGCCAGGTTGCCGACCGGCTGTTGGTTGACCTCAACGATCACCTCCCCGCGGCGCAAACCAGCCCGCTGCGCCGGCGAACCCGGTTCAACGTGGGAGATCAGCACCCCGATCGGATCCTTGAGGCCCAACGAGCGGGCCACTTCTTCGGTCAATTCCTGGGCCCCCAGGCCCAGTTTTTCTTCGGCTTCCTGGGTACGGGGCACCGGCAACTGATCGTCTTCATCAAGTTTACCGATGGTGACCAGCAAATCTTGTTCCTGGCCCCGGCGGATCACCTTCACCAGCACCTCCTGCCCCACCGGGGTCTGAGACACCAGGGTGGGAACCATACTCATCTGGGTGATCTTTTTACCATCGTACTCAACAATCACATCACCAGGGCGCATGCCGGCCTCGGCCGCCGGACTCTCCGGCGAAACCTCGCCCACCAGGGCGCCAATGGGCCGATCCAACTGAAACTGGCGCGCCAATTCCGGGGTCACGTGTTGAATCAACACCCCCAGCCAACCCCGAGTCACGGTGCCATGCTCACGGATCTGGTCAATGATATTTTTGGCCATGTTCACCGGAATTGCAAAACCGATGCCGATGTTGCCCCCCCCTCGGGAGTATATGGCGGTATTGATCCCCACCATCTCACCCTGCAGGTTAAACAGCGGGCCGCCGGAATTACCGGGGTTGATGGAGGCGTCGGTCTGGATAAAGTTTTCATACGGACCGCTACCCAACGAGCGCCCCTTACCACTGACAATCCCAGCGGTGACGGTCTGCTCAAAACCAAAGGGGTTGCCGATGGCGATTACCCAGTCACCCACCCGCAGAGCATCGGAGTCACCCATCTTGACGGCGGGCAACGCGCTTTTGGCCTCGATTTTAAGCAGGGCCAGGTCGGTTTTAGGATCCCGCCCCACCACCTCGGCGTCATATTCCTCGAAATTGGTCAGCCGGATATTAATGGAATCGGCGTTCTCCACCACATGGTTATTGGTGACAATGTAGCCGTCAGGCGAGATGATCACGCCGGAACCCAGACTGGTACGCTGCATCTCCCGCGGCGGGGTTCCCCGGGGCGGCCGGGAGTGGGGCGAAGGGGAATCGAAAAAACGCCTGAACAGTTCCGGCAGTTCTTCTCCTTCAAAGAAAAAATGATGGGGTGAACTGGGAGCCTGAACCGTCTGGGTGGTATAAATATTGACCACTGACGGACCGAGCTTCTCCGCCAGATCGGCAAAGGAAGGCGGAGGCGCCGCCCGACCGGTAGTGGCCACCAGCATCAACAGGGCTGTAAGGGAGAACATTGTCAACAGGCGAGCCGCAGTCCCGGCCCGAAGCGTGGTAATTGAGCGGTTCATGGAATCTCCTTAAAATATTTTTTATGATTGGTAACGGTACGGTTGTACTCTAACGGCTGCCCGGCCGTTGTCAAGCCAGGCCGGCGGCTGCAAAAAAGGGGACCGCTGCGATCGGGCAGGCCGCAGCGGTCCCTGGAGGGCCCTTCGCCATGAAAGCAAAGGGGAAAGGAAGAAACAGGCGCGTTAAGCAACGCACCTGCAACCAGGACAGCGTCTGATGCAACAATGTTCCGGAAAAATATCGACGCCGACTGCAGATCAAAATGGTCGGCGTCGCAAAAAGCCGCGCCGCCGACCGGGAACTCTTTATAACTGACTGTTCTTTTGTTTCCGACCAACATGTTTGGCGGGTTTCTAAAAATTATTCCGGCTGCCGGAAGCGAATGGCCACCTTGACCGACTCCAGGTCCTGGGCGAAATCGGGCGACAGAGCCGCCACCGGAGCAATGGCGGCGGACTTGCCGGCCAGCAGTTCTCGCAGCCGGGGGAGTTCACAGGGAGGCAGTTCCAGCAGCATCATATCCCGGCCGGGATACCCCACCCGCCAAGAGGACTGGGAATTACAGTCCGCAAGAAAGCTATCCAGATCATCACCTTGATTCACCTCGAAAACCACCAGCACATCGGGCCGTTGCATATTTAGTCCTGGAAGTGACGAGCGATGGGACGGAACGGTATCATAAGTGTGACCGGGAGTAAAATCGGGGGCAACGATGGGCGCCTGATAGCGGCGGGGAGAAGTGGCGGCCAGGGTGGCATCGGGCAGCGGCAGCCGGGGGCTATCGCCGACCAGGCCGGCAACCTGGCTGGCCCGGGGCTGGCTGTCGGTCACCGGCGCTTCCAGGGGGGCGGCCAGCGGCCAGGGGATCATGGAGTTCTTCACCAGCACTGCCAGCAGCATGGCGGTAGCCACCGTACCGGCAGCGGTGGGCACCGACACCGAAAAGTCCTGCCGTTGCCACCAGGCCAGCAGCCGGGCCAGCCAGGTCGGAGCAAACGCTTTTCGCCGCTCCACCGCAGCCATAATGCCGGGCAACAGATCCGGCGGAGCCGGCAGGGGCTCCAGGTCGTAAAGCCGGTCCATGGTGGCCTGAAAAAGGCGCCATTGCCGAGCACAGTCGGCGCAGGCCACCAGATGACCATCAAAGGCCGCCTGCTCTTCTTGTGTCAGTTCCTGGTCAAGACGGGCAGTGTACAGCGAAGGGAGCTGGGCACAATCCATAGATATCCTCTGAAGATGGTTTTACCACGGAGACGATTACAAAATTTTTTCCAAACGGCTTTTCAGGGCCAGACGGGCCCGGTTCAGCTTAGACTTCACCGTCCCCAACGGAATCGCTAAAATATCGCCGATTTCGTCGTAAGAGAGTTCTTCGATATCCCGCAACAGGATGATCTCCTTTTCCGCCGGCGCCAGCTCGGCAATGGCGAGGCGCACCAGCCGGTCCTGATCACGGCGACCCAGCAACCCCTCCGGAGATTCGCCGTCGGTCAGGTGCAGAGGATAATCGGGGTCATCAACCGAGCTGCTGCGAAAAAATCCGCGCCGCTGCAACCTTTTGTAACGATTACGGCAATGATTAAGGGCCAACTGATAAAGCCAGGCGCCAAATTTGGCTTCATCCCGCAGACTGGCCAAAGAACGATGGACGGTGATAAAAATATCCTGGGTCAGATCTTTGGCCTCTTCTTCGTCTTTGACGTAGTTGAGCGCCAGATTGTAAATCCTTCCCTGGTGCAGCCGAACCAAGTCGGCAAAGGCCCGGTCATCACCATTTCGCAGGGCTCGAACCAGTTCCGCGCTTTCGTTTTCTTCCTGTTTAGGCATCCGGAATAATAGAGGTCCGAGGTTCCTTCCGTAGTTAACGGACAGCCGGTACTCCTCGAAAGTTCCCGCCCCCGTTCAGTTTTTTATTAAACGGGTACATGGTAGCCGCAGACCCGCCGCAAAGCAAGCTCGAGTTTTTGGTAAATGTTCAGCCGCACCGCATCTTGCGGCGTTCGGCCCAGCTTGCGTACCAGTGTACGCGGCGCCGGGCCGCCTGCCGCAATCTACGGCACCTGAACGTTTACCGACTGGCACAACTGCTGGGAAAAAGCACGGCAACGTTGCCAGGGCTTGAGGTACTGTGTTAACCTGTCGACCGTTTTTCAGACCCGTGCTTAACAATTGCGAGGTGGTTATGAGCCAGGAATTCGATATTGAAAAAATCATCCACGATCTGCGAAAGATCATGCCCTTTAAGGATACCACCCAGGAAAGCGATATCGTGCTGATCATCGCCGATCAGCTCTTTTACGCGGTGGTCACTGAAATTGTCCGTGACGACAGCCGTCGGGACGAATGGTGGCATGTCACTTTTCAGTTGCTCACCATCCCGCCCCGTCAGGTAATCTGGACCCTGCGGGAGGAACAGTTCACTGGCCGGGAAGTTTTCACCATGGGCGGCGAGAAGCGTTATATCAAGGCGATTTCCTGGCGCCCCAAAGATACAGCGGCGCCGGCGGAAAGTTCCACCAAGCCTGCCAAACCAGGCAAGAGCGCGCCGCGCCGCAAATCTCATCTGAAAGTTATCAAGTAGCGACCGGCCAAGGAAAACCGCCGCCATGAACCCAGAACGGGACCTGATCACCGCCATCACCCGCCGCGCCGCCGCCTTCGCCCCGACGTCTCCCCCCGCCGGTCTGCGGCAGGGCATCGGGGATGATTGCGCCATCTGGAAACCAAGTCCACAACAGGACTCCCTGATTACCACCGACACCCTGGTGGAAGGGGTACACTTCGATCGCCGCTGGCACCCGCCCCACCTGCTGGGCCGCAAAGCGGTGGCGGTGAACATGAGCGACATTGCCGCCATGGGCGGCACTCCCCGTTATGTGCTACTTTCATTGGGGCTGGGAGACCAAGAAGACCCGGCCTGGCTTGATGCCATGCTGGACGGACTGGCCGAAGCAGTGGCCGCCTACGGCGCCGTGCTGATTGGTGGCGACACGGTCAACAGCCCCGAGCGGCTGCTGCTGTCGGTGACCGTCATCGGGGAGAGCCCGGAATCGCGAGCCTGCCTGCGCTCCAGCGGTCAACCCGGCGATTCGGTCTGGGTGGGTGGGCCTTTGGGGCTGGCCGCCGGCGGCCTGGAGCTTTGCCGCCAGGGGCTGGCCACCGACCCCCGGTGGCAGCCGGCGGTACAGGCCCACCTCGATCCCCAGGCCCAGGTGGAGTTGGGGCAAAAGCTGGCGACAGCAGGGCTGGTGCACGCCATGATGGACCTTTCCGACGGCCTGGCCACCGACCTGGCCCACATCTGTACAGCCAGTGGGGTCAGCGCCGAAGTGGCGGCGGCGTTGCTACCGATCCCGGCCCTGGTCCACCGGGCCGCCGCCGTCTGCCAGGCCGACCCCCTCTCCTGGGCGCTGGGCGGCGGCGAGGATTACCACCTGCTCTTTACCGCCGACCCGGCCCATGATCCGGCCATCAGCAATCTGGCTGGTACCGTTGCCGGTGCCACCCTGACCCGCATCGGTTGCCTGACCGCCCCGCCGGCCGGCGGCCCCGGGGTGATTCTGCGGGACGCAGACGGCACCGGCCGCGAAATCAGCTACCGTGGCTACGATCATTTTCGAGCTGCCCCATGACCAGTTCCACCAGTTTCAACATGGTCACCGATTTCACCCCCGCCGGTGACCAGCCCCGGGCCATCGAACTGCTCAGCGGGGGGGTGGAACAGGGGGCGCCCCACCAGGTGCTGCTGGGAGTTACCGGTTCGGGCAAGACCTTCACCATGGCCAGGGTCATCGCCGCAACCGGCCGTCCGGCTTTGATCCTGGCCCCCAACAAGACCCTGGCCGCCCAGCTTTACTCCGAATTCAGGGAGCTCTTTCCGCATAATGCGGTGGAATACTTTGTCAGCTACTACGACTACTACCAGCCAGAGGCCTACATTCCCCAGAGCGACACCTACATTGAAAAGGACTCGGCCATCAACGACACCATCGACAAGATGCGCCACGGCGCCACCCGGGCCCTGCTCACCCGCCGGGACGTGGTCATCGTGGCTTCGGTCTCCTGCATTTACGGCCTGGGTTCGCCGGAAGAATATCTGAACATGCACCTTGCCCTCAAGGTCGGAGAGGATTATCCGCCGGTGGAGATCCAGCGCCGCCTGGTGCACATGCTTTATGAACGCAACGACTATTCATTTCACCGCGGCACCTTCCGCGTGCGGGGCGATGTCGTCGAGATTTTCCCGGTCCATGAAGAGGAACAGGCCCTGCGGGTGGAGTTGTTCGGCGACACCATTGAGGCCATCCGGGTGGTTGATCCCTTGCGGGGAGTGATCCATGCCGAACTGCAGGAAGCCACGGTTTTCCCCGGCAGCCATTTCGTCACCTCTAAAGACCGGCAGCGGCAGGCCATCACCACCATCAAGTCCGAACTGCAGGAACGCCTGCGGGAACTGGAGGCGGCAGGCCGCCTGCTGGAGGCCCAGCGCCTGGAACAGCGTACCAACTTCGACCTGGAGATGCTGGCTGAGCTGGGCTACTGCCACGGCATTGAAAACTACAGCCGCCATTTCACCGGCCGCCCGCCCGGCGCGCCGCCGCCCACCCTGCTGGACTACTTCCCCGATGATTATCTGCTGCTGGTGGATGAATCCCACGTCAGCATTCCCCAGGTGCGGGGCATGTACCGGGGTGATCGCTCCCGCAAGGAAACCCTGGTCGAATACGGCTTCCGGCTGCCCTCAGCGTTGGACAACCGCCCCCTGATGTTCGATGAATTCACCGCCCGGGTGCACCAGGCCATTTACGTTTCCGCCACCCCCGGCGACCATGAGCTGGAGATGGCCCAGGGGCGAGTGGCGGAACAGATCATCCGCCCCACCGGCTTGATGGATCCGGCCATCGAGGTCCGCCCCGCCACCGGCCAGGTGGACGACCTGCTGGCGGAAATCCGTAAACGTGGAGAGCGTGACGAGGCAGTGCTGGTTACCACCCTGACCAAACGGATGGCTGAGGATCTTTGCGAGTATTACACCAACCTCGAGGTCCGGGTGCGCTATCTCCATGCCGATATCAAGACTTTGGAACGGATGGAACTGCTCCGCGACCTGCGGCGGCGGGAATATGACGTGCTGGTGGGGATCAACCTGCTGCGGGAGGGGTTGGACCTGCCCGAGGTGTCCCTGGTGGCAGTACTGGATGCCGACAAGGAAGGTTTTCTGCGCAGCGAGCGCTCGCTGATCCAGACCTGTGGCCGGGCTGCCCGCAACGCCGACGGGCTGGTAATCCTTTACGGCGACCGGGTCAGTGAAGCCATGGCCCGCACCATCGCTGAAACTGAGCGGCGACGGGCCATCCAGGCCGAATACAACCGGGCCCACGGCATCACCCCGGCCACCATCCGTTCCCGGATCAAAGACATCATGGCCAGCATCTACGAACAGGATTACGCCACGGTGGAAGTTGCGCCGCAAACCGGGGAGCCCAAGCCGACCTTTAAAAATCTGGCCGAACTGCGGCGGGAAATCAGGGAATTGGAAAAGGCCATGCAGGAGGCGGCCCGGGAGCTGGCCTTTGAAGATGCTGCCGAACTGCGGGATCGCATTAAGGCCCTGAAAGAAGAAGAACTCAACTGGTAATCGGCCCGTCAGGGGCCGGCAGGCGAAACGGAGTCGCCATGGCCATCAAAAACCCCTTTCTGCACAACCTGGCCCGCCGCCTGGCCCCCTCTCTCTATCATCTGGTCAGCCGGGGACTATTTGCCTCCTGCCGGGTGCGAACCCAGGGCCTGGAACACCTGCAGGACTGCCTGGCCCAGCAGCCTTTCATTTCCGCCTGCTGGCACTATGCGGTGTTTTTTCACCTTTACCAGGTCAAGCGCCAGCAGTTGTCCCTTGATCCGGCGGCGCGCTGGGTACTGATGGTCTCCGCCAGCGATGACGCCGAGCTGCTCAGCGGCGCCCTGCGGCTGATGAACGCTGAACTGGTGCGGGGTTCTCGGAACCGGGGGGGGGTGGCGGCCCTCAAGGGGATGATCGCGCAGGTAAAAAACGGGGCCAACGCCGGCATCATCGCCGACGGCTCGCAGGGACCGGCCCGCATCGCCCAGGCCGGGGCAGTCCTGCTGGCCTCCCGCACCGGCGCCCCGATCCTGCCTTCGGCCTGGGCCGCCGACCGCTGCTGGCGCCTACGCTCCTGGGATCGCACCATGATCCCCAAGCCGCTGGCCCGGATCAGCTACCACTACGGCCCGCCCCTGGCGGTACCGGAAGGAATCAGGGGGGAAGAGACGGAACAGTACCGGCTGGAACTGGAGAAACGGCTCAACGCCCTGTACCGGGAAGCCATGACCGCCGTCGGCCAGGAGACGGGGGAGCAGCCGTAAAACTACCCCATCCCCGGCAGACGCACCAAGCCACACCAGTATCGCTCCACCCCCTTGAGGGCGGCATTAAATTCATCCATTCCGGCGGGTTTGACGATGTAGCCGGCGGCCCCGGCCTGATAACTGGCACTGACGTCGTGATCACTGTCCGAGGTGGTGAGAATCACCACTGGAATCGCAGCCAGAGCGGGATCGGCTTTCAGGGCCGCCAGGAATTCACGGCCGTTCATCCGCGGCATGTTCAAATCCAGGAGAATCAGGTGCGGACGGGGGGTAGAAGCAAACTGTTCTCCCTGGCGACGCAAGAAGTCCAAGGCCTCAAGCCCGTCCTTAACATGATGCAGCTTGCAGGGAGACTCGTTTTCTTCCAGGCCGATCTGCACCAGGTGCGCATCCGCCGGTTCATCCTCCACCAGCAGAATCTCGAAGATTTTTGTCTGAAAATGTCTCATGGAACCGTATCCTCATCCACCCGCTCGGTGGTTCAGCCATTACCCCAACCGCAGCAGGTTGACGGCGAACCAGCCCCAAAACCATCATTAAACCAGACAAAGCTGCCGGCGCCGCAAAGAGCGGCGACGCCGGCGGGGCACGGGTTTAACTGCTTATTTTCGTATTACCGACCAACAAAATGGCGAGTTTTCACAAGGTAATCAAGGTTGACGATATCTTATTCCCAGTTTTCGCACAACCACGTTTTTGCCACGCCGATACCAGTCCTGATGGTTTAGCCCAAGTCCGCCAAACATCTGCTCGGCACGACGCAAACAGCAAAAAAGACCGGTATTTTTTGCTGGCCACAGGACCTTTTTTGGTTTAACGACCCCAAGGGGATACCGGAAGTGCCGGGCAATATTACCAGGTTACTGAACATCGGCTGCATGGCAAGCAGATAAAAAGGAAGATGAGCACGGTCAAACTATTTTCATATAACCAATTCACAGGGTTTGTCCCATAAGCGATCACGGCAGGAGCAAATGAAAAATCGTACCAGTATTGACATGGAACGGGCAATTGCCCGCCTGGAAAAGGAGGTTCCCAAGTATCGGGTGCCGGTGGTTGACCTGATCGCAGTCCAAAGCAAAGATCCTTATAAGGTGTTGGTGGCCACCATTCTTTCAGCCCGCACCCGCGACGAAACCACCGCAGCCGCCGCAACCCGCCTTTTTGCCCGAGCCCCAAACCTGGCCGACCTGGCCAAGCTGAATGAAGAGGAGCTGCGCGACCTGATCCGCCCGGTGGGTTTCTTTCGCGCCAAGGCCGGTTACCTGGCCCGCCTGCCGGCGGCGCTGACCGCCGGGTTCGGGGGAAAAATTCCCGACACCGTCGAGAAGTTGATCCAACTGCCGGGGGTGGGACGCAAGACCGCCAATCTGGTGGCGGCGGTGGCCTACGCAAAACCGGCGATTTGTGTCGACACCCATGTCCACCGGATCATGAATATCTGGGGTTATGTCGACACCACCACCCCCGAAGCGACTGAAAAGGCCTTGCGGGCCCAGTTGCCGCTTAAATACTGGCGCCGCATCAACTCCCTGCTGGTGGCTTTCGGCCAGGAAATCTGCCGACCGGTAGGCCCCCACTGCGATCGCTGCCCGCTGACCGATCTTTGCCCGCGCTTGGGAATCACCCCCCGCAAACCGCCGCAACCAAATACTGGCAGAATCTCACCCTCAGCCGGAACGCCCTTGCGGCTGGCGTCCTGGAACGTCAACGGACTGCGGGCCATTGCCAAAAAGGGGTTTACCGAAATTGCGGCCGAACTGGACGCCGACCTGCTGGCCATCCAGGAGATCAAGGCCCATCCGGAACAATTGCCCCTTACAGTGCGCCAGCTACCGGGCTACCAGGCTTTCTGGCTACCGGCGCAACGCCGGGGATACTCCGGGGTGGCTATTTACAGCCGGCTGGAACCGCACAGGGTGATCTACGGGATGGATCTGGGGGAAGAATACGAGCAGGAAGGCCGGGTGCTGACCTTGGAGTTTGCCGACTTCTTTCTGGTCAACGCCTACCTCCCCAACGCCCAGCCGGCACTGGCCCGGTTGGACTTTAAGTTGGATTTCTGCCGCCGCTTTCAACAGTTCACCCAAGGTCTGGCGGTCAAGAAAAACGTGGTGATCGGCGGCGACTTAAACGTCGCCCACCGGGAAATCGACCTGGCCCGGCCCAAAGAAAACGAACAGCACCCGGGATTTTCCCGAGAGGAAAGAGCCTGGCTGGACGGCTTCCTGGCCGCTGGCTTCACCGATACCTTCCGGATGTTCAACCAGGAGAGCGGCCATTACACCTGGTGGAGCTACCGGGGCGGCGCCCGGCAACGCAACGTGGGCTGGCGGATTGATTATTTCTGCATCGACGACGCCGGCCAAAAGCGGGTGCGGGAGGCCGGTATCCGCCCGGAGATCATGGGCTCGGATCACTGCCCGGTGACCCTGACCCTGGCGTGACTGTAGCCGTTCAACAGCGCCCCATCCAGTCGGCGGCTAGCGCCGACTGGCCGAGCTCTGGTACCATTTGCTGCCAAATTCCGTCGCTAAACATGACGGTGCTGGCAAGCTTTATCCCGCGCCGGCGATCATGAACAACTGTCGGCGCCGCCGGCAAGAGCCTCCTGCACCTCCGGGGACTCCAGCCAGGCCCGCAGTTCGTCGGCCAGTTGCTGCAGGCCGCGGCGATGGGCGTCCACCCCGCCAAAAGCATCCGGGCTGGCCGCCGGCTGCCGGATGGTAAACCACCGCGGCCCAATTCTCCGGCCGACCGCCCCCGGCAGCTCAGCCCGCACTTCCAGCAGGGTATAACTGTCGTGGGCCTCCCGGAAAACCTGAATGAATTCGTCCAAGGTCAACCGCACCCGGCAGGTTGCCGGTAAAGCCGGCCGGCGCTCCCGATGGCGGGCGTCCAGCACCATTGGTCGGGAGCCGGCGGCAAGCTCCGGGGCAAAGGACAAATACCGCTCCAGGCTCCGGGTGATCATCTCACCCGGCTCCGCAACCCAGCGACTCTCACGGTACTCACGCCGGCGCAGGTCGTCCCGGTAGGCCAGGCGATACTGCATGGTACGGCTCCGCAACCAGGAAGGAGCCTGCACCTCCACCCGCGGACCGGCTTCCCGAGCCGCCACGGCGGTGGCCCAAGGCTCTCCTTCCGTAGTGAGCAAACGCAATTCATAATAAGCCGGGGCCGGTGGCGGCGCCGCCACCAGGCCACAACCGGTTAACCACAGCAAGTTCAATGACAACAACAACCAGACACGCATCTCTTCCTCCTCCGGCCCACACCTACCCGCCCCGCATTTTGTGGAACACAGGACATTTGCCATGCTCGCCAGCCGCTCAGCGACTGCCTTCCCCCGGCCCCGGCTCCGGTTCCTCCCGGCCCCGCAGGAGAATCTCCGGATTAAGTTCGATCTCTTCCAGCAAGTACCCCAAACGCCGGGAGCCGGCACTGATATCATCCAGCATCCGGTCGATTTTGGGTAACGTCTCAGCCTGCAGCTGCTCTCCGGTCCGCCCCAAATCGCGGCCGAGTTCATCCACCACCCCTTCCAGGCGGGCACTCATGCCGTCAAAGGAGACCAGCAGGGCACGAAAATCCTGGGCCGCCGGCACCGCTTCGGTCCCGAACTGCTCAAAGCTCTCCAGCGCCGCCGCCAGCCGTCGGCGATTGTCCGGCCCCGCCAGTTCCTGCAAGGCCTCGAGCGTAGCCGGCAGGCCGGTCAGGGTCTGGTCAATCCGCTCACCGGCCGCCGTCAACTGCGCGACCATCTCGTCAAACTGCCCTCGATTTTCCTCGGTGAGGAATCGTGCCAAATTATTGGCCATCAGCTCGAGACCCTGCATGGCATCCAGGGCAGCTTCGGCGATTCGGGTGAGCATGCTGGGCTCCAGCGGCAAACGGGGAGGCCGGCCCGGTCGGTCGACCAGGGGGCGCGAATCGGCACCATCATCCTCCAGTTGGACATAAGCCACCCCGGTCACCCCCTGGCTGTCCAGAACCGCCATGGTGCCATGGGTCAGGGGAAGTTCCTCGCGCACCCGGATGGTCACCAGAATTTGCCGCGGTTCGTCGGGGTCCAGCCGGATATCGGTGACCTTGCCCGCCGCCATCCCCCGGAACCTGACGTCGGCCCCCACGTTGAGATTGCCGATATTGCCTTTGGTGACCAAGATATACTCCCGGGCCAGCTCACGTTCTCCGGCAAACCACCAGATGGCAAGCACCATCGCCGCTCCCAGCAGCAGCACAAAAATACCTGCCGCCAGAGCGTAACTACGATTTTCCATCGTTTTCCCTTCCAATAGTCCTTGATTGGAGTCGTTCTAAACAAGCGACCTGTCGGCAACCGTCAGTCCATGGCGGCCGACGGTCCGAAAAAACGTTCAATAAAGGGATGCCGCAACTGCCGGGTCTCTTCCAAGGAAACGGCGCTGATGATTCGCCGGTCGGCCAGCACCGCCACCCGGCCGGCCAGAGAACTCAGGGTGGCGACGTCATGGGTTACCAGCACCACGCTGATTCCCAGTTGCCGCTGCAGCCGCCGGATCAACCGGACAAAGGCCGCACTGCGGTCGGGGTCCAGGCCGGAGGTGGGCTCATCCAGCAACAGCAATTCCGGCTCCATGGCCAGGGCCCGAGCCAGAGCCACTCTTTTCACCATCCCCCCGGAGAGTTCCGCCGGCATCAGCAGGGCATGCTCCGGCTCCAGTTCTACCATGGCCAGCTTGTACGCCACCAGGTCGCGGATCTCGTTCTCACGCACCACCCCGAGCTCCCGCAAGGGAAAGGCAATATTATCGCCCACATTGAAGGCAGAAAACAAGGCCCCTTGTTGAAAAAGCACCCCAAATCGCCGGCGCCTGTTCTGCTGGTCCAGATAATTCCCGGCCCACAAAGGCTCGCCAAACAAAAAAATCTCCCCGGCCGCTGACCGGTTGAGACCGATGATGTGACGCAGCAAGGTGGTTTTGCCACTGCCGGAACCACCCACCAAGGCCACAATCTCATCGGCCCACACCGTCAGATCCACTCCGTCCAACACCAGATTGTCCCCAAACTGGCACACCACCCCCCTCAACTCCACCACCGGCGGCGCCAAACCTTTAACCATCACTGTTTTCCCCGCATCTCAGCCACATATACCCAGACAAAATTTATCCTCCCAGGAATCGAGCCGGAAAACTTGCAGCCGGGCCGCCGATTCGGGCCAGCGGGCCAGCGCCGCGCATCCCGAGTGCGCAGGCCGGGCCGATCGCTGTTTTCGGCGGCGCAGCGGTAAGTTTTCCTCAGAGAGGAACACCGACATTGCGCAGGGCCACCGCAAACATGGCATCCACCAAAATCACCGTGGTGATGGCGGTGACCACCGAAGCGGTGGTATTGCTCGCCAGACTTTCGGTGTTGGGGCGGATGCGCAGCCCGAAATGGCAGGCCACCAGCGCGATCAGCAGCCCGAACACGGCTCCCTTGCCGAGACCGATGTAGAGGTTGGCCATGGGCACCACCTGGGGCAATTTTTCCAGAAAAAAGGCAAAACTGGTCCCCAGTTGCACCTTGGCCGACAGCATGCCTCCAAGCAGGGCCACCGCCGAGGTCCAGAGCACCAGCAGCGGCATCACCAGGGTCAGGGCCAGCACTTTGGGCAGCACCAGGCGAATGGTGCGGGAAATGCCCATGGTCGCCAGGGCGTCGATCTCTTCGGTAACCCGCATCACACCAAGCTGGGCGGTCATGGCCGAACCGGAACGGCCGGCCACCAGAATCGCCACCAGCACCGGCCCCAGTTCCCGAATAATTCCCAGCCCCAGGATGTCCACCAGATAGGCCTCCACCCCGAAGGCCTCCAGTTGCATGGCCGACAGGTAGGAAAGCACCACCCCGATCAAAAAACCCACCAGGGCCGCCACCGGCATGGCCTTAACCCCAACCTTGTGCACATTGGCGGAAAGTTCTTTCAAAGGCCACTGCCGGGGATGACGGAGCAGAAACAGCAGGTCCAGGGTCAACTGCCCCAGTAGCGTGACCAAGTCGCGGGCATGGTGCAGAAAGGAGAACAACAATGATCCCAGCAGAACCAGGGCCGCCAGGGGGGTAAAAAGCGGTGGCCGGGGCAAAGGCTTGCCGCTGTGGGCCGCCACCGCGGTCAGCACCCCCCGCAGTTCTTCGCTAATCTCAAGCTCACGGGGCCAGCGCCGCCCCCAGCGCTGCCAGAGCAGCATGGCGCCAAAACTGTCCAGCCGCTCAACTTCCTGCAGGCGCCAGGGTGAACCAGCCGGCACCGCCTGCAGCTGCAGCCGGATCTGCGCCAGGTGCCGGGCCAGCTCTCCCAGCGTCCAGGTGCCAGTCAGCCGACAGTAGCCACGCGCATCGATTTCCAGACTGGGACGCGCCATGGACCTCAGCCATCCCGGTTCAGCACCTGCCGGACCTTGGCCAGCAGATCGTTATCGTTAATGGACATGGGCTTATAAAGCAGCGGGGTCTGCCGGTCGAGAGCAACCTTCTGCCGCAGCAGATCGGGAGCATAGCCGCTGGCAAAGAGGCAGCGCGTCCCGGGCGCCAAGGCGGCAATGGCATCATAGGCTTCCTTGCCGTTTAAGCGGGGCATGATCAGGTCAAAGAGCAACAGATCGATCTCTTCCCGGTGGGCCTTGAATTTGGCCACCGCATCCTCGCCGTCCACCGCCTCGATCACCCGATAGCCGAACTTCTCCAGCACCGCCCGGGTCATCCGCCGGATGGTGGCGTCGTCCTCGGCCACCAGAATGGTCTCTCCGGCACCCCCCAGGCAAGCCTGACCTGCCGGACCGACTGTGCCCTCCGTGCCCTGGCCTTCACTGGCCAGCAAAGGCAGGTAAATCCGAAAAGTGGTGCCCTTGCCCGGTTCGCTGTACATCTGGATATAACCTTCATGTTGCTGCACAATCCCATAAGCCACCGCCAGGCCCAGGCCGGTCCCCTGCCCCACCCCCTTGGTGGTGAAAAATGGTTCAAAAACCCGCAGACTGGTCTCGGCATCCATTCCCTGGCCGCTGTCTGAGACACTTAACAAGGCATAGGCCCCCGGCTTGCCGTAACCATGGTCGGCAATAAATGCTTCATCCAGTTCGATGCGACTGGTGGCCAGACTGAAGCTGCCCCCGCCCGGCATGGCGTCCCGGGCATTGGTGGCCAGATTGAGCAGGACCTGCTCAATCTGGTGGGCATCGGCCAGTACCGGCAGCTCTCCCTGGCTCCGTTCAACCCGCAGATCAATGTCTTCACCGATCATCCGCTTGAGGAATTTCTCCACCTGGACCACAATCTCGTTGAGCTCCACCGGTTTGCGTTCGCTGGACTGCTTGCGGCTGAACAGCAACAGGCCCTTGGTGAGGTGCGCCCCCCGTTTGGCCGCCGCCATGATCTGCTCCAGATTACCCCGCATCACTTCATCAATACCGGGAGTAAGCTGGCTGATCTGACAGTAGCCGATGACGGCGGTCAGGATATTATTGAAATCATGGGCAATCCCTCCGGCCAGGGTGCCCACCGATTCCATTTTCTGGGCCTGGCGCAACTGCTCCTCCAGCTTGCGCTGTTCGGTGATATCGCGAGCCGTGGAAAGGGTTCCGGTCACCCGGCCCTGGTCATCCTTGAGCATCCGTGACCACCAGGCCAGCAGCCTGGCCTTGCCGTCGCGCCGTCGCTGCCGGCTTTCGCTATAAACCACTTCATCACCCGGCTGAGGGGGGTAAGCAATCTCAAAAGCGGTCTGTCTCTCGACAAAAAAATCCGCCGCCGTACGCCCCAGCAGATCATCGCCAAAAAAGGCGAAACCAGCGGCATTGGCCCAAGTATATGTCTTTTCGGTATCCACCTCAACAATGATATCCGGCACCGCCGCCAGCAAAGCCCGCTGGCGTTGCTGGGAGGCCACCAGCCGGGCCTCCAGCTGGGCCCGCACCCGAGCATGGCGAATGGCCCGCAACAGGTCGTCGCCGGTCACCCTGCCCTTGACCAGATAATCCTGGGCTCCGGCCTCCAGGGCGTTCAGGGCAAATTCATCATCGGCATGGCCGGTAAGCACCACGATGGGCACAGCAGGGGCCAGGGCTTGGACGGCTCGTACCGTCTCCAGGCCGCTGGAGTCCGGCAGGGTCAAATCCAACAGAATCAGCTCCGGCGTCAGCCGGTCCAGGTAAGACTTGGTGGCCGCCAGGCTGTCGGCCACCTCCAGGATGTATCGCTTGGGGGCCGCCTCGGTCAGCAAGTGCCGGATCAAAGCGGCATCGCCGGGTTCATCCTCCACCAGCAGAATATGGCACTCGCTTGTTTTACTCATCTTAATCAGCCTTGAGTCTTCGCCGGTCGACAGCGCCACCGGCTGGTCAGCGCATTTCCAGAGCATCGGTAAGACGCCGCAGCGCGGCGGGCAGATCGACTCCCGCCGGCAGCCGCAGAGTGGCATGGCCCACTTTACGGCCCGGCGCGGCTGACTTGCCGTAAGCATGCAGGTGCAGCCCAGGGTACTGCAACAGGTCCGCCGTGGCCGGCAACTCGCCGATGAAATTGAGCATCGCCGCCTGCCCTACCAGCTCCGTCGACCCCAACGGCCAGCCGAGAATGGCCCGCAGATGGTTGGCAAACTGGCTGGTTTCCGCCCCCTCAATGGTCCAATGCCCGGAATTGTGCACCCGAGGAGCGATCTCGTTGGCCACCAGCCCCGCTTCGGTCTGAAAAAACTCGAAGGCCATTACCCCGACATAGGAAAAGTGCTCCATAATCCGCCGGGTATAATCTTCGGCCAGGGTTTGCAGCGGATCGCCGGCCCGCGCCAGAGAGAGGTGCAAGATGCCGTCCCGGTGGGTATTTTCCGCCAGGGGATAAAAAACCATCGCCCCGTCACGTCCCCGGACCGCCACCTGGGAAACCTCGCGCGCAAACGACACAAAGGACTCCAGGATCAGTTCGGCGCCCCCCAAAACCTGCCAGGCCGCCGCCAGATCGCTTTCCCGGCGCAGTACCAGCTGCCCTTTGCCGTCATAGCCCAGGCGACGGGTTTTCAGCACCGCCGGCAGCCCCAATTTGGCCGCCGCCGCCTGCAACTCTCCTTCACTGCCCACCGCCCGGTAGGCGGGAGTAGGGATGCCCAACTGCGCAAAACACTCCTTTTCCCGCAAGCGATCCTGGGCCGTTTCCAGCACCGCCGGCCGGGGGAAAACCTCCACCCGGTCAGCTAAAAACTCCAGGGCGGCGACCGGTACGTTTTCAAACTCGAAGGTCACCAGATCAACTTGTCGCGCCAGGGCCGCCAGGGCCTCCTGGTCGTCAAAGGCCGCCACCGTGAGGGGAGCCACCTGCCCGCCGCAGGCGGCAGAATTGGGGTCCAGCATGGCAAACTGCAGCCCCAGAGGATATCCGGCCAGAGCCAGCATCCGGCCCAACTGGCCGGCCCCGATAATCCCTACTCTGCCCGCATCGGTAACATCTCCCCCCTTCATGAGCCACTCTCCACCGATCGCCGGGGATCGGGGTCGGCCAGCACCGTTGCCGTCTGCTCCTGGCGGAACTGCTCCAGGGCGGCAGCCACCGCCTCATACTTGTTGGCCAGAATAGCGGCGGCCAGCAGGGCGGCGTTTTTGGCCCCGGCCGGACCGATGGCCAGAGTGCCCACCGGGATCCCACCCGGCATCTGGACGATGGACAACAGGGAATCCAGGCCGTTGAGGCTTTTGGACTGCACCGGCACCCCCAGCACCGGCAGGGCAGTGCGCGCCGCCACCATACCGGGCAGGTGGGCCGCCCCACCGGCGCCGGCAATAATCACCTCCAGACCGCGCACCTTGGCCCCGGCGGCGTATTCAAACAACAACTCCGGCGTCCGGTGGGCGGAAACCACCCGCACCTCGTGGGGAACCCCCAATTCTTCCAGGGTTTCAGCCGCCTGCCGCATGGTCTCCCAGTCGCTGCGGGAGCCCATAATTACTCCAACCAGAACTTTTTTCATAATCCAACTCTTTTTGGGTTCAGCCAAGGGAAAGGATCCGAGATCAAACTGCTAACCCGGCGTTTTATCTCAGTATTTTTTATCAACAGCAACCGCCCGCAAGACTCCGGAGCCCCCGGCATGCCCTTACACGGCGGGAGCAGTTCCGACGAAAAGCACACGGGCCACCAGAGCACAATACTGCCGAAATTATAGTAAACATATCCCTTTTGGGAAAGTTAATATATACAAAGCAACAAACTCTGTTTATTATCTGTTTACCCAAATGGTAAACAACCATGTTCGGCAGACACCCATTACCCCCTTTAGCGGTTAAACAGATAAACAGATTTAAGTTTTGTTTTTGCTTTTAGACAACCATGTTAAATCAAGCTGCTTCCAACAAAAACTCCACCCTGCAGCGTCTTCTCTCCGGCAGCGGCAGCGCCATGGGATTTCGCTGGTTCATCCTGGTGCTGCTGCCGGTCCTGCTGCTGCTGGCCATATCCGGCCAACGCGCCATTGCCGGCTGGGAGCGGGACAACCTCACCCTGGCTTTCCTGGCCCTGGTGGCGGTGCTGGGCCTGCTGTTTTTACTGACTGCCTATATTCGCCAGACTCAGCTTAACCGCTTGCGCGCCACCCAGCGCAACATGGTCTTTGGTCTCGCCAACCTGGCGGAAATGCGAGATCCCGACACCGGCAAGCACCTGGAACGCACCCGGGGCTACGGGGTAATTCTGGCCGACACCCTGCGCCGGCAACCCAAATACCGCCGACTCATTGACGACCGGTTTATCGCCAACCTTTATGACGCCGCCCCCCTGCATGACCTGGGGAAAGTTGGGGTTCCCGATCGGGTGCTGCTGAAACCAGGTCGCCTGGACCGGGAAGAATTCGCTGTCATCCAGACCCACACCACCATCGGGGCCGGCATTCTCGAGCGATTAATGGAAAAAATCGACGAACCGGTCCCCTTTCTGACCATGAGCCACACCATCGCCCTCCATCATCACGAAAAATATAACGGTTCCGGCTACCCGGCCGAGCTGGCCGGCGAGGACATCCCCCTTGAGGCCAGGATCTATGCCTTAGGTGACGCCTACGACGCCATCCGGGCCAAGCGCCCCTACAAAACGCCGGTAACCCATCTGGAAACGGTACAGCGCATTTATGCCTCCCGGGGCACCCATTTTGACCCCGACATCGTCAACGCCTTCCTGGACTGCGAAGAGCATTTTATGGAACTCTTTGACTCCTATCAGGCTTACGACGATATCTACCTCCACCGGGACTCGGCGAATGCACAAGATGGCGGCGGCATCGAGCCGGCTGTGGTCTGGAGCCGGGAATTTGAACTGGGGGTGGACATCATCGACCGGCAGCACCGGGAGCTGATCGAACGGATTAATCAGTTGCTGAACGCCGTGCGCCAGGGCAAGGGCCGGGAGGAAAGCATGACCCTGCTGCGTTTTTTGCAGGAATACGTGGTGGAGCACTTCCAGTCCGAGGAAATTTACATGCGTCGCAAAGGTTACCAGGACTACGAAGCGCACAAGGAAATGCACGACACTTTTGTCGCGGATTTGCACGAGTTGATGGCGGAGGTGGAAAAAACCGGCATCACTTCCGAACATGTGGTGCTGATTAACAGGCGGGTGATCAACTGGGTGGTGGCCCACATCTTTCTGGTGGACAAAAACCTGCGGGCTTGCCAGCGGCCGGTTGAAGTAAAAGAATAAAAAAAGAGCCGGCCCCGCAGCGTTAAGCCACCAAAAAAAATGCGGGCCGGCCCTTTCCGGGACCGATTAAATCAATCATCACCGACATGAATCGCCCGGAAGCGGCGGTTCGCCAGTTCAGTTCTTAATCTAGTTCAGCTCTTTCATTATCGCCTCGGTCACCTCGCCGATGGAAGGCCGTCCATCCACCGAAATCACTTTGGTCCCGCCGCCCAACTGCTTGAAAAAGTTGACCGCCGCCATGGTGCCGGTCTGATCGTCGTAATAGATGTCATGCCGCTTGTCGATGGCCACATCATCTTGGTCGTCGGGGCGGACCTTAAGATCGCCGCCGCAGACCCGGCAGACCATCTTGCCGTCCTTTTCCACCGGCTTGATGGCATCAAAGGCGATATGATTGGGATGGTTATTGTCGTTAACGCAGAGCCGGCGGCCGGTAATCCGCAGCTTGGCCACGTCACGGGGCAGCACGATTTCAACTACGTAATCAAGCTTCATGCCGGCGTCAGCCAGGGCCTTGGCCAGGGTTTCGGCCTGAACCTTGTTGCGGGGAAAACCGTCCAGAATCCAGCCCTGCTTGCAGTCATCTTCCTGGAGACGATTGAGAATCATCGGAATGGTGATATCATCGGGCACCAGGTCACCGCGGTCGATGTACTCTTTGGCCTTCTGGCCCAGTTCGGTGCCGCCGCCGATATTCTGCCGGAAGATGGCTCCCGATTCAATGTGGGGCATACCATATTTTTTCTGTACAATGGCGCCTTGGGTGCCTTTGCCGCTGCCGTTGGGTCCAAAAACCAGAACGTTCATCGACTCACTCCTTTTGCGTGTTTTTTTTAAGAAAAACGGAAGGTCCGTGTTCGCTGCAACCGGGTTAAAATCACCGCGAACTATAAACCACGCCGGAGTGAATGCCAAATAAAAACTGAGAAAAAATGAATAGCGCCTCAGCCGGCACAGGCGCGCCGAAACTCGGCAATCAAAGCCTTGCGGGCGGCGGTATCGAGACGGAAATAAAAGGGACTTAGCATCAGAACTTTTATCGCTTCCCGGGCTGTCATGGCGTCCTCCTTGACTGATGTAAGGTGAATGAACCCTTGCATAGCTGATCGGTCGACACCCCGGAAAAATTAACCCAAAAAGTGAAAGAGCCCAATATGAGCAAAACCATCATTCAATGTCCTAAGTGTGGTCACGCCTGGCCAGTCTGGCACAATCCCCGGCCGACGGTGGACATTATCATCGAAACGGAAGGTGGTATCGTGCTGATCAAACGCAAAACCCCCCCGGCGGGCTGGGCCCTGCCGGGGGGGTTTGTCGACTACGGAGAAAGTCTGGAGGCAGCGGCGATCCGCGAGGCCAGCGAAGAAACCGGACTGACGGTCCGCCTGCGCCGGCAGTTGCACACTTACTCCGATCCCAACCGGGACAGCCGGGCGCACACCATCAGCACCGTCTTCCTGGCCGAATCCGTCGGCGGCACCCTCCAGGCCGGCGACGACGCCGCTCGGGCCGCCGTTTTTCCGCTGGACAGCCTACCGGACCTGGTCTTTGACCATAACCGGATGGTGGCCGACTACCGGCAACCGGGACGCTAACCGCTACGAACTGATTTAAAGGTGAAGTAACTACCCTGCTCATTCTGGCACGTAACTGAACAGCCGTGCCCCAGGTTGCGGTAAGCCAAGTCGGCGTAGCGTACATCAGGTACTCAAGCCGACCTGATCGCCGCAAGATGGGGTGCTGCTGGACAGTTACAAGGGGTAATCCACCAGCGCGTCGTAATCCAGCAGTTCACCACCGCCGGCCCCGGCCACAAACTCTTCCGCCTCTTCCCGGGCGACAAAGGCCAGCGGCCGTGACTCTCCCGGCACCGCCACCACATAATAAGCCTCGGTCATCAGGACTTCAGCGCCGGAGTGGTAATCAAAAACCTTAGCAGTGAACTGAAAGGTTGAAAGCTCGGTGGCACACAGTTCATGGTTGCGCCAGTGGACAGCGCAGGCGATATCGGGATAGGCCCTGACCCCGTAAATGTCGGCCACCACCGAGTACCTGCGTTCATCCCCAGTCACCGGCGAGGCCATCTGGCGGCACTCCGCAATTTCAGCCGCAGCCACCCCGGGACCACCCGGAACAATCAGCAACAAAGCGAGAAACGCCATTATTATTGTTGCCTTACTCATTATCTCCTCCTTTTTCACCCGGCAGAATTCAATATCCCTGTCGGGCCGGCCGGTTTCAGGTTATCTCCCAACGGCCTGAATTTTATAACCAGCGAAAAGATAAAGCAAGCCAAATATGCCACAAAGTATCAGACAAAAAAGCCCCCCCCACGCTGCTTGGCCAAAACCAATTACTTTGACGGAGCCCCGGCGGGCCCAGCTAGCTGCTTGACAGCTCTCGACGAGCAGGCTAGTTTGTGTGAATTCAGCCAGATACCGCGACAAACCAGCACATGCCCGGAGAACCCAGCCATCATGTATTTCCCCACCGCCGGCATTGAAGTCAGCCTCTGGATCCCCCCCCTGGTGGCGCTGGTCATCTCTTTTTTTACCTCCATGGGCGGAGTTTCCGGTGCCTTTCTGTTGCTTCCCTTTCAAATGTCGTTCCTGGGTTACACCACGCCTTCGGTCAGCGCCACCAATCAACTGTTCAATATCGTTGCCATTCCCGGCGGCGTATACCGTTATTTTAAAGAAGGGCGGATGGTCTGGCCCCTGGTCTGGGTGGTGGTGGCCGGCACCCTGCCCGGGGTGCTGCTGGGGGCCGTGATCCGCTTAAGCTGGCTGCCGGACCCGGATCTATTCAAGCTCTTTGCTGCTGCCGTACTGCTGTACATAGGCAGCCGCATGGTCACCGACCTGCTGCGCCCAGTCCCCGCCAGCGCCGGTCAGCTCTCCGCTGAACAACGCTTCCAGGAGCTGGTGCGCAAACATCGCCAAAAGACCAGTGCCACCCCCCATGACAAGCATGAGCCGCTGCCGGTGGTTCATGTTACCCATTTCAACCTCAAGCGCCTTGGCTACACTTTTTACGGTGAGCGGTTCGACATCCCTTTCTGGGGAATTTTCGGCCTGAGCCTGCTGGTGGGAGTAGTGGGCGGAATTTACGGCATCGGGGGCGGCGCCATCATCGCCCCGTTCTTTGTTTCCGTTTTCGGTTTGCCGGTGTACACGGTGGCTGGAGCGGCCCTGACCGGCACCTTTGTCACTTCCGTGGCCGGGGTGGCTTTTTACCAGTTACTGGCCCCTTTTTATCCGGATCTGGTCGTCGCCCCGGACTGGTTGCTGGGACTGCTCTTCGGCCTGGGCGGCCTGGCCGGCATGTATCTGGGGGCCCGCTGCCAGAAGTTGGTGCCAGCCCGGGCCATCAAATGGCTGCTGTGCCTGATCCTGCTGTTCACCGCCGGTAAATATGGCGCTGACTTTTTGTTTAACCTGTAGACCCGGGCCGGCAACCGCCGGCAAAGCATAAAATCGTTGAACGTTAATGAATAAAAAATCTTTTGCCAAATCGGTCCAAGGCACTGAAACCAGTTCCGGCATCGCCCTCAACTGGCTGCTGCGCTTACGCTGGTGGGTAATCGCCTGTCAGATCATGCTGGTGCTGGCTATTTTGCTGCTTTTCCATGTCGCCATTCCCCTGCCGGTGCTGGGTCTGATCATCAGCTTTGCCATCGGCAGCAACCTCTACTTTCACTATCTGGTTCGGTTCAAAGGCGGGGTGGGAGAACAGGCCATCATTGTGGTGATGTTCCTGGATGTCCTGTTGTTCACCGCCCTGCTCTACGTAACCGGCGGCCCGATGAACCCCTTTACCTTCCTCTACCTGGTCCACATCTCTCTGGGAGCCATCCTGCTGCGGCCGGCCTGGGCCATAACCCTGGCCGGGTTGGCCTCGGTGGCTTACGCCGCCCTGTTTCTACTGCCCGCTTATGCCCCTTCCCAAGATCTGGGCCTGGTGGCCCTGGATACCGTTTTCGCCCCCTGCCATGTCCCCAGTGAACAGATTTTTCTTTTCGGCCGAGAGATCTCGCCCCATCTGCAGGGAATGTGGGTGGCCTTTGCCATCACCGCCTTTTTTATCGTATTCTTTGTCAGCCAGGTTTACAAAGCACTGGAGCGCCACCGCCAGGCTATGCAGGAACTAAAAGAAGAACAACGCAAAACCGAAAAACTGGCCTCTCTGGCTACCCTGGCCGCCGGGGCGGCCCATGAACTGGCCACTCCGTTGGCCACCATAGCCGTGGCCAGCGGCGAGATGCGACATCAGCTGCGCAGCCTCGGCACGCCGCTGCACAAACCGCCCTCCGAGGAAGATCTGCCGGCGGCTGAACTGCTGGAAGATGTTGAGCTTATCCGGGAACAGGTTGAACGTTGCCGTGAGATTCTCTACCAAATGGGAGCCGACGCCGGCGAACACCTGGGAGAAGGAACCACGCTGTTTCCGGTAAGCCGGGTGGTGGAACAGGCCTTGAACACCTTCAGCCCCGGCGAGCAGGAACGGATCCTGGTGGACAACCAGGTGGCGGACCTGATGGTCAGGATGCCGCTGCGCACCTTCAGCCGGATCCTGCGGGGACTGCTGAAGAACGGCCTGGAGGCCTCACCGCCGGGCTGGGAAATTGAACTGAACTGCCGCCAGGAAGGGCGCTTTCTGGTCTTCAGCATCCGGGACCAGGGCGAGGGCATGGACGCAACCGCCATGAAGCGGGCCGGGGAGCCTTTTTTCACCACCAAAGAAGTGGGCAAGGGGATGGGGCTGGGGCTGTTTTTGGCTAAAACGGCGGCGGAGCATTTCGGCGGCGGCCTGAGCATTGAATCCCGGCGCGGCCGGGGTACCACAGTAAGCTTACGTTTGGAGGCCGAAAGGATTAAGGCACAATGAGCACCAATAAACAGACCCTCCTGCTGGTGGATGACGAGATTGATTTTCGCAAACGGCTGGGCAAGGCCTTTGCCCGGCGAGGATTCACCGTCTACGAGGCCGAAGGATACGAGCCGGCTCTGGAGCTGCTCAAAAAGGAAAAGCCGGCCCTGGCGGTGATCGACCTGCGCATGCCGGGCAAGTCCGGATTGGAGCTGGTAGCCGCGGCCGCCGGGCTGGACCAGCCGCCGGCCATGGTGGTGCTCACCGGTTACGGCAGCATTGCCACCGCCGCCGAGGCCATTCGGTTGGGCGCTCTTTCTTACCTGCCCAAGCCGGCCGATGTCGACGACATCCTCCAGGCCTTCAGCCTCGACCCCCAAAGGGCCCCGGATCCCCCGGCGGAGGATTTCACCGCCCCTTCCCTGGCGCGGGCCGAATGGGAGCACATCAACCGGGTGCTCAACGACTGCCACGGCAATATCTCCCAGGCCGCCCAGCGGCTGGGTTTGCATCGCCGCACCCTGCAGCGCAAGTTGCATAAATACCCGCCCAAAAATTAGTAATCGTGACGCAACGGATGATTTAGCGATTAAAGAGCATTAAGCAGCTTGACCACCGGCAGTTGTTCCCACATTTCAATGATATTGAAACAGGCCAGATCCTGTTCCAGCCGGAAAATATTCTCCAGCGGCATCCCCAGCAGGTGACACAAAATCACCCGATTGATGCCGCCATGGGCCACCACCCCAACGTTCCGACCCGGGTGCCGGGCCAGGATGGCCTCCAAAGCGGTCCGGCCCCGGTGGGCCACCTCTTGCGTGTTTTCCCCCTCGGGCGGGGCAAAGCGGACCGGATCGGCGGCCCAGGCGGTGAACGCCTCGGGAAAATCGCGTTTGATCTCGGCAAAACTCAAACCTTCCCATACCCCGAAATGGCGCTCCCGCAAATCATCTTCCACCACCGGGGTCAAGCCGTGAGGGGCGGCAATCAGTTCCGCGCTCTGCACCGCCCGGCTGAGGGGTGAGCAGTAAACCACATCCAACCCCTCCTCGTTGGCCGCCCCTTCCTGGTCATGGACCACCCGCAGATAGCTTTGCCGGCGCTCTTGAAGCATGACCGCCAGCACCTCCCGCAAACGGCCGGCGGTGCGCCTCACCTGCTCGTACCCCCGCGCCGACAGGGGCACATCCAGGCTGCCTTTATAACGTGGAATATCCGAACCTTCGGTTTCCCCGTGCCTTACCAGACAGAGAGTCGTAACCATATCAGCACCAGTAACAGAAAAAGGATCTCCGCCAGTTCGTTGACCGCCCCCAGGCTGTCGCCGCTCATTCCCCCGAATTTTTGACGACCAAAGGCAATCGCCAGGCGGCTGAAGAGATAAAGCCCCGCCGGCAGCAAAAGGTAGAAGAGAAAAGAGTAAGCGGGCAGAAAACCGGCCAGCAGCCAACCGACGGCCAGCAGCGGCAGCAGCAGCGCCGCCACGTTCCAGGCCAGTTCCCGGCCGCCCACCGCCCCGATAAAGAGCCTGCCAAGCCCTTCGGGACGTGCCGGTTGCGCCCGGTACATGGCGGTCACCATCGCCCACTTGCCGCAAGCAGGCAGCAGCAGCAGGCTGGAATAGTAAATGGCGTAGGAGGAATGGGAAAGACTCTGCAGAGCAAAATATTTAAGCACCAGGACAAAGAAAATGGCCAGCACCCCCATGACCCCGGTGGCCGGATCCTTCATCACCTCCAGCCGCCGGCTCAGGTCCCGCTCCCGCTCGCCGCTGCCCTTAACCGCCAGAGCATCAAAACAGTCGGCCAGGCCGTCGAGATGAAAGCCGCCACTGATCAGCACCAAGGCCAGCACCACCAGCCACAGGGCAAGATCGGGATGAAACAGCAGCCCGGCAACCAGTTCCACCACTATCAGCAGCACCCCCTGCAGTAACCCCACCGCTGTAAAGGCGGCGGCACTGCGGGTAATATCGCGCTCGGCAAGCAGTTTGCCGCCGCCAGGAAGTGGCAAAATGGTCAAAAAGCGCGCCGCCGGTAGAATATCTTTCAGCACTCCAGACTCCTATTTAACCTGATAATGCCGGTGCCGCCGGCGACCTCTTCGCCCCACTCCCCAAACTGACGACCAGTAATCAGCGAGGGCAGGTCTGGATTTTTCACGCTGAAAAAATGGTTAGTTATCATGGCAATATAATCGACAACATCAGGCTAACCCAACCTTCCGCCCGGCGCCGGGGCCAGCCAGGCCAGACCGGCGCTGGCCAGGCTGTAGACGGCCATGGTTAGGGCCAGTACAGTCACACCCAGCCCGCTGTCCAAGAGCAGGCCGGCCAGGATGGGAGCGGCGGCGGTGGCGGCGATCACCGCCGCGTGTACCAGGGAGCGGATGGCTCCCAGGTGCAGGACACCATAGCGGTCGGCCCAGATGGTGCCGCCGGCGGTGGTGGCCAGGCCGATACTGGTGCCCAGCAGGGGCAGGTAACAAAACAACACCCAGGCCCCGGCAAAGCCGGCCAGCAGCAACAGCCCCAGAGACATGGGCAGCAAAGAAAGAGGCAGACTGCGGCGGGAACCCACCCGGTCCACCAAAGGGCCGGCGACCACCAGGCTCAGGAAATGCCCGGCGGCAAAGGCGACAAAGGCGCCGGCCAGCAGTTCCAGGGACCAGCCGCGAATGATGGCCACCGCCGACTGGTGAAAGAGCATGGCGGTGACCACAAAAGGAGTCGCCATCACCGCCGGCAACAACAGATAAAAGCCGCGATCGCGCAGAGCCTCCGCCCTGGTGTACTGACGCGGACCCGCCTGGTCGCCGGCAGCGGGCCGGACCAGGGGCGGCGTTTCCCGGCTCAACCCGCGCAACAGGGGCAGAATAAGCAGCGGCAGAACCACCGCCGCCGCCAGCCACGGCCAGCGCCAGTCTCCCCGGAGCATCAGCATCACCGCCACCGCCGGCAACAGCGCCTCGGCCAGGGGGATGCCCATGGCCCCCAGGGCCACCGCCTTGCCTCGGTGGGCGGCAAAATAGCGGGCGGCGGCGGTCATCCCCAGGTGCGCCACAAAGCCCTGACCGGCAAAACGAATGAGCACAAAACCGACAAACAGCACCCACGCCCCGGGGGCCAGCCCGATCAACAGACAACCAAGCGCCAGCAAGCCAACCGCCAGGTTGACCGCTCGGCCCAAAGACCAGGTGTCCACCAGGGAGCCAAGCCGCAGCAGCAGTAAAGCGCCCACCAAGGTAGCACCGCTGTACAGCCCGCCGTAAAACGTATGGGAAAGATTAAAGGCAACCCTCAGTTCTTCCCCGAAGATCGAAACATAAAAAGTCTGGCCAAACCCGGAAGTGGCCACCGCCGCCAAGGGAAACAGGGCCAGGCGGGGATGCACCTGAAAAAGGGCGGCAAACCCCCGAATAAAGTCCTTGATCAACCTCAACCTCGTAGCATTTGGGCCTTGGCAGGCCGGATATTACCGACAGCTGAAGGGACCGTCAGCATTTTTGCAACTCCGTGGCAATGATCG
Organism: Desulfurivibrio dismutans; assembly: GCF_029210385.1. GTDB lineage: Bacteria > Desulfobacterota > Desulfobulbia > Desulfobulbales > Desulfurivibrionaceae > Desulfurivibrio > Desulfurivibrio dismutans. Next base: position 58,148 of record NZ_JARGDQ010000001.1, on the reverse strand, counting down.
CCGACGCCGCGCTGAGATCGTCATGATCAAGGTGGTTGGTCACGGAAAAGCGCAGTCTGGCCTGCCCGGCTGGCACCGTGGGCGGGCGCACCGCCGCCGCGTAAACCCCACGCTGCCGCAGGCGTTGGGCAAGGTCCAGGGCGGCCTGATTGTCGCCCACCGTTAAAGGCACGATCTGGGAGGGGCCCAGTCCGGCCTTGATCCCGCCCCGGGTCAGACCGCTTTTAAAAATCTCCACCCGCCGCCACAACTCCCGGCGCAACTCTGGTTCATCGGCCAGCAACTGGACGGCGGCCAGGGCAGCGGCGGTGCTGGCCGGCGGCAAAGCGGTGGAGAAGATAAAGCTCCGGGCCCGGTTGAGCAAAAAAGAGACCAGGCGCTGTTCTCCGGCCACGTAGGCCCCGTAGCTGCCCAGAGCCTTGCCCAGGGTGCCCATGACCAGATCGACCCGGTGGGCCAGGCCTTCCGCCGCCAGCAATCCCGCCCCGTTGTCGCCAAACAGCCCGGTGGCATGGGCTTCATCCACCAGTAGCCGGCAACCATATCGCTCCTTGAGCGCCACCACCTCGGCCAGGGGACAGATATCGCCATCCATACTGTAAAGCGACTCCACCACAATCAGGGCCTCTTTGCCGCCCCGGTGACGCTTGATCAGATCCTCAAGGTGATTGCAATCGTTATGGGCAAACCGGTGCAATCTGGCCCCGGAGAGCTGGCAGCCGTCGTGAATGCTGGCATGGTTGAGCCGATCGCCGAAAATGACGTCGTGTCGTCCCACCAGCGCCGGGATCAAGCCGACATTGGCCAGGTAGCCGCTGCCAAACAGCAGCGCCGCTTCCTGCTCCTTGAGCCGGGCCAGGGCCGCTTCCAGTTCACGATGGAGAGCAAAATCACCGCTCATCAGACGGGCCGCCCCGGCCCCGGTGCCGTAACGGCTCAGGGCATCGGCGGCGGCTACCAGCGGCAGAGGATGACGGCTCAGGCCCAGATAGTCATTGGAGGAGAAATCAAGCAGATCAGGGCCGGCCGCCGACAGTCGCACCCGGCCGCCGTCGGGATGCTCCAGCTCCGGCAACTGCCGTAAACGTCCATCTTTTTGCTGACGCTTGAGATAAGCGGCTATATCAACCATGCAAAAACCTCGGCCAATCAGCGCCCAACGTCGTCAAAACGTGGGGGTGCCGAACATTTAGCGGACAACAGGATAGATTGACAGACTAAGCCCAGAACTGCTGCATTTCCCGGGCAAACTTGCGATCGGCCGCCACACTGCGGCCCCGCTGGGTAAGGTAGCCGCCGATCATCATGCCGTCGGCCCCGGCCTGGAAGGCGGTGGCCAGGAAGTCTTCCAGAGCCGTTTCCCGCCCCCCGGCCAGGCGAATACAAACCTTCGGCAACAACAGCCGGAACATCGCGATACTGCGCACAATATCCCGCACCGCCAAAGGCTCGGCGCCGGCCATCGGGGTGCCCGGCAGGGGAATCAAAAAATTCAGCGGCACCGAATCCACCGCCAGTTCACGCAACCTCAGGGCCATCTCGATGCGGTCATCCTCGCTTTCCCCCAGCCCAAAAATTCCGCCGGCGCAAACCTCCAATCCGACCTCCTGGGCCGCCTGAATGGTGGCAATCCGGTCGGCGAAGGTGTGGGTGGTGGTAACCTGAGGGAAAAAGCGTTCCGAGGTTTCCAGGTTGTGATGATAGCGGGCCATCCCCGCCTGTTTGAGGCGCAGCAGGGCGTCACGGTCAAGAATGCCGAAGGAACCGCAGAGTTTGATCTCCACCCGCTCACGGATCGCCGCAAAGCGTTGGGCCACATCCTCCACCTCGGTCGCCGACAGCCCCCGGCCGCTGGTCACCATGGAAAAGCGCGAAGCCCCCGCTTCCTTGGCGGCTTCGGCGGCGGCGACAATCTCGGCGCTCTCCTTAAGTGGATAAATCGGGGCGTCGGTCTGGTAGTGCGATGACTGCACGCAGTATCGGCAGTCCTCGCTGCATTTGCCCGATTTGGCATTGATGATGCTACAGAAGGAAAAGGAATCCGCCCGGTGGGCAACTTTGACCACCGTCGCCCGGGCCAGCAGTTCAGCGGTGGAAAGTTGCCGCCACTGTTCCATTTCAAGCCGGTTGACTTCGTTCATCCTGATGATTCTCCCGATGGCCGCTGGTCGGTGGCGTGCTGCCGACACTGACCGAGGTTACCTCTTTAAGCCGAAAATTCCGCCTTTGGCGGTGGCAAACGCCGGCGCTCGTCCTTCCCGGCGACCGCTCACCCGGGCTCTTTTTTTTCTGGCCGGGGTCGGCGGCGGCGCCACGGCGTTGAGATCCGGCAATGGCTCGCCGGCCACGGCAGCCCGGTAAAGTTCGTAAAAAGCCAGGCAGCGAGGAAAGTAGCCTTTTTTGGTCAAACCGCGGGGCCAGGACGGCTCACCCAAGCCGCCCTGGTCTTCGGCTGCCTCTGTTCCGGCGCGGGGATCGTTGGCCATCAGCAGAGGCAAATTGGCCAGCAGCAGGGCCAGGGATTCCTTGGTGTGCCGCTTGATATTCAGGGGCAGCAGAACCGCGTCCAACTCCGTCCGCAACTGCCGGGAAAAACGGTAGGCCGTGTTACGGTCGGGACAGCTGGCCAGCAGACTGAACCGCGCATCGGCCCAGGGAAGCAGCAACATGGCAAAAATTATTTCCTCGGCGGGCACCTTGCCGGCGGCCACGGCCCGATCAACCACGGCCATCAACTGCAGCAGCAACTCGGCCAGCGGATGGGGATCGGCAAGCTTCTGATGCGCCAGCCGAGCCGGGTCGGGTGCCGGCAATATCCCGCGATAGAACGGAAAGAGCTCAAAGAAGACGCCGCTGGCCAGACCCAGTTCCACCCAGCGCCGGCTGGCCCCGCCCTGCAGATCTTTGCACAATTCATCGCGCAGACGGGAGTCGGGGCAAAGCTGCAGCTTGTCCAGATGGCGCAGGATGGCCAGCCAGGTTTCCTCCTCAATAACAAAGTCACTACGGGCGGCGTGGCGAATGGCACGCAGCATTCGCACCGGATCACGAATCAGGCGCCGGTCCGGATCACCCACCAGACGCACCAGCCCACGGTGCAGATCTTCCACCCCACCGGTGTAGTCGATGACCGAAAAATTCTCAATCTCATAGAACAGCGCATTGATGGTCAGATCCCGACGAAAAGCGTCCTCGGCAGGATCACCAAAGGTGTTGTCCGAAGCCAGGGTTTCGATCTCGACGCCGTTGAGGTCAAATTCGCTGCGACAGCGAAAAGTGGCCACTTCGATGATCTTGCCCCCATGAAAAAAGACCTGCACCAAACGGAAGCGGCGGCCGATGATCCGGCTGTTGCGGAAGATTTTACGCAACTCACCGGGCCGGGCATCGGTACTGATATCGAAATCCTTGGGTTTTTTCCCCATCAACAGGTCCCGCACCCCGCCACCCACCAGGTAGGCGCGAAAACCTTCGTCCCGCAGGCGGTGCATGACTTTGAGGGCCTCGCGGTCGATATCGGCGCGGGAAATACAATGTTCGGAACGGGGGATCACCCGGGGCTCGGGTAATGATAAATCTTCGCTCATGGGCACCAGATCACGACAACCAAGGGGCAACGGCCAACAACTTCCCGGCCGACTACCTTGGCTCCTTATACACGGATTCCGCCTGGCTGACGAACTGGTCAAAAACTTCCTGGACGGTCATAATTTCCTTCATCTTCCAGACATTCTCGCCGGAGAAGAACAGCCCCTCTTCCAGGTCACCTTCACAGGCCTTCATCAGGCGGTCGCTGATGCAATAGACATGGTCACACTTCTTCAGGCACTTCCAGCGACACTCTTTGGTTTTGAGCTCTTCGGCGGCGGCCAGCCGTTCGACGAACGGGGTTTTGATGGCCCGACCGGGCAGCCCCACCGGGGAGCGGATCAGGGTTACATCTTCGGGCCGGGCCTTGAGCATGGCCTGCTTGAACGTGTCGTCCACCGAGCACTCCTCGGTGAGCACGAAACGGGTGGCGATCTGAACCCCGTCGGCGCCGTACTGATCCATCATCTCGGCCATTTCAAAACCGTTGGTAATACCGCCGGCGGCAATCAGCGGCACCTTCTTGACCACTTTGCGAATCTCAGGAAAAAGATCGCGCAGGGCCTGATCGGTGCCCAAGTGACCGCCAGCCTCTTTGGCTTCAACAATGATCGCCGCCGCCCCCAACTTTTCCGCCAGGCGGGCGAAGGCGGGCGAGGAGACAATGGAGACAATGGGTGTATTGGTTTCTTTGCCGATCTTGAAGATATCCCGGGAAAACCCGGCCCCGGTGATGATCATGTCCACCCCTGCTTCGATGGACCCCATTACCAGATTATAAAAGTTCTGCATGGCGAACATGATGTTCACCGCGATAATCCCGTCGGTTTCGCTTTTGGCTTTGCGGATGTCCGCCTGCAACTCTTCCAGCGGCAGGCCGGACCCACCGATGGTCCCGATGCCGCCGGAGCGGGCAACCGGCACCGCCAGGGCGGCGGTGGAAACGCGAATGGACATACCCCCCTGAATAAGGGGAACCGGGGCGGTAAAAGAACCGATTTTAAGAGGAGGAAGCTTCATCTTGAAAAAACACTCCGAACATGACTGATCGGCTCCGGGCCGTCAAAAAACCTGAAGAACCTTGACATAACGAGGCGATTCTGTTTGCCAGTTCGATCAGAATTATGTTTCAATAGTTATGGCAGCCAGTGATCAGCAAAAAAAGCAGTGACTCTACCGGCCCGGGTATACTTAACGAGGCTGACGACCATGATCGTCTTGGCAAAAGCTTGAACGCTCTCTTCTATGACAAAAAGCGCAAAAAGGCAATGATTTTTGCGCTAAACCCAAAAAAACCCGCAAGGACTGAGCTTTTATGAACCAGGCCGACTCCCCCTTCACCCTTGAGCCTGATTTTCCGGTCAAGATTCTGGTCGTGGACGACGACCCTCAGGTGCTTAACCTGCTTCTCACCGCCATTGAATCATTCGGCTTTCAGTGCCGGACCGCCAGCGACGGGGTTGAAGCCATGGAAAAGCTGCAGGAGGACGAGTTCTCCTTGGTGATCACTGACCTGACCATGCCCCGCATGGACGGCATGACCCTGCTCAAGCAGGTCAAAAATCTTTACCCACGCCTGGATATCATTGTGGTGACCGGATATGCGGAAAAATTCAGCTACACCGACGTCATTAAAAAGGGCGCCTGCGACTTCATCGCCAAGCCCTTTAATATCGACGAACTCGAGGCCAAACTGCACCGGGTGCTGCGGGAACAGACCATGGTGCGTAAGCTGGAACAGCTCTCCATGCGCGACGCCCTGACCGGGCTCTTTAATCGCCGCGGCTTCGAGGTCAAGCTCGACGAAGAGGTGCCGCGGGCCCACCGGCAGAACTACCCGCTCTATGTGGCCATCATCGACATGGATAAATTTAAAAAATATAATGATGAGTTCGGCCACCAGGCGGGTGACCGGGCTCTCCAGGCCATCGGCCGCCTGTTGCTGAGAAGCACCCGGGACAATGTTGACTGGTGCTGCCGTCCGGGCGGCGATGAGTTCTCCGTTATCCTGCCATACGCCGATAATGAACAGGCCCTGGCTGTGGCCCGGCGAATTCTGGAGCAGTACCGGCGGGAGCCCTTCGGTGAGACCACCCTAAGCATCGGCCTGGCCCGCTTTCACCGCCACCGGCAACACACCATGGGGGAAGACATCGAACATCTGCTGGACCGGGCCGACCGGGCCATGTACCGCAGCAAACAGGCCGGCGGCGACCGAATCAACTGCGACCTCTCACTCACCACCCAGGACTGCTCCCGCCCCTGACACTCCCATTCCATCGCCACAACCCGCCCCCAGACGGGGTTTTACCGCTGCCTCCAATACCTTCCCAGGTAATAATAAAATAATTTGTATTTCCACCATCCCTCTGGTATATAGGCACATCGTATTTCCATAATTCAAGGAGGATTGTTTACATGTCAACCAACACAGACACAATAGAAACCGCAGGTGGTGAATCCTTTGCCGATCTGTTTGAACAGAGCATCCGGGTAGCGGATGTGGGCGAAGTGGTCAACGGCGAAGTCATCGCTGTGGGCAAAGATTATGTCCTGGTGGATATCGGGGACAAAGCGGAAGGCGAAATCGACATCAGTGAATTCCGCAACGAAGAAGGCCAGATCGAAGTCAACGTCGGCGACACCTTCGAGGTTTTCGTGGAGAAACGGGAACCGGAAGGCGGACTTAAACTTTCCCGCGAACGGGCCATCGGCATCAAGGTATGGGAAGAAATTGCCCGGATCCAGGAAGCCGACGGCACCATCACCGGCCGCATCGACAGCCGGGTTAAAGGTGGCCTTTCCGTGGACATCGGCGTACCGGCCTTTCTCCCCTATTCCCAGATCGACCTGCGCCCGGTTCGCGATCTCGACGCCATGATCGGCGAGAGTTATGAATTTAAAATTCTCAAGTACAACCGCCGCCGCAACAACGTGGTCATTTCCCGGCGGGCGATCATGGAAGAGGAACGCAAGAAACTGCGCGAAGAAATGCGCACCAGTCTGGAAGAAGGTCAGGTTCTTGCTGGCTCGGTGACCAACATCACCGACTACGGAGTCTTTGTCGACCTCGGCGGCATGGACGGACTTTGCCATATCACCGACCTCTCCTGGGGCCGGGTCTCCCATCCTTCCAAGATGTACAAGGTGGGCGATGAAATCCAGGTCAAGATTCTCAAATACGATAAAGAAAACGACAAGGTATCTTTGGGGGTCAAGCAGCTCAAAAGCGATCCCTGGGAGACCATTCAGCAACGCTACCCGGTGGGTGCCAAGGTGCCCGGCAAGGTGGTAAGCATCACCGATTACGGCGCCTTTGTCGAATTGGAAGAAGGAGTTGAAGGCCTGGTGCACATCTCAGAGATGTCCTGGTCGAAAAAATCCCGCCATCCTTCGAAGATCGTCGGCGTCGGCGATGAGGTGGAAGTGGCGGTGCTCAACGTTGATCCTGAAGCCAAACGGATCTCGCTGGGCATGAAGCAGCTCCAGCCCAACCCCTGGGACATGGTGGCGGAAAATTATCCGGTGGGCTCCATCATCGAGGGCAAAATCAAGAACATCACCGATTTCGGTATTTTCATCGGCATCGAGGAAGGGATCGACGGCCTGATCCATGTCTCCGACCTTTCATGGACCGAGCGCATCAAGCACCCCGGCGAAAAATACGCCAAGGGTGAGACCATTCAGGCAGTAGTGCTCAAGATCGACAAGGAAAACGAGCGTTTCTCCCTGGGCATCAAGCAGCTGCAACCCGATCCCTGGGAAGCGGCGGTGGAGAAATATGCCATCGGCACCAAGATCAGTGGCAAAATCACCAATGTTACCGACTTCGGGGTTTTCGTCGAGCTTGAAGAAGGCATCGAGGGCCTGGTACATGTCTCCGAGTTGAGCAAGGAGAAGGTGGATACCCCGGTGGGCCTCTACAACGTCGGCGACACCCTGGAAGCCCGGGTAATCAACGTCTCGGCCAAGGACCGCAAGATCGGCCTGTCCATCAAGGCGTTGAGCGGCGAGGGTGAAGCGGCCCGCATTGAAGAGTACAAGCAGCAGCAGGCTAAAAGCGGCCCTTCCACCTTGGGAGATCTACTCAAGGAAGAGATGGAAAGCCAGGAAAAGACTGAAGAGTCCTGATCCCAGCCGCTCGAGGCCGCGCAATCATGGACGACAAAAGCTCATTCCGGCAAAGACATCCACTGCTCTCCGGCTGCCTGACTCTACTGGTGGCCGGGCTGCTGTTCTGGGCCGGAGTGAGCTTTTTAATCGGCTCACTGTTGCGCGATTCATCCATGTTCAGCTCGAGCCGGCACTCCGAAGGCGTTGGAGTAATCGAAGTCCGCGGGGTGATCGGCACCGCCGATCAGCTAATCGAACAGCTGACCGATTTTCGTCGCCAGGACAAGATCAAAGCCATTGTGCTGCGTATTGACAGCCCCGGCGGGGCCGTCGGCGCCTCGCAGGAACTGTTTGCCGAGGTAAAAAGGACCAACCAGGTTAAACCGGTGGTGGCCTCCATGGGTTCGGTGGCGGCTTCGGGCGGACTATACGCGGCCTTGGGAGCCGAGCGGATTATCGCCAACCCCGGCACCTTGACCGGCAGCATCGGGGTGATCATTAAATTCGCCAACCTGGAGGAGCTGCTGCAGAAAATCGGCTATCGTAGCGAAACCATCAAAAGCGGTGAACTTAAGGATACCGGAGCCGTGGATCGCCCCCTGACCCCCGGTGAAAGGGCGATGCTGGCCGAGATGATCCAGGGGGTTCACGCGCAATTCGTCGGTGACGTGGCCCAAAGTCGCGGTTTACCGGTCGAGCAGGTGGAAAAGTTTGCCGACGGTCGGATTTTCACCGGCGGCCGAGCCCTGGAACTGCAACTGGTTGATGCTTTGGGCAACCTCAACGACGCCGCCATGCTGGCGGCGGAACTGGGTGGGCTGGACGGGGAACAGGTTCCTCAGCTGATCTACCCACCCCGCCGGGACTTATCGCTGCTTACTTTACTGCTGGGCGGCAAGTTGACCAGCCGGCTGGCGCCGTCCCTGGACCCGACACCGGTACTGGCTTACGAATGGACCATATCACCATAAATCAACTGCAAGGAAAACAAACATGCTGAAACGGGATCTCATCAACGCCGTCGCCGAAGAAATGCCCGGTTTTCTGAAGAAAGATCTGGACCAGGCCCTGGACATCATGCTGGAAAACATTCTCCAGGCGCTGGAGGAAAACCGCCGGGTGGAAATAAGAGGATTTGGCAGTTTTTCGGTCCGCGAGCGCAAGGCTCGCACCACCAAAAACCCCAGAACCGGTAAGGTGATGCACATTCCGCCCCGTAAAAACGTTCATTTCACCATGAGCAAATCGCTGAAAGACGGCCTCATCGACTGATGACGCCGTTTAAGGCCGGCACGGCGAGGCCCGGCCGGCCTATAGCCCGCGCGCCGGCCGGGCCCCGCCGCGCAAACGCAACCAACTCATCCCAAGCCTTCCAGGCTTCCCTTGCCGGGCCGCAGCACCTGCAGATCGTCGTCTTCCAGGCTGACCACGGTGGATGGCATCGAGTGGGCCAGCGGCCCGCTGTCGATGATCAGGTCGACCTGCTTGGCATACCTCTCTTCCACCTCATAGGCATGAATCAGTTGTCGGCCGTCGAGATCGTCCGGGGCCGCGCTGGTAGTCAGAATCGGGTTACCCAGGCCGTTAACCAGTTCCATGCATATCCGGTGATCCGGCACCCGGATCCCCACCGTCTTCTGCTTGGTCATCATGATTTTGGGAACCAGCTTGGTCGCCGGCAAAACAAAGGTATAAGGACCGGGCAGACTTTTCCGCAGCACCCGATAACCGGTATTAGAAACATGGGCATAGGTGCTGACATCTTTCAGGTCGGCACAGATAAAACTGAACGGCCTCGCCAAAGGCCGCTGTTTGATCTGGTAGATCCGCTTGACCGCCTTCTGGTTGAAAATATCACAACCAATACCGTAAACCGTGTCTGTCGGGTAGCAGATAACCGCCCCTTGGCGTAAGGCCTCGACTACCTGTTTAAGCAGACGGGGCTGGGGGTTGTCGGGGTTGATGTGCAACAGCAAATTCTCTTCCTCCTGCTGTATTGAAGCGGTTAATACCACAAACTCGCGGCGCCCCGGTGTTCGACAAGGACCGCCAGCGCCGAGGATTTTAGCCGATCACCGCAGCGGACGCAAAAAGTAAATTTACGCCGCCAAGCAAAAAGGTTAGTATACAGAGTTTCTACCATCGTTACTTTTCTTAGCCGCTAGGAGTTAGCCCATGCCGCTCGACAACCTGGAAACCGCCTACACCTTCGATGATCTATTGCTGGAACCAGGCGCCTCCGAAATCCTGCCCTCTGAGGTTGATCTCTCCACCCGTCTCACCCCCGCCATTGACCTTAAAATCCCGCTGGTCAGCGCGGCCATGGACTCGGTAACCGAACACCGTACCGCCATCACCATGGCCAGGGAAGGGGGGCTGGGAATTATCCACAAAAACATGAGCATCGACGAGCAGGCGCGGGAGGTGCGCAAAGTTAAAAAGTCCGAATCGGGGATGGTAATTGACCCTGTAACGGTGGATGAAAACCGTACGGTGCGAGAGGTCAACGAAATCATGGGCAGCTTCCAGATCTCCGGGGTGCCGGTGCTGCGTGACGGCAAGCTGGTGGGGATTGTCACCAACCGCGACCTGCGCTTTGTCACCGATGAAAATCTTAAGGTCCGAGATGTGATGACCAGCAAAAACCTTGTTACCGCCCACCCCGGCATTACCCTGGAGCAATCCAAAGCCCTGCTGCACGAGCACCGGATCGAAAAGCTGTTGGTGGTGGATGATGACGGCAATCTCCAGGGCCTGATCACCATTAAGGATATCGAAAAGATCAGGCGCTACCCCAATGCCGCCAAGGACGACCTGGGCCGGCTGCGGGTCGGCGCCGCCATCGGGGCCAACACCACCCTTGGCGATGTGGAAAAGCTGGTGCAGATGGGGGTGGACGTGGTGGTGCTGGACTCCGCCCATGGCCACTCCAAAAACATTCTCGACGCCCTGCGCCGCATTAAAGACGCTTTTCCCGAATTACCGGTGATCGCCGGCAATGTGGCCACCGCCGAAGGCACCGAAGCCCTGATTAAGGCCGGCGCCGACTGCGTGAAGATCGGCGTCGGTCCCGGCTCCATCTGCACCACCCGCATCGTGGCCGGAGTCGGGGTCCCGCAACTGACGGCCATCAACAATGCCGCCAAAGTGGCCGACCGTTACGGAATCCCCCTGATCGCCGACGGGGGCATCAAATTTTCCGGCGAAATAACCAAGGCCATCGGCATCGGGGCCAGCGTCATCATGATCGGCAGTCTGTTTGCCGGCACCGATGAAGCGCCGGGCGAAACCTTCCTTTATCAGGGGCGCACATACAAGGGTTACCGGGGAATGGGCTCACTGGGAGCCATGCAGAAAGGCAGCAGCGACCGTTATTTTCAGGACCAGGCCGAAAGCCAGGCCAAGCTGGTACCGGAAGGTATTGAAGGCAAGGTGCCTTACCGCGGCCCCCTGTCCACCATGATTTATCAGCTCATGGGCGGTCTGCGCTCCGGCATGGGCTATGTGGGGGCGGCTAAGATTGGCGACCTGCGGGGCAAGGCCAAATTCGTCAAAATTACCGCCGCTGGGCTCAAAGAAAGCCATGTCCACGATGTCATCATTACCAAAGAAGCCCCCAACTACCGTTTAGGATAGAGCATGGATATTCACAGTGAAAAGATTTTGATTCTGGATTTCGGGTCACAGTATACTCAGTTGATCGCCCGACGGGTGCGGGAAGCTCATGTCTATTGCGAGCTGCATTCCCATGATATGGATATGGCCGACATCCAGGCCTTTGCCCCCCAAGGAATCATTCTCTCCGGCGGCCCCTGTTCGGTTTATGACCCCGGCGCCCCTACCTTTGATGAACGGCTGCTGGAACTGGGTGTGCCGGTCCTGGGCATTTGTTACGGGATGCATGTCATGGCCCGTCACTTCGGCGGCGAGGTCACCGCCGCCGGTAAACGCGAATTCGGCCACGCCGAACTGGAACGCACCGATAATAGCGGGCCGCTGTTCGATGGTTTTTTTGTCGAGGAGAAAAGTCCGGTCTGGATGAGTCATGGCGACCATGTCAGCAAACTGCCGCCGGGTTTTACAGTGGCCGCCGCCACCGCCAATGCGCCGGTGGCGGCCATTCAGGATCCGGGCCGGCAGCTTTACGGCGTACAGTTCCACCCCGAAGTCAACCACACCCCCCGCGGGGAAATCCTTATCGATACCTTTGTCCGCAAAATCTGCGCCTGTCATGGTCACTGGACTCCGGGCCAGATTATTGAAGACGCAGTGGCCCGGATCCAGGAAAAGGTGGGCGCCGACCGGGTCATTCTGGGTCTTTCCGGCGGCGTTGATTCATCGGTGGCCGCCGCCCTGATTCATCGAGCCATCGGCGACCAGCTTACCTGCGTTTTCGTAGACACCGGGCTGTTGCGCCTGGGCGAGGGAGATCAGGTGATGGCCACCTTTGCCGAAAACATGGGGGTCAAAGTCCTGCGTGTTGACGCCGAGGAGCGTTTTCTGACCGCCCTGATCGACGTCGATGATCCGGAGCAGAAGCGCAAAGTGATCGGCAACCTCTTCATCGCCATTTTTGAAGAGGTGGCGGCCGGCAAGCTGGAAGATGCCCGCTGGCTGGCCCAGGGCACCATCTACCCGGATGTCATTGAATCCGCCGGCGGCAAAACCGGCAAGGCCCAGAACATTAAAAGTCATCATAACGTCGGCGGCCTGCCGGAGAAAATGAAGCTGCAACTGCTGGAGCCCCTGCGGGAGCTGTTTAAAGACGAAGTCCGGGCCCTGGGCGACGAGCTGGGGCTGCCCCGGCAGATGGTCTGGCGTCACCCCTTCCCCGGCCCCGGCCTTGGGGTGCGGATTCTGGGTGAAGTCAAAAAAGAATATGCCGATATCCTGCGCCAGGCCGACGCCATCTATATTGAAGAACTTTTCCAGAGCGGCTGGTACGATAAAGTCAGTCAGGCCTTTGCGGTGTTCTTACCGGTACGCAGTGTCGGCGTGATGGGGGATGGCAGGACTTACGAAAATGTCGTGGCTCTGCGGGCCGTTGAAACCAAGGACTTTATGACCGCCTCCTGGGCCCAGCTACCCTACGACCTGCTGGCCCGGATCTCCACCAGGATCATCAACGAGGTCCGCGGGGTCAACCGGGTGGCCTACGATATTTCTTCCAAGCCGCCCAGCACCATCGAATGGGAGTGAAAACGGGCGGAAGCACCGCATCTTCGGGCGATCGACCCGACTTGCGTACCGATGTACGCGACGCCGGGCCGCTTACCCGAACCTGCGACACTGCCCCCCGTTTTCACGAACCTTTTGGTGATTAAAAACCATAAGGAAATAATGGATGAATAAACGCGCAGGCAAAAAAGATCATGAGGAATTGGAACAGGCCAACCTGCTGCTGGAGAGCTTTGCCCGCATTGCGGAAGTAATCAACGCCCCGCGGCTCAGCTTAAAACGTCGCAGCGAGAAGATCCTGCAAATTATTCTGGACTATCTCGGGGTGGAACACGGCTCCATCATGATGCGGGAAGGTCGCAAGTATCTGGTGGTGCTGGCCGCTAGCCGGCCGGAACTGGTGGGCTGCCGACAATCCCTGGACAGTAATTCGGTGGCCGCCTGGGTGGCCCAGCATCGTGAACCGTTGTTCATCTCCGATATCGACAATGATCCCCGCTTCGCCAAGCGTGCCACCGGCGAAAGCGGCCAGTACCGTAAGAACTCCCTGCTGTCGGCACCGATTATTCACCAGCAAAAGGTCATCGGCATCATCAACGCCACCGACAAACGGGGCGACAAAGATCTGCTCAAACAGGACATCGGCCGGCTGCTGGATTTCAGCAGTGTCATTCTTTCTCTGCTGGTCCAGCAGGATTTGCAGGAGCAGGTGCGCAAGCAACGCAACACCCTGCGGGAACGCAACAGGGAGTTGCACCGGCAACAAAAATTGCGAGCCGAACTTTCCCGCATGCTGGTCCATGACCTGAAAGGGCCGCTGTCGGAAGTGGTGGCCAACCTGGATATCCTTTCCTACAGCGTCGAAGGCGAGATGGGCGAATTTCTACAGTCCGCCCAGGTTGCCTGCAATAAAGCGGTGCGGATGGTCAACAACCTTACCACCATCGATAAAATCGAAGACGGCGGCTTCAAACCGATTCGGGAAACGGTAACCGCCGATGCCCTGATCAAGGAAAGTTTGAGCGACATCAAGGGGATGGCCACCATCCGCGGGATCACCTTAAATCCCGTGCTGCCGGCGGACCCGGCCCCGGTCCTGCACCTGGACCGGGTTTTGATTCTTCGGGTGCTGCAGAACCTGCTGGTTAACGCCCTGGGCTACAGCCCCGCCGAAACCGAAATCAGCTTCGGCTACCAGCTTGTCCCCAACCGCAAACAGGTGGAGTTTTTTGTGCAGGATCAGGGGCCCGGCATTGCCGCCGACAAGCTCCCCTCCATTTTCGAAAAATACCAGCGTATTGCCGACCGCCAGGACGCCTTGGTGGGTACCGGCCTGGGGCTATATTTTGCCCGGTTGACCGTGGAATTGCACGGCGGCGCCATCGGTGTGGAAAGCACTCCGGGGCAGGGCAGCCGCTTTTATTTCTCGTTGCCCGTTACCAAATGGAACGCCGACAACACTTCTGAAGAGCTTTTTTAAGGGGCAGGATCACTGAAGACAGTATGACAATTTATGATCCGAAAGAAATGACCTTCCTCATCGTCGACGATGTGGACAATATGCGTCGCTCCATCCGGGCCATGCTTAAACTGCTGAATTACGGCAAATCATTTCACGAAGCCGCCAACGGGCGGGACGCCTGGAAACTACTGCAGAGCGATAACCTGCAAGTCGACTTTATCATCTCCGATTATCACATGCCCCATGCCTCGGGCACGGAACTGCTCAACCTGCTGCGCTCCAACCGACGCACCCGCAATATTCCCTTTCTGATGATCACCGCCGAGGCCAATATGGATATTGTGGCGGAAGCGGCGGAGCATGACGTCGATGCCTACCTCACCAAACCCTTTGTTACCGCAACGCTGGAGCAGAAAATCAATGAACTGCTCGAGCGGACCCGCAACCCCTCGCCCCTTACCCGCCATCTTTCCACATCTCGGGACCTGGAGGAAAAGGGCGACTTGGCGGGAGCCATCACCGAAGCCAAAAAAGCGGCCTCGTTAAACGCTCATTCCTCTCGGCCTTTCCGGGAACTGGGCCGCCTGTTTGCCAAAAAGGGCGAGATTCAGAAGGCCCAGGCCTGCTTTGAACAGGCCATCCAGCGCAACCGCCTGGACGTCACCTCCTACCACGCCCTGGGCCAGATTGCTTTTCGTCGCAATAACACCGAAAAGGCTATCGGCTATTTTTCTCGGGCCATGGAGATCAGCCCCCGCCACACCGACCGGGCCCTGCAGTTTGCCAAGCTGCTGTTAAAAAAAAACCAGCCCCAGGAAGCGGAAAAAATCCTCAAACTGGTGCTCAAGCATAAAACCAACGATATCGACTTCAAGGAAGAGGTGGCGGAAATCGCCCTGCAGGCCGGGCTCGCCAACCTGGCGCTCAAAGCTTTCAGGGAGGTGATCAAAGCCGATTCCCAGCGCAGTTATTTGCACAAGAAAATCGGAACCGCTTTGATAAACGCCGGAGAATACGCCGAAGGCACCAGGATGCTGGAAACGGCGGCGGAAAAAACTCCTCAGGATATCCAGCTGATGCTGCGTCTGGCCCGGGCCTATCTGGAGATGAA
The DNA here is from genome assembly GCF_029210385.1 of Desulfurivibrio dismutans. GTDB lineage: Bacteria > Desulfobacterota > Desulfobulbia > Desulfobulbales > Desulfurivibrionaceae > Desulfurivibrio > Desulfurivibrio dismutans. The sequence continues at coordinate 42,696 of NZ_JARGDQ010000001.1, read as the reverse complement.
AATGCCCATGCGGGCCGACAACTGGGCTTCCCGGGCACTGCGCATGGACCCCAAAAACCATGAAGCACAGGATATCCTGAAAAAATGCTCCTAGCCGCATCCAAGCCGGCACAACCTGACCGCGACGGTGACCACCATGGTTGAGCAACATCATGAGGTGCTATTGGCCATTCAGGCCGATCCCGTCGTCGGTGAAGAACTGCTGGCGGAAAAATGGCCGGAATTTTTTTACGGCTTACGGGCTCTGCTGCGTGACGATGGCCGTGAACAGGAAGATGAGCGGGAAAATCTGCTGCTCTTTCGCTTTCCCAACCCCACCATAGCTTTGACTTCACTCTTCAGGCGGCTTAAAGAAGTAAAAAAACGAGTAGGTTGGGACCATAGCCGGGGTCCGGCCCCACTCCGGCTGATCATGTGTCTGCCCAACCTTGAAACTTTACCACCCCTGCTGACGGGCGACGATCCCACCACCTGGCACCGGCTGCCGGCGGAAGTTCCCCATCTAAGCAGCAAACTCAAGGAGCAGTGGCGGCAACTGGCCGATCCCGACCGCATCGGCTTTCACACCCTGGGGGAGGAACAAGAGGGGATCACCCCGCTGCTGTTCAGTGATGAAAAGTCACAGCCACAGCGACCGCCCCTGTTCCCCCACCGGCACCTGCCGAGACAGGGCAAGCTGACGCCCTGCTTTTACTGCAGCCAGACCAGTCACGAACCGGCCGCCTGCCCGGCAAAGATGCTGACCATGCAGAGCCAGGGGCTGCCCACGGTGGGTTATCTTCCCCTGGAGGAACTCGGAGAGCATTTTGCCGAGGCCATGAGACGGCAAGGGGAGTTGAACGGACAGCTGCTCACCGGCATCAGCCCCGGGCAACTGCGCAAAGACCACCTGCTGCGGGTTTATGCCAGCTATTTCGATCTTAACAAAGTTTTCCAGCCTCGCTTTCTGGCCGGCATCGCCTTCACCCCCCACAGCCAATGGTGGGAACTGGGGCGCCCGGAGGCCATTGCTTCGGACAACAGCAGCCTTTTTGTGGGGCTGGATTGTCTACGGGTAGGGCAATACCGCCAGGCCGACGATCTTTTCATCAATGAAAGCCGCCGCCCCCGCGGCAAACAGCTTTACGCCGCCATCGGCCGGGCCCTGGTGGCCCTGGAACAGAACCGCCTGCAGGACATGGGCCACTACCTGGCCAGCGCCCTCAAGTTGGCCATCACCAACAAGGACCGCATCTACGTCTGTCTGCTGCTTTACCGCCTGTACCGCCTCCAGGGTGATTTCTGGAAAGCCGCCCACAGCCTGGATAATATTCTGTCCATCGACCGGGAATGCGCCGAGGCCATCTACCGCCAAATCCAACTGGCGGTGGCCGAGGATTCGTCCCACGAGGCCCTGCACCGCATTGGTTCTTTGGTGGCGGATGAAAAGCTTTACTTTATCCACATTCTGATGGACCCGGAACTGTTGCCGATTCAAAACGAAATTGACAACATTCTCCACACCCGCCTGCAAAACCAGCGTCAAGAGGCGGAAGAAAACCTGGCCCAGACCAGGGCGGTGGCCGATGAGATGGAACACTGGCTGGAGCCGGAGGCGGCGGAACTAAAGGAATTACGCGATGACCTGGCCCTGCTTGAGCAGCAACAGCAGCAGGAAAGTTATTACGACCTGGTTGATATCGCCCTTAAAACCAAAAAAATCAATCAGCGCTGTTACCGCCTCCAGGAAGCCAGAATCGATGCCGTCCATGAACGGGTTGTGGCCGCCGGCAAGCGGCTGGTCAGTTTCAAAACCTTCTGGCAAAGCTATCCCTACCCCTCTTTTTTCCCGGAATTCCCTGAAATCCTGAAAAGCCTGCAGGCCTTGGCCGCCAAGGCCTACCAGGGGCGGCAAAAAAACCTGACCGGGGCCAGCTACCGCGCCCTGGTTGAGGACCTCAACGAGAGCGAAGAAAAGTTTAATCGCCTCAAAGAGTTAACCGTGAGGATGATCTGGGTCCGCAACCTGTTCAACGCCGGCAAACAGTTTCTTCGCTCCCTGGTGGCGGCGGAACTGGCCCTGATCAGCCTGACGGTGGTGCTGCTGGCCGTACTGCTCCTGCTCTCGGCGGACTCCCCCGCCGCCTCCGGCCTGGCCGCAGTCCTGCGGGACCCGGCAGTACAAAAGCGCATGCTGACCACGGTCACCCTGGTGCTGGCCCCCTTTATCGCCCTGATTCACACCCTATGGCGCAGCCTGGAGCGATGAGCCCAACCCCGCCCGGCCACCCTGCCGCTCGGCGCGACAAGCGGGAGATCTTCGGCTGGGCGATGTTTGATTTTGCCAATCAGGCCTACACTCTGCTGATCATCACCGTGGTCTTCGGCGATCTGTTCACCACGGTGATCGTCGGCGATCGCGGGGACGACTACCGCCTGGGCAACCTGCTCTGGAGCCTGGCCCTGGCCACCAGCTATTTCCTGGTGGTCCTGGCCGGTCCGGTTTGCGGTGCGGTGATGGACTATACCGCCAGCAAAAAGCGGTTCCTGTTCGCCAGCTACCTGATCACGGTGGCAGCCACCGCTTTACTGGTGCTGGTCACCCCCGGCGCCATCGTACTGGCCCTGGTCCTGATCATTGTTTCCTGTTTCGCCTATTCCATCGGCGAAAACTTCATCGCCTCGTTTTTGCCCGAACTGGGCCCGCCGGAGGATCTGGGTAAGATCTCCGGCTTTGGCTGGGCTTTGGGTTACCTCGGCGGTCTGGCGGCGGCCGCCTTCACCTTGGCCTTCCTGGGGAACGCCACGGCGGAAAACTTTGACCGCATCCGCTGGGTCGGCCCCTTTGCCGCCGGATTTTTTCTGATTGCCGCCCTGCCCACCTTTCTCTGGCTGCAGGAACGGGGCACCCCCCAGCCGCGGCCGCCCGGGCAGAGCTACCTGGAGCTGGGACTTCAACGCACCGCCGCCACCCTGCGGGCCATTACCCAGTTCCGGGATCTGGCCATTTTTCTGCTGTCGCTGTTCTTTGCCATGGCCGCCATCTACATCATCATAAGTTTCACTTTCATCTACGGGGCCCAGGTCATCGGCTGGGATGAACGGACCCGCAACCTGATGTTCATCGTGGTGCAGCTCACTGCCGCCGCCGGCGCTCTGGGTTTCGGCTTTCTACAGGACCGCCTGGGGGCCAAGCCCATGTACCAGATTACTCTGCTGCTCTGGGTGCTGGCCATTATCGCCATCTGGGGCACCCCGCAACTGACCGCCTGGCTCAATCACCGTTTCGGGCTGAGTTGGGAAGTGCAGCACCTTTTCCTGGTAGTCGGCTGCCTGGCGGGGGTCAGCCTGGGCGCCACCCAGTCCGCCAGTCGCACCCTGGTTGGAATCTTCTCACCGGCCGGTAAAAGCGCCGAATTTTTCGGTTTCTGGGGATTGACCAACAAACTGGCCGGCATGCTCGGAATTGCCGCCCTAGGGCTGTTGCAGACCCTGGTTGGCCTGCAGAAATCGATTTTGCTGTGCGCCTTCCTGTTTATCATGGCACTGGTCATCTGCCTGCCGGTGAACCAGGCCCGGGGCCGGGCCGCCGCCGGACAATGGCACAACCATCAGCCGGCAAAAGGTTAAACGGCACACCAGGTGGAAGCGTGGGCCAGGACGGCGGACATAACCGCAGCAGGGGAAAAATCTTGATTGCACTACAAAAAGAGGATATACGAAGGAAACTGAAAAAATTCGCAACCATCCAGCTCACTCTGGCACGTGACTGAACAGCCGTGCCCCAGGTTGCGGTACGCCAAGTAGGTGTAGCGTACATCAGGTACTCAAGCCGACCTGATCGCTGCAAGATGGGGTGCTGCTGGACAGTTACAAAAATTATACGATCCGGCCGTTAGCGGGGCGGCTCACCGGGGACGGGCAGCAGGGGCAGGATTGCCGGTTCCCGCGGCAAAAAGATTCTTTTGATTTCTTCATCCCGGACCATCTGCTGGAGGAAACGGGAGCCGGCTTCCAGATGGGGTTTAAAGTATGAATCGGCCAACACCGGCATCACCGGGCTGGCCACCCCGGAAAAAACGAAATAGAGAAAAGCCACCAGCAGGTAAGCTTTGCCCAGGCCGAACAAACCGCCGCTGACCCGGTCGAACCAGGAAGTGAGGGTAAAATTGACCACCCGGCGCAAGCCAAAAGTCAGCGCCCGGATGACCAGGTAGGTCACCCCGGCCAGCACCAGATAGGAAAGCAAAAAGGTCAACCGCGACGGTTGGACCAGGGGGATCAGCTTCATCGCCTCACCGGCAAAGTTACCGGCCACGATAAACGCCAGGATCAGGGCGACCACCGGCGCAAGCTGGCGGACAAAACCAACCCATCCCCCCCAGGCGATGAAGAAAACCACTACGGCAATGATGCCGGCATCAAGTACGGTCATAATGTTATAACAACAGCAGTAGTTTAAAGGATTGGCACATATGCCCAACCAAAACTCGTTCACACAAAAATTGCAATGAATATCGTCGATTTTCTTGCCACCGTGCCCCTGTTCAAGGGCTTAAGCCGGGAACAGTACAACCACCTGGCGATGATCGCCACCGACCAGGAATTTGCTAAAAGCCAGAGTATTTTTGCTGAAGGTGACCCCGGTGAGGGTTTTTTTGTGGTCATGACCGGCCAGGTTAAAATCTACAAACTTTCCATTGAAGGCAAAGAACAGATCCTGCACATCTTCGGGCCTGGTGAACCTTTTGCCGAGGCGGCGGTTTTCATCGGCTCCCCCTACCCGGCCCACGCTCTAGCCCTGACCCCCAGCCGGGTGCTGTTTCTGCCCCGCCGGGCCTTTATCGAGTTGATCAACCGCCAGCCCGAGCTGGCCCTTAACATGCTGGCCGCCCTCTCTTTGCGCCTGAAAAAATTCGCCCAATTGATTGAGGAGTTGTCGCTGAAAGAGGTTCCCGACCGGCTGGCCGCCCACCTGCTGTCCCTCAGCGACCAGCAGCAGGGCCGGGATCAGGTGCTGCTGCCGGTAAGCAAAACTCAGCTGGCCGGCCTGCTGGGCACCATTCCCGAAACCCTCTCCCGCATATTCAATAAAATGGCCAAGGCCGGGATGATCAATACCGACGGCCCCAAGATCACCATTCTCGATCGCGAGGCGCTGGAGGAACTGGCCGGCGGTGAACGCAAACTGTGACCGGGCGTCTCCGAGCCGCTGCCGTCACCCCCCACAACGTGGGATGATTTTGCGAGCTGGCACTCGTTTTGCGTTGACAGCCAGCCGAACAGCCAGGTAGAATGGCTCTTTTTTTGGCCTAAGCAGACGCAATTGAATTTTTCAGCCGTACAACTCTGTTGCCCCCGATCAACCATCACGCCTCCAGCGCCAACACCAGGCGGTCGGGAGGGGAGTTAATAAACATGAGCATTCGCGAAGACGCCATCAATGGCCAGGTATCCCCGGTATTCGAACAGTGCGCCGCCCTTGAAGGGGTCAGCGTTGACACCCTGATGGCCGGGGTGGCGGCGGGAGAAATCTGTATCCCCAAGAACCACCATCATGATTTTCCCCGGGTTACCGGCATCGGCAAGGGTCTGAAAACCAAGGTCAACGCCAATATCGGCTCCTCCAAAGACCACCCCGAACTGGACAACGAACTGCAAAAACTCTGCGTCTGCCTCAAAGCCGGGGCGGATGCGGTGATGGACCTGAGCATGGGCGGTGAGATCAGCGCCATCCGCCGGGAAATCCTGAATAATTGCCCGATCCCATTGGGCACCGTACCCATCTACCAGAGCATCGCCCAGTTCGTCGAAAAGGAAAAGAAGAAAATCGGCGAAGTCAGCGTCGATCATATCTTTCAGACCATCGAAGAGCAGGCCCGCGATGGGGTGGACTTCATGACCATCCACTGCGGCATCACCCTGGATACCTTGAAGCGCATCGACAACCACCAGCGGCTGCTGGGGGTGGTCAGCCGGGGCGGCTCCTTCACCATCGAGTGGATGAGCCACAACAACCGGGAAAACCCCATGTACGAGCATTTTGACGACCTGCTGGCGATCCTTAAGGAACACGAGGTGACCCTGAGCCTGGGCGACGGCATCCGGCCCGGCTGCCTGGCCGACGCCACCGACCGCGGCCAGGTCCAGGAGCTGATTCACCTGGGCGAATTGACCCAGCGGGCTTGGGAGGCCGGGGTGCAGGTGATGATCGAAGGGCCGGGCCACATGCCGCTGGACCAGATCGAAGCCAACGTACTGCTGCAAAAACGGCTATGCCACAACGCCCCTTTTTATGTCCTGGGGCCGCTGGTCACGGATATCGCCCCGGGCTACGACCATATCACCGGCGCCATCGGCGGGGCCATCGCCGCCTCCGCCGGGGCCGATTTCCTTTGCTACGTCACCCCGGCCGAACATCTTAAGCTGCCCAGCTCCCAGGATGTTCACGACGGCGTGATCGCCTCGCGGATCGCCGCCCACGCCGCCGATATCGTCAAAAAGGTGCCCGGCGCCATGGAGCGTGACATTGAGATGGCCAAGCGCCGCTGCGCCCTGGACTGGAAAGGCCAGATCGAACTCTCGGTTGACCCGGACAAGGCCCGGCGTTATCGTGAGGAAGGCAACACCTACACTGGGGATGCCTGCAGCATGTGCGGCTCGTTCTGCGCCATCAAGGTCTACAAGCAGGCCACCCGCAGGAGAGAATAAGAGGGGGGAGTACATGGAGTTTCTAGCTTCTATCGCCGAGTCGATTAACAGCACGGGAGTTCCCGGTCAGATCAGAAACGTAGAAGTGATGGCCCTGTTCACCAATCCGTGGTTCATGGTGCCCTTTGTACTGTTTGTCGTTTACAAGCTCTACCGGCAGGCGGTCAACACCCTGGTGCTTACCGCGCTGGTCGTGGCGCTGTGGATCCTTACCGGCAGCCCGATGATGGAAGGGCTGATTATCGACGGCGAACTGCAGCTGAACAAAGTGCTGCCGGTGGCGGGCGTCGGACTGCTGGCCGCGGTGATCGCCGTCTATTTTCTCTTTATCCGTTCCGATTGAGCCCCGGCGGCCCCGCCCGGGCCCCGGCCGACCCGATATGCACCCCCTGGCAAGCATTTACCGGCAACTGCTGAAGCACTTTGGTCCCCAGCACTGGTGGCCCGGCGACACTCCCCTGGAGATCATGGTCGGCGCCGTGCTGACCCAGAACACCTCCTGGAGCAATGTCGAAAAGGCCATCGTCAACCTCAAGGCAGCGGGCCTGCTGCCGACCCGGCTCGCCCCCGGTGCGCCGATGCTCCCGGCGGCGGGCGCGACGTCTGCCGCCGGGTCATACACTCACCAGCCAAATGAAACCTTGACGGAGCCCTGCCCCCCCGGCAACGGCCTGACCGGCCGCGGCCACTCTTACGCAAAGTACTGCGAAGAGACGGAGCAGGACCACTGCCTGGCCGCCCTGCGGGAACTGCCCCCCGAGGTGCTGGCCGGCCTGATCCGCCCGGCCGGCTACTACAACCTCAAGGCCCGACGGCTGCATAATCTGCTGGCCCGGGTTGCCGACCACCACGACAGCCTGAAGGATTTCCTGTCTCAACCTGCCACCGAACTGCGGCAAGAGCTGCTGGCGGTCAAGGGCATCGGCCCGGAAACCGCCGATTCCATCTGTCTCTATGCCGCCGGCAAACCGGTTTTTGTGGTGGACACCTACACCCACCGCATTTTCAACCGCCATCAACTGGTGCCGGAAGAGGCCGACTACTACACCATCCAGGAAATTTTCACCGACGCCCTGCCCGCCGACCCGGCCCTGTACAATGAGTACCACGCCCTCATTGTCCGTCTCGGCAAGGAGTTCTGCCGTAAACGCAACCCCCGTTGCCCCGAGTGCCCACTTCATTGCACAACAGACTGAATTATTGTTGCTTTATTGCCAAAAGACGGCGGCCAAAGACCAGAAAACGCTTGACTTGGCAGCCGATTTCCGCCATTTGTATGAGCTTTACAATTATCCAGGTGCTCACTGCGAGCTTAATAGGGAATCCCGTGGGAATCGGGAACGGACCCGCCGCTGTGATCGGGGACGAAAGCCGCCCGGTAACAAACAGCACGACCGCTGCTTGATTACCGACCGTAAACGGCAACAATGCCAGCTTACGGAATAATGTCACTGTCCGCCAGTTCGGGGATGGGAAGACGCGGCCGGTAGGATGAACCGAGAGTCAGAAGACCTGCCCGGATATGTGGAAGCCGCCCCCGCGGAAAAGGGGTAAGGCCGCCGATCTTGTGGAGAAACAGGGAATCCCGGATCGATATTAACTATCGGTGCGGGGTTTTTTTATTGCAACCCCGGAACCGTCAGCAACCAAAAGGGGTAAAGCAATGAAAAAAACCATCCGTATCGCCGGTCTGGGCGCCCTGCTGGCCCTGCCGCTGCCGGCCGGAGCGGCCATCGAGGGCCATGAACCGGAACCACTGATGGAAGAGGTGGTGGTCACCGCCAGCCGGACGGCCCAAAGTGTGGACGACACCCTGGCCGCCGTCAGCGTCATCACCCGCCAGGACCTGGAAAAAGGCCAGTTTACCAGCGTGCCGGAAGCGCTGGCCACCGTGCCCGGCCTGCAGATCAGCCGCAGCGGCGGCCGGGGCCAAACCGCGGACATCTATCTGCGCGGCACCTCCACCAGCCAGACCCTGGTGTTGGTGGACGGGATGCGCCTGGGCTCCGCCACCCTGGGCCGTGCCTCCCTGCAGCATATTCCCGTGGACCAGATCGAGCGGATCGAAGTGGTCCGCGGACCGCGTTCCACCCTATACGGCTCCGACGCCATGGGCGGGGTCATTCACATCTTCACCCGCCAGGGAAAGGATGATCCGCAGGGCAACATCAGCGTCGCTGCCGGCAGCCACCGCACCTATGAAGCCCGGGCCGCGGTCTCCGGCACCACGGGCGACAGCCACTACAGCCTGGCCGCCGGCCATATTGACTCCGATGGATTTGACGCTCGCCGCAACAATGTTCCCGATCCCGGCATGCCCGGTTTTTTCACCCCCGATGAACCGGACCGGGACGGCTACCGGGAAAACAGCTTAAGCATGCGCCTGGGGCACCGCTTTGCCCCCGGTCACGAATTGGAGTTTCACGGCCTGCATTCCTCCGGCACCACGGAATTTGACGGCTGGGGGGAAAACGAAACCGATTTCCGCCAGCAGGTGCTGGGAGTAAACTGGCAGCTGCGCCCCGCCGATTTTTGGGACGTCACCTTAAAGGCCGGTCAAACCCGGGATGACAGCAAAAATTACAGTAACAGCGATTTTTCCAGCCGCTTTGACACCAAACGGAACCAGCTAAACTGGCAGAACGACTTCTTCCTCGACGGCCACAACACTTTGACCGTGGGGGTGGACTACCATAAGGACAAGGTCAGCAGCAGCACTGACTATGAGGAAGACAGTCGCGATACCACCGGGGTTTATGCCCAGCACCAGCTCAATTACGGCCAGCACGGCCTGCTTTTGGGCGTGCGCCACGAAGACAACGAGCAGTTCGGCAGCCATACCACTTACAATGTTGGCTACGGGCTGGAACTGCCGCGCGATATGCGACTGAGCCTCAATTACGGCACGGCTTTCCGAGCACCGACTTTCAACGAACTGTACTGGCCCGCCGACCCCGTTTTTGGTGGCGGCGGCAACCCCGACCTGGATCCGGAAGAGTCGAAAAGTTATGAGGCGGCCCTGCAGCAAAGCTACTCCCAGGGCCACTGGCGTATCGGGGTTTTCCGCACCGATATAGACCAGTTGATCAGCGGCTGGCCGCCGGAAAACGTTGACCGGGCGCGCATTGACGGCCTGGAACTGGAAACCGGTCATCACCTGGGAGAGCACTGGCAGCTCGGGGCCATGGTGACTATTTTAAGCCCCAAAGACCGCGACAGCGACCTGCTGCTACCGCGCCGCTCCCGCAGGACGGCCGCCGTCAACCTGGATGGCGACTTCGGCCGCCTGCGCAGCGGCCTGACCCTGCAGGCCTTCAGCAAAAGTTATGACGACGCGGCCAACGATACCCGGCTGTCCGGCTACGCCCTGCTGCACTGGCGGGCCGGCTACGATCTCACCGACAACTGGCTGCTGCAGGGCAAAATTGACAACCTGCTGGACAAGGATTACGAGGAAGTAGCCACTTACAACACTCCCGGACGCACCTATTGGGCGAGCCTGAACTACCGGTTCTAGGCTCCGCCCGGTGGCCCTGGACCACAGCCGGGGCGAACATGGCTGCTCTCCGGGGGCGATCATCTGGGGATTTTGAAAATGCTGGAATTATTTCACAGCGGTGGGCCGTTGATGTATCCCCTGCTGGCCTGCTCGGTCATCGCCCTTACGGTGGTGATCGAGCGGGCCGTCTTCTGGGCCGGGGTGGAGTATCATCGGCGGCGGGAGTTGGTGGACGAGGTGCTGGAGTTGAGCCGGACCGACCGTTTGGCGGCGGTGCGGGAAAAGGTTGCCGGCTGCCGGGATTACGTGATCCGGATTCTGATCAGCGGCATTCTCCACCGGGACTTTTCCCCGGCCAAGGCCATGGAGGCGGCGGCGGCTGATGAAATGCAGCGGATGCGGCGCTTCATGGGGGTGCTGGACACCATGATCACTGTGGCGCCGCTGCTGGGGATCCTGGGCACCGTGGTGGGGATCATCAGCTCATTTGAGATGCTGGAAACGGCCGGCATCGAGGAACCGGGTAAAGTCACCGCCGGCATCGCCCAGGCCCTGATCACCACCGCCACCGGCCTGAGTATTGCCATTTTCTCCGTTTTCCCCTACAACTACTTCAACGCCCGGGCCGAAAACGCCGCCCTTAACATCGAAAAATACGCCACCAGCCTGGAAATTATTTTTCAGAAAACGGCGGAGCAAACGCCGGACCGAGCCACCGCGAAATCATGAAGATTAGGCCCGCAACCGGCAAAAAAGCCCGAATCGAGATGCTGCCGCTGATCGATATCGTCTTTCTGGTGCTGGTGGTCTTTATCTACGCCATGCTCTCCATGGCCGTGCACCGCGGCCTGCCGGTTACCCTGCCGCAATCGGCCAGCGCCGCCCCGGAGCAGGAAACCACGCTGACGGTTAATATCCAGGCCGACGGCGAAATTTTTGTTAATCGCCAGCCGGTGGCCCGTGACCAGCTGGCTGACCACCTGCGCGCCGCGGCCGCCCGGGAGCCGGCCACCACGGTGGTGCTGTTTGCTGACCGGGATTTGAGCTACCAGCAGCTTTTCGCGGTCCTGGACAAAATAAGCGAGGCCGGACTTGAGCGGGTTTCGCTACAGGCCGAGGCCATCGACCATTGAAAGGTCACAAAAAACCATGCAAAGGATGTTGATGGCCATTGCCCTGGCCCTGTTCGGCCATACCTTACTGTTCTGGTGGGGCAGTGACTGGTCCTGGCGGCCGGAGCCACCGGAAGGCACCCGGCAAGCACCCATGCAGTTGGCGCTGAGTGCCCGTCCCGCGCCGGAACAGGCAACCGGATCCGAGACCCGACCTCCCCCTCAGCCCGAGCGGGCACCGACTCAGGAAACTACGGCGGCAACGGACCCGCGACCGGCAACGTCAACAGCGACAGCCCCCGATCCCGAGCCAGGACCGGAACCGGAAGCAAAACCGGTACTGCAACCATCAGAACTTAAACCGGAGTTGGAGCCCGAACCCCCAAAAGCGCCGACCAAGAGGCCGACGGCTTCGAGCACGCCGAAACCGCCGCCCGAGCCACCCCGGCAAATCATTGCCGAAGCGGTGGAGCCAACCGGGGAGTCCGCAGAAGAGGAGCCCGCCGAGGAACCCACCAGCGCCCAAGCGACGGCGACCACCATTGCTCCGACGCCGCCCATCAACGCTGGGGAGGCGGCAAGCACCCCGGCTGGACGGGAGACAACGGCCGCCACCACTGGTGAGATTATCGAGGCCCACCCTCTCTACCGGGAAAATCCACCACCGCCTTATCCCCGCGCGGCCCAAAGACGGCACCACCAGGGCACCGTCATCCTGGAGGTGCTGGTTAACCGCCAGGGCCGGGTGGAGGAGTTGCAGGTGGCCGAATCCAGCGGTTATCCTCTGCTGGACCGTGCGGCGGCCAACGCCGTGGCCGACTGGCGATTTGAACCCGGCCGGCGCAACGACCAGGCCGTGGCCAGCCGGGTGCTGGTACCGGTTCGCTTTGCTTTACAATAATGTAACTATCCAGATCACAACCAAGGTCGGCAAACAAGCATGATTAATTTCACTATCACCACTCACCATAATCCCCAGCGGCCAACCATGAGGAATAAGGCCGATATGGATAACGTCGACAGGCACCGTCAGAGTTGGCCAACCCTGGCGATACCGTGGCTACTCACGCTGGCGCTGATCCTGCTGCTGCCGCCCATGGCCGCCAGCGCCGCGGAACAGCGGCAAATCGTAACGGACCCCACCGGCCGGGAGGTGACCATTCCGGCCACGCCTGAGCGAGTTATTTCTTTAGCCCCGGGCATCACCGAGATGATTTTTGCCCTTAAACGGGATGAACTGCTGATGGGCACTACCCAGTTCAGCAACTATCCGCCGGCGGCCAAAAAAATTCCCCGCGTCGGCTCCTATGTCCTGCCCGACCTGGAACGGATCGTGTCCCTGCGCCCGGATCTGGTGCTGGCCACCAGGGACGGCAACCCTCGGCAACTCATCCAGCGGCTGGAGAATTTAGACATTCCGGTCTTTGCCATCGACCCGCGTAATCTGGCGGAGATCAAGGTAAGCCTGCTGGCCCTGGGATCGGTCCTTAACGCCGAAGACCAGGCCACCGCTCTGGCCGTCGACATGACCCGGCGGCTTGACCGCCTGGGGGAAATAACCCGGCACATCAAGCACCGGCCCCTGGTCTTTTTCCAGGTGGACGCCGCGCCCATGGTCAGCATTGGGGAAGAGACCTTTTTACATGAACTGATCGGGCTGGCCGGCGGCCGCAACGCCGCCGCCGGCGGCACGCTTTATCCCCGGTTCGGCTGGGAAGAAATCCTCACCCTGCAGCCGGAGGTGGTAATCATCACCTCCATGGCCGGCGGCCAGAGCCCGGAGAAGCTGCTCCAGATGTGGCGGCGCTGGCCCCAACTGGAAGCGGTGCGGCACAACCGCATCCATGTGGTGGACGCCGACCTCTTCGACCGCCCCACCCACCGGCTGCTGGACGGCCTGGAGATCCTGGCCCGGCTGATCCAGCCGCAACTGTTCAGCTCCGAGCTTGATAATTTTAAGGAAATTGAATAGGATAGCATCCTCTATGACCACACCCACCTTTCCCTCCCTGCTGAAAACCCTGCCCCTGGTGTTGCTGGGCGGCGTTCTGGCCTTAGCCGGCGCCGTTTTTCTGGGACTTAGCGGCGGTTCATCGGGCCTCAACCCCGAGGCTCTCTGGCGCTTACTGGCCGACCCCGAGAGTGCCGATCCGGTGACCGCCGCCATCATCTGGCAAATCCGCCTGCCCCGGGTTATCCTGGCCGCCGCTGCCGGCGCCGCCCTGGCCCTGGGCGGGCTGGTCTTCCAGGCCCTGCTGCGCAACCCCCTGGCCGAGCCCTACATTCTGGGGTTAAGCGGCGGCGCGGCGGTGGGGGCGATTCTGGGGATGATGGTCGGGCTGGCCAACTTTCCCGGTATAACCCTGCTGGCCTTTGTCGGCGGCATGGTGACCCTGGCCCTGGTACTGGCCATCGCCGGCGGTCGGCGGGGTACCGGCAAGGATACCTTGCTGCTGGGCGGGGTGATGATGAACGCCTTCTGCGGTTCGTTGATCATGCTGCTGCTGGCCGTCAGCCAGGATGACCAGTTACGCTCCATCATGTTCTGGCTGATGGGTGATCTCTCCCGGGCCGAACCGGGGCAGTTGCCCATCCTTTTACTGTTACTGCCCATGATGCTGCTGATCATGCTGCTGGCCCGGCCGCTCAACCTGCTGCTCATGGGCCGGGAAGCCGCCGCCACCCTGGGGGTCAGCGTCGGGACCGTTTCCCTGACCCTGCTGATGGCTACCTCCTTCATGGTGGGGGTGATCGTCAGCCAGGCCGGGCTGATCGGTTTTGTCGGCCTGGTGGTGCCCCATATTTTCCGGCTGCTGGCCGGTCCCGACCACCGGGTGTTGATTCCCGCCTGCCTGCTGGGAGGCGCCGCCTACCTGGTGGTCTGCGACCTGCTGGCCCGCTCGCTGCCCACCGGCGGGGAGTTGCCGGTGGGGATTGTCACCGCCCTGATCGGCGCCCCGGTCTTTATTTTTCTGCTCTGGAAGACGAAATGATGGGCAAACGGCAAGCACGACCTTCTTCTCTGCCGCCTAACGCCGGACAATTCTTTCCGGCCCCGGCAACCACCACGGCCGCCAATACCGCCATTGCCGCGCACAACGTCAGCCTTGCCTTTCAGCAGACGGCCATTTTGCACCGGCTTTACTTCACCGTCGAGCAAGGAGAGTTTTTCCTGATCATCGGCCCCAACGGCAGCGGCAAGACCTCGCTGATCAAGCTGCTGGCCGGCCTGCTGACCCCCACCAAAGGTTCCATTGAGGTGCTGGGGCAAAGCCCCACCGGCCGCCGGCGGCGGCAGTTTGCCCGCCAGGTGGCAGTACTTCCCCAGCAGCTTCCGGCTGAATTCCCCTTCCCGGTAGCAACCACGGTGCTGATGGGCCGCGCCCCCCACCTGCGCCCCTGGGAACTGGAAGGCCGGGCCGACCGCCAACTGGCCCGCCAGGCCATGGCCTTCACCGATATCGAGCACCTGGCCTCCCGCCGCCTGGACCAACTCAGCGGCGGCGAGCGGCAGCGGGTCTTTATCGCCCAGGCGCTGTGCCGCCAGCCGCGCCTGCTGCTCCTGGACGAACCCACCGCCGCCCTGGATCCGGCCCACCAGATTATGATTCTGGATCTGTTGACCAGGCTATGCCGGGAACAGGGGATCACGGTGGTCATGGTCTCCCACGACCTCAACCTGGCAGCCATGTACGGTGATCGCCTGTTGATGCTGGCCCGGGGCCACTTGGCCGGCCTGGGACCACCGGCCACGGTGCTGGAGCGGGGCCGGCTGGAGGAAACCTACCAATGCCCCTTGATGGTCGACGAAAATCCCCTGGGGCAAGTGCCGCGGGTCTGCCCGATTCCGGAAAAGTACCGGCTCTAGCAAACACTACATTTTGTGTTGACCGTCAAGCCATAACACGATATACAGTGGTGCAAGCGGTTTCCAAACTTGCTGACCGGTTGGTCGCGGGTAAGGATGCAAAGGGAATCCGGTGCAAATCCGGAACTGTCGCGCAGCGGTGATCGGGAACGAACGTTATCATAACCACTGGCCAAATCATACCAGCCGGGAAGGGATAATCAGTAGGTAAGCGCTTAGGCCCGAAAGTCCGAAGACCTGCCGTGAAACCAAGGCCGCCGCCTTCGGCGGTTCGCCACCTTTTTTATTATTGCTACCTCGCGTAAAGGAGCAGCATCATGGTTCACGTTCCAGCTCAATCCCGGCAACAACCAACAGTCGACCACCAGCCCGCGCCCGCCGGGGCCGCCGCCTCTTCTCAACTTTTTAACGTCATCCGCAAGCGGGACCAGCGGCTGGTGCCTTTTACGGCGGAGAAAATCACCAACGCCATCCACAAGGCCGGTGAGGTCACCGGCGAACTGGGCCCCCCCGAGGCCCGGCGGCTGACCATGCAGGTGCTGGCCATCGCCCAGAATCTGTTTGGCAGCAGCCAAGGCGCCGACCCCGCCCCTGTTTCCCCGGCCAACCCCGTGCCGTCGGTACCATCGGTACCATCGGTGGAGGAAATCCAGGATCTGGTGGAGGAGGTGCTACTCTCCTCGCCTTACAAGAAAACCGCCAAGGCCTACATCCTTTACCGCGACCAGCACGCCCGCATCCGGGAGATGGTCACCCAGACCGACCTCGATCTCATCGACGGCTATCTGCAGAAACTCGACTGGCAGGTGCAGGAAAACTCCAACATGTCCTACTCGCTGCAGGGGCTGAACAACTATATCTCCAGCGAGATCAGCAAGAACTACTGGCTCAACAAGATCTACCCCGCCGAGGTGCGCCGGGCCCACCAGGAAGGGGATCTGCACCTGCACGACCTGGGCCAGCTCTCGGTGTACTGCGTGGGCTGGGACCTGCGCGATTTGCTCAACCAGGGCTTCACCGGCGCTCCGGGCAAGGCGGAAAGCGGCCCGGCCAAGCATTTCCGCAGCGCTTTAGGCCAGATCGTCAACTTTTTCTACACCCTGCAGGGGGAAGCCGCCGGGGCCCAGGCCTTTGCCAACTTCGACACCCTGCTGGCCCCCTTTATCCGCGCCGACGGCCTGGGTTACCGGGAGATCAAGCAGGCCCTGCAGGAGTTTGTCTTCAACCTCAACGTCCCCACCCGGGTGGGTTTCCAGACCCCCTTTACCAACCTCACCATGGACCTGCAGCCGCCCAGGGCCCTGCGGGAAGCGCCGGTGATCATCGGCGGCGCGGAAAGCGACAGCTGTTACGGTGAATACCAGGCCGAGATGAACCTGCTCAACCAGGCCTTCCTCGAAGTGATGGCCGAGGGCGACAGCAAGGGGCGGGCCTTCACCTTTCCCATCCCCACCTACAACATCACCGCCGACTTCAACTGGGATGACCGGAGCCTCGACCGCCTCTGGCGCACCACCGCCCGCTACGGGCTGCCCTATTTCGCCAACTTCGTCAATTCGGACATGAGCCCCGACGATGCCCGCTCCATGTGCTGCCGGCTGCGGCTGGACACCCGGGAGCTGGAAAAACGGGGCGGTGGCCTGTTCGGGGCCAACCCGCTCACCGGCTCCATCGGGGTGGTGACCATCAACATGGCGGCCCTGGGCTACCGGGCCAAGGATGAGGCCGATTTCTTCCAGGGCCTGGAAAAGCTAATGCAGATCGCCCGCACCAGCCTGGAAACCAAGCGCAAGGTGCTGGAAAATTTTACCGCCAAGGGGCTATATCCCTATACCCGCTATTACCTGCGCCAGGTGGAGCAGCGCTTCGGCCGTTTCTGGGACAACCACTTCTCCACCATCGGCCTGATCGGCACCAACGAGGCCTGCCTCAACCTGCTGGGCGAGGATATCGGCACCGCGGCGGGCAAGGATTTTGCCTTGCGGGTGCTGGATTTCATGCGGGAGCGCTTAAGTAAGTTCCAGGAAGAGACCGGCAACCAGTACAACCTGGAGGCCACCCCGGCCGAGGGCACCGGCCACCGGCTGGCCAAGCTGGACGCCCGCCGCTTTCCCGAACTGGCCGCCAGCCTGACCTGCTGCGAGGAAAACCGCCTGCCCATCTACACCAACTCCACCCAACTGCCGGTGAACTACACCGAAGATATTTTTCAGTTGCTGGACCACCAGGATGAACTGCAGGCCAAATACACCGGCGGCACCGTGGTCCACTGCTTTCTGGGCGAGGCCGAAATCGAGGCCGACACAGTAAAGTCCTTTGTTAAGACGGTCTGCTCCCAGTACCGCATCCCCTACTTCACTCTGACCCCGGTGTTTGCCATCTGCCCCCAGCACGGTTATCTCGCCGGCGAACAGCATCGCTGTCCCCACTGCCAGGCGACTACGGAGGTTTATTCCCGAGTGGTGGGCTACCTGCGGCCCATCCAGCAGTGGCACGAAGGCAAACAGGCCGAGTTCGCCTACCGCAATCACTACCGGCTGAGCACCGCCTGTCGGGCCGACACGCCGCATTCATGATCATCGGCGGATTCCATCCGGCCAGCTTCAACGATTTCCCCGGCCGGGTGGCGGCGGTGATCTTCACCAGGGGCTGCAACTTCCGCTGCCCCTGGTGCCACAACGCCGAGCTGATCCCCGCCACCGCCCCGGCCGGCGCCGACCATTACGACTCCGAGGAAATCCTGGCCCGTCTGGCGGCCCGCCGGGGTAAACTCGGCGGCGCGGTGATCAGCGGCGGCGAGCCCACCCTGCAACCGGATCTGCTGGACTTTTGCCGGGAGATAAAAAAGCTGGGGCTGGCGGTGAAGGTGGACAGCAACGGCAGCCGCCCGGAAATTCTCGAAAAACTGCTGGCGGCCCGGGTGGTGGATTTTTTGGCCATGGATATCAAGGCGCCCTTGGCCAAGTACGAGCAACTGGCGGGAATCAGGGTTGACACCGAAGCCATCCGGCGTTCTATTGCCCTGATTGCCGCCGGCGGGGTGGCGCATCAGTTTCGCACCACCGTGGTGGAAAACCTGCTCGACGAAACCGACCTGGCGGAAATTCGCCGTCTGGTGCCGCCCGGCTCCCCGCACAAAACCCAAACCTGCCGCCCGCCGCAGCCGGCCAAACCGGCCAAACCGGCCAAACCGGAGAGATAAATGAACTCACTTACCGATCGCATTATCCGCGCCGCCCGGCTTGACCATGAACTGTACCGCGAGGTCAAGGAAGACCCCAACGCTTTGGGCCCGGCTCTCAATGTGGTGTTGCTTTCCAGCCTGGCCGCCGGCATCGGCTCACTGCAACTGGGAGTCATCGGCTTGGTCACCGGCACCGTGGCCGCCTTTGCCGGCTGGCTGATCTGGGCCCTGGTGATTTACCTGGTGGGCGCCAAGATTTTGCCCGAAGCCCGCACCAAAGCCAGCCTCAACCAGTTGCTGCGGGTGGTCGGTTTTGCCAGCGCGCCTGGCATCCTGCGGGTACTGGCCGGCATTCCTTACCTGGGCGGAGTGGTGATCTTTGCCATCTCCCTGTGGATGCTCACCGCCATGATCATCGCCACCCGCCAGGCCCTGGATTATGAAAGCGCCTGGCGCGCCGCCGGCGTCTGCCTGCTGGGCTGGGTGCTCCAGGGCATGGCCATTGCTCCCTTTCTGCTTATGATGAGCCAGCAGATGTAGCACGCCTCCCGCTCCGGCCGCGCCAACTGGCGTGAAAAAACCATAAACGCAAAAACAACCCCATACCAACCGCCAACCGGAAAAAGCTTGACTAAAAACAGCAATTTCGTAATGCTTGACAGTTGAAAAATTACCCAGGTGCTCGCTTGAGCTTGATAGGGAATCCCGTGTGAATCGGGAACGGGCCCGCCGCTGTGACCGGGGACGAAAGCCGCCTATGATGTCACTGTCCTGCTTTTTGAAGGGATGGGAAGACGCGGCCAGTAGGATGAACCGTAAGTCAGAAGACCTGCCTGGGTAATAGTTAATCGGCGCCACTCCCGTGGAACAGGGGTCGGCAACAGATCGCGTGGACAACAGGGACTCCCGGATCGATAATTTATCGGTGCGGGTTTTTTTATTCTCCGGCACCGAGCAATTGCTTTCGGAGGAATAATGATGACCTGTCCAGCAACCCCCAGCCAATTTCCAACCGCCACCCCTGCCCTCACTGTCACCCGCCGTCAGCCATCGGCAACCAGATCGGCGCTCCCGGCCCTGCTGGCCGCCCTGGCCCTGCTGCTCACCCTGGTGGCCGCGCCCCCGGCCCAAGCCAAGGTCAACGTACCGTCGGAAGAGACGGCCATCGTACTGGCCGTCTTCGGCACCAGTTTTCCCGAGGCCGTGGGCGGCATTCTCAACATTTACCACGAGGTGCGGGTTGCCTACCCCGAAACCACGGTGCGGCTGGCCTTTACCTCTAACATTATCCGCCGCATCTGGCACTCCCGCCGCGATGACCAGGAGTTCCTGGCGGCCCACCCTAAGATCCCACGGGAAATTTTTGCGGTCAAGGCGCCGCTGGCCACCATCGCCGACCTGGTGGACGAGGATTACGGGCACATCATCGTCCAGCCCACCCATATCGCCGCCGGCGAGGAGTTCAGCGACCTGGCCTCCCTGATCCACGCCCTCAACACCGTCACCACCGTCAAGGAGCGTAACCGGCCCTTCCAGCAGATCATCCTGGGCCGCCCGGCCCTGGGCCAGCCGGGAATCAAATTCCCTTACCGCCAAGACCTGGAGCGGGCCGCCGCCCTCATGGCGGTGGATATCGAGCAGGCCCGACAAAACAACAGCGCCCTGGTGTATATGGCCCACGGCAACCGCACCTTTTCCACCGGGGTCTTTTTTGAGCTGGAACACCTGATGCGGCAACACTACCCCGAAACCCCCACCTACTTCACCATGGCCACCGGTTTTCCGGACCTGGAACACACCGCCCAACGCCTGGCCGACGACGGCGCCTCCCACGCCCTGCTGGTTCCCTTCATGACCGTGGCCGGCGATCACGCCCGCAACGACATGGCCGGGGATGATGAGGACTCACTGCAATCGTTGTTGCAGGCCAGGGGAATCGGCAGCACCGCCAAGCTGGAGGGCTTGGGTGAAAGAACGGACTTTGCCCGGATTTTCGTGGACAATATCCGGGATGCGGCCACGGCGGCTGGCATTGAGCTGAAATAGCAGATGTCCGCGTGGCCGGGGACAGATTTTAAATCTGTCCCCTTGTGAGCCTGCTCCATCGACGCCGCGGCTTTTTGCGGTACCGACAAAAAAGAAAAAAGTCGCGTGAGGGGGACAGGTTGCAAATCCGCCCCCCTCACTGCGGCTTGTCAGAATGGAAATTATTTTGCCCGACACCCAGTCGCCAACTCCGGTTATCGAAAAAAACGGGCGAACCGGCCACGCAAACCGGGCCAAGGTCCGGGCGCCGCTCACCGCGCTGGTGCTGAGCTGCGCCCTGCTGGCCATGACCCTGCTGGCCGCCGGGGCCGGCTACATGGAGATCGGCGTAGGCGAGATTATCCGGGTGCTGCTGGCCCAACTGGGCGGCCGGCCGGAGCTGCTGGCCGAGATCGACCAGGCAGTGCCCTTCGTGCTGATGGAGGTCCGCCTGCCGCGGATCCTCACCGCCGCCCTGGTGGGGGCGGCCCTGGCGGCCTGCGGGGTGATCTTCCAGGGGATCCTGCTCAACCCCCTGGCCGACCCCTACACCCTGGGGGTCTCCTCCGGCGCCGCCTTCGGGGCCTCACTGGCCCTGGTGGCCAACCTGGCCTTGAACGAGTATTTTTCGGTGCCGCTGTTCGCCTTTATCAGCGCCGTGATTACCCTGTTCATCGTGCTGCGGCTCTCCACCTTCAACGGCCGGATGTCCACCACCACCCTGATTCTCTCGGGGGTCATCGTGGGGGCCATTTTATCGGCAGGGATCAGCTTTTTGAAATACCTGGCCGACGAGCAGGTGGCGGTGATCGTCTTCTGGCTGATGGGCAGCTTCGCCTCCCGGGACTGGTTCGATGTGCTGCGGGTTGCCGCCGTGCTGCTGGTCTCGGTGCTGATCTTTGCCTACTACGCCCGGGACCTCAACATCATGTCCCTGGGCGGCCGCACCTCCGACGCCCTGGGGGTGGAGACCGCCCGGGTGCGGACCATCCTGCTGGTCACCGCCTCGTTGCTGGCGGCGGTCTGTGTTTCGGTGTCGGGGATCATCGGCTTTGTCGGCCTGATCATCCCCCACCTGATGCGTTTTGTGGTGGGGCCGGACAACCGGCGGCTGCTGCCGGTTTCCCTGCTGGCCGGGGCCCTGCTGATGCTGGGGGCCGACACCGTCACCCGGGCGGTGCTGCCGGTGGAAGTGCCCATCGGGGTGCTCACCGCCCTGCTGGGCGGCCCCTTTTTCTGCTTTATTTTCCGGCAGAAGCAGCGGAGGTACCGTTTTGGCTGAAACCGGCGGCTTTCAACTCCATAACGTCTTTTTCGCCTACGACGAGACCACGGTACTCGAAGAGATCAACCTGGAGCTGCCGCCGGGCCGCTTTTACGGCATTGTCGGCCCCAACGGCTGCGGCAAGACCACCCTGCTGGACCTGCTCACCGGCACCCAACGGGTGCGACGGGGCAGCGTGCTCTTCCAGGGTCGGGCCATCGACACCTACCGCCGCCGGCCCCTGGCCCGGCAACTGGCCCTGGTCCCCCAGGAGTACGCCATCGATTTTGCCTTCACCGTGGAGGAGGTAATCCTCATGGGTCGTCACCCCCACCTGCCCCGCTTCGGCCAGCCGGCGGCGGCGGACTGGGAGATCATCGACCGGGTGATGGCGGAAATCGGTATTGATCACCTGGCGGGACGGCCGGTCAACGAACTCTCCGGCGGGGAAAAACAGCGGGTGGCGGTGGCCCGGGCCCTGGCCCAGCAGACCCCCACCCTGCTGCTGGACGAGGCCACCGCCAGCCTGGATATCCGTTACACCCTCAACATTCTGGGAGCCCTGCGGCAGCGGGTCAGCCGGGGCGAGCAGACGGTGATCGCGGTGCTGCACGACCTCAACCTGGCGGCGGCTTTTTGCGACCATCTGGTGTTTCTCAACCGGGGCCGCATCCAGGCCGCCGGCCCCACCGACCAGGTGTTGACCCCGGCCACCATCGCCCGGGTCTTCGGGGTGGAATGCGCCGTCAGCCACGATTCGTTCAGCAACGCCGCCCGGGTTTCGTTCAACCTGACGGCTCACAAGCAGCCGATACCGGCGGCGGAGGCCCGGCAATGATGATTTTACCGAACATCATATACAGGAAGTCACTGCGACCTTTGGGCACCGCCTTGATGCTGTGCCTGGTGGCAATACTTTTGCCGGGCATTGGGGAGGCCGGGGCCGGCGAGCGGCCGGAATCAACCGCCGAAAGACAATCAAGCCCCGTGGTGGCAGACAACTCCGGCCGCGAGATCGTGGTGGAGCAGCCCTTCCGGCGTATCATCTCGCTTTACCCGGCCCACACCGAAAACCTGGCCGCGCTCGGGCTGGACCAGCAAGTCATCGGCATCGGCCTCAGCGACGATCATCCGCCCCACCTGCTGGACCGCCCCCGTTTCAGCTACCGGGAGGACCCGGAACGCTACATCGGTCATCGCCCGGACCTGGTACTGACCCGACCCATGATCGAACGGGCCTACCCCCAGTTGATCGCCAAGCTGGAACAGGCCGGCATCACCGTGGTTTCCCTGCAACCCACCTCCATGACCGGCATTTTTGACTACTGGCGGCAACTGGGCATGCTCACCGGCCGGGAGGCGGCGGCGGAAGGGATGATAGCCCAATTCCAACGGGAACTGGCCGCCATCCGCCAACAGGTGGACGATATGCCTGAAGAGCAGCGCCGGCGGGTCTTTTTCTCCTCGATTCATCGCCAAATGAAGACCTTCGCCCCGCAAAGCATCGCCATGTTCGTACTGGAAGAGGCCGGCGGCCGCAACGTGGCCACCGACGCCCCCCGGGTGCGCCAGACCAATATCGCCGACTACGGCAAGGAGCGCATCCTGGCCAAGGGCGATGAAATCGACCTCTTCCTGGCCCAGCAGGGCCGGATGAACCCGGTGGACCGTGAGATCATCAAAAACGAGCCGGGCTTCGGGGCCATCCGGGCGGTGCGGGAAGGCGAGATTCACCTGATCGACGAACGTCTAGTCTCCCGCCCCACCCTGCGGATCATCCAGGGCATCCGCCAGGTGGCTAATATCCTCTACCCGGATTTTTTAAACCAGGCGCCCCCTAACACCCAAAAAGGGAATCCCTGATGACGACTAGATCGCCGCAAAATGCAGGGCGCGATTCCGGAGTGCCGCAGATTGCGGCAAGCGAGACGGCGCCGCGTGATCGGGGACAGATTTCAAATCTGTCCCCTTGCAAGCCGGCTCGATCGCCGCAAGGTGCGGTACTCCGGGATCGCGCCCCAGGGGTGATAATCGCTGGCACCCATAGCGGCTGCGGCAAGACCACCGTCACCCTGGGGCTGCTGGCCGCCCTGACCCGGCGGGGCACCCCGGTGCAGCCCTTCAAGTGCGGGCCGGACTTCATCGACCCCACCCTGCACCAACTGGTCACCGGCCGTCATTCCCCCAACCTGGATCTCTGGATGACCGGCCCCGACTACGTCCGGCAAGCCTTTCAGCGCCACTGCCGCCCCGGCGACCTGGGCCTGGTCGAAGGGGTGATGGGGATGTTCGACGGCGGCGAGTCCTCCGCCGCCGCCCTGGCAAGTTGTCTAAAGCTGCCAGTGGTGCTGGTCCTGGATGCCAAGGCGGCGGCGGAAAGCGCGGCGGCGGTACTCAAGGGATTTGAGCTGTTTGCCCCGGAAATCGCCCCAACGGCGGTAATCCTCAACCGGGTGGGCAGTGAACGTCACCGGCGGCGACTTTACCTGGCCATCGAACAGCACTGCCAAAGCGAGATCATCGGCGATCTACCCCGCGACCTGGAGTTCACCATTCCCGAGCGCCACCTGGGCCTGCAGATGGGCTCGGAATCACCGCTGTCGCCGGCGGCCCTGGAAAAACTGGCCACGGCCATCGAACAGCATGTAGATATGGACCGGCTGCTGACGTTGGCCGCCGACAAACAGAAAGGGAAATTGGGGTCAGACACCAATTTTGTCGAGGGAAATTGGGGTCAGACACCAATTTCGCCAAAGGGAGCGGACCAGCGCTCGGAGGAGTCCAAGGATCCAACGAAGCCCGTTGAGGGCCGTTCGTCAATCCCTTTTCGCTCATTCTCGGCGGACATTCTGTCCGCCTCCGAGGCGTCTGCTGCCCGGCAGCAGACGAACCCGCGAAAAGGGACCGACGAACCGCCCGGGGACTATCCTTGGAAGTTTTCACCCCCGGTACGGCTGGGAGTAGCCCGGGATGCGGCCTTTTGCTTCTACTACCTGGACAATCTGGAACTGCTGCAAGACGCCGGGGCCGAACTGGTGTTTTTCAGCCCTTTAACCGATCGCAAATTACCACCCGATCTGGACGGAATTTATCTGGGGGGCGGTTATCCGGAGCTTTATGCCCGGGAACTGGCCGCCAACCGGGAAATATGCACGAATATCCGGGGTTTTGCCGAGACCGGCGGGGCAATCTACGGCGAATGCGGCGGCTTCATGTATCTCTGCCGGGGAATCGAGGATTTCGACGGCAACTTTCACCCCCTGGCCGGAGTTTTTCCGGTCCGGGCCAACATGGGCCGCCGCCTGGCCGCCCTGGGGTATCGGGAGGCCGTCACCGCCCAAAGTGGACTTTTCGGCCCCGCCGGTACCCGGCTGCGGGGCCACGAATTTCATTATTCCCGCATCGAACCCATGCCGGAACATATTGAGCGGCTGTACCACAGCACCAACCTCGACGGCGACGCGGGATCGGCAGCCTACCGCCGGCACAACACGGTGGCCGGCTACCTGCACCTGCATTTGGGCTCCAACCCGGAGGCCGCCGCCGCTTTCGTAAAAAATTGCCAGGACAACAAACCATGAGCATAACCATTCAGCAGATTAAACCGGCGGAAATCGAGGCTGAAAGCTTTCGCATCATCGACCGGGAACAGGGCGCCCACCCTTTCGATGCGCCGACCTGGAGCATAGTGCGGCGGGTGATCCACGCCACAGGCGATTTTTCCTTTGCCGACAACCTGCGCTTCGGCCCCGGCGCTCTTACCGCCGGACTGGCCGCCATCCGGGCCGGCAAGAACATCCTCACCGATGTCAACATGACCGCCACCGGTATCAGCAAGCACCTGCTTGCCAGCCACGGCGGCAAGGTGCTCTGCGGGGTGGCCGACCCGGAGGTGGCCGAACAGGCCCGCCGCCGGGGGCTGACCCGCTCCGAGGTGGCCATCGATAACCTGTTGCCGGAAAATATCGGCATTGTCGCCATCGGCAACGCCCCCACCGCCCTGCTGCGGGTCATGGAACGGCGGGAGACCCTGGCGCCGGAACAGCGGCCGGACCTGATCATCGGGGTGCCGGTGGGCTTTGTCAACGCCGCCGAATCCAAGGAACTGCTAAGCCAACAGGATTATCCCCATATCACCGCCCTGGGCCGCAAGGGCGGCAGCCCCACGGCGGCGGCCATTGTCAACGCCCTACTGCGGTTGGCCACGGCGGAGGCGGACTGAATGGCGCGGCGCCTGCGTAGCGGCTATACCACCGGAGCCTGCGCGGCGGCGGCGGCCAAGGCGGCGGTGCTGTTTGCCGGGCGCGGCACGGCGCCGGAGCGGGTGGAAATCCCCTTTCCCGACGGCAGCCGCCATGGCTTTGCCGTCCATCGCAGTTGGCAACAGCCGGGCCCGGGGGAAGGAAATTTAGGAACATTGGGGTCGGAAAATTTGGGGTCAGACACCAACTTTGCCACCAATTTTGTCAAGGAAGAAAAAGAAACACCCGGCGGTGATCGGCTCCGGCCGGCCGGAGCCGAACAAGGCAAAATATTCGTCGCCTCCGTCATCAAGGACGCCGGCGATGACCCCGATGTCACCAACGGAGCGGAGATTGTCGCTATGGCCACGCCGGAGGCCACGTTTCAGTCCATGGCCGATTGCCGGCACGATTGCGTGGAACTGGACGACGGCCAGGCAACTTCCGCCGCCGATTACGCACCAGCACAAGAACCGGCCCAATCGCCGCAAGATGCGGGGCCAGAAGAGAATCACATGAATCAACCCGAAGTAAGCGGTCACGGGGTGCCGCAGGTTGCGGCAAGCGGGACGGCGATGCGTGCTCCAGCACGTGAGCCGGCTCGATCGCCGCAAGATGCGGTGCCCCGTGATCGCTTACGGATTGTGCTCTGCCGGGGGGACGGGGTGGGCTGGGTGAGCAAGCCCGGCCTGGCCATCGCGCCGGGGGAACCGGCCATCAACCCGGTGCCTCGGCAAATGATCGGGGCGGCGGTGCGGGAGGCCCTGGCGGATATCACGGCCGGTGGCGACTCCGGCTTCCGCCCGGCGGCCTTGCGCCTCACCATCGCCATCCCCGGCGGCGAGGCCCTGGCGAACAAGACCCTGAATCACCGGCTGGGGATCATTGGCGGGCTGTCCATCCTGGGAACCACCGGCATCGTTCGCCCGGTTTCCGCCGCGGCCTGGACCGCCACCATCGCCGCCTCGCTGGATGTGGCCAGGGCGGCAGGCCTTAAGGAAGTGGTGCTGGCCACCGGCCGCACCTCGGAAAAGGGCGTGCAACGACTGCTGGCCCTGCCCGACGAGGCCCATGCCATGATGGGCGATTACCTGCATTTCTCCCTCACCGAAGCGGGTAAACGCGGTTTCAGGCACCTGCACCTGGCCGGGATGTGGGCCAAGATCGTCAAGGCGGCCCTCAAGATTCCCCAGACCCACGTCCGCCACGGGGCCCTGGAGGTGCGGCAGGCCGTCGAACTGCTGGTGGAACTGGGCGCTTCCCCGGCCCTGGCGGCCGAACTGGCCGAGGCCAACACCGCCCGGGAAATCCTGGTCCGCCTGCAGGCAGCGGGAGCCGAGGCGCTGATCGACGGTGTCTGCCGCCGGGCCGCCGAATACGCCACACAAACGGCCGGCATTCCGGTCACCGTTTACCTGGTGGACGGCCACATGAAAATACTGACCCGGGTGGAGGCAGGGCAGCATCAAGGTTCCATAGAGCCTGGACAGGGGCCAAGGCCAAGGAGTTAAGACCATGCAGACAGATCAAGCGGAGCGCGCAAAGAAAGCATGACCCGGGCAAGCATCATAGTTATCGGCGTCGGCGACGACGGCCTGAGCGACCGACAGCGCCGGGCCCTGGCCGGCTGCCGTTGTCTGATCGCCGGTGAACGGCTTCGGCCGCTGGCCGCCGGGTTGGATATCCCGGTGGTACCGGTCACCCCGCTAAAGCGAGCCCTGGCCGCCATCGGTGAACATCTGCCACTGGGGGACGTGGGGGTGCTGGCCAGCGGCGATCCGCTCTTTTTCGGGATCGGCCGTACCCTGTTGCAAAACTTTGCCCCGGAGCAACTGGCGTTTCTGCCGGCACTCTCCACCGTGCAGCAGGCCTGCGCCCGCTTCCGGCTGCCCTGGGACGATGCCCGGATCATCAGCCTGCACGGCCGGACAACCAGCAAGGCCGACGTTACTGATCACGGGGTGGGGCAGGTGGCGTCTGCTGGGACGGCGATACCTGCTTCGACACGTGAGCCGGCCCGATCACCGCTTTCGGCGGTGTTCCGTGATCGTTTACAGGCCGACTGGTGGTCGGCCACCGGCGCCCTTTTGACGGCCCCCAAGACCATTATCTTCACCGATGGCCGCCGTTCGCCGGATGTAATCGCTGCCCGCCTGCGGGACTACCTGACGCTGGTGGGCGCCGAGCAGGTATTGGCCGCCACCCGGGTGCTGGTGGCGGAAAACCTGGGTGGCCCGGAAGAACGGCTGACCACCGGCAGCCTGGACGACATCGCCGGGCAGCGGTTTGCCCCGCTTAATATCATGATTCTGCTGCGGGCCGAAGGATCCGTAAACGTTCAGCAGCTTGCTGGACCTGGTGAACATCGGCAGGAACCCGCAAGCGGCGACGGTGAACCGGCAAGCAAGGTGGCGGGGAAATTAGCCGCCGCCGGGCCAAGCAACGGGCCAGCGAAGGCGACCGCCGAGCTTCCAGCCGCCCTGGGCCTGCGAGCCGAGGAAATACGCCACAGCCGGGGGCTGATCACCAAGGATGAGGTGCGGGCCGTCACCCTGCACAAGCTTCGTCTGCCCGCTGCCGGCGTCTTCTGGGATCTTGGCGCCGGCAGTGGCTCGGTGAGCCTGGAGGCCTCCCGGCTGGCCCCCGGCCTGGCCGTTTACGCGGTGGAGCGGCGGGAAGAGGAACTGGCCAACATCAAGGCCAATATCGTCAACCTGGCCGCCTTCACCATCCGGCCGGTGGCCGGTGAGGCCCCGGCGGCCCTGGCCGCCCTGCCGGACCCGGACCGGATTTTCATCGGCGGCAGCGGCGGCTGCCTGGCGGAAATTCTCGCCGCCGCCCTGCCCCGCCTGCGCCCCGGCGGCCGGGTGGTGATCAACGGCGTCACCGCCGCCACCAAAGCGCAGGCCCCGCTTCTGCTCCATCAGCATGGCTGTACGGTGGAAGTAACGGAAGTCAGCATCAGCCGCCGGTGGGAGACAGTCACCAGCCCGGCGGATGCGACGGGTACGACGGGCACGGCAGATCCGGCGGGTACGGCGGCGGCCGACCCCGGCACCGAAATCAGGCTGAACCCCATCAGCATTATTTGCGGCCAAAAACAATGAAGAGGACGACCTCACTAAAATCGGCCAGCGGGCCAGGGCAACGTCAAAGTCGCATGGCTTCCGGACGGGGGCCAAACCCACTGACCTTGAAGAATTTCCAGCCAATGAACCACAACCACAAATGAGAAAAGAGTTGACCAACATGGACCTTAAAAGCGAACCCGCAGCTACCGGTTTCACCACCCCACCCTCCCCGAACACCCCGAACTCTCCGGGAGGACGGCACCAACCGGCCAAGGGACCAAGCGCTACCAAGCCCGCCGTGGCCGGCACCCTCCATATTATCGGCGTCGGCCCCGGCGACCCGGAGCTGCTGACCCTGAAGGCCGTTCGGCTGCTGAAGCAGGCGCCGGTCTGGCTGGTGCCCAAAGGCTGCCGGGAAGGCGACAGCACCGCCCTCAACATCCTGGCCCAGGTGGTGGACCCCGCCGGCAAGGAGGTGATCAGTCACCATTTCCCCATGCTCAAGATTCGCATGAACCAGCCCCCGGCCCCGGAAGTGGCCGCCGCCTGGCGGGCAGCGGCGGAGTTGGTGCAAGAGCGGCTGAGGGCCGGGCATGACGTGGTCTTTCCCACCCTGGGCGACCCCGCCATCTACAGCACCGGTTTTTATCTCTGTGAAACCCTGCTGGAACTGGCCCCCAAAGCCAGGGTGGAGATCATCCCCGGGGTTTCGGCCATGGGCTCGGCGGCGGCCTCGATCCGGCAGCCCCTGTGCCTGGGGGATGACCGCCTGGTAGTGCTTCCGGCCACCTTTGAAAACGGCCGCCTGCGCGAAACCCTGGAGAATTTCGAAACCGTGGTGCTGATGAAGGTCCACCGGGTGATGGACCGGCTGGTTCCCCTGCTGGCGGAAATGCAGTTATTGGACAAGGCGGTGCTGGTTGAAAAATCCGGCCAGGAGGGCGAGCTGATCAGCCGCGACCTGACCGCCGCCATGAACCGGGAGATGCATTATTTTTCCACCATCATCGTCAGAAAATAAACCGTAAGCGGTTACGGGGCACCGCATCTTGCGGCGATCGGGCCGGCTCACGTACTGATGTACGCTTCGCCGTCCCGCTTGTCACAACCTGCGGCACCCCGTGACCGCTTAGCAGTTAACCACTTTGATTTGGTAAACGGACCAGCAACCTTTAGAGGAGCAACTGTGAACAATTCCGCCAACATCATCCATTTTGTCGGGGCCGGACCCGGTGATCCCGAGCTGATCACCGTCAAGGGCCAGCGGCTGCTGGCTGAAGCCGAGCTGATCGTCTATACCGGCAGCCTGGTGCCGGAAACCCTGCTGGCCGGCCTGACGGCGGAAATCCACAACTCCGCCGGCCTGACCCTGGATGAGGTGATCGAGCTGCTGGCCGCCGGCTGGCGCCGGGGCCAGCGGGTGGTGCGGCTGCACACCGGCGACCCAGCCATTTACGGGGCCATCGGCGAGCAGATGGCGCGGCTGGGCGAACTGGGCATTCCCTGGCGGGTAGTGCCGGGGGTCAGTTCGGTGACCGCCGCCGCCGCCGCCCTGAGCGCCGAATTAACCCTGCCGGAGGTGAGCCAAAGCGTGATCATTACCCGCCGGGGCGGCCGCACCCCGGTGCCGGAGCGGGAACAGCTCCCCGCCCTGGCCGCCTGCCAGGCCACCATGACCATTTTATTAAGTGCCGGGATGATGGACGAGGTTACCGCTGACCTGCTAATCGGCGGTTACCCGGCCGACACCCCGGCGGCGGTGGTGGCCAATGCCAGCCAGCCGGAAGAGCTGATCGTTCGCGGCACCCTGGCCGATATTGCCGGCAAGGCAAGAGAAGCGGGAATCAGCAAGACGGCGATCATCGTGGTGGGCAAGGTGCTGACGGCGGGCGCGCCGCCGGCGCTGTCCAAGCTCTATGATCCGGATTTTTCCCATGGTTACCGATAAACGGGCGACCACAGGGCCGAAAGCGGTTAACAGCCCGGCTTGCACAGACGAACTATGCGGCACCGGCCTGCTTGCCGCGACCTGCGGCCCTGCTACACCTTTACCATCTTATTGGGGTTAACCGAGAACTGTTGATGAAAATCGGAATTCTAGCCATAACCGCCGGGGGGCGGAAGCTGGCGGCACAGCTGGCGGCCGAGCTGGACGGGGCCGAGCTGGTGCCGGTGGACGACGGCATCAAGGCCGCCCTGGCCGGGGCCTGGCGCCGTTACCACGGCCTGGTCTGCGTGATGGCCACCGGCATCGTGGTGCGGGCCGTCGCCCCGCTTTTGCGCGACAAACATCAAGATCCCGGCCTGGTGGTGGTGGATGAAGGTGGACAGCATGCCGTCAGCCTGCTTTCCGGTCACCTGGGCGGGGGCAACGAGTTGGCCCGGCGGGTGGCGGCGGTCTGCCGGGGCCGGGCGGTGATTACCACCGCCTCCGATGTGCTGGGCCTGCCGGCCCTGGATCTCTGGGCCGACGGCCAGCAACTGGTTCCCGCCCACCCGGAGGTGATGACCCGCGCCGCCGCCCGGCTGGTCGATCAGGGCGCCCTGCGGGTCTACAGCGAGACGGCGGTGGACAGCCTGCCCGCCGGGCTGGAACTGGTCGCCGAACCGGCGGCGGCGGAGATCATCGTCTCCATTCGCACCGACTGGCCGCCGACCACCCTGCTGCTGCATCCCCGCTGTCTGGTGCTGGGCATCGGCTGCAATCGGGGCACCCCCGCCCAAGAGATGGCGGCGGCCATCGACGAACTGCTGGCCGCTCATCGGCTGGCCCCGGCGGCCATCCGCAACCTGGCCAGCATCGATTTGAAACAAGACGAACCGGGCCTGCTGGAACTGGCCGCCAGCCGCCGCTGGCCCCTGACTTTCTACAGTAAAGACGAACTGAACCAAGTGGCCGGCCTCAAGCCGGCGCCGGCGGTACTCAAGGCCACCGGCGCCGGCGGGGTGGCCGAACCCGCCGCCCTGCTGAGCAGCGGCAACCATCAACTGATGATAAGGAAACAAAAATGGCGCAACGTGACTCTGGCCCTGGCCCGGGCAAAATTTATCTTGTCGGCACCGGTCCCGGCGGCCCGGAACACCTGACCGGGGCGGCCATTGCCGCCCTCAACGACGCTGACTGCATCGTCGGCTACCGCACCTACCTGGAACTGATCCCGGATCTGCTGGCGGGCAAGGAGGTGATTTCCTCGGAGATGATGAAGGAGGTAGAACGCTGCCGCCGGGCCCTGGAGCTGGCCGAAGAGGGACGAACGGTGGCCCTGGTCTCCGGCGGTGACCCCGGCATCTACGCCATGGCCGGGCTGGTCTTTGAGCTGGCGGGGGCAGAAGACGGAAGACGGAGGACAGATGACCGGGAAGGGGCGAACGAACCCTTGTTGACCGGGAGAGGGGGGGTAAACGAGGACGAAATTTCCGCCGGTGACGCGCAAAACCAACTTCACGCTAAGGCTCGCACCGGCAGGGGAAAGGACCGGGGCAACATCAACATCGAGGTGATCCCCGGTATTGCCGCCCTCAATGCCTGCGCCGCCCGGCTGGGAGCACCCCTGATGCACGACTTTGCCGCCGTCAGCCTGTCGGACCTGCTGACCCCCTGGGAGACCATCGCCAAGCGGTTGCAGGCCGTGGCCGCGGCCGATTTTGTCACCGTGATCTACAACCCCCGCTCCAAGCGGCGCACCGAGCAGATCGTCAAGGCCCGGGAGATTTTTCTTGAGCACCGCGACCCGCAGACCCCGGTGGGCATTGTCACCGCCGCCACCCGGCCGGAGGAAAAGATCATCCTCACCACCCTGGCGGAGATGCCGTTTGCGGACATCGGCATGCAGTCCACGGTGATCATCGGCAATGCGCAGAGCTACACCTGGAACGAGCTGCTGATTACCCCCCGGGGCTACGGCAGCAAATATAATCTGCAACCGGCGGCATGACCACCATGTTCCCTGTCAACCACGGCCATAAAAAAGGCAACGTATCCAATCACGATGTCCACGGGGTAAGCGGTCACAGGGTGCCGCAGGTTGTGGCAAGCGAGACGGCGAAGCGTACCTCAGTACGTGAGCCGGCTCGATCGCCGCAAGATGCGTTGCCCTGTGATCGCTTACAGGGCAACGGCCGGCGGGCCGCCGCCATCATGCTCCAGGGCACCGGCTCCGATGCCGGCAAGTCGATCATGGCCGCCGCCCTGTGCCGCATCCTGCTCCAGGACGGGGTGCGGGTGGCGCCCTTCAAGGCCCAGAACATGTCGCTCAACTCCTTTGTCACCCGTGACGGCCTGGAGATGGGCCGGGCCCAGGTGGTCCAGGCCCAGGCCGCCAGAATCGACCCCGACGTGCGGATGAACCCGGTGCTGCTCAAGCCCTCCAGCGAGGTGGGCAGCCAGGTGATTGTTAACGGCCGGCCGGTGGGCAACATGAAGGTGGCGGAATATATTGCTTACAAGCCCCAGGCGGCCGCCGCCGCCCACCGGGCCTACGACGAGCTGGCGGCGGAGTACGACGTCATCGTCCTGGAGGGGGCCGGCAGCCCCGGCGAGATCAACCTCAAAAGCCACGATATCGTCAACATGGAGATGGCCCGCTACGCCGCCGCCCCGGTGCTGCTGGTGGGCGACATCGAGCGGGGCGGGGTGTTTGCCTCGCTGGTCGGCCATTTTGAATTGATGGAACCCTGGGAGCGGGAACTGCTGGCCGGTTACGTGATCAACCGTTTTCGTGGCGATGCCAGCCTGCTGGACCCGGCCCTGGAGTTTATGATCAGCCGCACCGGGCGGCCGGTGCTGGGGGTGGTGCCCTATCTTAGTGATCTGGGCCTGCCCCAGGAAGATTCGGTGAGCTTCAAGCAGGGGCTCTACACCCGTAAAAGCACCGGCCCCGCCGACCTGCGCCTGGCGGTGATCGACCTGCCCCATATCTCCAACTTCACCGATCTCGAACCCTTCCTGGCCGAACCGGACGTGGCCATCGGCCTGGTGCGACGCCCCGAGGAACTGGGTGAAGCGGATGTCATCATCCTGCCGGGCAGCAAAAACGTCATCGCCGACCTGGCCTTTTTGCGCCGCACCGGCCTGGATGTCGCCATCACCGAAGCCGTGACGGCGGGCAAATGCGAGATCGTCGGCATCTGCGGCGGCTTCCAGATGCTGGGCCGGACCATCGCCGACCCCCTGGGCCTGGAAACCGTCACCGGCAACCCGGATATCAACAGTACCAGCCGTAGCAATGACCAGCACCAATCCCCGCCGCCACAGGCGACAACCGCCACCGCCAACAACGGGGAGCCGGCATCACCGCCGGCGACCGCCACCTGCCGGGTCACCGGCCTGGGCCTGCTGCCCCTGGAAACCACCTTGGCTCCGGAGAAAACCCTGGTGCAGCGGCGTTTCACCCACCTGGCCTCGGGCCTGGAGGTCCACGGCTACGAAATCCACCACGGCCAAAGCCAAGTGGAGGGCGCCCCGGCCCTGCAGGACGGCCCCACCCCGGAAGGCGCCTGCTCCCCCAACGGCCTGATCTGGGGCAGCTACCTGCACGGAATCTTCGACGCCGACCACTTCCGCCGCTGGTTCATCGACCGCCTCCGCCAGCGTAGGGGGCTGACCCCTTTAACAAAAATCCAGGCCCCCTACGACCTGGAACCGGCCTTCGACCGCCTGGCCGCCACCGTCCGCCAGGCCCTGGACATGGAGCAGATTTACCGCCTGCTGGATAAAGGGAATCCATGACACCTGAGCAAGATAAAATCCCGCCGTTCCTCGCCTCGTGGGAGTGGCTGTGATGCTTACCTTTTCCCCCCTGATTGTCGCCCTGGCCTTTTTCATCGACGCTCTGGTCGGTGACCCGCCGCGGCTGCCCCACCCGGTGCGGCTGATCGGCGCCGTCATTGTCCGGCTGGAAGCCTTGCTGCGGCGGCTGAAAAATTTGCGGCTGGCCGGAGTGCTGCTGGCGGCGGTGGTGCCCCTGGGCGCTTGGGCGGCGGGGCTGGCCCTTACCCGTTTGGCAAGCGGCGGCGGGGGCTGGGCGGGGCTGCTGGCGGCTTTGCTGGTGCTTTATCTGGCCGCCGCCACCATCTCGGCGCGGGAGTTGCTGCTGCGGGTGCGAGAGGTTCTGGTCTGCGATGATCTGCAACGGGCCCGGGAACTGCTCAGCCATATCGTCGGCCGGGACACCGCCGCCTTGGATGCCGACGGGGTGCGGCGGGCGGCCCTGGAAACCCTGGCGGAAAACGCCTCCGACGGTATCGTCGCACCGCTATTCTACCTGGGCCTGGGCGGGCTGCCCCTGGCCCTGGCCTACAAGGCGATCAATACTCTGGATTCCATGGTGGGGTATAAAAATGAAAAATACGTCGAACTGGGGCGGGCCTCGGCCCGGCTCGATGATCTAGCCAACTATCTGCCGGCCCGGCTCACCGCCCTGCTGATCATCCTGGCCGTCTGGCTGCTGGACTACGGTCGACCTAGCCGGGCCACCGCCGCCTGGCGGATCATGCGGCGGGACGGCCGCAACCACGCCAGCCCCAACAGCGGCATTCCGGAAGCGGCCCTGGCCGGCGCCCTGGGTATCCAGTTGGGCGGCCCGACCAGTTATTTCGGCCAACTCAAAGACAAACCCTTTATCGGCGACAACCGGCATGATCTGCGCGCCGCCGGCCAAGACGCCCGGGCCATCATCCGCCTCACCGCCCTGCTGGCCCTGCTGACGGCAATCCTGCTAGCTTCGTAACCGAACAGCCGCACCGCACCTTGTGGCGAGCAGCCAGGCTTACGTACAGGAGTACGCGGCGCCTGGCTGCTTGCCACAATCTGCGGCACGGCTGCTCGGTTACGGCCCGTTACATCAGCAAGTTATTGGCTCTGGTGTTTTGGTTACCCGGGGCTTACGCCGGAGAACTGTACCGCTGAACGTTTACCACAAGTGCCACCACGAGGTATTTTCATGCAATTAACCACCACCCCCCACGGCGGCAACCTGCGCCAACTGGCCGCCCAAGCCGGACGCCCGGAAGAGGAACTGCTGGACTTCAGCGCCTCCATTAACCCACTGGGGATGCCGCCGGCGGCCCGCCAAGCGATCATCGACACCATCGACCGGCTGGGCCATTACCCCGACCCCCTGGCCGGGCAACTGGTAGCGGCCATCGCCGAGGCCTACCGGGTCAACCCCGAGCTGCTGCTGGCCGGCAACGGCAGCACCGAGCTGATCTACCTGGCCCTGCGGGTACTCAAGCCCCGCCGGGTGCTGCTGACCGCCCCAGGGTTTGGTGAATATGAACGGGCCGCCCGGCTGGCGGGGGCGGAAATCAAGTGGCTGCGCTTGAGCAGGAAAAAGGAGTTTCGCATCGAACCGGCACCCTTCATTGCCGCCATGGCCGACTGCGACCTGGCCCTGCTCTGCAACCCCAACAACCCCACCGGCCACGCCTTAAGCCGGGACGAAGTAACGACCATTGCCGACGCCGCCAAAAGCCACCGCTGCCACCTGCTGCTGGATGAGGCCTTTGCCGACTTCTGCCCGGAGGTCTCCCTGCTGGGCCATTGCCACAATACTCACCTGCTGATCCTGCGCTCCCTGACCAAGTTCTACGCCCTGCCCGGCCTGCGGCTGGGCTTTCTGCTGCTGCCGCGCCGCTTGCGCGCCGCTTTCCTGGCCAACAAGGAACCTTGGAGCGTCAACACCCTGGCCGAAGCGGCCGCCGGCGCCGCCCTGACCGATGAAGAATTCGCCCACCGCAGCCGCCGCTTCATGGCCGAGGAACGGCCCTGGCTGGCCAACGAACTGGCCCGGCACACCGGCGCTAAAGTCTACCCCGCCACCGCCAACTACCTGCTGCTGGAAACCCCCCAAGCCCCCGCCCTGCTCACCGGGCTGCTGCGGCAAGGCATCGCACTGCGCGACTGCGCCAATTTCCGCGGCCTCAATGCCCATTTCTTGCGCACCGCCGTCCGCAGCCGCCGGGAAAACCAGCGCCTGCTGGCGGCCCTGGCTGTCATCTTGTAAAATGCGGGGATCAGGACGGCCTAAAAACCGTATTCGCTCAACAGTTCGTCGACCAGATCCTGCTTGAGCGAAGACGGAGTGCTGTCGTTATACACCTCGCGCAACAGTTCCTTTTTCTTCTCGATATTGGCCGCCGAACTGTCTTTCTTAAGATTTAACACCACCAGCACCTCAATGAGCCAGTCTCGCACCTGGTTGAGATCGGCGATCTGCTTTTCCATCCGCTGCCGGGCGACATCCTGGTACGACTGGGAGGCAATGATATCATAAACCGCCGCCTTAATTTCAGCCACTAACGCCACATTGTCGGCTTGTTCCTGCTGGCCTGTGCCACCAAGCCGCTGCTCCAGCAGCTCGGCCTGAACAATCACCCTGTCGGCCTTGTCCAGCACCTCCCCGGTGGCCTGTTCCATCAACTCCACCACATCCCGGGCATTACCGACCAGAAAAGGCGCCTGCTCTCCGGCATTGGCCAGCGGCGTCTGCATGGTCCGCATGTTGAGCAGCATGGTGTTGATCTGTCTGGCCAGCACCGAAAGCAGCCCCTCGGCGTCAATTTCCGGCGGAGTTTCCTTAAAATCACCCCGGAGCAGGGCATCGGTAATGTCCACCAGGGCCTTGAGCTGTTCTTCCATTTGCGGATTGTGGTCGTTTGCCATTTAGTCACTCATCCCTTGAAAATATAGGCAGCCAAAATCCGGCAGTTGCCTCGTTTACTCTCAACCGTTAGCGATAACGTGACTGCTCCCGGTAAAACTGCTGCTTATCAGCATACATCCTTTTATCCGCCTCTTTGAGCAGGGTCGCGCTGTTTGCCTCACCGACATCAGCGTCAATACCGGCCCACCCAAGGCTGAGGGTAATGGGAAATTTTTCGCCGTTGTCCAAATCCAGCTGCTGGTGGCGGAAAACCTGATTTTTCAGGCGCTGGACAAAATGGCCGGCATCAACCTCCGGGCAGTTGGACATCAACAGCACAAATTCGTCCCCCCCGGTTCTGGCCACGATATCGGTGGGCCGCAGGCTTTTCTTTAGTTCCTGCGCAACGGTAACGATCAACCGGTCGCCGGCCTCATGGCCGTATTCATCGTTTAGTTTTTTAAGCTTGTTAACATCGGCCAGGACCAATGAGTAAGGGGTGCCGTACTCGTTGAACTTGTCCTGTTCCTCTACCAGGGCCTTATTAAGATAGCTGCGGTTAAACAGCCCGGTAAGCCCGTCGGTATTGGCTTCATCTTCCAGTTGCCGCAACAGGATCTGGTTCTGGAAATAAGCGCCCAGGGGCTCAAGAACCAGTTTGAGCTTATCTTTTTGCTCCTCGGCCAGCACCCCTTCCATGATCACCAGACCGATCCGCCGGCCCGTGGACCCCACCAACGGCAACTGGGTTCCTGCGGACCAGGGAAGCACCGGGGATGGGACCAGCCCAGCCGATAGATCCTGAGAAAACTCCCTGGTAAGACAGGCCTTCCTGATCCGCTCGAAATCGGCCGCTTCTATTCCCCGCTGCTGGCTCAGCCAGAGCACCCCCGGCCGGGTACTATGCACCAGTACGGCCGCCGCCCCCCGGTGCAGCACCGGCAAAATGGAATGCAGGAAATAGACCGCCACTTCCAGGCCGTCATTTTCCTGTTGCAGATAGGTGCCGAAATCCACCAGCAGCGAAAGTAATTGATTCTTGTTGGCAATTTCCTCGCGATGTTCGCGGATCTGACTGATCAGTTTCACCTGCCGGGTGTTGTCGCGAAAGAGCAGCAACCCGCCCCGGCCGTTGGGCCCGGCAGAAAAGATCTCGGTAACAATCCGCCCGTCGATCTCGTGACTTTTTTTCTGCCCGGCGGCCCAGGCGAAGCCGTGCCGGGCCGGGCAATCCGGACATGGCGCGGCGCGCCCCAACAAAGCGAAACACTGGGAGTTATCGACGGCCAACATCTTTTCCGCCTCACTGTTTTTCCGCTCGACACGAAAGGCTTCATCCACCGCCACCAGGGCATCGGGCAGGTTGTTCATCAATTGAGCCAGAAAATCCTGCTCGGCCGCATTGCGACGGCGGCTGCGCTCAAGCAGCACATTTTTGGCCAGCAGCTCTTTTTTATGTAACTCAGAGCGCCTGAGCAGACTGATCTCTTCCGTCACATCATGGATGGTCAGCAACTGATATCCCTGCCACGACCGGCAGTAGATTTTAAGATGCATACCACCGTTTTTCCCGTTAATGGTAAGCGCCTGGCGACCTTGACGAGCGCCGGCGGCAGCACCGGCCGCAGGGCAGGTGGCGCAAGTAACATCGTCTTTAGCGAACAGGCTTTGGCAGACTTTCTCCGCCAGCTCCACCCCGGCACGATCCAGCATTTCCCTGGCCCACTGATTGGCAAAAAAAAGCCGGCCATTATCATGGCAGAGCAATAAACCGGTCTGGATCATATCCAGCAGTTGCTCGGCGGGAAGCTCAGTGTCTGCGGGAAGCTCAGTGTCTATGGAATTAACCGGGGTCTGCATCTGTCACTCAAGTAGAAAATAAAGCCGATAAGCCGAAAACCACTTTGACCGTCATTACATGGCCGTGGCCATAGACGCACCAGGCTTGATTGTAAACTTTGCCAAGAACAGAAAACTACAACAAAACTTACCTTAACATAAAGTTGACACAGCCGCGAGATCAAAGCAACCATTAATTTTAGACGTAATCACAAATGGTACTTCAATGTAACATTGCCCGAGGAAAACATTAAACTACCTGACAAAAACATTCAATCACCGGAGCCAACCTGCTTGCGCAGCCCCTTGATCCTGGAAGTGCGGGTTTTGGCGTCCATCCGTTTTTTCCTGGCGGCCTTGGTGGGGCGGGTGGGTTTGCGTTTCTTAGGCTCCCTGGTTACCGCCGCGATCAGTTCGCGCAAACGCTGGCGGGCCTCCTCCTTGTTCTTCTCCTGGCTGCGATGGCGCGCCGCCTTGATCACCACCACCCCGTCGGCGGTGATCCGCCGGTCGCTGAGGGCCAGCAGCCGCTCCTTGTAAAGCTCCGGCAGGGAGGAGGCCCGGATATCAAAAAAGAGCTGGATGGCGCTAGCGACCTTGTTGACGTGCTGCCCGCCCGGCCCGCCGGCCCGGATGGCGGTAAATTCCAGTTCCGTTTCCGGTATGGTCAGTGTTCTGTTAATGCGCATATTTTTCACCTTTTCCGGCAAGCTTTTGCTTGCAACCACCAACGTTGCCGGCCACACCGGCCCGCCTGCCACAATCGCAGGGACCCGTCAAAGTCATTGCTGTGGCCCGGGGGTGGCGGCCGACTTTGACGTTGCCCTGGCCGAGGTCGACAAGAAGCTTGCAAGAAACTCGGGTTCCGGCTAACTTTGCCAGGTTTGCAAAAAGCAGTCAACCAAGGGGTGCCTCCGGCCATTGCCGGGGGAGAATAGGAAACCGGGTGAAAATCCCGGGCGGTCCCGCCGCTGTAAACGGTTAGCGATCTCGAATAAAGCCACTGTTCCGCTGAACGGGAAGGCTCGGGAAAGCGTTGATCCGTGAGCCAGAAGGCCTGCCCCTTGGTCGGAAACCGGTTCCCGCGCGTGACGGGACCTTTCTGGAGATGATGGAAAAGTCTCCAGCCATTTTAGCATGGCTGGGGGCTTTTTTTGTTTTTGCCCCCGCCACAACCTTGAACAAGGAGAACAAGGTCATGGCAACTCAGATTGAACGGGCAAGGGCAGGAGAAATTAGCGACGAAATGGCCCAAGTGGCCGCCGCCGAAGGGGTGGCCGTGGAAATGGTGCAAGAGGGCGTCGCCCGGGGCACCATCGTCATTCCCTGCAACCACGGGCGGCAGCAGCGGGCGGTGGGCATCGGCCGAGGCCTGAGGACCAAGGTCAACGCCAGCATCGGCACCTCCAGCGACATCATCGATTTCGCCGCCGAGGAGACCAAGGCCAAGGCCGCCGAAGAGGAAGGGGCCGACACCCTGATGGAGCTGTCGGTGGGCGGCAATCTTGACGAAGTCCGGCGCCGGGTGCTGGCCGCCACCGCCCTGCCGGTGGGCAACGTCCCCCTCTACCAGGCCTTCTGCGAGGCCTCCCGCCGCTACGGCAACCCCAACAAGCTGGATGAAGAGCTGTTGTTCGACCTGATCGAACAGCAGTGCGCCGACGGCATCAGCTTCATGGCCATCCACTGCGGCATCAACCTCTATACCATCGAGCGGCTGCGCAAACAGGGCTACCGCTACGGCGGCCTGGTCTCCAAGGGCGGCACCCAGATGATCGCCTGGATGCTGGCCAACAACCGCGACAACCCCCTGTACACCCAGTTCGACCGGGTGGCGGAGATTTTGCGCCGCCATGACGTGGTCCTGAGCCTGGGCAACGGCATCCGGGCCGGGGCCATCCACGACTCCTCGGACCGAGCCCAGGTGGCGGAACTGGTGATCAACTGTGAGCTGGCCGAACTGGGCCGGGAGATGGGCTGCCAGATGATGGTGGAAGGGCCGGGCCACGTGCCCCTGGATGAAATCGAGGGCAACATCCAGTTGCAGAAGCGGATGTCCGGTGATGCCCCCTACTACGTGCTGGGGCCGCTGCCCTGCGATATCGGGGCCGGTTACGACCACGTCACCGCTGCCGTCGGCGCCGCTTCCTCCTCCCGCTACGGCGCCGACCTGATCTGCTACATCACCCCGGCCGAGCACCTGGCCCTGCCCAACGAGGCCGATGTTCGCGAGGGCGTGCGGGTGGCCAAGCTGGCAGTCCACATGGGCGACATCGTCAAGCTGGGCAACCGGGCCAAGGACCGGGACCGGAACATGAGCCGGGCCAGGCGGGACATGCAGTGGGATCAGCAGTTTGAGCTGGGTCTGTTCGGCCCGCAAGCCCGCCAGATCCGGGACAGCCGCAGCCCCGGGGACCAGAAGACCTGCACCATGTGCGGCGAGTTCTGCGCCGCCAAGAACGCCGAGGCCATCTTCAGCGACTGCACCAGCCCGGCCAAGCGGTGAGTCAAACTGTTCAGGGAATGATTCCGGTGTTGCGGATTACTTTGACCGCCCGATAACCGACGGTCACATCGACATGGGTGCCGGGTCGAGCCGGTGGGTCGCCGACGTAGGGCCGGCCCTGGCGATCGAAATAGACGGCCTGGAAGGAATCGACAAAATTCAGCCGTTCGGCCACCACGGTGATATCTTCCTCGCCGGGAAGAATACGGTGGGTCTGCTCG
The DNA here is from genome assembly GCF_029210385.1 of Desulfurivibrio dismutans. Lineage (GTDB taxonomy): Bacteria > Desulfobacterota > Desulfobulbia > Desulfobulbales > Desulfurivibrionaceae > Desulfurivibrio > Desulfurivibrio dismutans. Next base: position 534 of record NZ_JARGDQ010000001.1, on the reverse strand, counting down.
CCGTCGGCCTCGATGACAACCATTTGATAGCTGCCCCCGTTGCGCCGGATGCCCCAGAAACGGGGATCTTCCGGCCCCTGCGCCTCCATGGCCCGCGCCTGGGCGTATCGCAAATGGGTTTTCAGATCGGCGACCTGGGCATTGTGTTCGGGGCCGCCCCCTCCTGTCCGACTGAAAAACACAGCCGCCAGCAGGGCCCCAACGAACAGGACAATCACCAGTTGGGGCAGGGCAAACCCACGGCAAGGATGTCGATGGCTGAATTTAAAAACTTGTAATCTCATGGTTTCTCCTTAAAACAAGTTGCGACCGACGTCTTTTAAGCGATAAGTTAGCAATTTTGAGAGCTTGACAGTGCCACCCGGATCGACCATGTTGATCCGGGTTTTTTGATCCAACCTTAACCCGAGAGTTTTGCTTATGCTAGCGGTTTTACCGCTTTATCTGGCCCTCGGCGCGGTGGCCGGGGTGCTGGCTGGGCTGCTGGGGATCGGCGGCGGGCTGGTGATCGTGCCGATGCTGGTCTTTGCCCTT